>OX638377.1:4800000-6265692 GCA_951813615.1 uncultured Latescibacterota bacterium | reverse complement strand
GCCGGTAATGGTGATCGTAAGATCATCGAGCAAGCCGTTGTCCTGGTAGTTGCCATTGGCCCCGCGAAACTTATCCTGGGTGGGGATAAAGGAGATCGTCCCCGTCCCCGAGTCTGTGTCGTGGGGAATTATGATGGTAGGTACCGTCATGCGGAAACGCTGATTAAGCGGATCAGCTGGAGCATCATACGACAAAACCACATGTACAGCCCCTGACACCTTCGCAGCAGCTTTGGCCGTCACCGTGATTTCGGTTGTGCCATTGTCCTCACGCACCGTGGGCTTGTCTAACGATAGAGTAACCCCTACCGCCTCTGCAGCGCCAGTCCATCCCACGACCAGACCGAGCGCCAGCAACCAAGGCGCGAAAGCCAAGCGGCGGATCAAAGACTTTGTGTGTATCATTACTCAACCTCCCCAGGGAACGTATCCCTGATTAAGAAAGTGATATAAGAAGATGGATTTGCTTCAAACCCACTGAGATATTGCATTCGTGCGTGTTTCATAAGCCCCCTTTCGCGGCTCTTTGTTCATAATGCAAGCGCATTATCCTATACAATAGAGTTAATTATACCGAGAAAAAATAGAAGTGTCAAGAATTAATTCCCCTTAAAATACCTTGGCCAAAACGCCTTATATCCCCTATGTCATGCCCCATCTGCACCGGCGCGGCGCGGCCAAACAATAACACCAAACACCGCGCTGTGTCAAACCATCCGCAAGAGTTAGCCATTCAACGGCCAACCATCAGCGCGGTAAAAGTTATAAGTATATGCGGATTACCCCGCCTGTCAAGATGCTTAGGCACAATTCCCGCCAATCAACCCTCCGGCTCATACGATTCACCCCCCTCGGCCACGCGGTCGCCCGCATCCGCACCCTCCACCCGATACGACAGCCCAGCCCGAATCGTCTCCAACATCCCATTCATCCGCGCCTGCTCCTGCTCCTGCCGCCCCAGCCGCTCGGGCAGCGTCTCCAGCACCCCATTCATCCGCGCCTGTTCCCGCTCCTGCCGCCCCAGCCGCTCCGACAGACGCTCCAACTTCGCGCCCTGCTCATCTATCCGCTTATCCAACCGATCTGCAAGCGCCCGTATATCGGCGCGAATATCCCGCATATCGGCGCGCAACTCCCGTGCGGTGACGCGAGAGTCCCGTATAGCTGCCAGTATCAGCCCCGCCAGCGCAATACCAACGCTTATAACAGTCCAATTTATCGCACCACTATCCATAGCAAACGCCCTTCAAGGCTATCAGCGGCAAATATCACCGACCCCCAACCGTTTGTCAACCATCCCGCCGCCGCTGCCGCCAAGCCCCCACCACCACGCCCACAACCACCACCACACCCACCAACCCCGCGACCCGCGCCCAAGCCAACACCGGCGAAAAATAGCGCAACTCCACCTCGTGCTCCCCGGCCGACAACGCCACCCCCTTCCATATATAATTCACCCGCAGCATCTCGGCCTCCGCCCCATCCACCCACACCGACCAATTCGACTGATAATTCTCCGACACCACCAACACCCGCGCCCCCGCACTCTGCGTCCGCACGCGAATCAACCCCTCCTTTGGCTCATACGCCAGCCGCTCCACCCGGTCGCCCGCCCGGTCCCCCGCCCCATCGAGCCGCACCGCCGGCACCTTCTCCAACAACGCCACCTCCTGCGGATCCACCCGTCCATTCAGCAATCGCTGCAAAACCGCCTCGCCACTGTCCAACACCTCCACTTCCGGCGCCAAGTAAAACCACGGCAACGCCTGCGGATTCTCGTACAGCCGAAACCGCGCTCCCTCAAAGCGCAGCGGATACGCCGCCATATTCAATTCTAAAGGCTTAGGCACCGCCAAATACTTCCCATTGAGCAAATTCAACAGCGCCTGAAACCCCGCCGACGGCGCACCCGAACGCAAAAACTCCTGCACCCTCGGCTCAAACTCCTTCAGCATCCGGTCGTAGCGCCCCACCGTCAAATCGTGAAAGCCCGTAATGGACCAAACCCCATACAAATGATACCCCGGCTCCTCCAGCACCCGAAAATTAGGCAACGGCAAGACGCGAAAAAGCGACTCATCCTTTTGCAAAAACTCCACCACGCGCGGATTCTCGCGGCGAATATCCATGTAGTGCCCCGGATCCCGATAGTGCAAATAAACCCGAGCGACGCGCCACGTATCAAACACCGTCACCGCACACAAGCCTCCCACCAACACCGTCGCCGAAAGCTGCCCCCCTAACCGCAGCAAGAGCAACGCCAACCCCGCCCCCAACGCCACCACCACGTACCAACCGCCGCGCCCAATCCAATCGTAACTCCCAGCCAACACCGCCCGCTTCTGCGGCGCAATGTCGCCGTAAAACAAATTTATCCACGCCTCCGTCATGTCCTTGGGAAAAAGCGCCACCAACAAAGCCAACGCCGCGAGGACGCCGCCGACATACGCCAACCGCGTCCGCAGCAACGCCCGCTCCTCCGCATCCGCATCCAACACCCGCTGCAAACCCAACCCCGCCATCGCACACCCGGCAAACGCAAACACAAACGACCCCATCCCAATCGCCCGCTGCACATCCGCCCCAGGCAGCAAGTGAAACGCCAGCCAGTGCACGGGCGTGTGCTCGCCCAACACGTACGCCAACGCCAGCACAAACACGCCGCCCAACAGCGCCACCTGCGGTCGTCGCCGACCCTCCGGCACCATCAGCAACGCCAACAGCACGGCCAACGCACCAAAGTATTCGGAGTTAATCTTAAACGCATTGCGGCCCCAATAGCGCGAGCCGCCCTGCACCAACACATTGTCGTACCCACCAAACTCCGGCACCACCAGCGACGCCACTTCCTCCGGATGCAGCGACCAGCTCCGCGCATACGCAAGCTGTTCCGCCGCCGTCTTACCCCCCACCTCGTCGCCCGTAGCCCGCTTGGATTCGGCACGAGTGTACATCATCACCGGAAAAGCCCCCTCGGCCCCCAACGCCAATCCCAGCACCACCGCCCCTATAAAATGAATAAAGCGCCGCACCAAGGCCCGGTCGCGCCGCAGCTGATATAATTTGAATAGGAAATAGACGCCAAGCCCCAACAGCGCGAAGTACGTCATCGGCGGATGCGAGTAAATACACGCCCCAATCAGCACCCCCACCGCCGCCCAATAAATCAGCCGCCGCTGCGCCAACGCCCGTTCCAACGCCCAAATAATCCACGGAAACAGCGCAATGACCCCCATCTTGGCGTAGTGCCCCGCCAACGGAAACGCCAAAAAGGTCGGCGCAGACATAAACGCCACCCCACCCCACAGCGCCGCGCGACCCCCCACGTGGATTTGCCGCAAGTACGCGTACATCCCCAAACCAGCGACGCACATCGTCAGAATATACCGCCAGCCAATATACCGCTGAAAAGTCGTGAAAAAGTACAGAACGTAGGCCGGAAAGTACTGCGGACGAATGGCCTCAGACTGGGGAAAGCCGCCCATCTTGGGATCCCACATCGGCTGGTCCACAGTCTGCACCTTGTCCCAAAAACTCAAGGCCGCGCCCTTGTGATAATCCGTCCCCACATCCATCCCAAAGACGATCTTGTCCGACAGCGGAAACTCGTAGAAGTACAGCAGACTCAAGGCGAGAAAAAAAACCAGCGGAAAAAACCGATGCTTCCACAGAGGCGGCCTCTCGGCCTTTGCCGGCGCTTGGGCTTTGGCGCGTTTGTTCTTTTTGACCATGAAATCCTTCCAGGTGCGTCCTATCCCATTTCCTCAACCGCCCGCAAATACACATCCTCCAAATCCTCCGCCAACCGATCCCAACCAAACCGCCCAGCCCACGCCCGACCTGCCGCCCCCAGAGCCTTTCGCTTCGGCTCATCCGCAATCAACGCCCGCATCCCATCCGCCAACGCCCCCACATCCTCGGCAGGCACCAATACCCCAGTCTCATCGTGGCGCACGGCATCCCGCAAACCGTCAATATCGGTCCCCAACACAGCTTTCCCAGCAGCCGCAGCTTCCACCGCCACCATGCACCACCCCTCGTAGCGCGACGGGACGCAGACCATCAGCGCACGGCGCAAAAGCTCGTCTCTTTGCTCCTCTCCCACATTCCCGACGACCTCCACCCGGCCCTCCAATCCCGCCCGCCGCGCCAAGCCACGCACCCTAGCAAGCTGCTTAGCAGTCCCGCGCCCAGCCAGCTTGAGACGAATCTCCGGCTGCTCAGCGGCAATCTCGGCAAACGCGGCGATCAACAGGTCGATCCCCTTGGTGTGAATATCCATGCGCCCAAAGTAGAGCAAGTACGGCGCTTCTTCAGACGCCAGCGCAAAAAAGCGCCGATCGACGCCAGTGTACACAATATCAACCGCCGCGTCGCGGGCACGCCGCTGAATCCGCGCCTGCACGCTGGGAGCAATCGTCAAAATCCGCTCATAAGCCCGCAGCGCACGCCGCTCGCACAGCCACGCCACGCCGCCCACCAGCGGATGCTTGGCAAAAGCGTGCAGGCCCATGAAGTGATAAAACAACAGCAAACCCTGCCGCCGCAGCGCCGCCGGGACGCACAAAGGCGCAAAAGCCGAAAACTCGTTGATCCACAAATCCCACTCTAGCCGCTGCAACTGAGCTATTGCCGCGCGGCAATAGCCCACCCGGCTCAGGGCATAGCTGCGAGCCGAGCCTACGCGCAACAGGCGCAGGCCGTGCCGTTCGGTCTCGCGCTCGGCTCCGGGAAACAGGCCACTGACCACCGTGATCTCGTGGCGGCTGGCCAAGCGGCGGTAGAGCTCCATCGCCCGCACCGCACCGCCGCCACCCAACCACGGATTGTCGATGTCGTCGTACATCAAGTGGCAAATCTTCATGGGCGAGTAGCCCGCGCTCAGAGCACGCCCTTGGTCGAAGGGATGCCCTGGACTCGCTCGCTTTGCTGCGCGGCCATCAGCAGAGCGCGGGCGAATGCCTTGAACAGCGCCTCAATGCCGTGGTGGGTATTGTGGCCGCGCAGGAGGTCGAGGTGCAGATTCATCCGGCCTTGATCGGCCACCGCGTAGAAAAACTCGCGCACCAAAGACACATCCAGCGCACCAACCCGCTCCTCGCTAAAGGCCGCGGCAAAAACCAAATAGGCCCGGCCCGACAAATCCACCACCGCCCGCGCCAAGGCTTCGTCCATGGGCACGTAGCTGTGGCCGTAGCGCTGAATGCCGGCCTTGTCGCCCAGGGCTTGGGCAATGGCTTGGCCGAGGCAAATGCCCACGTCTTCCACCGTGTGATGAGCGTCCACGTGCAAATCGCCTCGGCACCGGACCTCTAGGTCACACAGGCTGTGCCGGGCCAAGGCTTGGAGCATGTGGTCGAAAAAGCCGAGGCCGGTGTCGGCGCGGCACTGGCCGCGGCCGTCGAGGCACAGCAACAACTCGATCTCGGTCTCGGTCGTCTGGCGCACAATCCGCGCCGTGCGGCGATCTGCGCTCATGGTGTGGCCTGCTGTTGGCGGATGCGGATGGCTTGCGCGTGGGCCTCAAGGCCCTCGGCCTGCGCCATGCGGACGATGTGCTCGGCGGTGTGGGCCAAGCGCTCGGGCGTGTACGCGATAATGCTCGTCGTCTTGACAAAATCGGCCCAGCCCAACGACGAGGCGTAGCGGGCCGCGCCTTGCGTCGGCAGCACGTGGTTGGTACCGGCGAAGTAATCGCCGACCGGCTCGCTGGCCGCCGCGCCGAGGAACAGCGCGCCGCAGTGGCGCACGGAGTCCACCCAGCGCCACGGGTCGGCCACCTGCAATTCGGCGTGTTCCGGTGCCAAGCGGTTGAGCAGTTCAATTCCCACTTCGAGGCTAGGCACCACCACAATCGCGCCGTATTCTGCTAAGGCCCTATCTATAATCGAATGGCGCGGTAGTGCCGCTCGTTGCGCTTCAAGTTCCTCCTGCACCCGGCGCGCCAAGGCCGCGCAATCCGTGATGCACACAGCCGCCACCCCCCAGCCATGCTCGGCTTGCGAGAGCAAATCCGCCGCCACCAAGCGCGGGTCAGCCCCTTCGTCGGCCAGCACCACAATTTCCGACGGACCGGGCAACAGCGCGATGCCCACCGCGCCGAAAACCTGCCGCTGCGCCGCCACCGTATAGGGCGAACCCGGGCCGACGATCTTGTCCACCGGCGAAATGCTCTCCGTGCCATACGCCAGCGCCGCCACGGCCTGCGCCCCACCCACCGCGTACACCTCGTCAATGCCCAACAAACGCGCAGCCGCCGCAATCGTCGGATGCACCTTGCCGCTTTCCACCGGCGGCGAAACCACGCAGAGCTGGTCCACGCCAGCCACCTGCGCGGGCACAGCCGTCATCAGCAAACTCGAAAACAGCGGCACCTCACCGGCCGGCACGCACAAGCCCACCCGCTCAATGGGCGTGATTTTCTTGCCCAACATCACCCCGTCGCCGTCTTCGACAAACCACGAGTTGAGCTGTTGCCGCTCGTGGAAGGCGCGGATATTGGCTATAGCCGCCTCCATAGAAGCGCGCAAGCTCGGGTCCAACGCAGCCTCAGCCTCGGCCAGCACAGACGCTGGCACCCGCAACTGGCACATTTCCACGCCATCGAAGCGCTGCGTCAGCGCACACAGCGCAGCATCTCCTTCTTTCCGCACCTGCCGCAGAATATCCCGCACCGCGTCTTCGACCTCGGGGTCGGATTCGGGTCGGCGCGCCAACAGCGCGGCTAGCGGGGCAGCCAGCGGCTCAGCGGGATAGGAGGCAATGGGTACCATCAATACACGACCTTGTTGAGCGGATATTCGATGATGCCTTCGGCCCCGAGCCGCTTGAGCTGGGGAATCAACTCGCGCACTATGCGCTCGTCGGCAACGATTTCCAGCGCCACCCACTCGTCGTCCATCTGGCCGGACACCGTGGGCGTGTGCAGGGCCGGCAGCCGGGCGATGACGCGGTCGAGCTGGGCGCGCGGCACGTTCATCTTGAGGCCGACCTTTTGCTCGGCTTCGAGCGCGCCTTGGAGCAGCATCAGCAAGTTCTCGGCCTTCTCCCGCTTCCAGCCATCGGCCCACGCGGCCTTGTTGGCAATCAAGCGCGGCGTCGATTCGCAAACCGTATCGACGATGCGCAGCCGGTTGGCCTTGAGCGAGGTACCCGTCTCGGTCGCCTCGACCACCGCGTCCACCAAGCCGGGAATGCCAGCCTTGACCTCGGTCGCGCCCCACGAAAACTCCACCTCGGCCTCCACGCCGCGCTCCTGCAAAAAGCGGCGCGTCACGCCGATCAACTCGCTGGCGATGCGGCGGCCCTGTAGGTCTTCGACGCCTTGGATGGGGGAATCCTCGGGCACGGCAATGACCCAGCGCAAGGGCCGCGCCGTGCTCTTGCTGTAGGTCAGCTCGCCGATTTCGACCACCTCGGCCTCGCTTTCGAGGATCCAGTCCCGGCCCGTCAGGCCCACATCGACGACGCCGCGCGCCACGTACTGGGCGATTTCCTGCGCCCGGAACATCAGGCCCGCAAGCTGGGGGTCGTCGATGTCGGGCACGTACGAGCGCGGCGCCAGCCGCACCCGATAACCAGCGCGAACAAACAGGTCAAACGTAGAATCCTTCAGGCTCCCGGACGGGAAGCCGATCTTCAATTCCTTCATTTCGCTCCTAACTCAGTTGCCCTCATCGCCTCGGCGACTTGGGGGCTTAGCTTGTACAGGGCTAGCCGCGCCGCGATCTGGTCTTCTTCCGTGCCCTCCTGCATCAGCCGCTGCAAGTGCGGCACGGCCCGCGTATCGCCCACCTCGGCGAGGGCGTGGATGGCCTTGTCGCGGATGCTTTGCAGCTCGTCGGCATCGAGGGCGACCACCAGGGCTTCGTAAATGGCGTCGCGGGCGGGCTTGCCGCGCTGTGCGTGGCCGATCTGGCCGAGGGCCTGCACGGCCACGTAGCGCACCTCATTTGAGGGGTCCACCGACATGCGGATGACTTCTTGCACCGCATCGCGGTACCCGTAGGCGCGCAAGCTCTGCAAGGCGGCGATCCGCCACTTGGGCTTGGGGGCGCGCAAGGCGCGGAACACCACGCGGAAGGCCGAGTCGCTCAAGGCCGGCTCGGCCTCGTACGAATGGCACGGGCCGAGTGCGCCGAGCACGTATTGGCGCACTTCTACCGTGGGGTCGCGCACGTACTTGAGCAGCGGCGGGAGCGCCTTGGGCGAGCCGATCTGGCCCAGCGCCCACGCGGCCGCGGCCGCCACGCGCGGCGACTTATCTTTTAGCGCTGTGACCAAGGTCGGCACCCCGCGCTCGTCCTTAAAGCGACCCAACAGGCTCACCACCTCAAACCGCACGCGGATGTAGCCGGAGTCGGCCTCCTCAATAAGCAGCGGGACGACCTCGTCGGCGTCGAAGCGGATGAGCTGGTTGGCAGCTTTGGTGCGCTCGACTTTTTGCGAGCTTTTGAGCTGGTGAACGTACTCTTCCGGCGCGGGGCCGCCACACGCGAGGCCCAAGCCCGCGCACAGCAACAACGCGCTGCCAAATTTTTGCTTTTTAAAAAAAATACCAACCATACCGCATTCTTTTATTTAATTATACGGCAACGTGTTAAGATACGAAGATAAGGGCCGCCTATAACCTCGTCCACTGCGCCCGTTCCCTGTTTTTGACAACGCTCCTAGTGACTTTTATACTTTCCTAACCCTATTCCACAGGAGGTTTCCCGTGAACTTGGAACTCATTTATTGCTCTGCTTGAGGCTACGAAACCAGAGCCGCCAGTTTGGCGGAACAGCTACTCGTCGCCCACAAGAAAGACATCGCCGCCTTCTCGCTCGTGCCCTCAGACCGAGGGAAGTTTGAACTCAGCCTCAATGGCGAGTTGATCTTTTCCAAGCTGCAAGAAGGCCGCTTTCCCGACGACGGCGAAGTCGAAGCCCTGATCGACGCCCGCCGTTAAACGCCCGACCACGCCTTTACTTCTTCTTACGAGGAGATCTTGTTTTGAAGTACTGCCGCTTGCTCAGTCTCGCCATCGCGCTTTTGAGCGCCCCGGCCCTCGCCCAGTCGCCCGAAGCTCTCGACTACTTTCGCACGGGCTACGACTTGGTCAAGAAGGGCAGCTTTCGCAACGCCGTCATTGAGCTAGAAAAGTCCGTGGCGACCGATGCCTCCTACGGCAATGCCCACTACGTCCTCGGCATTTCCTATAAGGCCCTCAACGAGTACGACAAAGCCATCAACAGTTTTGCCGCGGCCCATGCCCTCGGCACCAAGCCGGAGCAGTCCGCCAAGGCCCTAGGTCAGCTCTATCAAAAGGCCGCTCTCAATAGCTTTCGCCAAAAGAAATACCGCGAGGTTATCGACTATTTTAACAAAGCGCGCGACTACGGCCCGCAAAGCGCCCAATCCCTCTACGTCATGGGCCTTGCCCACAGTGGCTTGCACGAAAAAGACAAGGCCAAAGTGGCCTTTGCCGAGTCCATCGCAGCCGATCCCACCGACGCCAGGCCCTACAATGCCCTCGGCGACATCCAACGCCTCAGCCGCGACTACGGCAAAGCCATTGTCACCTACCAGCGTTCCATAGAGGCCGACCCCACGTACATGGAATCGTACGGCGACTTGGCGCGGTTGAAGTTCGATACCCAAGAAATAGAGAGCGTCGTGCCGCTTTTGCAAAACGCCCTAAAGATCGACGACACGTACGCCGAAGGGCACCGCTTGCTCGGCATTGCGCTCAACCAGCTCGGCCGTTTCCACGAGGCCATTGCCCCGCTGAACAAGGCCGCCGATCTAGACGACGGCTACTGCGAGACGCATTACCGGCTCAGCGAGGCTCACTACGGCATGGGCAACTTCCGCCAAGCCATTGAGTACGGGCGACGCGCCACCAGTTGCCAAGACGACTACCCAGCCGCCGAGACGCTGCTGGGCGACGCGCATTTTCAGCTCGGCCAACGACAGGAAGCGCGGCGCTGGTACAACCAAGCAGTCAAAGACAGCCGCTTCAAAGATTACGCGGCGAGCAAACTCGCAGAGCTTGACGAGCAGCCCCAATAGCCGCAATGGCGCTGCTGCTGGCCTCGAACAACTCCGGCAAGCTGCGCGAAGTTCGCGCCCTGTTTGCCGCTGTCGAGGTCGTCGCACCGGCCGCGCTGGGCCTTGATCTAGCCGTCGAGGAAAGCGGCCAAACCTTTGCCGCCAACGCCCAGCTCAAGGCCCGCGCCTATGCCGAGGCCAGCGGCCAGATTGCCCTCGCCGACGACTCCGGGCTCGAAGTAGATGCCCTCGGCGGCGCTCCCGGCATCTACTCGGCCCGCTACGGTGGCCCCGACCTCGACGACGCCGGTCGCTGCCAGCTCTTGCTCGCCGAGCTTGCACCTTATCCCGAGCCAGCGCAACGCCGTGCCCGCTTCCGCTGCGTCCTCTGCGCCGTAAGCCCCGACGGCCGACAGTGCCGCGCCGAGGGCACATGTGAAGGGCTGATCGCCCCGGCTCCAGCCGGGACCAACGGCTTTGGCTACGATCCGGTCTTTTTAGTCCCCGCGTACGCCAAAACCATGGCCGAGCTCGACCCACAGCTAAAAAACAATCTCAGCCACCGCGCCCAAGCGCTGGCGGCCATACGTCCGCTTTTGGCCAGCACCTTTCCCGAGCTTGCCCTCGCTTGATGTTTGGTCCGTTTGCCCAATACGTCCATCCCTATCGGGGCCGCATCCTGCTCGGGGCGCTCTGCATTGGGCTGGGGCAGGCGGCGACAGCGCTCATCCCCATGCTGGTCGGCGATGCCGTCGATGCGATCTCGGTGCCAGCAACCGCCTCCGCCCAAGTCGAGACCTACGTCTTCTACATCCTCGCCTGCGCCCTCGGCGTGGCCGTGTGCGGCTACGCCATGCGGATGCTCTTAGGCCGCACGGCCAACCGCATCGAATACGACATCCGCATCGCGTATTTTGCCCACCTGCTCAAGCTGCCGCTGTCGTACTACCAGCAGCGCCGCACCGGCGACCTCATGGCGCGGGCGACCAACGATCTCCACTCGGTGCATCTTTTTTGGATCTACGGCATTCGCGGCATCGTCGATACCGCCTTGGGGCTGACCTTCACCCTCGCCTGCATGTGCCTGCTCGACTGGAAGCTGGCCCTGCTGGTGCTGGTGCCCTTGCCGCTTTTTAGCGTCGTGATGATCCGCATCGCCGCGGTCATCAACATCCGCTACAAGGCCATCCAAGAATACTTCGGTCGAATCAGCACCTTTATCCAGGAAAACCTCTCCGGCATCCGCGTGGTCCGGGCTTACACCCAAGAGCCCGCGCAAAACGCCGCCTTCGACCAGCTCAACTTAGCGTATCTCGAAAAAAACCGCGCCTACATCCGCACCCGCGCCAACTACCGGCCGCTTTCCTACGTCATCGCCTCGCTCTGCTTGGGGCTAAACTTGTGGCTGGGCGGCCGCGCGGTTATCGACGGCGAACTCAGCTTGGGGACATTCGTCGCCTTCAACGCCTACCTGACCCAACTCATCCGCCCGATCATGTACGCCGGCTGGGTCATCGACCGCGCCCAGCACGCCCTCGTGTCCATGCAGCGCATCAACGAGATCCTCGCCGTCGAGCCCGAGATCCAAGACCGCGCCTTGCCTCCGGCCACTCCGCAACCAATCGCCGGGCACATCGCCTTCCGCAAGCTCAATTTCTCCTACGGCGAGGAGCAGGTCCTCCATCAGATTGATCTCGAAATTCCCCAAGGCACGACGCTTGGGATCATCGGTCGCGTCGGCTCGGGCAAGACCACGCTAGCGCGCCTCGTGCCGCGCTTGATCCAAGCGGAGCCGGGCCAGCTACTCATCGACGGGGTGCCGATCGAGGAGTGGCCCCTGACGGCCTTGCGCGACGCCATCGGCTACGTCCCGCAAAATCCCTTTCTATTTTCCAATACCCTCCACGCCAACCTCGCCTACGGCGTGGACGCGGCCGCCGTGGCCCAGATCCACGCCGTGGCCGAAGAGGCCCAGCTCAAAAAGGACATCGACCAATTCGACGAGGGCTTCGACACCCTCATCGGCGAGCGCGGCGTCACCCTGTCCGGCGGCCAGAAGCAGCGCGCGACCTTGGCCCGGGCACTCATTCGCCGGCCGCAGATCCTCATCCTCGACGACGCGCTCTCCGCGGTGGACACCCACACCGAAGAAGCCATCCTCGATCACTTGCACGCCCTCATGCAGGGCCGCACCACCCTGATCATCGCCCACCGCATCTCGACCCTGCGTCACGCCGACCACATCGCTGTGCTCGAAGACGGCCGCATCGCCGAGCAGGGCACCCACGACGAACTGGTCAACAGCGGCGGCTTTTACGCCGAATTGTACCAGCGCCAGCAGCTCAGCGCCGAACTGGAAACGCTGTGAGCACCGATCTCAACAAAGAAGAAGAAATCCAACAGCGCGCCTTCAACCTCGGATTGACGCTGCAACTGTTGGGGCGTCTCAAGCCCCACCGCGGGCACGTGATCCTCGCCTTCGGCACCATTGCCCTCGCCGCCGGCTTCGGCCAAGTCGGGCCCTATCTGACGCAGGTCGCGGTAGACGACTACATCGCCGTCGGCGATTGGGTGGGTTTGCGGTGGATGATCGCGGCTTTTTTTGCCAGCGTCGCCGTGCAGTACGGCGCTCAATACGCCCAGACCTTGGTCACCGGCATGATCGGCCAGCGCGTCATGTACGACATGCGCCGCGACCTCTTCGCCCACTTGCAAAAGCTGCCGCTGCGCTACTTCGACCGCACGCCGCTGGGCCGGATTATGACCCGCGCCACCAACGACATCGACGCGCTCAACGAATTTTTCAGCGAGGGCGTCGTCTCGGTCTTTATGGACTTTTTCACCCTGCTGGCCATCGTCGGCTTCATGGTCTATATCGACTTTGAACTGGCCCTGATCTGCTGCACGGTAGTCCCCGTCATCACCGTCTCGACCTTCTACCTACAGGATCGCGCCATGCGCGCCTATCGCGAGTTGCGCACGCGCTTGGCGCGGCTCAATGCCTATTTGCAGGAGAACATCACTGGCGTGGAGGTGGTGCAGCTCTTTAACCGCCAACAGCGCAACTTGCGCGACTTCGACGCCGAGCACCTGCCCTATCGCCGCGCCGAAGACCGCGAAATCCACTGCTTTGCCGTCTTCTTTCCCTTCACCGAATTACTCGGCACCGTCGGCATGGCGCTGGTGCTGTGGTACGGGGCCTCAGACGTGATCGACGGCCGCATCGAGCTGGGGGTATTGGTGGCCTTTCTGCAGTACATCCGCCGCTTCTTCCGCCCGATCATGGACATCTCCGACCGCTATGCCCTGCTGCAAAGCGCCATGGCCGCGTCCGAGCGCATCTTCGAGCTGTTGGCCGTCCCCGGCGAACCCGCCGGCAGCGCACGACGCAATCTGCCCGCCGCAAGTCGCGGCGGGCAGATTGAATTTCGCAACGTGTTCTTCAAGTACGATCCAGCCGCCGCAGACTGGATTCTCAAGGATGTCTCGTTTGAACTACAGGCCGGGCAGAGCATGGCCTTGGTCGGGGCCACCGGCTCGGGCAAGACCACCATCGTCAGCCTTCTCTGCCGCTTCTACGACATCCAGCGCGGAGAAATCCTCGTCGATGGCCGCGACGTGCGCCAGTGGCACGCGGCCGAATTGCGCCGCCGCATCAGCATCGTCCAGCAGGAGGTCTTCCTGTTTTCGGGGAATATCAGCGGCAACATCCGCCTCGGCGAGCGCGCCATCGACGACGTCCAAGTCGAGCGCGCGGCTCGCTACGTCAACGCCGCGCCCTTTATCGAACGCCTCCCCCAGGGCTATGCCCACGCCGTAGCCGAAGGCGGCTCGACTCTGTCGGCCGGGCAGCGCCAGTTGTTGGCCTTTGCCCGGGCCTTAGCCTTCGACCCGGAAATCCTCGTCCTCGACGAGGCCACCTCCAGCATCGACACCGAGACCGAACAGCTCATCCAAGACGCCATCGCCAAGCTGATGAGCGAGCGCACTTCTATCGTCATCGCCCACCGCCTCTCGACCATCCGCAGTGCCGACCAGATCTTGGTGATGCACCGCGGCGAGGTGCGCGAGCGGGGCCGCCACGAAGAGCTGTTGCTCCAAGGCGGCATCTACGCCCGGCTCCACCGCCTCAACTACGGCCGGTCTTAGAAGCTGTCTGGAAATTTCAGATGAGCCCCGAGCGCGAGCGAAAAAACGGCGATCAGCGTTGGGCAAAGCCGCCCATATTGCCGATCGCCGCTTTTCAGACAGTTTCTTAAGCCGCCTCTTCTTCCTGTGGGGCTTTCTTTTCGAACCGCGCCGTCACCCCGTTCACGGCCTTCACCACCTGGTCGCGCGTTTCTTCGGCTTGGTCCTTGATCAAGCGCCGGGTGTCCTCGCCCTTCTTCGGGGCCAGTAACACCCCCACGGCTGCGCCGACCGCGACGCCAGCCACAAAACCGGCCAAGAGACACGTCATGCCGTCGGTCGAGGTCGAATGGTTCCTCGGGTAAATTTTTTCGTAAAACATATCAAAGCTCCTTTAGCTTATGGGTGCACATGCTATCTATTAAAGAAATATAAGTGTGTTGAATAAAACCAATGGAATTTTTATACTCTAAGGCTAAATCCTTCCCTCTTCCGCCCCCCAACGCTGAGAGGACTTCCATGGCCCAAGTCCTGAGCACCCCTTCGCACAGCCTCAAGGAGTTTCGCATTCTGCCTGGGTACACGCCAACCGACGGCAACGCGCCCAACGCATCGCTCAAAACCCGGCTCTGCCGCAAGGAAGACGATTTTCTCTACCTACACGTGCCCTTTCTCAGCGCCGCCATGCAGGCGGTGACCGGCGGCGAAATGGCCATTGCCCTAGCCCAGCTAGGCGGCATCGGCATCCTGCCCGTCAGCCAGCCCATTGACGAGCAGTGCGCCAAGGTCGGCCAAGTCAAGCGCTTCAAGGCCGGTTTTCAGACCGATATTCTCACCTTGGCCCCTGAGCAACCCATTGCCGAGGTCGTCGAGATCATCCACCGCACTGGCTACACGACCTTTCCGGTCACCACCAGCGGCCAGTTCCACGACCAGCTCCTCGGCATCCTCACCGACAAGGACTTTGACGAGCGCCGCGACCTCGACTGCCAAGTCGCCTCCCGCATGAAAACCGACGTGCAGGCCGGCCGCGAAATAAGCGACCTCAAAGCCGCCAACGAGCTGATGATCCGCTACGGCCGCGGCTTCTTGCCCATTCTATCCAAGGGCGGCGTGCTACAGGCGGTAGTCTTCAAAAAGGACCTCGACAAGCACCTGCGGCACCCCAACGAATCTATCGACCAAAAAAAGCGCCTGCTCGTCGGTGCGGCCGTTTCCACCCACCCGGAGGACCGCGAGCGGGCCGAAGCCCTCATCGCGCAAGAGGTGGACGTACTGATCATCGACGCCTCCGACGGCCACACCGAGTACCAGCGGCAGATGATCCAATTCCTCAAGGAGCGCACCGACGCCCCGGTCATCGGCGGCAACATCGTCACGGCCGAGGGCTTTCGCTTTTTGGCTGAAGCCGGTGCCGACGCCATCAAAGTCGGTATGGGGATCGGCTCGGGCTGCATTACCCAAGAAGTCAAGGCCACCGGCCGCGGCCAAGGCACGGCCTTGATGGAAATCAACGCGGCGCGCAATCAGTGGCAGCAGGATTGCAACGCCTACTTGCCCATCATCGCCGACGGCGGCATTTCGAGCCCGGCCGAGATCGCCGTGGCTATGGCCTTGGGGGCCAACGCCGTTATGATGGGGAGCTTCTTCGCCGGCTACACCGAAAGCCAAGGCAACCTCGTGCGCACCGCAGCCGGCGACGTCGTCAAAGAGTACTGGATGGAAGGTTCGCTGCGCGCCCACAACATGCGGCGCTACGCGCAGACGCGAGAGAATTTCTTCGAGGAGGGCATCTCCGGCTACGTACCCCACATCGGCTCGATACACGACAAATTGCCGATCCGCATCCAGATGCTGCGCGCCACCCTCGCCACGGCTGGTTGCCGCACCATCGACGAGCTGCACGAAAAGGCCGTGCTCGAAATGCAGTCGCCCACCGCGCTGATGGACAGCCAGCTCCACGACATCGTCCCCACCCAAACCGACCAACAGGTTCTCTAAGGCTATGCGCGTACTCATTACCAACGCCGCCACCTCGCTCGGCCAAGCCCTAGCTGATGGCCTCGGCGACGCACACCAAGTGCGCTTGACCGACCCCGAGCCCCGGTTCGGGGTTCAGAGTGATCTGGGGCACGACTCAGAGACCGACGCACTCGTCAAAGACATCGACATCATCGTCCACCTCGCCTCTGCGCCGCGCGACAGCGACGGCGAGATCACTTGGCTGGACCGCAATACGCGCGGCACGTACAATCTGCTCGTGGCCGCGGCCGCCGCGGAGGTCGAACACGCCATTCTCTTGAGCACCCTCGACCTTTTCGCCCCGTACGAAGACGATCTCACCGTTGACGAAACCTGGAAGCCGCTGCCCTCCTGCGCACCAGCCGTTCTCGGCGCTCACCTAGCCGAGTTTACGGCCCGCGAATTTGCCCACAGCCACGAACTCCACCTCACCATTGCCCGCCTTGGCCACCTCGTCCGCGCCGAAGAGGTCGCCGACCAGCCCTACGATCCCATGTGGCTCGACGAGCGCGACGCCGCCCAAGCCGTGGCCCAAATTGTACAAAAGGGGCCAGCCAGCCAGTACAGCGCCATCCACATCCAGTCTGCGGCAACGCGCGCCCGCTTCTCCGTCGAGCGCGCCAAGGGCCACCTAGCGTTTGACCCCCAATACAACTTTGAGGCCAACCCATGAAAGTTCTGCTCCTAGGCGGCAACGGCTTTCTCGGCCCGCACGTGGTCAAGCAACTCGAAGACACCTACGAGCTGCGCATCACCGACCTCATGCCCATCGACAGCCCGCACGAGACCATGCAGGTGGACGTCTCCGACCTCGACCAAGTGCGCCGCGCCACCGAGGGCACTGATGTAACCATCAACTGCTCAGTGCTGCGCCCCGACCGCAAGATCGCCTTCGACGTCAATACCACCGGCACGTACAACGGCATTCTCGCCGCGGTCGAAAACGGCCACGCCCGCTTCGTCAACACCGGGCCCCACTTCACCCAAGCCGGGCCCTCGTACGAGCACTACGACTTTGACATCAACGAGGAAGTGCCCCTGCATTCGGGCGTCGGCCTCTACGCCCACACCAAATCGCTCGGCCAAGAGATTTGCCGCGTCTTCGCCGCCAACCATCCCATCCACGTACTCACCACCCTCTTTTTGAGCTTCCGCGACGCCGAGCCGTCAGCCGAGCAACTCGGCGGTGGCACCAATCCCTTTTCCGTCACCTTTCCCGACGCCGCTCGCGCCCTGCAAAAGTGTCTAGAGGTGGACTTGGTGTCCCTGCCTTCGCGCTGCGAGATTTTTCACATCACCACGGACACGCCCCACGGCCGCTACAGCAATGCCAAGGCCCGACGCCTGCTGGGCTGGGTGCCAAAAGACCTGTTAGAAGACTACTGGCGCAAGCCGCAGGGCTAGCCTATGCCCACGGCCTCCGCACAGATATTCGACGGCCCAGGCCACCCGCTCCGCTGTGAAAATCTGCCTCTGCCCGACGGGCTCGCGCCCGGTGCAGTACTTGTCGAGATCGGCCTAGCCACGATCTGCGGCTCCGACCTGCATACGCTGTCTGGCCTGCGCACGGAGCCGGTGCCCCTAATCCTCGGCCACGAGGCCGTCGGCCGCATCGTCGCCTCGCAGCGCCCCACCTTCGCGCCGGGCGACCGCATAAGCTGGAGCATCGCCGACAGTTGCGGCACCTGCCTAGCCTGCACCGAACATCACCTACCGGAAAAATGCGCCGCGCTCTTTAAATACGGCCACGCCGCGCTCATCGACGGCAGCGGGCTCAACGGCTGTTACGCCACCCATCTGCTTATCAGACCCGGCACCCACATCGCCAAAGTGGACGACTGCTTGCCCGACTCCACAGTCGCCCCGGCCAACTGCGCCTTGGCCACCGCAGTCAACGCCATCGCGGTGCTACCCACCCCCTGCCACCGGGTTTTGGTCCAGGGCGCTGGTCTGCTCGGCCTCTATACGTGCGCCCTGCTCGCCGAGCGCGACATCGCGCAAATCTACTGCACCGACATCGACGCGGACCGCCTAGCACTGTCCACCGAATTCGGCGCGATACCCATAACCGAGCCGCCACCGGAAGGACTCGACGCCGTTTTTGAAGTCGCCGGCAACGCGGACTTGATTCCCTCGGGGATCGCGGCCCTGCGCCCGGGCGGCAGCTACGTCTTTGTCGGCATGGTCCACCCCAACACCCGGCTAGAGCTGACCGGCGAGCAGGTCATCCGCAAGTGCCTAACGATCCGCGGCGTCCACAACTACAGCCCGCACCACCTCGGCGAGGCGCTCGCCTTTCTCGCCCGCACCGCCGATCGCTATCCGTACCCGTCGCTGGTCAGCGACCCCTTTGCCCTCGCCGAGCTAGAGCAAGCCATCGCCTTAGCCGAGACGCGCCAGCACATCCGCGTCGCCGTTGCCCCTAGCGCATGATCCAAGTCAATGACCGGGGCTATCGCCCGCGCGAAAAAGCCATCGTCGGCATCTGCCTCGACGGCTGCTCCCAGGCCTACCTCGACGAAGCTGCCGCCCAGATGCCCAACCTCCGTTCGATCATCGAGCGCGGCGTCCACGGCCAAGTAAACACCGCGATCCCCTCTTTCACCAATCCCAACAACGTCGCCATCATCACCGGTGCGCCGCCGGCCATAAACGGCATTCCCGGCAATTTCTACTACGACCTAGACGCCGAGGCGGAAGTGATGATGAACGACCCCCGCTTCCTGCGCGCCCCGACGATCCCCGCCGCCTTTCATCAAGCCGGCCAACAAGTCGCTGCCATCACCACCAAAGACAAGCTGCGCCTGCTGTTGGCCCACGGCTGGCACGGCATCAATTTTTCCGTCGAAAAAGCGCACGAAGCCGCACCAGCTACCCACGGCATCGCCGACGTCCTCGACCTAGTCGGCCGGGAAAACCCCGGCATCTACGATCCCGAAGCCAGCGTGTACTGCATCGAAGCTGGTGCGCGTCTACTCGAACGCCACGACCTCGACCTGCTCTACCTTTCGACCACCGATTTCGTCCAGCACAAGTGGGCACCCGGCGAGCCGGAAGCCAACGCCTTCTACGCCCGCCTCGACCGCTTTATCGGCGCGCTCGACGCCCAAGACATTATCTTGGGCATCACCGCCGATCACGGCATGAACGCCAAAACCAACGCCGACGGTACCCCCAAGGTACAGTTTATCGAGACCCAACTCGTCGCCGCCGGCATCGCCGAAGCTAGGGTCATTCTGCCCATCACCGATCCCTATGTGGTCCACCACGGCGCACTGGGCTCCTACGCCACCGTCTATCTCGACGACGCGCACATCGCACGCGCCACCGCCATCCTCCGCGCCATTCCCGGCGTCGAACAGGTACTCAGCCGCGCACAAGCGGTCGCCACCTACCAACTCCCCCCCGACCGCATCGGCGAACTGGTCGTCCTCGCCGACCAAGACACCGTCCTCGGCCGCACCCCCGACTGGCACCAACTCGCCGACGTCGCCCAAGGACTGCGCTCGCACGGCGGCCTGCACGAAGGCGTGGTGCCCATGATCTGCAATAGGCCGCTGACAGACCAATACGCCGAGTTGTTGGCCTCGGGCCGAGCGCGCAACTGGGATCTTTTTGACTTTCTCTGCAATGGAGTCCTAGCCTGATGCATCAATTCGGCAGCATCATCGGCGGCACCCAAGTCGAAAGCGGGCAGTGGATCGATGTCCATAATCCCTTCACCGGCCAGCAAGTCGGCCGCGTCGCCGCCATCACCCCGGCAAAAGCCGACGCCGTCCTGCGCCAGACCCACGCCGCCAAATTCGACCTCAGCCGCTACGACCGCGCCCGCATCCTCAACGAGATGGCCGCCGCCAGCGAATCCCGCAGCGACGAAATCGCCCGTCTGATCACTGATGAGTCCGGCCTCGGCCTCAAGGACACTACCTACGAAGCCAGCCGCGTCTGCGACGTATTGCGCTTCGCCGCTATCAAGGCCCTCGACGACGACTCCGAAGTCTTCCCCTGCGACATCTCCCCAAACGGCCGCCGCCGCCGCATCTATACCACCCGCCAGCCCCTGCACCTCATCGCTGCGATCACCCCCTTCAACCACCCAATGAACCAAGTGGTCCACAAGATCGCCCCCGCTATCGCCACCTCAAACGCCGTGGTCCTCAAACCCTCGGAGCAAACCCCGCTCTCGGCCTATTACCTAGCCCAACTCGCCCTCGACTGCGGCTTGCCTGCCGACATGCTCAACGTCATCAACGGCCCATCCCCGGCAATCCCCGACCTGCTGGTCAAACACGAGCTCGTCGACTTGATCACCTTCACTGGAAGCAGCGCCATCGGCCACTCCATCGCCGCGCGCGCTGGCTACAAACGTCTGGTCCTAGAACTCGGCGGCAGCTCGGCCCTGCTCGTCCTGCAGGACGCCGATGTCGAAGAGGCCGCCAACATCACCGTTGCCGGCCTCTATAAAAACTCGGGCCAGCGCTGCACCGCCATCCGTCGGATTTTAGTCCACCGCTCCTTGGCCGACGCCTTCGCCACCGTCCTAACAGCCAAGACCGCGGCCCTCAAATACGGCGACCCCTACGACCCTGCAAACGACATGGGTACGGTTATCAGCGAAACCGCGGCTAGCGCCATAGAACAGCGCGTCGCCGCCGCCATCAGCAATGGAGCTACATTACTAATCGGCCATAAACGCGACGGCGCCCTCTATGCCCCCACCGTCCTCGACCACGTCGAAAACAGCCACACCCTCGTCGCCGAGGAGACCTTTGGCCCGGTCGCGCCGATCCTCCGCTTTGACACCCTCGACGAAGCCATCGCCATCGCCAACGACACCCCCTACGGCCTTTCTGGAGGGGTCGTCAGCAACCACTGGCCCTCGGTCCAACGCGTCATCTCCGAGCTCGAAGTGGGCACCGTCAACGTCAACGAGGCCCCCAGTTATCGCCTCGAATGGACCCCCTTCGGCGGCATCAAAGCCTCGGGCCTCGGTTACAAAGAAGGCGTCATCGAAACCATGAAGGCCATGACCAACGTCAAAACCTATTCACTGCCTTGGGACGCGCCCTAACCATGCCCGATCTCAAAGCGGATATCGCCGTAGTCGGCGGCGGCATCGTCGGGTTGGCCCACGCCCTTGCCGCGGCCAAGCGCGGCCACCGCGTCGTCCTCTTCGAGCGCACGCCCCAAGCGCAAGGGGCCTCGATCCGCAACTTCGGCATGATCTGGCCCATCGGCCAAGCTCCCGGTCTCATTCACCAACGCGCCCTGCGCACGCGCCAAATATGGCTCGACCTCGCCCCCAAAGCAGGCATCTGGTGTGCCCAGACCGGCTCCTTGCACCTAGCGTATGCCGACGACGAGTGCGCCGTGTTGGCGGAGTTTGCCGAGTGCGCCCCGGCCCTCGGCTACTCGGTCGAGCTACTCGATCGGGACGCCGTACTCGCTCGCAGCCACGCCGTGCAGCCCGCTGGACTCAAAGGCGGTCTCTGGAGCGCGACCGAACTCTGCGTCGATCCCCGCGAAGCCATCGCCGCGCTGCCGGGCTACCTAGCACGCGAGTACGACATCACCCTGCGCTTCTCCACCCCGGTCCACCACATCGACCTGCCCCTGATCTACACGCCAGCGGAAACTTGGTCCGTGGACCGCGCCATCGTCTGCAGCGGCGCGGACTTTGAATCCCTCTACCCCCAAGTATTTGCCAACAGCGGACTCACTCGCTGCAAGTTGCAGATGATGCGCACCGCGCCCCAGCCCGGCAACTGGCGTCTCGGGCCGATGCTCGCCGCCGGGTTGACCTTGCGCCACTACGCCGCCTTCAAGCAGTGCCAGACGCTGGCCGCCTACACCCAGCGCATCGCCGCCGAGCGCCCCGAATTCGACCAGTGGGGCATCCACGTCATGGCCTCGCAAAACGGCCGCGGCGAAATCGTCATCGGCGACTCGCACGAATACGGCTGGGTAATAGATCCCTTCGACAAACCCGCAATCGACCAGCTAATCCTCAACTATCTCCAGACCTTCCTCGCCGCTCCAGCCCTACACATCGCCCAGCGCTGGCACGGCATCTACGCCAAACACCCCGACCAAGCCGACTTTATCGCCGACCCCGCACCCGGCGCAAAAATCGTCAATGGCATCAGCGGTGCCGGCATGACCACCGCTTTCGGGTTGGCCGAGGAGGTCTTCGCAAAGTGGGAGTAAGCAGATGAGCCTCAAAGAGCGCGTCTATCGCTTCATCGAGCCAGACGTTGAACCGGGGCGCTTCGTCGATGTGGCCATTATCGTCCTGATCTTGCTCAACATCGTCGCCTTGATCCTCGAAACCGTCGAGCCTATCTACAACCTCAATCGCGCCGCCTTTGAACTTTTTGAGGATTTCTCACTGACCGTGTTCGCGGTCGAGTACCTAGTGCGCCTATGGGTCATTACTGCCAACCCTCGGTTTTCGCAGCCCGTGACCGGGCGCATTCGCTTTGTCCTCACGCCTATGGCCATCATTGACCTCATAGCCATCCTCCCCTTATTCCTGCCGCCCATGAGCGTAGATCCGCGCTTTGTCCGCGTGATACGCGTCCTGCGGATCTTCCGCGTCCTCAAGCTAGTGCGCTACTTCCGCGCCCTGCGCTTGCTCGGCCACGTCATTGCCGACCGCAAAGAAGAGCTTGTCAGCATCTTCTTAGTGCTGTTGATCCTGTTGGCCCTCTCCTCGTCGCTGATGTACTTCGTCGAGCACGAGGACCAGCCCGAGGTCTTTACCAGCATCCCGGCCACCATGTGGTGGAGCATCGTCACCTTGACCACGGTCGGCTACGGCGACACCTATCCGATCACCGCCCTCGGCCAGACCATTGCCGCGGTCATCGCCATCTTGGGAATCGGCATGTTCGCGCTGCCAGCCGGCCTTCTCGGCGCAGGATTTGTCGACGCCCTAGCAGCTCACCGGTCAGAAGACCCAGAGCGCCGCTGCCCGCACTGCGGCGAGCGAATCGACGAATAAAAAAGCGGCCGGGGCTTTTGCCTCGGCCGCTTCTCTTCCCTCATTTTTCGCGCCATCAATCAAGCGGCAATTCCACCCGCCGTCCTTCGGCCATGCTGATCTGCACGGCCTCGGTAAACTCCATGTATTTGACGCCGTCGGCAAAGCTGGTATGCGTAACGGGCCGACTGTCGCGGATGGCATCGACAAAGTCCTCTTCTACCTGCCAGCCGTCGCGCGGATGCTCGGGGATGTCGAAGGACTGGAACTCGTCGTCGCCCTCGCCAGCTACCCATACTCCACTCTCGTCCATCTTAAACGAGCCTTTGGTGCCGTAAAAGGCAAAGCCAAAGGCAGGCCCTAAGCGCGCGACGCTGCTCAAGTGATAGACCGCAGTTGCGCCGCTTTCCAGCTCGGCGACAATGCCCAAGCTTTCCGGCACATCGGCCGGGGCGTTCTTCCCGGTCTCCTCGTCGAGCCGCCCGGTCGTAAACGTCTTGCCATAGGCTATCACGGCCTTCTCGTGCCCGGCATAGCGCCGCACGGTTTCGTTGCCAATGCCCATCGCCATGATGTTATTGCCCGACAGATCGCGGCGCTGCCGCCAGTGCAGTGGCGCGTCCGGGTCGTAGCCGCCGGAGAGGCCGGTGAAGTGAATTTCCAACAAGTCGCCGAAAAAACCGCTGTGCAGCTTGTCGAGCAACAGCGGCTCGGCTGACAAATAGAAGGGGGCTGGCACGATCATCGCCACCTTATCCGTTTGCTGCGAGGCGGCGTACATCTGCCGCGCCTCGGCCAAATTCATGCACATCCGCGCCTCGGTCAGCACGTGCTTGCCCGCTTCGAGCCCAGCCAGCGTCATCGGGCAGTGCATATAGGGCCAAGTGCCGATGCAGATCGCATCGACATCGTCGCTTGCGATCAACGCCCGCCAGTCTTCAAAGACCTGTGGGATGCCGTATTCATCGGCGATCCGTTGACCCGATTCGCGCGAGCGGTTGCAGACCGCGGTTATTTCGACTCCGTCAATACCTTGAAAACCGGGAATGTGCTGCAAGCGGGTATTAGCCCCCGCGCCTATTAGTCCTATGCGAAGCGTCATGACAGTTCTCCTCCTATGGGTTTGTCGTCCTAAATCGTATCCCTACGTACACGACAGTAATCCAATGGACCTTAGGCATGGGAGATATGAGACGCTTCGACTCCGCTTTGCTCCGCTCAGCATGACAGGTGATGACGCCCATGCTGTCATGCTGAGCGAAGCGAAGCATCTCATATCGCTCTACTGTCGTATAATAGGTCGTATCCTAAAGGTGGCCTAAGCTAGCCGCCTCCTTCGCGCCTGTCAACGCCACTCATAGAGCGACTTCCGCGCTAGCTGATACTCATCGGCGGGCCGGTTAATCGCCGTCGCTCCACCCGAAGCCACCTCGATTAGACGACCGCACACCGGCTCGTACGCGGCTCTAGGCGCCACCGCGCCCTTGGCCACCAAGATGCGCTGATGCTCGGGCTGAATCCCCGCACAGGTGATCTGGTGGATGCTGTTGGGACAGGCGCGCTTGCTGTTGAGCAAGAGCAGTCCTTTGCTCCCGGCCTGCTCGACTTGCACAACCGCGGTCGGCCCCTGATTAAAATAACGGCCCCCACCGTGCCGACGCTCGCGCTCTTCGTACGACCCGTCGTGTAGCGTCCGCACCCGACCGGCGATTTCCAAGGTCGGCCCGTGCATGTCGTCGGTCTTGCCGCCCACGCTGAGCTGGACCTGTCCGCCGATGCCAGCCGCAAAACACGCTTGCGCGCTTTCGGCATCCCAGATCGACACCACCCAGCCGTCCGCTTCCTGCGCGAGCAATTGCTCCAACACAAACGTCGAATCCCCCGACGAGCCGCCGCCGATGTTGTCGCCCATGTCGAGCAAACACACGGGCGTCTCCTCACTCGCTAACGCCAACCGCACAGCCTCGGCCGGATCGGGCACCGCAGGCTTTAACTGGTCGCGGCTGGCCCACATCTGCTCGCTCAACCGCTCGGCGTCGCGCTGCGCCTTTTCCTCGTCCCCGTCCGCAATCACCACCACCGACGGCCCCATATAAGGCACATCCGCGTATTGATAGCCCCCGGCAATACTACACCCGAGAATCCCCGCTGCCGACTCCAACTCAATCGCCGCCTGCATCAGCGGCTGCATGGGCGCGACGCTCGTGTTGTGGAAGTAAATGTTGAAGAGCACTTCCGGCTTAACCAACGCCATCTTGGGCTGAACTTCGCCGCGAATCTGCCGCGTCAGAATGGACGCGGCCTGCAAGCCTCGTTCCCGCTGGTCAATGTGGGGGTTGGTCTTGTAGATGATCAAGGTGTCGGCCGCTTCCACCAGTTCCGGGGGCACGTTGGCGTGGTAGTCGTGAGTCACGGCGATGGGCAAGTCGCCCACCAGTGCGCGCACTCGGCGCACGGTCTCTCCGTCGGCTTGGGGAAACCCCTCGGCGACCATGGCCCCGTGCAGCGCCAACAGCACCCCGTCTAGCTTGGGGGCCGCCTCTAGTCCGCTGAGGATGCGTCCGACAAAGTGCTCGTACGTGTCCGCAGTCACCGGGCCGCCCGGAGTCGCCGACGTCGCCAAGAGCGGATAGAGTTCATAGCCAAACTCCTCGACCCCGGCGATATAGCCGGCGATCTCGTGGAAAGTGCCCGCGTATTGGCTAATCACATCCGCGCCTTCGCACCCCCCGAAATCCTCTAACTGCGTCGGCTGCGAATAGAACGAATTCGACTCGTGAGAAAAACCTGCTGTTGCAATGCGCATTCGGTATCACCTTTCTAGCGAACAGATCGCTTTGTTACCTCGCTTGCCGTAGAATATAATGCTATCTTCTCTAACTATCTGATGTTGCGCACAGACCCCGTAGGGATGAGACGCTTCGCTGCGCTCAGTGTGACAGTGGATGGTGTTTCCTTTCCTTGTCATGCTGAGCCTAGCGAAGCATCTCCTACCCAAGAGGTCTCCTGTGCGTAGCGTCAATAAATATTATGAACCGTTGGCAAAAGATATTCACCTATAAAAAGACCAAGCGCCTGACGCAAATGGTCGCCTGCGGCGGCTGAGCTTCCAAGCTGCGCCCCGACCAGTTGCGGCGTGCCCTGGCAGGTCTGCCAGCAAACACTGATCCCAACCTGCTCGTCGGCTTCAATCTCGCCGACGACGCCGGCGTCTATCGCCTCAACGAGCGCGAGGCTTTGGTGCAGACCGTCGATTTCTTCACCCCCATCGTCGACGATCCCTACACCTTTGGGGCCATTGCCGCGGCCAACTCGCTCAGCGACGTGTACGCCATGGGCGGCAAGCCCCTCACCGCGCTCAACATCGCGGGTTTTCCCACCGGCGACCTCGATCCCGCAGTGTTCAACGAAATTCTGCGCGGTGGCCAAGCTAAAACAGCCGAAGCCGGCTGCACCCTCGTCGGCGGCCACACCGTGCAAGACCCAGAGCTCAAATATGGCCTCGCCGTCACCGGCCTCGTCCACCCCGACCACATCTACACCAACGCCGGTGCCCAGCCCGGCGACCGCCTCATCCTCACCAAAAAACTGGGCACCGGACTAATCGCCAACGCCTTCAAGGCCGGTCACCTCGCCGAAACCGATCTCGCCGAAGCCGTGGAATCCATGCTCGCGCTCAACAAGGTAGGTGCCGAAATCCTGCCAAACTTCGCCGTCCACGCCGTCACCGATATCACCGGCTTCGGCCTTTTGGGACACGCCGCGGAAATGGCCGAGGGCAGCCAAGTGGGAATGACCTTTTACGCAGCCCAAGTTCCAGCCCTAGCACACAGCTTAGCCCTAGCTGCCAAAGGACTCGAAGGCGGCTCCCGCGACAACCAGCTTTTCCTGGAATCCAAAGTCACCGTTGCCGACGGCGTCGATCCAGCCCGCGCCAATCTCCTCTTCGACGCCCAGACCTCCGGCGGCCTGCTCATCGCCGTGGCCGCAACCGAGGCCGAGGCCCTCCTCCACGCCCTCCAACTAGACGCTGCCGCGCTCGTCGGCGAGGTAACCGAAGAAAATCCCGGCCGCATCCTCGTCGAGCCGTAACCACATCTGTGCCAAACCATCCTCCCCGCATCCTCTTCCTCGCCCGCCGCTACCCGCCCACCATCGGCGGCATCCAGACCCATTGCCACGCACTCTATACCCGACTGGTCAACCAAGCCCAAGTCCGCCTCATCGCGCTGGGCCGCCAATCACTTTTGCACCTGACTTGGTTCCTCCCCTATTGCTTTGTGACCACCTTTTGGGCCGTGCTCTTCCGCCGCGTCGATGCCGTGTACTTCGCCGACGGAGTCGCCGCGTCGTTGGCTCCACTCTTGCGCCCTTTGGGTCCAGCGCGGTTTATCACCACCGTCTATGGCCTCGAAATGACCTACAAAAATCCCCTCGCACGCGCGCTGATGCACTGGGGAGTCCGCGCCTGCGACCAGGTCGTCGTCATCAGCGAACACAGCCGCCGCATTACCGCGGCAAGCGGCGTCTCTGAGGACAAGTTGGAGATCATCTACTTAGGAGTCGAGCCGCTGGAGTTGTCACCAGACGCGCTGGAGACGGTCAGAGCGCGTTTCGAGGAAGAACACGGGATGCGCTTTGGCCAAGACCGCATCCTGCTGCTTTTCGGTCGCCAAGTCCCCCGCAAGGGCATGGTCGAATTCTTGCAAAAAGGGATGCCCCTGCTCGACGCAGATATTCGCCTCTTAATCTGCGGCCCTCCCGCCAGCGAAACCGCGCGCTTGCAAGCGCTTTGCCAATCCGGTCTAAAGGACCGCGTCGTCCTGCTCGGGTCAGTCCCCGACGATGTGCTGGCCATGCTGCGCACGAGTTGCGATCTTTTCCTCATGCCCAACATCCACATACCCGGCGATGTCGAAGGCTTCGGCCAGACCCAACTCGAATGTATGTACGCCGGCACCCCAGCCGTGGCCTTTGCTGTCGATGCCCTGACCGAGAGCGTGCGCGAAGGCGGATTCCTCGTTGACCCCGAGGACTACCCAGCTTTCGTCGCGCAAATCCACCGCTTCTTCGCCCTCAGTCCAACGGAACGCGCCGATCTAGGCCGCCAGTGCCGCACCTACGTCCAGCGCGAATACGCCCAGGAAAAAATCGCCAACCAATACATGGATCTCTTTACTGGAAGGATCTAAGCCCATGCACTTTACCGAACTCGACACCCCCGCCCTCTGCGTCGATCTCGACGTGCTAGAAAAAAACATCCGCGACTTGCAAAACGCCTGCGACCAGCTCGAAATCGGCCTGCGCGTCCACACCAAGACCCACAAGACGCCAGCCATTGCGCGCCTGCAAATCGCCGCGGGAGCCATTGGCATCGTCAGCCAGAAGTTAGGCGAGGCCGAGGCCATGGCCGATGGCGGCATCCAAGACATCCTGATTCCCTACAACATCGTCGGCCAGCCCAAGCTAGCCCGCCTGACGCGCCTGATCCAAAGCGGCAAGAGCACCCTAACGGTCGCCGCCGACTCCGCCGACACTGTTGACGGACTATCTCAGGCCGCCACGGCCGCAGGTTGCCGCATCCGCACAATCGTCGAAATGGACACCGGCGGCGGCCGCGTCGGCACCCAATCGCCTGCCGACACCCTCGCGCTGGCCCAGCACATCGACCAGCTACCGGGGCTGGACTTTACCGGCGTGATGACCTATCCCAGCAGCGAACGCGCTCGCCCCTTCCTCGACGAAGTGCGCGAAGGGGCGCACAAAAGCGGCCTGCCACTGCACATCATCAGCGGCGGCGGCACTGGCAGCGAAACCATCTCCAAATCCCTCGGCTGCACCGAGACCCGCATCGGCTCGTACGCTTACGAAGGTATGACCCGCGTGGGCAAGCGCGAAGACCTCGACCCCACCCGCTGTCCGCTGCGCTTGGTCGTCACCGTGGTCAGCACCTCCCGGCCGGGACAAGCCATCGTCGATGCCGGCCAGAAGGCCTTCACCAGCTATCCGCCGACCCCGTATGGCTACTGCCTCGAACAGCCTGAGCTTTTTCTCAAAGGCATGTCCGTTGAGCACGGCCACGTCGATACCACTGCCGCAAATCGTCCCGTCAACGTAGGCGACATCCTCTCTTTCATCCCCCTGCACGGCGGGATGACCACCAACCTCCACGACCGCATCTTCGCCCTCCGCAACGGCGAAGTCGTCGAAGAATGGGCAGTCGCCGGCCGCGGCCGCGCCCAGTAGAATTACTCCAAACGGAAGGACACCATGGAAATCCAACCCCAACCACAGATATTCGACGTCGATGAGCAAAACTTTGAAGAGCTGGTCCTCCAAGGCTCGCAGGAGCGCGTCATCGTCGTCGATTTTTGGGCCCCTTGGTGCGGCCCTTGCAAGACCTTAGGACCCATCCTCGAAGACGTCGTCGCGGCGCTCGGTCCCGGCGTAGCCCTAGCCAAGATCAACGTCGATGAAAACCAGCAACTCGCCATGGCCTTTCGGGTCCAAGGCATCCCCGCAGTCAAAATCGTCAAGAACGGCCAGCTAGCCCAAGAATTCACCGGCGCGCTACCCAGAGAACAGATCGAGGCCATTCTCCGTCCATTGATCTCCGATGCTCCCATCCCCGAAGCCGAAACAGCGACGGACCAAGCCGACGACTTAGTGGCCACCGGCGACTTCGACGCGGCCGCGCGCCAGTATGAGCAGATGCTTGAGGAAAATCCCACCGACGGCCCCGCCCTCCTTGGCCTAGCGAAGATCCACCTGCAGCAGGGCCGCTTCGAGACCGTACAGGAACTGGTCAATCTCGTCGAAGCCGACACCCCCGAACACCCGCAAGCCCAAGCGCTACTCACCCAGATTGAGTTTGCCCACCAGTGCCAGCAAGCTGGGGGCCGCGCCGCCTGCGCCCAGCGCGTACTCAGCCAGTCAGACGACCAAGAAGCCCGCCACCTGCTCGCCTGTTGCGCGGCCTCCGAGGGCGACTACGAAACCGCGTTGCAGGAATGGCTCCACATCGTGGGAAAAAGATCGAACGGCGACCAAGCCGCCAAGAACGCCATGGTCGCCGTCTTCCACCTACTCGGCCGCGACAATCCGCTGGTAGCCGACTACCAGCGCAAACTCTACCAAGCCCTGTACTAAACGCCATGCAGATTACCCACCTCGAACGCACCGTCTGTTGCGTGCCCTTCCTCCCGGGCATCCTGCCTCCGCCCGAGTACGACGAGCCCGCGCCCGGCTATCCCGAACCGCTCTCGGCCCGCCGCCAAGATGTCCTCAGAATCCACACCGACCAAGGACTGACCGGCCTCGGCATGAGCGGACCGTACTACGGCGACCGCGCAGAGCAACCACCCGACCTAATCGGCAAAGACCCCAACACCTTTGAGCCACGAGCCTTGCGCAGCGGTGGCTGGAACATCGCCCTCCTCGACCTGATCGGCAAAGTGATCGGCTGGCCGCTGTGCCGCATTTTCGGTGGCAAGCTGCAAGATAAGGTGCTGGTTGACTACTGGATCAGTCGGATGAGCGCTGCGGATACCGCCCGTGCGGCCCAACGCGCCGCCGAGCTGGGTTTCCACGGCATCAAGATGAAGTGCAAGTGGGAGGATGCCAACATGGAGGACCGGGTCCGCGCCACCCTCGAAGTCGCGCCGCATCTACGGGTAGTCCTAGACCCCAACGAACGCTTCTACAACCTCGAAAACGCGCTCGACCTAGCCCGCCGTCTCGACGGCCTCGACGTGGTCTTCGAAGATCCCTTCCCCAAAACCGATCTCAACGAATATCGCCGCCTCAAGGAAGAAACCAGCGTCCTCGTCGCCCCGCACTTCCAAAACCCCCGCCAGATCATCGACGCGGTGCACCTCGAAGCAGTGGACGCCTTCAACGTCGCGCCCTCGGACTGGGATTTTCTCGACATGGCGCGCATCGCCGCAAGCGCAGACATCCCCGTGTGGCAAGCCTCCAATGTCGATCTAGGGATTTTCGACGTCTTCCGCCTCCACGCCTCGGCTGCCGCGCCCAACTGCACCTTTGGCTCCGACCTCTGCGGCAACTTCGCGCACGAGCACAGCCTGCTCAAAGGGCCGCTGGTCCAAGACGGCTACGCCATCGTGCCCACCGGACCGGGTTTGGGCGTGGAATTGGACGAGGAGGCCATCGCCCGCTACGCCATCTCCGCGCAGCAGTGGCCCGACTAGGCCGGGACCAGCGCCTCTGCACCAAAGATCATCGGATAGCCTTCGCCCGTGCGCACGGAACGCGCGGCTCCGTCCATATAGGCGATGCTAAAGGCACGGCGCGACTGACCCGTCGGATTGATCCCCGAGCGGTGCAGCAGCAGGTTGTTGAGCAAAATCGCCTCGCCCGCCTCGGCTTCAAGGTCGATTTCCGCTCCCCGCGGCGCGTATTCGGCTAGCTGCTCTGCCGAAGGAAAATGCCCTTCGGTGATCACCCCGTGCTTGTGGCTGCCGGGCACGATCTGCATACAGCCGTTTGCCACCGTCGCCGAATCGAGCGCGGTCCACACCGTGGTCGTCGGATTGTAACCCACGCCCCAACCCACGCCCACGTCTTGGTGCCAAGGCAATATCGTGCCCTTTTCCGCCGGCTTGTTCATAAACATCGCCCGGAAGATCGACACATCCTCGCCGACATAGCGCCGGGTGATCTGGCGGAAGAGCGGGTGCTGCATGTAGGCGAGATAGACGGGGTCCTGCTCCAAGCCCATGATCTTGCGGTACTGGAGCGTGGTGCCCTTGTGGCCGGAAGAGACGGTGGGCATCTTCGCGTAGTCGGCGTCCTCCCCGTCGAGCTGAAATTCCATCTCCGGGTAGGGGATCTCGCCGAGCATGATCGCGTCGATCCGCTGCTGTAGTTCGGCCAATCCCGCGTCGTCGAGTACCTTGCCGAGCCGCACGTACCCGTGCTCCTCAAAGTGGGCGTGCTGTTTGTCGCTGTATTCCATTAGCTACTTCCCTCCGTTTCCCTAGAGATGGACAATGTTCTCCCCTGTGTCAAATTTTCCTACCTTTCTACCCGCTCATCCGCTCCGTTCCAAACGAGGAATCCACCATGTCCACAGATAATACGCCCTTTCCCGCGTTGACCCCATCCCAACGCCTGCATCTCGAAATCTATGGCTATGTCGTCCTCGAAAAACTCCTAACCGAAGCCGAAGTCGCCGCACTCATAGAAGTTATCTACCAAATTGAAGCCGACTTTCAGCGCACGGGCCAACTGCCCGGCGCAAACTGCCATTTGTCCAGTTCAACCCAAGAGTTCTTCCGCATCGACAATCTCCCTCATCTATCCCCGTGTTTCTACGAGTACTTGACCCATCCTAGGATCCTGGGAATGGCCGAGGAAATAGTCGGCGGTACCGTCCGCCTAGAGCAGTCAGACGCCCACATCCGGCGACCGGGTGGGGAGCCAAAATACGGCTTCCACCGGGGCATCAACCCCGCCTATTCCCACACCGGCAACGGCCTCTATCACTTCTCCTTCGTCAAGGCGCTCACCAATCTCACCGATCTCGGCCCCGACGACGGCGGCACCACCGTCATCCCCGGAACCCACAAAATCCCCCAAGAAGTGGACCGCCAAGCAATCGTCGACGCCGCCCTAGCCGACCCCGCGCTCGTCCACCAAGTCGAAGCACCAGCGGGATCGACGCTGCTCTTCTACGAGTCGCTGATGCACTCTTCCGGCATCATTCGTTCGCAGCGGGACCGCGTCTTAATCCTCGGCGGCTACACCCCAACGATGTTCCAAGCGTGGAACGGCTACGACCCCGATCCCGAATTCGTCGCCGGCTTACCCGCAGAACGGGCCGCCTTGCTCACCGGCGGAACCAAATACGGCTGGCAACGCAAACTGCGCGACTTAGCCGACCCCGCGGAAACCGTTTAAACAGCGAAGGAATTTCACATGCGATACAGAAGCCAAACGCGGATTTGGTACTCTTGGATTTGTTGCGCTCTGCTCCTAGCGTGCGGTGGCACCGACGACCAAGCGGAACAACAGCCGAGTGTGCAACAAGTCCCGCGCGACCGGACGCTGATCCTCGGGCTGACCCAGATGCTGGACTACGACGCCTTCAACCCCTTTATCCCCGGTGTGGTGTCTTCGACAGGATCCAATTTTCTCTTCGAGCCGCTCTATTACTACAATGCCTATAGCGAAGAAAACAACCTCATCCCCTGGATCGCGGAAAGCCACCAATACAACGACGATTACACCGCAGTCACCATCAAAATCCGTGACGGAGTCCAGTGGAGCGACGGTATGCCGTGGACGGCGCGCGACTTGGTCTTCACCATCAATATGCTCAAAGCCCATGCGCCGGAACTGCTGCTTTCTACCGACATGCAAACCTGGGTCGCCGAGGCGGTGGCCGTGGACGAGTTGACGGCGCGCATCGCGCTGAAGGCATCCAATCCAAGATTTCTGTTCTCGTACTTCACCGATTGTTTCGGCAATGGGGTCCGCATCGTCCCCGAGCACATCTGGCAAGACCAAGACGCCAAGACCTTCAAAAACCTCGACCTAGCCAAGGGCTGGCCAGTGGTCAGCGGACCGTATCGCCTGGTAATTACCGCCCCCGAACAGCGCGTTTGGGATCTGCGGCCGGACTGGTGGGCGGTTGAATTGGGATTCCAGCGACTCCCCAAGGTGGAGCGCATCATCTACCTACCCTTCGGCAATGAAGCCAAATGGTCCCAGCAGCTTTTGGCCAACGAGATCGATTCGAGCATCGACTTGCGCCCCGTCAACATCAAGACCGTTGTCGAGCAAAACCCCAATATCTCCACCTGGACGGGCAGAGAATCTCCCTACGGCTATCTGGATTGGTGGCCGCTGTCCCTCGGTTTCAACAATCTCGAAGAACCCTTCAGCGACCCAGAGATCCGCTGGGCTATCAACTACGCGATCAACCGCGCCCAAGTAGTTGAGGTCGGTTGGCAGGGGGCGGGCAAGTTTACGCTCCATCCCTATCCCGAATTTCCCCCGCTAATGCGCTATATCGACCAGATCCAAGATCTTCTCGCGCAATATCAACTAAATACCTACGATCCGGCCCGCACGGCGGCGATCATGCAGCGCAAGGGGTGGCACAAGGACGAAGACGGGTTTTGGAGCAAGGACGGAGCGCGCTTCAAGATAGTGGTCGATGTCTTCCCCAACCTCTTCCAAGACTTCACGCCGGTACTGATCGAACAATTGCGTCAAGCCGGTTTTGACGCCAGCTTCCGCGCCACCAACGACGCCTATACCCGCATGACCCAAGGCACGGCCCGGGCCTTTGTGATCGGACACGCAGCTTCGGTGCGAGATCCTTATTTCACCTTGCGCCTCTACCACAGTCGCTTCGTGCAGCCGACGGGAACGGCGGCCGAGTACTTCTGGCGTTGGAAAAATGAAGAATTCGACGCGATTGTCGATCGCATGGCCGAGGTCGCGCCGGACGACCCCGAGCTAGTCGCGCTCTTCCGCCAGGCGATGGATATCTGGTTCCGCGAACTGCCTTCTATCCCGCTAATCCAGTGGTATCACCGAATTCCCCACAACGAAACCTATTGGAAAAACTGGCCCACGGCCGAAAACCCCTACGTCAACAGCGCCTACTGGCACCGCACTTGGCTGCTCGTCTTACTCAATTTGGAACCCACATGATAGGGGGTGGATATTCAGCATTGTCTTACCTAGCGACCATTACCCGAACCAATTTTTGGGTACAAGCAGTTAAGTGCAATTGCAGATTTTCCCCATCCCAAGGCGGCCCGTCCTAGTCCGCCCATGAAACTGGAACCTCCATTATGATTATTGGCCGTAGATTTCGAAGCTATTTCCGCGTGCTCAAGTTAGTGTGGGAAGCCAAGCCTTCGTATATGGCTCTCGCGATTCTTCTCACTGTGATCAGTGCGGCTGTACTACCTGCTCAGATTTGGCTATCGAAAGTCATATTCGATCGCATAAGTGAAATTCTTCAAGTATCCTCACAAGCTCAGGTGGTCGATTGGTATGCGTTACTCGTTCCCATAGGTGCTATTTTCATTGTATGGGCAGTGGGAGGAACGTGTCAATCATTGAGTACCGAAGCAAGCATGTTTGTCAGCCTGCATTTCCGCAATTATGCGGAGTTTCTTGTCCTCGAGAAAGCTACAGAACTGGATGTCGCCTTCTTTGAGACACCGATGTTCTACGACAAAATGGAGAACGCCCTCAAAAACATTCCACAGGCTCACAGCTTGGCGTGGGGATCTCTGAGCTTCTTTGGATCTCTTCTTTCTCTAGGTGCTGTTCTCGCCCTCCTTCTCAAGCTGCATCCATTAGCAATTGTCGTTCTCCTCCTCACCTCTGCTCCACAAGCTATCGTCCAGGCCTATTACGCAAACCGGTGGTGGCGCATAGAGAGCAGCCGTGTGCCAGCAAGACGGATGGCTACGTATCTTTCGGGTCTGCTGAAATCCCGGGATGCCGTAAAAGAAATCCGTGTGTTCGGCCTTGGTAAACCCTTTCTGAGGCGCTTCCGAGAGTTCTGGCAGCAATATTTCGTCGCAGAAAAACGGGTACGGCTTTCGAAGGAACGCGCGAATGCTTTTTTAGGCCTCGCATCCAGCGCTGGAACCGCGGGTATTTGGATCTATGCAGTGGTACAGGCTATCTGGAAAACTATAACCATTGGAGACGTCGTATTGGTTTTTCAGGCTGCGGAGCGGAGCCGCAGCATGTTGGAGTCCTTTTTCCGGACGACAGGCCGTCTCTACGAGAACACGCTTTTCGCAGAAAATCTTCTATCCTTTTTGGATCTGTCCCCGGATTCGGTGGAAGGTGCTTTATCGCGAAAGAATCGATCGCAGATTCGCGTTCCAAAGCCAATCCAGCAAGGCATTGAGTTTCGGAATGTCTCATTTCATTATCCACGCTCAGACCGGCTTGTCCTTAAGAATCTATCCTTTACGCTCAGGCCAGAAGAGACAGTAGCTGTGGTAGGTGAAAACGGGGCGGGAAAAACAACATTAGTAAAACTTCTAGCTCGATTTTACGATCCATCTGAAGGAGTTATCCTTCTCGATGGAAAGGAGTTACGCGAATATGAGCTGGAGGATTTGCGGCATCAAATTGGAGTGATCTTCCAAGATTTCATACGCTACGATCTCATGGTAAAAGAGAATATTGGTTTGGGCCAGATCGAGCATGTAGATAATATGAATCGCATTGTCCGCGCCTCTGAACAGGGAGGAACTAGGTCCATTATTGCTGGACTACCCAAGGGATTCGACACCGTTTTGGGACGCACCTTTGAGGAAGGGGTGGATCTATCCGGCGGGGAGTGGCAAAGATTAGCTCTGAGCAGAGCGTTTATGCGGGATGCGCCGATTTTGATTCTTGATGAGCCAACCGCTGCGTTGGATGCTTTCGCAGAATATGAGATCTACGACCGATTTGCAGAACTTACCGGCGGGAAAATGACTATTTTTATCTCTCATCGATTCTCAACAGTTCGCATGGCAAGTCATATTCTTGTACTGCAAAATGGAGAATTGATAGAAGAAGGCTCTCACGATGGCCTGATGCGTGAAGATGGCCAATATGCCCGAATGTTCAATATACAAGCAGAACGGTACAGATAGGATTGACAAGAAAAGCCTGCCAATCTGCAACAGCGCCTACTGGCACCGCACCTAGCTACTTGTCTTACTCAACCTAGAACCCACATAATAGAAGATCGCAAATTCGATGCCATTACCAACGAAAGGGGAATCACATGAAGACATCCGATCCATTTGAAAAGGGCCTCGCAGCCGGTGAGGCCGCGGCTTCTGCCGCCGGAGGCGCATCGCAAACATCGGCGAACGGCGGGCGCATGTACGTGCGCACGCAGAGTTTTGGGTCAACCGATGCCGAGTTGCGCTTTTTGCAGCGCTGTGGCGTACGCCACAAGGCCGCCAACTTCCCCTTCCATCCCGACCGAGGCTGGGATCTCGATGAGTTGATCCAGGAAAGAGAGCACCACGAAGCCTTCGGGCTGACACTGGATATGAGCCTGCTACCCATATATCAGGAATTTCCCAACATCATCTATTTTGGCAAAAGCCCAGAGCGCGACCGGGAAATCGACCTCGTATGCGAAATGATCCGCACCGCTGCGCGCGCCGGCATCGATTCTCTGCGCTATAACACGTGCATCCTGCCCATCGACCGCACCGAACAAGAAGAAGGTCGCGGCGGCTACGTCCACACGGCCTTCCGCCTCGACAAGGTTCCAGCAGAAGAACAGGCCAAGCTGACTGAGGCCGGGCGCGTCACCGCGGACATGCACTGGGAGCGAATTGAGTATCTGCTCGAACGCATGATTCCAGTGGCAGAAGAATTCAAGGTTCGAATGGGCAATTCTCAGGAAGACCCTGCCACACCCCTCGGTTATAAGGGCGTTGACAAAGTCCTCAATGACTTTGAGGGCATGAAGCGTTTCATCGAAATTCAGCGCAGTCCGTATCACGGCTGGAACTTCTGCGTCGGCTCCATCGCCGAGGGGCTCGAAGACCCGGCCAGTGAAATCTACCCCATCATAGAATACTTTGGCAGCCGTGATACGATCTTCCTCGTTCACTATCGCAACCTCCTCGGGGGGCGCTACAGCTTCCGCGAGGCGCTGCCCGACGAAGGAGATATGGACTTCCACCGGGTATTAAAGGCCCTCAAGGACACCGGCTACTGTTACGGCATTGATCCCGACCACGTCCCACGCACCGACGACGATCCCAAGGGCTACTATCAATCCTATGCTTACTGCTTCGGCTACATCAACGCCATGATTCAGGCGGTTTACGGTTAATCCATATGGACGACAGAAGCAAGTACGACCTGCCCGAAGGATTCGCAGCACAGACCATTGTCCGACTTTTGTAACAGGGCAAGGCCCGGATGTTCAAAATTATGACAGTATGTGTCGCGTCGATTGTGCTAGGTGTACTATCCTGTGGGAAAGAAAAAATGGCCGACGCAAAAACGGGAGTAACTCGCGCCGATATTATCGCGACTCACTACGAGCCCGACACAAGCATCTTTCCCAACCCCGAACGAGGATTTTACATATATACTAATTTGCACAAACTTGATCCCGCGATTGGCAAGAGGCGTGACGAGGGGCATACGTTGCTCCGGGGACGGATCTTCATGGAGGACTATCGCGAGGTCCCGTCCTTGCCAGAGTCGTTCCTCGCCGCAGTGGAAAACGGGTTCGCCATCGCCCGGGACCAAGGAATGAAAGTCATCGTCCGGGGATCTTACGGTTTCAAAGGCCCAGACGGCGATTACAGATCGTACGAGGACCCGCCAAAGCCGAACGTCAAGAACCACATCGCGCAGCTATCTCCCATTTTCGCCGCCAACGAGGATGTCATCGCCCTCTTCGAGGCGGGGTTTGTCGGCCCGTGGGGCGAGTGGCATACAACAGAGATCGCAAACGACTACGATCAGGGTCGGGAGATGTTGTTCCACATCCTCGACCATACTCCCACCGATCGCTTAGTCTTGGTCCGCTATCCCTACCTGAAACAGCAGATTTTCAAAACACCTGACGGCGGCTTCGCCACCGTGGATGCCAATAACGCCTATAGCGGCGAGCATGTCGCCCGCGTCGGCCATCACAACGACTGTTTCCTCTCCTCACCGATCGACGTCGGCACGTACGAGCGGGGAGAAATGACACGCGAGGAGGAAGTGGCCTATCTTGCAAACGAAACCCTGTACACCGCGTTCGGCGGAGAGACTTGCCGAACGCATGTACTCAACGATTGCGAGCGGACCATTACCGAATTGGAAACCCTCAAAGGCAGCTATCTCAATAGCAGCTATCACCCCGAGGTACTCGACAAGTGGGCCGCACAGGGTTGTTTCGACGAGGTGCAGAGGAGGCTGGGAGCGCGGTTTGTCTTGACTCAGAGCCGCATCGCGGCCACTGCCACTCCCGGTGGGCAACTCGCAGTGGAAATCGACCTAGACAATCGCGGTTTCGCCTCGCTTTACAATCGGCGCGGTGTGGAGATCGTCTTGGAAAACGAGGCGAGTGGAGCGGTGCGAGCCTTTGTCCTCGATGTCGATCCGCGCACTTGGAAGCCGGGGGCATCCCACGTGCTTTCCGCCGTGGTTCCACTATCCTCCACTATGGTACCAGGCGAATATACCGCGTACTTGCACTTGCCCGATCCCAGTCCCAGGCTCGTTGGCGATCCACGCTACGCATATCGGATCGCCAACGAGGGGGTTTGGGACGAGGAGCGCGGCTATAACGAACTGGCCAGAGGCATTGTCATCCAAGCTGCGGAATGAGGAAAACGGCCGCGCCTACGCGTTAGGTCGGCAGGCGGACATTGAAAAGACCCCGCGACCAGCAAACACCAACATTTAGTTCAGGAATAGGCCAGTCAATGAATCGACCCAACATCGTCTTCATCCTCAGCGACGACCAAGGCCCTTGGGCAGCCGGCTGCTACGGCAACGCGGAAATCCGCACTCCCGCGATCGACCGCATCGCCCAGACGGGTATGCGCTTTGACAATTTCTTCGTCGCCACGCCAGTCTGCTCGCCCAGCCGCGCGACCTTTTTGACCGGGCGGATCCCCTCGCAGCACGGGGTCCACGACTGGATCAGAGAGGGCAACGTCGGCGACTCCGCAGCCGCTTATCTCGCAGGCGAAGTGGCTTACACCGACATCCTCGCTAACAATGGCTGGGTATGCGGCCTAAGCGGCAAATGGCACTTGGGGCACAGCCAACTCGCGCCGCACGGCTTTGCGCATTGGTACGTGCATCAGCAGGGCGGCGGGCCGTACAACGACGCGCCCATGATCCGCAACGGCGAGTTGATCACCGAGCCGGGCTACGTGACCACGGCAATCACCAACGACGCACTGGCATTCATCGATCGGCACGCCGACGGCGACGCACCCTTTTACTTGGGCGTCCACTACACCGCGCCGCACAGCCCGTGGACTGGCCACCCGCAGGAGATCGTCGATTCCTACGACAACTGCGCGTTCGACTCCTGTCCACAGGAAGCGATCCACCCTTGGGCAGTGGGCCATTCGCTGAGCGAAAACTGTCTGGGCAACCGCGAGATGCTCAAGGGCTATTTCGCGGCGGTGACGGCCATGGACCACGACATCGGGCGGATTCTCGACAAGCTGGAGGAACAGGGGCTGCGCGAGGATACGTTAGTAGTCTTCACCAGCGACAACGGCTTTAGCTGCGGCCACCACGGTTTCTGGGGCAAGGGCAACGGCACCTATCCGCCGAATATGTACGAGAATTCGATCAAGGTGCCCTTCGTCGTCAGCCACCCCAACCGCATACCGGCGGAGAGCGTCCAAGCGGGCATGGTCAGCGCCTACGACTTTATGCCGACCCTGCTCGACTATCTCGGGCTACCGCTGCCCGAGCGCCCCAATTTGCCCGGACAAAGTGCGCTACCCCTGTTGTTGGGCGAAGACGACATCGGTCGGCAGGAAGTCGTCATCTACGACGAGTACGGAGCAACGCGGATGATGCGCACCGAAGAGTGGAAATACGTCCACCGCTATCCAGATGGGCCGCACGAACTCTACGACCTAGCCAACGACCCGGACGAACGCGCCAATCTGGCGGACGATCCCAGCCAAGCCGAACGGATCGGCGACCTGAAGCAGCGACTAGAGACGTGGTACGAACGCTACGTGGTGCCCGAACGCGACGGCCGCAATTTCGCGGTAACGGGCAAAGGGCAGCTCAGGCCCGTGGGCGGCCATTGGGAAAATCCCGCGACCAGCAAAAATCAACCGTTCGCGCAGGAGTAAGCAGTGGCAATGGGTGAAGGGCGCGTAGCCGACATTGTCCAGTAATCCCCGACTATCGCCAGCTCACCCCGGTCAGCCGACGCTGGTCGAAAACTTGATTTAGGGCAACACACTCCGCGCCGGCACAAATCCCAACTCCGCTTCAATCCGCGCAATATCATACACCGGATCCCGCTCGTGCCCTGCCCGCTCATAGTGCGCCATGTCGATCTCCTCCGCATCCGCCCCGTACCAAACCCGCATCAACTCCGGCACCGTACAGGCCACACAGGCCTGCGTCCCCACCGCGTTCAAGATCCGCACTCCCGCCTTGTGCGCACTCTCCGCCGCCAGCCGGAAACACCGCACCGCATCGCTCAAATACATACACGAAATCGCCCCCATCCCCCACGGTCCCACCGGTCCCGGCTGCCGTGGCGCAGGAACCCGGTCCTCGGGCCAAATCGAAGACAGCCTAATATTGATGAAGTCTAACTCCGCCCGCTGCCGCGCCAGATAGCGAGTCGTCTCCTCCATCATGTATTTGGAAAAACCGTAGCCCTCGCGGTCGAGACACGGATGTTCATCCGACATCGGCAGTTCGAGCGGCCGAAAATGCACCGACTGCATCCCGACCGCGGCGATCGACGAGGCCAATGCAAATTTGCGGCAACCCCGATCGATCAGATAGCGCAACAAGCCGTAGGTCCCCATGACATTGACCCGCATCAGATCCGGTTCGCTGCCCGCGCCCGTCACCGCCCCCAAATGGACCAACGCGTCAAAGTCCCACCGATCCAACAGGTGCAAATCCTCCCCCCGCGTAAAATCCCCAACCACCACCTCCACCCCCAAGACCTCCGTCGGCTGGCGCGACAGACAGACCACTTCGTGGTCCGCCGCCATATCCGCGGCCAACGCCCGGCCGATAAAACCGCTAGTTCCCGTAATCAATACTCGCATCTCAACCTCCCGGCGGAGCAATCCGCTCCAATACCAAACCTTCGGGGCGCACAAAGTCCTTGTAGCGGACCAGAATTTCCGCCCCATTAATGCTGCGGGCAAAACCCGCCCGCGCCTCCAGCTTCTTCACCTCGATCTCGACCCGATTGGCCCCGCGCCTTACCTCCTCCGGTGCCAAGCGAAAGCGGAACCAGTGCGCTGAAAAACCCAACGGGGCCTGCACCGCCATACTCCCAGCGAGCTGAACAGGAATGGTCAACGCGCGCTCGTCGCTGATTTCGGCTTCAGCGCGAGACAGGACCCGGCCATTAAAGCGCATTTCGATGTCGTCCTCAATGCAGAAAAAGGCAAAGCGCAGCGTCAAAATAGCCGGGCGCATCTCGCCGTCGCCGCGGGCGCTTTCCACATCGTCGGCCACCCAAATGTCGAGCGCGACCGTCTCGCCCTCCAAGAGCTGTTCCGGCACTTGGCGCTCTGGCGTAGAAGTCTCTTCCCCGATGACCCCCTCGCGCGGCTGTAACAAGTAGCGCTTGTCGCGCCGGATGTGTACCTGCGGATAGGCCACTTCGCGCAGGATCTGGTACTCGCGCTCGGCCAAGGGCCAAGGCATATAGCCCAAGTACATCCCGGCGTAGCCCTGCCAGTCCAAGGTCTGGCTAAGTGCCCGGTACATCTCAATGCTCGGCAACCCCACCCGCTCGTCGTAGATCCGGCGCGGCGGCCGATAATACGCAGCAGCACCCGCATTCTCAGCCACCTCGGCCAGCCACGGTGCCTGAATGCCAGGATCAACCAGCACGTTTTCATCCTGACCGACGACCCAGTCAAGGCTACCGGCCCGTAGCCAAGCTTCCACGTCCAGCCCCACCGCGAGGTTGTCTTCCTCGCGCAGATGGACCCGCGCCATCAGGGGAATTTTGCGACCTTGCCGTGCGCTGATTTCCTCGGCCAACGCCCGCACCTTGGCCACAAACTCAGTCATCAATGGCGCGTTTTCTTGGATCTCGTCCTTTTTGAAATAGAAGTTGTCAAAGCAAAAATCCAGTTCCAACCCATCGGCTCGATAGCCTTCCAGCACTTCGCCGATGAGGGCCAGCTTGTACTCCTGCACGGTCTCTTGCGCGTAGTCGTAACACCACTCGGCCCGACCGGCGTCGCCAATGCACACTGCGGCTCCGTACTGTTCCTTGAGCCGCCCCGAGCGCTCGTGTCCCGGCCGGGCAGAGTCCTGCAATTTGAGGCTGGGAAACACCTGCATTCCCGTCTCCCGGCCGCGCTCAACGACGGCCCATAACTGGTCAGTACCCAACTTCTTGGCCACCTCAACCATCCGCATAATCCGCCAGTCAATGTAGTTTTCCCACACCTCCTTGCCCTGCCCCACCACGCGACCGACCTCACTCTGGTGGAAGAAGACATCGCTATAACCCAATCCCAAAACCAACAAATCCACGCCCGTGCCCAATACTTCATCTACCGGCCAGTTCAGGAGGTGGCGGCTGGCCGGTGGTTCGAGCCGCTTGGCGTGAAAGTGGTGCGCGTCGTTGTAGTGAATTAAACGGGGGCGGTCCATGGCTAAGCTCCTATTTCTCGGCGCAGTGGCCTCTTAGTCCTTCTTGTGGGACAAAACCTGATCCATGTACTTTTCGTGGCCTAAGATCGGCTTCTTGTTATACATCCGCGAGGGATTGGGGATGAGGCGCAGGCTGCGGTCGGCCAGCGGCAGCATCACGGGCGTACAGCCCTGCCGGTGCGACTCGCGCACCGCAATGGCCATTTCGAGGACCTTGACGCCGTTCTCGCCGCTGCCGGGCGGGTCCTCGCCCCGCTCCAGTGCGTCGATAATAGCCTTGCAGCTAGCCACGTTGCGGTCCCCGGGCCACCGCCAGCCCTCGGCGTCGTACCCGCGTTTTGCACCATAGATCGGCCCTTCTGGCAAGACACCCTCAATTTTTTCCAACTTTTCCCAATTCGCCCCATCGCCTTCGACGTACCGGTACAAGCCTACGAGATTGTCGTCTGAGTAGAAGATCCCGTCCTCACAGGCTACCTCGTAGCCGCGGCCCCGCGCATCCTTATCCCGGTAGGTAAACGCCTCAATGCCATTGGTGAATCGCACGTACCCGGCCCCACCTTGGTCGTGTTCGCTCAAAGGATCGTCGCTGACCCAGCCCGATACCCACGCCACCTCGGCGCACCCAGCGAAGTGGCGCATCAGCGTAAAGCGCTGACAGCCGCCACCCGACATCTCCGTACCCGACCCACCGAGCAATGTGATGCGCTTAACTGCCCCCAACTCACCCGCGCCAATGAATTCCAGGGCCTTTTGATAAGCCGGCAAATTGACATCCAAGTCGCCCGCACCAAAGCGAATGCGTCGGCTCTTGCACTCGGCGACCATGCGATCGGCTTCTTCCAATGAGGCCGCGATCGGCTTTTCGCAGAGAATGGCCTTGACCCCGGCTTGCGCGCAGGCGATAACGACCTCCGGGTTGACGCCAACCGGCAAAATCGGCGCGGCAATGTCGAGCGCCTCTTTTTCTAGCATCTGGCGATAGTCGGCATAACCGGGCACGCCCGTGCGCTTTTGAAACAGCGCTAAATTCTCCGGGTCTCCATCGGCCACGGCCACCAACTCCGTGCGCTCGTCGAGCATATAGGCGCGCGCGTGCTGCGTGCCTTTGCGCCCGGCCCCGATCAACCCCACGCGATATTTAGCCATCGTCGAAACCCTCCTTATGTATAGCAACCCTGAATAACTTGAACAATTCAAGATACGGACGTCTTGTGAATACTATTCTGCGTCCATCTGCGTCCATCTGCGTCCATCTGCGGATCTCGTCAGCCGCTCCGGCCCACCCGTATCCACAGCAACCCCAGCACCACCGCCACCATCACCAAAAAGGGCACCGCCAAGTGATTGAGCCGGTCCCAGCCCAGCATCCCCTCCAAAGGTGCCGCCCCGAAACTGGTCAACACCATCAGGCCAAAGACCAGAAAGTCATTGCAGGATTGCACCCGTGCCTTTTCCTCGGGCCGGTGCGTCATCGCCAACAGCGACGTTGACCCTACGAAAAGAAAATTCCACCCCACACCCAATAGCGCCAACCCGATAGTGTAGTGATAGAGCCCCATACCGCTCAAATTGACCGCAATGGAGCACCCGAGTAACGCAATGCCGGCGAACATAATCCGGTGCTCGCCCCAACGCGCGATTAGGTGTCCAGTAAAAAAAGACGGCACGTACATACCCAACACATGCCACTGAATCACCCAAGCTGTATCGGCGAAGGAATGTAAGTGCCGCTTCATCGCCAGCGGCGTGGCATTCATCAACAGCGACATCAGCCCCCAAGCGGCCACCGCCCCAATCACTGCCAGCGCGAAATCCGCCTGCCGCGCGATCTCCCTAAGCGAACGCCCACCCGCCCGCTGCTCCTCGGCGCTGGGCGCGGGAAAGGAGGCAAAGCAGAGCACCAGCAAAACCAGCGCATGAACAGCGGCAATCCCCAAAAAAGAGCCAGCGAATAAATAGTCGGGAAACCACTCCCGCGACCACGCCGCCAGATTGGATCCCGATACTGCGGCAATGACGCCTCCAGCCATCACCAGCGAAATGGCGCGACTGCGAAAATCCTCGGAGACCACCTCGCCAGCGGCAAAGCGATAATAGGTGGCAAAGCCGTTGACCGCACCAATGCCCAACCCACCCAAACAAAGCAGCGCGAAATTGCCCTGGTACACGGCCAGACACCCCACCGCGCCCCCGACGACGCCCAACGCGGCACCCAAGGCAAAACCCAGCTTGCGGCCCCGCCGCTGCATTAGCTGCGCTGCAGGCACCGTCATTATCATCGTGGCCACCGGTGCCAGTGCCAGCGGCAGGGTAGCAAGCGCGGGATTCGGCGTCAACCGCTGGCCGATGAGCGCCATGCTCGACAGCATGACGAGACTGGCGGTGCGCGAGAGGGCCTCGCACAAAAAGAGCAGCGAAAGATTTTTCAAATTAGCCCGGCCAGTCGACCCCGCCGTTTGCTATTTTTGCCGCCGCGTTCCCACCGCTGAGGCCAATTCCTCCAACACTTCAACCGTATCCTCCCACCCAATACAGGCATCCGTAATGCTCTGACCGTAAACCAACTCACTACCCGCCTGTTGTTTCTGATTGCCCTCGATCAGGTGGCTTTCCAGCATCACCCCGAAAACATCCTGCGCTCCCTCCGCCACCTGTGCGGCGATCGCGCGTGCAACCGCCGGCTGGCGCTTGTGATCCTTGGCGCTGTTGCCGTGGCTGCAATCGATCATCACGCGGTGCGGCAAGTCCGCCTCCTTGAGCTGGGCCGCAGCCGTGCCAACGCTGGTGTGATCGTAGTTGGTGCCGTCGCTGCCGCCGCGCAAGATCAAATGGCAGCTCTCATTGCCCGCAGTCCCAACAATCGCCGCAATACCCTGCTTGGTCACCGAGAGAAAGTGATGCGGATGCCGGGCCGCGCCGATAGCGTCGAGGGCGATCTGCACATTGCCCGCGGTCCCATTCTTAAAGCCAACCGGCATCGACAGGCCCGAAGCCAATTCGCGGTGCACCTGACTTTCGGTAGTGCGGGCACCAATGGCACCCCACGCAATCAGGTCGGCGATAAACTGCGGCGTGATGGTATCGAGGAATTCGGAACCGGTCGGCAAGCCCATATCCCCCAACTGCACCAGCAGGCCGCGCGCGGCGCGCAAGCCGCTGTTGATATTGAAACTGTCGTCCAAATGCGGGTCGTTGATCAACCCCTTCCAGCCGACAGTCGTGCGCGGCTTCTCAAAATACACGCGCATCACCACGTACAATTCGTCGCTTAGGGCCGCGGCCTTTTTCTTTAATCGTTCTGCGTATTCGAGCGCAGCTTGGGGATCGTGGATCGAACACGGCCCGACTATCACCACTAGCCGGTCGTCCTCGCCAGCTAGTATGGCGTCCAATGCGCGTCGGGCCGTAGCCACAGTGTGGGAAGCCTCTTCCGAAATGGGCAACTCTTCCATCAGAATCGCCGGTGGGATCAAGGGTTTGAGTTCGTCAATACGTAGATCGTCAGTTGATTCGAACAAGTCTTTCTACTCCTTTAGTAGCAGTTATGAATTCTCATCTTCTAAACACTATTCACTCGCCGCCCGGCACCCAACCCAACGCCGCAAAGTTCTTGCCGGTGAGACTCCGTGTAAAGCGCGCCCGCTCGCGTGCTTCCTCTAGCTCCTCGCGCAGATCTTCCGGCCAATACGCACGACCCCGACGCACGGTCAATACCGGCTCGATTTTGCGATCCCCCTGCTCGCGTCGGCCGCGCACATCCCGGAACTCGAACGTCCCCTCCAGCACCTCAAACGCCGCCAGATCCGCCACCGTACCCTCCCGCAGAGTACCCAATTCCCCGCCACGCCCAATGGCGTCAGCCGCCGCGGCCGTACTCTGCTGCACGACGCGTTCGAGCGGCACGCCCAAGTTGAGCAACTTCGACGCAGTCTCCGGCATACTCTCAATCGGGCTGTCCCAGCTATGTGCGTGTAAGTCCGTGCTGATCACATCGGCGACAAAGCCGTCGGCCAGCGCCTGTATTGCAATCCCGTAGTCGAAACTGCCGCCGCCGTGCCCTACGTCAAAGAGCACGCCCCGCTCCCGCGCCTCCCACACCTGCGGCACCACCGTCCCCGCATCGTCCACCACGCAGTCGCCCGTGCCTTGATAACAATGGGTCACCACATCGCCGGGCCGCAGCAGAGCGAGCACCTCCACAATCGGCACCCCCCGAGCGATGTGTACCATCACCGGCACCCCCGCCCACCCGGCCGCCTGCACCGCCAACTGCAAGGGTTTAGTCCCATTCTCGCCAACTTGGAACCCACCCTGCCGCACCTTGACGCCGACGCAGTGCTCCTGCCAGTGGTGGGCCACAAATGCCGTGCGCTCTGGATCGCCGTACTGCAAATCGATCATCTCCCCCACCGGCCCACAGGTCAAACCAATCGCCGAAATGTGCACGTATCCCAAAACTTGGGTCCGCGCCGGCTCGACGACATAATCGACAAACCCCTGAAAGTTGGCCCACCCCGCGCTTCCAGCATCGACAATCGTCGTCACACCTGTGGCCAAGCACAGCGCATCGCCGCGAATGCCCCACGTCGAGCATCCCGCGTAGAGATGCGCGTGGATATCGATCCAACCCGGCGTCAGGATTTTGCCGGACAAGTCTATCGTCTCTGCTGCCGGAGCCGTTATTTCCTCGGCCACTGCGGCGATCTGCTCCCCGACAATTCCCACGTCGCGAATTCCATCCACGCTCTGCGCAGGGTCCATCACTCGCGCACCTTTTAACAACAGATCGTAGGACATTTCTCGTCCCTCCATTATCCTTGGAAAGCCTCTGCGGCTTCTTGACACGCCTAGGCTCAACCCCGTATATAATGCGCTTTTTTGACTCCAACCGGAGAGCCGCCATGGGAAACACTCCACCTGCCGAAGGCATCCGCGTCCCAGTCGCTGTCCTGCGCGAACTCACCGCCGACTTTTTCCAAAAAGCTGGCACTAATCCCACAGATGCCCAACTCCTCGCCGACCTTTTGACGGCCACCGACCTGCGCGGCGTCCACAGCCACGGCACTTGGCAGATCCCCGGGTACGCGCATATGATGCTCGAAGGCCGCGTCAATCCCCGCCCTAATATAAAGGTGACCAGTTCGACCACCACTGCCCGCGTCTATGACGGCGATGGCGGCATGGGTCACTTTCCCTGCCATCAAGCCATGACTTGGGTGGCTGAGACGGCGGTGGAGTACGGCACGGGCGCGGCGACCACCCGCAATCACTTCCACTTCGGCAGCGCCGGCAAGTACTCGCGGATAGCCGCTGCAGCCGGCTGCGTGGGGATCGCCATCTCCTCGCACCGCTACAACCTGCCGCCGGAATCGATAGTCAAAGGCGTCAACGCCACCTCGCCGATCAGCGTCGCCTTCCCCAACGGGGAGCAACCGCCCCTCGTGCTCGACATGGGAGCCTCAATGCTGCCCTGGGGCGAGGAACTCTTCGCGCAGATCCCCTTCGCCTTTTTCAAGGAACTGGGCATTGGCGCGATAAACCGGGCGCTAGGCGGCGTGCTGGCCGGGATTTACTTGCCGCAATTTATCCCGCCGACATCGCCTTGGGAATCCAACCAAGGATCCTTTCTCGCGGCCTTTGACGTGCGCGCGTTTATGCCTTTAGAAGAATTCCAAGCGCAGATGGACGCGTTCGTCGCCGCCGCACGCAACATGCGGCCCTTCCCCGGTCTCGACCACGCCGAGCTGCCCGGCAATCTGGAGTGGCAACGGGAGCGCGAATACGCCCGCGACGGCGTGCCCATCAGCCCCCAACATCAGCAGCACCTTCAGAAACTAGCCGACGAGCTGGGAGTGACCACTCCCTTCGCCTCCTACGAACACACCCGCTTTACAGCCCAATAAAAGAAGAGGAACAGATGACTCAACCCCGCATCCTGTCCAGCGTCGAGATCGAGTTTCAAGGCCAAAGCCAAGCCCGCGAGCTTATTGAACGCGCCGGCTTCGCCATTCAGATCCGACACCCCCAACCCGGCTGGCTCGACGAGGAAACGCGCGCCAAGCTGGACGGCTTCGACGCCCTGTTGGCCGGCGGCGAAAACCTCAACGCCGCCACCATGGACCAAGCGGCCAACCTCAAGATCATCGCCCGCAACGGCGTCGGATTCGACAAGGTTGACCTCGATTACTGCACCCAGCGCGGCATCGTCGTCACCAATACCCCCGGTGCCATGGCCGACGCCGTGGCCGACCTGACCTTCGCCCTGCTTCTCGGGATGGTGCGCTCGCTCAGGTTAGGCGACCACCGAGTCAAATCGGCAGACATCTACGATGTCCCCGTCGGCGAAGACCTCAGCGCCATGACCTTGGGGCTGGTCGGCTGTGGCCGCATCGGTGCCGAAGTCGTGCGCCGCGCCCGCGGCTTCAAGATGCGAGTCCTCGTCCACGACCCCTATATCGACGACACGCAAATCCGCGCCCTCGGTGCCGAGCCTGCCGACCGCGCCACCCTCCTGTCTCAAGCCGACGCCGTTACCTTGCACCTGCCGCTGACCGAGGAAAACCACCACCTCGTCAATGCCGAGTTCCTTGGCCTTATGAAAAAGGGATCCTACCTGATTAACACTGCTCGCGGCGGTTTAGTTGACGAAGCTGCCCTGATGGCCGCGCTCGACAGCGGCCACCTAGGCGGCGCGGGCCTCGACTGCCAAGCCACCGAACCGCCGCAAGGCCAATCCCTCGAATTAGTCCGCCGCGACAAGGTGCTGGCCCTGCCCCACACCGGCTCCAGAACCCTAACCGCCCGCAAGCGCATGTCCCTCGTCGCCGCACAGAGCATCGTCGCGCTATTGCAGGGCAAAGTCCCCGATCACGTGGTCAACAAAGAAGTGCTGGATAAACTGGATTTGGCGGGGTAGTGGGTAACGGCGAGGGCGAGAGGATTATCACCCACCGGCCGCGTAAATTGTCAGCAGCAGTTCCGCATCGTCGAGCAATCTGTATTCCGGTTCCTTGCCGGACAGTCTTTCGCTGTTGTTCAAGATAATGGGCACTCCCTCGCCGCGTTTGTCCATCAGGGTCCGGCGCTCTGTCGTCAGCCAAGGCGCGTCGGACACCGCACATTTGGCTAGCAAGCTGCAAACCGCCTCATTCCGCGCTGACTGGCGAAATGCCAAGCTCTCGATGGTGATGGTATTCGGGAGTGTCCCTGGCGAATACAGCTCTAGTCGATTCCCAAACAGACGCAGCCTGATCTTGGAGCCGTATATCGAATAATCCCGATGCGAGACTGCATTGACGACCGCCTCGAACACCGCCGTCAGGTCGAATTGCGGCACATCTCGCCGCCCTTGGTCTTTGAAGGCCGCGGTCTTCATGTTTCTGGCAACGAACCGGCAGGCTTCCTCAACCTGACTGTCGAGCGGACCCGCGATGTCGGCCGCGTCGAGCTGGTACCCGCCGGGCGCGTCTGATTGGATTTGGTCGCCGCGGTAGGCAACGGCCTGGATGTAGGCATTGGGGAGCCAACGACGAGGATCAGCCGAGGCCATCAGCACACCGGCAACCGTCGGTCTGATCGTACCATCGTCATCCGCACTCGCAATGCCCAGCTTGCGGAGCAATACTTCGCGGTCATCGTCTGAGCGCGGCGTGCGAAATCGCTCCCAGAGATCTGGCGCTAAATCATCCAGCCCAGCCATTGATACGGGTTGTTCGTCGAAGCGAATGAGCCGCGTCTGGCTACGCTGCTGAAACAGTCGGGCGAGGTATTCGGACGACATCGGCCGCTTTGCATTCGCCGTGCGGTGTAGGAATCCGCCGGGACTCCTATGCACGAATAGACTGCGCGGAACCTCCACCTTGATAACGGCCAACTTGTCCCCAGTGCTTGTGGGCAACCACAATCGATCGAGGACAACGCTCTCAATAGGCGGGTCAATGGAGTCTATGCACACCTCCCGGACGAAATCCACCACCGCATCAAGGCGGTCCGTGGGGATGCCGACAACTTCGTGAGTCTGATCCTCAACCCCAAGGACGAACACTCCTCCGCGGCTATTTGCAAAGGCGGCGAGCCCATCGGCGAGCGAATTCCGATTAGGACCTCTGATCTTTCCACCGGCAAAACGCACCTCCTTGAATTCGAGAAACGTACTCTCACCCAGCCGAATTTTGTCGAGGAGATCTTTCGGGTTATCAAACATGATTTATGCCGTTAGAGGTAGAGTCCCTGATAAGTCCACTCGGACTGAAACCCCTGCCATTTTGCAGTTGACATCAGAGGATTCAACGTTTCGTGATAGGCGGATTTCAATTTCCCACGATCCAGCAAATCCCCTAGCTGCTCAATATGCAGACCCGTAATGTAAGACTCGACTACCTTTTTCCACTTTTCATTGCTATACCTATTCTGGACTATGGACAGAGCAGTATGCTGAGTTTCAGCTAAGCGATCAATGTATTTTTTATCGGGAAGTTGATCACTCTTGGAACTGTTTGCACCGGGATCAACGGGAATTAGATTCCACAACTGATCGTGAGCAACAAAACGCCAAGGTAAGAAATGATCTAATTCATAATCGCCACAGATCTTTCTGTCTGTGTATATGCATAGTATCTCCCCTTGATCAATTACAGAATTCCAGAATCTCCGCTGTTTATCAAGAGATTCTCTCTGATCGGGAGGAAACAATTTCTGCGTCACAGCAGGGATATTAGGATTGCGTCGCTGCATATAATCGGCCCAGTGCCACAGTGCCCAACCCTCAATAATTGCTTGGTGCCGCTCCAAATAAGCGATCCAATCTGTATGCAGAAAGATGCGTTCCCTAGATTCGTCAAAATAGAACAATGGGCATCGTTCCAGAAACTGTTTAGCAGCAAGTTCGGGAATTTTTTGGTCTACCAAGTAATCTGGCATACCTTTGGTTTCGCGGACAAAAAACGGCCGCAAAATTCGGTTGGGAACATAGCGCATGAAGTTGTAAGTCTGCACTTTCTCATAAGAATCAACAACGATGCGATTGCGCAACGTCTGGCGTCCACTTTTCGACAGAACGTTTCGATCGTTGTCAGTATCTTGTATCTGTTTCAAAGCCAAAGAAATTTTGTCCTGAGTACCAAAAGACAGTTTAAAAAATACATTTGGATACCAAGCGGTAACCAGCATCTCACTCTCTATATCTCGCAACAGAATACCTTTACCAATAGAGAAGCTTCTTTCCTTCATCAAAGTCAAAAGTGAAAGAAAAAAGAGATATTTATACGAATTTGTCGTATTCCTAAACAATCCACTCAGTGCTGCGATATCAAGTCGATCTGAATCAGGTAAATAGGACATGAGATTGCTTTAGCTATCTTTTCTTTTTATTGCGATAAGCGCAGTATACGCTGCACCCGAGCCAACCCCCCCTAAGAATCCAACCCCACCCCTGGCGGCATAAAAAACTCATACTGGTCCGGCGTGCCGTAGCCATCCATCTCCGTCAGCCGCACCCCCGTGCTGTTGAGCGCCGCCTCAACGATCCGCTTGTTGAAGGCGCTGACGTTTTCATCGGCCAGATAGTCGGCCACCGGCATCCACAGACACTCGGCAATCTCGTCCTCTTGGATGCTAATCTCGGTGCTCAGCGGGCGCAGACGGCAGACGAAGTAAATATCCGACTTGCCGAAGCGGTAGCCGTGCCAGTGGCGGAAGCAGACCAGCGCGTCGAACTCCGTCTCAACTCCGGTCTCTTCAACAACTTCGCGCACCACAGCTTCGGCCAAATGCTCACCGGCGTGCAGCGCACCGCCGGGCAGCTTGTAGCGCGGCGGACCGGGCGCGCGCCGATGGTACTTTTCGCTGACCACCAACAACTCTCGCGCCCCGTTGAGCACGACCCCGCCCGCGCCGATATAGTGCGAGGCGTGAGCCGGCACATAAGCGCCTTCTTCCAGTTGCAAGGTCATCATTAGATAGCCGTCGCCGCTGTGGTGGAACGTAAACCCAGCTTCCACTGCCACGGGGACCAACGCCGCCTTGGCAATCGGGACCTCCAGCCAGACGACCCGGTAGCCTTCGTCCTGCCAAGCCGCCAGCGAAACGCGCAGCCGCTCGGCAAACACCGTCGGGTCTGGATCGAGAGCCTCTGGTTTGGGAATGATGCCGCCGAATGGATTGGTCGTTGCCTCAATAGGTTCCATATCCCGCCTCTCGTAATGGCCGCTAGTGATAGCAAACCCCACTTGACGTGTCAAGCCATCCAGCTTGGCCCACTGCCAAGCCGTACCCTATACTATCGCCCGACGCAAAAACACGGGGGATAGCCCATGCAACGCACACTGCACAGAAAGCTCATCGGCCCCAAAGCCCATCGCCAACTCCTCGCCTTCCTCGGCGAGCACCTGCCGCACTTCACGCCCCCCACTTCGGCCGCGGCCTGGCGCAAACAAATCCCAACTCTACGCGCCCAAGTCCTCGACCTGTTCTTCCGCGGCCATCCCAAGGGTCTCCTCGCGGAACAGCCGCAAGTCCACTGGGGCGACCGCATCGAGACGGGTGCCGGCTACACCATCCGCAAGCTGCGCTACGAGGGCTACCCTTCGGCTGAGCTCAGGACTTCGGCGAGCTCAGTCGAGTCGTCGAAGCCCGGCCTCTGGGTCCCGGCCCTGCTCTACGAGCCTGACCAGCTTGGCGAAAAGGCCGCCGCCGTCCTCAACCCCAACGGCCACCACGCCGGCGGCAAGGCCATGGACTACAAACAAGCCCGCTGCATCAACCTCGCCAAGCGCGGGATGCTGGCGCTCAACACCGAATTTCTTGGGATGGGCGAACTGCGCGCTGACGTCGAACACAACCGCATCGCCCACCTCGACCTGTGCGGCATCGCCGGCATCGGCGTGTTCTATCTCTTGATGAAGCGCGGCCTCGACGTGCTGCTCGCTCACCCCAAGGCCGATCCCGAGCGCGTAGGGATGACCGGTCTGTCGGGCGGCGGCTGGCAAACGGCTCTGCTGGCGGCCCTCGACGAGCGAGTCAAAGTCATCGTGCCGGTGGCTGGTCATTCAGCCGTCTGGCAGCGCCGGGGCTGCATTGAGGACATTGGCGACCAAGAGCAATGCCCGACCGACCTCTGCACGGTCGCCGACTACGACGCGCTCTCCGCGCTCTTTGCGCCGCGGCCGACCTTGCTCATGTACAACCGCCACGACGACTGCTGCTTCCAGACGCGGCGGACGCGCAAATCTATCTACGAACCCATCCGGCCCGTCTTCGCGCTCCTAGATGCCCGCGACAACATCGCCCTCCACGACAACACCGACCCCGGCACCCACAACTACGAGCGCGACAATCGCCGCCAACTCTACAAATTTCTCAACCAACACTGGGAATTGGAAACGCCAGACGACGACCTGCCCTATCGCGACGAATTGCAAACCGAAGAAGCCCTCGCCATCGGTCTGCCCCCAGACAACGCCACCCTACTATCCATCGCGCAGGCAGCTCTTGGCAAGATCCGAGAGCGCAACAGAAAAGCGCGCACTCCGGTCGCCGCACGCCAAGCACTCGCCTCATTACTCAAGCTGCCGCAGTGGAAGAATAGGTCCCTGCAAGAAGCCGGCACCGCGCAAAAGCGCCAAGACGGCACCATCCAACACTACCTATTGCACCTCGACGATACCTGGACCCTGCCGCTGACCGAATACACACCGCCGCGCCCCCGAGGCATCGAACTGCTCATCGCCGACGGCGGCCGCAGCGCGCTCGCCGCTCCGCTATCCACCGCTCTCGCGCAAGGCCGCCGAGTACTCGTCGCCGACATCCTCGCTACCGGCGAACTCCGCACCGACCCGCGCCACCAAATGCTGATCGCCACCGCTGGCCAGCGCCCGCTCGGCATCCAAGTAGGCCAAGTGCTCGCGCTGCTGGCGACGGCAAGCCAAAAGAGCCGTGTACTACACCTGACGGCTCACGGCCGCATCTGCCCAGTCGTTGCGCTAATCGCTGCCGCGCTCAAACCCCAAGCCCTCGCCTCGCTGACGACCAACGCCCTCATCGACTCCCTCGGTCGCCTCATCGACTGGCCGCTGTCCTATGACGCCGTCCCATCTCTCTACTGCTTTGGCTTGCTGGCCGAATTCGACATCTCTGATCTAATTGCACTCTCAGCACCCGTGCCGCTCGCCGATCCCCATCGCGGACCGTTGCGCCGCTGAGGACAACCCCTATCCATATTTTTCCCGCAGGTACCGCGCCGCCACCACCTCGTTTTTGAGCTTGCTATAAACCTCGTCGATATCGACTTTCGCCGCCGAGCCGGGAGCAAATCCGCAGTCCGGGTTGAGCACCACCCGCTCGGGTGCCAAGTACTCCAACGCCTGTTCCACCCGCCCGACGATCGTCTCCGGCTCGTCAACCTCGCCCGGATGCACCCCCACGCAACCCAAGCCGATCTCCAAATCTTCGCGCAGCGCCTTAAACACCTCCGCATCCCCTGCGCCCGGACTGGTAAATTCCATAGTCAGATGGTGCACCTTCAGGCGATTGAGATAGGGGATGATCGGGCCATAGTCGCCGGTGTGACATGCCTCGCCGCGGACCCGGGCACCCGCGCGGCGGCACAAATGCACGGCCAAGCGCACCCCTGTGGCTCCCTCCACCACCGCATTGGTCATCGCCACCGCAAAGTCGGCCTCGGCCTCGGGGTCGTCATAGCTGGCTCGCACCTCGTCATCGACGAGCAGGCACAGATGCGGATCGTCGATCTGCACGATATCGGCACCGGCCTCGCCCAAGAGCGCCAACTCGCGGCGCAGAATCGGCACACAAGCCTCGACGAATTCACTGCGGGTCGGATAGGCCCCGCGCGATTGTTCCGCATCCCACATCCGCTCGCCCAATAGCGCCGGTGCCGGCAAGGTGGCCTTGATTTTGCGCGAGCTAATCTGCTTGAGAAATTCTACTTCCCGCGCGATAAACCCTTCGTCTTTCGGCGCTAACTCGCCCGTGACGATGGTCCACGGCCTGCCGTCCGCATTCCGGCCCACCTTGAAGCCATGCGCCAATTCGGCGATCACGCCGATATACGAGGCGCGCCGCCATTCACCATCGGTGATCACATCCAACCCCGCCTCCTCCTGCAACGCCACCGCATAGGCCACCGCCGCGTCCATCACCTGCCCCAGCCGCTCAGCGTCCATTGGCCGCTCCCCCATCACCGCTTCGCGCACGAAATCCGGTCGCGGCAGCGAGCCGACCACCGCCGCCGGAAAGAGCGTCCCGTAGTATTGACGCGTTGACATATTAGCCACCGTATTCGTCTGACCAATGCGCATTGGCCAGTGCGACGTCCTCTTCCGTGTCAATTTCCATATATTCGCCATTGGTGGTCACCATGTGCAAGGCCGATCCTGCATCCAGCATTTCCTCGAAGAGATGAATCAGATAAGCCTTTTCGAATGGCATGTCGTACTTCCAAGTTTGCCCGGCGTACTTTGCCTTCACTCGTTGATAATGCGCCCGCAAAGACCGCGCGCCCGCCGCATCGAACCGCGCCACGCCAATATACTCGCCGCTGGCCGCTGACCCAGGCATAGTGCGGTTGATCGCCACGACCCGATCGCCCTCGGCCACGACCTTTTCAGCATCGTCTTCGGGGTGCTGGCTGCGATCTACATAGCGCGTCCGCCAATCCGTGTCAACGCAGAGCGCGATATCGCCCTCGTGCTCCAGCGCACGACGCACGACCGCAGGACGGTAGAGAATATCGGAATAGGAACAGACAAAACCATCGGCCATATACTCCTCGGCACAAAAGAGCGAGGCCAAGATATTGTTGTGCTGCCAGTTGGCGTTATGGCAATAAATCAGATGCGGATAGTCGGCCTGGATCTGCTCAATGCGATAGCCGCCGACAAAGACCGGCGTTTCCAACCCGGCCGCGGCCAGCGTCTCGAGTATCCAGTCGAGGATCCGTCGCCCGCCGACGCGTATATAGCATTTGGGCTGCCCGTCGGTCAGGACGTTGAGCCGGCTGCCGCGGCCGGCACCGATGATGATGGGGCGCACTAGCTCTCCTTTCGTTTTCCGGTACGCACAAAACGGCCTGCTGATTTCCAGCAGGCCGCTACGCATTCTTACTTACAGCACTAGGCGAATAATGCCGCGACCGCGATCTCCCATCCCGGCACCACCTCCCCACCCTCCAACACATCGCCTTCTCGCAATACATCCACAGCACCGTCAGCGCGATGCACCGCCACCGTCCGCTGCTGCGGCTCGACGACGACCACCATCTGCGTCCCTGCTGCCAGCCAATCGGCTACCTTTTCCGCGACCTCCCCATAGCGGTCCCCCGGCGAGACCACCTCCACCACCAAATCGGGCGCTCCCGGCCAATAGCCCGCCACTGCGCCGACCGCATCCAGCCGCGCTTGGCACACGAAAGCCGCATCCGGTGCCCGCACCGTGTCCGGGTCCGACGCCAGCCGGAACCCCGTTTCCGCCGCATAGACTGCTCCCAAACCATGGGCCTCCACGTGTTGAGCCAAGCGCCAAGCAACGCTCATCGCAATCTTTCCGTGTTCATTTCCCGCAGGCGTCATCTTGCGCACCTCCCCGCGCACCAGTTCGTAGCGAAACCCGTCGTCCGGCAGCCGTTCCAAGTCCACCGCCGTGGCAATATGTTCGACAATTGTCATGGGCTATCTTCCTCGCCCCTTCGGCTTCAGATGCGAAATACTATACGGAATATACCTGCCACCTTTTACCGCGACAACCTCAAGTGGAGAGCATCGCCCTAGCACCTTATATTGAAACATTCCATATAGAAAGGATGAGTATGTCCGAAAAACTGCCCCTCGCCATCGTCGGTTGCGGCGGCATGGGCCACCGTCACCTCTACGGCCTCGCCGAACTGCAAAGCGCTGGTCTGTCGCCCTTTGAACTGGTGGGTGCCTGCGATCCCAACCTCGACAACGCCAACTCGCTCGCCGACCAAGCCGAGGAGCGGCTGGGCACGCGACCCCAACCCGTCAAAGACCTCGCCGAACTAGCTTCCGTCGCCCCGGTCCAAGCCATCGATATCACCACCCTACCGGCCCATCACCACACCGTGGCCATCGAGGCCATGGAACGCGGCTGGCACGCCATGTGCGAAAAACCCATGGGGCTTACGGCCCGCGCCTGCAAGCAGATGATCACCAAGGCCCAAGAGACCGGCTGCGTCCTCTCCGTGGCCGAAAACTATCGCCGCGACCCAGTAAACCGCCTCGCCAAAGCCCTGCTCGACGCCGGCATCATTGGGCGTCCGCGCCTGATGCAGCAAATTGCCATAGGCGGCGGCGACGGCATGCTCATTTCAGTGTGGCGGCACCAGAAAAACGCCAGTGGTGTCCTCCTCGACGTGGGCGTTCACTTTGCCGACATCATGGAGTACTTCCTCGGCGAGGCCGACACGGCCTACGCGCAAACGCGCCTGCACGAGCCGATCCGCAAAAACCCCGTAGCCGGCCGCGCAGACGCCAGCAGCGGCTCGCCGGGGGGCGTCTATGAACGCTGGCAAAAAGACATGCCCGCGGAGTTTGAGGCCACCGCGGACGACGCGGCCTACGCTACCATCCTCTTCAAAAGCGGTGCGGTCGCCCAGTACATCGAAGACCACGCGGCCCACGGCCAAAACCAGCGGCAGCGCTCCATCCACGGCAGCCTCGGCTCGCTGGACCTGCCCGGCGACCGCTCGGGCGACCGCCTCACACTCCACCTCGGCGGCGCAGACCCCATCGACGACCAAGCGCTGCTCGACCTCGTGCCCGATCACTGCCTCGACGAAGTCACGGCCGCGCTCTTTGGCGGCGACCGGCTTTTCGAGTACCACTGTCCCTTTCCCGAAACCGACCGCAAGCTAATCGCCGTCGAATACCACGAGCTTGGCACCTGTATCCAACAGGGGCAACAGCCCGAAGTCGATGCCCAGCAAGGTGCGCGCTCCGTGGGCCTGTCCTACAGCCTGATGGAGTCGCAAGTTGCCGGCCGCGCACTTTCGGTCGATGCGGTCTGCGACGACCAGATCAACGCCTACCAAGCCGAGATCAACGAGCATCTGGGGCTATAGAACGATGGCCGCTATCCTCTGTCCTCGCTGCCACAAAATCGTCAGTGCCGAAGCCGAAACCTGCCCCCATTGCGGCCAGCGCAAACCCGGGCTGTGGGGCGCGACGGCCACCATCCGCAAGCTCGGCCTACAGCTAAATTTCCCGCACTTAATCACCGTGTTCTGCGGCGCGCTCTACCTGCTCGCTTTGGCCCTAGATCCATCGGCGATTTTCCAGACGCAGGGCCTGATGCAGATCCTCGCGCCCAGCATCCAAGCCAGCTTCAAACTCGGCGTCACCGGCACCGTACCCATTTTCGCCTACAAATTCTGGTGGACGCCGATCACCGCCATCTACCTGCACGGCGGCCTGCTGCACATCTTCTTCAACATGATGTGGGTGCGCCAACTTGGTCCGGTTGTAGAAGAACTCTTCGGCCCCTTTCGCCTCTTTGCAATCTTTACGATCGCCGGCATCACCGGCTTTATAGCCTCAACCCTAGCGGGCCACGAACTCACGCTGGGGGCCTCCGGCTCCATTTTCGGCCTCTTGGCCGCAGCCATCGCCTACGGTCGGCGCGCCGGTTCTCAGCTCTTTACCCGGCAATTTCTCCAGTGGGCGGTCTTGCTTTTCGTCATGGGCTTTATCATGCCCGGCGTCGATAACTGGGCGCACGGCGGCGGCTTCATCGGCGGTTATGCAGCGGCGTATGTTTTCAGCCGCAGTTCGGAGCGCGAGGGTTTGGGGGCTTATTTGCTCGGTGGCTTATGCCTGCTGGCCACGGTCGGCGCGTTCGCCTTGCAGTTTATCGCCGTGTTTCTCTAGCCCGCTTCATGCCCGACGAACTCATCGCGCTTTTTGATGGCCAAGGTCGTCCCATAGACAGCAAAAGTCGCACGGCTGCCTACCGCGATGGCGACCGCGTCGGCTTGGTCTTTGTCTGGGCGGCTTGGCGCACATCCTCCGGCGTTGCCCGCACCCTATTGCAGACCCGCTCGCGCCCCGGCGACCCCTATCTCGGCAGCCTCGACGCGCCAGCCGGCGGCCACATCCGGGCCGGAGAAACGCCCACCGCAGCGGCGCTCCGCGAATTCGCCGAGGAAGTCGGCATCGCACTCACACTTGCTGAATTGGTTTTCCTCGGACAGCAACCCCTCCAAGACACCGGGCGCTCCGCCATGCAGTTTTTCTACCTCTGCACGCGGCCTATCGCACTGGGGGAAACCGTATTCAACGAAGAGGTAGGGGCCTTCGTCGAAGTCACCCTCGACGATTTCGACTCCTTGGTCTGCGGACGAGTCGCGTCAATCCAAGGCCAAGCCCGCTACAAAGAGACACCAAACAAAACAAGGCCACGGGAAATTACGCCCGCAGCCTTCGCCGCTTATTCCGAGCCGATCATAGACGCCATCCGCCGCTCCGTCGGCACCATCCGCGCCTATTTGGATACCGGGCAGATCGACGCGACTATCTGGCCGCCTGCGACCGACTGAAGAAAGGCCGGATGCAGGACGCCCCCTAGCCATTGAGAACCTATACGAAGATCAGGGGCTATATGTGCGGCGACTAATACGGAAAATCGTATAGTACGCTGGGGTAAAATTTTCTTATATATACCTCATATCTTGTTGAGCTAGTGTATACAGTGTATACATTGAAAATAGCTAGCAGGGGTCTCGGCGTGTACAGGATGCCGGGACCCCGACTAGCTTGTAAAGGAGGATATCGGCCATGTTACATCTCGTGCTTTTTCTAAATATTGCGCTGTTTAGCAGCCACGCCGAGGCGATGACGTGGGATTTCGACGACGGGACGACCCAAGGATGGGCCGCCAAAACAGGCAATGGATGGGGCGGCACGTTTGAATTTGACCTGTTTCCGGGGGTAGTCGAAAATGGCGTGTGGACGATTGATGTCTCGCCCTCGATGGCCGGAGATGCGCTTCCTAGCCCGAGTGTCGAAGTAATTTCGCCGACCATAGACTATGATTCGGGCCTGTTCGACCGGGTCCGGGCCCGGGTCCGCACTATTCATTATGGTCCTACGGTCGGTTCCTTTTCGCTGGCTTGGACCAATGAGCACAACCGCACGTCTCCAGGGCTCGATCCAGAGAGACGAGGTAGAGGCCGGTTTTTTCTTATTGGACAAAGCGGTTTCGGCTATACCACCGAATGGCAGGAAGTGGAGTTCACACTGCCCGAATCGGACGGGGAGATCGCACCGGACGACAGGGAGGTCTGGGAGGGGCTTTTACAAGATATTCGGCTGAATTTTCACTTGGAGTGGGGCGAGATGGGGGTGTCCCGGCCGGTAGACGAGCTAGTCGGGTGGTTTGAGATCGACTGGATCGAGTTGACCGGCGAGGAAGAGCTGTTAGCGGGGGAATTAGCCCCGCCGTCGGTAGAGTATTTCCGCTTTGAGGGGGCCGGACTTTTCGCCCCCCCGGTCTTCTCGCCTCTTATATCGGAGTTAGACGCCTTCTTAAAAGGAAGTAGCGCTGCCGCCTTGACGGACTTAGATGGGGATGGCGATCTCGATTTGTTCTCCACTTGGGAGAATTACCTCTCACCCCCTTTCGTAAACATCTGGGTCATGGCCCTCAATAATGGGAGGGGGACCTTTGAAACGGTGCACATTGAGAAGAGGATCGGAGAAGGGATTGATTATCTGCACATCGGCGATTTGACCGGCGATGGCCAAGACGAGATCGCGACAAGAAAAGATTGGGAAATAACGGTCTGGTCTATTGGGCCGGAGCTTCAAATGGAGGTGCTCACTCAGATTAATGATCGCTGGCTGGTGGATATGGTGGATTGGGATGGCGACGGCCGGGTCGAACTGTTTACAACCGACTTTACGGTGGAGGAAGAAAGGGCGTTAGAGGTCTGGGAAGTCGAGCAGGGGGTGTGGACGACCACCCAGTTGGCGGTCACCGAAAACTATTTTCCCTCGCGGATGGGCGACTTTACCGGCGATGGGCAGTTGGATGTGCTGTGGTCACCGAGAGGCCGAGTGGGCAGGTGGCTAGTAGCGCGCTTGGGCGACGCGCCGGAGGCGGGCGAGGTCGTCTTTGAATCCGCAGCCGATATGGCGGGTATTCTTTCTTTTTTTCTACAAGTGGGTGATTTTGATGGCGATGGGCAGGTGGACCTGCTTACGCCGCTCGAACGCAACACGTGGGAAGGGCCCAAGGGCCTTGCCGTCCGGAACAGCCGATTAGGGGGTGGTGTAGATGAGAAGGTGCTGTATGATGGGCTGTTTATGCGCTCACCAGTGGTAGTGCGCGACCTGAACGCCGACGGAGTAGAGGATTGGGCATTTGTCGGCGGGGACCGCGCCTCGGGCTTTGGAGTGTTTGTCGAATGGGGTGGGGGTGCGAATCCTGCTAAGGAGGTAGAGCAGCATCGTTTGGTCGGCGAGGGGGTACAGGTGCTGCCGGGGGATGTGGATGGCGACGGCGATGTGGATTTGGTGGTGTTAAATAGCGTCTTGGGCGGCGTGCAAGTATTGAAGAGTTCGGTGGGAGCGCCAGCGACCGCGGTGATGACGTCGACGACAGTTCAACCAGCACAGTATCGGCTCGGCGACAGCTATCCCAATCCGTTCAATCCGGCTGTAGTGATTCCCCTTGATTTGGAGATGGACGTGGCGCGGGTGTCGCTGACGGTATACGATGTGTTAGGGCGACAGGTGCGGCAGTTGTGGCAGGGGCCGTTGCGGTCGGGTACGCATCGTTTTACTTGGGATGGCCGCGACGAGGCGGGCAAGGGGGTGGCCGCCGGAGTGTATATCTATCGGGTCGAGGTGAACGGACAGATAGAAGCTAAGAAGACGACGAAGCTACCTTGACCTAGATTATAGCCATCAAACGGCTCTTGGTATTCCATAGATAACCGCGCGGTAATAGGATCTGTGTTCAGGCGTGGGTTGCTCGGCTGGCGCAATCCACGCCTGATCTGGATACCGGGCAGATCGACGCGATTATCTGGCCGCCTGCGACCGGCTGATATAGCGCTCCAGATGCGCCAGCGCCCGGCCGCTATCCATCGCCTCCTTCGCCTCGGCCAACCCCTCTTCAGCACTCGCACTTAAACCCAGATAGTAGTCGGTCAGGCCAGCGTTGAGTACTATGCGATCGTAAACAGGCCCCTGCTCGCCCTTGAGTGCGGCCAGCCCCAGCTCGGCAAAGGCCCTCGCACTCACCTCCGCAGGACGCGGGCTTTGCTCGTAGCAAAAACCGTATTCCTCCGGGTCCACGTCGCACGCAACCGTCGTCAATGCACCACCGACGCGGCGGAATCCCTGCGTGTAATTGATGGCCTTGCGCCGAGCGTCCGAGGGCTTGCCCAATCGCAACCCGTAGTGGCTGCTCCCCTCCTCGCCTTTGATCACCAGCCCCGCGTCCAGCCCGCGCGCCTGCATCAACCCCAACAGCTTGTCCTCGTAGCCAGCGTGGTAAAAACCCGCGATCATGCCGTTCCAAGCCGCGCCGGCAAACAACTGCTGAGCCTTCTCGGTAGTAGCCCAAGGCGGGCGTTTGGCGATGTGAGTGCGCAAATGGCGCAAAGCATATGCGCGGGGAGCGTACTCGCGCTGACTCACGTACGCGAACCCTACGGCCGGATCTTCGATGCAGCGGGCCGCCTCCGCCAGCGACAGATCGACTCGCGCACCCAAGGCCGCTAGCACCCCTTCCTCGGTGACTCCGCGCTTGGGCGGCATTTCGGCGACGCCGTGCAGCACAGTCGCCCGGCCCAAGGCCGCACGCACAGCAGCGACGAACAGCGTCGGGCGAAAATAGCGCACTGCGCCGTCAAAAGGCTGGCCAAAATGCAGCAGCGCCTCCACTTGCAGCGCGGACACCTGCTCTGAGGGAAGCACGGCGTCGAGATGAGCGCGAACTTCTTCTTCATCTTCGATATTCATCCGCTGGCCGATCAAAAACGCGGCCATCAGCGAGGGACGCACCGCGCCCGCTAACATGGCTCCGAGCGCACCGCGCACTTCCTCGTAGCACAAATGCCCACCCTGCAAAACCGGGCGCAGCGCTTCAACCACCCGCGCTTCGCCCGCATCGCAACCGGAAAAATCAGGTGCCATCCCCAACAAGAAGCGCAAATCCTCGGGCATCTTACCGAGCGCGTCCCTATAGCGGTCGAACGCCTCGACCTCGGCCGCGCTCCAACCGGTCCGTGCGCCGAAGGTGCGGCGGATGGACATCGCCGCGAAAAACGCGCCCATCTGGGCTGGAGAAACCTGCTCTGTGCGCGGCAAGTCCCCTTTGAGCGAAGCGAAAATCAGCTCTAGGATCCGCCCAGGATCTGGATCGCCCTCTTTTTTCCCCAGCGGACGGCTCTGATGTGGCCCAGTACAGACGCGCGCTTGCGCCTCCAGCACTTCCTCGTTGGGGCCGGGGTAGGGGTCAGCTTCAGACACGATTTTTATTTCCTTGATAAGCTAATGTTACACATAGACTCCTTGGGTATAAGATGCTAAGCGGAGTCGAAGCATCTCTATAGCTATCAGATTCTAGCGTATTAGCAGGACGGTGCGTAACTTCACGCAAAAAATATACGATTCCCGGCCAACGTGCGCCCACCTCGACGCGGTTAATCCAACGATGCCGATTGCGCGAAATACAGGTTCGACGCAATTTTTGATACACCCTTTTCCGGGAGGAATCCCCAATGCGCTATCTGTCTCTCTTGTTTCCCATCGCAATCGCAGCTTGTGGTTCGTCTGACCCAGCCCCTCCGGCACTGCTCCACTACGTCGCAGCCCAAGAGGCCTTGGCCTCCGACGACCTAGACCAAGCGCGCCAAGCACTGCAAGACTTGGTGCAAAGCGCCAGCCCAACGCTCAAGCCCCTGGCGGAAAAAGCCGCCAGTGCCGCCGATCTCGCCACAGTGCGCGTTGCGTTCAAGCCGCTGTCCGAGGAAGTGCGGAAGGGCCAAATCCCCGAGGGCTACGTCGTGGCGTACTGCCCGATGGCCGACGGCGACAAGGGGGCGCACTGGGTGCAGAAAGACCAACCCCAAATCGCCAATCCCTACTTCGGCGCTTCCATGCTCCGCTGCGGCGTATTCAAGGAGTAACTGCACCCGCACATGATCCGCGTAGAATCCGCCACCCGCCGCTACGGCCTTTTGACCGCAGTTGACGAGGTCAGCTTTGCCGTTGACCAAGGCGAGATCGTCGGCTTCGTCGGCCCCAATGGCGCTGGCAAGAGCACCATGCTCAAGATGCTCTCCACCTTTATCCACCCCACGGCCGGCACAATTTCCATCGACGGGCTCGACGTGGTCGAACATCCGCTTGCCGTGCGCCGCCGCATCGGCTACCTGTCGGGCGACACCCCGCTCTATCAAGAAATGCGCGTCGATAAGTTCCTCCACTTCATCGCCCGAGCCCGCGGACTCAAAGGCGACGCCTTGCAGGAGGGCCTAGCGCGCGCGATCGAACTCTGCGGGATCGAAGACGTGCTCACCCAGCGCGTCAAAGAGTGCTCCACCGGGTTCCGCCAGCGCATCGGCCTAGCTACCGCCATGGTCCACGATCCGCCGGTCTTGCTCCTCGACGAACCGACCCATGGCTTCGACCCCTTGCAAGTTCTGGCCTTCCGCGACACCTTGCGCGCGCTCAGCCCAGATCGGGCGATCCTCTTTAGCACCCACATCATCGCCGATGTCGAAGCCATTGCCGACCGCGTGTTGATCATCCACCAAGGGCGCTTGCTCGGCGATGGCCGCGTCGAACAGTTAGCCGCCGACGCCGGCATTCCCGGGGCCGGTCTCGAAGCGGTCTTCGCCCATCTAGTCCGCACCACAACCCCTGCCCATGTCTGACGCGCAACGCCTGTCTACTGCCGAGTGCCTACGCGGCGCGCGCATCGTCTTCGACCGCGAACTAGAGGCGTACTTCGACTCGCCTATTGCCTATGCGTACGCGGCCGTCTTCTTGGTGCTGTCTTGCACCACCTTTATGAACTCCTTTTTTCTCGACGGGGTCGTCGATATGGGGCCGTACTTCACTGCCCTGCCCTTCCTGCTGATTCCCTTCGTCCCAGCCATCACTATGCGCGCTTGGGCCGAGGAACATGCCCAGCACACCTTCGAACTGCTGATGACCCTGCCGCTGCACTCCTTGCAGGTCGTGCTGGGCAAATATCTCGCGGCCCTCTGCTTCTACGCCATCGTCCTCGCCGGCAGCCTGCCCATCGTGCTGATGCTTCTCTTCCTCGGCGACCCCGATCTCGGACGCATCTGCGCGAGCTATCTCGGCGCGCTGCTGTTGGGTGCTTTCTTCCTGTCCTTCGGCCTGTTTGCCTCCGGCCTGACCCGCGACCAGATCGTCGCCTTTGTGCTCGCCGCGCTCTTCGGCTTCTTCTTCGTGCTCAGCGGGCACGAGAAAGTCGTCGAGGTCCTCGACGGACTCGCGCCAGCCTATCAGCCGGGCACGTGGCTGTATGAAACCATCTCAGTCCTGCCCCACTACGAGGCTTTTGGCCGCGGCGTAATCGCCCTCGCCGACCTGCTGTACTTCGCATTGATGTGCGGCTTCTTCGTCTCGATGAACTATCTCAGCCTCCAGAGATCCAAGTATTGAAGCGGCACTTCTTGCTCCAAATCGCGCTGGCTTTCGCGCTGCTATTGGGCATCGTCGCGTACACCGGCCGTCTCCTGAACCTGACGGGAAGTTGGACCCTAGATCTAGCAGGGGACGACATCGCCACGCTCTCGCCGGCGACCGAGCACTACCTCCGCTCCTTAGAAACCCCGCTCTCCATCACCTACTTTGCCACCACCCGCGAAAACATGCCGGCGCACCTCAAAGAACTCGAGCCCCAAGTCTGTCGGCTCCTGTCAGCTCTGCACGACCAAGCGCCCAACCGCATTGACTATCGGGTCATCGACCCGGACCAAAGCGGGCGCGCTGGCATCGGCTATGCGGCTAGCAAAAGGGCCTCCTCCTTTAGCGTGCGGCGGGTGTTGCACGACGAGCATTCCGAGCAAAAGATCTGGTCCTCGCTGGTCATCTCGCGCGCCAACGCGCCCGAAGTGCTCGTCCAAAGCATCGAGCCAGAGCACCTGCCCTATCTAGAAGAGTACGTCATCGCCCAACTACAGGCCGGACGCGCACCGCCGCAACCAACCATTGGCGTCTCGGCACCGCCGCCCTTTCAGCTTTTGGCGGCCTTTCTCAACGAGGCCGGGCCAGTTGTCGAACTAGATCTCAATAGCAATCCCACCATCCCCCCAGAAATCGACGTACTGTTCTGGATTCAGCCCGAAGTCACCACGCCCGAACACGTGCGGCAGTTGCTTGCCTTCCTAGCATCCGGTCGCAGTGCAGTACTCGCCGGCAGCACCTACCAGATCGGCTACGCCCCAGCAGAAGACGCAATTTCCTATTGGGTACACCACGCACCGCCTGCTTGGGCGCAACTGCTCCAGCCCTTTGGCATCCGACCGGTGCCGGACCTGCTCGTCGATAAAAATACCGGGCCGGTCATCCTCGACATGGGCGAAATCGTCGCACCTTTTCACCTCCGGGTGCTGCCCGCTTTTTACAATATGAAGAGCTTTGCCGCGCCAGGTCGCGGCGGGCTTAATTTCGTCGCCGCCAGCGCGCTCGAAGTCGATCCGCAGGCCGTACAAGCCAAGGGCTTCCACGCGGAAATCGTCGGCACCACCACCGAAAGCCCTCGCGTCCTGCCCCTGCCCACCGGCCCCTTCACCGACGCCGACTTAACCGGCGGCTTGCCCGTGCCCAAACAAAATTTGCTGGTCCTGCTCAAACCGGACGATCCTTGGCAGGGGCAGCTATTCGTCTTGGCCAGCGCGTCGCCCTTCCAAGACGGCATCATCAACCAGCCCGGCTACGCCCACCGCGTCTTCTTACAAAACCTCATCCGCACCTACGGCCAACCAGAACGCGTATTGCGGGGGCGCGTGGAAAAGGGCGGGGCGCAGCGACTCGTCCCGCCCGGCGCACTCGCCCGTTTCTTCTGGCGGTTCTTTGCGGTCTTTTTGGTGCCGCTGGCGTTTGTAGGTCTTGGCATTAGGCACTACCTCCGCTACAGCCGCCCGAGCTGGCCGGCTGGTCGTTGGGGCCGCCAGCTCGGCCTCGCCTGCTTGGTGCTCGTCATTGGTGCGCTCGTCTGGCGCGGCCGCGGCCCCTATCTCGACCTGACGGCCGACCAACTCAACACGCCTTCGCCGCTTTTGGGCCGCTTGTTGCAGGGCACGTCCCTATCCGCCGAGCTGATCGCCACGCACCGGGCCTCCATGCCCCGGCAGCTCAAAAACGCCGAAGACCGCATCCGCACCTTGCTCGCCGACTGCAACATTCCCCTGCGCGTGATCCGGCCCGACGCACTGACCTCCGACCAGCGGCAAACGCTCGCCGCCGAGGGACTGGCACCCTTTCCAGTCGAACGGGTTCTCCACGACACGCTCGCCACCCAATACGTCTGGAGCGGCTTGCGTCTAATTGACAACGCGCACACCATCGCCGTGCCGCGACTCGACCAACACACCCACCTCGAATTCCTCCTAGCCGCAGCCTCCCACAGCCTGCAACAGGGGCGCAAAATGCGCGTGGCCGTCATCTCCGACTTGCCGCGCCTCTCGCCAGCCGAGGCCCTCGAAGACTACCAGAAAAAGGGCCTCATCGCCCCAGGTGGCACCGACGTGTACAGCGACTTAAAAGCCCTGCTCGCCGACTATCTCTACGACGTCCACTACATCAACCCCCGCACGCCGAGCATGCCTTCAGACGTAGATGTCTTGTTGTGGATGCAGCCGCGCCGCGACTCGGGTCCGATCCTGCTGCTGCTGAGCCAGCATCTCGCGCGAGGGGGCAAGGCCATTGTCGCCATGCAGCACTTCAACATCCAGCAGCGCCAATATCGCGGCTCGGGGTTTCAGACGGTGTACTGGCCTCAGCCCCAATTCCAAGACCTCGACCGCTACCTCCAACTCTTTGGCGTCGAACAACTCCGCGAAGTGCTCTTCGACCGCACTCAGTCGCACCTCGACCTAGAAACCCAAGTCAACCGCACGGCTGTGCGCGAGTACGACCCGCAAAAGGTCGCCTTGCCTTTCTTAATCCGCGCCGTCGGCCAGCACTACGACCGCACCTCGCCGATCACCCGACACCTTGGCGACCAGCTCTTTATCTGGGGGAATCGCTTTGCCCTGAACCCGGCAGAGCTAAGCAGTGCGGGCATAACGGCCCAAACCCTGATTTCCACTTCGCCCCAAGCTTGGGCGTATCCGTGGCAGGGCGGTTGGCTGCCGCCTGAGGTATTCGCCCCACAGACGTACCTGCCCGGCCCCCAACCCTTAGCCGCACTGCTTACCGGTCCCTTCCCCGAGGTCGCCTTTACTGAAAGTGAGGATGGCCGCGCCACTCTCCAGCGCGTGGGCAAACATCCGCGACAAACGGGGGCCCTACTCTTGATCGGCTCTTCGGAAATGTTCAAAAACGAGCACTTGCTGACCCCGGGCTTTCAGCACGATCAATTCTTGCTCAATGCCGTGGCGTACAACGCGTATGGTGAGGAGCTAGCCACCTTACAGGCGCGGCGACCGACTTCGCGCGGCTTCCCCTTCCAAAGCGCCGAGGCCAAGCGCCTGTGGCGCGTGTTCGTAGTGGGCGCGGGGCCGCTGCTGTTTTTGGGCTATGCCCTCTATCGCCGCACGAGGCGAACGTGATCCGCTTGCTCTGCGCGCTGGGGGCCTTGCTAGTCCTGCTCGTCCTTGGGGAAAATACGCTACGCGAGCATCAGCGCACGGTGCGCCGCGCCGAAGGGGCTTTGCGCCTCTTGGCACCCGAACCAGCCTCAGCAGTCGATCAGATTGAGGTCCACGCCGCCGGACGCCGTTGGCACTACGTCCGGCGCGGGGCCACTTGGCATTTTCCAGCGTATCACCGCGCCTTTGTCCTCGACCGCCGCGTCGAGTACCTGCTCCAGAGTCTGCTGGCGACCCCGGCGACCTTCGTCTCGACTGAGCCTGGGGACTTGGCCCGTTATGGCCTCGGCCCGGGTAGCGTCCGCATCCACCTGCTCGATCAACAGGGGCGTCCCTTGCTCGAAGTGCGCCAAGGACGCGGTGCTCCTGGGGCTCGCGCTGGGGAATCCTATGTCCAGCGCGTTGGTGCCGACAGCATCTTCCACCTCCACGCCCATCCCGTCCATGCTCTCGACACCGCGCCGCCCGCACCGATGCTCGACCGCCGCGTCCTGCCCCAAGCCTTGCAGCGCAAGGGTCTCCGGCGCATCGCCTTCGCTGGCGCCCCCTCCTACCCGGTGCAATCCCTCAGCCGTCAGCTAAAAGCCATGACGGCACCGGGTCCTATGATGCCAACCTATGAGTGGGTCGCCTCGTCTGCGACCGATGCGGAGGTCTGTCCTTCCGCGAGTGTAGAAGCCTACGCCGATTTCCTCAAACGCCTGACGTGGTCGGCGTTGCACGATCCAAACCGCACCGATGCCTTTGCCCAAGCCCGCTATCTCTATCTCGAAGACGAAGAGGGCGCAATAGATACCCTCGCCATTGGCGCAGCCGACGACCGAGGCCGCTACCTCCGCCTCCACACCACCGGCCACGTCTTCTCCATAACGCCCGAAAAAGCCGCCCTCCTCTTCCCCACTCGCTCCGCCCTCCTCGACACGCTCCCCCAACCCTCACCCTACCGCCAAGCCGAGTCGTTCTAGGCCCACTAGCGATGCTCTATCGCAACCTGCTGCGCCACCAGTGGAAGGGGTTCATCCGCAACCCCTCTTGGAGTGGCATAAGCGTCGCTTACGCCATTTTTCTAGTTCTGCTAGCGCTATACTTCCTGCTCGTCCTCGCCCTCTCGGGTGCCATGATCGGTCGTCTGCTAACTGGCCAAGATCCCGCAGCCGATGTCGTCCGCATAGTCAATCAGCACTTATTGAGCGGTTTCTTACTCTTGTTCCTAGCCCGCTTGCTCTTCCAAAACACGCCGCAAGTAAACATTGGCCCTTATCTTCACTTGCCCATTTCCCGTTCCGCTCTAGTGCGATTTTTCTCTTTCGCAGCCCTGTTCCACCTGCACAACCTATTGCCGCTGGCCTTCTTCATCCCGTTCTGGATCAGCAACCTAGCGCTGGATTACCCCGCTTCTACATCGCTGTCTTGGTTGGCGGGCATCGTGGCGGTTCTCGGTCTGTCCAATTACTTAGTCCTCTGTATTAACCTAGTCTTGGTCAGACGAGCTTTGCCAGTCTGGATCTTGGGCGGTGGAACCTGCGGCCTAATCGCGTTGGATTATTGGCAACAGTGGGGCTATACGAACGCGCTGTCGAGCGCGGTATTCGACTCGTTACTGGGACCGGGCGGTCCTGTGCTGGCACTGGCCCTGCTGGCGGCGACCTGCCTGCTCTTTGGCTTGACCTGTCGCTTGTTAAAAGACCATTTGCACGACGAAGTCCAGTCTGAAAAAGGCTTCACTACTGGATCTCAAAGCCTACTCGACCGGCTAGCCAGCTTGGGTCCAGTGGGCCGACTAATGGCGCTAGAAATTAAACTGGCGATCCGCAACAAGCGGCCCCGACAAATCCTGTGGTCTGCTCTGATGTTTTCAGCGGCGGGGCTGATAAATTTCATACTCCTTACCCGTGGTTCATCCGACTCTGTTGTGCCCACGACCACCTTAACATTCTACCATATTTTTTGGGGATTCTTCCTCACTAGTGGTTTCGTGATCAACTACGGCCAATTCATGTTCGGTTGGGAGAGTCTTTATTTTGACGGCCATCTGGCCCGGCCGGTCCATTTTCGCCACCTGCTATGGGCCAAACTATGGCTGCTGCAAATTTCCTGCCCGGTATTAGCGCTAGTGTGCCTACCATTTTTGCTGATATTTGCCCCCAAATTGCTCGTCACATACAGCGTCCTTTTGCTCTACAATATTGGTTTTAGTACTGCTTGTATGCTGTTCTTCGCCACCATGAATCGCAAACGCATCTCTATCGCCCCTTCCTCATTTTTTAATCAGCAGGGTACCTCCCTGCACCACCTGATAGTCATCATTCCTTTGATGGCCCCACCCGCGATTCTGATACTGGCGACCGACTATGGTCCGTTGTCTCTAGCTGTCGGCGGCCTACTGTGCTGGGCACTCAGTCCTGTTTGGGTCCGTTTGTTGGCCCATCGGCTGCAAAAGTGCAAGTACCGCATGGCTGCCGGCTTTAGGGGGAACACCTGAACATGCACCTACAAGTCCAAGATTTACAAAAGCGCTACGGTCTAGCCACGGTCCTCGACCTGCCCGACATCGACATCGACAGCGGCGCTAGCTTCGGCTTGGTGGGCAACAACGGCGCTGGCAAGACCACCTTTTTGCGCCTCGTCCTCGATCTGATCCGCCCAAGCAAAGGCCAGGTACTGCTCAACGGTCAGGACGTGTCCCAAAACGACGCTTGGAAGAACTGCACGGGATCCTACCTAGACTCTGGCTTCCTAATCGACTACCTGACACCCGTGGAATACATCCACTTCGTCGGCAGCCTGTACGACATGAGCTCGGTCCAGATAGAGGAAAAATGGGACCACTACCGTCCCTTTTTCGGCGATCAACCGCTCGACGGGAGCGAGTATATCCGCAATTTATCCGAGGGGAACAAGAAAAAAGTGGGGCTTGTCGCAGCCTTGATGGTCGAGCCGCGACTGCTGGTACTAGACGAGCCCTTTGCCAATCTCGATCCGACGAGCCAAATCCGCCTCAAGGACATGCTGAAAACCCTCGACCAAACCACCGATACTACGCTCGTCATCTCCAGCCACGATCTCAACCACATCACCGAGGTCTGCCGTCGGATTGCCATCATTGAGCGCGGCGTCATCGTGCGCGATATCAGTACGGCCCCAGATACACTGCGGGAATTGGAGCGCTACTTCGCCGTCGAGGAAACGTAAAAGGTTTAGTCGTACTACTTCGCCTATAAACACAAAATGGGACCTCGATTTGAGGTCCCATTTTGCTGACTCGCTGTGCAGCGGCTGCTACCTGAGCAGCAGCATCTTCTTGACTTCGCGGAACTCTCCACCCGCCTGCAAGCGATAGAAATACATCCCTGACGACAAGCTATGGCCGCTGTCATCGGTCGCATCCCACTCCACCGCGTAGCGACCGGCGCTCTGGTACTCGGCAACCAGCGTCCGCACCACCTGACCGAATACGTTATATACGGTCAATTCCACGTCCGCCGCCTGCGGCAACGCATACTGGATCGTCGTCGCCGGGTTGAACGGATTCGGGAAATTGTCCGTCAAGGAGAATGAAGTCGGCAACGTCTGCAACGACAGCGACGCGCTCGCGCCATTGGCGTCCGTAACTGCGTACGTATATACGGTTTCTGCCGTCGCCCTCGGCGTACCCGCGATGGTCCGCGTGACCGCGTCGAACGTCAGGCCCGCCGGCAGGGCTGGCGACAGGCTGTACGTCAACGGGGCGGTGCCGCCCGAAGCCTCCGGTAATACGAGGCCCTCCACGCGCTGGCCAACGATGAATTCGCGGATTTCAGTCGCGTTGTGCGAGGCGGTTGGAACGACCTTACTGGAGCCGAAGAGATTGAAAAAATCGTCAAAAAAAGTCGGCCTCTCGTTGACCGTGATGGTAAAGGTCAGCGTGGCCGTGGTGCCGTCCGCGTCAGTAACTGTGTAGACGATGTCGACCGCGCCGGAAGTCGCTGCCGTAGGCGTGCCCGAAAGCGTCCGCGTGACCGCGTCAAACGACAAGCCCGTCGGCAGAGCCGAGACGCTGTACGTCAGCTCGCCCGTGCCACCCGATGCCGCCGGCAGCACCAAATCGGCAATCGCCGTCCCAACAGTGTACACTTGGTCATCGATCGCAGCGTCCACAGCGAAGGCAGGAGACGGATCCTCCGGTTCCTCCGGTTCCTCCGGTTCCTCCGATTCCTCTGCTTCCTCCGGCTCCTCCGGCTCCTCCGACTCCTCTGGTTCCTCCGGCTCCTCTGCTTCTGTCCCCCCACTGAACAAATCGAGAGACGAGCCAAAGTCACCAAACTCCGGGCGAATCCTGACCGTAATGGTGAAGGTCAGCGTGGCCGTGGTGCCGTCCGCGTCAGTCGCTGTATAGACGACGTCGACCGCGCCGGAAGTCGCGGCCGTAGGCGTGCCCGAAAGCGTCCGCGTGGCCGCGTCAAACTCCAAGCCCGCCGGCAGAGCCGAAATGCTGTACGTCAGCTCGCCCGTGCCATCCGAAGCCGCCGGCAGCACCAAATCGGCAATCGCCGTCCCAACAGTGTACCTGTAGTCGATGGCAGGGTCCGCAGGAAAAGAAAACGCACTGCTCTCACCCCCGCCGGCGTCTTTCAGCGTTATCGTCGCAGTGCTGACCACAATCGGATCGCCATCTTCGTTTTGGGGATTGCTCGCAACCCTAAAGGTGATCGTCTCATTGGGCTCCTCCGTCCCGTCGTCAGTTGGGGTAATAGTGACCGTCGTCGAGCCCTGTGTCTGGCCGGCCGAAATCGTCAGAGAGGCGCGAGGGCGTACATAGTCCACATCGCGTATCGCCGTACCAGCATCGGTCTGGAAGAGCAGGATCGCGTCTTCGTCCAATACCTTACCTGTTAAAGTTGCAGTGATCGCAACCTCAGTCGCCCCGGCGTCCTCCCTTATCTCAGTGGGATTCACTGATAGCTCAATGGACTGACTAAGTGTGTCGTCGTCGAGGATCGTGATGGCCGTCCACTCCGAACCATCTGATGAGGTGGCCTGCACATACAAGGACCTATCGCCATCCTCCTCTTCATTATCCAATGGAGTGACAGTGAGAGTCGCCGTCCCCATAGTCCTGCCAGCCGCAAGGGTGATGGCACTACCCGGAGGCAGTGTTGCTGTGTAGTCGATACCGCGCACGGCCTCCGTGTCTGAGCTTGGAGACGTAATCCTGAACCTCACGGGCTCGTCAACCACTGGGACTTCGTCCAAGGTAACTGTCAGCGCGATTTCCGTCGGCCCAGCATCCTCGCGCACCGAAGCAGGAGTCGCAGTCAGACTTGTAATGCCAAGGCTGGCGGCCGCTATTGTGATTTGTCCGGCAATAACATTAATGCCAGCTGGATTACCCGTCACCGCAATAATGCCAGTCTCTCGGTCCCTAGGAGTGATGGTAATCGTCGCTGTCCCCGACACCCTGCGCTTGAGAATTTCTATCGTGGCCAGCGTCACAGAGTAATCCGTATCGCGCCTCGCACTAGAATTAGCCTCATCAATACGTAATTCAAAAGACACGTCGCTGGTCATCACCTTTCCATCCAATTCTGCTGTCACGACGATTTGGGTTGGGCCAGCCCTCTTGCTTAGCGTGGCCGGAGAAAACGCGAGATAGATATTCTGACTCGCCTTGTCGTTGTCAATCAGCTTAATAGCCGTCGAAACGACCGGAGTAGCACCGGCCGAGCCAGAAATCATGATGGTAAGATCATCCGCGATTCCGTCGTCTACATCGTCGTTTCCCTTGAGATCATCTTCAATGGGGGTGAAGATGATCGTCCCCGATGCCGAATTCTCGTCCTGCCGAAGGATAAGATTGGTCTGCTCTATAGTGAAACGACTGTTGAGCCCATCCGTGCTTGGTGTCACGTTCACAAACGTATCCTCAGGCACATCAGCTAATTCATCAGAATCGTCGTAATGTTTAGCTGTCACCGTGATTTCGGTCCTGCCGGCTTCCTCGCGCACCCTCTCCCTATCTACAAATAGCCGAATTTCCGCCGCCTTCACAGGGGTCCACCCCAACACTAAACCAGCGGTCAGCAGCCAAGGCACATGGGCCAAACGCCGCGTGAATAATTTCGTGCGTATCACGACGCAACCTCCTACCTAGAAAAAGAAAGAATTATACTTCATTATACGCGAAATGCAGGATAAACGAAATATACGGTGCCCAACTGACCTGCCTGCTGTGACGCAAAGAACAAAAGAGAAGCTGCGATAAATGAGCACGTGAAAATAGGGCCTCAAATCGAAGTTTGAGGCCCTATTTCCCTAACGCGTAGTACAGTAGTTGCTACTTGAGCAGCAGCATCTTCTTGACTTCGCGGAACTCGCCACCCGCTTGCAGGTGGTAGAAATACATCCCCGACGACAAGCTGTGCCCGCTGTCATCGGTCGCGTCCCACTCCACCGCGTAGCGACCGGCGCTCTGATGCTCGGCAACCAGCGTCCGCACCGGCTGACCAACCACATTATACACGGTCAGTTCCACATCCGCCGCCTGCGGCAACGCATACTGGATCGTCGTCGTTGGGTTGAACGGATTCGGGAAGTTGTCCGCTAAGGAGAACGCCTCCGGTCGCGTCTGAACCACGGTCTTCGCTGCTCCTGGGTCGCTTATCGCAATCTCTACCTCGTCCCCCTCCAGCCCATCAATCGTCCCGATCAGCCTGATGATTTCGTCGCCCTCCTCCAAGTTGTCGGTTCTTGGATCGACGTAAAAGCTCACCGTCCCCGTTATCGAGCCAGCCGGAATCTCAATCCTAGGAGTAAATAGCGCGGCGTAGTCCAAATCGCGCGTCGCCGTGGATTCGTTATCAATGGCTAAGCGCACGGTCGCGTCCGCTTTCAACGCCTTGCCGTCCAACGTGGCAGTCACCGTAATAGTGGTCAAACTGGCATTCTCGTCCAACGTGCTCGGATCTGCCGACAGCTCAATGGACGTACTCGGCGTTTCATCATCTCTGATCTCGATGTCCGTCGATAGGACCTCGCCTGTTGATAAGAGCGTAGCCTGCACACCCAAAGCCTTTAGACCCTCTTCAGCATCGTTGTTGATCGGAGTGAGAGTCAGCGTCGTCGTCCCCTCGGTAGCACCGGCCGGAATGGTGATAAGCGCCTTCAAGGTCGCCCTGTAGTCCACATCGCGCACCGCCTCCGTGCCATCGCTTGGAGCCACAATAGCGAACCACACGACCTCGTCAACTGTTAGGGCGGCTTTCAAGGTGAACGTCAGCGAGATTTCCGTCGCCGCAGCGTCCTCGCGGATCACCGCAGGTACCGCCGTCAGTCCAGTGACCGCAACCTCAGACGCCGGAGCAGGATTGACTGTGATGGAGAAAGTCAGCGTAGCCGTGACGCTGTTAGCGTCCGTCACCGTGTAGGTGATTTCAACCGCACCGTCGGTCGCTTCCGTCGGCGTGCCCCCAAGCGTCCGCACTTCCGCGTCAAATTCCAAGCCCGCCGGCAACGTCGAGACGCTATACGCCAATTCGCCGTCGCCGCCCGATGCCTCCGGCAGCAGCCAGTCGGCAATCGCCGCACCAGCCGTGTACGTCTGGTCGTTGATCGAAGCATCGGCTGCGAAGACCGGCACCGTTCCTGGCGCGGCTATGATAATGGTGAACGTCAGCGCGGCTGTGTCGTCGTCATTGTCCGTCGCTGTGTAGGTGATTTCAACCGCACCGTTGGTCGCTTCCGTCGGCGTACCCGCAAGCGTCCGCGTAGCCGCGTCAAACTCCAAGCCCGCCGGCAACGCCGAGACGCTATACGTCAACTCGCCGTCGCCGCCCGATGCCTCCGGCAGCACCCAATCGGCCATCGCCGTCCCAACCGCGTGCATCTGGTCGGCGATGGCCGCGTCCACAGCAAAGGAAGGTGCGCCACCCGCACCGGTGTCTTGTAGCGTTATATCCACGGTGCTGACCGTCACTTCGACTTCGTCCCCGTCAGCATCTCGGGTGGTGATTTGATTGTTGGCGTACGGCACGGTCAGCCTGATTATCTCGTCGGCCTCCACATTCTTGTCGTCAACAGGGGTGATGGTAACCGTCGTCGTCGCCGCCACCGAGCCGGCCGGAATTATCAGCGGACGGACTCTTGCCGAGTAGTCTACATCGCGCGTCGCCGCCTCATCGTCATCATTCACCGCGCCGTCGCCATTAATATCCGCATCAATGGTCAATAACACGACCACGTTATTGTCGAACACCTTCCCGTCCAAAGTTCCAGTCACCACCACATCGGTCGCACCGGCCCCTTCACTTATCGTGGCCGGCTCCGCCGTCAGCGAGATATTCATGCTACTCGTATCGTCGTCAGCAAGCACTATTGGTATAATCGCCAATACGTCGCCGACCGCAACCTGTACATATATCGTCCCTCGCTGAGCCGCATCGGTGTCGTTCGTGGGGGTAATGGTGAATGCGGTCGTCCCCTCGGTAGCACCGGCTGGAATGGTGAGCGTCGGACCAAAGGTCAGCGTGTAATGCACATCGCGCTGCGGAGTCTCCATCACCGTCTCGCCAGACGGCAAAACTGCGCCGGCTGACAAAACCGTGAGATTCACCGTCTCGTCCTCAACCGAAGCATCCGTCAAGGTAACTTTCAGCTCGATTGTCGTCTCACCAGCATCCTCGCGAATACGCTCTTGACTGAGCGTAATGGCAGCGGTCGTGGCAGCGACCTCCTTCTTTATTTTAATATCCACAGGATTGATTGTTAGCCCATCGTCTTCAATTTGTATTCCCGGGGCATCCGCATCCGTATCAAAATCAGGAGATTCCACCCGGATTGTGCCAGGCAACTGGTTTTGGGGGGTAATAGTAATAGTCGCTGTCCCCGACGCCGACTTCCTTGGAATCGTCAAAGTCGCCAGCATCACCGTGTAGTCCACATCGCGCTGCGCCTCGCGATTATCCTTCGTCGCATCGGCCTCGTCCATATCGCCATCGCCATCGGTATCGGTGTTGGGATCGTCCTCCAAGTCGGGATGATCGCCAATAATCAAGGAGAAGCTCGTATCCTCGTTTAGAACCTTTCCATCCAAGGTTGCTGTCACTGTAATATCGGTCTCATCGTCGAACCTGGTTAGCTCGGCAATATCCACCGATAAATTGATGTTTTTGCTATCCTTGTCGTCGTCAATCAGCGTAAGCGTCGCCGATTCAACCGTCTTACCACCAGCATTGCCGCGGATCTCAATAGGAAGATCTGCATCGACGACATCATCACTGATGGGGATGAGGTCAATCGTCCCCGTTGCCTTTTTCTCGCCAGCCGGAATCCTGAGAGCGGTCAGCCTTATGTAGAAGCGCCTATTGAGCCCCTCAGGGGAGACACCCAAGAGCACATACATATCCGTCTCCACCGCAGTATCATCTGTAACTTCGACTGTCACTTCGACCTCGGTTTCACCAGCGTCCTCGCGTACACTCGCAGGATTTACCGACAGTTCCAAGTCCGCCTGCACCGTTGCTAGGGCACTAATCTCCGTTCCCTCGGTGGAGCTCTCCGTCTCCACTGGACCGGACACAATCGCCGCCAGCCCATTCGACAGAGCCCGGCCATCCGCCGTGCATACTGCGCCTGTCGCCGCACAATCGACCGTCGGCGGCAGGGTGATGGACACATCCGCGTCCGAATCCGGCACAATGGTGATCCGCCAGCTCAGGTTGCTGTCCTGATCCAAACGCCGCGCCCGTGTCACCGTGCCGTCGGTCACGTCAAACACATCGTCCCGCACAGTCACGTAGCTCATCTCGATTTCTTCACTGAAGTGAAGCTCGAACGCGAACTCGCTACCGTCATGCGACTCAGGCATCGACTCAAAGCGCGCCGTCAGCGAACGGGGCACAATCGCCGCCAGCCCATTCGACAGAGCCCGGTCGTCCGCCGTGCATACCGCGCTTGCCGCCGCGCAATCGACCGTCGGCGGCAGGGTGATGGACACATCCGCGTCCGAGTCCGGCACAATGGTGATCTGCCAGCTCAGGTTGCTCAGCATATTCCCCAAACGCCGCGCCCGTGTCACCGTGCCGCCGGTCACGTCGAACACGTCGTCCCGCATGTTCACGTAGCTCATCTCGATTTCTTCACTGAAGTGAAGCTCGAACGTGAACTCGCTACCGTCATGCGACTCAGGCATCGACTCAAAGTGCGCCGTCAGCGTCTGCGCCCCAACCTCCCCGCTCCATCCCAACACCAAACCAGCGGCCAACAGCCAAGGTACATAAGCCAGACGCTGCCTCAACAACTTTATACGGGTCATTGCTCAGCTTCCCCAAGAAGGGTATTTCTAATTTAAGAGTGTGTTAATGAATCAGTGATGCTACACAGCATTCCGGATTGGTGCCGCAATCGTCTGCAATGTCAGTAAGAAGTTGTTGAGTTAAAGCGTTCTTTTGTGTAAGTTTTTATAATATATTGCGTTATGACTTTTTCCGAGGAGGTATTTGCTATGCCAGGGTATCCCAGTGACTTGACCGATGCAGAATGGGCGCTGCTTGCTGAGTGTTTCGATCGTCCTGATCCGCGGGGCAACCCGGGCAAGTATGAAAAACGCGATGTAGTCAATGCCATTTTCTATGTGGTCAAAGGGGGCATCCCGTGGCGGATGCTGCCGCTTGATTTTCCGCCGTGGGACACCGTCTATGACCATTACCGACGCTGGAATCAACGCGGGGTGTGGGAACAAGCCTTGGACCGGCTCAATGAGCGGGCGCGTACAAAACAGGCTAAAAAAAGCATCCGACCTATGCCTTAGTCAATTCCCAATCGGTTCAGACCCAATATGCCAGTCAGGATCGCGGCGTGGATGGAGGCAAAAAGATCAAAGGCCGTAAACGCCACATCGCCACCGATACGTTGGGTAATATGCTGACCGTCCAAGTCCATGCGGCCAATATTGCCGATACCAGTCAAGGGTGGGACGTCTGCGACCAAGTCGCCGAAAAGTATGATTCGATACAAGCCTTCTGCGGCGACCAAGGATCCCGCGGCACCACCGTCGAATTCGTCGAAGACCTGTTAGGATTGCGCTTGGATATACCCGATAAACCAGCCCACGGGTTCCACGTGGTACCCAAACGCTGGATCATCGAACGAACGTTTGCGTGGTTGGGCGGATTTCGACGGTTGGCCAAGGACTTTGAAATCCTCACCCAATCCGCCGAAAACATCATTCGTATCGCCATGATAAAGATTACCCTCGCTAAATGTGTCTGAATAACTCAACAGCTTCTGAGTTTATAATTTATAATAAAAAATGAAACGCGAACACATTTTTGCCCATTACGAACAGGACGCAACCCGGTACTGGAAGCTGAGAGAAGGCGGCTATGCCACCCCCCTGAGTGTGTGTCAGGGAGATGAGGTAACGTTCCATATATCGAATTCCAGATCGTACTACGATGTATTTGTGTTCCACGAAGGGGCAAAACGGCGTCTGGTAAAAGAGATAAACGACCTGCGTGGCGGGCTTCCCCCGATCCCCGAGTTTGGCTATCGGGACGGATTCGCCTGGCCCGCGACGGTCTCGTTCCGAGTGCCTCACGACTGGAAGAGCGGAGTTTACATCGCCAGTTTCCCCACCGCGCAGGGGGTCCGGGAAATCCTGTTCGTCGTTCGCCCGCGTGTTCCCAGCGCGCCGATCCTCCTGACAATCGAGACCAATACCTATGCCGCCTATAACTGCGTGGGCGGCAAATGCCTCTTCCCCTATATATCTACCGACCGATCGCACAGCAACCTAGTGACCTTTGAGCGACCTCTGCAGCCGGACATCATGGGTGGGTTCTATGCCTGGGATCAGTTCTTCACATCATGGCTTGACGCCGAAGGGTACCAGGTAGACTACTGCATCAACGCCGACCACGACCGGCAGCCGGATCTCCTAGATAACTACCCCGCGCACCTCAGGATTTGTCACGGCGAGTACTCCAGCCGCGAAGAATGCGAGCAGCTTCAGCGATTTGTGGCGCGTGGCGGCAACCTGATGGTGTTCGCCGGTAACTCTTTCTCGCACTTGGTGGAGACCAGGGCCGACGGACGCCAGCTTTACTGTGCCAAGAGCCGGTACAAAAAGCATCCGCTCGGCACGCCGGAAGCCCCCGAAACGTCCTTTCTCCGCGCAATCGATAATCTGCGTCAGCGCACCATTGGCGTTTCTTATACGGCGGCTGTCAACGCCAAGAGCAAAGTCCCCGGCGAGATTGTTGCCCCGACGTCCGGGGAATACGGATTCTTCCGCGTGACCCAGCCCGACCACTGGGCGTTCGCAGGAACCGGACTGGGAGCAGGGGACGAATTTGGCCGAGAAGACTCAATCGTTGGGGTCGAATGCGACGGCGGTGACATCGCATTCAAGGATGGGAAACCGCGATTTACAGGCCATGACGGAATCAGCCCGCATTACCAGATCATCGCGATCGGGGACGCGGAGGACCACGGCTTCAACGCGGATCTAGGGATCCACCAGGACCGGTTCTACGCCACCGTCGCGGTCAACGAAACAGAGTTCAAGGGGACCGTCTTCACCGCGGCAACCATCGAGTGGGCGCACGGTCTTTACCGGAACGGCGGTCCGGTGGCACAGATCACGCGCAATGTCTTGAACCGTCTGGGCAGATAGCGGATGGGCATGCCTTTGACACGGTCGAGTATTCGCAGCAAGTTGAATCATTTCAAAAGCTGTGCGCTTGACAACTATCTCCGCTTGAAAGGCCGGTTCAAATGCTGATAATCGACACGCACTGCCACGCCGGTACCAACTGGTTCGAGCCTATCGAGACACTCGAATTCGAGATGGATCGCAACGGCGTCGACAAGGCCGTTCTCATCCAACACGGCGGCACCTACGACAACACCTACCTCCTCCAAGAAGCCGCCAAGCGACCGGGCCGTTTCAAAGTTGCGGTCCTCGTTGATCCCGCGTCCCGCGATCCACTCGGCGATCTTGCGCGGCTCGCCGGGCAAGGGGCCGCTGGCGTTCGCATTGCCCCGGGTGGACAATTCGCCAACGCGGGGCCTTACGACATGTGGCGCAGAGCCGGCGAACTCGGTCTCGTAGTCTCCAGCGTCGGCGATGCATCCCAGTTCGCGGCCGCCGACTTCTCGCGTGTGCTCGATGCGTGCCCCGACACGCACGTCATCCTCGAACACCTCGCAGGCGTGGGCATTGCCGAGCCACCCTACGCCGATTACGCCAACGCCCTGCAACACGGCGCACGCGACAACACCAGCATCAAAGTCCCCGGCTTGGGCGAAATCTGCGCCCGCCCGCCGCGCCTGCTGCCCGAACTCGAATTCGACCATGTGCCACCACTTTTCGAGATGGCCAAGGACGCATTCGGCGTGCGACGCATGATGTGGGGCAGCGACTTCCCACCCAGCGCTGGCAGAGAAGGCTACGCCAATACGCTACGCGCCGTCATCAACCATCCAGCCTTTGCCGATGGCGACGATATCAAATGGGTCATGGGTAAGACCGCGGCGCGCGTGTGGGGATTCTAAGGGCTGGGGTACTGCGGAAAAATCTAACTTCCCTAGGAAAATAGTAGAGCGAAATGGCTAAAGAAAAAAAGAAAACCTCGCGTCAGGCGTATGGCATCACAGTACTCAAAGCCGCTCACCCGCAAGTGCTCGCCAAAAAAAAGAAGCACGAACCCGGCATCCACGGCAACAAATTCTGGAATTCGAGTTGGTGCGTGATGGACTTTCTCTCGCATCAAGGTCTGCCGCCAAAGGCGCGGGTTTTGGATATCGGCTGCGGCTGGGGCCTCGCCGGGATCTACTGCGCTAAAAACCACGGCGCCAACGTCACCGGAATGGACGCGGATGCCGCGGTCTTTCCCTACTTGCAGCTACACGCCGAGATCAACGATGTCGAGATAGAAACTTGGCGCTGCAAGTTCGAGAAGGTAAAAAAGAAAGACCTGCGCCAAACCAACCTGATCATCGGGGCCGATATTTGCTTCTGGGACGAAATGGTCTCGCCGCTCTACAAGCTGATCAAAAAGGCGATCGAGGTCGAAGTCGGGCAGATCATCATCGCCGACCCGGGCCGCCCGCCCTTTCACTCGCTGAGCGAAAAGGTCATAGAGAAGCTCGGTGGTGAACTCAAAGAGTGGGAAATCAACGGCGAAGTCAAAGCCGACGCGTACCTACTCATCACGGGTACGCTGCCCTAGAACCAGTTCTCTTTATCCACCACATTCACTAACCCCTCGCCACGAGCGAAGCGCTTGCAATTTTCCACCAACAGGTCGCGCCGACGTTCGGCCAGATAAGGACCGGCCGCGGCCACGTGCGGGGTCATCAGGAAGTTAGGGGCCGTCCACAGCGGGTGCTCCGGCGGCAGCGGCTCCTGCTCAAACACATCTAAGGCAGCACCGGCGATCTGGCCCTCGCGCAGGGCTTGGTCGAGGTCGGCCAACTTGACGTTCGAGCCGCGACCGATGTTGATGAAGTACGCGCTGGTCTTCATCTGCTCAAACCGGGCGCTGGTGAAAAAGCCCTCGGTCTGCGGCGTCTGCGGCACGGTGAGAATGACGAAATCCGCTCTCGGCAAAAGTTGGTCGAGCTCATCCGGGCGATATAATTCGTCAACGCCCGGCGGCGACGACTCAACGCGGGGGTCAATACCAACAATCGTCATGCCCCAGTTCTTGCACTGGCGCGCAGTCTCTGCGCCAATCCCGCCGACGCCGATGATCAGCGCGGTAGCTTCGGGCAGGTAGGTCGAAGGACTCGACTCCCCTCCGCTGCGCCACTGGCCGGCGAATTGATTGCGGAAGTAGAGATGCATGCCGCGCGAGAGTGCGAGCACAAAGGCCATGATATGGGCCGAGATGTGGTCGTTGAAGATGCCGCGAAAATTGGTCACCGCCACCTCGCTGGCGATGAGTTCCGGGAAGTAATACCCCTTGGGCGGGCCAGCGGCTGGGGCGGCCAACCACTTGAGCTGGACCGCTGCGGCCAACAGCTCTGAGTCCAAGGTGCCGAAACAGGCATGCGCCGTGGGCAGAGCGGCTAGGGCTTCGGCGCGGCTTTCGCATTGGACGATCTCCATCGTGGGGACCGCCTCGGACATGACAGCGGCTAGCTCGCCAGCGGGTGACAGAAAGACGAACTTGAAAGACATGTGGCTCCTTTCGCTAATTTGCACAGTGCTAGGGCAACTCTGGCGAGGAATATATCGCAAGACACCTGAGACGCAATCTCTCCCGCTCCTGTCAAACCGTTCACTTTTGTCGGCATCATGCGTATATTTCTCGCTAGACGCAGCATTGCTACTAGACCCTTGATCAACGGCTTTGGCCATGCCTACCTATTTTCCAATAACACCCGCTGAAATGGATGCCTACCGAGAGGCGGCCCGCCAACGCCACATCGCCGAAAAGGAGCGTCTGTGCGAGCGCCGTCAGCGCGCTTGGGGTCTAGCGAGGCAGGCGGCCCGCCTACTAGAGGAACACTTCAACGCCAAGCGGGTGGTGATCTTCGGCTCATTGGCGCACGAAGACAGGTTCAACTCCTGGTCCGACGTGGATATCGCCGCTTGGGGCCTCCGGCCCGAGGACATTTGGCGAGCACTCGGAGCGGTCATGGACCTCGACCCAGATATCGAAGTGAACTTGGTCGATATCGCCTGTTGCCGTCCCGCCCTAAGAGCGGTTATCGAGCGCGAAGGAATTGATCTATGATCTCTCGCCACATCGTCAGTGCCGAGCGCATCCGCAGCGAATTGGAAAACATAGAGGAGGTCGTCACTCGGGTTCGCAGAGCAGTGGAGGCCAGCGAAGGAGACTCGATTAATAGCGACCTCTATTGGGACGCGACCGCGCTCAATCTACACGATTTCTACACCGGCCTAGAGCGCCTGCTGCGCCATATCGCCGCCGAAGTAGATGGACATGTGCCCGCAGGTGCCGAATGGCATCAAGAGTTGCTGCGGCAAATGGCCACCCAACTACCGCGAATCCGGCCGGCCGTGTTTTCTAAAGAAACCACCAAGCGCTTAGACGAATATCTGCGCTTCCGCCACGTGGTGCGCCACGTCTATGCCTTTGAATTTGACCCGCAGCGGATAAGGCCGCTGGCCGAAGCGCTAGTAGGCGACTTCGCCCAAGTCGGGGATGAGCTAGCCGTCTTTATCGACTTTCTCGAAGGATTGGCCGACGCCGACTAACGCTCCCCTTTGGCCGCGGTGGGCAAAAAGGTTTTGCATCCCGTGAAAAATCCAACATGCACCCCAGAGGCCCTGCTCTACAAGAAGGTCGCCTTGCCCGACGAGTTCGTCCGCGAGCGCACCGGCGGGGACATTCGCATCGGCGACCTGACTGGAGATGGGCAGGTCGATTTCCTCGTGTACAATGCTTTGGGGGGCATCAAGCCCTGCTTTCTAGGAGCTTTTTCGCTCGCCGGCGAGCCGCTTTGGTCAGTGGGAGATCGGGATTTTACCGCACTCGACGCGGACGGTCCCGAACGCCTCACGACGATTTCTCCCGACCGCCCGGGGCCAGTGGCTATCTGCGACATCGACCAAGACGGGCAGCAAGAAGTCCTCTGCTGCCTCGTCGATCCCCATGTGAAACGCACCAGCAAGTGGGACCTCGCAGACGTCCACATCGCCATCCTCGACGGATGCACGGGTGCGGTCAAACACTGCGCCGCGCCCGAGGAACTAATGCGCTGCAACGCCTACGCAGACGGAGAAATGCACATCCCCAACTACGTGCATCAGCGGCTGCTAATCGCCAACTTCTCCGGGCACGACCAGCCGCGCGATTTTATCGTCAAGCTGGGTAGCGATGTCCTCGCGTTCAACGACCGGCTCGAAGTGCTGTGGCACTATCGCAGCAAATGGCATCGCTACCCGGAGCACGCGGCGTACATCCCGGCCGTCGGCGACTTGGACGGCGATGGGCGCGACGAGGTCAATGGCGGGCACTTTGGCCTCGACCACGACGGCAGCGTTTTGTGGGAAACCTTTTTAGGCGACCATGCAGACAGCGTGTTGGTCGATAGGTGGGGAACGGAATCAGCGGCCATTGTCTCGGGCGGCGGCCAAGTGCTCGACGGCAGCGGACGACACCTGCTGCACTTGGGGGCGGACGTGGTGCCGCACGGGCAAGAGGTGCGCTGCGGCAACTTGCGGCCCGAGCTACCCGGCCGCGAATTGGCCATCCGCTACAACGGCCACCACGCAGACGTGATGATCGTCGCGCAAGACGGCACAGTACTTAGCCGCTTCCAAGTAGATGAGTCGCCCAACAACACAGGCATGGAAATCGTGCGCTGGAACGGGCCGGAGCAGGGGGACTTGCTCTACAGTCCAGCGGCCCTCTTCAACGGCCACGGCCACAAGGTCACAACCTTCCCAGAATTGCCCGCGCCAACCGGCGGCAAGATGGGATGGTACCACTGCTTTCCGGCCGATGTCTGCGGCGACGAGCGCGAGGAAGTGATACTCTACGATCCATACAGCGACGCCGTGTACATCTACACGCCCGCGCCACTCGACGAGAGCCGATTCGACCGCTACCTTCACGGCCCGCGCCAGTACAACGCACGGCTGCTCGATTGACGAGGAGAGAGGATGCCGGAAAAGATCGACAAATTCCTAATTGTCTCCATCGACTGCTGGCGCTACGACGCCCTGAGCCGGACGAATCCGCGGATTAACACGCCCAAATTCGATCTGCTGACGCGGGATTACGCCTTTGCCGAGCGCTACTTTGTCACCGCGCCAGCGACCCGCCCTTCGCACACCTCGTTGTTCACCGGGCTGTATCCCTTTGAACACGGGCTTTTTGGCCAGACCTACCTGAAGATGTTCGCCGGCGTGGTCAACCTGTTCGACGTTTTTGCCGCGGCCGGGTACAGCGTCCGAGGGTTTTCCGAGCGGCCGGACGTATTCCGCTTCCTCGACTTCGCGCCTTTTATCGGGCCAGTCGATCCAGCGGCCACCCAGCAGTACTTGGGATCACTCGAACGCCTGTGCACCGAGCTGATCGAGCCGAGCGGCCCGCAGTTTAAATTCCTTCACTTTTGGTACACGCACGGCGGCTACGGCTTGGGCGACATACCCCATCGGCCGGACCTGGGTCAACTAGTGGCAACTGGGCAGGTAGAAGAAGCGCTGCGCTACTACCAAGCGGCTGTGACCCACGTGCTGGAGTTTTCCCTCGTCGAGCTGCTCAAGCGCATTGACCTCGACGAGTGGGCGGTCTTTATCTGCGGCGACCACGGCGAGGGGTTTTGCGGGGAGGTTATGGCGCACGGCGACCGGCTGCATCCCAATGTAGTTCACGTGCCTATGCTGGCACACGTACCGGGTGGGTTTTCCTTCCCACACGACGGAGCGCTTTCTGCCATCGACCTCTTTCCGACCATCGCGGCGTTGGCCGACCTACCTGTTGACTACCAAGGGTTCGGACAGAACTGGCTGGAGCCGAGCACAACGTCAGCCGAGCGTTGGGTATTATCTGAGCTAGACAGTCTATACGGCATCGGTTTTCTCAGCGCCGACAATCTGCGCCTACCCACAGAGCGCGTTACGTCGCCTACGGCTATCGACGGCGAGGAAATAGCGCGCTATGCCGAGGGCATCCGCGAGTGGTGCCTGTGCGATGGACGGCATTTCTACCGCGAGGACGAACAGACGGGCGCATACGTCCTGCGCGACCTGCGCCACGGCGGCGACGACTTGGTTTGCGCTGCCCCATTGCCCTACCGCGCGCAATATCGCGACCTGCGCGATCGCTCCGCATACCAACAGATGCAGGCTCAAGGAGCAACGGCTGGCGAGGCCGAGATCCTCCAAGAGCGCCTGCGCGACCTCGGGTACCTAGATTGATCGCCGTGGCTAACCTATTCGTCTTGTTGCTCGTCTTGGCCGGATGCGGCGAGGACGCGGGCGTGGCTAGCACCTCAGGCGACTGTGAAGGCAACGTTCTGCCGGGCGACCACATCGTGCGCTCGCGTGCAGACGCGGATGCACTGGAGAGAGAGGGACGGTGCAATTACACCATTGCGGGCGACCTCGAAATTACGCGCTTGGACCTTTCCCTTTTTGAGGGCTTGAACCAACTCAGCGCCGTGGACGGCAATCTCACCATCCACGACAACGACGAACTCAAAAACTTTGAGGGGCTAAATAACCTCGCTGCTGTGGGCGGGGACGTCACCATCCGCGACAACGATGACCTCGTCGATATCGAAGGGCTGTCCTTCCTCAGCGCTATCGGCGGCCACTTCAACATCTCCCACAACGACAAGCTGACCGCCGTGGACGGCCTAATCAAACTCAACGCGGTCGGCGGCAACGCGCTCATCGACAACAACAACCAATTGGCCAATATCGACGGCCTGTTCGGCCTCACCACGGTCGGCGGCAGTTTCACCATCGCCTTCAATCCCTCGCTTGAACTCATAGAGGACCTCTCGAATCTTAGCCGCGTAGGCGGCGATTTCGTCATCGAGGACAACTTGTCTCTCACCGCGCTAGAAGATGTGTCGTCTCTAAAGGAAATCGGCGGCAGCTTGCGCATCGGGCGCAATGCCGCGTTGGACATGGTCGAGGACGTATCCAGCCTAACGGACGTCGGCCAAGACCTGAGCATTTACAGCAACTCGCGACTGACCAGCATCGCCGGGCTGGCGAGTCTCAGTCGCGTCAGCGGCAACCTCAACATCTACAACAACGAAAAGCTGGTCACATTGGCGGGATTGGAAAGCCTTGCGCAGGTCGCCCAAGACCTCAATATCTACGAAAATGAAAAACTGACTAGCCTCGCGGGGTTGGTCAATCTCGTCGCCATTGGCGGCAACGTACTCATCGTCGAAAACGGCAACTTACCTACGAGCGAGGCCCAAGCCTTGGCCGATCGAGCCGCAACAGGCGAGGTGTCCATCGCCAACAACGCGGATTAACCACCGCCATTCCCCGACGGCCGGCCGCCCTTAACCACCCATCCCCGTAATAACCTGCTCCACCTCGGCCACGGTCGTCTCCTTGGGGTCAATGTCGTCGGCGACGACGCGGCCTTGGCGCAGCACCACGATCCGGTCCACGACCTGGAAGACGTGGTGGATGTTGTGCGCGATGAAAATGCAGGAGTGGCCCGAGTCGCGGGCGTTGCGGACAAAGCGCAAGACACCTTGCGTCTCCGCGACGCCCAAATTGTTGGTTGGTTCGTCGAGAATGATGAGCTCGCTATCGAAGTGCATGGCTCGCGCAATGGCCACGGATTGACGCTCGCCGCCCGATAACGCGCCGATGGGCGTCGTCGCGGGAATGTCCTTTTCAATGCCCACCTGCTTGAGCAAGGTGCGGGCCACATTCGCCATCGCTTCTTGGTCCATGCGCCCGAAAAACGCTGGGCCTTTCAGGGGCTCGCGACCCAAGAAAAAATTCCGCGCAATGGACAACTCCGCTACGAGAGCCGAGTCCTGATAGATGGTTTCAATGCCGTAGCCAATGGCGTCGGCAGTGTTATTGATGTCAGCTTTTTCGCTGCGTATGAAAATGTCACCACCGCTGGCGGGAACGGCCCCGGAGAGAATTTTGATCAGCGTAGATTTACCAGCCCCATTATCGCCGAGCAAACCGACGATCTCGCGCTCGCCGACCGTCAGATGGACATCTTCAAGGGCACGCACCCTGCCGTAGGACTTGCTGATGTTTTTCATCTGGACTAGTGCTACTGTCATCGGCTAGCTCTATTTCTTATGACAGCCAACGGCGTAGCCACCGACGAGTAGATATTCAACTCGATGTGAGTTGAGCAACTTCAAGAACTCTTTGAAGTCGGGTGGTAGTTGGATCATAGCCATAGTTAATCTGCCGCATCAACTCAACGGATTCCAAGCGTTCATAAGGCGTCTTTGAGTGCCAGTATTCCCTTTCATCTGATTCTTCAGAAAGGGATATAACTGAAAGGACGCTCTTATCCATTTTGAAGGTATTTATTGCCTTCATGCGTTTCTCCCCGCGTATTCTAATGAATAAAATCGAACCATACCAGAGCCACAACCATCGCCTAGTACCTTTCCTGTCGCCGACGGTCAACCCACGAATGCAGGGCCATCATTCCCAGAATAATCGCGCCGATGAAAATGTTGTACGCCAGTCCGGGTACGCCGATGAGCACAATGCCGTTGCGCATCAAACGCAAGATGAACACGCCGAGCACCGTGCCGACGATGGTGCCGCGCCCACCCGTCAGGGCCGTCCCCCCAATCACGACCATGGCGATGACCTCCAGCTCATAGCCCGTGCCGCTGTTGGGGTTAGCCGCAGCCGTGCGAATGGAGCTGATGATACCAGCGAAACCCGCCATGACGGCCGAGAGCACAAACAGCTTGACCTTGGTGCGCTCTACGGCCACGCCGCGAGCGCGGGCAGCTTCGGCATTGCCGCCCGCCGCTTGCAGCCAGTTCCCCATCTTGGTCTGCGTCAGCAAATAGCCGAGCAACAGCGCCGCCGCCACAAACCAAAACAGCGACATGTACACGCGCAGTCCGCCCACGTTGAAATCCCCGACCAGCACCTCGGCGAGCAACAGATCCGCAGCGTCCCAAGTCCGCTGCGGAAACCCGCTCGTCACCACCAGCGCACTGCCCCGCACGACCAGCAACATGCCGAGCGTCACCAAGAACGATGGAATCCGCAAGCGCGTGACAAACAGGCCGCTGCACAGGCCGATAGCCGCAGCCGTGCCCAAGGCGAGGACAAAGCCGACCTCAATAGACGCGACCCCAGTGTTGTATAGGGTCCACATGAGCACCGGGCAGAATCCGAACAACGAGCCGACCGACAGATCGAATTCGCCGGACGTCATCAGCAAGGTCATGGCCAGCGCGATCAGCCCCAACTCCACCGTGAAGGCCAGCATGTTGCCGATGTTGCGCGACGACAGAAATGCCGGATTGATCTGCCAAAAGACAAAAACCATGACGACCAGCAGAACGAACGGACCGAATTCTGGCCGCGACAAGATGCGCTGTACGGCTGCGTTCATCTATTCGCCCGACAGGATATCGTCGTATATCTGGGCCTTGTCGGCCTCGTAGAGCGCGCCAGTGATGACGTCAAACCCAGGCGGAATGCCGCTAGCGGCCATGGACGCCAACGACAAGGCCATGTAACTGATCGCCAGCGGATCTTGCCACATGGCCGCGTTGACGTAGCCGCTGAGGACTTCCTGAGTGGTGTCGAGCGAGTTGCCCCAACCGACGACGGGAATGTCGCCGGGGGCGAAACCGGCTTGGTCAAAGACGCGCTTGATGCTGCCAGTGACCAAGTCGCCGAGGCCGATGATCGCGTCGATGTTGTCGCCGTTGGCCGTCATGTAGTCAACCATGCGGGAGATGACTTCGGCCTGATCGAGAGTCGCGTCGGTGACTTCCCACGTGATGCCCAACGGCTCAAAGACGCTGGCGACGCCCTGTTCTTCTTGGACGCCATAGGTCGCGCCGGGCACTTCCACCGGCATCCACACGAAATCGCCGGATTTGACGTGGCCTTTATCGACCAGGTACTGCGCCCACTGCCGGCCGGTCGTCACCAAGTCGCCGCCCACATAGGCGTCAAAACTGGCGGTGGGATCGGGCGTGTTCATGTTGATGATGGGAATGTTGGTTTCGTTGGCCTCTTTAGCTACCTGCACCAAACTGCCCGGGTCGGGGCTGCTGGTGACAATGCCGTCGGCCCCAGCGGCAATGGCGGCGCGCACGGCCTCCTGATGAGAAGCCACGTCGCCGTTGTGGAAGGACGTGTTGACTTGATGGCCGGTATCCTGTTGCCATTGACGTGCGCCAGCCAGAAAATACGTCCACACCGGGTCGGCGGGCGAGCCGTGCGAAATCCAGTAAAAGGTCTTGGCCTCGGCTTGATCCGCGACGAGCGGACTTAGCGCTAGCAGCACACTGATCAGCATGACAATCCTTGCTTTAAACATCGGCGTTCCTTCCTGTGTAAAAAGTATGCTCGGCAGCAGTTCGCTAGGGCGGGCTATTTTCACTCTATTCGCCTAGGAGAGTCTGGATCGGGATCAACGGATCTCTCCGGTTCTGAATCCAGCCACATTTTGACATCTTGTCGAAATGCTATCCAGACTTCGCCCAACTCAAGCACCAGATCTTCCATCTTTTCCCAGTCTAGCCGAAAGGAATAGGCGTGTCGCACGAAGTGGCGGAACCCAAGATACGACTCAAGGCGAGCCCGTGTTTCTGGAGAGACGATTGGGGACCTGTCGTCCGCCTTACAGGCCATCTGATGGAGCAACTCCCGATGCCAGTCCGCTCCACTTGGCATCTGTTCATCCACTCGTTTAGCAATGGTCTGAAACACGCTTTCCACCCCGTTGTAAAACGAATGGAGAACGCCCGCTAACGCGGTCAATTCAACGAGATCGAGCTCACTGGTGCTGGCCCTTCCTAGCAACGCACGATACGCCGCCAAAAGGTTCTCAATCTGCTGTAGCTCTCGCTCAATATGGGCTATAGTACGCTCAGTCAACATGGATCATCGCCGCTTCGCGTTCGAGAAAGGCCGCCAGATCTGGATCGGCATCCAAGTCGATCAAGTCGGCGGAACGACGCAGTTCTACGAGCAGCCTCCCCTGCAGTTTGAAGAACAGTTTCGCCGGGCAGCCGCGGACGGCAAAGTCAATGTCGGAATCGGGTCGGACGTGGCCCTCAGCGATTGAGCCGAAAACATACACCTGCTGACAGCCCGCTTCTTTGAGGATCGCTACCCCGCGAGCCAAATCGCGCTGCATGTCGTCTGGAACGTCTCCCAGCTTATCAACTATATCGAGAATGCGGTCGTTAGTAGTCATAATCATGCTCTTTTCTGTAGTCGCGCTCTTGATCAAGACTAGTCAGGCACCTATAGAATCCGAGAGTTACGGGTTTCATACGTTAAGCCCAAGAGCCTCCACCTGCGCCAACAGCGTTGCCCGCTCATCTGGACGCACGGGTCGCAACGGCCGCCGAGGATCCCCGCACTCCATCCCTATGCGCTGACTGACCACGGCCAAGATGCTGCCGAAATAACCAAATTGCGCCACTGTGCGATGAAAGGCGCTAGCCCGTTCCTGAGCCTGTTTTGCGGCGGCTAGATCACCCTCCTGATAGGCATTCCAAATAGCCATCCACAGTTCCGGGGCCGCGCACAAAGGACCATCAACCGACCCGACGGCCCCAACGGTCATGGCCGGCAACATCAGCTTGCCGCTGCCGATAAAGGCGTCTAGCCCCATGCCGACGAATTCAAGTAGGTTGGCGAATACCGGCGACGAATGTTTCAAACCGGTAGTTTGGGGCACTTCATCCACTAGGCGCTGCATCAGGGCCGGACTGACATCGAGGCCGGTGCAGCCGGGCAAATTGTAGATGAACAACGGCCGATCAGCCGCGGCCCCCACGGCCCGGTAGTACTCTACCACGCCATCGTCGTCGCCTTGGTAGAAAAAGGGCGGCACCGCGCAAATGGCTTCCACACCGGCTTGCGCTGCGTGGGCCGCCAATTTTTCGGCCCGCGCCGTGGTATTGGCTCCCACGTGCATGATAACTTGGGTGCGTCCCGCATTCTGGTCGGCAGAGATCTCGGCGATGCGCTGGTTCTCCTCGTCGTCGAGCAGGACGCTCTCGCCGGTGCCGCCGGCGACCCAAAAGCCGTGGACGCCAGCTTGTATATTGAATTCCATTGTGGCGCGGAAGGCCTCTTCGTTTAAGGTGCCATCCTCGTTTTTCGGACTGATGATCGCCGGTACCACCCCGTGGAATTGTCCCATGTTTTCCTCCTTAGTACCACATTTTGTTATAATACCTCAGCAGCCTTTCAATATAGGCGTCGATTTCTCCGCTTCCAACACTCAGACCAGGAGGACGGTATGAAAAACTATCGCGTGGCCATACTAGGTTGCCGGGGCCGTGGCACGGCCGCAGCACGCGCGTACCACGCCCACCCCCGCACGGAAATCGTCGCCCTCTGCGACCTCGTGCAAGACCTGCTCGACACCCTAGGCGACGAACTCGGGGTCGCGGCCCGCTACACCGATCTAGACGCGATGATCAGCCAGCACCAACCCGACATCGTCGCCATTCCCACCGGCACGGAATTCCACCACTCGCTGGCGCTGCGCGTCCTCGAACACGGCGTCCACATCGACATTGAAAAACCCCTGTGCGTCGATTGCCAGCAAGCCGACGAGGTGCTGGCCAAGGCCCGCGAAAAAAACGCGCGCATCGCCGTGCATCACCAAGGGCGTGTCGGCGTCTATATGCAAGCCGTGGCCAAAGCCCTTGCCGAGGGCCGCATCGGCCAGTTACGCCACATCCACGGCCACGGCAAGACCTACTACGGCGGCTACAACCTAATGAACATCGGCACGCACATGATCAACAACATGCTCAAGGTCGCCGGCCCGTGCCACAGCGTCGTGGCCACCGCCACCACCGACGGCCACGCCATCACTCCGACGGATGTGGTGCCCTCTCCGCAGGGCATGGGCACCATCGCCGGCGAACACATCACGGCGACGCTCAGCTTCGCCGACGGCGTCACCGCAACCCTTCTGCAACACCGCTTTCCCACCCCGGTCAATCCGGTGATAGAATTCTGCGGCAGCGAAGGCCGCTTAGTCCTCTCGCAGCTCGTCTGGAAAAGAGACCTCGGCGCGTTCCTGCTGCCGCAGCCCCACTACGCCCTCAACGACCAAAGAGAACCTTGGGAAGTGCTCGCGCCCATCTACTGCGAGAGCTATGATCCGCAGAGTTCGGCCCACCCAGACGACTACGCCTATGTAGAGGAGTACGTCGCGGCACTCGACGAAGGCCGCGAGCACGAATGCAGCGGCTCAGCCGGCCATCACATCGTGGAAATTATGATGGGTATCTTCGAGTCCGCCGCGTACGGCAAACGAGTGGACTTACCCCAGCAGGACCGCGCCCATCCCCTCCTGCGCTGGCGGCGCGAAAACGGCCTACCCCCACCCGATCCCATGCCGCGTCCCTACGCCGAGTGGCTGGCGGCAGAGGACGTGCGGTTGGGGCGGAGTGGGTGATTCAACAACTGACGGGAGATCAGCATCGCCGTGAACGACACCGAAAAATTCCTCTTCGACTTGCAGGGCTTCATCGTCGTCCGCGAGTTCCTCTCGCAGGGCGAAGTCAAAGCACTCAATGACGCTTTCGACGCCAACTGGGACCAGCGCCGCGAAGACCCAATCGGCGACCCCAGCGGCAACATGGCTGGGCTGCATAAGCGCAACATTTTCACCGGCATGCTCACCTATGAGCAGCCCCATTGCCAGCCCTTCCGCGACCTACTCGCGCACCGCAAGCTCCTGCCCTACCTCGACACCCTGCACGGACGCGGCTGGAAGCTCGACCACGAGCCGTTAATGATTAACGGTCCCAAAGGAATCGAAGGCCTGCGCATCCACGGCACCACCAACGTCCTCTTCAATGGCTCCCGTTTCTACGCGTACACCAACGGCCAGATGCGCTGCGGCCTGCTCGTCGCCCAGTACACTTTGCACGACCAAAACCCCGGCGACGGCGGCCTCTGCGTCATCCCGGGCAGCCACAAAGCAAACTTTTCCTGTCCTCCGCAGATCACAACTTGGGAAGAGCACCAAGAGGTCGTGTACCAAGTACCTCTAAAGGCCGGCGACATGGTCATCTTCAGCGAGAACACCTTGCACGGTGCCCTGCCGTGGCAGGCGGACCACGACCGCCGAGCCCTACTCTATCGGTACACTCCGAAGTACCTGCACTACGACGGCGGCACGTACGAGGTCACGCAGCCAGCATGGGTGTCGGAATTGACCGAGGCGCAGCAGGCGGTACTCGAACCGCCCTACATCTACCATCACCCCCTCATCGAACCGGACGGCGAAACCGTGGTCCGTCCACGCCGCGAGGATTAGCCCCAGTTAATTCACTACAAAGGGTAGTACTGTTCCGAGGAGTTTTGTTCGGAGGTTATGGGAACAGTCCCGCGCCGCGAAAAACTCCGATCAGCCCTGCCACGCCAAATTGATGCTCGTGTACCCGTCCGTATAGCGGCGCAAGTGATCGGGTAGGTTGGCCAAAAACCACTGGCCTTCCTCGGGGATTTCCCAGGGGATGTCGATGCGGTGGTTGCGGTCGCGGAAGCCAATGGCGCAAGAAAGGCGCGTTTCTTCAATGCGGTTGGGGAACGCGCCGTGATACGTGCGATGGGCGAAGACGATCATGTCGCCGCCGTTGGTAAAGAGGGGGACGAGGCCGGGGATGTCGAAGCCATTGTAGCCGCGTTCCTCCGTGCCCTCCGGGTAGAAGGAGCGCCGATCGGCCGTCATGCTGAATCCCTCCGGCCCCTCCCAGTCCTCAACGTGGGAATCCTCAATCACGCACAAACCGCCGTGCTCGGGCCGCGAACCGGTCAGATAAAACCACTTGCCCGACGGCCACAGCCCGCGATTGAGCACATCGCCCGAATTTTTGATCTCGGTCGAGTAGCCGCACCAATCGGTATGCCACCCTACCGGAGCCGAGCCAATCCGGCGGATGATGGCGGCCGAGCGATGGAGCGTCAGTTCATCCGTGCCGATCAGGTGCCGGTGAATGTCCATGAAAGGCTCGTAGTCGAGCACTTCCCAAGCGCCCGGGCCGGACTCGATCCAAGCGTGCCGCGTGCGGCTCTCGCCCGGCTGCAACGTGCGCTCCGGATCTGTGCCGTCCCACACCCCCTGCTTGAGCTTGGCGACGATCGCCGGCGGCAGCGCGTCTTTGATTATCGCGAAACCGTGCGCCTCCAAGCATTCGTCCATCGCGTCGAGCTCGTCGGTGGCGAACTCATAGCGATAGCCCAAATCCGGCTTCTGAATGTGCGAATAGTCTAACATGATTTCCTCCTTACATTCGTAGGGGACGGTTTCAAACCGTCCCCTACATGGCACCGTCTGCAAGCGCCAATTCGTAGCAGGCGGCCTCGCTGTCCGTGCGCACTAACAGATAGGGGGTGGCAAAGGCCGGGGGATTCCAGGTTTTGCCATCGAAGGCCGTCATGCGCGCTAGTTCGACGTGGCGGTCGGGGCGGGCCTCGACCAGTACCACATCGCCCGATTCGCTCATTATTAGCAGGATATCGTCTATCAAAATGAGCTGGCCGTGGCCGTAGCGCCCGCGCTTCCAGCGACGCTTACCGTCTTGCGGGTCGAAGCAGACCAGCACCCCATCGTCGAGGCCATAGACAAAACCATCGCGATAGACCATGTTGGCAAATTTGGCCTTGAGCCGGGGGCTTTTCCAGACGATATCGCTCGTCAAGCCGCCGTCGGGCGCGGCGTTCACTTGATACAGCTTGGCACCTATGCCGTAGCCAGTGGAGACCAGAACCCGGTCCCCGGGCAAGGGCAGGGGGTTGGCAACGCATTCGGCCTGATCCCAAGGCTGGCGCCAGAGGGGAACCCCGCTGTGCGGATCGTGCGCGACGACGCTGTAGCTGTTGAAAATCAGGATCTGCTCGCGTCCAGCCAACGTGACCAGACGCGGCGAACTGAAGCCAGCCTTGTCCGTGCCCCCGCCCCAGACAAACGCGCCGGTTTGGCGGTGATAGGCCACTAGCGAGCGCTCATCCGGGCCTCCGGCACTGACCACGACCAAGCTGTCGAGGACCAACGGCGAACAGCTAATGCCCCACATATGGGCCTTCGCCTGATTGCTGGCGATAATGTCCCGCGACCAAATCAACTTCCCACTGTCCAGCTCCAAGCAGTTGAGGATTCCAGTAGCGCCCAGCGTGAAAACTCGGTCTCCAGCGATGGTGGGCGTAGCGCGCGGGCCGACGCCGGCTATGGCGGTCTCGTAGCGGGTCGAATCGGCGTGCTGCCAGAGCTTGCGGCCCGTGGCCAAATCGTAGCAAACGACCTGCTCCTCGGGGCCGTGTTGCTCCTGAGTCACAGCTCGGCCGCCGACAATGGCAAACGAGGACCAAGCGGCACCGACAGGGCGACGCCAGACTTCGCGCGGCGGGTGCTTGGTCCAGTCGCGCTCGAGGTGGACGCCGCGCAGGCGGTTGTTGCGCTCGGGGCCGAGAAATTGCGGCCAATCGCGGGCGTCGAGCGCGGTGGCGTCCCCTCCTTCTGCGGCGGCGGCTTCGTCCTCAGTACTCCAACGCCATTCGAGGACCGGTACGAAGTCACCGCTCATACCTTTAATGCGAAAAAGTCCGACACCAAGCGCAATGGCGAAGACGATGCCGCCGAAATAGCGCAGGCGTCGCCCCCAAGCCAGCCGCGACGCGAAAAGCAACCAGAGCAACGCAAAGAAAATGGCGAGCATGACGATGGCCATAGTGCTCATCGTCTGTCGCTGGCGATGGGGTGCTTCGGGTAACCAGATCCACAGGAGCGCTAGGACGACAACGCCTCCGAGCAGATAGAGGGGCCATAAGCGAGGGCCGGGCGAAGACATGGGCATTAATCCGCTGTGTTAGACGCCGCCAGTGACGGTCTCCAAGCGGACCCAATCGCCGCTTGCGACCGAGCGGGCCATGGCGGCCATGGCCCGCATCGTTTGAGTTCCATCCTCCACATCGGCCCCCATCTGGGGGGCACCGTGCAGGACGCCGTCGGCAAAACCTTCGAGTTGCAACCGGTAGAAATGCGCATCGGCCCCAAGCGGCCGGCGATATTGGCCATCGCGCGTGGAAAAGCACTCGACATCGCTGGATTTCAAAAACCACGGCAGGTAGGTTTTGCCGACGACGCTGCCGTGCTCCCCGTAGATGTGAAATCCCTCGTGGTAGTCCATGCGCACGGCGACCGTCAAGTCGAGATGTCCCTGCCCGCCGTTGGCGAATTCCACTTCGACAAACCAAGAATACGCCCCGAACATCTCCGTGCACCGGCCGCGCACGGCCACAAGCGGGCCACCCAAAAAGCGGGCTAGGTCGATGAGATGCGAGCCGTGGGTCAGCATGAAGTAGCGCCGCTTGTCGCCCTTGGGATCGCCCGCTGGCTTGCGCGCCTGCTCGCTGTGCAGCGGCAAAGGCTGGAGGTTGTCGGTCATAGTGTAGCGATAGGTCGAATCACAATACCACGCCTTCAGAGCCAACAGCGACCCCATCTCCTCCCGGATAAACTGCCGGGCAAAAGCAATGCCGGGATCAAAGCGCTTCATGTGACCGACCTGGAGCGTACAGCCCGAGTCAGCGACGGCCCGACGCAAGTCATCGCACTCCTCCACGCTTGTGCCCAGCGGCTTTTCCACGAAGACGTGTTTGCCCGCGGCCAACGCCTGTAAGCTGAGCGGGACGTGGAACGCATCGGCCGTGGCGATGATGACCGCTTCCACCTGCGGATCCGCGAGCATATCGGCAAAGTCGGCGTAGGTTTTCTCCGGCTGATGAATGGCCGCCATGCGCTCGACCAAGTTCGGCGCTTGGTCGCACAGCGCGTACAGGCGCGTATTGCGGGCCTTGACACACGACTCAAAGTGGGCGAATTGGGCGATGGGGCCACAGCCCAACACGCCAATAGAAAGGACCTGACTATCTTTGTTCACGCGCTGGGCAAAATGGCGTACGCTTCGATCTCGACGACCAGATGCGGCTTGAGCAGCGCGGCGATGACGACCAAGGTCGAGGCCGGCAAAATCTCGCCAAACGCCTCGCGGTGAGCGCGGGTGACGCCAGCGGCATGGTCCACATCCGTAATGTACACAACCGTCCGCACCACATCTTCGAGGCTGGCACCGGTTTCCTCAAGAGCCTTGGCGATGATCCCCAACGCGCCCTTGGCCTGCTCGTAGGCGTCGCCTTGGTCATGCGGCGGCTGGGCGCAGGTACCGGCGACGTGGACGTGACGGTCCACGCGCACGGCGCGCGAATAACCAAACTCCGCGCCAAACGGGCTGCTAGTCGGTATGTTTTTGCGTTTCATGAGTCTCCTTTATCCATGGTTTCTTCGACCGCCGCCCATTTCTCCAAAAGGTTCGCCAACTCGCGCTCGATATCCGCGTGTTCGCATTCGAGAGCCTTGATCTGGTCGGGCGGGGTCTTTGCGTAATAGGTTGGCTCGCAGCGCGAGGCGTCGATTTCCGCCAGCCGGGCTTCTGCTTTCTCGATGCGCGCTAGGCGCTTTTCTTGCTGGGCTGCGACGCGGCGCTGCTTGTTTTTGCCCTTGCGGTTGGAGCGCGTTTCTTGGGCTGATCCCTCTTTTTTTCTTTTTGCCTGTTTGGCCTTGAGGATGACTTGATCCGCGTCGAGGTGATCGTCGCCGCAGAAGTGGACGTACTCCTCGTACGTGCCTCGGAAGTCGAGGATTTCTTCGGGTTTGATCTCGACGATGCGCGTGGCTAGCTGGCTGATGAACCAGCGGTCGTGCGAGACGATGAGCAGCGTGCCCGGATAATTCTTAAGCGCCTCGACTAATGCCTCGATCGATTCGAGGTCGAGGTGGTTGGTCGGCTCGTCTAGAACCAGCACATTGGGTTGGGCAATGGCCAGCCGACAGAAGACGAGCCGCGCGGCCTCGCCGCCCGAAAGCGCACCCAAGCGCTTCTTGCCGTCGTCGCCGGAAAAGAGCATCCGCCCCATCTGACTGCGCACGAAGCCGAGGCCCTGGTCCTGACAGCACTCCCACACCCAATCCTCAGCCGTTTGGTTGGCAGGGCTGAGCTGTTCGCGGTGGTCTTGGGCAAAGTACCCAGGATGGGCCTCGTACCCCCACTCGACTTCGCCGGCATCGGCGGCTAACTCGCCCATCGCGATCTTGAGCAGCGTTGATTTGCCGATGCCATTCGGCCCCATAATCGCCACGCGGTCCCCCTTCTGCACGAGTAGATCAACCCCGTGCAGCACTTCGTTGTCGCCGAACGCCTTTTTGACGCCTTTGAGCGCGAGCACATCGCGTCCACTATCGCGCCGCTGCTCAAAGCGAAAAACCGGATAGCGGCGCGAGCTGCGCGGCAACTCGACCATCTCCTCTTCCCGCTTCTCGATCAGCCGCAGCTTACTCTGGGCTTGGCGGGCCTTGGTCGCCTTAGCGCGGAAGCGATCCACGAACTGCTGGTGATGGGCGATTTCGCGTTCGCGGCTGGCAATTTCCTTTTCTCGCCGCGTGCGCTCGGCCTGCTTGGCTGCTAGGAAGGCCGTGTAGTCGCCGCGATAGAGTTGGACCGTCTCGTAGTCAATGTCGAGGATAGAGGTGCTAATGTTGTCGAGGAAGCGGTGGTCGTGCGAGATAATTACCACCGGCCCGGCAAAGTCGCACAGGAAGGTTTCTAGCCAGCGGATCGAGAGGATGTCGAGGTGGTTGGTCGGCTCGTCGAGCAGCAGCGCATCCGGGGCACTGGCCAACACCTGCGCGAGCAAGACCCGCAGCTTGAAGCCGCCAGACAGCGTTGAGAGCGGGTCGTCGTGAATGTGGGCCGGCAGCCCAAGGCCCTCCAAAATCGTGCCGGCCCGGGCTTGCGCGGTGTACCCATCGCAGTGGAGAAAGGTCTCTTCGAGCTGGGCGAACTTGTCGGCGTCGAATTCCTCGGCAGACGCGGCGAGAAGCCGCTCCTTGGCGACCGTCACCTCCCACAGTGCGGCATTGCCCATCAGCGCAACGTTGAGAATCGACTCGTCTTCGTAGAGGAACTGATCCTGTTGTAAGACCCCCAAGCGCAGGCGCTGCGGCACCGTGATCGCGCCTTCGCTGGCTTCGATGTCGCCGGACAGCATGTTGAGGAGCGTGGTCTTGCCGGACCCGTTGGCTCCCACCAAGCCGTAGCGCTCGCCGGCATTGAGCTGGAGCGAGACCTTGGCGAAGAGGGTCTGCTCGCCGTAGAACTTGCCGACATTGGATAGCGTAATCATAACTTGCCATAATTACGGGAAATTAGTGATAATGGGCTACTCTGCCGCCCGCTAATTTGCCATCTTCTCAGCCTACCTTTCTCCAAAGGAGCCACCCCATGAACGCAGACGACAAATACCTCTTTGACCTGACGGGCTATCTGGTCCTCAAAGACGTGCTGACCGCCGAGGAGGTAGCCCAGCTCAACGCCGGCATCGACCGCCACCGCGACCTTATGAGCGAGATCGACCGCCCGCTGTCCGGCGACTCGCAGACGATGCAAGGCACCTCGCGGCGCAAGGACCTCGGCGGTATGCTCGCTTGGGAGAGTCCCTGGTGTGAGCCGTTCCGCAAGTTGCTGGTACACCCTCGTATCAAGCCCTATCTCGAAGAATTTTTGGGCCGGGGGTATCGCCTCGACCACGGGCCGGGGCTGATCGCCATGGACACAGGCTGCGAGGGCGGGCTTTTGCACGGCGGCGGGGTCGAGCGCAAGGACATATCCGAAGTGTACTTCTTCAAAAGCGACCGCATCTTCACCGGGCTGACCGTGGTCGAGTATCTGCTGGCCGACGAGGGACCGGGCGATGGGGGCGTAGCCGTGATACCGGGCAGCCACAAGGCCAACCTCGCCTGTCCGCAGAGCATGATTAAGTGGGAAAAACACCAAGAGCACGTGCTCGAAGTAAACGGCAAGGCCGGCGACGCATTGATCTTCACCGAGACCTTAACGCACGGCACACTGCCGTGGACAGCCGCACACGAGCGGCGAGCGCTGCTGTACAAATTCAGCCCAGGCACCCTATCCTACGGCTCGGGCGCGCACCAGACGGCGTATTACGACTACATCGAAGACATGACCGAGGAGGAGCGGGCCGTGATGGAGGCACCGCACATTAGGCGATAAAAATAGTCCGATGAAACGGTGAATACTTGTCAACCTTCTCGTGCTTTTATGGAATTCAACATCAGAGTGCAGCCAAAAGCCGGGCGCAACAGCGTCGAAATCGACGGCGACAGAGTAACTGCGCGGGTAACAGCGGCCCCAGAGGGCGGCAAAGCCAACGACGCGGTGGTGGCCCTGCTGGCGAAGCAGCTCAAGGTCGCCAAGCGCAGAGTCCACATTGTGCGGGGACACAAGGCGCGGGACAAGCGGCTGCGCATTGAGGACATGACGGCAGGCGAAGTCTTCGTCCGCCTGTCAGAATCGAAGTGACAGGGACGAGCAAGAAGAGAGCGCAGCTTTCCTTAAAACAGCAAACTCACCCCCAACCGCATATTGAGAGGATTTCCCGGGGTGAAGTGGATCTCTGAAACAGGTTCCTTTTCGTCTCGCAGCCGCGATTCCGTGTCGAATTGCGCCTCGTTCCACGTTGTATCAAGCACGTTTTCTACGCCCAAATTAAACCGCCAGGCCCCTCGCTGATAGGCACCGCTGAAATCGACGACAGTATAACCCGTAGCCGTGACACTGCCGTCCTCGTTGGCGGGCCGGTCGCCGATATGGCGGTAGCGCAAGCTGCCTTCCAAGCCATTGGGGTGACGCCAAGTCAAGCCACCAGTAGAGGTTCCGGTGGGGGCCAGCGGAATTTCATCGGCACCCTCGGGTTCGTCCATCGCTCTACCTCGGGAAAAATTGAGGTCGGCATCAGCCCACAGCCAAGAGCTCAGTTGGAGACGGGCCTCTAGGTCCAGCCCCACCCGCCGAGTTTCCCCGCTGGCTTCGGTGGTGCCAGCATCGCCGACAAAGACGAATTCGCTCTCCAAGTCCATCCACCACAGCGCTGCTCCCAAGCTCAACCGGTCGAACAAGCGGGTCCGCAGACCGGTTTCGGCCCCCACAGCCCGAGGTAAAGTCCCTTCTTCAAGGTGTCCCGGATCAATGTTCCGCTGCGCTAACTCGGCGGCAACGGCGGCCTCGCTGCGCCCATCGCGCCGCATGGCCCGACGAATCTGCGCGGCGCGGGCGTCGATGACGTTGTTGCGAGCGTCGTTGGAGTGAAACCCGGTGCCAAAATTGGCAAAAAGGTCTAGGGCGTGGATGGGGCTGTACACTAGGGACGCTTTCGGGCTGAGTATGGAGGCTTGGGCAAAGCCCGAAGCGTGAGGTAGCTCGCTGAGCTGCCCTTCGAGATGGTCGTCAACATTGAAGGTAAAATAATCGCCGCGTAGCCCCAGCACCAGTTGTAGGTGTGGGGTGAGGACAATCTCCTCTTGGGCCCACAAAAACAGGTTGCGCTCCACCACATCGGCCTCGACCAGCGGTGCGAGACGTTGGCGGTCGGGGCTTTTCCATAAACCCACGGCTGCATTATCGGCGCGCAGGCCGCCCCCCATCGTCGTATGGGCTAGGTATGGGCCCCAGTAGTGGTGGAAGGTATAGTCGCTGTTAATCCCAGCGACCCGACGGATATCGGTCTGTTCTATAGTGTCGTCGTGCTCGGGATCTTCGAGGAAGAAGGTGAAATTGGAAAACAGTTTGAACTGGTAGTTGATCAAATACGCCTGTAGGTCGAAGGCGTGGGCGTCCATCCCTTGGACGTGGAAGTTGACTTGGACATCTTGGCGGCCGGTGGTGCCACCCTCCAAATCATCAATGGCCCCCCAGCGGTCGATGAGGCCCTGTTCTATTGCCCGTTGGGGAATCTGCCCAGAGGCATCCCAAGCCGAACTGAACCCGCTGGTGGTCAGGGTGAAGGTGGATCGGTCGGAAAGACGAGTATGGTACTTGCCGAAGACATTGAGTCGCTGTAGGCCCTGAGGCTGCTTGACCGGGCCGTCGGTGCGGTAGTACTTGCCTGCAAAATAGGCACTTTGCTCGGGACCGGCTAGCGGGATCTGGTAGAGCATGGTGTACTGGGCCGTATTAAAACCACCCCCTTTGAGGTGAATGGCATTGTCGTCGAGACGGTCGCGGGTGTGGTAGGCGATGGCCCCAGCGGTAGCCAGATTGCCAAATTCGGCGAAGTAAGGCCCTTTCTTGACGTCCAAGCTCTCGACTACTTCGGGAATGAGGAAGTGCATGTCGGCGTAGCCTTGCCCATGGCCGTGGGAGACCATATTCACGGGGACCCCGTCTACCGAGATGGCTACATCAGTGCCGTGGTCGGCGTCAAAACCGCGTAGAAAGATCTGTTCGGCTTTACCACCGCCAGCGTGCTGGGCAATGATGAGGCCCGGCATCAGTTGCAACATCTGATGGGCCGTGCGATTGGGCCGGATGTGCAGGTCGAATTGGCGCACGGCCCGCGAGGAGGCCGCCGATAAGGCCCGTTCGCCATGAATCAGCATTTCGCCCATATGCAAAGGACTGGGGGTCAGGGCGACGACCAAGCGGGCCTTCTCTTTAAGGGCCACCTGCACGGTATCGGTGAAGGTAGAATAACCGATCAGACTGATTTCCACTTGGTAGGCACCCGGAGGCACGATGGGCAACAGAAACTGACCGTTCATATCCGTGGAGGCCCCCAGCAAGGTACCTACGAGGCGAATAGTGGCTCCGACCAGCGGCTCGCTGGTAGTCTCGTCAGTTACCTCGCCACTCAGGCTGGCCTCCGTCTGGGCTGTTAGAGGGCGGGCGACCAATAAAGCCGCCAAGATCGACATATAAACCACCTTGCACATAAATTATTGCTCCTTAATGCCTTTAGAAGTATTAAAGCCCTATATTCATAAATTCGTGAAAAAATATATCAGTTCAAGTGGCGGTACATTGAGGCCATGACGGCAGGCGAAGTCTTCGCCCGCCTGTCGGAGTCGAAGTAACCGAGACGAGCAAAAAACTGAAAGGAGCAGCAGATGCGCGTAGCCATCGGAGGCATTTCCCACGAGAGCAGCACCTTTACGAACGTAGCCACCACGCTGGACAGTTTCCGGGAGCGCAGCTATCTCCACGGAGCGGCAATCGTCGAGCGCTTTACCGGAGTCAATACGCCGATCGGCGGGTTTATCGAAGGAGCCGAGGCGCACGGCTTTGAAGCAGTGCCGACGATGTTGGCCGAGGCTTTTCCCAGCGCTCCGACGCCCCGCCCCATTTTCGATCGGCTTGTAGGCGAACTGGTCGACGGCATCGAGGCCGCGGGTGCTATCGACGGGGTTTTATTGGAATTGCACGGGGCCATGGTAGCCGAGGGCATTGACGATGCCGAAGGACATATCCTCGCCGCAGTGCGCGGTTTGGTCGGCCCGGATATGCCCCTCGTCGGGCAATTGGATATCCACTCCAATGTCTCCCACGCCATGATCGAGACCGCCGATGTCCTGATTGGGCGGGAGACCTATCCAGAGGTCGATATGGCACCGAGGGGCCGCGAGTGCGCCGACGTGCTGATGCGCATGGTGCGGGAAGGCGTGCGGCCGACCATGGCCTTGCACCAACTGCCGCTAGTCTGGGGCATGAACCAAGTGACGGCCCATCCGCCCATGCGCCAAGCCATCGAATACCTGCACCGCATTGAGGCGCGGCCCGGCGTGATCTGCGGCTCCATAGCCACCTGTTTCCCCCTAGCCGACATCCCCGATATGGGCGCTTCCGTGTACATCGCCACCGACAACGACCCTGTCCTAGCTCAATCCTGCGCCGACGAGTTGGCCGCTTGGCTCTGGGAGCGCCGGGCCGATTGGCAGGCACCCATGCCCTCTACCGCAGAAGCCCTGCAAGCGGCCGACAAGGCAGGGCATTACCCCGTAGTCCTAGCCGACCGCAACGACAATACCGGCGGCGGTTCGCCCGGCGACAGCACCGGGCTGTTGCAGACTTTTTTAGCAGCCGATCTGCAAGACGCCTGCGTGCTGTACATCGTCGATCCCGAAGCGGTGGCCGCTTGTCACCAAGCAGGCGTCGGTGCGGTGCTCGATTTAGAGGTGGGCGGCAAGGCGTCCCCGTTGCAAGGCGAGCCTTGCTCCATGCGAGCCGAGGTAGTGGCCTTGAGCGACGGCAGCTTTCGCTACGACGGGCCGATGTACGCCGGCTTAGATGGCACCATGGGGCCCTCGGCCCACATCCGCCAAGGCGGCGTCCACGTGCTATTGGTGAACAAGCGCGAGCAACCCTTTTGTACGGCGTTTTCCCGCACCTTGGGTTTGGACCCAAAGCAGATGCGCTATGTCGGCGTCAAGTCCGCGGCCCACTTCCGCGCTGGTTTTGAGCCGTGGGCCGGCCAGATCCAAGTGATCTCCGAACCGTCGGTACACGACCCAGCCGATGCCAAGCTGGCCTTTAAGCGGCTGGGCCGCAAACTCTATCCTTTTGATGACATTTAGCGATTGGAAGCGGTCGTGGATTTAGGCACTTGGGCTGCGGTACAGGTGGGACTCGCCCAGCACCAGCCCTACTTGGTAGGCTCTACGGACAAGACGCGGGCGGCAGTGGCCGTGGTCTTGGGGCCGACGTCGGAGGGCTTGCAGTTGCTCTTTATAGAACGCGCCCAGCACCCGGACGATCCTTGGTCGGGGCACATCGCCTTTCCCGGTGGGCGCATTGAGGCAGACGACCCATCGCCGCGAGCCGCGGCCGAGCGCGAGACTTTGGAGGAGGTTGGACTCGATCTGTCCGGGGCAGAGTATTGGGGCCGGCTCGACGACTTGACCGGGTATATGTTGCCGGTGGTGGTATCTGGTTTCGTCTATCGATTGGCGACGCCAGCGGTCTTGACCCTCAACCACGAGATCGAGTCGGCCTTCTGGGCGGGGGCCGACCAATTGCGTGATCCCGGTAAGCGGACCCAGTACCGGCTGCGACGTCGCGGCAAAGAACGGGCATTTCCAGCACTCGACCTGTTGGGGCCGAACCGCCCGCTGTTGTGGGGAATAACCTTTCGCATTGTGCGCCAATTAGTCGCTTGGATGGAGCCAGACAACGTATGACTTCCACTCATAAATCGCGCCGCATCTGGTTTTGCCAGACAGAATACGTGGCCCAGCATCCCGAGTCCCTACAAAAGCTCAAGGACGCCGTCGGCCTGACGACGATTATGCCCGAAAGTCCGGTGTGCCATACCTCGGGTTTCAGTGCCTCAGCGGAGTTGGCCCAGCGGGGGCCTTTTGAGGACTGGCGTCAGCGTCTCGATGCTTGGCCGCGCGGCGCGGAGGGCATCTACCCTCCGGTAGCGGGGATTATCAGCGGCTTTGACGACGCGCCCTTGCAGCGCGTCATCGAAGCGTGCAAAAGCACGGGGATTGAAGTTTGGGGGCACATCGGCTTGTGGAGCTACGGCGGCGAGGTCTATCCCGAATTTGCCCTGCGCGACCTAGAGGGGTGGCCATTGGATCGGCGCTATCAGGAGTGGGGCATTGGCCTGTGTCCGAGTCGCAAGGCGGTCAACGAGTGGACGCGCGACTGCTTGGTCGAAGTGATTCAGCGCTATGCTATCGATGGCTTTGATGTGGATCACGCTCGCTATCCGGCCCCGGCCAATGTACATAGCCTAATGGCCTGCGGCTGTGCCAACTGCCAGGACGAAGCCGTCCGTTTGGGCTACGATTTTGCGGCCATGCGGCGCGGTGTGCTGGCTCTGCGCCAGCGCTTAGGACAATTGACTGTGTCCGAAGTGCGGGCCTTGGCTGCGGGGCGTCCGGGTTTGATGGACTTTTTTGGGTTGTTGGCTCAGGATGGAGCCGTGCTCGATTGGGTCCAATTCCGCGCCCATATACTAGCCGAGCGCATGGGGGAATTTCGCGCCGCTGTGCAGGAGGCCGGGGGCCGCGATAAGGTCTTTGGCAGCGATGTGTTTCCTGCCTCCACTGGGCTGTTGGGCGGGCACTGGTACGGCAAGTGGGAAGAGGCGACGGATTTTCTCACGGGGGGGAGTTCGCACGGAGGCGTGGTGGGTTGGGCGACCGGGGTGACCAACTTGGCGCGGGAGTGGACGGCGGCTTTGTGCCGGCACGCTCAAGGGCTGGACGAAAGCGAGGTATTGGCGCTGGTGTGGCGCATGTTCGGGGTGGAGGATCTGGATTTGCCGGAGACTGCGGCGGGAGTAGTGGAAGGGCCTTTGCCCATCGCCGCCCTATACGAGCGTGAAGTGGCCCGCTTAAAAGCGCAGACCAGTGGGACGGTGCCGCTGTATCCGCCCCTTTCAGCGGGAGCGGCCCCCGAACTGGTGCGGGCTTTGGGCGAGGCGGTGGCTGTACACGGGTGCGACGGGTGTTTGTTTACGGTCAATGCCGAGGACGAGGCGCAGGTGCGGATATTGGGCGAGGCCTTGGCGGGGGTGGGGTGAGGTCGCCTCCTAGGGACGAGGGACCAGCCGGTTCTAACCCTTTGCAACGTAAGGCTCAAATCGTGCGCGGTCCGACGCTGATAGCTTATGCGGCCGCTGGCTATCCACCTTAATGAATAACCCTCCTTGTTCCCCTTCTGCCACCATATCGTTCAGTTGGTTATAAAACTCAAAGCGTATCGTAGCTGACGCGTTTTTCAGCTCCGATATCCACAAAACCACCCTGACCTCATCACCTAGGAACAAAGGCTTCTTATAGCGGATTTCGGTTCGTATTAAGGCCGGAATGAAGCCTTTCTGTTTAACCTCGTGAACGGGAAGCCCCACCTCTTCCAGCAACTTGAAACGGCCCACTTCCATCCACTGGATATATGCAATGTTGCTGACGTGCTGCCCAAAGTCAATCTCATACGTATAGATAGGTTTTATGTACTCGATCTTTTTCATTTTCTTCGCCTAAGCTTGTTTAGGGGCAATGCCGAGGACGAGGGATAGATGGGGGTATTGGGCGAGGCTTTGGTGGGCGTGGGGGAGTTGGAGGCCTTCGCTATTCGGACCGGCTTGCGCCAGCCTCGACTGATCTCCGCCGTTCGCATGGCCTCGCGTCTCATGCACATGTTAGCGCTCTGGCCGAACGTCGATCACCAGCATTCGATGTATCCTGCAGTCCCAAATCTTCGCTTGATCTGCAAGGTATGTTCTCCCTCCCATTGCCAAACGAAACCTTTTAATGTCTTCTTCATTGGTTTCGGTGACGCCGGTAGGGTCGAAACTATCATTCCACCCTCTGTTGAGATCGGCGATTGTGGGAGCTTGCCTCCGTCCTTTACTGGCATTTCCTGAATCGTCCATTCTCAAAGGCACTATGTCATCGCGAGCAGAATACATTTCATCACTAGGCACAACTTTAATGAGTTCGTGCTTCCAACGCGCTAAGTTTGCTTGTTCAAACAGGTAATGCCAACGCGCGGAGCCTGCTTGTTCAAACAGGTAATGCCATGGAATGCATTTATGTTCGATTTCATCTAGTTTCGTGGTTGTCACAGACACGTCGTGGGCATCCACCAACAGACAGCCGGTTTGGTATTCCTCAAGATCATCACTTAGCTGCAATTTCTTCCAGAACGAGCGCTGGGGTTCGGTACAGTAGATACAGTAGAGTGGTTTCACTCTGTCGGCCTCGGCCCTAGCTAGAAGCAGGTTGCGCTGCTGCATACCGGAAGACTTGACCTTGTGCTTGATCTTCAGCTTACCGTCGCGCTGTACCCGCTTGGCCTGTACTCGCATTTTCAAGGTCAACTTCTGGCCGAGAACGTGCCACTCCCAGTCCGCACCACTCTTAGCCTCTTTCGCTTTGGAGAATGTCTCGATGTGAACGCGATCTGGATGCCGCCGCCTGATTTCAAGGAGATTGTTTTCAGTGATCGTCTCTTCTCCATAGCTAACAAAAACGTTTTTGCTATGGGAGAACTCGAGATTGTGCGATGTCGCGTTGCCCAGTTCAAGAAAAGTCGTAACAATATTCGAACTCAACGGATATTCCTCGGTGTGGCCTACACGGCACGAGGTGAAATCGCACGTTTGCTATCCTGGCCCACGTCAAAGATTGCTGGGTCGAGAACAAATGTCTCACGGCCGTCGACTGTCACTGAAGGCCAAAGAAGCTCTCTCTGGACCAGCGACTCTACACTCGCTTTGGAGACGAACAGCTCATTCACCTGCCCCCATGTGAGAACGCAACCACCCGCCTCTACGAAGGCCAACACCACTTGCTTCTCATCGTCGCTTAGTTGGTCGTATGCACGCTCGGCTTCTTCGCGTGCCAAGCGTCCCTTCGCCCGGCGAGTCGCATGCTCGTACAACCTTGTCGAGATAAGGCGTACTATCGGGAATGTGATTATTGACGAAAATGCCGCGATTACCCAGTCGGAGAACACTAGGTAAACTAGCAGTCCGGCGATGCCAGAGACCGACGTCGCCACACTCCGCCCGAAGTCGGTCTCTCCGTATACCCGCTCAGCCCATTTATTGATTGTGTTCATCTAGCTCGGCACCTTGAATGGTTAAGCACACCAACTAAGAATGAGTGTCCATCAATGTAGTACGTCGGAGCAACGCTTTCAGCGGCATCCCGCCAGCACCCACGGCCGGGGCCACTAAGGACCGTTTCCCATCCTTGGAACTAACTCTCGACTTGTACTCCGTGCAAAGAGAAATCTATGCGGCGTGGTGCAGAAGCAGCAAGCAGTACCTTGTTGCTGTCTGTGCGTCCCAATCTGAAAGACAAGAATCCGTCTACCTTGTCCTCACAGACAAATATGAGAGATTCGCCTAAGCTGGGAGTCCTACCATGCAAGGAGGGGGCGAGGTTTCTCAAGGCATCGGCTCTAAGCAAAGGAGAAAAGCCTTCACCCTTACCGAGGTCGGTCTTGACGGGGACAAAGTAGATCTTTGACAACAGCTCGTCCAAGGATCCGAAGTCACGCTCGGCCTCACGATGGACCCTCTCATCGTCAACAGTCAGGAGCCTATGTGCTATCACGTCACGTCGGGCTATCAGGTTGCGCCACGATACGTCATCTTCTGACGTCCTGTCGGGGATTTCGTAAATCAGGGATGTGAGACTTGACTTATTACGACCGAGCGTACTATCGACCACCTTAATGGCTTCGCATGTATCTTCAACATACTTCTTCAGCGCAGTTAGAAGGTCAGGGTCTTTGCGATTGCCTGAATTGTGCATGCGAGCTACCACACGAAGAGCGTTCTTGCAGTTTCGTGTTGCGCTTGACATGAACTCCTCCAAGCGAACGCAAGTATGAGATATTTCTTGACCCACCCCGATCTTCCAGATTATCTGCGATTGCTTAAAAAGCTCGTCTATCTCAACTTGGGTAGCACCGTGCCTTACCATCTTGGCCAACAGTCGCATTCGTTCCTGGGGTTCCTTATCCATCTGTACCTTCATCTAGCCACAGTCCTATGGCGTTACCAACGTTTCACAACGGATTATCAAGCTCCTGGGACTACGAAGCCGTTCTCCGACAACATTAGAATTCTCCTTGAGGCGCTCAAAGTTGCGCCTTACGACTCTTTGGGCTGCTTCGGGCAGCCGTTCGAAATGCGACCAGAAGACGGGCATCGTCCTATGCACTACAGGACTTCCAGCGTGCCATGTCGTTTGGCTTCCGTGGCCTGATCCACCAGAAAGTCCAGCTTCCCGTCGTCCGAATCCGCTTCGATCTGCTGATCCCACTCTTCCCAGTCGTATTCACTGAGCCAGCGCCTCAGTTGAGCATAGTCGGATTTAGAAAGGCTTAGGATCGCCTGCTGAATCTCCGCTATGGTTGACTTGGTCATTCCTTTTATATGGGCAACGGCGTTTTGTGACGCTGCGACACTAACTCCACGTTAAGCTCTTCGAGTAACCCAAGCAACCCCAACTCCTCACCCGACACGATGCGCTCGCACAGCACCGTCGCTTGTGTTAATTACTAATTTCAACGAAATTAGTAATTAATTAGTATTTCGTCATCCTGAAGTAGCAACTCACGCCATTTCGCTGCCGACCCCATCAGATGGAAGCGCGCCTTCAGCCATGAGAATGCCCAGAAACCCTAAGCCTTTTAACGAGTTGGTCTCGTCATACGAACCAAATGATTTGGTCAGGTTGCTGGGGTCGGACATTGGCAGTCTGCCCAAGGACAGGTATCTGCATTGGGACCAGCTTCGTCACCTGCCCCCACCGGAAGGATTTACGAGCCTTGACTGGTGGACTGCCGTCAAGCTCAAGCGTATGGTTTCGCGGCACGAGCTGCCATTCAAGGACACTCGCGGCAGGCCGTTCTCATTCAGCGACACGGGGAACCTGTACCCTCGGCTCCATCAGGTGGACCGGGACGCGAGCGGGAGAATCGAGGTCCCCCACGGCGACGCCGTCAACAGCGGCTCCCGCGAACGATATCTGATGAATTCTCTGATCGAAGAGGCGATCACCTCAAGCCAGCTAGAGGGTGCCGTCACGACCCGCCAGGTTGCCAAGGAACTGCTGAGATCAGGCCGCCCGCCACGCGACAACAGCGAACGAATGATCGTCAACAACTACTCGGGCATGGAGTTTCTACGCGAAAACATCGACGAAGACCTGACAGTCCCCATGCTCATGGACCTGCAAAGGACACTGACGGAAGGGACGCTCGATCCGGATGCAGTCGGGCGGCTCCGGCGCTCGACCGACGTGGTCGCTGTGGTGGACCAGCGCGATGGCGAGGTCGTTCACACGCCCCCGGACGCCAGTCAACTCAGCGACCGCGTCGAACTGCTCTTGGATTTCGCCAATGGACGCACCGAGGACGATCCATTCCTGCATCCGGTCGTCAAGGCCATCCTACTTCACTTCATGATCGGCTACGACCATCCGTTTGTAGATGGAAACGGACGGCTCGCACGAGCACTGTTCTACTGGTCCATGGCGAGATCGGGGTACTGGCTGACCGAGTTCCTCTCCATTTCAACGGTCATTCAGAAGGCACCCGCTCAGTACGTTCGCGCGTACGTGTTCTCCGAGATCGACGACAACGACGTCACGTATTTCCTCGACTACAACCTGCGGGTGATCCTAGACTCGATCCGCCTCTTGCACGCGTACTTGGCACGCAAGACCAACGAGACGAGCAAATTGGAGGCCATGCTGTGCGGTTCTGATGCGGCCTTGGTGCTAAACCATCGCCAAGTGGCCCTGTTGGGGCACATGCTGAAGCACCTCGACGCCTCGTACACCATAGATGGGCACCGGCGATCCCACAACATCACATACGAGACGGCACGCACCGATCTCCGTGCTCTTGACAAAATGGGATTAATCGTCAAATACACGGGTAGGCGTAAATGGATATACAGAATGAGCGACAACTTCGAAGATCAACTCAAGCGGATCGTCGCGCCCTGACGAGTCGTCGCCCTTGCCGCCTCCGCCAGCGTTCTACCCGAGAAGTTCGCGCAGGCGATCCGCATAGCGCGCACGGTCGCGATCGTCGGCCCGCACGGGCACTCCCAGATATCTCCCATCACCGATGTACCGCGGGATCACGTGCGTGTGCAGATGCCAGACGTCTTGGCCACCGGCCGGCTCGTTGTTTTGCCGCACCGTCACGCCGTCGCAGGGATACCCAGTGCGGATGGCGACCGCCACGCGGCGCACCATGTGGGCGATGCGGCCAGCCAGCTCGTCGGGCAGCGTGTAGACGTTCTCAATGTGTGCCAGTGGGATCACCAGCGCCTTGCCGGGGTTGGCCGGGTTCCAGTGCAGCGCAATCTGCACCAGAACATGCTCGTCCCGCCACGCGGTGAACTCGGATTCCGCGCCGCCTGCTATGGCGCAGAACGGGCAGCGATAATCGGCCGGCTCATGCGAAGGTGGGTCAACCATAACGTTACGGGTTCCAAATCCGCTTACCATACAAACACCGTCCCCAACAGTTCAGTGGGCGTATCCCGCAGGGTGTCATAGATGCGCTTGGCTTCGCTCACCGGGACGACATCGCAGATTAAGGGCGCAATCTTCACCAACCCTCGATCGACCAGACGACACAGATTTTGCAGGTCATCGCGATCAAAATGACTGTTTTGTTTTAGCTGGATCTCGCGTCCCTGACCGAGGTTAAAGGTATAGGCCACTTTGTCCCGTCCAGCGATGAATACAACCCGGCCGCGCTGGCGCACAGCACTGATAAGCTGATCCTCCATGCCCGGGACGCCGGCAAAGTCAATCACCACATCGAACGTCCCATCAGCGATCTCTTTTTTCCATCCGTCCCCTGCAACATTCAGTACGGTTTCAGCCGCACCAATCTGCTCGGCAATCTCCAGACGGTTGGCATTGATGTCGCAAAGCGTGGCGCGCGCTCCCATGCCGGTAGCAATCTGTGCGGCGACCTGACCGATAATGCCAGCCCCCACGATCAACACCCGTTCTCCCATCTGCAACTCGGCGTTGCGGCAGGTGCGCATGGCAACACTGGTCATCCCGAAAAGCGCCGCCTCCTTGCGGTCGATAGAGTCAGGCAGCTTGATGAGCAAGCCATCTTCTGGCATCACGACGTACTCGGCATGGACGGCACTCATATACAACACATCCCCAATCTGTAGTTCGCTGACATCGGGCCCCACCTCAATCACCCGTCCCACATTTTGGTAGCCGTTGCCGCCAGTGGGCAGTTGTTCATCTTTGGGAGCGTAGTTGCCGCCAATCAGTTGATTGCGCTCGGTGCCGTTTGTTATCCCGGAGTAGATTGTCTCGGTTTTGACCTCGTTACCGATTGGACCCTCCGGCTCAGGCCAATCGGTAACGAAGACTTTCTGCCTTCTCTTATCAGGTAAGCCCTGAATGCTCAACGTCCGCATTCCGCCCCTAAATCCTTCCCGCCAGCCACTGAATGCCCTGCGCAATAACCGTGCGGAAGTTTGAGTCGGCAAAAACCTGATTGTCGTGCCCTGACTGACAACAGAACACACGGGCGTTCTTGTACCGTCGAGCCCACGCCAGCGTCTCCATACTCTCAGAGTGATCGGTAGTCAACAACAGGTCGCTATCATCCCCCGGATCCGCCATGATATAAGTCTCATCCACCATTTCCCACGGAGCCAATCCCCGGAGGATCGGATGCTGCGGGTCCACGACGTCAACATGCAGGTTTTGGCCGACCTTGAAATCGAAACTGCGATCTTGAATGCCGCACAGATCCGACCACAATGGCCACTGCGGAAACGCCAGGATGGCATGGTGCAGCACTAGGATACCAGCCCGACTTTCACCCAGTTGTTCAATGGCTTCCCTGACTCTCCCCTCGTCAGGCGTCTGCCGATGAAAGTTATAGAATACGAGGACGTCGTACTGCTCCCGGACTTTGCCAGCATCTGCCGCAAAGTTCTCCAGATCCTGTAGATAAAAATCAATTTCGGGAATGCTCCTGAACAACCCGTGAAATCCCGGCACATCAAAGGCATGTTGTCCAGTTATCACCGCCGTCTTGATCTTGCTCATAATGTCCTCCAATTACAAATGTATAGTCAATGAATTTATGCGACTTGGTTCGTCCACATCGCCTCGATGCAAGGTTTGTCATCGCTCAATCAAGTAACGTCCGCGTTAAAAATTCATCCATCGCTGGAAAGACGGAATAAAACTTCTCAATCACCGCAGCTTCCGCAGGGACTGTAGCGGGAAACTCTACCATTTCCGCTTGATTTAGCAGAGACAGAAGTCGCTCGGCGCTTTGTCGAGGATGTATCTCATCGTCACCCGGCACAATCATAACGGGAACAGAAATCGAGCGTAGATCCTCTTCGGTCAGTCCCGCGGGCCAGCTCATCGATAAGAAAAATTTGCCCCAGCGACGCATTGTTGCGGCAAATAGCTGCGGGTCTATCGCTAGGACGCGCTCTCGATTGCTCGGCTTCCGATAGATCGTTTGTGCCAACCAAGTGCCCCGTTCAGAGGGTTGCCCCTGCAGTTCACAGATCCACGACTCTGTTGACGCATCAATAGCGGCTTGCATACCTCCGCGTTCAGCTATTTCTGCAAGACTAAAGCAATGCTTATCTACACCTAGTCCAAACAATGCGACATTGTCAGTAGGTACGGAAAATAGAATGAGCGATTTTACATCGTCTGGGTATCGATGCGTCATCCAAAGCGATAAACTGCTACCGGCCGACGCGCCAGCAAAACAAGCGGGACCTAAATCTAAGTTCCGCAGGAGTGCATGAAGGTCCTCTACGTCTGTAGTCATATAGCTCGGACTATCCGCCAGTGCGACATCAGACGCGCCAAACCCATTGCGCCGATCCCAAATCAGCACGGAGTACTGACGAGAAAAATGACCAGTCACCAAATAGCTCAGTTCGTTGCGACCAAAACGACCTCCTTCCGTCCATACCAACAGCGGCCCTTTACCAAAGATTTCATATGCAATGGACGCGCCATTCACAGTCATTGTAGGCACTGATTGTATCTTTTCTCTTGTTTCGTTGGCGTTTAACTACTTGTACCCTAATCTTAGGCTTTGAGAAAAGGGAAGACAAAGGGCGACCGAAAGGCCCGGCGAGGAGCATCCCATGACAGAGCGAAGGGTAGATTTGCGCAGCGATACAGTGACCCGGCCGACCGAGGCGATGCGGGCGGCCATGATGGCGGCACCCGTAGGGGACGACGCGTACGGCGAAGATCCCACAGTCAATCAACTGGAGGAACTGGCGGCCGCCAAAGTGGGCATGGAGGCGGGGCTGTACGTGCCCTCTGGCTCCATGGGCAACCGCTGTGCCTTAGTGGCGCACACGCGGCCAGGCGACGAGGTGCTGTACGCGGCCGGGGCACACGTCTTTGGCGGACACCGGGCCCAATCCGCGCCCGAGGCCTGTCTAGCCGCGCGCTCGGTGCCGCTGGAATTCGGCGTCATGCGGCCCGAGCAAGTGGACCAGATCGTGGGCCAAGCCAACCCCAATCGCGCCCGTCCCTCGCTGGTGTGGATTGAGAATCCGCACAATTTGAGCGGCGGCTCGGCCTGGTTGCCCGCCCAAGTGGAGGCCGTGGCCGCGGCCGCCCACAAACACGGGCTCAGTTTGCACATTGACGGAGCGCGCATCTTTAACGCGGCCGTAGCCGTGGGTGTGGATGTGCGGGCCTATACCACGCACGCTGATTCAGTGATGTTCTGCGCTTCCAAGGGACTCAGCGCGCCCGTGGGCTCGCTGTTGTGCGGGCGGCGCGAGTTTATCGAGCAGGCCCGGCAGGTGCGCTCGCGCCTAGGCGGTGCCATGCGACAGGCCGGGATTGTCGCGGCCGCGGCCATCGTGGCCTTGGAGACCATGATCGAGCGCTTGGCCGAGGATCAGGCCCACGCCCAATTGCTGCACGAGGGTCTGGCCGACATTGACGGGCTCGAATCCATCCAACCGCCGCACCCAACCAATTTCGCGACCGTGGACTGCAGCCGTCTGGGCTGGAGCGGCCAGGAATTGATCGATCGCTGGAAGGCTTGCGGCATCCTGAGCCACCCCCGCCCACCGCACCGGGTGCGCCTGGTTTTTCACCGCCACATCAAGGCAGACGATGTCGAATACGTCCTAGCCTGTACCCGGTGCTTGGTGGAGCGTTGAAAAATCACTTAGCGCCGCGCAGCAGGAACACGCGATCAGTGTTGAAGTAATCGCCAACCCGCCCGTCGCGGTACGCACCACCGGCAATCAGCAGGCGGCCGTTGACAACCGCAGCCGCAGCCCAGCTAACTGGCGAGGGCAAGTCGGGGCCGCGACTCCACTCGCCACTATCCGGCGCGTAGGCAAAGCTCGCCGTCTGGCCGCTTTTGGCCCCCCGTCCTCCCATGACCCAGACGCTGCCGTTGAAGGCCGTGCACAGCGGAGCGCCGGGAGGCCGCGACGGATGCTCAATCTGGCTCCAGCTATCCTGCTCGGGATCGTAGACGAATAGACCCGGGCATTGAGAAGAAGGGCCTGCGGCAATGTAGATCTTGCCGTCCAGCACGCAGCCACTCGCCTGAAACACGGGGCCGGGCGCAGGGGCATCAACCCGCCAACTCGTCTCCCCAGCTCCAATGCTCAGGACCTCTGTCGTCGGGCTTTCGTCGTCGGCACCGCCCACGGCGTACAACCGGTCATTGACTGTCAAAGCCACCACTTGGCCTGCTTTGCGCGGTAACGGCGGGCCGAGGCGATAACTCCGCGTGCGGGGATCAAAAATTTCGACGGTCTCCGTCGCCCGCGTCCCGCCGCCAGCGCGGAAGAGACCCCCCAAAAGCCAGAGTTCGTCGTCGAGAGCGGCGATGCCGGAGTAAGCCTTGCCCGGCTCGAGCATGGGCGGCTCCACGCGCCACGTACCCGAGGGGATGTGATAGGACCACACGTGGTCGAGGTTTACCCACACCGCCGCCGGCCAGCCGAAGAAAGTCTTGCCCCCGGCGGTGTACAGGCGGTCGCCGATGCGAGCAAAAATGTGATCGTGATTACCCGCCGGCATCCTCGGCTGCTCGTCCCAGTGCTCGTGCCAAGCTTGCTCAAGATCGGCGAGACGCTCAACCCGCCCCGCCCTCAACACCCAAAGACTACCGGACCGGGCGTGCAGCAACGCCTGCACCGGGCCATCCCCGCCCGCCTGAATCACCCGCCAATCCGGCGGACCGTCGGCATCTACAGTCAGCTCGCGCAAGCTGCCATCGGCAAAGCCGACTACGACCTGATCGCCACCGCGCGCAATCGCAGTGATGCGGGCATCGACGGGGTTGGCAAAGGAGCGATGAGGCCCTGCCGAGCGCGGATCAACGCGCAGGACGGATGCCTCCAAAGCCACCCAGACGAAGCCAGCGTCGTCGGTGACAGCACCCTGCCAAGAGCCTGCAAGCTGATTCGCTGGCAGATCGAGGAGCTGCCAGCCGTGGGGATGTTGGTCCGTCAGGACGGCCATATCCCGCCGCTGACCATCGTCAGCAATAGCCCACACATTGCCAAAGGGATCGTCGCACACCGGCGTGATCTTCCATCCGGGCGGAGAGAACGGCGCGGCCTCGAACATGGCATCGCCCCGACGCACGGCACCACACCCGGCGCACCAAACATCGCCCCACCGCGTCGCCAGCAACGGTCCAGGCGACCCTTGAAGAAGGAAGGAAGGCGTCCGAGAAACCGGCTCGCCCCCCTGACGCGGATAGCGCATAACCTCGTCGTCGCGGGCCATCCACAAATCCCCGTCAGGAGCAATTTGCAGACCCTGGACGCGCCCCTCGGCGACGACCTCCCAGGTGTCGGCATCATCAGAGGCGTTGCGAGCGACAATCCCCTCGGAGCCAAGGACGGCAATATAGATTCGTCCGTCGCGATCTTCGAGGAAGAGGCCCGGTCCGGCGGGCAAGGTATCGGCCGCGGCAAGTCCAGCGGAAATGACCATGAGGCAACCTATTCGATAGAGGGATCGGAGTGAAATGAAATTAAGCAGCATTGTGGCCAGCTTTCTTCGTTTGTAGGGTACGTCTTCTGTCGTTTCAATACTCAGAGGCTGCAATAATAGATACCTGCCCAGAGGCGGTCAATCTCGACGATAATTGCATGAGGCGATCTTTTTCGTTCTATTGACCCCGTGAGTTCCATCCGACGTTCGGCTCGATAACTTCTATGACCAGTACCCTGACCAATCAACAAATCGCCGATTACCGCGCAAACGGCTACCTCATCATCCGCGATGTCGTCTCCTCGCAGGAGACCTCCGAACTGAGAAGCATCGTCCAGCGGATGGCCCGTGCAGGAGCGTACCCGTCTTCTCTGCAGTACCCCACACCCGGCAAGTACACCATCAGCGGCAACCGGATCGCCGAATCCGGATTGTCTCCCATTGCCGAGCACCCTGCGGTCGTCGATGCGGTCGAAACCATACTTGGGCAACCCGCTCATCTAACCGCGTACGTCGCCTATCTGCGCTCTCCGGGCGACAAAGGCGGCGGCGCTCACTGCGACTACAAGCGCTGGCGTCCTGTGGGGTCCTCCATGCGTTGGCTCTTCGCCATCATCCCGCTGAACGACTTCAATCGCGAATACGGCCCACTGCTGGTCTCGCCCGAATCCCACAAACTCGCACAAATCATCGACCCAAATGCGCACATCTTGGATCTCACACGCCCCGACCCCGAGCAACTGCCCGACTTCATCGACCCCGAGCTAAAAGCCGGCGACCTGCTGCTGATGGATATGCATGCTTGGCACAAGGCACCGGGAGGAACCACTTCTGACGACCGCGTTGGGATCTTCAACAAGTACTGCGCCGTCAACGCACCGCCCGCCGCAGGCTACTATCCCTACGACCGCACCGCCTATGATGCGCTAAGCGACGCTGGCAAGCGGCTAATACCCCTCCACTTCGACCGACCGATCACCGACACCCGACTGCTCATCGAATCGACATCCGATTCAGAGTCTCGGTATTTTCTTACCAGCGCAGACGGCAATGGAAGCTGGGAACTACCCGGCGGCACTGGTTGGGAAGAAGAAAAGGTCGGCTGGGACATCGGCGCGCGAATCGGCTCTTTGCAGTCGCTCGTCAAGAATCAGTTGAACGTCGATATCCCTTGGGCATCCTACATCGAGGACGTCGTCACCAATGGCGGGGTCTCGCGACTCTACGGGTATGCGGACGCCGAGGTAGATCGTGGACCACTCGGCGCTGGAAACTGGCTCACGAAAGAGCAACTCTTAAACATGCTCGGCGAGTCGCACGCCATCTGCCGCGCTGTCTCGACTTGGCACAGAGAGGACTTGATTCGGGGCAAAGGCAAGGCGGTCAGCCAGAGCCGACAGCAATTCGAATAGGCGTCACCGCTTAGAGGATCATCTGGGTTTGAGGCGATCGATGCGCCCTTCTTGGAAATCCACTTCCAACCAAGGGTCAGCCGTGTCGCGGCGAAACTGATAGAGTTGGGCGCGCATCTGAGCGGCCACCTCCTGCAACTGGGAGTCGTCGACCCGATTGACGCTTTCGGTGGGATCGGCCTCCAGATCGTATAACTCCTCTGGCTCCCGCGTGATCACGTGGCGGGTGGGACGCTGGCCCATAGTGGGAATCGCATCGCGCCGCACCGCCGTCCACGTGGTCGAGCGGAATAGATCCGTGGGCAGCATGGTAGTGAGACCAGCGGCCAAGTTGCGCACGAATTTGTAGCGCCGTCCGCGCAGCACCCGGTAGGGATTGTAATCAACCACCTCGTGAAAGCAGTGCGAAAAGAACGTGTACTCCCAGTCGGGAACGGACGGATCGGCTAGGCCCGGCAGGAGGGAGCGGCCCGGCAAGTCCTCGGGCGCGGGAACTCCGCACCAGTCGTGCAATGTGGGGCGGATATCGGTCCAATTGATGAGGGACTGACTACGGGTGCCAGGGGTAGTGATGCCCGGTGCCCGCAGGATGAAGGGGCAGTGGTGGCCGCTGTCGAAGAAGGAGGCCTTGGCCCCGGGGAAGGGCATGGCGTGGTCGGTAGTAACGATGACCAAGGTCTCGTCGGCCCGGCCTGACTCCTCTAGTGCGTCGAGCAGACAGCCCACGCCAAAGTCGAAGCGGGAGACCGCCTGATAGTACTCGGCGAGATCAGCACGCACGTCGGGCACATCGGGCAGATAGGGCGGCACCACCACGTCGTCGGGGCTGTACTGAGTTTCCGGCACATCGGAGTAGGGTTTCTCATTGCCAAAACCCCGCCCTGCGCGGTGGGGATCGGTAAATCCCACGTGCATGTAGAACGGCTGGTCGGGATGAGCGGCCCAAAAGTCGCGTGCGGCGCGGGCCAGTTCGACGCCATTTCTGGCATTGACCTCAGGCTCAAAGTCAAAGGGATACACGCTGGGCGGTTCTACGTGCTTTTTACCGATGCAAGCCGTGGCATAGCCGTGCGCCTTCAGGCTAGAGAGCGTCGAGGTAATGTGGGGGTGAGTCGAAAAGCCGTGGATGCCGTGGCAGTGGCCGTACTGGCCGTGGGTGTGGCTGTGGTATCCAGTGAGGATGCAGGCGCGGCTGACCGCGCACGAAGGGCTGGTGCAGAAGGCTTGCTCAAAGACCGTGCCCTCGCGAGCAAATGCGTCAATGCGGGGCGTGTGGACGACGCTATTGCCGTAGCAATCGGCAATGCGGCTCCAGTCGTCGGCGATGAGGAATAGGACGTTGCGCTGAGTGGTCATAGGGCGATCAGGCAGAAGCCGATTCAGAAGTACCCTTGTGCCGCTCGTCGTACGGGATTTCGCACGCCTCATCGGCGCATTCGACCCTGCCAAACCGATGCCGATTACGCGCGATGAGCCCGTAACCAGCGCGAAAGAGCTGCTTCAGCCCCGGAATGCGGTACACCCCGGTAAACAGGTGCCAAGGAGGAAGCCGTCGGTAAATCTGGTACACAGCATCCGCTCCGACATCGATCTGCCCGCCGGCGTGAATGAGGCGCAGGCCGGTGTTAAAGTCGGAACTGGAAAGGACGGGAAACCGCTCTTCAATGCCGGTCGTTTGGCGCGGCAGGTACTCGAAGCGGCCATTGCGGTCAAAGCGGCGAATGCGGCCGACGCTCCACAGACAGAAGCGGCATTCGCCGTCGTACACGATTACGGGACGGGTTTCATTCATATCTCTAAATTCCCTCTGCATTGCAAGTACTATGAGTATACAACAGAAGTGCTAAGGCCAACAGACGCGTTATGTGGAGGCTGAGTTAAGCGGTTAGAGGCATGTGGCCAATGCAAAGACCTTGCGTACTATACGTCACTGGCGTATACTGGGTATATGGTCTTCATCGAAACACCAATCTTCACAAAGGAGATATTGACGCTATTACCCGATGAGGGCTACCGAGCAATACAACTCGCGCTCCTATTCCGCCCGGAATCAGGAGAGATAATTCCGGGTAGTGGTGGATTGCGAAAATTGAGATGGAAGCTGCCGCATGCTGGCCAACGGGGAGGTCTCCGTGTGATCTACTACTGGGACAAGCCGTCCGAGGTCCTTTATATGCTGTGGGTGTATCGCAAGAGCCGCCAGGAAGATCTTACCCCTCGACAATGCAAGCTGCTTAGTAAACTCGTAAAGGAGTATCTGGCATGAATGAGCGCGATTTTGACCAACTTGTAGCCAGCGTCAAGCAAGCCGGAGCGATCAAGCGCGGCAAGCTGAAGCCAGGGCGCAGAATCCAGATGGATCCCGCCGATATCAGGATGATCCGCAAGAAACTGAATAAATCGCAATCTGAATTCGCCCTGATGATTGGTGTGAGCGTCTCTACTTTGCAGAATTGGGAGCAGGGACGTCGGCGACCCGAGGGGCCTGCTCGGGCTCTGCTGAAGATCGCTGCGGAGAATCCCGAAACGGTGGCGCAGTCGTTGAGTGCTTAAGCAACCACAGAAGTGTTGTGTAAGTGCTGAGTTTAGGATGCGGCGGACGAGAGACGGCCCCGTGTGTGCCTGTGCGTCAATCATCCGCGGCGTAGCCCGCTGCATCCAAGGATCTGGCCGCTTGTTGCGATTGTGACTATGCACCGAGAGGAGTGCCTTAGTGAATGAAGGGAGATATACTGCATTTGTACTGTTTAATTTCTAGTTAGTGAGGAGGACATGATGATATATCCCACATCGATTAGGGAACCTATAATTAAGCAAATAGAAGAACTCAGCAAGAGTGAATACTTCCAGAACCCAGATATACCAGATACTGAAGTATTTCAACTGCTCATTGATGTTGCTTTCCACGCAAGCTTCATGACAGAAGAAAAACGTCGCCCCGGATTTCGACTAATCTATTGCAGGCCGGAGGATCTGAAACCCACCGGACGGCATGGCTCTCGCTATGATCACTTTCGTACTATTACAATGTCTTCACCACGTCCATTTACTGTAAGCGAGTTAAATCGCATTGCGCCGGCAGTAGATCTAACTCGTTCTCTTGTCTGTGTATGTCTAGAGAAAAAGAAAAGCACTTCTCTCCGCATCTGGGGCTTATTGGATATGGGTGACAACTGGTGGAAATTCGTACACCACGAAACATCTGGTGGAGAGCCACCCCCCAATTTTCTTACAATAACTTCAACTGCGCCTGGTGAATTATCTTTCTCGGTACAAGGCATGATTCTTCTTACGCTGAAAGAAGGCAAATTATCCTATCCTTTGGACAATCCCATCTGGTCCGGACCAATTTCAAAGTTCTTGGATCCATCACGTCAGTGCCTATACGACCAGACGATACAAGAGCTTAAGACAGACAAATGGGACGATGAAGGACATGACGATGATTACCCTAGGCGCTTTTACAACTTCTTCTTAGAGCCTATACGAAAATTATGTTAATCGGTCGACGATCCGAAAAATGATGAGCACCGAAGCTACGTGAATTAATGCTTGGTAATAGGTACTTTTTTTCTCCCATCGGATCAGCAGTCGGCGGAACCGATTATGCCAAGCATGGGTTCGTTCGACGACCCATCGCCGCGCCGGATGCTTCTTTTTGACGGGCCTCTTGGCCCTTTCGGCTTCACTCTTGGCTACGTGTAGATGATAGTCGCGTTCCTCGACTCCTTCGATGACATCGTCGTAGTTATAGCCTTGGTCCAGACACAGATGATGCAAACGATAGACGACTTTCTCCGGCCTTTTCACCACGAGGCCATCCAACGTCGCCAGCGCGACCGTTTTGTCATGCGTATTCGCGCCGGTTATTTCCACCGCCAGCGGCGCACCACGCTGGTCGGTCAACACCGACCGTTTGGTGCCCGTTTTACTCCGATCCACCGGGGAAGGACCCGTCGCTTCGCCGCCCAACGGCGCTTTGGTAATCACCCCGTCGAGGGCTTGCCATTTCCACGCAATGCCCACCTGCGTATCATAGTAGTGCAGCAGGGTTTGCCAAGCGTGGAGAAACACGCCTTGTTGAACCCAGTGTCGAAACCGGCCATGCACGGTCGATCCGGGGGCGTAGGTTTCCCGCGGAATAACCTGCCATTGACAGCCGCTGCGTAACACAAAGATAATGGCGTCGAAAAGGACGCGATTGGGCGTGGACGGACGCCCGACGGTGCCGGGTGGTTTGTCCGGCCCCAGAATCGGGGCAATCAAATCCCACAACGCATCCGGGGTACGCCAGATCGTATCCAGCGAATCGGTCTTGGTGGCCATGGCTTTCCTCCTCTTGGTTGAGGGCAAATGATACGGAAAGCGTAGGTCGCCAAGACCTTGTTATCAACTGGAAAGCAATTTTCGTATAGGCTCTTAGTCTAACAAACCAGATGCACGCGACGGCCTACAACCGCGCGTGATTCACAACATTGGTATGATACCATGCGCGGCATTGAACGTTTTGAGCTTATTGATCGAATAGGACGCGAGTTACAGGCTCGAATGAGCTATTCTGACATAGATGCGTTTCTACCCGCATTTAATATTGATATTACCAAACCAACATCATCAGTCAACAGTAAATGGGTATATGTAAAGGAACTCCTAGCGGATGCATCGAGCGAGACTATAATCCGTATTGCTGATGAATTAGATATGGATCATCCCTATGTGCTGGCTCCGGCAAATGAAATAACTGAAAGTCGTTTTTGGGAACCTAGCCATTTCAAATTATTCCTAAGCCATTTATCCTCTTTTAAGAAAACAGTTGGCCAGCTTCAGATTGCTCTAAGGAAATACGGGATATCAACATTTGTTGCGCATGTAGACATTGAACCGACTCGAAAGTGGCAAGATGAAATTGAGGCTGCACTCTTTTCTATGGACGCTTTAGCCGCAATACTCATGCCTGGATTCGAAGAAAGTAACTGGACAGATCAAGAAGTCGGCGTAGCAATTGGTCGGGGCGTGCCTGTAATTCCCATTATCAAAGGATTAGATCCATATGGGTTTATTGGGAAATACCAAGGACTTAACACTTCAAGAAAATCTGTAAACCAGGTAGCGGAAGCACTATTTAAAATCTTAGTATCTTCACCAAATACTAGAAGCAGAATATTAACCTGTTTAGTCGACACTACAGTTATCTCGTCATCACCAGAAGATGTCGCAAACAAATTAGAAATCATAGGTCAATTATATTCATTACCTATATATTCATTACCTGTACCTCATTTAGAACGCCTCAGAGAAGCGGCCATGGGGGCGGCGATATTCCGCGACTATAAAGATATACGATCTCAGTTCAACACCTTACTTGCCGAAAATAACTTAGAGCCTATCCTAGAATCTGATGCTGTTTTTGGAGACATTTCTTCCAGCTCTGATGATCTACCCTTTTAGGCGTGTATGATAGTAAAATATTTCCAGCTCAGATAACAACCGGACGCCGCTGCGTCTCTGTTGCTGGCTTGATCTTCGGCAAGTCAGGAGATTGAGAAACCGTTATAGGGAATACCATCCATACCTTCCAAAAAACTGAAATTCCACAAATTATGACGCTTTGGACGATTCAATCTATTGCTGCCTGGAAGATCTTGCAGCGGGAGCAAGTGCTTTTCGCCGATCAGAGATGTTCAGAGGAGCTGTTTCTCGATGCTTATAGGTGGATGGTAAAGCAAATGGAGTGCCGAATAGAATCTGAGTCTGAGAATACGTCTTTGCCTTTATGGGCTTGGTATCAATGGGAGGGCAAAAGACGTAAACCCGATTTACGCAGAAGTGCTCATTTACCCAAAGGCCAACGTGGTGTACGGATCGAATTCGAGCAATCAGACAAAGGAGTGTTGTTATCCGATTTTGATCTGTGGCATTATGTCCTCAACTACTGGTATCTGCCCCGAACCGTGGCCGATGGAGAAGCATTTGAGGCCGAGTTATCTGAGCACAATCTGTCTTTTTTCGAGATGAAGCCTCTACCAGTCCGTGCATACCATCAACGCATAGAAGATAGTTGGGATCGTATATTTGACCTTGATTGGGCTGAAGAAGAGATTTCAGACCCTTTCGGTAAAAAGTCAATTCAAGCCACGTTCTGGAAGTTGCATTTTGATCAGATAAGAGATGTGCAGTTTTTCACTGCACGGTAGTAATATTAGGCAAGGACAAAGAGAAGGGTGATCTGGGTCTATCCACACCGCGAGGCTGGCACACCGGCGCATTAGCGCCTACGCCCAACCGCTGCGCGGTTCATTCATAGAAGGGTAAATAAAAAAATGCGTCTCCTACCGATTTTAGGAATCTTGGCCGTTTCAGCAAATCTCCAAGCTCAGCCGCAGGCGGCCGTCAATCGTCAGCCTGTATCCGAAGAGATGTTCGCAACGATTGCCGACCACTACGGGTACGACCAGTCTCAGCCTCTGGACACATCTGTCATAGGCGTTTGGCCTCATAGGCGACCGTATGTTATCGAAAAAGTGGAATTTAGTAGTATCCACAATGAGCGCGTGTCCGCCTACTTTACTCATCCTAAAGATTCTACCGCAACGCGCCAGCCAGCCGTTCTGCTGCTTCACGGGGCCAACGATTTCTGGGGCAAGAACGAGGACTGGGCTCTTGAGTGGATGGATATTCTCGCACGCGAGGGGTGGTGTGTGCTAGTCGCTGATTTTTATGGTTTCGGCGAACGGAAAAAGGCTGGACAGATGCCCTCGTGGGCGTATGGCCCCTACACGGGACGCGATATGAACATTCAATCCGTGACCGACCAGAGACGGGGCATTGACTTTTTGTTTTCCCGTCCAGAAGTGGACACGACTAAGGTCGCCTTGATGGGTGGGAGCATGGGCGGTTATTTCGGGACTCTCGTAGCAGGTCTTGAAAACCGATTTACTACTGTCGTTCTGACCGTGACTGGTGCCTGGCCGGGAGCGGCGACAGATGATGCATCGGCTCGATTTAGCCATACACTGAATTTCGCCCCTCGGGTTAGCGCACCAATACTTATGGTTAATGCGACCGGAGATGGTCGTCCATTTGGCGCAGAGCTCTATAACGCAATGCCAGAACCCAAGCAGCAGATCTGGTATGAAAGTGAGCATTATTTACCGCCAAGAGAATACAACGAGGATATACTTAACTGGCTCCACGAACACCTTGATTAACCATGGGATCTTTGGAGAATGACCGCCAAGCCAGCCATTGACGTTGACATTGTCATTGAGCCAAATGACCTTGAGACTTAGGAAGGCCGTGAATGACCTTGAGACTTAGGAAGGCCGTGGAGGCAGACTGTGAGTTTTGCTACCTCGTCCGAGAGCTAGCGTTCCGAGAATACGCAGAAAGAGTGAGGGGTTGGGATGAAGAACGCGAAAGAGCCAACCACCGGACGCGGTTTGCGTCACAAGATTTTCAGGTAATTCAGTCAGAGGGGCTCGACGTTGGTATTCTTTCCGCAGAAACAACACCTGATGCCCTGAAGATTTTTCAGCTCTTCATTCTTCCAGAGCATCAAGGCAAGGGCATCGGGAGTAGTTGCATGGAGCATCTGATCCAAGAGGCCACGCAGCTACGCGTTCCTCTGCGGTTGCAGGTAATCAATGGCAATGACCGAGCACTGTCATTCTACAAAAGGTACGGATTTCAGCACGTGGGAAAGACCGACACTCACATTCAGTTGGAGAGGCCTTCTTGAGGCAGGGCTTCACCTGGACCCTACCCGGCTAGCAAATCCTGTAACATGTAACAGTACGATAGACAACTCACAATGATTGATGATTCCTACAGTTCAGGAGCGAAGCATTACGACGCGGCATACAGCGTCAAAGACGATTTGGTAGACAGGGACTTCTACCTCGATCTAGCCCATGAGTATGGTGGACCGGTCCTCGAGTTCGGCTGCGGCACTGGGAGAATTACTTTGCCGCTGGCGCGACAAGGTGTGGATGTCACGGGGATGGATGCTTCTCATTCCATGCTGGAGGTATTGCGCGCCAAGCTCGCCAAAGAAAGTGAAAGCGTACAACGGAGAACGCGAGTTATAGAGGGAGATTTTCGCACCCACTATTTGGGTGACCAATTTTCCTTGGTAGTAATTCCATTCAGACCCATGCAGCACATGTACACTACGGAAGATCAACTGGCGACCCTGCAAAACGCTAGAAGACACTTGGCAGATGGTGGTATCCTCGCCTTTGACGTCTTCAATCCCAGTTTCGCCAAAATTATAACGGGCATCGGTGAAGAATACTTGGACCTGGAGTGGCCTGCGCAAGACGGGACGGATCGGATGATCCGACGGTACTTTGTAAAGGATGAGATTGATCTGATCAACCTGAATTTTTCGGGCAGGTTCATCTTCCGGTTGTGTGAGGGTGATAAAGTTCTGTCCGAGGAAGTACAGCCATTGAAGATGAGCTTCTATACGTATCCGCACCTCAAATTGCTTTTCTGCGCTGCCGGTCTTGAGAATATAGAAGAATTCGGATCATTTGATCGGCAGCCAATCGGGCCTGAGGCCCCCGAAATGATATTCCTATTGAAGCGTCGGCAATAGTCTTTTCGCGCCTTGGACTTCGGCAGCCCGCTGCGCGGGTCCGCAAACCGGAAAACGTTATCTGACATGGAATGATGTTTAGACAAAACGCAGGAGAACTCTTGCCGGAGACTGGGAACAACTACGATAGCCGCTGGTGGGCGCTGATCTACGACCAATGGAACGAGGCCGGCGGGCGCTCTGAACAGCATGAACGCGAGCTATACTTTTATCGCGAACATCTGCAGGATACGCGCGGTGCTATCCTAGAGGCAGCCTGCGGAACTGGTTCCATTATGCTGCCTTTGCTGCTGAATGGGTTTGATATCTTCGGGTTTGATGCCTCGCTACCCATGCTGGAGGTACTCAGACGCAAGGCGGCAGGATTGGGCCTTTCAGACATAGATTCTCGAATCACACAACAGGATCTCGTCGACTTCGGCTACGATCACCCGTTCGAAGCAGTGCTCATACCTGCCAGCTCCATCATGATGCTATCGACACAGCAGAACCAGATCACCTGTCTGCGGCGAGTCCATGACTGTCTGCAGCCGGGCGGACGTCTGCTCCTAAACTTCTACATTCCCTCTTACACAGAAGACTTGCTCCTTCATCAAGACGCTCCGCCAGCAGAGGAAGAATTCGGCAAGTTCGACCATCCCGAGACGGGGAGACCAATTGAGGTTTCTCATACGAAAATATGTGATCTGACAATGCAGACGGAGATCTACACGTGGATCTTCAGGTATGACGGAGAGACGGTCCAAGTGCCCATGCAGGCTCGATGGATCCACAAAGAGGAATTCCAGTTACTGCTACGCCTAGGTGGATTTGACCAGTGGGAGCTATACGGGAGCTACGACGGCGAGCCGTACGTGGGTTCCGAGCACATGGGTGATACCTACTGGATGGTGACCAAGTAATAGTGAAGGGTCCTCCCCAATGTTTCCGGGAATCAGTATGGGCCGAGTCGTCCACATCCTGACGCATACTGATGATGACCATGGATAGTTTCCCTGATTGGTTGGAGTTGATTGCCGACTCTCTCAAACCTGCCAAAGTCATAGGTGTAGATCCTCTCCGGGAATGGTCTCTTTCGCAAGTGTTCCGGTTAACATTGGACGACGAGGGTCGTACCCTAATCGCCAAGCGAGGAATTCCCACCAAAGGTCCCACAGAATTGGAGATTTACCAAGAGTGTCTGATCCCTCTCGCCATAGATGCGCCGACTGTCTTCTCAAGCTACGCGAGCGGTTCTGAGTATATCCTGCTTATGGAGGATCTGAGAGGTACAGACCTCGAACAACAACCGTCAAAGTCAACTTTCCTAGCGGCAGCTCACAAGCTCGCGGACATTCGGGCTTCTGCAGGCAGGATCGGCAAGATCCGTGATTCTGATCTTCAAAGACATTTGCTGACCAGAGACCAACTCCTGCTTGACTTTGACTACGTGATTGAGCACGCAGGTTCGGAGCACCGGGATGCCTTGGGGGGACATATCAACTCATTCTCAAGACACTTGGACCGATTATACCAAGAGCTTCCCCTCACACTGAATCACAATGACTATCACGCCAAGAATCTTCTACATGTCAGCGGACGCATTGTTCCCGTCGATTGGGCAAATGCGCGTATCAGCCCTCACCTCGGAGATCTTTATTGCCTGATTAACGAAGGGAAAGACCAACATATTTCTCAGGAAACACTAATCGGTGCCTACAGGTCCGGGCTAAAAGATCAAGGAATACAGGAGGAAGTTACAGACTGGCACCTTGACATGGGCGGGCTCTGCTGGAGCGTCCACTGTCTGCAATGGATCCTTGAATTTGGTTTGGACGCAATTCCCATATCCAAAACTTGGGTGCCAGACTTCTTGACTGAGATATGCGCTCTAGTCTCTCGACTGGGCAGACCGTAGACTGAGTCATCCTTTTTTACGGGGCTGGAACATCCTATTTTTGAGCGCACTACCCACTCCTAACAAACTGAGACCACCGTGCAACGCTTGACCGACGACATGAGACGCGACTGGGTGGAAAAGGGCTATATCCTGCTCAAGGGTGCCCTCACCCGCGACCAAGTCGCAGGCTATCTGGCCGCGACCGACGAGATGGTCGCCAAATACCGCGAGACCCATCCCGAGGCCCGCGAGCAGGACGCCCTCAACATCATCCAGACGGTCGAGCGGTCCCCGAATTTCGATTCACTGATCGACCATCCCAACACCTTCGGCGTCATCGTCGATTTGATGGGACCCTATCTCCAGATTATGGGCACGGTGATCTACGTCCGCTATTCCAGTGGGGACATGCCCTTTGACTGGCACACCGACGGGGGGGCCTCGTTGCGCGAGTTCCGCGTCGAGCCGGACAGCCGTCCGCTCAACTTCAAGATCCAGTATTTCCTGACCGACATCCCTGAAGATGACCGGGCCAACTTTTGCTTCGTACCCGGCAGCCATCGCCGAGACTTTCCCGAGGAGGGTTTTGCCAAGGGAGCATGGCCGGAGGGCGGCGTCCAGCTAGTCGCCGAAGCCGGTGACGCCGTCATCTTCACCTACGGCCTGTGGCACGGCGTGGCCCCGAATGAGGGCGAGGACATCCGGCGCAGCGTTACCTTTCGCTACGGGCAACTATGGTCACGGCCGTGGGACTACGAGAAAGCACCGCCCGAAGTGCTGGCACGCATGACGCCGCGCCAGCGACGCCTGATGGGCGACATCGGCTCTAACAGTGCGCCCGGCGCGTACTACGCACCCGAAGACCAGCTCGACATCATCCTCGACGGCATCGAACAGCCACCAGCGTGAGCTCTGGCCGCTCGTTGCGATGGCGACTATGCACCACCCCGTCGCTGCGAAAGGAAACGCACACAATGGGACACGACTGGATTCTTGCCCTTGAACAGCAGACAGACCTGACCTCATCCCATGGCGCGGTGTCCGACTTGGCGGCGGCAGTGCGCCGAGGCGCAGATCTCAGGCTTTACATGACCACAGATCAGTACGAGGAAACGCTCTATTTTCAGCAGAATTACGCCGGTGAGGGTGACGCGTTTGCCGGACTTATGAGCCATCACCATAGCTATTCACACCGCGGCCAAGACATACAGCAACCATACATCAGCATCTTCAAGTACGACGACTCCGGGACTTTCTCCCACGTGAAGTGGATGTGGCATGATGTGCGCCTAGATGAGAGCCAGGCCTATCCGTACGGGATATATCGGTGGTTTATCTGCGACCGCTGGCGTACGGTCTACGAACACGATGCCGCTGGCAATCTCATACGCGGTGATTTGGAGGAACTAAAAGAGCACGTCCGGCGGGGACACTCGATTCAGGTGGGAGTCCGCCAACTGTTCGGTTTGGCCGAGGATACCACGGACGGGCCATCACACATCTCGTTTGTCACGACGATGCAGCCGCTCATCCGCGATGGCCATGTACAGTCCAACTGCGACCTCGTTGCGATAGGTGCCCCGCAATGGCCATGCACTTGGCGCGATGGCCTCCATGTGGCCGTGATGCAGCCCTCCACATCCGGCGAGATTCTCTGCTTCCTTGCTGAACCGGGGAATCTCCCGTTTAAACGAGTCATGCGGCGGCGCTCTATGCAGTGGATGGTCGCAGAGATGGCATGAGCATTTCATCTAACAAGCCGGATGGCACTCACCGAGTCCACATGGACAATCGCTGGAACGACATTGCCACCGCCGCCTACGGTCTCACTGATCTGCGGTTGACTGAATCGCGAGTGCATTTCAGCAACCACTTCTTCATAGAATCGTCTCAGGGACAATTCGTCCTATCCTGCTCTCCGTTCCAAGCAGACAGAATGGTAAAGAGCTATCAGTTCCAGCTAATGGAAGTCCTCAAGGACAACGGTTTTAGACAAGTTTCCCTGCCGGTTCAGACGCTGGATGGAAGGTACTGCTACTGGGGAGGAGAAGACTGGTGGGTGTTGAACCCCTACATGCCATCCGACGAGCATCCTCCGTGGGACTCCCGTGATCTGATTACTGAGGCAGCGCAGACGCTGGCGGCACTACATTCGGCAGGTCGCAAATACGGAGATAAACTCCGAGCCGAATCGGAAAGAAAGGACTTGGGTTGGTACTACGTACCTTCGACCAGATGGGCTGAATTGTCGCCAAAAATTGCTAGAGCTTTCCGGTGGGACGAGCTAAGTGAGGATGACGTAGCATTCCTCAGATCTCAACTCCGCTTCGTACAATCCAATGCCGCCCTATGCGACGAGTGGGGAATGCGGTCGATCACGCACCAAGACTACCGCCCTGCCAACTTGCGGATATGGGAGTCGAAGATCGCCACAGTGTGGGACTTCGACATGGCCGTCATTGACTACTCGCTCTACGATGTAGCATTCGCGTCGCTCCAATTCGGAGGTCGGGAATGCCTTTTCCCCGAAGTATCGCTGGACCTCGCCAAGCATTTTGTCGAGGAGTACATAGCGGCAACAGACAAGCCTGAACCCTTTGAAGAAGACGGCGTCCTTCGGTGGTTTCTAACAGTAGCCGTGCTACGACGCCTGCTACTGAACTATCACATCCCAGAGAGGATGGAGTTGCTGCGGAAAATTGCGGGTTGGGATTGGCTGAATCGCATTGCTTCGTCACTGTAGTTGTATAGCTTGATATCTCCTATATTGCATCAAACCTATTTTCCGCAAACCGGAGCCGCCCATGACGTCCAATACCGCTACCGTCCGCGAGCACGCACGCTACGGGGCCGCGTCCCAGCAGGAGTTCGACGGACCGCTGCCGCAGCCTTTTCCCCGCGAGATCGGCCCGCGAGCCATGGAATACCTAGCCGAGGTCGTCGATTCCGGTCTCACCTGCGACATGGTGGGCCGGTTCGAAGCAGCCTTCGCCGAGGCCCACGGCGTCACACACTGCATCGCCACGCCAGGATGCACACCAGCCCTAGCCGTACTAGCCGCAGCCTTCAACTTCGAGCCCGGCGACGAAATCGTAGTCAGCTCGGTCAGCGACTACGGCACCGTGCAGGGCCTAATCAGCGCTGGCTACATCCCCGTATTCGCCGACGCCGCACCCGGCACCATCAACGTCAATGCCGAGACCATTGAGGCGTGCATTTCCGAGCGCACGCGGGCGATCCTCGTCGTGCATCTGACCGGCCTAATCTGCGACATGGACGCCATCAACGAAGTCGCCGCGCGCCACGGCCTAGTCGTCTATGAGGACGCCTGCCAAGCGGTCTTCGGCCGCTACAAGGGCCGCTACGCCGGCACCTTATCGACGGCGGGAGCCTTTTCCTTCGACTCGGAGAAAACCATGGGCTCCGATGTGGGCGGCTGCATCCTCACCAACGACGACGCGCTAGCCGAGCGGGCGCGCTTCGTCGGCCAGAGCCGCGGCGGAGAGATGGTTGAACACTTCGGGCGTGTACACACAGTCAACGGCTTCGCCCACCGCATGACCCAATCGACTGCGGCGATTTGTCTGGCCCAGTTAGAAATCATCCAGCCGCAGGTGGAGAAGCGCGATCGCATGATCCGTCTGCTGAGCACGCTCCTCGATGAAATCCCGGGCGTGTCGGCGTTGCCAATTCCACCGGAGACTGAGGTCTATTCCTGCTGGATGGCGGGGTTCACCATCGACCTAGAGCAGTTCCGCTGTGACGCTGAAGAGTTCGGTGCGCAGGTAGCCGCCGCCGGCATCTTAGGAGCGAGCCAAGCGCGCTACTATCTACTGCCAGCGGCCCTGCCCTACCTCACGGAAGCGGCCGAGCGACAGCGCTTCCCGTATTCGCAGCCACCAGCGTCGCGCACCTACCGCTACGACGCAACGTGCTGCCCAAACGCGCACGAGCTGCTAGAGCGCTTCATCCGCTGGAGCTCGTTCTGCAATAAGTACGAGCCCCACCACTGCGAGCAGGCAGCCGCGCTCGTGCGCCGCGTTGCCGACGAATACCGGCTATGACAGAGAACGCGCTACAACTCGCCGCCCGCTACTACCGGGCCTTGCCGATTGACCACCCAGGATACGAACAGGTCACCCTGTCGCTGCCAGTCGACAAAACAGCCTTAGTGGGCATGCATTGCTGGAACATCGGCTGCCCCGACGGTCCTCCCGTGGACGTCAACTACTGCGTCGGCATGGGTTGGCCCCAGTCAACGGAAGAGGCCGGGCGCATCATGGCTGAGGTCATCCGGCCGGCCATGGACGCGGCCCGCACAATTGGGATGCCAGTCTGCCACGTCGAGACGGACTGGATGGACCACCAATATCCCCACATCGAGTCGCGGCGTTCGGGAGGGTCGGCATCCGTGCACCCACACCAACAGGAGATGCTCGAACGAGCCCACGGCGTCGACTACATGGAGCGCTCACCGCTAGCGCAGATGCAGCGCGCCGAGCTCGTGTCCCCGGTTGGAGACGAGCCCCTCTTTTTTTATTCTGACGTGCTAGACGAATACCTGCGCAGTCGCGGCGTGGATACACTCATCTACATGGGATTCGCAGCCGACATGTGCCTGCTCGGTGCCGAGGGAGGAGCGCGACCCATGTTGGCTCGCGGCTATCGCTGCGTAGTGATGCGCGATGCGACCGTCGGGGTAGAAACACCAGCGTCGTTCCCACAGCGGCTCTCGACCAACTACGCCCTCCACATCTTCGAGTGGACCTTGGGCTTCGGCTGCACCTTCGCGCAATTCCAACAGGCCATCGATCAGATGAAAGGTAAGCAGCCATGAGCATGAGCATCTGTCCGTGGAAGTACGGCAAGCGTTGGGTTTACTCAATCACCTACGACGAAGCCCTCGCCGACCTGCACCGCTTCGCCATCCCCATGCACGAAGAGTACGCCATCCCCGGCCACGTAGAACTGCTCGTCGGCCAAATGGGCGAGATCCGCAAAGCCGGCAACTCCAGCTACAACGGCTACCGCCACATGAACGCGGCCGAGTTGCGCGATCTGCTCGCTCGCGGCTGGGGTGTGGGCAACCACTCGTGGACCCACGAAATCATCACGCCAGAGATGGTGGACCAGGAGATCGGCCACGCCAAGCAAGTGCTGGAAAAAGCTCTCGGCGAACCGATAATCCTCTACTGCTCGCCCGGCAACAACACGAACATGGCCGATCACGTCCTCGAAGCCTGTCGCCGCTACGGCTACCTAGGTGCCATGAGCCTGACGGATGCGCTCAACCTGCCCGAAGACGAGCTATTCTGGATCAACCGCACAGCGCTGCACGACCACTACTACGAGCCGTTCTACAGCGCCTACGACCCGTACCGCAACATCCGCCAAGCCCAAGCCGTGCAGGGCTGGCTCATCGACTATTGCCACTGCCCGCTGGAAACAGCCGTGCATCCCAACAAAGACTGCTCCGAGGCCCAGCTACGGCAGCGCTTTGAGACGGTGCTGTCCGAGGGGGGCGATGCGGTCTGGTGCGCAGTGCCCGAGGAAGCACTCAGCTACCATCTGATGCGGCGTCACGCCCAAATCGAGACCGTGAATGGCAATGACGAAGCACAGCGCTTTCACATCGACCTACCGGGACTTCCCGAGCAGGTGCCGTACCGCACCCTGACGCTGGAAGCCAGCGTGCCAGCGGCGTGGTGCCGCGATCCTTGCGTAGTAGTGGACGGGCGGGAACTAGCGACGGAAGTCGTGCGGCCCGGCGTACTGCGAGTGACGACGCTGGTGCGCGACGGGACCCAAGTCGAGGTTCGGGCCACGCCGCGCCCTTGACAGATTTATCTACTTTCCCGTGCGTGCCTGCGCCAACCATCCACTGCGTAGCCCGCCGCATAGGGATTTGGCCGCTCGTTGCTATTGCGAATATGCACCAAGATATATTGAAGAAATCACGCGGGCGTGGCTACCCAAAGGAGCCAAGACGATCCTCAAGCTATCCCGGCAGCAAGAGGGACAACACTATTTTGGAGCCCTCAATCTAAAAACCGGCCGCCATCATTTGATCCCGTTAGCGTGGCAAGACACCGACCATATCTGCCAAGCGCTGACCTGTATCAAAAAAAAGTATCCTAACAAAAGAATCTGTATCCTTTGGGATAACGCCACTTGGCACCAATCACAAGCCCTGCGAGAGCAATTAGGCCCAGGAAAACCGCTGGAGGGGATCCACTTGATTAGCTTACCCCCATACGCGCCCGATAAAAATCCACAAGAAAAGGTCTGGAGATACGCCAAAGAGAAAATACGTAACCAGCATTTCAATAGCTGCCAACAACTACAAAAAGCATTTCGACGACAACTACAACGGACCTTTCATTGTAAAATATGATGAAATATAATGATCTGTTTTGGGTCGTAGTTTGTGATTATCTCAGTCCAACCGGACAAAGCCGCATGAGTTCCAGTGAGGAATAGAGATGATCGGCGATGCCTGCGGCCATCGCCGGCGTTGTCTGTTGCCATCGGCCTTCTTCCGTTTGCCGTCGCAAACACCGGTGCGGATGATGAAAATTGTAGCGCACCGCCCCAATCCAACTGAGGGCATCATGCCGATCGGTCCGACGCGCAAAGCGCAGGGGGTAGCTACAATCGCTTCGCGATAGGTCGGTTCGCCATCGGTAAACAGTGTCGGCAGTCCCGCATCGGAGGCCAACCGCTCGGCCGCGTCGGCCACCACTTGGTCAATCGTGTCGGCCGTACGGTGCCCCGGCACCAGCGATACCAGCAGTTTGCTGTGCGGATCCAAGCTGTTGGCATCCCAGTAATCCCCGGTTTGACTCCGGTCGTCTTGGGCGGTCACATGCCGTTGTTTTTTCCCCACATACGACCATTTCTCATCAAACTGAAGGGCCATCGGATGCAGGTCACGCACCAGACGGTCATGCAGTTGATAGCAGACCGGTCCGCTCACGCGCAGCAGGCGGCCAACCGCATCTTTGGATACCCCGGCCGTGGCATTCAAGCCACAGGCCCTATCTAGATGCTCAATCACCGAGACGGCTTGGGCTTCGCCGATTTTGCCGTTAAACAACGCCGTGCCTTTCCGCTCGCTGAATTCCTCGCCGCAGCACCCACAGCGCAGATAGCGAATCCGGTCTGCTCCATAGACCTTGCGCACCCGCAGATTGGCTTGGCCGCGTTGGCCGTAGGTCTTGCATTGGGCATTGAGACAACACAAATTCTCCAACGCTGGTCTTGGCTCTTTCATCCGTATCCCTCCTTACTTGCTGGTTGGGAGAGATAAATAAAGAGCACAAGGCCAGCGCTTGCTTTAACTGGTAGGAGATAATCTCACCTTACGACCATTTTATGAAGAATGCACCGACGCACCGAAACAAAATCGAGAAGAAAGGGAACCCAACATGCGAATGAGTCGGCTTTTCAGCCAGACCTTGCGCGAAGTCACTGCCGACGTGGAGGTAGCCAGCCACCAGCTCTTGTTGCGGGCCGGCTTTATCCGCCCGCTGGCCAGCGGCATCTTCAGCTATTTGCCCTTGGCACAGCGGTCGATGCGCAAGATCGAGGACATTATCCGCCACGAGATAAACGCCATCGGCGGCCAAGAGATCACCATGCCGGTGGTGCATCCGGCCGAACTCTGGCAGCGAACGGGGCGTTGGTACGCGGTCGGCACGGAGATGGGCCGTTTCCAAGACAAAAACGAGCGCGACATGGTGCTGGCCATGACCCATGAGGAAGTCGTCGCTGACTTAGTCAGCCGCGAGATCAAATCCTACAAGCAACTGCCCCAGCTAGTCTATCATATCCAGACCAAGTGGCGCGACGATCCCCGCCCCCGCTCGGGCCTTATCCGAGTGCGCGAGTTCACCATGAAGGATTCCTATAGCCTCGACGCCGACTGGGAGGGCCTCGAAAAGCAATACCGCGCCCATTATCAGCAGTATTTCAACATCTTCCATCGCTGCGGCCTCGACGTGCTCGCGGTGCGCTCGGATACCGGGATGATGGGCGGCGAGCTTGCTCACGAATACATGTACCTGACGCCGATCGGCGAAGACACCCTGCTGTTGTGCGACGGCTGCGGGTATTCGGCCAACCGCCAGATCGCCACCTTCGCCAAACAGGCCAACCCGGAAGAAGAGCCCGCCGCGCCCGAGAAAATCGCCACGCCCAATACCACGACCATCGAGGAACTGACTGCGCTACTCGACATCCCCGCGCACAAGACGGCCAAGGCGCTCTTCCTGATGGCCACGGTCGGCGACGGTCGGGACAAGCAGGACGCGTTTGTGCTGGCAGTCATACGCGGCGACATGGAAGTCAACGAGACCAAATTGGCCAACGCAGTCGGCGCGCTCGAAATGTGGCCGGCGCGGGACGAGGAAATACGCGCCATCGGCGTCGAGCCAGGCTATGGCTCGCCCATCGGCGTTGAGGGAGCACTAGTAGTCGTCGATGACTCCGTAGCCTCCTCGCCCAACCTAGTCGCCGGTGCCAACGAGCCGGGCTATCACCTCGCCAATGTAAACCACGGCCGCGACTACACAGCCAACGTAGTCGCCGATATCGCCACCGCCCGCCAAGGCGATGGCTGCCCTAACTGCGGGGCAGCGCTGCGCGAATCGCGCGGAGTGGAAGTGGGCAACATCTTCCAACTCGGCACCAAATTCACCGAGGCACTGGGCGGCGATTTTCTCGACGCCGAGGGCAAGGCTCAGCCAGTCGTCATGGGGTCTTACGGGATCGGCGTGGGGCGGCTGTTGGCCTGTATCGCCGAGGAGTACCACGACGAAGACGGTTTGGTGTGGCCCATTGCCGTCGCGCCCTACCAGGTCCACATCGTCCTCCTCGCCAAGGGCGCAGGCGCAGCGCAAGACGCGGGCGAACAGCTCTATGCCGACCTCATGGAGCGCGGTATTGAAGTCCTCCTCGACGACCGCCGAGAAAACCCAGGAGTCAAGTTCAACGACGCCGACCTAATTGGGATACCAGTGCGAGTGACGGTGGGGGATCGCGGGTTGCAGCAGGGAATTGTTGAGGTCAAACTGCGGCGCGAAAAAGAGCGACGTGAAACGCCGGTCGAGCAGGCGGTAGAGTACGTGGTGGAACAAGTGGAAAACTTGCAACGCGAGTTAGACGAGCGAGTGGTAGGAGTGGAGTACAAGGGATAAGATTCGCCTTCGTAGCCTGTAGGGGCAACTCTTGGAGTTGCCCAACCACCAACCTAGCGGCACTCCCAACGCAAATCGGAGGTCATAGATAATGTTCGTCGAAGGCTACACCGACCAACTCAGCTACCAAGCCGGCGAACAGGTACGCTTTCACGTGTCCACCAGCGTGGACGAATACGCGCTGGAAGTGACGCGAATCGGTGCCGAGCGCGAAGTAGTGTGGCAACAGAACCAACTGCCTGGGTCGTCCCATCCAGTGCCCGAAGACGCCTCTTCCAACGGCTGCGACTGGCCAGCCTCCTGCGAGTTGGAAGTGCCGGACGACTGGCGCAGCGGGTATTACGAATTCGCGCTGCGCGTCGAAGACCAAGGCGGCAAATTCGTGCGGCGGGGACGGCGCACGGCCGAGAGCCGGGGCTTTTTTATCGTCCGTCCCGCTGGCCCCACGGACGCTCGCATCCTCCTCCAGTTAGCCACCAATACCTACAGCGCCTACAACAACTGGGGTGGCTACAGCTTCTACAGCTATCACGGCCGCGGCGGCTTGCAGGGGCATCGCGTCTCCTTCGACCGTCCAATGGCCGGGCTGTTCGACCGCTGGGAGCGCGATTTTGTCGAGTGGGCAGAGGGCGCTGGATACGCGCTCGACTACTGCGCCAATTCCGATCTCGAATGGCATCCCGAACTGTTGGACAATTACCGACTAGTACTGAGCGTGGGGCACGATGAATACTGGTCGGCTCCCATGCGCGACCACCTCGAAGCCTACATCGCCGCCGGAGGCAACGCCGCGTTTTTCAGCGGCAACTCCGTGTGCTGGCGAGTGCGCAGCGAGGACGCGGGCCGGGCGTTGGTGTGCTGGAAGCAACAGTTCAACATGGACCCAGCCTACGCCGCCGGAGATTACGCCGACCTTTCGACCTTGTGGAGCCACCACCTCGTGGGCCGGCCGGAAAACGAGTTGACCGGCGTCGGCTTCCTCTACGGTGGCTATCACCTGAGCCACGGACAATACATGGACGGGTCTGGAGCGTTTACAGTCCATCGCCCGGAACACTGGGTTCTTGCGGGAACGGGCTTGCAGCGCGACGACAGCTTCGGCGGCGAACACACCATCGTCGGCTACGAGTGCGACGGCTGCGAGTACGCGCTGGAAAATGGACTGCCAGTACCCAAGGGCACCTACGGCACTCCAGCGGACTTCACCATCTTGTGCACCGCCCCAGCGCGGTGGCACCCAGACGACAGCGTGTGGTACGAGCGCTGGGAAAAGGGCCGGGAGGGCGCGGCGGTCATGGGCCTCTACACTCGCGGCGGCACAGTGTTCACAGCCGGGACAACCGACTGGTCGCACGGGCTAAAAGGAGACGCGACCGTCGCCCAGATTACCCGCAATGTCCTCGACCGGCTGAGCCAGACAACGACGTGACCCCGCTACAGCGAGTGTTGCAGACGGGCAACGCGACCATTGCCCGCTAGATGAAACGCAATATGTTATCCGCAGGGCAATAAAAAATCGGGGTTATTTTTACCATAAAGGCGATATATGGATGAGCGGTATTTGGTGACAGGGGCACTCGGCTGCGTGGGTGCATGGGCGGTTCGTCGGCTGGTCCGCGAGGGGGTGCCGGTGTGGACCTACGACCTAGGCGGCGATCCCTACCGGTTGAGGACGATCATGACGGACGAAGAACTGGATCAGGTGCGACTGATCGAGGGCGACATCGCGGATCTGGACGAGTTCGAGCGAGTCGTGGTCGAATGCGGTATTACTCATATCCTACACCTAGCCGCCATGCAGGTGCCCCTAGTTCGAGCCGATCCAGTGCGCGGGGCCAAGGTAAACGTCGTGGGGAGCACCGTCGTCTTCGAAACGGCCGCGCGTCATCGCGACCAGATCCAGAACTTGGTCTTTGCAAGCTCGTTTGGAGTGTACGGCGATCCAGAAGCGTACCCACCGGGGCCGATTGCCCACGACGCTCCGTTGCTGCCGCCGACTCTCTACGGGGTGTTCAAGCAGTGCAACGAAGGCACAGCTCAGGTCTACTGGCGGGAACAGTCGGTGCACAGCATTGGTCTGCGCCCGTGCGTAGTGTATGGACCCGGTCGCGACCAGGGCTGGACCTCCACTCCGACCAAGGCCATGCTCGCCGCCGCGCTCGGTCGCGAGTACGAGATCACCTATGGCGGCACCCTCGTCTATCACCACGCCGATGATGTCGCCGCCGCCTTTATCGCCGCGGCCAGGACCAAGCTGGAAGGGGGCCCAGTGTACAATCTAGGGGGCAGCACGGTCTCCATGGCCCAGATCGTCGCTGCAATCGAGGAGGTTATCCCCGAGTCCGCGGGCAAAATTGGATTCGACCCGACGCCGCTGCCACATCCCTCGAGCGCCGATGACAGCGCCCTGAACCAAGCCCTCGGACCTCTTCAGTATCGATCGCTGGTCCAGGGAGTTCGGGATACGGTCGCAGTCTTCCGCACCGCCTTGGAGACCGGTCGCCTCGACCTCGAGCGAGCACTGCGCGCTTAGAAGCCATCAGGGCAAATAACTTTCTGTAGAGGAGCACAGCCCACATGAAAATCACCGGGATTAAATCCGTCATGATACAGGGCATTCCCTGGACGTGGACGCTGGTCAAGGTAGAAACGGATGAGGGAATCTGCGGCATTGGCGAAGCGCAGTTGCCCATCGGCGTGCGAGACATCCTCACGCGCATGGAAGACCTGATCGTCGGCGAGGATCCCCGCCACCCGGTCCGATTGGCGCAAAAAATCTACCGTGGACTGATCGGCGCGGGGTCCACGGGGGGAAGTATCGTGCTGGCCTTGTCGGGGGTTGAACTGGCGCTGTGGGACCTGCACGGCAAGATGACGGGCCTGCCCCTATGGCAGTTGCTCGGCGGCAAGTATCGGGATCGGGTGCGCATCTACGCCGACACGGCCCGACCCGGCGACCGATCGCCCGCAGCCTATGCCGACGGGGTGCGCCAGCGCGTAGAAGCCGGGTACACCGTCGTCAAGGTCGATATCGACAACAGCGCTCCGGGGGAGTACCGCAAGGATCCCCACAACCGCGCCCTGTCTAGGGCCGAGGTCGAGTACATGAGCGCCGTCAGCCACGCAGCCTACGAGGCCCTGCCCGCCGATGTTGAGCTGTGCCTAGATATGCACTGGAGTTACCAGCCGGCGGACGCGCTCAGGGTCGCTCGAAGGTTAGAGGACATCGACATCCTGTGGCTCGAAGACCCGACTCCGCCGGAAAATCTCGACGCCCTAAAGTACGTCACCGACCACACCTCCGTGCCCATTGCCTGTGGCGAAAATCACTGGATGAGTCACGGGCTCAGGCCGATGATCGAAGACCGGGCCGCGGATATTATCACGCCCGACATACCCCGTTTCGGCGGGGTGCAGGAAGGCAAAAAGGTGGCCGAGTTGTGCGAATTGCATTCGCTGGCCTTTGCCCCGCACAACATCTGTACGCCGGTGGGAACCGTGGCTTCGGCTCACGTATGCGCCAACGCGCCGAATTTCCTCGCGCTGGAACACCACGGTCTCGACTGTCCTTGGTGGGACGATATCGCGCTGGATTGGGGCGGCCCGGTAGTTGATCGCGGGTACATCACCGTGCCCGACCGACCGGGGATCGGAGTGGAGTTAAACGAAGAGCTGCTGCGCGCCCATCTGCTTCCCGGCGAAGTGTGGTGGGATTAAATATTACCGCCTGGGTAAACCCGTGCGGCGCGTCCGCCGACACGAGTTCACCCCACCATCACCGAGGAACGCCATCGCCAGATAGATACCGGTCTCTATAGCGATGGGCCCCTCGGCGTCAGCGACTAGCCCTCCCCAAGCATAGCCGCCGACGCTCCACACCAAAACGCCACATTGTCTGTTGTCTGTCGCGCGGGGCACCTTGTCCCATGCGACTGTGAGATAGCGTGCTCACTCGAAGATTCGCATGTTCGCCGGTGCGGCCGCGAGTGGCGTCGGCGCATCCCGATCATTGATCCGCATCTTGATGGCCCCAGTCGCTCCGACCCACCGGCCCAAGTCATCGGTCGGATTCGTCATCCACCTCGCGTTCTCGATGCGCCAGTCAGATTCGTCGATCTGGCTCATCGACGTCGTATTGAGATTGAAGCTGCCCTCCCCGCCCGTGTTGCGAATGACGATGGCGTGAAATTGGTGCTTGATGAGGAGCACTCGATCCTCTGCCCGCACGGTGAATACCTTGCGGCCCGTTCCCCGCGTCGGATTCTCAAGCGTATAGAGGTAGCCGCTCGGACCTCCATCATTCTCACTCCAAGCGGAGTACACACTTACCGTGACGTTTGCATCCTCGGTCCACGCCGCCACATCAAGTTCTATACTATCGACTAGGTATCCAAGCTCGCGCGCCCCTGTCCCGAACGTCTGGGCATGATGCTGTGCGGACCATACCTTGGCGATTCCTTCGTCGTCCGCTCCACCTAAGTTCGAGGCCAACTCATCTGCCTGAGGAGGTACCGAAACGGCTATGAGAAGCGCCAGCGCTAGGCCTTCGATCACCATCCCTCTCCTAGGCTCTCGTTTCTGTTCTCCCATCGTTTTCTCCTCCGTGTTCTCCTACTAGTGATTGTTGGTTTCGCAACATCTCATGGTCGGCTTGCATTATCACTACTAGGCCGGGGAGCTTGCCCTGTGTGCGCTGCATATGATCGCGGTAGGCGTCATCCTGTCTTTGGACATCACCGGAAAAGCATAATTTGTGCCAATTTGGCGAAAAATTTATAATTATTTGTAAATAAATAAGTTATACCACATATAAATCCAGTGGGAGGTTTTGGAGGTGTTGCAGAATGAGCGTTGCAAACCACTCTAGTGGCCACTTTTCCCCTGTAAGAGAAAATATTACAACTATATGTTTATAGAGAATTTACGATAAAATTAGAGAGGGCAGACAAGGCATTAGTTGTAAATTGCAACACAAGTTGCTATTTGCAACAAGCCCAAGTAACGAAAGCGCGGAGGAGGGCTTCGACCTGCTCTCAGCCCCGATCATCCGTCCAGTTCAATCCTTGGACAGGTTGTATCTTTTTAGTTTTCGGTGCAGAGTAGCGCGATTGATGCCTAGGGCTTGGGCCGCTTGCGTGACGTTGTTGTCCGCGACTTCGAGGGCGTGGACTAGTGCCCGCCGCTCGACCTCGGCCAACGGCAGGACCGCCGCCAGCGTCGACTGGTCGTTCCCAGCAGCGACCGCCGGCGACAACTGAAGAGGCAGACTGCTCGCTTGCAGCACCCCGTCCGTCTCCAACAATACGGCGCGCTCGATGGCATTCTCCAACTCGCGCACGTTGCCGGGCCAATCGTACTGGAGCAACAGGCGCAGGGCCGCGGTAGAAATGCCAGTGATGGATTTATCGGCGCGTTTGGCGTGTTTATCGAGAAAGTGTCTCGCCAGCAGGGGAATGTCTTCGCGTCGCTCTCTCAGCGGCGGAATCTCGATGGGAAAGGCGGCGACGCGGTAGAACAGATCTTGGCGAAACTCGCCTTTTTCCACTAGGAGCTCTATGTCCTTGTTGGTCGCCGTCATCACGCGGATGTCAACGGGAGTGGGAGCGGTTCCGCCCACCCGCTGAATTTCTCGCTCCTGCAAAACGCGCAATAGTTTGCCCTGCAAGGCATACGGCATATCGCCAATCTCGTCGAGGAGGATCGCGCCCCCATTGGCGCGCTCAAAGGCCCCAATTCTCTGCTCCGCCGCCCCCGTGAATGCGCCCCGTTCATGTCCGAACAACTCGCTTTCGATGAGCGCTTCGGGAATGGCGGCGCAATTGAGGGCCACAAACGGCCCCTGCTTGCGCGAACTGTTGAGGTGAATCGACTTGGCCACCAGTTCCTTACCGGTGCCGCTTTCGCCGCGAATGAGCACCGCGATCTCACCTTCGGCAACCTGCTTCATCAGCGCGTACACCTGCTGCATTCCGGAGCTAGAGCCGACTATGCCGGCAAATGCAGAGGTCGTCTCCAACTCGGTGCGCAACCGCAGCACCTCGGCTCTCATCTGTTCGGCCTCGATCTCCTTGGACACGTCCCGGTACAGGACGAGGCTGCCGATTTCCTCGCCGCGACCGTCGCGCACCGGTGCGGTGGAGCGGTAGAACAGCCGCTGCTGCGGCTCTTGGCCAGCGCCGGTCGTTTCCACCACATTGCCGCTGTCGAGGAGGAACCTGCCTTCCACGTCGCGCAGGTCCGGTTCCCGGAATCGCTCTTCGAAACGCGCCGTGAGATCGCGCGGCGGAATTTTCTTCAGCTCGTTTTCCTTCAGACCCAGCAGTTCCTCGTACACCTGATTGGCAAAGACCAAGTATCCAGCACTGTCGTGCATCGCAATGGCGTCTCCGGTTGCATTGAGAACTGCTTCCAGTCTCTGATGGTTGTTGGTAAGCAGCCGCCGTTTTTCTGCCAGCTCCCGTTCGATGTTCCATTTCTCGACTAGGGAAAGGGTGATCTGTTGAATCTCCTCGTGCGCGAAAGGCTTTCTGATATAGAGCAACTTGTGCAGCAATTCCATATCGTGGAGGATCTCGGGCAGCGCCTTGTCGGTGTACGCGGTCATAATGACGATCTCGATGTCGCGATCGATCTTTCTGACCCGGCGGATTGTTTCGATACCATCGATGCCCGGCGGCATTCTGATGTCGATGTAGGCGACGGCGATGGGACGGCCCGATTCCTTGCCCGCTTGGATGATCGACAGTGCTTCTTCCCCATTGCTGGCGTGCAGCAATTCGAACTCTGGGAGCCAGATCTCCTCTTCCTCTTGCATAAAAGCCGCCGCAAGATCATCCGTTGACGACTGCCCAAAACAGGGCTTCAACATCTCTTTAAAGTCGTCGTGGATCTCGTGCTGATCATCGACGACCAGCACGAGATTGTTCTCGTGATTCCCGGATTTCATCGACTACCCTCTCCATTAGTCGGTTGACGCGCTGCCCTGCCGTTTGCTTGGGGCGCGACCGAGGAAAGCGGCAGCCTGACGCGCATGGTCGCGCCCTTGCCGATGCCCTTGCTCAACGCCTGAATTCGGCCGCCAGAGGCAATGACGAAATTGGCCGCCGAATGCAGGCCGAGCCCGCTCCCCAATCTTTTCGTGGTGTAACCGGGCGCAAAAATCGCCTTGGTGTCTTTACTTTTGATGCCGATGCCGTTGTCGCTTATTTCGAGTTTGAGAAAATCGTCTTCGGCACTGGCCCGGACCTGGATGCGGGGCATTTCGTCAAGCCCCTGCGCTAAGGTGAGATCGTCGATGGCTTCAATCGAATTTTTGACCAAGTTGACCAACATCTGGTGAAACTGGCTCTCCTGAATGCGAATCTCCCGCGGCGCGTCTTCGCAATCGATATTGGTATGGATACCCTTTTTGTTGAGCGAATCTCTCAATACCCTGACCGCGGCCGCAAGCGCATCCTGCAGATCTACGTCCTTGCGAGTCATGGTGGGACTACCGAATGTCTTTTGGGTGCGGACGATATCGGCGATGTGATTGGCCCGGTCCCAGACGCGGCCGGCCGTCTTTGTCAGCTCTTCGTTCCGCTTGGAGAAACTTTCTGAGAGCTCTATGATGAACGGCAGCACCTTGCGGCCTTGCGGGTCGTTTTCGATGTAATCGCTCCAGTCGTCCTGGTGTTCTCTTACCGTCGAGGCTAACGCGAAGAGACGGCGGCCGACGTGGTCGTTCGCCAGGTGCTGACGCACAGTCTCGATTCCCGTGGTGACGCTGTTGATGGCATTGCCGATGTTGTGGAGAATGGTATCCATTACCTCCAACCGCCCTTGTGCAAATGCCTGCGCCAGCGCCTCCTCGGCGAGCATGCGCTCGGTAACGTCGCGGAAGATAATCACGCCGCCCCTGATCCCGCCGAGATTGTCGAGCAACGGCCGTCCACTCACTCGGACATACACGCCGTCCGGCCTGTTTTGGTTGCGTATAAATATATCCGCGTCATCCATCGATTCACCTTGGCTGAAGATGTGGAGGAATGGCAAATCCCCCATTCTCATGGGCGTTTCCCGATCGGGATAGAAGAGACCGTATCGCTCGACCCACTCCTCCGGAGGAGTGTCCGCTATTATGTTCATACCGACGATTTGTTCGGCCGCGGGATTTACGTAGAAGGACTGCCCCGTTACATCGGCGACGATGATGCCGTCGCTGATACTGTTGAACATGGTTTCCATCAGCTCGCTCTGCTTGCGCAGTTCCTCCATGGTTTTGTCCAATTCCGCGGCCGCCTTTTTTTGTCTGGTGATGTCGCGGAAAACGATCACGCCGCCGCCATGTCCCCCTACATTCGTGCGTAGGGGCCGCCCACTGACGCTGACATGATAGCCGTTGGGCTTGTTCTCATTGCGGACAAACATCTCAGCATTGTCAGTCGCCTCCCCTCGTACGGCGCGCACTAGGGGAAGCTCGGCTGTTGACATGCGGGTTTTTTGGTCGGAATAGAAGACTCCAAAGTTCCCGGTCCATTGTTCGGACTTTAGATCTAGCATGCTGCCGGTGATCTGTTCGGCGCTGGGATTGAAAAACGTGAATTTCCCCTCGGCGTTGGCGACCAATACGCCGTCGCTGATACTGCTGAGAATGGTCTCCATGAGCAGGGCTTGGTCTTTCTGCTCGGCGATCATCCTTTCCAATTCGACTTCTGTATGCTGGAGCCGGGTGATGTCGCGGAAGACGAGGACACCCCCCTTCAAAGCCCCTGCTTTGCCCCGCAATGGTCTGCCGCTGATGCTGACGTGAGCATGAACGCCTTCCGGCATTTTCTCATTGCTCACCATTACCTCGAAACCGTCCGTCGCCTTGCCGTTCAAGGCCAGCGTCAGCGGACTTTCATCCTTCGTGACAAGCGTCTTTCCATTGGGTTGAAAAATGCCGTAATTCTCGGCCCATTTATCGATATCTCCCTCCACCGGAAGATCCTCGCCAAACCTCCGAGCGACCGAATTGTGAAATACGAGTTTCCTATTTTCATCGACGGCGATCACGCCTTCGCTCATGCTGTCGAACACGGTTTTCATTAGCCGGGTGAAATCTCTCAATCTTTTGATTATTCGCTTCAACCGCATCTCCGTCTGTTTGTACCTCGTTTCCCTCTCGTGCATAGAGACGGCGGTTTGGATGTTTAGATGTAGTTGGTACTTTTCAAGCGGCTTCAGCACGTAGCCAAACGGGTTGGTCGCCTGCGCTCGCTGCAACAGGTCTCCCTCGGCTTCGTCGGTCAGGTACACCACGGGAACGTCGAACTGGCTGCCGATCTGCTCGGCCGTTTCTAGGCCGGTGACCTTCCCTTTGAGTCCGAGGTCAACCAAGGCGAGGTCGGGGCGCTTGTGCTCCGCTTTTTCAATAGCTTCGCGTCCGCACGAAACCGAGGCGCACACTGTGTAGCCTAGGTTTTCGAGGCATTCTTCGAGGTGCGCTGCGCTGGCTTCATCGTCTTCGACGATTAGTATTTTCGCGTTGGTCATCTTGTCTGCCTTCTTTTGTGAGGGCGGATCGCCTTCCGGCAAGCACCCCGATACACCATTTAGGTGTCGTCACCGCAGTTTTGCGGGGAGAGCGGGAAGAAGTTCCAATGCAACCGAATATACTAAAGGCTATATCCGGGTTTTTCAATGGTTTATTAAGCGCATTTGCAGAGAAATGTTGAGAGATTGACACATAATCTCCGCATGCAACCGCGTGCAATATAATTTTGGAGGCTGAGTTCTCGCACGGATGGATTTCCCTAGCGCCGGGACATCAAGACGCTAGCAGGCTTCGGTCCTAGTCGACCCAGTGCCTGAACAAGGGTTTGACCTCGTCGGGCAAGTTAGCTGACCGGCACTTCCCACTTTTCCCGTTCCCACTGCTTTTCCCCAATCCGCTCGACGTATTCCTTCCCCTTGTGCTCAGTCAGCCAGCCCTTGAGGGGAACGTCCTCGTCTGTCGGCTGCCACCAGCCTTTGACATCCACCCCATCGCCGAGCAATTGCCGACGTATGGGACTGCACTTGGCGAGCATTTCAGCGGGCATCAGGTTGTAGTCGAGGCCACGCAGCCAGCGATAGCTGTATCCCAAAAACAGCACTTTCCGGGTCGTCTCCGAGGTATTCATCCCGCGCGCGTGCCACATCCGCCGGTCGAACAACACGGCCGTACCCGCCTTTACCTGAACCTGCATCGCATCGGCAAAATCGGGCGGATGGTCCCCCTTGTGGCTTTCGGGGACAATCCGGATACCCCCTCTCTCCGACTCGCTGATGTCAGTCAGCCAGAATCCGACCTTGAGCGACAATCTCGGTTGGGGACGCTCCATTTCGGGGACCGGCCGGCCGCCGTCTTGGTGCCAGCCTCCGGGCTTCAAATTGATGCTGCTCTTGGATTCGGGTGGGTAGTAGATCAAATGCGAGATGTAGTGCTGGACGTTCCAGCCGAGAATATCCCAGATCAGCGGAAACGTCTTGGGCCAATCGAGCAGTTCGAGAAAAATATCGTCCTCAACAATAGTCCTGAATTTCGACAGCAAGGCATTGGGTGCCAAGTCACGCGCTGCCCTTTCCTCGGCATCGACGCGATCGCCAGCCTCCAGCAGCCTGCCCAGCATGTCATCGTCGAGCGCATTCTCGACGATCAAGTATCCCTGCTGTTCGAAGTGGTCGCGCTGTGCATCGGTCATGCAGTACTGCAAGCAGCTTGGGTCCATGATTATTACCTCTATGAATTTTACAGACAATAGATCGGCTGAGGACCTCAGCCAACTTGCACTAGTTGATCTTCTTGCTCAAGGAATTCAGCAACTCGGATTTCAGTATCTAGATCAACCAAGTCCACGGGATGGGTGAGTTCATCCATCAATCGACCTAGCAGGCGATAGAAGTGCTCGGGTGGACAGCCACGGACACCTATATCCAGATCGGACTGCGGCCGATGCCGTCCGGCTGCGACCGAGCCAAATATAAATACGTCTCGACATCCCTCCGCTTTGCAAATCTCCACCGCCCGAGCTACATCAGCGCGGTACTCATTGGGCATTGCTGTCGCTGACACTGGCATATCAGACCTCTTTTTTTACGAGCCAGCAGTCGTTGCTTTTGGTTTGGAATCCATCAGACTGTTTGAATAGGACCGGAATAGCGGGCCATCTTGTCGTCCGTGGTAAGCAGCGTGATATTTTCGACCTGTGCTTGCGCTATGAGTATGCGGTCGAAGGGGTCCTTGTGAATCGGCGGCAGAGATCCGACAGCGAGCGCGTGTTTAGATCGAATCTCAAGTTCGCTGTAGTCGTTTTGGATCAGGCCATCCCGCAACTGCCGTGGGTTAACACGAAAGTCGTCTCTACCGAGTGCGCTCTTGATGACGACCTCCCAAATGCTTGCAGTGCTGAATATCAGTTCCGTAGCGGGGTCACTGAGAAGGTCCTGAGCTTTTGATGACAACTGTCCTGGGTCGCCCGCCGCCCATAGCAACAGATGGGTATCTAATAATAAAGTCACTCATCCTCCCCCAAACATTTTCTCTATTTCAGGACCACCCATGCTGTCGAAGTCATCGGGGACTTTGATCTCTCCGGCCATGAAGCCCAACCGGTGAGACGACGTTGACGTTATAGTGAGCTTAGTAATGCCATTGATATTGCCAATGCCTGCACCAACCACCTCCCATCCTATGAACCTCCACCCGTTCGCTTTCCTCCGGCTCTGGACCTTGTAATTCCCGCAATACAGATTGTATCCCAAGAACTCCGGCGCTGGAAACGACCATATTGTTGAAGCAGGCTTACCGTTGTCCCAAGTATCAAAAAGCTCCTTCTTGGTTGAAGGGATATATGTCATGTCACTACTCCCAGCAAAGTCTTCCAAAGTCCCGAAGGCCATTTCGGACAACAAAAGTACCACCCTAGATCCAATCTGATTCTTCACAGCTAGACGCTTAATATCGACGAGATCGCTGCGCTTCAGAGGGCGAGGGCCATTGGCCGGGAGTATCTGTTTCGATTGCGCGACCGCCCGTCCGCAGTACTCCAGAAATTTCCTGTCACGCTCCTTAGCCTCCCAAGAGGCCATTTCCTCGACAACCTTCAGGATACCAGAGGCTAAAAGCTCCTCGGTGGTTTTTTCAAACCACTTGGTCTCGACGGAACGTATCGGGATGGGAAGCTGCTGATCACCGTCTATATACTTGGGGGCTGGCTCGCCACGCATGTCCATCAACATCGCTATAACTGGTACCGGCATGAGCAACTGTACACTGGGCATGAGACATCTTAGATCTGGCTGATCACCCGTCGTGTTGCCAAGTTGCTTTAATTCGTTTTCGGTTACGGACCGGGGAGGTATCACCCTGTAAAAGAGCGAAGTCTTTCTGATCTTGTCGCGAATGTACTCGCCCGCCGCCTGATTAAATTCTTCCTGGCCTTTTGAGGTCTGCAAGCTCTCGACCGTCAAACTTTCGAGAATCTCTCGACTTTTCTGAAGTTCCGAATCTGTCATATTGTTTCTTCTAACTACTGTAACGTCCAATTGCATATTTTTAGGCGGGTATCTCTGTTGTAGAGGTACCCGCCCTACGTCGCTTGTTAGTGATGTTGTGAAATGTACCAGGGACTCACGGGCTGTCAAGCAAAAGTGCCCATCGTCTCCCAACCGCATTACTGCCGTCGGCATCGCATCGCTCCGAGTAGCCCTACCTCCCCCACTCCTCTTCCGGCACCTCCGAATAATCCTGCGGCTCGTACCCAATCGCCCTCTTGCCGTGTTCGACATCGTAGAGCGGCCAGTTGCTGCTCGACACCCCAAAGACGATTTCAAACTTGACGCCCGGATGAATCAGCGCCTGCTCAAAAACCCGCACGCAATCGCCGTGGCTGAGATGGTGCGGGTGTTGGGGCTGGTCGCGGTCGAGGTTGAAATTGCCAATGCGCACGCAGACAAATTCCATGTCGTGCTGATGGGCAAAAGAGTGGGCCAGCGCCTCGGCGAAGACCTTGCTAACCGTGTAGATGCCCACCGGGGTGGTAGTCATATCGACCGTGCGGCGGATGCTGCGCGGATAGAGCGTTAAGACCCCGGCGCGGCTGGCATAAGCGATGCGCTTGACGCCGTTTTGGCGGGCGGCTTCAAACACGTTGTACGTGCCGATGAAGTTGCTCTGTAGCATGGGCTCCCACTCGTTGCCGCCGGGCAGGCCTCCAATGTGCGCGACGGCGTCCACGCCGCGCGTGGCCTCTAGCACAGAGTCAAAGTCGGTGAGGTCAGAGACGACCGTATCCGTGAGATCGGGCATGGGCACGCGGTCGTGGCCGCGCACTTCGTGGCGATCCTTGAGGCCGCGGGCCACGTTAGAGCCGACGCTGCCGGCCGCGCCGGTTACGAGTATGCGCATGGTGCGCTCCTTTCTTTAAGCTCGGTGGAGGGTGATGATCGGGGCCTCGGGCGGGCAGCCGAAGCGAAAGGGCAGCCAGTGCCCAACCCCGGCCGTGGTGTAGAGCTGAGTGCGGCCCTTTTCGTAATGCCCCCAAATGTACCGTTCAGGAAAGAACGGCTCAAAAAAGCTGCGGCCAGCCATGCCTAGCTGAAAACCATGCGTGTGACCGGCCAGAATCAAGTCGGTGCCGCCGAGGGGTGCGGCGTAGTCGAGGGCTTGCGAGCGGTGGCTCAGCAGCACGGTGAAGGCATCGCTCGGCGACACGCTTACGGCCTGTTCCACTGAGTTGCGGAGTTGCGCGTAAGACGCCGGGCTGCGCAGGAAGCGCGGGTCGTCAACCCCGCCGAGGTACAGAGTCGCCGCGCCCACAGGCACCGTCAGCCCTTCGTTCACGAGCAAGGGAATCTCAGTCTGGTCAAAGTGCCGACGGATCCGGCGAATGCCGCGCATGTACTCGTGGTTGCCCAAGCTGGCGTAAGCTCCAAACCGAGTCGGCACGCTTTCGATCAGGCGCAAAGTCGCCAAGTAATCTGGATTGTGGTCGCATACATCGCCGGTGATCGCAATTAGATCCGGTGCGGCTTGAGCCGCGCGCGCAAGCAGGGCTTCGAGGTCAGCAAGCTGAATGTACGGCCCGATGTGGATGTCGCTCAGATGGAGAATCTTCAAGCCCTCTAGCTCGGCGGGCAGGTCGGCATAGCGGAGCGGCACCGTGGGCATCCGCGTGCGAGTGTAGGAAGTGTAGATGCCGTGGCTGACACCCACCGCCCCAAGAGCAGGCACCACAGCGAGACCGCGGCTGAGGAAGCGCCGCCGCTCAAACGAGCTAGGCCCTTCCGTCCCTCCTTGCCGCAAGCGGTCGCAGAGCGAGATGCCCACGACGACCGGCGTCATGAGCAGGGCGGCGATGAAGAAGGCCCCGAGGTAAAGAGTAAGGGCCGAGAACAGGCTCGTGCCGATAGCCCACAGCCAAGGCACATCGTAGTAGCGACTCAGGACGCGGAACACCGCGCCCAATAGGGCCACGGGAAACTGCCAGTAGAACAGGCGGCGGAACCAAGTGACGCGCCACCAGTGCCGATGCACCCCAGCGACCAAAGCCAGCGTTGTAAAATAGAGGAGGACGTACGTCGCCGTGGCAAAGATGAGGAAGCGCGGAATCCCCGCTACTAGGCGCTCAAACGATGCCCACAGCAGGACGGCGTAGGAAATAAGCTCCATCATCCCGCTTTAGGACGCCTCGCGCTCAGTGCCCAAACGCCACCACAAGCAGACAATCACCAGAAGAGTCAGCAGCAACAGAATGCCGGCTTGCAACTGATAGGTCGGCGCGGACAGCGCACCAAGGCTCTTAACCGCCGAAAAAACCGAGGCAAACCCCAATAGCGCGTACGCAAGGAGGTTGTTCCGCAAGAGCAAGACGATTACAGCGACGACGAAGCCAATGCTAGTGACAAACGTCAACAACTCAAAGAGGAACTCGTCGAAGTGGGCGGCATTGCTACCAGACATAATCAAGCCCACCCCCAATCCCGCCACGACTGCGTAGAGCCGCTTTTTTATTACGACGCGGCTATAGTAGAGCACCAAGCCCGCGACAATCGGGACGAAGATCGCCCCCATTACACCGTCGGACAGGGAGTTCCAAAAGGGCAAATACTGGTCCAATCCAGAGGGTAGCCCAAAGCCGAGACTCGGGTCGGAGGCAATGAATCGGCTCTCCACGTAGCCGCGCAAGTGCTGCCATGCCTCTCTGGCGACTAGGATCAGCGCGACCCCGACGACAGCATCGCGGAATTCGGGCACGCGCCGCGCAGCCCGCAGACGCGCCGGCCAGTCTGGATAGAGACTAGTGGCCAAGCCGAGGGCCGCGAGAATCGCCAAGCCGATCCCCAACCCGCCCAAGATGAAGCCGAGTATCTGGGTGATGGTAAAGATCGACAGCGTAAGACGGGTATCGTAGGCGCGTTCGACAACCGACAGGCCATTGAGAAAGTCGAATAAGAAAAAGGCCGCGCCAACCGCGGCGATTTTGATCAGCGGTGCCCAAACTAGGCCCTCGTTCCGCACGCGGCGCACGAGCAGCCACAGGCCGTGGATCACCACCGCGGCAATTAAGACGATGAGCAGACCGGAAAGCGCGGTTTTGAGCGTGGTGCTCTCTTGGCGAGTACGCTGCCAATCCTCGGGCACTTTGAGGAAGCGATAGACAGAAACCGGCTCGTCGCCGGCGACGTTGACCCGCACTCGATAGCGCAACTCATCGACGTTGCGCACGTCGCCCTCGACAGCTTCAAAGACGAAGCGGTGATCGCGACGGTTGGGCAGCTTTTCTGAAGAGGCTTCCTTCAGGTCCAAGCGCTCGGGATCGAGGCCGAAAGAACGCAGGTGCTCGACAGCTATTGCCTGCGCTTGTGCCTCTTCGAGGTCCGCACCCTCGGCCTCTTCGGCCAGCAGGTGGTTTATGCTGTAGAGGGAACCATCTTCCGGATGGACGGCGACTCTGTATTCCTCCTTTTCTCCGTAACGGAAAAAGCGCGTCACCCACAAGCTGGCCAACAGATCTTCTTGGTATAGGCGATTGACCACGGCCACTGAGTCTCGCTCTAAGATATAGCGAATCGCCATCGCGTCCGGTTGGTTTTGATAATAGGTGACCACCTCGTATGCCGAGGGATCCGCACCGGTCGCCTCTAGATGCTCAATAGCCTTGGCCTCAGCCTCGCCCTGAGTCAGGCGGACATCGACAAAGTCGAGCGGCTTCTCGTATTCGAGGGCGAAAAAACCGAGCGAGACCACGACCACCGCGGCGGCCCAACCTAGGCGTCGTTTCGACAGCGGGATATAGGCAAACGTGGGGGCCGGAGCGGCGGGCTGTTGCGCTGTAGGCTCGTTCGGGGTGGCTTCCGAGGCGGCAGGCGCAGCGCTTTTGTTGAGCAAGGGCGTTGGGTCGGCAAAACGGCGCTGCCGCAGGTAGAGGACGAGCGCTACTGCCAAGGGCAGGAGCATCAGACCCGCCGACAAGGCCGCTGAAACGACGAAGTAACTATTGGAAGACCGGAAGAGAATTAGGGACGTGTACAGAGCGTCAATCGTGTAGTGCCATACGAGCGGGGCGAGAATCCCAAAGCGAAGGAAAATATAGCCGACGACAATACCGGCGATGCCCACCTCAATGCCGCGAATGTAAAAGGGCTGCTGCGGGTAGTTGGCATGAGCAAATCCCCATATAAGGCCCGCGACGACGACCGCAACCCAGCGGAACTTGAGGTATTTGTGCAGGAAGGGAATCGAAAACGCCCGAGATATAAACTCCTCGGAGACCGCGGGCATGAAGCCGATCAACAGTACCATGATCCACGGGATATACGTGTTGACCATCTCGCTGTAGGGAATGTCCGCCGGGCCCCAAGCGCCGACCAACTGTTCGGCCGTGATATAAAAGAGGACTTGGTAGGCCAAGAAGGCGGGGGTCATGGCCAAGCCGAGAATAGTGCCGAGGAGAAAGCGCTTCGTGCGCAGGCCCGCTGGCGTAAACTGGCCCCCAATCTGGATTTGGTCCGCGCAGTAGCGGCGGTACAAAGGTTCAGCCGCGGCCGTGAGAAAGAAGATGAGGATGCCTTGGGCGGCAGCAGCGAACAGACTGTTGAGCAACTGTCCCGTCAGAAAAGACCCGTAGGTATCGGTCGTATCGTAGTTGAACGAGGTCAGCGGCAGGTTGTTGAGTTCGGCCAGCAGCGTCAATACGGTGGCGATGGCCCCGAAAATCGCCGCGGTCTTCCAGCGGATGTCGCGGGCGCGGACGCCGCTAAAGAACGAAACCAGCATCGCCAGTATGGTTAGGATGAGTAAGGTCCCGGCCACCAAGCCCGTGGTTTCATTTTTCGACCGCAACTCGGCGAAGTCGCGCTCCCAAGCCTCGGGGATTTTGAGATACTCGCCAAAGCCGCCGATCTGGTCGCCTTGCAGGCGCACGTAGAAGCGGTAGTGAGCATCGCCAACGGCGAAGTCGCGCAGCTTCCAGTTAAAGGTGTGGTCGATGCGGTTAGGTCGTTCCTGAGTCTGGACTTCTACGAATTCGAGCGCGGCGAGATCGCGGCCAAGCTCGCTGGTCAGAAAGGTCTCGGCCAAGCGGCGGGCTTCGGCTTCTTCCAAGCTCGCGCCGGGTGCTTCTTCCTCAATCAGATGGCTAAAACTGACGAGCTCGCCAGACGTCGTAACCGTGGCCTGGAACTCCTCCTTTTCCAGCTCCCGCACCCAGCGGTTGCTCCAGCGCCACAATTGCACGGGATCGCCAATGACCTGCGTGGCCCCCTCCAGACCCAACTCGCGTTCGAGGAAGGTCTTGGTCTGATTATCGTAGCGGAAAATGGCGCTGTGGCGGTAGTCGGCGAGGTCGAATCCGCGAGCAGCGATAAAATCAGCCGCCTGCTCCTTGGCCTCGTCGCGGGTGACGCGGAAGTCGATTGAGGCTTCGGGAAAGGCTTGGTAGAAGTAGTGGATCCCAACGGCCAAACTAACGGCGGCAACGAGCACGCAACCGCCGATGAAGGCGAGGTCTTTTCTCGTTAGTCTTGTTTCCATCTGTCTATGAAGGGTTTTAACTGCGTAGAGGACAATTTCGTTCCGTTCAACATATTAAAAGACTAGGACGCGGACAAACCCACCGCATTGACGCGCACAGCGGCATTTTGCAGATTCGCGGCTTCAAACCTTAAACAGAGGAGCACATTGTGGCAGCAAAAAAACAGGAGCACTTCCGCGTCGGTGTCATAGGCTACGGCGGTGCGTTCAACATGGGTCAGTTGCACTTGACCTCTATGGCCAAAAACGAGGGCGTAGAAGTGGCCGCTGTTTGCGAGCTAGATCCCGAACGGCGTCAAGTAGCCGAAGAGCACTTCCCCGGCATCAAGACCTACGGCCGCGTCGGCTCCATGCTGCGGAATGCGAACTTGGACTTGGTGACGATCATCACCCCGCACAACACGCACGCCAAGCTGGCGGTGCAGTGCCTCAATGCCGGGGTCCACGTAGTTTGCGAGAAGCCCCTCGCCATCACCAGCGCCGAAGTCAAGCGCATGCAGGCAGCGGCCAAGAAGAACAAGGTCCTGATCTCAACGTTTCACAACCGGCGCTGGGACGGCGACTTTGTAGTGCTGCGCGATCTAATTCTCAAAGAGCAAATCATCGGTCCCGTCTTCCGCATCGAGGCCGGATTTTACGGCTACGGCGAGCAGGGAACTTGGTGGCGCGCCAACCGCAAAATATCCGGCGGGGCCATCTACGACTGGGGGGCGCATTTTACGGATTGGATTTTGAATATCGTCCCGGAAAAAATCGCCTCGGTCAGCGGCTATCAAGTCAAAAATCCCGCGTGGAAAAAATACGACAATGAGGACCACTCCGAATACACGCTGCGCTTCCACAGCGGCTGCACCGTCACCCTGACCATGTCCAACCTGTCGATGAGTCCGCGGCCGCGCTGGCGGGTGCTGGGTACGAAGGGAGCAATCGAGGATACGGGCGGCAAATACCTCGTCAAGACGATGATCAACGACCGCCAAATGAGCACCGAGGTGCCCTTCGCCGAGTCCAATTGGGACGCGTACTACGAAAACATTTTCGCGCATTTGCGGGGCCGTGCCGACCTCGTCATTACCCCTGAATCCGCGGGCCGGGTAATCGGCGTGCTCGAAGCAGCCAACATTTCGGCGGCACGCGGGTCGGTGCCCATCACGCCAGCCTTTGTCTGAGCAGGAACTGCCCCGCCTCAACCCAACTGCGCAACTGTCCTCGCTCTTGGGGATCGGTTGCCGCTCTGGGGCCACGGTCGTTGGCCTGTCGGCTGTGCGCCGCGCCAAGGAGCTGGCCTTTGTCTTTGCCAGCAGCGATCTAGCGCAGCGGACGTTGCGCGAATTAGCTCGCTTAGAACGCGGGGGTACGCGCGTCTTTCAAGTACAGGCAATGGAAGTGCTGACTCAGGGCTTTGGCCGCGAGGACGCCCAAGTGATCGGCGTCTTGCGCGGCGATTTGGCCCGTGGGTTGTCCAAGCACATAGAGGAGCACACGCCATGACCATAATCGAGCGGCTTGTCGGCTGCCGCATTCGCTACATCTCCGTGGAGCTAGAGCGACACAGCTTCATCGACCGCGTCCTCTCCGCCTAAGTGATGTCCTGGGAAATCGAGCGCAAGTACCTCGTAACCGATCGCTCTTGCCTCGACCAGCTAGCAGGCGTCGCCTTTCGGCAGGGCTACATTCCCATCCAAGACGGCGGCGTAGTGCGCGTGCGGATCGAGGGCGAGCGGGCGGTACTCACGCTCAAGGGAGCGACTAGCGGCATCGCGCGCCGCGAGTACGAATACGAAATCCCGCGCCAAGACGCCGAGAGCATCCTAGCGACCCTGTGTCAGCGGCCCCATATCGAAAAGACGCGCTATACTTTGCCTTGGGCGGATAAGGTCTGGACCATCGACGTATTTTCTGGAGAAAACGAGGGGTTGGTACTCGCCGAAGTCGAGTTGAACAGCCAGGACGAAGTCGTGGAGAAGCCGCCTTGGGCCGGCGTCGAAGTATCGGACGATCCACGCTATTACAACGTCAACCTCGTGTGCAATCCCTATTGCAAGTGGCGAGACGATTAATTATCCGATCACTACCTATCCCTCAAAAAGCATGCTCAAATCCAACGCCGGTGCCGAATGCGTCAGAGTACCGATCGAAATGAGGTCCACACCAGCGGCGGCGGCCTCGCGCACGGTCGCCAAGGTATAACCGCCAGTGGCCTCAATCTCAATGGCGGGATTGGCGGCGCGGATGAGCGCTACGGCCCGGCGCAAGGTCGGCGCGTCCATGTTGTCGAGCATGATGCGGTCCGGGCCACCCGCCAGAGCCTCCTCAACTTCCGCGATATTTTCGGCTTCCACGTAAATCGGCGCTGCTTGGCCCCGCGCCTCGCAAATGGCAGCGCGGACGCCGCCCGCGGCTGCGGCGTGGTTTTCCTTGATCAGCACGGCGTCGTACAGTCCCATGCGGTGATTGACGCCCCCGCCCAAGCGCACGGCCCACTTCTGTAAGTGCCGCCAGCCCGGCGTGGTTTTGCGGGTGTCGGTAATGCGCGTAGCCGTGCCGCTTAGGGCCTCCACATAGCGCTGAGTCAGGGTCGCCACGCCCGAAAGCTGTTGCAGGAAATTGAGCGCGGTGCGTTCCCCAGCCAAGAGAGAACGCGCGCGACCCTGCAAGCGGACGAGAGTCTGGCCTTCTGCAACCTCGTCCCCGTCGGCGACTTCGGCGCACACAGAAATGTCCCGGTCGAGACGGGCGAAAACCGCGTGGGCAATCTCAATGCCCGCGACGACGCCGACTTGTCGAGCGATGATACGAGCGCGAGCCTCGGCATCGCTCGCCACGGTCCAAGCAGCGGTCAGATCGGCTGCTACATCTACAGCGCCGAGGTCTTCCCGCAAGGCTAGGTCAATGAGTTGGTCATACGCGGCGGCGGGCAACGGAGCGGAGCGGTTTGGAACCATTTTGTTTCCCCAAAAAGAGTTGCTGATTTACCGTGTGTGGCAAATGTACGCAAAGTCTAATCGCGCCGCTGACATTAGACAGCAAAGGCCCTGCAATCTATGTTTTTTAATATGGCCACGCTCGTCCACGTCACGCACGAAGCCGTGCAGCAAGCCGGTGGAATCGGCACAGTCCTGCGCGGCCTGATAACCGCCCGCAGCTACCAAGCCCATTGCCAGCGCACCATCCTGCTCGGCCCCTTAACCGATCCAGACAGTGCCCAACCACTCGGCCCGGACGGCGAAATCCTCTACGACGCCAGCCGCAGCATCCGCGCCGCCGAGATCGCCGACCAACTCAGTGCGGTCGAGCGAAAGTTTGGCGTGCGCTTGATCTATGGCCGACGCTTGCTGACCCAAGACGTTCACCGAGCCTCACCCGAGGTTCTCCTAGTGGATGTGAGCCGCCCGCCGCTGCGGCTGAACCAATTCAAGCGCGACCTGTTCCTCCACTTTGGCCTTGAATCGCACCGCTACGAACAGCACTGGGAATACGAACAATACCTGCGCTTGGCCGAGCCGGGCTTCGCAGCCGTGCGTGCATTGGTTGGGGACGCGCCCTTCTTGCTATTGGCGCATGAATTCATGGGACTAGGTACCGCCTTCAAAGCCCTGATGAGCGATGCGGCGTGTAAGACCCTATTCTACGCGCACGAAGTGGCTACCGTGCGACCCTTGGTGGAAGAGCGACCCGGACGCGATATTGCCTTTTACAATACGCTGCGCCAAGCGCGAGCAAACGGCCAGTACATCGACGATCTATTCGGCCCGCAAGACAGCTATTTCAAACACGCCCTCGTCAGCCAGGCTTGGCGTCTCGACGCCGTCCTCGCCGTCGGCGATTGGGTGGAGGAGGAGCTGCGCTTTCTCGGGCCGGAATTCGCCGCTCGTCCCATCGACCTCGTGTATAACGGCGTACCAACCGCCGAGTTGTCCGCAGCCGAGCGGGAAGCGGCGCGACAAAAGGTCCAGGCCAGCGGAGCCGCGCTCTTAGGTTGGACCCCGGACCTAATCTTCACCCATGTCGCCCGCCTAGTCGAGAGCAAGGGCTTGTGGCGCGATTTGCTGGTGCTCGAACACCTCGATCGCCACCTGTGGGAACACGGACAACGGGCACTGTTTATCGCGTTGGCGACTGAGACCGGCCGCCGCGACCCCGAGGACGTTCAGCGCATGGCCGCGTACGGTTGGCCGCTGGTCCACCGCGAGGGGGAGAGCGACCTCAGCAGCGGCGAGCTAAAATTCGACCTTTTAGTCCGCGCCTTTAATGCACGCACGCGCGCCGTTAAAGCGCTTTTCGTCAACCAATTCGGATGGGACCAGCAAAGCTGCGGCGCGTTCCTGTCGGCAGACGCGGAATTTGCCGATTTGCGCCGAGGTAGCGACGCGGAGTTCGGGCAGTCGATTTACGAGCCTTTCGGCATCTCCCAAGTCGAGTGCTTGAGCGCTGGCACCATCAGCGTGGTCAGCGATGTGTGCGGTTGCCGAGGCTTTGTTCACCAAGCAGCCGACGAGGCGAGATTGGGCGGCTTTATCGAGGGGGCCTATACCCAGCTCGACGAGGCCGACCGCGCCGATCAACCGATTGGAGTGCGCGAACGCACCCAGGCCGAAGCATTGCAAAGTCAAGTGGTGGCCAGCGCCTTAGCCAACCAGCTATCCGCAGGCGAGCCTGGTCGCAAAAGGCTGCTTGCCGAAGGATATGCCGCGGCTCAGCAGATGAGTTGGGAGCGCGTGGCTGAGGATATGCTGTTGCCCGTTTTGCGGCGGCTGGAGAAGTGACATGGCTGGGCTAGTGATTGCACTGGCACTCGCGCTTGGCGGCTGTGTACCCTTTATCGGCGGGCGCGAGCAAAGCCGTCAACTGGCGACGGCAGCCCAAGACCTAGTGGGGATCGTCGAGGCCCAAGAGGGCGAAGTCGATTGGCTGGGCTTGCGCGACCCCGCTGGTGTGCAGACCGAAGAGACCAAGGTCCTCGACGACTATCTGCTGTCCGCGCTGATGAGGACCGAAGTCGCGGTGGGGCTAGTGGACACAACCGGAAAGCGGTGGCGCGACGAGGAATTGGTGGGCCTCAAGCAAGGAGGACAGGCAGCGTTCGCGTTGGGCGGACGGCTCGAAGCAGATGCCCCGTGGATGTACGTGCGGATGTTTTTGGTCGAGCGAGAAAGCGGCGAGCTAGTGGCAACTCGCACCACCCGCATCCTGGAACGGGACGTGCGCCATGAGCTTGCCTCGCGCGAGCTCGGCACCGACGCGAGCTATGGTCCAGTTGAGGTGGATTTGCACCTGATTGCCAGGCGCGAAGAAGGAGGCATCGCCCAGGTCGTCGAGCTAACGGAGGGCGTGCAGTTGCAGCAAGGCGACCAGATGCAACTGCGTTTCAAACTGAGCCGAGATGCCGAGGTCCACGCCTTGCTGTGCAGGTCTGACGGTGCGTTAGAGACCTTATTTGACGAACAATTCGTCTATTCGGACATCGTCCAATACGGCCCCGGCGAGAACAATTGGATCACCTTCAACGAGATCGATCAAGTCTATACTCTGTACTTCCTCGCCGGCCCGCAGCTATTGGCCGAAAACGCCGGGCCGTTCTACGAGCAGTTTGCCACGCTTGTCCGAGAGGGACAAATCAACCGCTTCACCGGGTTAGAATTGCTCGATGAAGCCCTGATCGAATTTCTCCAGCTCCCCGCACCCATCGCGGTCTTGCGCGGCGACGAAGACATTTCCCTCGGCCAGCCAGAAACCATGGTGTACGACGACGGCAACACCCTGTCGAGTCAAGCGGAAATTCTCACCGGCACCCCGGTGCTGGTACGCGCCCTGAGTTTTTCCGTGCAGTAGGGGCGACCGGCCGGTCGCCCTACAAAACCGCGGCCACCGAAGCGCAGAAGTAATCGAGGTTATCCTCGGTCAGGCCGGCGACATTGATGCGCCCTCCCGCGACGATGTAGATCGCGTACTGTTCCCGCAGCACCTCGACCTGCTCGGCGTTCAAGCCCGAGAAAGAGAACATCCCTCGCTGCCGCTCGATAAACGAAAAGTCGCGCTCCACGTCCTGCTCGCTGAGCCGCGCGACGAGCCGTTGGCGCACGCGGTTGATTCGCTCGCGCATCTGGGCCAATTCGCCTTCCCATTGGCGGCGGAGCACCGCGTCGCCGAGGATTTCGCGGACCATGGCCGCGCCGTGGGCCGGGGGATTGGAGTAGCTGGTGCGCGCGGCGATTTTGAGGTGACTCAAAGCCCTTTCCGCGGCATCGGCGTCCGCGGCGATCAAAGTCAGGGCACCAACGCGCTCGTTGTACAGGCCGAAGTTTTTGGAAAAGGAACTGGCTATCAATAATTCGCAGCCCGTATCGCAGAGTGTCCGCAGACCAGTCGCGTCCTCGTCCAACCCATCGCCAAACCCCTGATAGGCAAAATCCACTAGAGGCAGCAAGCCACGCTCAGCGACGACCTCAGCGATCTGCCGCCAAAGGTCCGGGGTGGGGTCGCAGCCGGTGGGGTTGTGGCAACAGCCGTGCAACAGCACCACGTGGCCGGCGGGGATCTGCCCAAGTGCAGCGAGCAAGGCACCGGCGTCGAGGCTGTTGGCACCGGTGTCGAAATAGGGATAGGTCTCAACCTGTAGGCCGGCCGAGGCAAATATCTTGGGGTGATTGGCCCAAGTCGGGTCGCTTATCCATATAGGTCGGTCGCCTAGGTTCTGGGCGAGGAAATCGCCGGCTAGGCGCAAGGCTCCAGTGCCGCCGGGACTTTGCACAGTGATGGCGCGCTCGGCCGCCTCATGCCCGATGCCCAAAATCAGCTCTCGCACGGCAGCACCGTATTCCGCGCTGCCCTCAATGCTCAAATAGCTCTTGGTTTTTTCCGCGGCCAAGACACGCTCTTGCGCCGTTTGCACCGCAGCCAAAACCGGTGTCTGGCCGCTCGCATCCTGATAGACGCCAACACTGAGGTTGATTTTGTTTGGATTCTCGTTGCTCTTAAACGCCGCGCTCAGCCCCATGATGGGGTCGGCTGGTGCCATTTCTAACTGCTGAAACATAGTCTTCCTTCTCTTAAAGGTTTTAAGTGAAAATAACAATTCAGCGGCGGCGATACGTCGCAAAGACCAACTCGCCCTCGCATCGCCTTTCCACTACCTCCCATTCGCTCTCGTCCCACACCGGAAAGTACGCGTCGCCCTCGACTTCGATGGGCAGATGCGTCAGAATCATTTCGTCGGCCAAGGACAGGGCCTGCTCATAGACTTGGGCACCCCCGAGCACGAAGAGTTTTTCGCTGCCGTGGGCGCGGGCGCGCTGCAAAACCTCGGCCAAACTCGCGCAGACAACCACGCCCTCGGCGACTGCGTAGTCCGGATTGCGGGTGAGGACGAAGTTGAGGCGCTGGGGCAAGGGGCGCGTCTGAAAAGTCTCGTAGGTTTTGCGGCCGGCCACGACCGCGTGGTCCCGCGTGACGCGGCGGAAGTGCTTCATGTCGGCTGGGTAGTGCCACGGGATGGCGTTGTCGCGGCCAATGACCCTGTTCTCGCTCAGGGCGGCGATGATGATGGTTTTCATGCGGATGAATCGGACGGGTAAAAGAAAGAGCGGACGACCGGGCGCTCCGCGCACTTGGCTTCGGCAACCGTGCCGGTAAATGCCACTTGGCCTTGGTCCAGCATGATGAGACGGCCGTCGAGCCGCTCAATGCTGAGTAGCTCGTGCGTGATAATGGCGATAGTAATGCCCAACTCGCGGTTGAGCGTGAGGAGAAGCTCGTCGATCCCGGCGGCAGTGACCGGGTCGAGGCCCGCGCCCGGCTCGTCGCAGAAGAGAATCTCCGGGTCCATGACCATGGCCCGCGCGAGAGCGGCGCGTTTGCGCATCCCGCCCGACAGCTCACCAGGGAAGCGGTCGCAGGCGTGCCCTAAGCCCACCGAGGCGAGGCGGGTGCGCGCGATCTCACTAATCAAGGATCGCTCCAGATCCGTGTGCATTTCCAAGGGCAGGGCCACGTTTTGCTCAATCGTCAGCGAGTTGAGCAGCGCGCCGTATTGGAACATCACGCCTAGCCGCTTGCGCAGGACCGCCAGCTCCTCCTCGCCGAGGTCCGTCGCGTCTTGGCCGAGGATTTCGACGCGGCCCGAGGCGGGTTGCACCAAGCCGATGACCGCCTTGAGCAACGTGCTCTTGCCGCAGCCACTACCACCGAGTACGACGGCGATTTCTCCCTCGTCCACGTGCGCGTCAATCCCGCGCAGGACGACCGTCTCGCCGTAGGATACGCAGAGGTCTTGGATGTCGATGGCGTGAGTTACCATTTGAGGTAAAAGACAATGCCCCAGAAGGCGTCGAGGAGGATGATGCCAAACAGCGACGACACGACCGCGGAAGTCGTCGCCCGCCCGACGCCCTCGGCCCCACCGCTGAAATTGAGGCCGTGGTAAACCGAGATGATCGTGATAAGCCACGCAAAGGACGCGCTTTTGACCAGTCCGGTGATCAAATCCTTGAGAAAGAGCGACGAGAAGACTTGGTTGAGAAACACCGTAGCCGGGATGTCCAGCGACACCACGCCGATGAAGGTGCCGCCGAGAATGCCAACGAAATTGGCCATGATCGTCAAAAGCGGCATGCAGATGACCATGGCCCACAGCTTGGGCACGACCACAAAGCGCAGCGGGTTGATCCCCATAGTCTGCAGGGCGTCCAATTCCTCGGTGAACTTCATGGTGGCGATCTCGGCGGCAATGGCCGAGCCGGAGCGGCCAGATACCATGATTGCGGTCATCAGCGGCCCCAGCTCGCGGGTCAGGCCAATGCCCAGCAGATTGGCGACGAAAATATCGGCCCCAAACTGGCGGAGTTGGGCCGCTGACTGAAGGGCCGAAACCGCGCCGACGAGAAAGAGAATTAACCCGACGATCTGCAGGGCCTGCGCGCCAATCGCGTACGCTTGCTCGCCAAAGCTGCCCCGGCGAATCTGCTCGCGGCGAAACAGACTGAGGACCGAGAAAACGCTCAGGTCGGCCATCAGGTAGAGAAAACCGGCAGCGCGGACGCCACCAGCGCGGACCCACGCGCCGAGGCGTTCAAGCGCGACGCGGGGCGGGGCAGGCGACGCGGGCGGTGGCGCGGGCGTGGCAAAGTCAAAAACGGGCTGCAAATGGGCAGGTAGCCCGTCGAGGCGAAGTTCCTTGTCCAAGGAAAGAGCAAGGTCGGGCAAGCCGCGCAGAAAGACGGCCCCCGCAGTGTCGAGGTGTTCGATTTGGCGCAAGTCAGCGCGGAGTGTAGAACCCGGATGCCCGGCGATGAGATCGCGAGCTTGGGGGGTGAGCGCACCGATGGTGTGTAGCGAAAGCGCACCCCCGAGCGCGATCCCCTGTTCGTCGCTCTGCACCCAAGTCATAGCAAATAGTTCAGACGCAGCAGGACCTGTTGCTCAGATTGCAACCGCTGGACCGGCTGCTTGCGCTCGAAGTCGAAGACGACGACCAAGTTGGCAAAGCGACTAAGCGGCAAGCGCAAGCGGTTTTCCCAAGTGAATTCCCAAGTGTCGGTGTCCGTCTCCGAGATGAGGATGTCAAACTCCGAATCCAAGCTGGGGAAGCGCGAGAAACGCGACCGGAGGAGCAGCACGGCCTCCAAGCCGGTGGAGGTCTGGTCCTCCAACTTGTTGGCGATGGTGCCAGAGGAGTTTAGGTCATAGGTGTCGGTAAAATAGCTTTGACGCGCCCCAAAACCAACGCGCATGTCGAGGTTCAGGGGAAAGCTGCTGATAACTTGGGAGTTGATGCCAATGCCCTGGCGCAATTCGAGGGGGCTGAAGGGCGGAGAGAGGGTAAATTCGCTAATGCCCGTCGCGTGCTCGACCTGATCGCCGGTGCGCATCAAAAGGCTGCGCGGCTGGTCGAAGCGCTTTTCCTCGGCGAATAGCTTGGTGTTGAACACCCCGCGCAAATAGGGGCCAATTCGCTTGGAAAGCCGGTAGATATACGTAGCGCGGACCTCGAATTCGTCGACGGACTTGCGGAAGTCGTCGCCCTCCTCGCGGGTGAAGCCCTCTTCAAAGTCCAGCCGCAGATTGGCGTAGTGGCGATCCGTGTTATAGACGCTGCTGCCGATGATCTCAGCGGAGAGCGCGAGGACTGAGCGATCTGTGCCGGTTTTATTCTGCGAAGTGGATAGCCGGGGCGAGCCGCTTAGCTGCAAGGAAGTCTTCCAGCGCGAGTCAACTACTTGAGTGAGGAGGCCATATTGAGCCGGGGGGTAGAAACCGATGAAGGTACCGTCCTTGGTGTCCACTACTAGGTTGCGCTGAACCAACTCACCCGGCTCCAAGCGGACGCTGAACTTGCGAGTAGTTGATACGTTGTCGCCGAGTCGCACTACCGAGTAAACGCCTGGGGGCAGGAGCCAAGTTTTGACCGCCTCGCCTCGCTCCTCCTCGACACCGAAACCGAGGCCGTAGCTTTCCTGCGAGGACTCCCGGTACAGTTCATAGGATTCGTTGATCGATGTGCGGTTCTCGGACATGACGTTGATGACCAGTCCGGCCCAGAAGGGCTTTACTAGAGTCGTCATGCCTTCTTGGACCGGCACGGTGCGGAGCATCATCTGGAGGTCCGTGCCCGAACCGACCAGCAATTTGTAGTTGCCGGGCGAGAGCAACACGCCAGTGCCGGGGGAGGCTTCGCGGATGGGTTTGCTGCCCTGTAAGACGAGAAAGCTCGGCTCGTTGAGGGAGCCGGTCATCGTCGGCACAAAGAGAAAGCCCTTGCCCTTGGGAATCAGCGTTGGATCCTGTTCGAGTTGGCCGCGCCCAGGTGGAGCGATCCACGTGTAGCTGTCGCCTCGGGCTGGGCCAACGAGCAACGGCAGAGCGATCAGGATGTAGAGTAGCTTGTCCATACCAAGTCCTAGGGGGCCAGCTTTCCCGGTATGAGTTCGTAGTGCTCGGCTTCGGTCTGCAGCACTGTATCTCGGGCCGCTGGTGCGGTTTCTCCATCGGACGCAATGGGCGCGACAGGCGTGGGCCGCTGCTTGTTGAGAAACTTGAAGTCAATCTCCTCGATCGCCTTTTGCATTCGCTGGCCCAAGATCCCGCTCAACGCGGCTACCGCGTGTTTCATGGCCGGGGAAAACACCTGTTTCTCCTCGTCGAAATCGTCCTGCCATATAACTTTGCCATCGGCTTGTCGCACTAGTTCCATCGTCATAACGAGATGAACTGCCCACAGGTCGCCGCTGTCGAAGCGCTCGATGGCTTTGACCGAGCCGCTGAGCACGTAATCCGGGCGGTGCTCAAAAAAATCGTGTTCTCCGCCAACATGGGTAAAGAGGTCGGCTTGGCGCAAGTACTGCTTGACCGCGTCAGTGATCATGTCGCTGGGGCGCTCCATCCAGTGGTGGAGGTTGTCGCGCTGCAGCTCGTACTGGTCGCGGCGGCGGATGATGTTGGTGCGGTCGTACGCCCGGGGCACCTCAAAGCTCTTGACCTGCACTTGGAAAGGGTATGGACGCTCGGAACCTTCCACGCTACCGCGCAAGGATTCGATAGGCAGCTTAAAATAGCGCCGTTGCGGCAGCTTGGTGTCGCCACCTAGTAACTGGGCGCAGCCCGATAGAACGGCGGCCAAGACAAGAGCTTGGCCACAGCGACGCACTCGGCTATTGGGCCTCACCGCTGCGACCTCGGATGAGCACCGCGGGATTCTCGCGGATTAGTTCGGTGGTTTCGCGGATATTCTGCAAAGTTTCCTCCAGTTCCTGCATGGCGCGCAGGAGATTCTGCCGGCTGGCCCCCACGGTCTGGTCGATGCCCACAAAAGTCTGATCGACATGGCTTATCACGGTGTCCATCCGCGCGATGAGCAGGGGAACCGGGCCATCCATTTGCTGGCGCAACTTGTGCATCGTCACTTGCAGGTCGTCAACCGTCTGTTGCAACTTCGCGCCCACGAGCAAGACGTGCAGGGAATCGGTCGTCGCCGCCAACGTCGCACTGGCTTGGGCGAGCGAGCGACTGGTGGCAACCATATTGGTCGCGGTCTCGTCGAATGCGGAGCGGTTGTCCCCGACCATTGCGTTGGCGGTGGCCAGCAGATTGCCCGCATTGTTCAGCATCTCAGTAAAGGCGCGTTGGTTGTCGCTGCTGAGTAGCGCGTTTAGGTTGTCGATGGTTTGTTCAACCTTGGCGCTGAGCACCTCGGCGCGGTCCTGCATACTGCTAAAAAAGGTCTCGTCCGCGACGATAGTGGACCTCGGCGGGAGGACCGCAGCGTCGTCGCTGCCCCCGAAAAGCTCAATGGACTTCAGGCCCGTAAGCCCCAGCGAGGCCATGCGCGCTTTGGTGTCGGTGCGGATGGCGTTTGCCGCCAGCCGCCGCTCAATCGAAATCTCGACTACCACGGTGGCGAGATGATCCTCCGCGATGGAGATGTCCTCGACTCGGCCAATATTAAAGCCCAAGTACTTGACAGCCGCGCCTTTGTTGAGGCCGCTGACGGGCGAGTTGGACTCGATGTAATAGGTATCGCGCTGGCGCAGGAGATGGCTGCCGGCGACGACGATGAAGAACAGCGCGAGGACGGCGAGCGAAACCAAGAAGAAGATGCCAAGACGTATTTGCTGTGCTCGGGTAGCCATAAGACGCTGTGGAATAAGTCGTAATTGAAATACCGCCCCTTAAGGGCAATATCAGCAACGCACCCCCTGCGAGCAAGAACTCGGCACCACCACCCGCAGAGCTGCCGGGCTAATTTCCAGCACGAGTGGCGTCTGGTCTAGATAGTCGCCGTCCGCATATACTCGGTGCGGCGCGTCGGTGTGCAGCGCTAGGCGGGCCGTCCGCTCGATGCGCACGGCTGGATGGCGGACGTGTCCTTGCCAAAAAAGCCGGAGCATCAGCGGCAGGACCGCCCGCCGCGGCACCGCATCGACGACGACCACGTCAAAGAGACCATCGCCGAGGTCGGCATCTGGGGCAACGCGCAAATCGCCGCCATAGTTCCGCGCATTGGCGGTAGATACCTGTAGCACCTCTTGTTCAATCTCCCCGAAATCGCCGCAGAGGTGAATCCGGATCGGCTGGTAACTAACGACGTGCCGCAAGGCTTCCCAAACATAGCGAATTCGCCCGGATATAGGCCCTTGGGCGCTTTCCATCCGGCGGTTGACTTCGGCGTCAAAACCAAAGGCGGCGACCGTGGCGAAGAAGCGGTCGCCAACTCGGCCCAAGTCTATGGTGCGCACTTCGCCACAGAGCAAATTGTCGATGGCCGCTTCCGCTCGCAGCGGCACATCGAGGGCGCGGGCCAAGTCGTTGCACGTGCCGCAGGGCAGCAGCCCCAAGGCAGTGTGCGAACCCGCGAGGGGCGCGAGCGTCTCGCCAATGGTGCCGTCGCCGCCGCAGACCACGAGCCGCTCCGCGCCCTCGGCCACGGCCTGCTGCGCCAGTTCGGCTCCGTGGCCTTGGGCCCGCGTATAGCGCAACTCGACCGCTAGACCGGCGTCTTGTATAGCCAAGGCAGCTTGCTCGGCGACGCTGCGGGCGCGGGCGTTGCCCGCCGTTGGATTGGCTATCAAGACCCAGTGTTTGGCCATAGCTTGGGTTGTCCCATGAGCGGCCTTGAACGTAGATTAATTCTATAAAAGATAACATCAAAACATGGCTAAGCGAAAACGAAACATCGATTGGGCCGACCAGCGCCGCGAACTGGAAAAACAGGTCGAGCACCCCTATATCACCAAGCAAGGGCTAGACCGGAATCGGCGCGACGGCAAGGGCCGCGATCCCAAGCGTCCAAAGCAGTGAGCCTCCTTGTGGCAGGGCATCCCGCCTTCTATATTACAGCGTTTCGCGCCCTGTCCTGACACGGGATGGGGCTTTCCTCCGTTTCCGCTATGATCAGAGAATTCTACCAGGACCGCACCGTGTTGCTGACCGGCGGCACCGGGTTTTACGGGCAGGGGCTGACGGCCAAGATCCTGCGCTACTTGCCCGGCGTGCGGCGCTTGTACCTCGTGTTGCGGCCCGGGCGGGGTCCTGGTGGGGCCGCGCTGCCGGTAGAGGAGCGGCTGGACGAACTCTTCAAACTGGTCGTCTTCGACCGCTTCCGCCAAGAGGAGCCAGCCGCCTTTGCTGAGGCGCGGCAGAAGGTGCGCGCCCTCGCCTGCGACATGCGGCAGCCGGGCCTCGGGCTAGACGAAGCATCGCGCGACGAGCTGCTCGCGGAAGTGGACCTCATCATCGGCAACGCGGCCAGCGTCACCTTCGACGAACCGCTCGACTCGGCGATCCAATTCAACACCTTGGCACCCCAAGAGCTTTTGCGGCTGGCCCGCGAAGGCCGCAAAAATCCCGTCTTAGTACACGTATCAACTGCGTACGTCAACGGTCGCCTCACCGGTGCCATCCCCGAGCAAACGCTACCGGTTGACCGCACGATCCAGCACCTAATCGACAGCAGCGCACCGCCACAACCTTTCGTCCCCGAAGAAGAAATCGCCCAAGCGCAAGCCCGCTGCCGGGCAATCCGCGACCAAGCGCAAAGCGACGAGCAACAGCGTGCGTTCCGCCGCGAGATCGTCGAGCAGAGTCACCGCCGCACGCTCTCGGACAGCCGCTTGCAAAAGCTGATTGACGACCGCTGTCGCCGCTGGATTGAGCGCGAGCTAGTCGAGGAGGGAATGCGGCGAGCGCGGCAGCATGGCTGGAATGACGTGTACACTTTTACCAAGGCCATGGGCGAACAATTGCTCGTCAAGCACCGTGGCCAAGTGCCGTTGGCCATTGTGCGGCCCAGCGTCACCGAAGGCGCACTTGAAGACCCGCATCCAGGCTGGATCCACGGACTCAAAGTAACCGATCCGCTGATCGTGGCCTACGGGCGGGGGGTTGTCCCGGACTTCCCAGCCGCCATGGGTGCGCCCATGGACTTGGTGCCCGTGGACATCGTCGTCAATACCGTGTTGGCCGCGGCCACGCAGGCTAAGACCTCCACCGTGGAGGTATTCCACGCGGCAACCAGCGGAGAAAACCCGCTGCCCAACACTCGGATGTTCAAGTACGTCAAGGGCTACTTTGAGGAACATCCCCTCCTCAACAAGGACGGCTCGCGGCCCGAGCTAGTGGATTGGACCTTCCCGACGGTGGCCCGCTTCCAGCGCGTCTTCAACTGGAAGTACCTCTATCCGCTGGAGCTAAAGCAAAAGATCTACGAGTGCCTGCCCGAGCGCTGGGCACCGGCCCAGAAGAAGCGCCGCTTGGCCGCGCTCAAGACGCGCCTCAAGCGCGTCCAGTACTTCATCGACCTGTTCAGCCCGTACACGACCCTCGACTGCCGCTATGAAGCCAAGCGCATGTTGGCTCTCTACGAGTCGCTGCCCCCCGAAGAGCAGCGGATCTTCAACATGGACGTGCGGCGGATCGACTGGTATCAATATTATCAAAAGACCCATTTGCCCGGCCTCCGGCGCCACGAACTGGGCGGGTCCGACGACGAGCAAGAGCCGTTGAGCGCGGCACCGAGCGAAGTGGGGGGTGAGGAGCAGCGTTGGCGCATCGAGGAGAGCATCCGCACCATCCCGGATCTGTTGCGCTGGGCCTGCGGCCGCTACGCCGCCAAGACAGCCTTGCAAATCGAGCGCCAATCCGGCTGGACGCGGATCAGCTACGGTGAGTTGCTCACCCGCGCCGAGCGCGTGGCGCGCCGTTGGCAAACACAGGGCCTGTCGGCAGGGGCGCGGGTCCTGCTGTGCGGAGACAACGGGCCGGAGTGGGTCGTTGCCTACATGGCGGCCAACCTGCTTGGGCTAGCCGTCGTGCCCATTAGCCCGCAGACGCGCGATGAAGACATCTGGAGGCTGTGCGACTTCGTCCAAGCGCGGGCGCTGATTGCAACGGAAAAGCGCTTTTCCCAACTCTCGCCCGAGGGCGTGGCCGCCCACAAGGAAATGGCCTTTTTCAATGTAGATCGCGAGGGGCTGCCGTTCGGGCACGCTCCCGAGCCAGACGCGGCCGCCAAAAAAGGCCGTTGGAAGCGACCGCGAATCAATCCAGACGCCACAGCGTCGATCATCTTTACCTCGGCCCTCGAGCCGCGCGGAGTGGTGTTGAGCCATCGCAACCTCATCTCCAACGTCCTCGCCCAAGGCGAGGTGCTGCGCATCTACGAATCCGATCGCATGCTCTCGACCCTGCCGCTGCACCAAGTCCTCGAATGCACTGGAGGCTTGCTGCTGCCGCTGCTCGGCGGGGCCACCATCACGTATTTAGAGTCCGTCAACAGCCGCGAAATGCTCCGCGCCCTGCGCGATACGAATGCGACTGTATTGTTGACCGCACCACGCCTGTTGCGCGTCTTGGCCGAGCGAGTCGAGCGTCTCGGGGCCGAGGCCACGGCTGCGCTAGCCGCTCTGAGGCGGGTCGTCAGTGTCGGCGCGGCCCTGTCCGACGACCTCATCAGTGCCTATGAGCGTCTCGGCGTGGCGATTTGCCAAGGCTATGGCCTGAGCGAAGCGGCTTCCGTCGTGGCGGTCAACACACCCGGCCAGTGCAAAGCCCAATCGGTGGGGCAGGTGCTATCCGGACAGCAAGTACAAATCGCCGAGCCGGACGAGCACGGCGTCGGCGAGGTCTTGGTGCGAGGCACCAACGTCATGGAAGGCTATTTCTCCCAAGAGGAACTGACCCAGGCGGTGTTGCACGACGGGTGGCTACACACCGGTGACCTCGGCCGTCTCGACGACGATGGCTATCTCTTCGTCGAGGGGCGGAGCAAAGACCTGATCGTCAACGGGGCCGGCCACAACGTCTATCCCCGCGAAGTCGAATCGCTCTACCACGACTTGCCGCACGTGGCCGAACTGAGCGTGGTCGGCGTGCCTTCGGCGCACACCGAGGGCGAAGAAATACACGGCGTAGCCGTACTAAACCGCGACGCTGAGGAGGCCGAGGACTTGCGCGAGGCCATCCAAGTGCGCTCATACGAAATTTCGCGCATCTTGCCCAGCCATCACCGGATCCAGCGCCTGCACTTTTGGACCCAACCGCTGCCGAGGCTAGACGACGGCACCGTGGACCACCGTGCCTTAGCGTCTGCCATTGAGCGCGAAGACTACCCGGGTACGGCCCTGCCGGAATGGGAGCGGGCGATCCAGCGCCAAATCGGCCTGCTTGCGGGGCTGAGCACTGAGGAGGTAGCGGCTCACATAGACGCGCCGCTCGACACCTTGTTGGATTCGCTGATGGCCGTGGAGTTCGCCGCGTGGCTCGGCCAGCGGCTGGGGATCCAAGTCGATGGACTTTTGCAGCCACAGGATACGCTCCACAGCGTCTTGGCGCGGCTAGAGGCTCACTTGCAAGACGGGGTGGACTGGGAGGTGGAGCAATCGCCCGCGTACTGGTCGAGCATCTTGCACGCCGAGCCAAGCGTCGAGCCAGAGAATGAGGCCGGCAAAACGATGCTGCAGGAAATTCTGTGGGAGACCGGCGGCCCGTTATTCCGCCGCTTTTTCGACCTCCGAGCCGGCGGCTTAGAGCACTTGCCGCAGGATCGGCCCTACCTAATTGCCGCCAACCACGCCAGTCATCTCGACGGTGCTTGCGTGTACGAGGCTGTGCGTTCCCACGTGGATCACCTCAATATCGCCACCAGTGAGCATTACCTTACCGACTCCGAGTTGCGCTGGTTTTTGTACACCTTTGCCAACGCCGTCCCCTTCGACGGCCAAGGCAACTTTGCCGACGGCTTGGTGCGGGCACGGCAATCGGTGGGAGTGCGCCGCCCACTGTTGGTCTTTCCCGAAGGCACGCGCTCAGACAACGGCCAGTTGCAGCCGTTTAAGGCAGGCGTAGGGCTTTTGGCCTACGAACTAGATGCACCTGTAGTGCCCCTGCACATTGCCGGCACCCACGAAGCCCTGCCCAAGGGGACGCGCACACCGTCGCGCCACCCCTTGCGTCTGCTCTTTGGCCCTCCCCTAGAAACCATCTCTTTTAAAAAATCTGCCGAGGCGTTGAACCCCTATGAGATCTACTACGAGATCGCCGCGGCGCTCAAGCGACAGATCGAGGCGCTGGGCCGCAAAAATATCTGATTATGTACCCCTACCTATTTGAGATCGGCCCCATTAGCATCGGCACGTTTGGCCTCATGGTCGCCCTCGGCTTCTTGGCGGCTCTGCACGTGCTCAACCGCGAGTTCAAGCGCCAAGGGCTGCACAAAGATCTGGGATCGACGATTGTCACCACCTGCATGGTCGGCGGAATAGTCGGGGCCAAGCTCTATTTCGTGCTCTTTGAAACGTCGTCTGAGACTTGGGACGAGGTGTTCGACCTGCTGTTTTCTGGCTACGGCCTGACTTGGTACGGGGGATTTATCGTCGCCACTGCCGGCGCGCTTTGGCAAATTCGCCGCCACAGTGCGCCGCTGGGACATGTCGCCGACTCAATGGGTATTGCCCTTGCCGTGGGCTACGGGATCGGACGGATCGGCTGCCAACTCGCCGGCGATGGCGACTACGGGGTGCCGACGGATCTTCCTTGGGGCATGGCCTATCCCGACGGGGTGGTGCCAACCCTTGAAAAGGTCCATCCCGCTCCCGTGTACGAAACCCTCTCCCACTTGGGGATCGCGGCCTTCCTGTGGAAGATGCGGACCCGCTTTGAGCCCCCAGGGCTGTCGTTCAGCTTCTATCTCATTCTCGCCGGGCTGGCGCGATTCTTGGTGGAATTCATTCGGATCAATCCGCGCGTATTGTGGGGCCTGAGCCAAGCCCATCTCCTCAGCATCGCCATGATCGCCTTCGGCTTGGGGCTGATGCTGTATCTGCAACGCCGGAAGGCCTCTTGATGGCCAAGACCCGCTATCCTCGCATCTCCAGCTTTAAGCAGACCGCAGATTTCCGCGCCCATCTATCCCATTTGGGCGCGGAAATGCCCTGCGACGACCAAATCGAAACCGCTCCCACTTCTCCGCTGGCCCAAGCGGCCCACAGCGGCGGCAACCGCATCGGCAACCGCTTTGCCATTCAGCCTATGGAAGGATGGGATGGGACGGAAGACGGCCAGCCGAGCGATTTGACGCGTCGGCGCTGGCGGAATTTCGGTCGCAGCGGGGCCAAGCTCATCTGGGGTGGGGAGGCTTTTGCCGTGGTGCCCGAGGGCCGCGCCAACCCAAACCAACTCATGGCGCGTGAGGAAAATCGCGCCGGCATGGCCGAGCTCCGCGACATTCTCCTGTCGGCGCACAGCGAGCGGTTCGGCACCACAGACGACCTACTCCTCGGTCTGCAACTGACGCATTCGGGGCGCTTTTGCCGCCCCTTTCGCAAGGACCAATCCGCGCCGGCCATTCTCTATCACCACCCGATCTTGGATCGCAAATTCGGCCTCGACGCGGACTATCCGCTCCTGACGGATGCCTATATCGAAGAGTTGATCGACCGCTACGTTATCGGCGCGCAAATAGCCCATGAGCTAGGCTACCACTTCGTGGACATCAAACATTGCCACGGCTACCTAGGGCACGAATTCCTCAGCGCGTTTACGCGGCCCGGTCCCTTTGGCGGCTCCTTTGCCAATCGCACGCGCTTTGTCCGCTCCATCATCGAGGGGATCCGCAAGCGAGCACCCGGCCTCGGCATTGGCGTGCGGCTAAGTGCCTTCGACTTCGTGCCCTTCCGGTCCGAGCCAAACGAGGATAGGGGTCACGGGATCCCCGAGCCGTACCAAAACTGCCTGCCCTACGAGTACGGCTTTGGAGTCGATCAAAACGACCCGAGTCAAATGGACCTGCGCGAGGCCGAGCAGTTCATCGCCTTGTTGGAGAGCTTGGGCGTGGACCTGATTAACTTGTCCTGCGGCAGCCCTTATTACAATCCGCACATCCAGCGGCCAGCGCTCTTTCCCCCTTCCGATGGCTACCTGCCGCCGGAAGACCCGCTGTGCGGAGTGGCGCGGCAAGTAGCAATGGTCGCCCAACTCAAGATGTGCTTTCCGCGCAGCCTGTTCGTCGGGTCGGGTTATTCCTACTTGCAGGAGTATCTGCCGCATGTAGGGCAGGCCCTTGTGCGAGCGGGCATGGTAGATTTCATCGGCTTGGGGCGAATGGTTCTATCCTATCCCGATCTCCCCTGCGACGTGCTGCAAACCGGCCAACTGCAACGCCGCGTCATCTGCCGCACGTTTTCCGATTGCACGACCGCACCGCGCAACGGCATGATCTCGGGTTGCTTTCCCCTCGACTCGTTTTACAAGGAGCGCGAGGAAGCTCAGCGCTTGCAGGCACTCAAAAAGGAAGAGAAATAATGGGTCAGTTTGTCGATAAAGTTGTGGTAGTAACCGGCGCAGGTACTGGAATCGGCGCGGGCATAGCGCGTGGTTTTGCCGACGCCGGAGCGAGGGTGGCGTTTGTCGGGCGACGCCCTGAGCCGCTCGCAGCCGCAGCCGCCGGCCTCGATACCGACCGGATCCTACTCCACTCCTGCGACGTATCCGACCACGAAGCTGTCGAGGCCCTAGCGTCCGCTGTCGAGGCCGAGTGGGGTGCCGTCGATGTGCTAGTCAACAACGCCGGCATCAACACCAATCCGCGCGCGGTCGGCGAAGTGGCACCCGAGGACTGGGACCAGACCATTGCCATTAATCTCACCGGGGTGTACAACATGGCGCGAGCGGTGTTACCAGGGATGCGGCAACAAAACGACGGCCTCATCATCACCATTTCGTCTATCGCCGGCCTGCGAGCCAGCAAGCTGGCCGGTGCCGCGTATTCGGCCTCCAAGCACGGGGCGGTGGCGCTGACGAATTCGATCAACGAGGAAGAGGTCGAGTTCGGCATCCGCGCCTGCGCGATTTGTCCCGGCGAGGTAGAGACGCCGATTTTAGCCCAGCGGCCCGAACCCGTCAGCGCCGAACGCCGGGCCGCCATGCTGCAACCCGAAGAGATGGCCCAAGCCGCGCTCTTCGTCGCCGCGCTGCCTCCCCGCGCCTGCGTGCCTCTCCTGGTGATCAAGCCGACGGTGCAGTTGTTTCAGTAGGGCGTTACTAGAAGCGTTGTCATAAATAAGCGCTAGTTATATTCCAGTCATATTATTGTAAGAGTCTCCGCTCTTACTGAGCTTATAGACCTAACCGATGCTCAATGGGGCGCTACCAAATATGAAGTGGCCTCAGTTCGCACTCCGTTGATCGAAGGAGCAAGGGGAAATGACAACGCGGAAAATCGCAATCGATGTTCCAGAGAGTGTCCTGCTAGCCGAGAAGACCGACGAGCGTGCCTTTGCACGTGAACTCCGTATGCTGGCCGCGGTCAAACTCTACGAACTTGGCCGTCTTTCGTCCGGGAGAGCGGCGGAACTCGCCGGGATGGCGCGCGTGGAATTTCTGTTGACGCTTGATCGCTACAAGGTCTTTCCGCTTGAGACGGAGTTGAATGACCTAGAACGCGAGCATGTCTGAGTTCATCAGCAACACGTCCCCGCTGCTGTATCTTTATCGCATTGACGCCTTGAGTTGGCTACCCATTCTGTGCAATGAAGTCCAGATTCCCCAAGCCGTGGCGCAGGAGTTGTCGGAAGGATGACAAAGAGGGTACGACGTTCCCGATCCGCAAAGCTACGAGTGGCTCAAAATCGTTGACCCCCGTGTCATTCCGCCCGAGTGGTTGAATCTGGATTTAGGGGTGGGAGAATTGGCCGTACTGGCTTTGGCGTTGGAGCATCCTGAATGTACCGTTCTGCTGGACGACAGACAGGCACGGCGTATCGCAGAGGCCGCCGGGCTCAATGTGTGGGGAACGCTGAAGGTTCTTATCGAAGCGAAATCGCAAGGTTTGGTCGAACGCATTGCCCCCCACGTGGATTTGCTGGAAAGCACCGGCATGTGGATGTCGGATGGAATCCGGCGTCGCGTACTCGCACTAGCTGGTGAAGAAGAAACCAATGGTGAAGGGCCGTAGCGTGGACAATCTACTCGCAGTGTATCCGCAATCCCTAGCACGGCTTTGAGGTGTTACCACGCCGGTGGGTCGTTGAGCGTACGTTTGCGTGGTTGATGAATTTTCGCCGACATGCGAGAGATTATGAGGTGTTGACCCACCATAGTGAAGCCTTGATTCAGATTGCCATGATCCACTTGCTACTCAAACGGATCAAATGAAAAATAGAGTTTTCAGACGGCTTCTAAGGAGGATTAGCATGAATATCAACCAGATAAATACGCACCTATTTGAAAAGGTGCATAAATTCCAAGGAATTATTGAGCATGAACAAAAGGAGGTGCTCAAGGATTGGTCTTTCGAGGTCAGGCACTCGACTCGAAAACCTAGCATTATTCGAGGGCATATCAAGGGGGAAATTGGCCGCATCGACGAACTTATGAATCTTATTCAAATGATGCATCAGGACGGGTTTGCCAAAATTCGATCCAAGAATACAGAAGAGGATACAAAATACGAAGCAAATGGGGTTTTTATTAGGCAAGCATCTTCACCGCCGCCTCGATACGAGAGCAGGAGGGTGGAAGACATTGCTTCCTTTGATGTTAAAGAATTTACTAGTTATCATAGAATTGCAAATCGAGATGAAGGAGCAAATCGAGATGAAAGACTGATTTCTTTTGCGCTTTCAGGCCCTAGAGCCTTTTTTTCGCCAGTGCTTTGGACAGAAAGGCACTTTAGGAAAAAAATAGAACCCGGCAACGCATGTTTCGACCCAGACTTGCTTGAGATGATGGAGAAGAAAGGCACAGAAGCCATTGAAACACGCCACTTTTATAGGCCTCTAAATATAGATATATGCAACCTTCTTAATATCCGAGTAAGTCCAGAATACGTGTCTGACGATGAACATGGATTTGAAATATCAGATTACTACCCTTCAATTACTGTCAAAACCAATGAGTCGCCCAAAGAAAGGTCAGACGACGAGTTTCAGTCTCTAGCGATTGAGATTGTGAATGATATACTCCTAGTGTCATCCATGGTAGCTGGGTGCTGGATTGATTGGTTTTCTTGGAAGTTTTATTCTTCAGATAAGCATGTGTATCATGTCCGGTCATTAGAAAGAGACTACGCTGATGAAATCAGACCTGATTACGGGGAAAGAAAGAAATTTTTAGAAGGATTTCTTGCAAAGGCTGTGCAGGCTCTACGAGATCGTAGAAAAGAAAAATTTGACCTATCTATTCCCTTGGGCAACTGGATAACGGCGAGGACAGAGCCCCCTAAACAAAAATTTATACTCTATTTCCTAGCTCTTGAACAATTAAAGGACATGTATGCGAAGAACAATGAGAAAGAAACTGAAAAATATAAATATAAAAATGGTGGGTATCGTCTATGGCCTGTGTTAGAAATCCTTTTTAATAAATATGATGTTGAGTGGGAAAATCTGTATCGTTCAGATAAGGCTGGAAGCAAGCCAGCTTTTATAGATTTTCGCAATGCGCTCATTCACAGCGCAGAGACCATTTGTGATGAGGTCTTATACTACGAGACAGAAAGGACGCGAATCTTGCTAAAGCGGCTGATTGTAAAATTGCTTGGTTGTCAAGAGTCGGATTGGGCTGAGACCTTTCTAGACGCCGAATATCTTCCTAGAAAACCGATGTATTCACCAAAAAAATAAAAAATCACCCCATCCCCCAACCCCAAGGAGGTTTTATAACCCAACTCAATTTTTCTCCCGGCACCATCTTCCACATGGATAACCTCGCCGCCTTGCGCGGCATGAACTCATCGACCGTTGACCTCATCGCCACCGACCCGTCCTTCAACACAGGCCGCAACCGCGAGAGCAAGGGCGGCAAGTTTCCCGACCAGTGGCGTTGGGGCGACAACGTCCACTACGACTAGCTCGACCAGATACGCGACGAGAACGAGCCGCTCGTCGAAGTGATAGAGTCCGCCATGTACGCCCCACAGCTTCAACCTCGGCGCATTTCTGTGCTTCATGGGCGTCCGGCTGTTGGATTCTGTGGCTCGGCGAGGCACCGCCCGACCCGCTGCGGCAGGCACCGGCTTTGCGTGAGCGCGTGCGGGACTTACGCGCCTTTCGTCAGCAAAGCAAGGGCCCACCGACTCGCAAATTGGCGGAAACACCGACGCTTTACCACGTCAACGTCATCCCCGATGCCCCGTTTCTGGTCGTCCCAAAGGTGAGTTCCGAACGGCGGAATTACATCCCGATTGCGTGGCTAGAGCCACCGACGATTCCAAGCGACCTAGTTTTCGTGCTGAGTGATGCAACTAAACCCCTATTCACCCTATCTGTTTGCCCCCCGTGCAAGTCTCAATAGGTCAAGCACGTCGGACACCGCTGTCATTTTTCTTGTCAAAATTGCTGACATTTTTTATGCTTTTTTATTGTACTAATTTATATTAGTTATTTGAAAACAATTACTTATGAATGAGAAAAATGAGACAAGTAAGCGGTCATACAAAGCGACACATTCTTGGATCGCGTTTGCTCTTGACCACTCTGGATTTCCGCCCCGTGTCGGGGCACGGGGTGACGTTTTTCCACGAGAATGACGGTACTTGCTGTCTCCGGTCACTGGCGACGCGACCTGTCCTGTCGGCTCCGTTCTTCTCGCCAACCGATCTACCCTGGCGCAACCTAGCCAGCCGCTGAAGCTCGCAGCGCCTGCCGCGTCCCAGCCAAGTCAAAACAGGCCTCTTGGTTGCCGCGCATGAAGCGGGTCGCCAGCTCTATGGCTTCGGCCTCGGTCAGCAGGCCGTCGTCTATCTCGCCTTGGAGGGCGCGGGTGAGCCAACGCCGCGCCTGGATCGCGTAGGCCACCGAACTGGTCGGCCAGCCGGTATCGCCGCCAAAGGCAAAGAGCTTGGACGCGGGAGCAGCGTGGATAAAGCGGCGCACAAAGTCGCACGAGGTGTACGGATCAATGGACCACGCCCAGCAGAGATCGGCGTACACGTTGCGGTAGTGCTTGGTCAGCGCGACTAATTCGTTGGAATAGGGATAGGCAATGTGCATCAGCACAAAGCGGCAATCGAGATAGCGGGCCAGCAAGGGGCAGAGGTTGCCGCTTTTGATGCGGTCAACAGGCATGCGGTCGTTGCCAGCGTAGTAGCCAGTGTGGATCTTGAACGGCAGCTCGTATTCAATCGCCAGCTCGGTGCCCCGCGCCCAGCACCAGTCGCCCAACAGCAATCGGCTCGGCTCGTCGAGTTCTTCGCCCTGGAGTAGGTGTTGGAGCACGCGCTCGGCGTCGGCGTCGCTGCGCTCTTCCCAGCGCAGCGTGCGATTGTACGCGTGCTGGGCTTTGACCGCGATGGCATGGGGGCCGTGCTGGTCGAAGATGGCTTCCATGCCCTGCTTGAGGCTAGCCAAGTCGGTGACGGCCACGCCGGTTTCTTGCTCAATGGCCTCGCCGTCGATTTGGCCATTGCAAAAGGCGGCCCAAGACAAGTCGTAGAGGAAGAAGTCCACGCCGGATTCGTCGGGCAGGCAGGGCCAACAGAAGTCGTCGGTCTGCACGTGGTCCAGCCGACCTATTTGGCTGAGCAGTTCGTGCCGCCCGCCGGGTTGACGCCAAGCACTGAGCTTCTCTTGCGCCTTGTACAGCTCGTCTTCGCTAAAATCGGCCATGCCGTAGATCTCGTGCGCGAGAATGCGCACAGCCTCGCCGTAGCCGGTGAAGCGAATGGCCGCAAAGGCCGAGCAGATGCCGTCAAAGCGTGCGCCAAAGTCCGGGTCGGAGGCGTCGTTGAGCTTGTGCAAGTCCTCGGGAGTAGCGCCAGCGGCGATCAGATCGGCGGGCACGTAGTTGCCAAAAAGGTCTTGCAAAATGTCCGGGCCGTCCTCGACCCAGTCGCGCTCCTTGCGCAGGTGTTCGTGCGTGTCGATTAGCAGCGTATCGGCGATGTGTTGGGACAGATCTGTGGCCATGGGGCATTGCTCCGATTTGAGGTGTCGCGTTCCCAAGCTTCATTAACAATCCCAAGTTCCATTAACAATAACAATACAATATGGATTGGCATCCCTTCATCGTCCACTACCCCATCGCGCTTTTGTCGCTGAGTCCACTGTGCGATCTAGGCGCGCTATGGCTGGGTCGCCGCGCCGGTCACCACCTAGCGTACGGCTTGCTGGTGTTGGGCGTACTATCAGCGACAGCCGCCGTACTCAGCGGCAACGCAGCCGCGACCGAGGCTTGGGAAGGGCCAGCCGCCGAGCCGTTAGCCACCCACGACTCCCTCGCCACTTGGACCTTGCTGTTGGGATTGGGAGCTGTACTCGGGCGCTTGCCGTTGCACCTCAAGGGTCGGCTTGAAGGATGGCCGCTCTACGCGTGGATCGGGCTCGGCGTCCTGATCGGTGGCTTGGTTTTGTGGACGGGCTACTGCGGTAGCGAATTAGTCTATGTCCACGGCTTGGGCGTGCGGGCCGATGGCTAGCGGAATCTGTTTGGCTTATCTTCGCCGCAACTTTTCACCCTGCGAACTAGGAGCAACCCGTGAATCGCCCCAACATCCTGCTCATTATGACGGACGAACACGCGCCCATGTACAGCGGTCCCTACGGGCATCCGCTCGTGCAGACGCCTTTTATGGATCAATTGGCCGCGGAGGGCGCGACCTTTGCCAACGCCTATTGCAACTCTCCGCTCTGCCTGCCGTCGCGAATGTCGTTTATGACCGGCCGCTACATAAACCAGATCGGAGCCTTTGACAATGCCAGCCCCCTGCCGTCGGATGCGGTTACTTGGGCTCATCGGCTGCGCGCCGCTGGCTACGATGTGGTCCTCTCGGGCAAACAGCACTTTTGCGGCCCCGACCAACTGCACGGCTTCCGCGCCCAGCTAGCGCGCGATTTGCACGCCGAACTGTGGACCAAAGACGGCGTCCTGCGCGGCACGCCCGACTGGAGCAAGGGCACGCCGCCAGCCGACAAGCCCTGGGGTGGGGTCGCCGAGGCCGGGCCGGGGACGACCTTGGAGATCGAAGTCGATGATCTGGTGGAGGAACAAGCGCTGGCCTATCTGCGCGATCCGGCCCGCAAGGAGCGGCCTTGGGCGCTGAATGTCTCGTTTATTGCGCCGCATTTTCCGCTCGTAGTGCCCGAGCGATTTTTCAACCTCTACCCCCTCGACCAAATCGACATGCCGGAGATTCCTCCCGGCCACCTCGAAAGCCAACACCCCGTCCACCAGCGGATGCGGGCCATGTTCGGAGGGGTCGATTTTCCCGAAGAACAGGTGCGCCGCGCCCGCGCCGGTTACTACGGGCTGATCACTTATCTCGACGAGAAGATCGGCCACCTGCTTGCCGTCCTAGAAGAAACCGGACAGCGCGACAACACGCTCATCGTGCATTTCAGCGATCACGGGGAAATGAACGGCGAGCACGGCATGTGGCGGAAGTCGAGCATGTACGAGGCGTCCGCCAAAGTGCCGCTGCAAATGGTCTATCCCAGGCAGATTCCCGCCGGTCAGCACATCGACGAAGTGGTCTCGCTAGTGGATTTGGTAGCGACCATAGTCGATGTGGCCGACGCGCCCAGCACAGGATCGCTGGACGGCGATAGTCTATTGGGATTGCTACAAGGGCAAGACGTGGGCTGGAAGGACGAAGCATTTTCCGAATACCTAGCCCACGGCGTGCAGCGGCCCACGGCCATGTTGCGGCGCGGCCGCTACAAGCTCCACTACAGCTTGGGAGATCGACCCCAGCTATACGACGTGGAGGCCGATCCCAACGAGTTCGACGACCTAGCGAACCATCCAGCCCACGCAGCCACCCTAGCCGACCTCCAAGAGCAGCTACTGTCCGAGTGGGACCCAGTCGCTATAGAGGCACAGGTGCGGCAAAGCCAGCAGGATCGGCTCTTAATCGAACAAGCCACACAGCAGGACCGACTCTTGATCGAACAAGCCATGCAGCGATCTCCCAACTAATAGGTGAGAGTCATGCACGTCGATCTGCAACAATTCCGCCGCCAAGGCTTTCTGATCTTGCACAACGTCGTACCGCCCGAGCGGCTGGACGCGATGCGGCGCGCCATCGAGTGGATGGTGGACCGGGAAAAGGCGCACTCCGCGGCCGCGCGCCAACCCGGCGATCCGCTCGGCGGTGCTTGGTACGAAAGCGCCCAACCGCGACTGAACATGAATTCAATTGATGCCCAGACCGCCGATGTCATCGACTTTTGCCTCGGCGAGACCACCTTGGGCACCAGCGCCCAACTCATGCAGGCTCCGGTGACGGCCCTCACCGCTTTTGGCGCACTGTGCAGCGGGCTGATCGATTACGGATACACGGACTGGCACCGCGACGCCAGCTCGGCTGAGCAGGCACCGCTCAGCGGCATGCAAGCGGATCTAATGGCCAACGCCCCCGGATACGTGCAGTGGAACATCGCGCTCTACGAAGACGACGTATTCTGGATCTTGCCCGAAAGCCACAAACAGCCGACTAACGAAGCGCAGCGGCAACAGCTCATGCTCGATCCCAAAGTGCCGCTGGAGGGCGGCATCCCCATCGAGCTACAGCCCGGCGATGGCATCGTCTATCCCAACCTGATGATGCACTGGGGTAGCAAGTACACCAGCCGGATGCGCCGCACCATCCACCTCGGCTATCGCTCTTTCGGCGGCCAGATTTTCTCGTATCACCACCATCTCGACTGGTATCATACCGACGGCTTCCGGCAACACCTCTCGCCCGCGGCCGAGACACACTTTGCCCACTGGAGCGAGTGCTATGATCGGGAGCGGGACCAGATTGAGACGCTCTTCCGCGCGTTGATTGCCCGCGACGAGCCAAAATTTCGCACTTGCTTGGCCGAGCTGCACCCGGGCGAGTTTGGCCGCATGGTGAGCGTGGTGCTGTTGTGCCGGATCGCCAACAAGGTCGTCTTCCTACATCGACCAGAGATCGACCAGATGTCCGTGCAAGAGCGCAAGCCGCTGATCGACGGATCGCCGCCCGCAGCCTACGCCGAGGACATGGCGCAGCGCTTCACCGCCACCGAGGCCGTAGCCCTGCAAAGCCGCTTGGCCGCGCTCAACGAACGATTGCAGCAAGACGAGGCCCGCGTCCACCAGCACTACAGCGACATCTACGCTGACCTCCGGCCCGCCGCCGATCCGCCGAACTTTGAATCCCGGCCCCTGCGCACCTTTAACAACGAGATGCCCGAGGGCTTTGGCGTGGACGAATTTGTGGGTACTTGGTAAGGAGAAACAAAACATGTTGAGGTTTGCATTCCTAGGCGCTTGGCACAGTCACGCGTCCATGCACGTGCGGGAGGCCGCGGCAAGGCCAGGCGAATTAGAGCTAGTGGGAATGTACGATCCCGACCCCGCAGTGATTCAGCAGAATCTGGAACGGTGGGCGGAATACGGGCTGGACATTCCGGTTTTTGACTCCGCCGAAGACGTGTTAAATAGCCAAGCAGAGGCCGTAGTCGTAGAAGGACATGTGTATCAGAACCTCGACTATGCCGAGCGGGCGCTCGCCGCCGGCAAGCACGTATTGTTGGAAAAGCCGGCCGGCGTCAATTTGGCCCAATTGGAACGGCTGCACCAACTCGCCGAGGACGAGAGCTTGATGCTACAGATGGCTTATATGTGGCGCTACAATCCGGCGGTGGCCGAGATGCTGCGCTTGGTGGGGTCAGGCTCCTTAGGGCAGGTCTTTATGTATCGCGGCCACATCCCCAAACCGATTAGCTGGCACAAGGAGCTATACGGGGAATTTACCGCCTACCACGGCGGCGTGTACTTCGAGATGGCCGGGCACTTGGTGGATTTGATGGTGGCGATGATGGGCGAGCCAGTGACCGTCCAAGGCGTGTTGGGCAAGCACTACGGGGAGCGGGCCGAAGTCGATAACGCAGTGGTCGTCCACGAGTGTCGCGATGGAATCGGCATCGTAGATACGACCGCCATGCAGATCGGCATGGACCGGCGGATTGAGGTCCACGGAACCCAAGGCACCCTGCTACACGAACCAATTGGCTCCAACAAGCTGCGCGTCTTTTTGGCTCAGGAGACCGAGGGCTATCAAGCTGGCGAGTGGCAGGACGTGGAGCTCGATCCGGGGCCGGCCCCGCCGAGCTTGTTGCGGGAGCTAGCCGCGTGCATTCGCGGCGAAAAGACGCCGGACTTTGCCCTCGCACACGACCGAGCCGTGCAGCGAACTTTATTCAAAGGCTGTGGCATAACCGACGGTCGTGCTCTGAGGGCCTAAGCATCCGGCTCGTACTTCGGCTGCCTCGGCGCGCGATCCCGCTCCAGCCGGTAGGCACTCCCCTCAAGCGGCAACTCTACGCGAGCACCGCCGCGCTGGTGCGACTCGACAAACGCGAAAATCAGCTCGGTATTAGCCCGCGCCAGTTCGGCACCACCGCGCGGCGGCTCACCCGTATCGAGTGAGCGAACCAAATCCTCGATCAAGCAGAGCGTCGAAGCCCGGTGCTCGAAAGCTGGGAATTCCACCAAGCCCAATTTATTGCGGCCCCGGTGATCGCGTGCTACCGGTGCCCGCAACTGCCACTCTTTATCATTGCCCAGCGCCGTCACCACGCCTTTTTCGCAGACGGCCTCCACTTCCAATCCCCGACCCGAATTGAGCGCGTACGCAGTGACCCCGTTGGCAAACTGGATAATGCCGTGCCCGACTGGGTCTTCGCGCAGGATATCGCCGTCGATGATATCGTCGCCATTGGGCAAATGCGCCTGCACCCAAGCGGCCGGGGCGTCGGAGTTGAGGCGCTGAAGCAGGTCAAAGCTGTGGCTGGCGCCGTTGAAGAGCGTACTGGTCTGGTGGATGATGAGGGTTTGCAACGCGCCGATTTCCCCGGAGTCGACGACGGCTTTCATCTGGTCGTAGCCGGGATAGAAGCGGCGATTGGTGCCCATGTTGAGCGCGACATTGTGGAGCTGGCAGGCTTCGACCATGCGGTCGGCTTCCTCCAGCGAAGCCGAGAACGCCTTTTCCGCATAGATCGCGCGAGCACCCGCTTCGGTCGCCGCGATAACTATCTCGGCGCGATGTTCGGGCTGGGTGGCGACGCTGACGATGTCTGGCTTCTCGCGGGCGAGCATTTCGCGGTAGTCAGTGTACTGCTTGTCCGCGGGGATGCTGTAGCGCGCGCCGACCCGTTCCATCACCTCGGGGCGCAGGTCCGAACAGGCGATGAGGTCCGTGCGCTCACAAGCCTCGTATCCAGCGGCGTGAGAGTACGGGCGCATATTGGCCGGGACTTCGTTATCGATGAAAGCCCCCATGCGGCTGCAACCGATGAGAACGGCTTTGTATTGGTCCATCTGCTCCTCCTTTACCAAAATTTGGGCACGTTTTCTTCCGCCTTGGTCATCACCTCCAACAGAGCGGCTCGGCCTTCGCCGTTGGCCGCGAGGGCGCGTTGGATCGCCGGTGCCAGATCCGGGATCGTTTCAACGCGCTCGGCGTGGGCACCAAGTGCCTCGGCCACCTGTGCATAGTGGCCGCCGAGTTGGTTGCTCTGATAGTGCTCGGTGGCGTAGGGCATGTGCTGGTCGTAGTGGGTCATCACGCCGTTGTTGAGCACCACCGTGAGAATGGGAATCTCTGCGCGCACTGCGGTCTCAATGTCGAGGCCCGCCATGCCAAAAGCCGCGTCGCCCATGATGTTGATGACTTGCTTGTCCGGCGCGGCTAGCTTGGCCCCCAAGGCCAAGCCCAAGCCGTAGCCGAGTTGGGTCGATTTGCCCCAGCCCATGTATCCTCTGGGAATTTGGGGCCGCCAGAACGGCACGAGCTGATCGCGGGGATAGCCCGAGTCGTGGGTGATAATGGTGTTGGCCACATCCACGGCGCGGGCGAGCTCGGCGAAGACCCGGTAGGGGTTTATCGGCACCTCGTCCGAGCGGAATCTCGGCGCCCATTCGGCGTTGAACTCAGCGCGTATGGCTGCGATCTCGGCCGCAACTCCACCGTCTCCTCGCCCATCGGCCCCAAGCTGCCGACGGACTTCCTCGATGATCTGCTCCAACACGATTCGCGCATCGCCGATGGCCCCCAAGTCGATCCGGTAGTCCTTGTTGATATCCTCCGCGCAGTTGGTCACCTGCGCCAAGACCGCGCGATCGGGCATCGGAGCATTAAAAACCGAGAGGGTAAAACTGGTGCCCACACCCAAGACGAAATCGGTCTTTTGCAGGAAGCGATCGACCATCAGCGTGCCGGTGTGGCCGCCGGTGCCCAGCGCGAGCGGATGGTTTTCGGGAAACGCGCTCTTGCCGGCCAAGGTGGTCATAACGGGCACATTGCACAGCTCGGCGAGGGCTACGAGCTGGTCTGTGGCTTCGGCCCACATCACGCCGTGCCCGGCGTTGATGATCGGGCATTCGGCCTTGACCAGCGCGGCAACCAAATCGCGCACCGCATCCGAGTCAGCCGCAGATTTACAGACTTTGACGGGTTGGTAGTCGAGATCACCGGGAAATTCAGCGGCACCTAAGTCACTGGGGATTTCCACGAGTACCGGCCCGGGGCGACCGTGGACGAGCTGGCTAAAGGCGCGGCGCATCAGCTCGGGAACGCGCTCGACTTGGTTGACGCTAGCGGCCCATTTAGTGATGCCGCGATAGTTGTCCACTGCGTCGAAGTTAGGCGGCACTTGCGTGCGGGCCGTGGACACGCCGCCGGGCAAGAGCAGCAGGGGGATGGCATCGGCGTAGGCTTGGGCCACGCCGCCAAAGGCGTTTTCGGCCCCCGGCCCCAACTGCATGGTGAAGACGCCAAAGGGGCGGCCATTGGTCGTGCGGCTGAAGCCGTCGGCCATGTTGACACCCGTCCGCTCCTGGCGGCAGATAATGGGCCGGATGCCAGCGCGCGCCGCCTCGTCAATCAGCGGCTGAGCTGGGAAAGCCGACAGCCACTCGACGCCTTCGGCCTTGAGGATGTGGGCAATGGCTTGGTTGCCGTTCATGGGCATGGCGTCCCTTTCCGAGTTTTTGTTGTTGGATCAAGGCCGCCTCAAGGGACGGCTCCTATGGGAATGCTGTTGGGCAAACCCCCTGTGATTGCCTACGGGAATGCTGTCAGGACAACCCCTGTGGTTTTCTATGGGGATTTTGTAGGGGCATTGCCCACCCGCAATTTGCATAGAACGTTGGACAGGGACGCAGCAGCGTCAAGCAGATTCTTATCCCGCCCGCCGCCCGCGCCCAATGCTCCACCAGACGACCAAGGCTTCCACAGTGTGGCCGCTGATCAAGGCACCCACGGCTTGAGTCGCGCCGTGCAGTTCGAAATTGGCCAGCAGGGCTAGCATCAGCAAGACGGTCACTACCCGCGACGGAGCACTCGGCGCCATGGCTTGGGTGCGGTGCTGGAGCAGGCCGATGCCGTGGAAGTAACTGCGCAGGCTGACGACAAAGGGAAAACCCGTAAAGAGGAGCAGCGGCGTCGTGCAGTGGGCGATCAACTCGGGACCGATGCCGATCCAAGTGCCGAGTATATAGTCGACCGCCGGCGTCCAAAACAGCAGCACCATCCACGCACAGGAAAACAGACAACAGCCCCAGCAGAAGCGGCGAATCTTGCCCAAATCCCCTTCTTGGCGGAAGGCCGTCGGCAGATTGCGCAGTTCGTTGAGCCAGCCATAGGGGATGTGGCCGAGCGCATAGACGATGGTCAGCACGGCCAGCGCTTCGGTGCCGTCGGCGCTGCGAGCGACGAACACGTTGATCAGCGGCCGGGTGCCAGCCTGCACGGCCATGATCAGCGCCAAGGGCCAAAAGAACCGCAGAACGTAGAAGTAGGTCAGGACCGGCGCATTGCCCGGCTCTGACCAGCGCACCAAGCGCCAGCGGCCCCACGCGACCACGCCAAGCTCGGCGAGGGCACCCGTGTACGTAGCGAGGACCGGCAGTAAGATGGGAGTATCGCGGACAAAGTCGAGCGGCAGCAGCACAAAAACTGCAAGGATGCTGAGGGCGATCCCGGTGGTGGTAGCGTAGGCGGGGATGTCGGTGCGGCGGACGCGGATGAGTTCGCCGCTGTAAAAGCGCGTCATCCCGTGCAGCACGGGGAAGGGAACGAGCCACAGCAAGGCCAAACGCACCGCCTCTCCGAGCGCGGGATCGACCCCGTGCAGGTCGTTGATAATCCAAGTCCCCAAAGGCGTCAGCGCCAAGCTGGCTAAGATACCGGCCAATAGCAGCCCAGCGGCGAGCACAAAGCGGAAGCAGACGCGGTAGCCTTGGGTGTGCTCGACTAGAACCAAGCCAAGCTGCCGCACCTGAGACAGGGTGCCGGCGAGAAATAGAGCCAAGCCAAAGGCCAAGCCAAAGGCGGCCAGCGTTTCGACCGCCCGCGGCATCCGCGCCATACCGCCGTTGAGGAACTGGCCGCTGAGCTCTTGCACCAGCGCCGTCACCACCAAGGGCAACATGAAGCGCGTTAGCTGGGCATAGCTCATGCCCGGACGATCTGTCCGGCGCGGCTGTCGGCTATTTCTCCTTGTTCAACGGCGATCCGTCCATTGACAATTACGCAGTCAATGCCCTGCGGATAGCGGTAGGGGTCGGCAAAGTCGGCGCACTCGCCAATGGCTTCAGGGTCGAAGACCACGAGGTCGGCCCAGTAGCCTTCGCGCAACAGGCCGCGCTCGTGCAAGCGGAAGCGGGCGGCGGCGTGGCCAGTGAGCTTGTGGATGGCCTCTTCCCAGCGCAGCGCGCCTTGCTCGCGGACGAAGCGGCGCAAGAAGTAGGGGAAGGCCCCATAGGAGCGGGGGTGATGCTTGCCCTCGGCCAAGGTGCCTTCGGGCACCAGCGAGAAGCCATCGGAGATGACGCCGCCGGTGGAGTGACGAGCGATGTTGAGGAAGTCCTCCTCAGACACGTCCTCGGCCAGCATCCACGGCCGTGCGCGCTCTTCGACGAGGATGTCGCAAACCGCGTCGTGAGGGTTCTGACCGCGTCGCCGACCAATCTCGGCAAAGCTTAGGCCGACTAGGGCGGCGTTTTGCTCGGCGCTGCCTAGCCAGATCTTGTCCCATTGCCCATCCCGCGCCAAGTTGCGCTTGCGACTGCCGCCGCTCTCGGCCCCGTACTGCACGGTATCCTGCTCGATCTTGGCGCGGGTCTCCGGGTCTTGCAGCCTCCTCAGCAACTCCTCGTCGCCGCCGGCTAAGGCCCAAGGGGGCAACAGCGACTTGAGGGTGGTGCTGCCGATCGTATAGGGAATGGCGTCGCAGCTAATGTCGCAGCCCTCGCGGCGCTTCTGGTCGATGGTAGCGAGTAGGTCGCGGGTCGCGCCGATCATCGGCGCGCCGGGCTGCATATGCGAGACGTGGGCCGCCACCGAGGCTTGCTCGCCAACGGCAATGACTTCGCCGACGGCTTGGGCAATCGACTCGGTCTGGTTGCGGATGTGCGAGGTGTAGATGCCGCCGTACTCAGCGACGACCTTCCCCAATTCGACGAGTTCTTCCAGCGCCGCATACGGGCCGGGCGCGTACGCCAAGCCCGACGACAGCCCCATTGCGCCGTCTGCCATCGCGTGGGCGACGAGCTCTTTCATCTGCTCCATTTCAGCCGCAGTCGGCGGGCGGTCGTCATAACCCATAGCGGCGACGCGCACATTGCCGTGGCCGACCAAGGTCGCGGTATTCGTGCCCAATCCATTGGCTTCGAGCCGCTGGAAATAGTCGCCAAAATGAGTCCAATCGCACGCCAAGCCCCGGGTCATCGCCGGGTCGAGCGGGCCGTAGTACGGCTCGTAGTCGCGGGTAGGGGCGGCCGAGACGCCGCAGTTGCCCATAACTTGGGTCGTGATACCCTGCGTTAGAGAACTGAGCGCGCGGCCGTCGAGGGCGATGGTCAGGTCCGAATGCGTGTGGATGTCGATAAAGCCGGGGCAGGCGATGCGGCCCTCGGCGTCGATAGTGCGACTCGCTTCGGCTGCAGCAAGATCGCCGATGGCCACGATGCGGCCCTGCTCAATGGCGATGTCGCCGCGGAAAGCCGGCTGGCCGCTGCCATCGAGAAGCTGGGCGTTGCGGATCAGGAGATCGTACATGGTCTTTTCCGGGAAGTTAATAGAGCGCGGCATGGCCGCATTGGGCAACGAACATACGCCGACCGAAGGTCGGTGCTTGGCTGAGGGTAGTATAGGCGGGTTGGCGCACTTGCTCAAGTTAGTTGACCCTCCCAACGCGCGTTGATACGTTTTGGCGCCCACCGCCAAAAGGAGAAGCTCTTGACGCGCCCCGCTTTCTCGCTAATCCTCGCTTTGGTCTGCGCTGCTTGTAGTGGCGAAGGTAGCTTGCAACACGTGCCGCGTGAGCGCACCTTGATCACCGACTGCGTCGATCAAGGCACGTGCAGCGGCCAGTTCCAAGACTACGACGCCTTTAACCCCTACCTGCCCGGCAAGGTCTCGCGCACGGGGTACAACTTCCTCTACGAGCCGCTCTACTTTTACAACGCCTACCGCGACGAAATCATCCCCTGGATCGCCACCGGACACGAGTACAACGAGGATTATACCGAGGTCACCATAAAAATTCGGCCCGGAGTCGAGTGGAGCGACGGGCAGCCGTGGACGGCACACGACGTGGTCTTTACGATCAACATGCTCCGCGACCACGCGCCGGAACTGACCTTTGCGGTCGATATGCAGACCTGGGTAAAAACGGCCGTGGCCAGCGACAGCCTAACGGCGCACATTGCATTGACGGCTCCCAACCCGCGCTTCGTCTTTACGTATTTCACCCACAACTTCGACAATGGCGTGCCGATTGTGCCCCGGCACATCTGGGAGGGCCAAGACCCAAAGACCTTCGCCAACTTCGATCTGGCGCAGGGCTGGCCCGTAGTAAGCGGTCCGTATCGCCTAGTACACTCTGTCCCAGAGCAGCGGATATGGGATCGGCGCGAAGGCTGGTGGGCCGCCAAGATCGGCTTCCGCGAGCCGCCGCAAGTCGAGCGGCTGATCTACCTGCCCTATATGGAGGAGGCCAAACAGGTCCAAAACCTCGCGACCAATGCTATGGACCTGTGCGCCGACATGCTGCCGCCCAACATCCGCACCGTGCTAGAGCAAAACCCCAATGTGACGACTTGGAGTGGCCAAGAGCCGCCCTATGGCTATCTCGACTGGTGGCCCCTTTCGCTGGGCTTCAATACCCAAGAGTCGCCCTACGACGAGCCGGCCTTCCGCTGGGCCGTAAACCACGCCATCAACCGCGAGCAGCTAGTAGAGGTGGGCTGGCAGGGGGCGGGGCGACCAACCCTGTTGCCGTTCCCCGATTTCCCTCGGCTCAGGCACTACACCGCCCAAGTTCAAGACTTGCTGGAACAACATCCAGTGGGCCTGTTCGACCCAGCCCGCAGCGCGGCCCTGATGCAGGAGTCTGGATGGCAGCGGGACGCCGAGGGCATCTGGACGCGGGACGGGGTGCAAGCCAAGATGCTGCTCGACATCAGTCAAACCTTCCAAGACATCGCGCCGATCTTAGTCGAGCAGTTGCAGCGGGCCGGCTTTGCAGCCAACATGCGCATGACTTCGGACAACTACACGCGGATGACCACGGGCGCGGCTAAAACTTATATATTTGGCAATGGAGGCTCGGTGCGCGATCCGTACTTTACGCTGCGGCTCTACCACAGTCGCTTCGTCCAGCCGACGGGCACGGCGACGCCGAACTTCTGGCGGTGGAAAAACTCAGAATATGATGCACTGGTCGATCAGATGGGCCAGACCGCACCCGACGATCCGCGCTTGATGGGCCTGTTCAGAGAGGCGCTGGCGATTTGGCTGCGAGATTTGCCAGCCGTACCCTTGTTGCAATTTTACCACCGCTTGCCACACAACCAAACCTACTGGACCAACTGGCCATCGGCGGACAATCCGTATATCAATACAGCCTACTGGCACCGAACGTGGCTTTTAGTATTGTTGAATCTACAACCAACTCGAGGCTAAATGAGACTGTTTGATCGCGCTCAATCGGCGCGGCTGGCATCCTCTCACTCTAAACCGATGCGAGGTCTAACATGAAACGCAGCATTTGCATATTGCTCAGCGCGTGGCTACTCAGCGGCTGCGGCGACACCCCTTCCGACCAACAGCCATCGGACGCGGCCGACCAGCCCGAGGACGTCGAGGAATCGGCGCTTATACAGGTCCCGCGCAACCGGACCTTGATCATGGATTGCGCCGAAAGCGGCACCTGCGCCGGGCAGATCAAAGACTACAATACCTTCAACCCCTATCGACCGGAATCCACCTCGCGCACCGGGTACAATTTCGTTTTTGAGCCGTTGTACTTTTACAATGCCTTCGAGGGCAAGCTAATTCCCTGGATCGCCACGGATCACCGCTTCAACGATGCCTATACCGAAGTGGAAATCACCATTCGTCCGGGGGTTACGTGGAGCGACGGCATGCCGTGGACGGCACACGACTTGGTTTTTACGGTCAACATGCTGCGGCAAAACGCGCCTTTGTTGGCCTATTCAACCGATATAAAAAACTGGGTCCAAGAGGCCGTGGCTGTCGACAGCCTGACGGCGCGCATAGTCCTGACGGCACCCAACCCGCGCTTTGTCTTTTCGTATTTCACGCACAACTTCGGCAATGGGGTGCCGATTGTGCCCAAGCACGTGTGGGAAGGGCAGTCGCCAGACACCTTTGCAAACTTCGATCCGCAAAAAGGCTGGCCCGTGTTTTCCGGGCCTTATAAGCTGACGCTATCCACGCCTCAGCAGCGCATCTGGGATTTGCGGCCAGACTGGTGGGCCGCGGCCACCGGCTTCCAATCCCTGCCCAAAGTCGAGCGCATCATCTACCTGCCCTATATGGAGGAGGCCAAACGCGTCCAAAACCTGATTACCAACCACATTGACACCAGCCTCGACCTGCGTCCGCCCAACATCCTGACCGTACTCGACAAAAATCCCCGGGTGACGACTTGGACCGGGCGCCAGCCGCCGTACGGCTACGTCGATTTCTGGCCCATTTCCCTCGGCTTCAACAACCTTGAAGCCCCCTTTGCGGATGTCAATGTGCGGCGGGCGATCAACTATGCCATCAACCGGCAGCAATTAGTGGAAGTGGGTTGGCAGGGAGCCGGAATTTCTACGCTCCTGCCCTTGCCCGACTACCCGGCCCTTAGGCCGTACTTCAGCGAGGTCGAGGATTTATTAGAGGAATACGAAATAGGCGTCTTTGACCTAGACAAGAGCGCGGCCCTGATGCGGAGCATGGGCTGGCAGCGGTCCGCTGATGGCTATTGGACCAAAGACGGCGAGCCATTTGAAATGCTCATCGACATCTTCCCGATCTTCCAAGACATAACGCCGGTCTTGGTCGCCCAGCTAGAGCGAGCAGGTTTTGACGCCGACTTCCGCAATACCCCAGACACATTCACCCGCATATCGCACGGCACGGCCCGCTCCTTTATCACCGGGCACGCCGGCGGCGTGCGCGATCCGTATTTTACGCTGCGGCTCTATCACAGCCGCTTCGTGCAGCCAACCGGCCAGCCCGCCGAGTCCGTCTGGCGCTGGCAGAACGAGGAGTTCGACCGGATCGTCGATCAGATGGCGGAAGTCTCGCCGCGCGATCCGCAACTGGTGCAATTATATCGCCAAGCCATGGAAATCTGGCTGGCCGAACTGCCGTCGATCCCGCTCTTGCAGTGGTATCACCGCATTCCGCACAACCAGACCTACTGGCGCAATTGGCCTTCGGAATACAACCCTTATATCAACAGCGCCTATTGGCATCGGGTGTGGCTGTTGGTGTTGCTCAATTTGCAGCCGGTGCAAGGGTAACGCACGAGGAGATACGCATGAAATTGCGCCGATGGACGATCTCAGCCGTTTTGGGACTAGTCGCCCTAAGCTGCGGCGGTCAGCAGGAAGCACCAGCGGAGAAAAAACTCAAGATCGCCGGGATCGTCTTTCAAGAAGATCAGTTCTTCCGGCTGATCCAGTTTGGGATGCAGGACGCGGCCGACAAAGCGGGCGTCGAGCTGCTGCTGGCCAATAGTGCGAATAAGCCGGACAAGGAAATTCAGCTCGTCAACACCTATATCGCGCGCGGCGTCGATGCCATTGTGGTCTCGCCGCTGAGTGCCAAAGCCTCGGCCACAGCCTTACAGCGAGCCAAGGACGCCGGCATCGCAGTGGTGACGTACAATACAACGGTGGAAGGAGATATTCCCGTCACCTATATCGAGAGCGACCAAGGGGACTTGGGCCGCCAGACCGGGCTGGTGGCGCGGCGCTACATCGAAAAGCAGCTAGGCGGGCAAGCTAAAATTGCGACCCTCGCCTTCAAGTCGCAGCTCGCCGAGCAAAGCGACGCGCGCCGCAACGGGTTCGTCGAGGTGGTGGGGCAGTTGCCGGGCGTGGAATTCGTCGCCGAGCAAGACGCTTGGCTACCGGAAATGGCGCTCAAGAAGGCCGGGGACATTCTCACCGCCCATCCAGAAATCGACATCATCTGGTCGGCCAACGAAGGCGGCACCGTCGGGTCGGTAATGGCAGTCAAAAACGCCGGTCGCGAGGGGAAGGTAGTCGTCTTTGGCACTGATGCTAGCCAGCAGCTCGTCGAGTTCATGCTCGCCGAGGACGGCATCTTGCAGGCCCTCACCACCCAGACTCCTTTCGAACTAGGGACAAAGGCCATGGAACTGGCCATCGCGGCGCTCAAAGGGCAAGATGTCGCGGCCAAGGTAGTAATGGACGGAGTGCTCGTGGCGCGTCAAGATCCGGACGGCGTGCGGGCTTTCGGCACGCGGCTCGCGGACCTGATCGCCCTCGGCAATCAGTGAGCCAGTTTTCCTTCAAACTAGCAGTAGAAGACCTGGGCAAGGACTACCCAGGAACGGTGGCGCTCGACGAGGTTTCGGTGGGGTTTGCCCCCGGCGAGGTCCACGCGCTGATCGGCAAAAACGGCGCTGGCAAAAGCACGCTGGTCAAAATCCTAGCCGGATCGGTCGTCCCAAGCAGGGGGCGCATCCTCTGCGATGAGGTGCCGGTCGCGCTGCGCTCGCCGCAGGACGCCTTTGACTATGGCATCGCCATGGTCTATCAAGAGCTGAGCTTGGTGCCGGGGCTGACCGTGGCCGAGAACATCCTGCTCGGCCGAACCCCGAAGCGGCGCGGACTCATCGACTGGACGGCAACCTACGCACGGGCCGAGGATGTTCTGGCGAGGCTAGGAGTCGCCATCGACGTCCGGGCACGCACCGGCGATTTAGGGGTAGCGCAGCAGCAGATCGTCGAAATCGCCAAGGCCATGTCCTTTGACCCGGCCGTACTCATCCTCGACGAGCCGACCTCGGCGCTGGCAACGCACGAGACCGAACAGCTCTTCCGCGTGGTCAAAGGACTGGCGGCCGCGGGCGTCGCAATCATCTACATCTCTCACCGCCTACAGGAATTGCACTCCATCGCCGACCAGGTTACGGTGCTACGCGACGGGCATCACATCGGCACGGTGGCGATGCGGGACACGAGCATCGCGGAGATAGTGCAAATGATGTTCGGCGAAGTCGCGCAGCAAGAGCGGCCAGATGATTTGCAACCAGGCACGACCCCAGTGCTGGAGGTGCAGGGCCTGTCGCGCGGGGACGCCTTCACCGATGTGAGCTTCTCGCTCTACGAAGGCGAAATCCTCGGCATTGCCGGAATGCTGGGCGCGGGGCGCACCGAATTGCTGCGCGCCCTCTTCGGCGCAGACGCCTGCGACCGCGGACAAGTCTTGGTCCAAGGCCAGCGCGTAGCAGCACCGACCCCACCGAAGATGAAGGCGCAGGGCTTGGCCTTTACCCCTGAAAACCGCAAGGAAGAGGCCCTCATCCAAGCGCATAGCATCCGCGCCAATATGTGCTTGGCGAGCATGGGACGAATCGCCCGCCGGGGATATATCACCCGCGTGGAAGAGCAAGCCGTAGTAGACGCACTAGTAACCCAACTCGAAATCAAAGTCGCCGACACCGAAGCTCCGGTCTCGGCGCTGAGCGGCGGCAATCAGCAAAAAGTGGTGTTGGGCAATTGGCTGGGCAATCGCCCCCGAGTCATCCTCTTTGACGAGCCGACGCGCGGCGTGGATGTGCAGGCCAAACAGCAGATTTTTGAAGCCATGTGGGATTTGAGCCGTCAGGGCATTGCCTCGCTTTTTGTATCGACCGAGTTGGAAGAGTTGGTCGAAGTCTGCCATCGGATCTTAATCATGCGCGAGGGACGGATCGAAGGCCAAGTGCGGCCCGGAGAAATCAGCGCCGACGAGCTAGCACTGCGCTGCATGGGGGAAACCCGCAATGCGTGAACGGCTTATGGCGTGGGTGAAGCGCTCGATTATGGAGATCATTCTATTCGTCCTCTGCGCGATCTTGGCGTTTGAGGCCGAAGGGTTTTTCTCCGTTGACAATCTGCTCAACGTGCTGCGCAACGTGTCCATGCAGGGCATCATCGCCTTTGGCATGACGATGGTCATCATCTCCGGCGAGATCGACCTGAGCGTGGGGTCGGCGGTGGCTTTTGCCGGCTGCCTGACCGCCTATGTGACGCGGCACTTGGCCGGGGCTGGGCTGGCAATAGAATTGGCGGTACCCGCGGCCATGCTAGCGGCCTTGCTAGTCGGCCTAAGCGTCGGTGCCCTGAGCGGATTTATCCGCGTGCGCTTCGGGGTGCCGACCTTTATCATCACCCTGGCGTGGATGACGGTCTTGACCGGATCGGCGCAGCTCATCACCGGGGGATTTCCACTGACGCCGTTTCCCGAGTGGTACAATTTCCTAGGCGGCGGTTATCTCCTCGGAGTGCCCTTTCCGGCACTGATCTTCGCGCTGGTCTTTCTGACGACGCATTTCCTGATGGGCTACACCACGCTGGGGCGCTCAATCTACGCAGTGGGCGGCAATGCCGAGGCCGCGCGATTGAGCGGCATTGAGGTCGGCAAAATCAAGATCGCCGTCATGGCGATTGTCGCCTTTTTGGCAGCACTAGCCGGCATCATGCAGTCGGCCGAGATCATGTCCGGCGCGGCAACGACGGCTAGAGGATGGGAGCTAGACGTGATCGCCGCGGTCATCATCGGCGGCACCAGCTTGATGGGCGGCGAGGGTCAGATACGCGGCACCCTGATTGGCGTGGTGTTCTTGGGCATCTTGGTCAACGGCATGACGCTGATGAACATCAGCGAATACTGGCAACTCGTAGTGCGGGGGGCATTGATTCTGAGTGCGGTGCTAATTAACCGAGCGCATCAATAGTAGGCGATCACAGGTCGAGATGGGTGTTTTGCTCCCTCCTCCTTTTCTCATCAAACGATCTCCACTCCCCAGAAGCCCAACATCGGCAAAAAGCGCTCCATATCCGCCGGCACAGTCGCCGGATTCTTGCCGTAGCCGCCGTGGACCTTAGCCGTCCCTTGTAAGGGTCGCTCCAAGACCAACTCGACGCGATGGTCCTGCGGATAGCTCACCGACGCAATCGGCACCTCGCCGGCCGCATCCTCGACCCGGAAGCTGTTGGCCTCTAAGTCGATGCTGTCCATCCGGCTCTCGACGGCTGCAAACTCCAATTCGACGCGATCCTCCCGCCGCCGGGCCGCCACCAAATCCGGTGCCTGCCAAGCTACTGCCTGGCCATAAACCAACCCCAAAGCCGCCTGCGCCAATCGCTCGCCCAAGAGCATATTGCCGGCGGGACTGGTGTGAATCAGATCCGCAAGCGGCAAGTCGAGCGCCGGCACCACGCCTATGCCTGGCGTTTGCTTCACCACCTGCCGCTGCGCCTCGCGCACCTGACTCCAGCGCCGATCAACATCCGGATCTGCGGGTTGGTACACGCGGTTTAGCTGCACGGTGAGCACCGGCAACTCCGCGTCTGCAAGAGCCTCCCGCCAGGCGGCGACCGCTTGCTGGAACCGCTTTGCATAACTGGTCGCGTCCGCGTCGGTCCCCGTATCGCTTTCCCCCTGATACCACACAATCCCCCGAACCTTTCCCCCTACCTTGTCCACGCACTGCACCATATTGTCAAACAAATCCGCCGCCCCCGGCTCGCCGGGATTCCAGCGAGTGAGCGGAGAGCCTCCCAACGACGTCTGCACCAAACCCACCGGGTGCGCGAGCGTCCTCTTGAGCGTGCGCCCAAATTGCAGGTAGGGCGAATGTCCTGGATTGGCGGCCTCTCGGTTCACCGCGTGTCGGGTATTCGTCGATTCATTCATCGGATGCGCCGCCAGCGCCCACTGTTCGCTATTCCTAAACAGATGCACTCCCAACTCCGCTGGGTCCTCGTACGGCCCGCGCCCGTACCCGGCCGAATTGCTCTGCCCGGCAATCACCCACAAATCGCCTATGCCCAAAAAGTGCCGCATATCTCCCCTCGGCGACCACTCCCCAGCCGGATTCTCCGCCGTCCGTAACCGCGTCTCCAGCCGATAAAGTCCGCCCGCCGGTATGTGTTCCAAAGCACCCTTCCAAGTTCCATCCTCCTCCGTCAGTACCGCCTGCCAGTCCAAACCAGCCGCAACAGCCACTCCCGTATCCTCCCACACCAGGCGCACCTCCACTTGTCCGGGCGTCTCGAACTTCCACTTCCCCCCCAGCTCAATCCTCCCCTTCCCGTGCTCGTCCTGCTGCACGATCTGCCAATCCGCCGACCCCTGCTCGATTATTACACCTATCTGCTCTTCCATATTTATTCCTCGTTTCGGCAGGGGAGCGGATTGAAACTAAATCAAATCGTCCACTGTGAGGTTGAGCGTCGTCGCGATGCGCTTCATTGCTTTGATCGATCCGGGCTTCTTCCCGTGCTCAATATCGGACAAATAAGAGGCCGCGATATTGGCGGCAGTGGCCAGTTCGCTGGCCCTCATGCTGCGATACTCGCGCCACACCCGGACCGGATGTTCTCCGTCGGCGATGCGCTTGGCGAGTTCGAGGGGCACGAGTTCCTGATCGGGGTCATCGAGAACGCGCTGGATGATGGCGGCATCCATAGCGTCTTCGTCAACGGCGGTGCGCAGTGCATCGTATTCGGCGCGAGGGACGATAGCATATTCCTCGCCTGCCAAGACGACGATCTGAGGGGCACTAGTCATCGGTATGCTACTCCACGTGGTAGGATGGCAGCTATGGTAACGGTTTCGGCTTCCAAATCTAGGACGTATAGCACCCGCCAATCGCCGACTCGGAGCCGAAATCCCGCGCTTCCCTTCAGCGCGGTGACGTTGTTGTTCGCGGCGAAGGGGTCGGCGGCCAGTTGTTCGATCTTGCTGATAATTGTTCTCTCCACGTTGTTTGGCATCGCGCGGAGCCGCCGCCTTGCTTCCTTAGCAATCATCACCGTGAACATGCGATAAACATATCCATCAGATAAAAAATGTCAATATATTCGCTATCAGCGATGATATGCAAGCGACCCCTTGCACACAGCAGCGTCAAAGACTACAAATACACCATGGGCATCCACCTCACCTCCATCATCCACTTCTCAGGCCAGTGTATTCCCGTCTTCGGGAACCTCGCCGTCTTCTAATGCGTACTATCCGCCCCGCTATCGCAAGCGATATCCCCGGCATCGCCCAAGTCTGCGAGGCAGCCTTCGCGGAGCAGATCGAACCGGAAGTTTGCCTCCGCCAGATTGCCGCCCCCACTATTGACCTCCACGTCGCTGTAGAAGGAAACGAAGTCGCTGGCTTCGTGCTCCGCCTTCGCCCTAGATGGCGCAGCGGACAACCCCGCCTTGCCGTCCGTCCACAGAGCCAGGGCCGAGGCTATGGCCAACGTTTGATCGAATCAACCTGGACGGCAGCCCGCCGCCGTGGATTTCGCCTATCGCGTGCGCTCATCCGTGCCGACAACGCGCCTAGCCAGCGCTGCTTTGCCCACTGCGGCTATGCAACCGACCAACGGCCACACAGCCTCTATATCTGGCCACCGCAATCAGGTGCCGCCAATGGCAAGACCGACCCCGTCCGCCTGCTGCCGGTTGACACCATCACCTATCGCGGCCTATGGCTCGAAGGGCTCGCCGACGCTAGCGCAGAAATTCAGCACCGTGCCGTGCAACAGGCCCGCGCCTACTGCGCCCGGGAGGATCGCGGTCCCAGCAGGGCCCTGATCACCGACCCATCCCGTTTAGATGTCGCCTTGCTGGAACAAGCGGAATTAAAGGGAGAATACTACTGGTGGACGATAACGCTCTAACCGTCGCCAGCACCTTTCCTATCGGACCACTCTTTGAGCAGCGCCGCCACTTCCCCATGTCCCTCCTTCTCCGCCCAATAAAGCGGCTGCGCCCAAGGCGACTCGGCTGGCGCGGTCGGATCGGCACCTTGTTCCAATAGAAAGCTCACCATCTCCACCTGCCCTTTGCGCGCCGCAGCGGCCAAAGGCGTGCCCCCGTATTCCAACTCGACCGCCTCAATATCGGCTCCCAATTCCAAAAAGACGCGAGCCGCCGCAATATCGCCCTTTTCCGCACAGCCGTGCAGAAAGGTGCGACCAATCCAGTTGGCACGGTGCAGGTCGAGGCCGTGGTCGGCCAAAGTGCGGATCGTATCGGGATCTGAAGGATAGTTGCCGCCCCAGATATCGGTCAGTTGGAACAGGTCGCCTACCTCCGGCGTGGTTTCCAAAAGGACACCGATGAGCGCGGAATTGTCCCGTCCCATCAGCTCGTGCAGGAATTGAGAGTGCTCAACGACAGCATTTCCCTCGCGCATGGCCCGTTCCAGCGCCGCGTCATCCATGGCATAAGGTGGCGTCACAGCACCGTACTCGCGCAACAGGGCCTGCATTTGTTGGCCTTTCTTGCCGTGATTGAACTCGACGATGGTCAGACAAGAGCCCGAGGAGTCCACCCCGGCGTTGGGATCAGCACCGCGTTCGAGCAGCAGTTTCGCCGTCTCCAAATGGTTGCCCGCGCAAGCCTCGAAGAGTGCCTTGCCGCGCGACGCATTTTCTTCGGGCTGATTGGGATCGGTACCCAAGTCCAGCAGTCTTTCGACGATCTTGGTATGGCCGTTGCGAGCGGCATAGGACAGCGGACTGCGCCGTCCGGCATCGAGAGTGCGGGCTTGGGCCGGATCGGCTGCCAGCACTTCATCGACGCGATCTTCATCGCCAGCCGCACAGACGATGCTGAGAGCGTATTCCGCGCCGCAAGCGAGCAAGTGGCGGGTGACAACCCACGGATCTCGCGGCGCGTCCGCCGACAGATCGCGCGTCCGAAACCAGTAGTCGCCGTTGAGCGAAACCAACAGCGGCGTCTGGCCATCGGCACGGCGAGCTTCGAGGTCAGCACCCTGTGCAACAAAGAAGTCCACCAAGTCGTTTTGCCGCGTCAGCGCCGCCCAGTGCAGCGGCCCATTGCCCAACGCATCGGCGGCGCGGATAAAGTCGGGATGCTCGGCCAACACCGCCTCGACTCGCGCCCGGTCGCAACCTTTGATCGCCTCGGCCAGCGCGACAAAGCCCGGATCGTAGCCAAAGCGCTCGCGCATCGCCGCCTCCAGCAGCGCCTGCACCTCCCCGTAGCCGCGCTCCTCGGCGATGGCTAGTAGCTTGTCCCACGAATTATAGGTATAGCGCGACTGCCCCGGGTCGGCCCCGGCCTGCAACAGTAGCTGGACCACCTCAGCATGGCCCTCGCGCACCGCCATGTGAATGGGAAACTGGTACCAGTACTGGGCATTGACCAGCTTGGGGTCGCGGTCGAGCAACGCGCTAACCCGCGCCAGATCGCCGGCACCACTGGCGCAAAAGAGCGCCCAAGCTTGGTTCCCGTCCACAGCTTCGATCCCGTATTGATAGTGCTCGGTCTTCATGCCTTCGGGCTGAAGCAGATGCGCAACCCTTTGCGCGAAGCACTCGTCGGGCGAAGGGGCTTGTCCCTGCAATTTCCGTTTAGCCATCTTCAGCATCCCTTTTGTAGAAGCGGATTGTTGACCTGCATCGCGGGTCTGGTAAATCTTTTGGGTAAAATATCTACTATCAGTAAAACCCACAGGCGTATCTGCGCTGCAAGCACCGCAGCTTGTTTCACCTTGGGCCTCAACCGATATTTAGACACTTTAGGCATATCAAGGGAAGGACCGCTATGGCTATTCTAACCGATCGCATCACGGTAAATCCCAAGCAGTGCGGGGGACGTCCCTGTATTCGAGGGATGCGGATTCGAGTTACGGACGTACTGGATTTGCTCGCCGCCGACTTGACTGCTGAACAAATCTTGGCCGAGCATCCCGATCTTGAATCCGAGGATATCCGCGCCTGTCTGCGCTTTGCCAGTGAACGGCTGAACCATCCGGTTCTCGCTGCATGATCCTTTGGCTCGACGCTCATATCTCTCCCAAACTCGTCCCTTGGATTCACGATACCTTTGGCATGGATGTGCTCCATGTACGCGATCTAGGGCTCAGGGAGGCTGAGGATCCCGATATTTTCTATAAAGCGCGAGAAGCCGATGCGATTGTGATTACCAAAGATCGGGACTTTGTTGAGCTTCTGGAACGTTTAGGTCCTCCGCCAAAAATAATCTGGATTACCTGCGGCAATACTTCAAATGCTCGCTTGAAAACGATTTTCTCAAAAACCCTTTACGGCGCACTCAAGTTGGTAAATCAAGGGGAGAGTTTTGTTGAAATTAGCGATGCAGTTTGAGTTCGGTAGCTGTTGATTGACGACTCGAATCAGCCGTAGGCGAGAATTTTATTAATTGATCGCGGCCTCGCCACGACGAAGCTGTTCCACTACCCATCCAAAAACTTGTCTTGCTCCGAAAGGTAAGGAAAGTCTCTAAGGTTCCACTCATACGGCAACGACCTGATCCGCCGTGATGCTGCGCGCCAGTGGCAGAGCCCAACCGGGCAGATGCCGGCTATTTTGGTACAGGTCGCGCTTCACCGCGTCGGGAAGATGGCGACTCAAAATCGAAACGACCTGCGCGTCAGTAGCGGCCTTGGGGCCAAGCCAGCGCAATGCTTGCACTACTGGTGCCGACGGTTTTCCCGCCCACTGCATGACGCTTGGCCCCGCATGGCGGAACTGGACCGTTCGTCCGTCGATCTTGACCGTCCTTGAGGAGCCATCTGTCACATAAGATGCCTTAGCAGGTAGCGCGTTGGTGAGCCCAAGCTGATTCGCAGCCACCAAGCCATCGGGCATAATGCGGACACCGTCCCTTCTTGCGAGCGCTGCTATGGCGGCATCGAGATCGACCGGCGCGGGCCGCTTCAGCACATCGCTCATTCTAGGCATGTCGTACAGCCCGTGGCCGACTCGGCGTAGCTGACCCGCTTTGACGAGACGCGACAAAGCCTGATCGACGGCCTCACGGCTCCCGAGGTCTAGGAAGTCCTTCGGTATGCACACCCACCTGCCTCTGCCGTGTGCAGACACTCTCTTCATGATCTTGTCGGCCATACGAGTCATTTTGCTTACAGCTTTCTCGTTTTCATTTCCGATGAATTGTCAGAAATTTACTATATTTTTCTTATACATCAAGTACGTCGTTCTTACTATTAACAGATTTCGCCCAAGCATCCTGACCAGTTCTCGCTGTTAGCACTCAATCCAGCTCCCCAGACGCCCGCTGTTGTGCTCCATAAGCTTCGAGTTCAGCCCGCTCTTGTGGCGTGATCGTCTCGCGTTCCGACAAACCAGCGGCAACTCGTGCGAAGAGATCGACACTCCGCAAACCCATGATCGTGGTATGTACGGCGTCGTGACTGAGCACGTAGCGATAGAATTGTTCAGGAGCGGGCGCACCGGGACCCTTTAGCAACCGCTCGTTGCGCGAGGCGTTCATGATCACCACGCCCGTATTGGAAGCCTGCGCGGCGGGAAAAACCGTTTCTTCCGGCTCTTTCATCGCGCAATTATACCAGCAAAGCACCGTATCAAAATGACCGGTGCGGACCGCCTGTTCCACTTGCACCCAATCGTGTCCGGTGACGCCGATGAAGCGCACGAGGCCTTCTTCGCGGGCTTGTTGGGCGGCTTCCAATGCGCCGCCGGGACCCAGCGCTTGGTTGCGTTCTTCCTCGGTGTTCAAATGGTGGAGCTGGAAAATATCGAGGTAGTCTGTTTTGAGCGCGTGCAACGAGGTTTGCAACTCGTTGCGCGCCCCTTCGGCGTCGCGCTTCGCGGATTTGCTGGCTACGATGAGATCGTGGCGCCGGCCCTCGATCGCTTGGCCGATCACCTTCTCGTCTTCACCACCTAGATAGCTGCGTGCCGTATCGATATAGTTGACGCCACAATCGAGCGCCGCCCTGTATCCATCGGCCGACTCGCAATACGTGCCGCCAATGCCGAATCTAGTAACCTCGAGATTGGTGCGGCCTAAAATTGCACGGGGAAGATCGCGGCTCATGGAATTACTCCTCAGAAAAAGATGTGATTTTAAGTTACAGTTCCCGCAACGCGGCACCGACGCTTGCCGTGAACTTCAACCGACATCTATATATTCTAGACATCCTAGACATCAGGGAACCATCGCGCAAAGCAAACGTTGACCCAAGATAGCAATAGCAAAAATCCAACGCAGCCGCCAACACCCAACTGAGAGAAACAAAATGAGCAACGGACCGCCAAAAAAGACCAAAGTCCGGCGATTTGCCAAGGTCTTGGGCGCAGTGGTGCTCTTGGTCATTGGCTTCCTTGTGTTCGCCAATATCCAAGACGTCAGCACCAAGAACAGCGAGGAGGCGACACCACTGCACTGGGCAGCAGCAAAAAATGCGACTGAAACAGCCCAACTGTTACTAACCCAAGGAGCCGAAGTCAACGCCAAAAACAGCGAGGAAGCGACACCACTGCACTGGGCAGCAGCAAAAAATGCAACCAAAACGGCCAACCTGTTGCTGACGCAAGGAGCCGAGATTTGTGCCAAGGACACATTGGGCCTGACGCCACTACACTGGGCGGCGTGGAACAATACGGCTGAGATGGCCAACCTGTTGCTGACACAGGGAGCCAACATCAACGAAAAGAATAAGTATGGCGAGACACCGTTGCACCGGGCGGCGAGGAACAACGCAACCGAAACAGCCCAACTCTTACTGACGCAAGGAGCCGACATCTACGCCAAAGCCGACAAGGGATCGACACCGCTACACGATGCGGCAGCACACAACGCGGCTGAAACGGCCCAACTGTTAATAACATGGGGGGCTAACGTCAACACCAAAAACAGCGAGGAAGCGACACCACTGCACTGGGCAGCAGCAAAAAATGCAACCAAAACGGCCAACCTGTTGCTGACGCAAGGAGCCGAGATTTGCGCCAAAGACACATTGGGCCAGACGCCGCTACACTGGGCGGCGGGGAACAATACGGCTGAGATGGCCAAACTGTTGCTGACACAGGGAGCCAACATCAACGAAAAGGGCGAATCTGGCGAGACGCCGTTGCACTATGCGGCGATGAACAACGCCGTTGAAACGGCCGAGATTTTGCTAATACGGGGAGCCAACGTCAACGAAAAGGACCAAGATGGCGACATGCCGCTGCACTATGCGGCATGGAACAATGCCGACGAAACCGCCCAATTGTTGATCGCGCAAGGAGCGGAGATAAACGCCAAAAACGATAAGGGATCGACACCACTACACTATGCGGCGTGGAACAACGCGGCTGAAACGGCCCAACTCTTACTAACCCAAGGAGCCGAAGTCAACACCAAGAACAGCGAGGAGGAGACACCGCTGCATTCTGCGGCGTGGAACAACGCGGCTGAAACGGCCCAACTCTTACTAACCCAAGGAGCCGAAGTCAACACCAAGAACAGCGAGGAGGAGACACCGCTGCACCATGCGGCGTGGAACAACGCGGCTGAAACGGCCCAACTCTTACTAACTCAAGAAGCCGAGATTTGCGCCAAGGACACATTGGGCCGGACACCGCTACACTGGGCGGCGTGGAAAAATACGGCTGAAACGGCCAAAGTCTTGCTGACACAGGGAGCCAACATCAACGAAAAAGACGGATATGGCGAGACACCACTGCACCGAGCGGCGAGGAACAACGCAACCGAAATAGCCCAACTCTTACTGACGCAAGGAGCCAAGATAAACGCCAAAAACGACCTGAGCGCAACACCGCTGCATTATGCGACGTGGAAAAATGCGACCGAAACAGCCCAACTGTTAATAACTCAAGGAGCCGAGATTTGCGCCAAGGACACATTGGGCCGGACACCGCTACACTGGGCGGCGATGGGCAATGAGGCTAAAACGACCGAAGTCTTGTTGACACAGGGAGTCAACGTCAACGAAAAGGACCAATCTGGCAATACGCCACTGCACAATGTAGCGTGCGAAAATGCAATCGAAACCGCCCAATTGTTGATCGCGCAAGGAGCGGAGATAAACGCCAAAAACGACAAGGGATCGACACCGCTACACTGGGCGGCGGGGAACAACGCAACCGAAATAGTCCAACTCTTACTGACGCAGGGGGCTGAGATAAACGCCAAAAACGACAAGGGCCGGACGCCGCTGCACGATGCGGCAGAGACGGATGCTGCTGCGACGGCCGAGCTGCTGCTTAAGCAGGGAGCTAACGTCAACGCTGAGAGCGACGATGGCCGGACACCACTACACATTGCGACAGAACACAATGCTACTGAGACAGCCGAGCTATTAAACCGCTATGGTGGCCGAGAGTAAATGAGCAGACTCTTGCGATAAGGTTTTATGGAGCAGTAGCTAAGTCGCCCCGTTCAACCCCACAACGCCCTGAGCCGAGGCGACAGGATATCCACGTCCCGGTCGAAGATGTGACCTTCCCAGACCCGGTTCTCCTCAGGCGTCGAGCGGTCGTAGGAAGCTTGCAGCAGATCGGGCAGGTCGAGAGTGTGGAAGCGCGTCTTGAAAAAGCCATCGTCAGAGAGCACAACGCTGCGATACCCCAAGGGAAAACCAATCAGACAGGCCGTATCGACGACTAGGTAGTCGCGGTAGGCGGTGATGCGGTTGATGTGGCGGTGGCCGGTGAAGGCAGCGACGATAGCAGGGCTTTCGTCGAGCGTTTTGACCAGACGAGGCGCGCCTTCGACCACGCCGTGGTCCCAAGAGAACTCGGGCAGAACCCAAGTGTGAAGGACGAGCAGCAGCGCACAGCCATCGGCTAGGGCTTGGGCAGCGGCAGCGCGCAGCGCCTCGTCGAGCGCGTCGGTCCAGACGCCAGACCCTTTCTCAAAGACATCGCAGTCGTGGAAGACATTGGCCAGTGCCAAGCGCAGGCGCGGCGCAGCATCGACGACGATCAGTGGGTCGGGATAGGGAAAGCGGGCGGCGAAACCGTCGAAGGAACCGCTCTGGGCGTCGCAGTCGTGGTTGCCGGGGATGGAGTAGAAAGGGGCTTCAATCCGCGCGAAGGCCGCAGCCGCCTCGTCAATCGAGCGCAAATAGGTCTCGGTGGGCAGGTCGAAGGACGACCCACCGCAGAGAAAGTCGCCGCCGTGGAAGACAAAGTCGAAAGCCTGCGCGTTGAGAGCGGGGGGTATCGCGTCGAGCACCTCCTGACTGCGGGTGAGCATCTTGGGCGCGCCGTAGTCTTCGGGGGCGTCGGGGTAGTGGTGAGTGTCGGTGAGGAAGGCGAAACGGATGGGCATGGAAACGGCTCCTTCTATACAGCGCGTTGTTGCGCTAGGGGGCGTTGCGTCCCTTTTTCGACGCGGTGGTACTCTTCGGTTGCAAACTAAAAACTCGCAACAATGTCACAAATTTTACCGTCGGCAGCCACCATTGCAGAGGTGATTAGCAAATGCCCTATATAGACATCGTTCCCCTCAAGCGGGCCACCGGCCTGCTCAAAAAGCAGTACGAAGCCGCCCTCGCTCGGGCCGGGCGCATTTGGGGCATTGTCTCCATTATGAGCCTCAACCCCCGGGCCATGAAGACCTCACTGGATTTTTACGGGGCCATCATGCACGGCCCCTCGCCCCTGAGCCGGAGTCAGCGCGAAATGCTGGCCGTGGTCGTTTCAGCCGCGAACCACTGCGTGTACTGAATACGCGCCCATGCCCACGACCTCCGGGCTGAGGTCGCTCGCGATTTTGCCGTTGCAGAAGAAACCCCGGCCGATCAACTGGTACATCAATTGTCCACGGACTGGCGCAAGGCCGATCTGTCGCCAGCCGACCGTGCCCTATGCGCCTTTGCCGAAAAACTGACCCAGCGACCGCAGGCCTCAACCGCTGAGGACATCGACCAATTGCGTCAGTACGGCTTTGACGACCGCGGCATCCACGACGCCGTCCAAATCATCGGCTTTTTCAACTATATCAACCGCGTGGCAGAGGCCTTGGGCGTCGAGCCTGAATCCTTTATCCGACCCTGGGAAAAATCCGGTACCGCTCCCGACTAGTCCGGTAAAAGGAGCAACCCACAATAGCTCCTGTTACGCTAGTACTCGTTATTTAGTATCCATGCCCCAAATCGTCGTTGAAAATCTAGTCAAAACCTACCGCATTGCCGAGCGCCGCCCCGGCCTTTGGGGTGCCTTCCGGGGCATTGTGCAGCGCTCGCACCGCACAATCCGGGCGTTGGACGGCATCTCCTTCTCGCTGGAAGTCGGCGAACTGGTCGGCTATATCGGGCCAAACGGGGCGGGCAAATCCACTACAGTCAAAATCCTCTCCGGCATCGTCGTCCCCGACTCGGGCCGCTGCGAGGTCCAAGGCCGCGTCCCTTGGCTAGACCGCATTGCCCACGTCAGCCGCATTGGCGTGGTCTTCGGTCAGCGCACCCAGTTGTGGTGGGATCTGCCGGCCATTGAATCCTTCGACCTGCTGCGCGACATCTACAAGGTGCCCACCGATGCCTACCGCCGCCGCCGCGACGCGCTCGTCGCCATGTTGGAGCTCGATTCCTTCCTCGACGTGCCCGTGCGCCAGCTCAGTTTGGGTCAGCGCATGCGCTGCGATCTGGTGGCAGCCCTGCTCCACGGCCCCGGCTTGCTCTTTTTGGACGAGCCGACCATTGGCCTCGACGCGGTTTCCAAATTGGCGATGCGCGACTTTATCAAAGAACTCAACCGCCGAGAGGGCACCACCGTCATCCTGACCACCCACGACATGGACGATATCGAAGCCCTGTGCAACCGGATCATGGTCATCGGCGACGGCACCATCCTCTCCGACGGCAGCCTCGCCGACCTGCGCGCCCGCGTCTCGTCCGAGCGCCGCCTCATCGTCGATTTAGTCGATCCCACGGCGACCATTAAAGATGAAGCCGCTCGCGTCGTGCTGCGCGACGGCCCCCGCGTGCATCTCAGCTTTGCGCCCGAACGCATTTCAGCCCCGGCCCTCATCAGCCGCATCACCGCTCGCCACGAGGTGCGCGACCTCTTTGTCGAAAACCCACCCATTGAAGAAGTCATCGCCCAACTCTACCGGGATCGTCCTTGATGCGGCCCTATCTGTCCGTCCTCAGCGCCCGCATCCGCATGTTGCTGCAGTACCGGGCCGCGGCCCTAGCCGGCATGAGCACGCAGCTATTTTGGGGACTCATTCGGGTAATGATCTTCGAAGCGTTCTACCGCACGGCGACCCAAGACCAGCCTATGACTTACACCGAGGTGATCAACTATGTCTGGCTCGGTCAAGCCCTGTTCGCCCTCTTGCCTTGGAACCCCGACGACGACGTGCGAGCCATGGTGCGCACAGGCACAGTGGCCTACGAGCTGGTGCGGCCCGTCGATTTGTACGCCTTTTGGTACAGCCGCGCCCTCGCCAATCGCATCGCCCCCGCCCTGCTGCGCTCCTTGCCGTTGTTTTGCCTAGCCTTCCTGTTCTTCGACCTGCAAGCTCCCGCGTCCCCGGCTGCGGCTGCGGCTTGGGTTTTGGCTACAGTGGGAGCTATCCTCCTAGGCGGTGCCCTGTCCAACTTAGTCAACGTCTCCTTATTATGGACCATCGCCGGAGAGGGTACCATTCAAATGCTAGGGATATGCATCTACGTTTTTTCGGGCATGGTGATCCCCTTGCCGCTGTTTCCCGACGCGTTCCAGCCCATACTCGACTTCATGCCTTTCCGCGGCTTGGCCGATACCCCTTTCCGCCTCTACATGGGGCACATTCCCGCGTCTCAAGTCTGGTCGGTGGTGGGGCATCAGCTCGCGTGGACGCTGGTCTTGGTGAGCTTGGGCCGCTTCCTTCTCTATCGCGGCACCCGCCGCCTAGTCGTCCAAGGAGGCTGAAGACGTGCTCGACGGACTGCGCCTGTACGGCCGCTATATCGACATCTCCTTCCGCAGCCAAATGCAGTACCGGGCCTCTTTTGTCATGCTGTCCGTGGGCCACGGCCTGATGACCGGTCTAGAATTCTTGGGCATCTGGGTGCTCTTCGACCGCTTCGCTGCTCTCGACACTTGGAGTCTGCCCGAAGTGGCCTTCTTTTATGGCCTAATCAATATCGCCTTTGCCCTGTGCGACGCGTTCTCGCGCGGATTTGACTTGTTCGCCTCTACGGTCAAAAGCGGCGACTTCGACCGCCTGCTGCTGCGCCCCCGCAGCACGGCCTTGCAACTGGCCGGACAAGAACTCACCCTCAAGCGCATCGGCCGCCTCACCCAAGGCTTGGTCGTCCTGCTGTGGGCCTCACATGCCCTAGAGCTAGTCTGGACGCCGGACAAGCTGCTCCTCGCCTTGCTCACCATTCTCGGCGGCGCTTGCCTGTTTTACGGCCTCATAGTCCTCCAAGCGACACTCGCTTTTTGGACCACTGAGAGCTTGGAAATCGTCAATACCGTAACCTACGGCGGCGTGGAGACAGCCCAGTACCCGCTAGCGATTTACCGCACGTGGTTCCGCCGCTTTTTCACCTACGTCATCCCCCTCGCCTGCGTCGGCTATTACCCCGCTTTGGGAATCTTGGAACGCCCCGATCCCTTGGGTTCAGGCCCATTATTCCAATGGTTGGCTCCGGTCGTGGGCCTGCTCTTTTTCGTGATCTGTCTGCGCATCTGGCAAGTGGGCGTGCGGCACTACCGCTCTACGGGAAGCTGACTTGACGGTTGGGTTGGCTGTAGTGTGAGGAATTTTATTTACCTTGATGCGGTTCGGCAGACTTTTACCTTTTTTCCCGAAGTGCCACGCCGTCGATAGGAGTAAAGGCAATGAAAGTCCGACCTGACCTCGTCCCAGAAACCGAGCGGGACCATCTCGAAGTTATTCAGCTCACGGATGAGCCGATCCCCTCGTCGCATATCTATATGGAGGCGCAGATCTTCACGCCCGATTCGCAGCGGCTGATCCTCCACCGCTCAGCGCATCCTCACGGCTCAGATCCCAAGGACCCCGAGCACCAGTTTCTAATTTGCAATTTGAAAGACAATTACAGCCTGACGCCGATCACCACCGAGCTTGGAACGACGGGGCCGTCCATCTCACCAGATGGCGACTACCTGTACTACTTCGTCAATAAAACAGAGCTGGGGGGAGGCGGGCGACTGACGCTGAAGCGGGTCGGGCTAGATGGGTCTGAACGCGAGATCATTTGCGTCCTCGATCACGCGATTCCAGAGACCGATTTCAGGTTGAGCCGACCGTATCCGCTTTCGACGATCTCCTCCGATGGCCGGCGCATCGCCATCTCAGGATTCCTCGGGGACGGCAACAGCGCAGGGGCGCGCTGGGGTCTGCTCGTCTTCGAGATCGAAGAGCCATCCGTACGGTTGGTCTTGCACGGCCCCACTTGGTGCAATATGCACCCGCAGTACACGCGTCAAACGGACTCCGTGGCTTCCCACGACATCATGATCCAAGAAAATCACGGGAATATCATTGCCGCCGATGGCAAGGTGGAAAAGCTCGTCAGTGGACTGGGCGCGGACATCCACCTGATCCGGGACGATGGCACGGATCTGCGCGACTTCCCTTGGGGCCGGGATGGCAACGAGTTTTGTCAGGGGCATCAGTGCTGGCAGGGGAAAAGCGACATGGCCATCACCAGCACCTCGACGCGCAAACCGGACGAAAGACAGCTCATCTCGGGCAGGGCGGCAGCGCACGTCGGCGATGAAGGCATCAACACGCCGGGCGGCTGGCGCAACGACCTGTCCCGCTCCTTTGACGGCCCCGATTTCTGGCATTTCGCAACGGATATAGACGGGACCCGTTTGATCACAGATGCAGGCCCGAAAGACAGGGGCGGCGCGGTCTGGCTGTTCGACCTTCCCGAGGAAGAGGAAGGCGCGCTCGCGAATGCGCGGAAAGTCGCAAACCCCGGATCGTCTTGGCAGAAGGACACCCACATCCATCCTTTCCTCTCGCCGGATGGCGGATCGGGCTTCTTCAATTCCGATGAAAGTGGCGTGTTGCAGGCCTATATGGTGCGCGGCTGGCAAGTAGCGTAAGGCAATGACCATGAGCCAGCCCAAGCGCATCGCCCACGCCGATCTGGAACAATTTTTCCTCGACGCGCTCGCAGCCGCAGGGGTCCCGCCGCACGTGGCTGCGGTCGAAGCCCAAATCGGCGCGGAAGTGGACCTGCACGGCGGCCACACCCACGGCGTCGCTCTGTTGCCCTCGACGATCAATTACATCCGCCAAGGGATTTTGGCACCCGATCCCCGCTTTGCAACCATAGTCGAGAACCCTGCCTCCCGACTGATCGACGCCGGCGGCGGCATTGGCCGCTTCTCCTCGGCGCAGGGCATGGATTGGGCACTCGAACGAGCACAGCAATACGGCGTGGGCACCTGCGTCGTCCGCAGCGTCGGGCACTGGGGACGCGGGCATAGCTACGCGTTGCGGGCCGCCCGCGCCGGGCTGGTCGGCTTGGCCTTCACCAACGCGTTCGCCAACTTTCCCGCTTGGGGCACGCGCGTCCCTTCCTTAGGCAACAATCCCCTCGCCATTGGCATTCCCACGGCCGACGGCGAACCTGTCGTCCTCGACTTGGCCATGACCCAATCCTCCATCAGTCGCGTGCGGCAGGCCGAGGCCGCCGGACGCAGCGTTCCCGAAGGTTGGGGCCTCGACGAGCGCGGCAGGCCCACTACGGATCCAAGTGTTCTGCTGCAATCGTGGCGCTTTTTGCCCATGGGTCAGCACAAAGGCTCGGGGCTTGCTTTTATGGTCGATCTGCTCACGGCTGGACTGGCCGGCGGCCTCCTCGCCTTTGAGCAGGGCACCGAGGAGCGGCCGACGGATTCGGCTGGCGGCTCCACCAAGTGCTTTATCGCCCTCAAGCCCTTTGGCGACTGGCTGCACGACCGCAGCGCCGATCTGAAGGCCCATATTAAATCGGTGGCAGCAGCACCCGAGCAGGGCCCAGTGCAGTGGCCGGGCGAAGGCAGCTACCAGCGGCGCGCCGACTACCTAAAACACGGCATCGCCCTCGAAGCCACCTTGGCCAACCAAGTGGACGAACTAGCCCGCGATTTAGAGGTGCCAATCCGCTGGGCTTGATATGGGGTATATTCCCGCGTCCCAAGTCTGGTCGGTAGTGAAGCATCAACGTCGGAGAAATAAAATGCCGAAAGTCGAAATCTACCTGAGCCCGTTCTGCGGGTACTGCTGGAAGGCGCGCCTGATGCTGTGGCGAAAGGGGATTCGATACACCAAGATCCCCATTCGCTTCTACTTCGGCTTCAAACTGCCGACTGCCAACTTCAAGGAAATGCTGCGTCGAACCGGTGGGGACGGCACAATTCCGCAGATCTTCGTCGACGGGGAATACTTAGGAACTGAGGAGACTCTCGACGAACTCGAACGTCGCGGTGAGTTGGAGAAACTCCTTACCGCCGTTCCCAACCCAATAACAAAAGGAGAAACCCGCCATGGCTCCCGTTAAACTTTTAGCATTCGTCGGCACCGAAGGCATCTACCACGACCACGAAGGCCAAGGCCGATTTCTGACCGACCTACTGAACCAAAATGACCAGATCGAGGCCGATCTCTCACGCGACTACGAGGTTATGGCCAGCGGCCTCACCGCGTATGACGCCACCCTCTTCTTCACGGATGTCGGCCACTTCACCCAAGCCCAAGAACAGGGGCTTTTGCACTTTATCGAACGCGGCGGCGGCTTCTTCGGCCTGCACACCGCAGACGCTTCCTTCCGCGACAACACCGGCTACCACCAAATGCTCAACGGCTTTTTTGACGGCCACAGCCCGTACATGGATTTCACCGTCACCATCTCCGACTCCGACCATCCCATCGCGGCCGGCCTCAAAGACTTTGCTGTGACCGACGAGTTGCACTACCTCAAGCACGACCCAAGCCGCTCGCACCACCTCATGCACGCCTATGATCCCGGCCGCGACGAGACCCACGTCATGGCCTATCACCACACCTATGGTCAGGGCCGAGTGTTCTTCTTTGCCCTAGGCCACGACAACGCGGTGCTGGAAAACCTCTCCTTCCAAGAAGTGGTGCGCCGAGGTGCCCTGTGGGTAGGTAAAAGGTTGTGATTGAGCTGCACAGACGCTATCCTCCGCAGCCAAATTAGAAAGTCAATCGATGACTGAAATACGAGGAGTATTCTTCGATCTCTACGGCACATTGCTGTGCTACGGCAATATGGAGGCCGCAGGAGAGAGTTGGTACCATGCCATCCGCCGCGAACTGATCGATAGTGGCCGTGCGTTTGATGAAGAAACGTTAATTCAACTATGCGAGGAATTCCTGCTTCAACCCGAGCCGCCGGTGCAGGACGACGGGCTGACAGTGTATGAGCGTCGCATGCGCGAGTTAGTCGGGGAGTTGGGCTTGGCGTTGGCGTTGGAGGAATTGCGGCGAATAAGCGAAGCGAGCATAGCGGCATGGCACGCACACACGCCGCTCGACCCAGAGGCCAAAAGCGTGCTCGGCGAGTTGCAAGGCCGCTACAAGCTGGCGCTGATCTCCAACTTCGACCATCCGCCGCACGTCCATCGGTTGCTAGATGAACTGGCGTTGCGCCCCTTTTTCGACGCAGTGGTCGTCTCCGGCGATGTCGGCATCAAAAAGCCCGATCCGGCGATCTTTGCCCCGGCCCTAGAGCAGACCGGGTTGGTAGCTGACGAGGCAATCTTCGTCGGCGATTCGCCGGAAGACGACGTCGCGGGAGCTAGGGCGGCGGGGCTGCAGCCGGTGTTGATTCGGCGTCAACGAGACGCGGATAGACGGACGGAGGAGGGAGTGCGAGTAGTGGCGGGGTTAAGGGAAGTAGTCGGATTAGTTGGTTGAAGAAACAGCAGTTATATCAAAGAAAGGGAACGCGATGACAACGGACGGAACGGTTTTGCAAACGGGCGACCCAGCGGCTGTCGGCATGTCGGCCGCACAACTCGAACGGGCCTTTGGCCTGCTGACGGCTGCTGTTGAAGCGGGCCAGATCAGCGCGGCCTCGCTGACGGTAGCACGACACGGCAAAGAGGTCTTCGCACGCGGGGCTGGCCAGCGGAAACCCGACACAGGACAGCCGGTCGATGCGGATTCGATCTTTCTCCTCGCGTCGATCACCAAGCCAGTCACCGCTTGCGCACTGATGATCCTCGTCGACCGGGGACTAATCTCGCTCGAAGACCCAGCCGCCGCCTACCTGCCCGAGTTCACCGGCGGCGACCGGCCTGACATCAAAGTTCGCCACCTGCTGTCGCACATATCGGGAATGCCCGACATGCTGCCGGAGAACGTCAGCCTGCGGCGGGCGCACGAGCCGGTAGAGGTCTTTGTCGAGCGGGCCATGCAGACGCCCCTGCTCTACAAACCGACGACCGATTTCCGCTACCAGAGCAAGGGTATCCTGCTGGCAGCCGCAATCGTCGAGCGCGTCAGCGACCAGCGGTTGCGCGACTTTGAACGCGAGGAAATTTTCGCGCCATTGGGCATGGAGTGCAGCGCACTGGGCATGGGCGATTGGCCACTTGAAGATACCGTGTGGTGCGGGACAGACACCGAAGAGGACGACGAACTGCGGAGTTGGGGCTGGAATTCCCCGTACTGGCGCGATTTCGGAGCACCGTGGGGCGGCATGCACAGCACCGGACGCGATCTGGCGATCCTCTTGCAAACCATGCTCAACGGCGGCGCGTACGGCGACCAGCGCATCTTCAGCCGGGCCGCAGTCGCGGCGATGACGCGGGATCAGAACGGCACGCTCAACGCGCCGTGGGGCCTTGGGTGGGGCGTGTGCGGGGCGCGGGTGTGGGCCTTTTGGGGCGATCTAGTGTCGCCGCACACCTTCGGCCACACCGGGGCGACCGGCACAGTGGCGTGGGCGGACGCAGAGCGCCAGCTAAGCTGCGTGGTGCTGACCAACCAAATGGTCGCCAACGGGAGCTTGCTGCGGCGGGTTTCCAATGCGGTGTCTGCGGCCGTGGAAGAATAGCATCCAAATCTCCTCCGAGTCCTGCCTATTTTTAATAAAATTAAATTTTTCAATTTTATTATTGATTTTTTTAAAAATATAGCTATAATTACGCCTAAATTTAACCTTTTGGAGGTTATTGCCATCAAAGACTGGAAAGAGCTAACCGATCTGACGAAGGGGGCGCGTATCGTGGTAGAGCGGGTTTCCCTGCCGGACAGCGCCATCGCGATCGAAGGGCAATTCGAGCCGCCTATCCTAGCGCGTCTTTCCGCCGAGGACCAAGTATTCGTAATGACTTTCGTCCAAGTCCACGGCTCGATCAAGGAAATGGAGCGCATCTTTGGCATCAGCTACCCAACGGTCAAAAACCGACTGGATGCCATCGCCAAGCAGCTACCGTTGGTCGAGACGGTGACTCGAACCACGGAATCGGCTAGCACCCCGCTCCCGAATCCCCAATCGGCGGCGGTACTCGACAGCCTGGAACGCGGCGAGATCGACGTCGAAGAGGCACTGCGGAGGCTCTCCTGATGCTGCCGCCGATGCTCCTGAGATTGCGAGTCCAAGACGACAAGCGGCGCATCCGGCTGTGGATCCCGCTCATCGTGCTATGGCCGCTCATTTTTGTCGTCGTGCTGCTGGGGACGCCTGTTGCATTACTAATAGCAGCGCGCTCGGGGCACCGTGCGCAGGTCCGTTCCGTCGTTCTGGCTGGCCCTTTGCTTCTATACGTGCTCGCCTCGCTGCGCGGCCTGCGCTGCAACGTGACCTCCGGCGAGGACCGCGTGTTCATTTCAATCGATTAGGAGGCTGTGATGACTGAAGAGCGACGCAAAGTCCTCGACATGCTTTCGGAGGGAAAAGTCACTGTAGAAGAGGCCGAGCGTCTCTTGGAGGCGCTCCGTGAGACCCGCAAGGGACGCGGAATTGGGGCGCTGCAAGACACCCTTGAAGGACTCGGTGAAGAAATCGAAAAAGGACTCAAGGAAGGACTCTCAGGACTCGAAGAGTCCCTGTCCGGGTGGTCAGATAGCGAATACCTCGACCGCGACAAGGACGGCAAAATCTCCATGTGCGACGACACTTTCGCCGTGGGCGACAAGCCTCGCCTCTTGGTGCGCGGCTTCAACGGCCGCATCCGGGTCCGTGCCGGCGAACCCGGTTCGATTCGCGTGCGAGCCAAGCTGAAAAAACCTCGCGAAATCAAGTACAGCGCCACACAGGAAGGCGATCTCATCACGGTCGAAGCCAAGCCGGATCAGCAATCCGAGGGATTCCTACACGGATTCTCTCGCCAGCACTCCGGAGCAAACATTGAGGTTACTCTACCCGTCATAACTAGCGTTGACTTGGCAACTAGCAACGGGCCGGTGGAACTCCAAGGAACGGAGGGCAATGGGACGGTGCAGACCAAGAACGGTCCCATAAGGGTCGAAAACTTCAAGGGCGACCTGAACGCGACGACCAAGAACGCCCCGATCACGGTCAAGACGCTCTCCGGCTCGGCAGAGCTTTATACCTCGAACAGCCGCGTGTCTATTGAGGACGCCCACGGCCGCTTCGATGCGCGGACGACCAATGGATCGATAAAGTTTCAGGGCAGCATCGATCCCGGAAACGGCAGCAAACTATCCACCAAGAACGGCAATATCAAAGTAACTCTGGACGACGACCCGAGCCTCAATCTAACGGCTGCAACGGTCAATGGGCGAGTCCGCTGCGAAGTGCCGGGCTTCGTCGCGTCGGTCGAGAAGCGCCACAAGCTCAAGGGAACGGTGGGCACAGGCGAGGCCGAATTGATCGCCGAGACCGTGAACGGCTCCGTTACAATTCAGTAGCCAAATGCAGCAACAAACAGGAGGACGGCCATGAAAGAAAACAGCAGACGCGTACTCGAGATGCTATCGGAAGGCAAGGTCTCCGTCGATGAGGCCGAGCGCCTGCTCTCCCTCGTCGACGAGGAGCCAGAGACGATCACAGCAGTTCAGCCGCTAGCGCCCCCACAAGCGGGATCAGCCCGGCGATATCTGAGAGTCACCGTTGACTCGGACGAGGATGAGCACATCGACGTCCGGGTGCCGCTGGCGCTGATCAAGGCCGGGGTCAAGCTACACACCCTGCTGCCGGCGCAAGCCACAACGGGGATCAACACGGCTTTGCAGGATAACGGCATCAACGTTGACATTGACAATCTGCGCACCGAGGACATAGAGCAACTCATAGACGCACTGAGCGAGATCGAGGTCAACATCCAAGACGGGGACGACAAGGTCCGAGTTTACTGTGAATGATCCAACATTGAGATGGAGCTGAGTAGTACTATGCGCACATTCAAATGGATATTGCTGGTCGCCATCCTAGGCTTGTGGGGGACGGGGACCGTCTGGGCGGAAGTGGGAAAAGAAGAGGCCGTCAAGGAAGAGGACGCCGACAAGGAAGAGGACGAAGAGGACAAAGAGGAAGGAGAAGACGAGGAAGACGAAGACGACGAGGAGGACAAAGGCCCCAAATTTGCGAAAGTAATCAAGGACTTTGACAAGATCGAAGGACTGTTCGAGCTGTACCGGGATCCAGAGGAGAACAAAGTGTTCTTGGCCATCCGGCCCGATCAGTTCGACCAGATCTACCTGTGCAGCATCACGCGCACGCAGGGCGACGGCTACTTCTTTGATTCGGCCTCGCTGGTCTCCATCGGTCGAGGCTGGGGCACATTTCCCTTTGTCTTTCAGAGAGTCGGCAAAAAGGTATTCTTCGCCCATAAGAATGTGTACTACCGGGCCGAGCCAGACGCCGCCATCCACCGAGCCGTGGACCGGGGCCTGTCCGACTCGATTCTAGGCGTCGGCAGCATTGAGGGGCAGCCTCATCCCGAGACCGGCGCGGTGTTGGTGGACCCGAGCGATTTCTTCATTCAGGACATCGCTTTAGTAAGTTCCTTCTTAAGCGAGTACCTCAAAAAGGGGTCGTATAACTTCGACAACGACAATAGCTATTTCGGCGCGTTGAAGAGTTTTCCGCACAATACCGAAATCGACGTGGTGCTGCACTTTGCGACCGACTCACCCAAAATGGACATCCCCACCCTAGCGGATACGCGCAGTTTCCAGCACATCTATCACTACAGTCTGTCCGGCCTGCCCGAGTCGGATTTCCGCCCGCGCTTGGCCGACGACCGAGTGGGGCACTTCACCACCTTGCACCAAGACTACACCTCGGTGCTCAAGGACGACCCGTACGTGCGCTACGTCAATCGCTGGCACCTAGAGAAAGCCGAGCCCAAATTCGACAAGTCACCGCCCAAAAAGCCGATTGTGTTCTGGCTGGAAAACACGATTCCACCGGAGTACCGGGACGCGGTGCGGGAGGGGATATTAGTGTGGAATAAGGCATTCGAGCCGCTCGGCTTTGAGGGCGCGATTGAGGCCAAGCAACAGCCGGACGACGCCGAGTGGGACGCGTCCGACGTGCGCTACAACGTGGTGCGCTGGATGGTGCAGCCCGGCCAGGGGTACGCAGTGGGACCGTCGCGCACCAATCCCTTTACCGGCGAGATTTTCGACGCCGATATCCGCATCAGCGCGGATTTTGTGCGCTACGCCCATTTGGAATTCACCGAACTAGTCGATCCTGTGGGACATGCTGGGGACTTCACCGCGCCTTCGCCTGCCGCAGCTATGGGGCACAACAGGGGATTCTGCGATATGGCCGACGGGCTGAGGCAAGAGGCCGCTTTCGGGTGGCACCTGCTGGAAGCGCGAGCCGCGGCTGGCGGGGGCGAGGTGGACGAAAAGGAGTTCATCCGCCAGCTAATAGTCGAGTTGATAGCACACGAAGTGGGCCACACCCTCGGCCTGCGGCACAATTTCAAAGGCAGCACCATCCACGCGCTCGACGAGCTACACGACCGCCGCGTCACCGACAAAGAAGGCATCTCCAGCTCGGTGATGGATTACAATCCGGTCAACATCGCCCCAGAGGGCCACGAGCAGGGCGAGTACTACCAGACGACGTTGGGGCCGTACGACTACTGGGCCATTGAATACGCCTACCGGCCAGTAGAGGCGGACAGTCCCGCAAGCGAGCAAGCCCAACTGGCCAAAATCGCCAGCCGGGTCGCGGCGGAAGATCTAGCCTACGGCACGGACGAAGACGCTCTGTACTGGACCCGAGGGATCGACCCGAGCGCGGCGCGCTGGGATTTGCGCGACGATCCAATCGCCCACTACCGCGACCAGATCGCTCTGTCGAAAGAGCTGTGGGCCAAAGTGGAAGACAAATTCGAGCAGAAGGGCGAGCGCTACCAAACCCTGCGGCGGGTGTTCGGCTGGGGCTTTAGGCCCTACGCCTCGGGCGCGGGCAATGTCAGCCGCTACATCGGCGGCATCTATCACTACCGCGACCACGTGGGCGATGGACGGCTCCCGCTACAGCCGGTGCCGCCCGCCCGGCAGCGAGAGGCGCTCGACTTTCTGGTGGAACACGTGTTCGGGCCGGACGCCTTCCGCTGGTCGCCGGAACTGCTCAACAAGCTGGCACCAGAGCGCTGGGTCGATTTTACTTGGTCGGTGTTCGACGTGCATCGAATCGACTATCCCATTCACGATAGGGTGCTGAGCATCCAACGGCGACCGCTCGACCGGTTTTACGACCCAACGCTGTTGAGCCGGTTGCAAGATCTGGAACTGCGCTACGAGGACAAAGAGACCTTCGGGATGGTCGATTTGTTTACCGGACTGCGTCAGGCTATCTGGGCGGAGTTGGAGACGGGCGATTCCATCGACAGCTTTCGCCGCAACTTGCAGCGGGCACAGCTACAAAAATTAATCGCTCTGGTACTCAGGCCCGCCCGAGGCACACCCGAAGACGCCCGCACCTTGGCCCGAGCGGATTTGCAAACCATCGCCGCCCAGATCGAAACGCGGCTAGCAGGCAGCGGTCTGGACGCGTACAGCCGCGCCCATCTCGAAGAGACCAAGGCGCGGATTGAGGCCGCGCTGGAAGCCGGTTTGGAGCGGAATTTATAAAAAAAACGCCAAGGTCTATTTATCGTCTGAGGGGCGATAAGTAGACCTTTGTTATAAATACCTGTTACCAAAGCCCTATATGGGCCGATCTAATTATTTTTAGGACCATATACCGTCTATTCAATATGCAGTATCTTCTTTCCATATAATATCTTATATAGTATATTTCACAAACGTTTCACCTCCCCCCACGATCCTGAAGGCGTTTGTCAAGCAATCGCCTTCAGGCGATCCTTTTTAAAGCTCTCAGTTCTCTCCGCTGATCGGGGCCTGCTTTGCTAGGCCTGCAAGAAGACACTAATGCGTCTCACCGATTATTTGCCGCATGGTCCCTCTATGTCAACGCCACCGACAGAGCGAGTGCGCGACGTGATTGTCGCTCGGCATAGCAACGAGAACACCTTACCCTTCCGCACGGGATTCGCACTCGTCATTTGCATTTTCGTTTCGCTGACATGGGCATTACCCACATTCGGACATAATACCCCAAAAGTCCACAATGAAGGTCATGTACACTTTACGGGCAATCCCTTTGATCAACAGACCGAGACCGAGAACTGGCAAAATTACGAGGACTGGGCCGATTTTATAGCAGAGCAAACTGACAACCTGCATTGGCATTTTGAGCCAAACATGGACCAGATAGGCGGTTGGGAGCCTTGTCTAGCGGAGGGGTACAATGAAGCAACGGATTCGTATCCGGATTGTTTGGACTCGAATCCGAATCCAAACCCGAATCCAAACCCGAATCCGAATCCAAACCCGAATCCGAATCCAAACCCGAATCCGAATCCAAACCCGAATCCGAATCCAAACCCGAATCCGAATCCAAACCCACAACCGCCAGAAGACGAAAACAACGGCGGAAACAACGGCGGAAACAACGGCGGAAACAACGGCGGAAACAACGGCGAAAACAACGGCGAAAACAACGGCGAAAACAACGGCGGAAACAATGGCGGAAACAACGGCGGAAACAACGGCGGAAACAACGGCGAAAACAACGGCGAAAACAACGGCGAAAACAACGGCGAAAACAACGGCGGAAACAATGGCGGAAACAATGGCGGAAACAACGGCGGAAACAACGGCGAAAACAACGGCGAAAACACACCAGGAGGCGGAGGTGGAGGCGGGGGATCAACCCCAAGCTTGCCATCTGTGCCTGTGACGGTGTCGTTTGCGGAGACGCGCTATGAGGCGTCGGAGGACGACGAGGCACTGGAGTTCCTGGTGATACTGAGCGCAGAGAGCAGCGAAACGGTGACGGTGGACTACGCAACTGCGAGCGGCACAGCGAAGGCGGGGGATGATTACGAAGCGACGACTGGGACCCTAACCTTCCCGGCTGGGACGACGGAGCTGACGATCCGCGTGCCCATCATCGATGACAATGTGGTGGAAGAAGAGGAGACATTTACAGTCGTGTTGCGCAATTCCAACGCGACGATCGGAGACGGCGAAGCAACCGGAGTGATCGCCGACAACGACGAGTCCGATGGGGTAGAGGCGCGAACCGATACAGATGTAGTGACACAGACCGATACAGATGTGGTCGAGAGCGATGTAACGGACGTGATCGCCGACAGCGATCTGCAAGTAGTGGTCAGCATCGCGACAGACCTGACAGCAGTGGTAGAAGGCCAGACGGCAGTGTTTACGCTGACGCGGGAAGGCGAGCTAACTGCGCCGCTGACAGTACCGGTGCAGGTAACAGAGCACGGTGCGTTCCTCACGGACGAGGTTCCCACCGAAGCAACATTCGCGGCGAATGCAGCGACAACAACGCTACTGGTGGCGACAGAAGATGACGGGCACGTAGAGGCGAATGGTTCGGTGACGGCGACGATCACCAGCGGCGCAACCTATCAGGTAGGCGATGCGGCCAGCGCGACGGTGGCGGTCATCAACAACGATGTGCGCGGCGTGACCGTAATGCCGACGGTCCTGGCGATTCGCGAGGGCAGCAAGGCTAGCTACACAGTGGTGCTGGACACGGAGCCAACAGCAAACGTAACCGTGGCCGTGCAGGTGCCAGCGGACGCGGAGATTTCGGTCGCCTCGACGACTTCGACGTTGACCTTCACCTCAACGGAGATTTCGGTCGCCTCGACGACATTGACCTTCACCCCAGCCAACTGGAGAACAGCGCAAGTAGTTACGGTGACCGCAGCGCGGGATGCCGACGACGACGACGACGATCCGGTGACGATCCGTCATGCGGTCAGCGGTGGCGACTACAGTGCAGTGACCGCGCCCAGTGTTGTAGTGACGATCCTTGAGGATGACGCGACGATCCGGATCGCCGACGCGGTGGCATCCGAGGGCGCCGAGGAGATGGCGTTTGCGGTGCGGCTGAGCAGAGCCAGCCGCCAGACGGTGACGGTGGACTGGATGACCGCTGACAGCACGGCGATAGCGGGGACGGATTACGAGGCGTCAACCGGAACGGTGACCTTCCCAGCTAGAACGACGCAGCAGACGATCCGCGTGCCCATTATCGACGACGACCTAGACGAGGCGGAGGAGGCGTTTAAGGTCGTGTTGCACAATTCCAACGCGGAAATCGAAGAGGGCGAAGCAACAGGCGTGATCACCGACAACGATCTACCGGAGGTCAGCATAGTGGCAGATCTACCAACAGTGGTAGAAGGCGCTACGATAGCGTTTACACTGACGCGGATAGGTGAGCTAAGCGCGACGCTGAAGGTACCAGTACGCGTAACAGATCGCGGCTCGTTCCTCGCCGACAGAGTACCGACCGAGGCGATGTTCGCGGCGAATGCGGCGACGACTACGCTTCTGGTCGCGACAGACGACGATGGGCGCGACGAAGAAAACGGCGTAGTAACAGCGACGATCGCTAGCAGTGCGACCTACCGGATAGGCGATGCGGCCAGTGCGACGGTGACGGTTACTGACAATGATGCACCTGACGGCGTGACTGTAACCCCGACGGCGCTCATAATTCGAGAGGGCGACAGCGACAGCTACACGGTGGCACTGGACTCGGAGCCGACAGCAGACGTGACCGTGGTCGTGCAGGTACCAGAGGACACAGAAGTCTCGGTGGACAAAACAGAATTGACGTTCACGAACGAGAATTGGGATCAGGCGCAAACAGTAACAGCGACCGCAGCGCAGGATGACGACGCAATAGCTGACGATATAGTAGTGCTGACGCATGAAGTGCGCGGCGGTAACTACGACACAGTGACCGCGGCCAGCGTTGCAGTAACAATTCTTGAAGACGACGAGTCAGTGTTGTCGATCGTCAACGCGGTGGCATCCGAGGGCGACGGGGAGATGGTGTTTACGGTGCGGCTGGATCTGGTTAGCGATCAGACGGTGACAGTAGAGTATGCGACCGCGGCCGGTACGGCGACGGCGGGACGGGATTACGAGACTACGACCGGCACGCTGACTTTCCCCGCCTTAGAGACAGAACAGACGATCCACGTGCCCATCATCGACGACGATATCGACGAAGCGGCAGAGACATTGAGGGTCATGTTGATCAATGCTTCCAACGCGGAGATCAAAGATGACAAGGCAACGGGCGTGGTCACCGACAATGATGTGCGCGGCGTAACCGTGGCCCCGACGGCGCTGACCGTGGACGAAGGCGGCAGCACCAACTATACGATAGTGCTTACCTCGGAACCGACGGCGGACGTGACCGTCGGAGTACAGGTGCCAGAAGACGCGGAAGTTGTGGTGGACGTGATGGAATTGACGTTCACAGCCGAGGATTGGAATCAAGCGCAAACGGTAACGGTGACCGCCACTCATGATGCCGACGCCGTTGCCGACGATCGGGTGACGCTGACGCATACAGTCAACGGCGGCGACTACCGTTCAGCAGCGGTGGCTAGCGTTGCGGTGACGATCCTTGAAGACGATACGCCGACGATATTGATCGCCGACGCAATGGCGTCCGAGGGCGACGGGGAGATGGCGTTTGTGGTAGGGCTGAGCATAGCCAGCAGCAAGACGGTGACGGTGGAATACGCGACCGTGGACAGCACCGCGTCGGCGGGCACCGACTATGAGGAAACGACCGGCACGCTGACCTTCTCCGCCTTAGAGACAGAGCAGACGATCCGCGTGCCCATCATCGACGACGACCTAGACGAAGCGGTCGAGACATTCACCATCGCGCTGAGCAACGCATCCAACGCAATAGTCGAAGACGGCGAGGCGCTGGGCGAGATCGTCGACAACGATCTGCCGGTGGTCAGCGTGATGGCCGACCCAGCGGCGGTGGAAGAAGGCGAGACGGTAGCGTTTACGCTGACCCGTATCGGCGACCTGACCGCACCGCTGACGGTGCCGGTGGACGTAACGGAGCGCGGCGCGTTCATCGCGGACGGAGCACCCACCGAAGTGACCTTCGCTGCGGATGCAGCGACGACCACACTTCTGGTCGCAACAGACGACGACGAGCGCGACGAAGTGGACGGCGCAGTGACCGCGACGATCACCAGCGGCGCGATCCATCGGGCGGGTGAACCTAACAGCGCGATGGTGACGGTCACCGACGATGACGAGCGCGGCGTGACCGTGACCCCGACAGCGTTGACCGTAGACGAGGGCGGCAGTGCGAGCTATATGGTAGTGCTGACCTCGGAGCCGACGGCGGACGTGACGGTGGCCGTGCAGGTACCAGAGGACGCAGACATTGCGGTGGACGTGACGGAATTGACATTCACCGGAGACGATTGGAATACACCGCAGACAGTAACCGTAACCGCCGCTCAGGACGACGACGCTGTCGCTGACGATCCGGTAGTGCTGACGCATACGGTCCGCGGCGGCGACTACGAGGGCGTGACAGCAGCAAGTGTCGAAGCGACGATCACCGAAGACGACACCGCTGGGGTCTCCGTGTCGGAGACGGCATTGACGATAACAGAAGGCGATACTGGACACTACACCATAGTGCTGGATACCGAGCCGACAGCCGACGTGACCGTCCAAATACAGGTGCCAGATAACGCCGACATTGCGGTCAATCAAACAGCGTTGACGTTCACGACGGACAATTGGAATACACCGCAGACAGTAACCGTAACCGCCGCTCAGGACGACGACGCTGTCGCTGACGATCCGGTAGTGCTGACGCATGCGGTCCGCGGCGGCGACTACGAGGGCGTGACAGCAGCAAGTGTCGAAGCGACGATCACCGAAGACGACACTGCTGGCGTGACGATCTCAACCGACGCACTGGAAGTCCCGGAAGGCGGTTCCCAAAGCTACACGGTGGTGCTGGATACTGAACCAGCGGCAGACGTAACGGTCACAATACAGGTGCCAGATAACGCCGACATTGCGGTCAATCAAACAGCATTGACCTTCACGGCAGACGATTGGAATACACCGCAGACGGTCACGGTAACCGCTGCCCACGACGCCGACGCCGTTACCGACGAGCCGGAGCCGCTGACACACGCCGTCCGCGGCGGCGACTACGAGGGCGTGACAGCAGCGGGCGTCGAGGTAACGATCGTCGAGGACGACACCGCCGGGGTCACCATCTCAACCGACGCACTGGAAGTCCCGGAAGGCGGTTCCCAAAGCTACACGGTGGTGCTGGATACTGAACCAGCGGCAGACGTAACGGTCACAATACAGGTGCCAGATAACGCCGACATTGCGGTCGATCAAACAGCGTTGACCTTCACGGCAGACGATTGGAATACGCCGCAAACGGTCACGGTAACCGCTGCCCACGACGCCGACGCCGTTACCGACGAGCCGGTGACGATTATGCATACGGTCCGCGGCGGCGACTACGAGGGCGTGACAGCAGCGGGCGTCGAGGTAACGATCGTCGAAGACGACACCGCCGGGGTCACCATCTCAACCGACGCACTGGAAGTCCCGGAAGGCGGTTCCCAAAGCTACACGGTGGTGCTGGATACTGAACCAGCGGCAGACGTAACGGTCACAATACAGGTGCCAGATAACGCCGACATTGCGGTCGATCAAACAGCGTTGACCTTCACGACGGACGATTGGAATACACCGCAGACAGTAACCGTAACCGCCGCTCAGGACGACGACGCTGTCGCTGACGATCCGGTAGTGCTGACGCATGCGGTCCGCGGCGGCGACTACGAGGGCGTGACAGCAGCAAGTGTCGAAGCGACGATCACCGAAGACGACACTGCTGGCGTGACGATCTCAACCGACGCACTGGAAGTCCCGGAAGGCGGTTCCCAAAGCTACACGGTGGTGCTGGATACTGAACCAGCGGCAGACGTAACGGTCACAATACAGGTGCCAGATAACGCCGACATTGCGGTCGATCAAACAGCGTTGACATTTACGACGGACAATTGGAATACACCGCAGACAGTAACCGTAACCGCTGCCCATGACGACGACGCTGTCGCTGACGATCCGGTAGTGCTGACGCATGCGGTCCGTGGCGGCGACTACGAGGGCGTGACAGCAGCGGGCGTCGAGGTAACGATCGTCGAAGACGACACCGCTGGCGTGACGATCTCAACCGACGCACTGGAAGTCCCGGAAGGCGGTTCCCAAAGCTACACGGTGGTGCTGGATACTGAACCAGCGGCAGACGTAACGGTCACAATACAGGTGCCAGATAACGCCGACATTGCGGTCGATCAAACAGCGTTGACGTTCACGGCAGACGATTGGAATACGCCGCAAACGGTCACGGTAACCGCTGCCCACGACGCCGACGCCGTTACCGACGAGCCGGTGACGATTATGCATACGGTCCGCGGCGGCGACTACGAGGGCGTGGCAGCAGCGGGCGTCGAGGTAACGATCGTCGAAGACGACACCGCCGGGGTCACCATCTCAACCGACGCACTGGAAGTCCCGGAAGGCGGTTCCCAAAGCTACACGGTGGTGCTGGATACTGAACCAGCGGCAGACGTAACGGTCACAATACAGGTGCCAGATAACGCCGACATTGCGGTCGATCAAACAGGGCTGACATTCACAGCAGACAATTGGAATACACCGCAGACGGTAACAGTAACCGCCGCTCACGACGACGATGCTGTCGACGACGATCCACTGACGCTTACACACACCGTCAGTGGCGGCGACTACGAGGGCGTGACAGCAGCAGGCGTCGAGGTAACAATCGTCGAAGACGACACAGCTGGGGTCGCGGTGTCGGAGACGGCATTGACGATAACAGAAGGCGATTCCCAGAGCTACACGGTAGTACTCGACACCGAACCAGCGGCAGACGTAACCGTCGCGGTAACAGTGCTGGAGGACGCCGACATCGCGGTGGACGAGACGACGCTGACATTCACCGCAGACAATTGGAATACACCGCAAACCGTAACCGTAACCGCCACCCACGACGACGATGCCGTCGTTGATGATCCGGTGCCGCTGACGCATGTCGTCAGTGGCGGCGACTACGAGGGCGTGACAGTAGCAAGCGTCGAAGTATCGATCACTGAAGACGACACCCCGGCCCTCACCATCGCCGACGCGAATGCCACAGAGAGCGACGAAGAGATCACCTTCACCGTGCAACTCAACGTGGCCAGCAGCCTTGCAGTGACGGTCGATTGGGCGACCGCTGATGGCACGGCTACCCAAGGCGCCGACTATGGAGAAACGACGGGTACGCTGACCTTCGACGCCTTGGAAACGGAGCAGACGGTTACCGTGTCGCTGTTAGACGATGCGCTGGACGAGGCCGACGAGACGTTCACCGTCGCGTTGAGCAATCCATCGAATGCAACCTTGGACGATGCGGAGGCCACCGGCACGATCACCGACAACGACGCGGCACCAGCCCTGACCATCGCCGATGCACAGGCAGCCGAAGGCGAGCGGGAAATTACCTTTGCCGTAACGCTAGGAGCAGCCAGCAGTTTTGAGATAACAGTCGATTGGACGACCGCGGACGGTACAGCGACGGCGGACGCAGACTACATAGCGGCAGATGGCCGTCTGACCTTCGCGCCCGGCCAGACCGAGGCAACCATTGCAGTAGTAGTATTCAACGACGCGCTAGATGAAGGTGACGAAACGCTCACGGTCACGTTGAGCAATCCGACCAATGCGACAATAGCCAACGATACAGCCACGGGCACCATCACCGACGACGACCCCTCGGTAGAGAAGGCGTGGTTAGCGCGGTTTGGGCGGACGGCGGCTAGCCAAGTAATGGACACGGTCTCGGACCGCCTGACGGGTCGGTCTAGAGGAGACGCACATCTGACGGTCGGCGGTCAGCGGGTAACATTGGCGGCGATGTCCGACCAAGAGGGGACAAATGCGGTCGGCCAGTCGGCCCCGGCCAAGAATGTTTCCCCTTCAGATGTTCTATCCCAACAGCCCTTCTATCATCTGAAGAGAAGTTCCTTCGCGGACATTATATCGCGGAGTTCCTTCCAATTGTCGGCCGCAACTGCCGAAGAGCGGGATGTCCGTTGGACAGCTTGGGGCCGGGGGGCGACAACCCGCTTCAGAAGCGAAGAGACCGATTTATCGCTTACCGGCAGTCCGGTGACTGCCCTGCTCGGCGTCGATCGGCAACAGGGTCGGACGCTGGCTGGTCTAGCGGTGGCACACAGCTTGGGTACCGGCGAATTCGACGTACACACGGCCGAGGAGCGTTTCCGCAAAGGCGAATTGGGAACCTATCTGACGAGTGTGCATCCCTATCTGCGCTTCGCAGTGACCAAGCGGCTGTCAGCGTGGGGTTTGCTCGGCTACGGGCGCGGCCAGATGGAACGAATGGGAGATCGTCCCGATACTGATATCGAAATGCAGATGGGTGGGTTGGGTACACGAGGCGCTTTGCTGTCATCGACAGAATCGTCCGCCTACGACGTCGCGCTGAAGTCGGATGCCTTCGTGGTGCGAACGGACGCGGATGCCGCGGTCCAGCCGACGCTAGAGACCATGACGAGCCGATTGCGCCTCCTACTGGAAGGAGGCCGCCCCGTGGAGTTGGACTCAGGTCGGATGACGCCATCGCTGGAAGTGGGGATGCGCCACGACGGCGGCGACGCGGAGACCGGGCTGGGGCTGGAAGTGGGCGGCAGCTTGGGCTACACCCACTCGCAACGGGGCGTAGCGCTACAGGCAACGGCGCGACGGCTGTTGGTGCATCAGGCCAGCGGCTATGAGGAGTGGGGCGTAGGCGGCTCGCTCAACATAAACCCAGGCGCGTTGGGTCGAGGTCCGTCACTGCGGATGCACTCGTCTTGGGGAAGTGCGACGAGCGGAATGGATCGCCTCTGGTCGCAGCGCAGGGCGGCGGACTTGACGCGATCCACCCGAGCCGCCGAAGCTGGTCTATTCGACGCAGAGTTGGGGTACGGGCTAGACGCATTGGGCGGTCTGCTAACTCCGTACGCCCGTATCGCGTCGGGCCGAGACACGCACACCTATGGCTTGGGCGGGCGGCTGCGCGTGGAGCAGTCGTTGCGCGTGGATTTGGTCGCCGAGCGCCGCGAGCGCACGGCGGCTCGGGCCGGGCACGAGCTCAAGCTGCGCAGCACCCTGTACTGGTAAGCCGTCCTCAGTTGCGCCCTCCTCCAGCAGAAGCGATCATAGAGGAATAATCTGGAGGAATAACATGTCCGAGACGCGCCTGAACCAACAACAGCTCAATTATTTCAATACCTTCGGCTATCTGTACTTCCCCGACCTCATGGCCGATTGCATCGACCGCATCATTGAGGAATTCGAGGCCGTGTGGGCCACGCACGGCGGCGGACACCACGGCAAACAGCACGCAGGGCAAGCGCGCTCGTGCATCGTGCCCTTCCCCGACCAGAGCGAATACCTGAGCAGCTTGCTCGACGATCCGCGCATCCACGACATTGCCGCCAGCATTTTGGGCGACGATTTCAACTACACCAGCGGCGACGGCAATTTCTACGTCGGTGATACGCGCTGGCATTCAGACGGGTACAACGGCGAGCGCATTCCCAGCATTAAGATCGCTTTTTACCTAGATCCGCTGACCCGGGACACGGGTGCAGTGCGCGTCATTCCGGGCAGTCATCACTGCGGCGATGCCTATGCCGACGGCCTGCAAGAGGCCCTACCCGACAGCGAAGCCGCTTGGGGGGTGACGCCCGACCAAGTGCCGTGCCAAGTGGTGGAGACCCAGCCGGGCGACATCGTGGTATTTTGGCACAATACCAAGCACGCCGCTTTCGGCGGCTCACAGCAGCGGCGCATGTACACCATGAATTTCTACGAACACGTGCCCGCCGAGCGCCTAGAGGACTTCCAGAACGCGCTGGCCAACGAAGGGCGGTTCTGGATTGACCGCATCCACGGCGAGGCCATGCTGCGCACTGCGGGACCAGAGCGCATGGTGCATTTGCAGCAGGTCATAGACAACGACTTCAAGATGGCCGAGGTGCATCAACGCCATCAGCGGGAAAACGCCGAACCGTCGCGGGGGTGATTCACCCGGCCTGTCGCCGAGTCTCGCAAATCGGGTTAGAGCACATTCGGAGCTTCGTTCCCCCACGGATACGACTCGACGCGGAGGGAGCGGTTTGCTGCGGGCAGCGCAACCCGGACGCCTTCCCGCTCCGAGGAAGAGCAGATGGCGAATCCGATTTCGGTTGCGCGTCGGGCCTCGGAGATGTCGCACGCAGTGCGGCCACCCTCTTTGACGGCGCGGACCAAGTCGCTCACCATGTTCATGCCAGCCGACCAGCCTTCCGCCTGCGGCGGCGGGGAAAATGCCTCTTCAGAGTCGTCCCTCCAGATGCGGGCTGCGCTCGCATCGGCGAATACGGAGATCCGTCCGCCATCGCCCGCTACCTCGAAGGCGGGGCCTTTGGGGCCGTCGCAGGTTACATAGGCGACAGCGCCGTTGTCCATCCCGATCTGCGCACGGCAGGGCGGATCCATCCGGCGACGCTCATCTGCGGAGTCGCCGTGATCGACAAAACCGCTGACCCATGCGGGCTCTGGATCTCCCAGCAGCGCGAGCATGGCGTCGTACCAGTGGCAGCCGTGATTGATCGTATTCGGGATGCCGTATGCCACCAGACTAGTCGCCTCGCCGATTAGGCCGCCAGCGATGGCCGAGCTTAGCGCTCGATAGGCGGAGTCCCAGCGCCGGTCGAGGGCAAAGGCAAGGGGGGTCTCCGCACAGGCCGCGACGATGCGATCCATTTCGGTGAGGGTCGTGGCCAGCGGTTTGTCACTCAGAATCCCGCGAACGCCAGCCGCCACCGCCCTTTCGATCTGGTCGGCGTGCATCGTCTGCCGGGTGGCAATGCAGACGATGTCGGGACCGACCTCCTTGAGAAGCTGCTCGTAGTCGTCAAAGGCCGGCACCGCTCCCCACACATCTCGCCAGCACTCGACGAATTCTGCGCGTTCCCGTTCGCCGTAGTCGAAGACACCGACGACTTCCGCGTCGGGATGGGCGCAGAAGGCGGCGGCGAAGTTGTGGCTCGTCGGCTTGCGCAGGGTCTGGCGATGGCAGCCGGCGATAGCGACGCGAATCATGGCGCTTATACTCCTTTTGGTCAGAAGCCGTAGTCGGACTTCAGCGTCGACTCGTCTCTCCACCTCGGACTGCTCCGCTCGGCCTGCCGGATCCGTTTCGCCAAGCAGGAACAATGCTGGGCGAGCACCTCGAAGATGCGGTTGGCGACAATCCGATGGCCGAGGTCGTTCTGGTGCACGCCGTCGTAGTGGACCATCCAAGGCGCTTCACCGCTTGCGGCCAGCAGATCGACGTACAGACAGTCGAGTTGTGCCGCCACCTCGGCCGTGGCCGCGTTGAAGCTCCTGAACAGAGGCAAATCGGCGTGGCTCCAAGTCTTCCCCCCGACCGTGAAGTCGGTCATGAAGTAAGGCCCGAGCAACAGGATGAGCGGGTCCCCGCGTTGGCGCACGCGGTCCACGAGCAGGGCGAGGTCCTCGCAGAACTGGGCCAATGGCGTACCGCCCCGGGCGTCGTTGAGCCCGTAGGAGATCGCGAGCAGGTCGGGGTCGTGGGAGAGGACGTGTCTGTCGAGGCGCTCGTCGGCCGCCGGCTTGCCACTCTCCTCGTACGCCGGGCTGCGCCTGGCGATGAGGTTGGCGCCGATGCCAGAGTTGACGACCCGCATCGGCGCGGTCTGGAAGTCGTTGATGAGCGCGCCCAGGAGAGGCACCCAGCAGCGATTGGGAGCGGTGCTCCAGCCGCCAGCCGTGGTGCTCTCACCGAGGGCGACCATGCAGCGAAACTCCTCAGCGCACCAGTCCTTCTTCATCGTCATCGCCTCACAGCAACTCCGGCCGGAACTCGATGGCATTGACGGCCTTTTTCCGGTCGCCATCGTCCTCCACGTCAAACTCGATAATCGCACCCCTCACTCGAAGCTGGGCAAAGTCCGCGTTGGACACCACCCCGCCTCTGGCCGTGCGCAGGTCGGTTATGTGCAGAAAAATATCCTCGCGCATGGTATCCAGCCCCAAGCCGGTCTGCGCGGTCAGGAAACCGTAGCCTTTCTCCTCGTTGACCGCGTGCAGGATGCCGCGCAGGCGCTGGATTGGATCGCGCTCAGAAAACAGCAGGTCGGGCACCAAGTATCCTGAGAAGTGGTGATCTACCTCTTGGCGCAGCGCGGTGCTGGTGTTCATAAAAGACAGTAGATCGACCCGCTTGCCCCGGTTTTGCAGGGCGCGCACCAAGCGCACAAAGTCACCATCGCCCGTGCCCAACAGCACGTAGTCCAAATTCTCCGACTGCAACAGGGCATCGATCGCCAGCTCTAGATCGGCGTCGGCCTTGACGATGGTCTCGCCTTCCGCAGTCAGATAGCGCCGCACTTCTTTGAGAATTAGGTGGTAGCCCTCCCGCCGCGCTCGATTGCGATACGTTTCCCTCTTTTGGCGGTACTCTAGATCCATTTTTTCGCGCTCGCGATCCACGGCCATATAGGCGTTGGCTCGCACCACAACCGCCTGCTGCGCCTCCACCAGAGCCTTGATCTGGCGAAAGCGGATGGCGTAGCCACCGCAGCGGTTGAGATTCTCCATATCGAGGAATATGCCTGCTTTTAGCACGTGTATCCTTTTAGTCGTAAATGAGTTGTGGGATATTTCGTCTCTAGACGTGAAAAATGTATAAGTCGCGTGCAGTCAGCGGTAACTCCACCCAAGCGCCGCCCTGACGATGACTCTCGGCGACGGCGATGGTGGCTTCTGTGATGTGGAGGGTCACGTCGATGGGGCCGCGCGTGGGTTGGCCGGATTCGCGTGCTGCGACCAAATCCTCCAAGCAGCTCTGCGTCGTACTGCGCGGCGTCACCGGATCGACGGGCACCTCCTCCCACAAGGTGTTCCGTCCTTGCACGGTGCCGGGCTGGCGCAGTAAGACGTTGGCCCCGTTGTTGCACGAGCGGATTGCACCCTCCGAGCCAATGACCTCGAATTCCCACGGGGCCGTTGGAATAGACCACGCCTCGACGCCGTTGGCAAAACGCAGTTGATAGGTGGCCAAGGGATCGGACGGAATGTGATTGCCCTCGACTTGCAAGCCGCGCGGCAACAGCTCGCCGCGCACCGCTTCAATCGCCGGGTCGCCGATGAGATGGGACACCGTGTCGATCGAATGGATGTGCCCGTGCATCAGGCTGGAGCTGGCGTAGTGAATCACGGTCCGCACCTCGCCGACCTGACCGGCGGCGACCGCGTCTTTGACCACATCGTAGCGGTTGTCAAAGCGGCGCAGGACGCCGGTGTTGAAGAGTGTGTTGTTGCGCTTTACGGCATCGCGGATTTCGTCGGCGCGCTCCATTGAGCTGGCCATGGCCTTTTCGAGGTAGATCATCGGCACGCCCAGATCGGCCACCGCTACGGCTAGATCGGCGTGCGAGTCGCCGCGAAAATTAGCGTCTGGGGCCTCTCTGGCGGGCTTGGGCAAACAGGCCGCCGTGCAGATGGCCACGATGTCTGGCTCTTCGCGGTCGATCATGTCGCGGAAGTCCTCGTACACGGCCGCACCCCAGCGGCTTTGAAACGCATCGCGCTTGTCCGGCAAGAGATCCGCTCCGGCTACGAGTTCCAGCCGCTCGCTCGCCCTAGTCGCGGCCGCAACCGAATAGGGCACGTCGCCGTGCCCTTCGTCGTCAATGGTACTGCCCATGCGGCCGAGGCCGATGATAGCTACTGTGTGTTTCTGCATGGTGGTTCTCCTTTCTATGGCAGCAGACAACCTACTCATCCCACCAGAATTTCGCCAGAGCCTCCTTCCCGCTGCACGACGCTAGAAGGCCCTCGGACAATTTGCGTTCGAGGGCCTTCTAGGGTTCTGCACCGCGCGGTAGCAAGTACGACCGCTTTGCAAAATTACCCGAACGTTAAGAACGCTACTCGCGGATTCCTCGAACCGGTCTCACTCCGCCTCTTCGACCTATGCCATACCCCACCCTGAAAACATCTGGTATGTTGACCCGTTCATCATACATACGGAGGAAAATACCTAACGACCCTAGATCCTGGCGCACACCATCGGTATCCAGTTCGATATGGCGCGGGGGAAGTTTGATCTCATTCTGTGAGATGCGTTCCTGCTTCCAAGTGAGAAAGTTCCGTCAATGCTATTGGCACCGTCGAAGTCATGAAAGACTCATCCGTCTCCGTGAAGAGCGGATCCAACTCCTGTCGTCGATACTCTTGGGCCGCAATCGAATCGGCATCCTCGGCGACTAAGCTCTGCACTTCTTTGTAGTGGTCGAAGCTCTGGTAAACCCATACGGCGACGATCTGGAGTCCATCGTCTGTTTGAAAACGACCGACGAGACGGGCTCCGGACCTCTTCTGAACGGGAAACAGTCTCGTCAGGAAAAAGTCGTTGAACGCTTCCGTTTTGCCGGGGACGATCTGATATCTGCGAATCCTAAACATCATCTCGACAAAATCCTCTCCTCATTGCTGTAGCTGATACCGAGTGGCGATTCATGTGATTCCAGTTGGCGGGGCGATTGGTATCCATGAGACTTCAATGTGGACTATCTTGTCTCAACTTCTCTGCTAAACTACCTTAAATCGCCGTAAACGCCAGACCGTGCGGCACTTTCTCGCCAGCGAACCCCTCGATAAAGACAAGAGGTACTAAGAGGATGCGCATTCAGCTCGATATTTCGATACCCATGCGCGACGGAGTGCGGCTTTACGGAGCCCTGTACCGGCCGGACGCGGGGGAGCGCTTTCCCGTGCTGCTGATCCGCTCGCCCTACAGCACCCAGCATCCCCGCTACGTGGAGTGGGCCCGGCGCTTTGTCGCGGAAGGGTACGCCGTGCTCATGCAGGACAGCAGGGGCCGGTACGAGTCAGAGGACGAATGGCGTCCCTATGTCGACGAGCGAGACGATGGGTACGATACGCAGCAGTGGATCGGCCAGCAGCCCTGGTGCGACGGCACCATCGGCACCTTTGGGGTGTCCTATCCGGGTTTCACCCAAATCCTGCCAGCGCCGCTGCGCAGCCCTTTTGTCAAAGCCCTCGTGCCCATCGCCAACCAAGAGGACAACTACGGCCACATGCGCTACAACGGCGTTTTGCAGCTGCAGAACGCCATGAATTTCATCTGGCTGGGCCAGCGCACCAATCAGAACGCCCCCAGAGATCTGATCGATTGGGATCAGGTCTACCGCCGCCTACCGCTGTTGACGGCGCTCGACGACCTAGGCGAACGGCCCTTCTACCGAGAGATCATTCGCCACCCCTGCTTCGACGAGTTCTGGGCTTCGTACAGCATGAAGGGCCAGTACGGCGAGGTGGAAACGCCGGCCTATTTCATCACGGGCTGGTACGACAATTTGCTGCACGAAGGTTTCAAGTGCTTCAAGGGCTGGCGGCAACAGGCCAGGGGGCGGGAAGCCCGCGAGCAATCGCGCCTCATGGTGGGGCCGTGGACCCATACGCTGATCGGCAGCGACGATCCCTTTGGCGATGTGGACTTTGGCCCCGCGGCCCGGGTGGATATGCCGCAGGCGCATTTGCGCTGGTACGATCAGCGACTCAAGGGCATAGACAGCGGCATCGACCGGGAGGCCCCGGTGCAGTTGTTCGTCATGGGAGAAAATGTTTGGCGAGGCGAAGAGGCGTGGCCCTTGGAGCGGACTCAGTACACCCGCTTCTTTTTGCACAGCGGAGGTCGGGCCAACTCAATGCACGGCGATGGACGGCTGAGCCGCCAAGAGCCCGGAGACGAGCCGTGCGACAGCTATGCCTACGATCCAGACGACCCAGTGCCCACCCTCGGGGGACAGAGCATGTTCCTCGACAACACCGGACCCAAAGATCGCCGACCGGTAGAGCAGCGCGACGACATGCTGATCTATACCACCGAGCCGCTGGCCGCAGACATAGAAGTTACCGGGCCAGTGGAACTGGTGCTGCACGCAGCCTCCAGCGCGGTGGAGACCGATTTTACCGCCACCCTAGTCGACGTACACCCCGGAGGCAAGGCCATCCACTTGTGCGAGGGCATTGTGCGGACCTGCTTCCGCGACTCCTACCAAGACCCCAGCCCCATCGAACCAAGTCAGGTGTACGTCTATCGGATCGAGCTGTGGGAGACCAGCAATCTCTTCCGGGCCGGGCACTGCATCCGGCTGGAAATCTCCAGCAGCAATTTCCCGCGCTTTGACCGCAACCTCAACACCGGCCACCCGCACGGTTTGGACGACGAGATGCAAGTGGCCCAACAACGGATCTACCACGATCGAGCCCATCCCTCCCACCTGATCCTGCCAGTGATACCGCGCCCATGATCCGCATTGGCGCCGATGTGGGAGGCACTTTCACCGACGTGGTGGCCCTCGACGACCGGGGCGGCATCTGGACCCACAAAGTGCCATCGACCCCGCCCCATTTCGAGCGCGCCGTGCTAACTGCCCTCGACCAACTCATACCCCACTTCAGCGCTGCGGACCAGGCCGTGTCCGAGGTGGCGCACGGCACCACAGTGGCCACCAACGCGGTGCTCGAACATCGGGGCGCGCGCACGGCCCTGATCACCACTCGGGGTTTCCGCGATGTGCTGGAGCTGCGCCGCGTCCGGGCCCCCCAGCTCTACGATTTGTTCTTCGACAAGCCCCGGCCCCTAGTCGAGCGCCGCCTGCGCCTCGAAGTGGACGAGCGGGTGGCGGCCGACGGCGAGGTCCTGGTGTCCCTCAAAGAGCGAGAACTCGAGCGGCTCGGCGAGCAACTTGAGGCCGAGGGGGTAGAGGCCGTGGCCGTATGCCTGCTGCACGCGTACGCCTTTCCCCAGCACGAACTCCGCCTCGGACAGTACTTGCGCGAGCGCCTGCCCGAGGTGCCGGTGTCGCTGTCGTCGGAAGTGCTGCCCGAGCGCCGCGAGTACGAGCGCAGCGCCACCACCGCGGTCAACGCCTATGTCCAGCCCGTGGTGCAGCGCTATCTGGGTGCCCTGCGCCACGGGCTGGAGCAACGCGGCGTGGACGCGCCGCTGCTGATCATGCAGTCAACCGGCGGGCTAGCCCCAGACTGGGAGGCGGCCCGCCGGCCGGTCTTTGCCCTCGAATCGGGTCCCGCAGCCGGGGTCCTCGGTGCCAGTTTCGCCGCCAGCCAGTTGGGATTGGACCAAGTCATCACCCTCGATATGGGCGGCACCACGGCCAAGGCGGCCATGATCGAAGAGGGCCGCATCGCCCACAGTCCCGAGTACGAGGTGGGCGCATCGCTGTCCGCGGGCAACCGGCTCATCGGCGGGGGGGGTGAGTTGATCCGGGCACCCAGCATCGACATCGCCGAAGTGGGGGCAGGAGGTGGTAGCATCGCCTTTTTGGACCAGGCCGGCGGTTTGCGGGTCGGGCCGCGCAGCGCCGGGGCCGTGCCGGGGCCGGCCTGCTACCAGCGGGGGGGCGTCGAGCCGACGCTCACCGACGCCAATGTGGTGCTGGGCTATATCCGCCCCGGGGACCTAGCCGACGGCGAGGTATCCATCGACATAGAGGCTGCGCAGCGGGCGGTGCACGACCGCATTGCCGCGCCCCTCGGACTGGATTTGCTGCCGGCGGCCGAAGGCATCCACCGCATTGCCAATGCCCGCACCATGCGGGCCCTGCGGGCCGTATCTACCGAGCGGGGGCGAGACCCGCGCGACTTCGCTCTGATGGCTTTTGGCGGGTCCGGGCCTATCCATGCCGTAGGCTTGGCTCAGGACCTAGCCATTGGCCAAGTCGTGGTGCCGCCGCTGCCGGGTCTGTTCAGCGCCCTCGGGCTTTTGTGTTCCGGGGTGGAGCACCACGATGTGCGCAGTTGCCTGCTGGGGGGAGAGGATCTTCAAGCCCCGGCCCTAGAGGAGATCCGGGGCCAAATGCAGGAGCAACAGTTGGCCCAGTTCGCCGCCGAGGGGTTTGGGGCCGACCAGGTCAGGCTGCGCTGCAGCGCCGACGTGCGATTCAGAGGGCAGACCTCGGAGATCGGCATCGACCTAGCCGACGGGCCTATAACCCCAGAGGGAGTGACCCGCTTGCGCGCCGACTTTGTGCGCGAGCACGAGCGCCTATACGGGCATCGCTCCGACCCGGACAACCCCGTGGAAGTGGTCGCCGTGCGCCTAGTCGGCCAAGCCGGAGTGCGCGGTCTGGGCCATGGCCTAAAAACAGCGGTCCAGCCAATTGCGAGCGGCGGCAGTCGGACGGCCTATTTCGCTGGCGAGACCTTGACCGTCCCCCTAATCAACCGCCGGGATCTCGACCAGGAAGCCGAGGGGCCCCTACTCATCGACGAGCGCGATTCCACCATTGTAGTGCCGCCAAATATGCGCGTCCGGCGGCACCCTCTGGGCCACCTCCTCATCGAAGTGCGCTCCAGCTAGCGAGGATTGAAGCGATGACAGCCATAGATCCGATCACGCGCGAAATCGTGCGCAACGCCCTGGCTTCCGCGGCCGACGAAATGGCCATGGCGCTCTACCGCACGGCCTATTCGACCATTGTACGGGACTGTCTGGACTACTCGACTTCCCTGTGCGATGCAGAGGGCCAGATGATCGCCCAAGGCGTCACCATTCCGCTGCATTTGGGCTCGGTGCCCTTTGCCATGGAGACCCTGCTGGCCAAGTACGGCGACGATGTGGAAGAGGGCGATGTCTTCATCCTCAACGATCCTTTTGAAGGCGGCATGCACATCCCGGACATCTTCATCGTCCAGCCCGTCTTCTCGGAAGGCCGGCGCGTGGCCTTTGCCGTGAGCACGGCCCACCACCTCGATCTGGGCGGCCGTTTGCCGGGGAGTTCGGCCTGCGACAATACGGAGATTTTTCAGGAAGGTTTGCGCATCCCCTGGCTCAAGCTCTACCGCCGGGGCGAGGCCGACGAGGCCCTGTTCGCCCTGATCCGCGCCAATGTGCGGGTGCCGCAGATGACCATCGGCGACTTGCGGGCCCAACTGGCGGCCTGCCACATCGGCACCCGGGCCATCGGCGAGTTGATCGGCCGCTACGGCCTCGACACCTTTGCGCACTGCACCGCGGACCTGATCGACTATACCGAGCGGCTGGTGCGGGCCGAAATCGCCTCCTGGCCCGACGGCAGCCACACCTTTACCGACTATATGGACAGCGACGGGGTGGGAGGGCCGCGGGTGCGTTTGCAGGTGGAGATCACCGTGGCGGGAGACGAGCTGCGAGCCGACTTCACCGGCACAGATCCGCAGGTGAGCGGGGCCATCAACAACACGCTCTCCTTCACGTCTTCGGTGGTGGCCCTGTGCGTGCGGTCCGTGCTGCGCGAGGATATCCCCAACACCGCAGGCATGTTCCGCCCCCTCGATATTGTCGCCCCGCCCGGCACCGTGGTCAACGGAGTCATGCCCGCGGCTTCGTCCATGCGCGGCATCACCGGCTTCCGCCTAGCCGATACGATCTTTGGGGCGCTGTCCGGACTGCTGCCCGATCGGGTCATGGCCGCCGGCGAAGGGGGCAATACCCTGGTGATTATTGGGGGGCAGCGGCCCGACCGCCAACCCTACGTGTACTACGAACTGCTGTCGGGGACCTGGGGCGGGCGGCCGGACCGCGACGGCAACGACGGGCTGTGCAATCCGGCCAATGTCGCCAGCAACATCCCCGTGGAGCAGGCCGAATCCGAGTATCCGGTGCGGGTGGAGTGCTATGGACTGGTGGACGACAGCGGTGGGCCGGGCCGTTTTCGCGGTGGTCTAGCCATCGAGCGGTCGTGGCGTCTGCTCGATGGCCAAGCGCATCTGGCCATCCGCTCGGATCGACGCGACCATCTGCCCTACGGCCTGTACGGGGGCGGGAGCGGCACGGCTTCGATCAATACGCTGCACCGCGCCGGTGAGGCCGAGACCCTGCCAACGATGATATCCACCACCATGGCCGCTGGCGAAGTGATCTACCACCGCCAAGCCGGCGGCGGCGGTTGGGGCGACCCGCTGGAGCGCGACCCCGAGGCCGTGGCCCAAGACGTGGGCAACGACAAGGTTTCGCTTGCCGCAGCCCGGGACCAGTACGGGGTGGTGCTCGACGAGTCCCTAGCCGTGGACCGCGAGGCTACGGCCGCCCTGCGGGCGCAGCGGGCAGCCGAGAGCACTTTGGCGGGCCCAGGGCACTAGGAGAACCTTATTGAAACGCCGCGAACGCGAAGGTCACTTGTAGATCACTTCCACATCTTAGATTAACGTGAGTTCGGGATAAATAAGGGCAAACGCTCAATGGCTATTTTTTAGCGCGTATCCTATCTTTACATCCTTGTGTAATTTAAGCAGATACACAACTCCAGTTAAATGCCGCTTATTCCGAACTCACGTTAATTTAATAAGGTTTTTTTATGATCAGATCGCTTAACCGCACGGGCACCTATCGGACGTACACTATGGCCGATGGTCTGGCTGGGATGCGCATTGAACACATTGCCGCAGATAGTGAAGGTTATCTCTGGTTCGCCACATGGGATAGCGGTGTTAGCCGCTTTGATGGGGACGAGTTCCAAAATTTTACCGAACGAGACGGTCTTTGTAGTAACCGGACTTTTTTTGTTCAAAAGGACAGTCAGAATCGGTTGTGGTTTGGTACAGCAAATGGCGTATGCTGGTATGACGGAGCAGATTTCCACCATTTGCAGGATGATGGCCTTACAGGCCTAACCGTGCAGTGCATCTACGAAGACAGTGAGGGGCGTATATGGTTCGGTGGCGGCCGTACTCTGGGGTATTACGATGGCACTGCTTTTCACGACATGATCCCGTTCTACCTTCAGCACTACGAGTCGCCAGATCCTCCCAAGTGGGGTCGATGTTGGGGTATTACCGAGGATTCGCAAGGACACCTCTGGTTTGGCTTTAAAAACCTTATGCGCTTCGATGGCACCTCCTTCCACCGCTATAATAAAAAAGCGGGTTTTCCTCAAGATGGGACTGCCTATGTCGTGGACACGGACCATACCGGCCAAGTGTGGATGGGTAGGTTCGAAAATCGAGATGCACTCTGGTGCTATGCCGATGGCAGCTTCCAATCTGTTCAGGTCGATTTAGGTGGCCAACTGCGCAAGATTCAGTGCGACCATGATGGCCGGATGTGGTTCAGCACTTCGGAAGGGGTGTTGTATCAGGACGGAGATGGATTCAGCAGGTTTCCCCTTGCCGATGGCTTACCTCATTCCGCAGTCAAAGCCGTGTTTCAGGATCGCGATCATCAGTATTGGTTCGCCACCTGGTGTGGTGTGGTGCTTTACGATGCACACAGTATCAGCGTTTTTGGTTTGGGTAAGACGCTTTCCAAAGAGCCGAGCGAGGTCTCGCAGATCGTCCAGGACCAGCGAGGTAATATATGGATCGGGTGTGTGTCACCCCTTCTCACTTCCCTGACCAAAAGCGTCGGCCGCTTTGATGGCGAGCACTTTGCATTTTTAGGCTCCGAGCAAGGCTTTGATATCGACAACTGTTTCTCTATACACGAGGACCACGAGGGGTACCTGTGGTTTGGCGGCTTCAAAGGGCTGTTCTGCTACGATGGGGAGAAAATCAAGAAGATAGAAGGATGTGTGGGTTTAGGCGAAAAGAGTATCAGTACAATTACCCAGGACGCACAAGGTCAATTCTTTTTCGGCTATTGGGAAAGGGGTGCCTATAAATCCGCCTATCGGAAAGCAGAGCTTAAGGTCAGTTCATTAAAGATCATTTACCAGCAGGGCGAGGCGTTTCAAACCATTTTTTTAGAAGAAGAAAAGAAAAATGTTTTGGACCGCATTGGCACTGTGATTGTCGGGCGCAAAGGCGAGATCTATTTTCATTTGTCCTGCCATAATTTTTCAGAGGGTGACAGGGGCCTGGCGCGATGGCATCCCGAAGAGGGTCTTAAATTTTACGGGGTTGAAGATGGGCTGATAGACGACGGTATCACCGATCTATTGTTAGGCTGCGATGGCAGCCTGTGGATTGCTACTTTGAGCGGTCTTTGTCGCTTTGATGGTAGCGACTTCCAAACCTTCACGACCGAAGACGGTTTGCCGACGAACCGCGTCCGCTGTCTATTCGAGGACCGGCAAGGCCATCTCTGGCTCGGTACAGACGGAGGCGTGATTCACTACAATGGTCAGCATTTTCAGCTCATCAAGTCACCGCATATAGGGCAGGTTTGTCGGATACTCGAAGATCGCGACGGAGCCTTTTGGTTTGGCACTACGCTGGGAACTATAATACGCTACCGTCAGCGGCAAACGCCACCCCAGATGCGCTTGCTTCAGGTGATTGCCGATCGGGCCTATGAAAACGCAGAGGAAGTCATCATATCCACGGCAGGACAGCATGTGATATTTGAGTACAAGGGCCTGAGTTTTTCCACCCATCCGCGCGATATGCTCTATGTCTATCGCCTGAAGGGCTATGATGCGGACTGGCAACCAGCTACTCGAAAGATGCGGGCACATTATGAGGACTTACCACTGGGAGATTACACCTTTCAAGTCAGGGCGATAGATCGCGATCTCAATTACTCAGAGATAGCGCAAGCGCAACTCTCGATAAGGTCGGACCCGCGTATCGAAGCATTGACGGACGTAATAAACCGTCGCGGAAGCCAGAAGTTTATCGGTCATAGCGCAGCCCTGCGCCAATTTCAAATCAATCTTGAAAAAGTAGCATCTACCAATATAACCGTGCTGATTCTGGGCGAGACCGGTGTGGGCAAGGGACTGGCTGCCCGGATGCTACACGCGCTGAGTGCTCACAGCGATGGACCTTTTATAGAGGTCAGTTGCGGTGCATTGCCCGGATCGTTGATCGATAGTGAACTTTTTGGTCACGAGAAGGGGGCTTTTACCAGCGCCGTCTCCCACAGACTGGGCAGGGTGGAACTGGCGGCGGAGGGCACGCTTTTTCTGGATGAGATCGGCGATATGGCGCTGGAAACGCAGATCAAGCTGTTGCGCTTGTTGGAAGAGGGCCGGTTTGAGCGCGTTGGGGGTAGCGAGACACTGACGGCAAAGACGCGCATTGTGGTAGCGACGAATCGCCATCTCGAGCAGATGGTCAGTACGGGTGACTTTCGCGCGGATCTCTATTACCGTCTCAATGCCTTTCCGATGTATTTGCCGCCGCTGCGCGAGCGCAAGGAGGATATACCTGAATTGGCTGAGTTTTTCAAGAATCGCCTGTCAACGCATATCGGCAAGCAGATAGACCCCCTAACACCAGAGATTATCGAGGTGTTGCAAAGCTGCGATTGGCCAGGCAATGTGCGGGAATTAGAGCATACGATACAGCGGGCTGTAGCCTTGTGTACTGATTCGCAAATCGGAGAAGGGGATCTGGGACTGCATCATGCTCGAATCGAAGACACGGCTCAGGCTCATAACGGGCAAACCTTAGACCAAAACCAGGTGGTTGTGCCTTTGCATGATTTTGAACGTCGCTACATCCTCGGCGTACTCGAAGCCACCAACTATCAGATAAAGGGCCCCACAGGAGCGGCGACTCTCTTGGGAGTACCCCCTTCTACCCTGTATAACAAAATGAAAAGACTGGGCATCAATAATGGGGATCAATAAGATAATGTAACGTGAGTTCGGGATAAGGGGATCGCCAAGCTCAAAATCGACATTTCGACATTTGTTTGGTTGAGAGGGGTAGAGGGCGTGGTTTTTAGCATTTTTACAACCGTGTGTATGTAATTAAACAGATTATTCAGAACTCACGTTACATATAGTTCCGGGACCGTATTAGGTCTTATAGGACCGTATTAGGTCCTGTGTACGAGCCAATCCGACTATGTTGCGACGATATTACATAGTCAGATTGGCTCTTTTTCTTTATACAAAACAACCACTTACGAATAAAATAACCCGGAACAACGCTCCCGTTGGCACACTTTTTGCACATTATATGGGTTTGCGACGTGTGTGTTCATCTGCAATTGCGGCGCAGGGATTTGTGTGCCGCAATTGCGGCTTTCCACAGGACGAAGGGCCGTAGGGTGCGGCCCGTTCCGAGAGACAGCAGCATCACAATACCGAAAGGAGAAAACGGTCGTGACAGTTTATTCAGGAAGTGTACGCAGTGCGCGTCATGCGAGAGGGTTCCGGACCCGGCTCGGCTCGGCACTTGGTGAAATCTACGCGGGGATTGCCTCGGCGCGGTCGGCGGCGGTCGCGTTGTCACTGATCCTCGCCGGACTGATGGCAGCACCGGCTCAGGCGCAGACCGAGGAAACTCTGGTCAGCAACACTGGGAAGACCACCGCATCACTACAAGTTGAGGTAGCTAATGTGAGTAGTGCCGCGAGACGACCGATTGCGCAGGGCTTCACAACAGGCAGCGCTGTTGGTGGATATACACTTTCCAAAGTTGTCGTCAAGATGGGAAACGTCCTAAGTGGTGCTGAGGTCCAGGTCAGTATCTACACCGCAAACGAGTCGGGCAATCCCGGTACATCAGTTTACACGCTGACCAATCCGGCTTCGTTCATAGCGGGAAGCAACACATTCACTGCGCCGTCAAATTCGACTCTCGACGAGGAAACAGACTATTTCGTGGTGTTCGAGAACGGCTCGACACAACTAAGTCATAAATATTTTCTCCGAGCTACAGCTGATACTGGAGAGGATGACGGTGCGGCATCGGGTTGGAGTATTGCCAATGGCCGCATAAAAAAGTTTGATGATTGGACTGCGGTCAACGACCCTGTGCAAATCGCCATCATAGGCACGGCGGATAACCCGCGGCGGACCTACATCTGGACCGCCACCCTTACTGCGGCGGAGCTACGGCGATTAAGCGATAACTCACTAATCGGGTACGGTTTCCACCCACGGGGTGGGACGCTTTCTGACGCGACATTCACCTACAACAGCGTGGACTACACGGTTCTTCGGCTTTATGATACCGAAACTAATGCTCTACTATTCAGGCTATCCCCGCATGGGGGAAACGTATTCAACAAAGGTCAGTTCAAGCTGCACATCGGGAGCACTGACTACTCGTTCGGTGACGCAACATATGATGTTTTTAGTGAAATTTTCTCCTGGAATCAAACCCTGAACTGGTCGGTTGGCGACGAGTTTGAGGTGGGGATATCCTCCAACCCGCCCAATGCCACCGGCGTGCCGACGATCTCGGGCACGGCGAATTTCGACGAGACGCTGACCGCCTCAACGACCGACATTATGGATCCCGACGGGCTGACCAACGCGACCTACACCTACCAGTGGATCAGGGTGGACGCGGATGGTACATCAAACCCGATGGATATTCCCGATGGGACATCAAGCATGTACACGCTCGTCCATGCCGATACGGGCAAGAGGCTCAAGGTCCGAGTGCGCTTCACCGACGGCGATGGCGTCGAGGAGGAGTTGACCAGCGCCGCGAGCGAGGTTGTGCAGGGCCCTCCCGGCCCGCCCCGGAACCTCCAAGCCCTGGCGAGGGGCGGGCGACAGATCGTCCTGTCGTGGGATGCGCCTGCGGAGAACGGTGGACGCGCAATCACAGGCTATTGCATCGAGGTCTCCACCGACGGTGCCACCTTCGCGATACTGGAAGCAAATCATGACGCGACGCAGTATGTACACGACACCGGCCTTTCCATTGGCCGCACCGTGTACTACCGGGTATCGGCTATAAACTCGTTAGGCAAGGGAACCCGTTCGAACACCGCAAGCGCGATCACCGTAGACCCGATGGTCGTGCTGAGCCTGTCGTCGCTGAACCTGGAGGAAGGCGGTAGCGCGACCTATACGGTGGTGCTGAACGGACAGCCATCGAGTACGGTCCAGGTGACGTACGTCTCGGACAATCCCGATGTGACGGTGTCACCGAGGACGCTCACCTTCACGACGGCTAACTGGGAAGTGGCGCAGGAAGTGACGGTCTCGGCGGAGCAGGACGCGGACGATGTTCACGAAGAGGCGACGGTGACGCACAGCGAGTCAGGCTCGTACTACCAGTCGAGCAGCGTTCGGGTCGCGGTGAGCGACGACGAAAATCCGTCGATCGGAATGCTGGGGGCCGAGTTCTACTACATATACATTTTGGGCGCGATTCCGAGGGTCCACTTTGGCGAGTCCTTCGAAGTCAGGGTGAGGTTGACGGACAGCCTGAGTTGGACCGACCTGACTAGCCTGGTCGGTCCGGACCGCGGGATCCGGGTGACGGGTGGAACGGTAACCTCGATCGAGGTCATGGATACACAGTCTCACTCTCGGCGCATTCTGGTGTTCCAGATCCAGCCCTCGGGCAACGGCGACGTGGAGCTGACGCTGGAGCCCTTGCCTTGCGATGCAACCGGGGCAGTGTGCACGTCTGGGGGAAGCGGTCTCGCGGAGCGGGTGCGCCACACGGTGCGCGGTGCCGGCGTGCCGCCCATGCCGACGGGCCTGCAGGTGGAAAGAGAGACGCGGCGGTTGCGTGTGTCCGTCGTCGGGACCAACGAGGCGAATATATCCCGCGTGCAATGGAAGCGCCCCGGGCAAGAGTGGTCGGAGGCAGAGGAGTTCTGGAGGTATCAGAGTGTGAGGCCGGAGGATAAGCCTTCACCGGAGGAGGATAGGCATTCATGTGTCGACGCGCGCGTACATCAGCACGAGTCCTACGAGGTGCGGGTGCGTTGGGAAAGCCCGGTCGGCGAAGGGCCCTGGGCATACGGGACCCGGGTGGATCCGGTTCCAGATAGTTCGTTGCAGCTGACGGCGGAGTTCAGGAATATGCCGGCCACCCACAACGGGAGCACGGCGTTCATCTTCGAGCTTCGCTTCAGCGAGAACTGGGCCTCGGGTCTGAGCTACGTGACGCTGCGCGACCACGCCTTCACGGTAACGAACGGCGAGGTGACCGACGCGCGACGGCGGGTTCGGGGGAAGAATCAGTTCTGGAAAATCACCGTCGAGCCTGCTGGCAACGCCGACGTTACCATCACACTGCCGGCGACGACGGACTGCGGGGCCACGGGGGCCATCTGCATCTTAGACCGCCCGCTGTCGACGACGGTCTCGGCGACGGTGCGAGGGCCAACGGGGCCACTGACGGCGGAGTTTAGGAATATGCCGACCACCCACAACGGGAGTGCGGCGTTCAACTTCGAGCTTCGCTTCAGCGAGGATGTGCCGGACCTGAGCTACGTGACGCTGCGCGACCACGCCTTCACGGTGACCAACGGCGAGGTGACCAACGCGCGACGGCTGGTTCAGAGGAAGAACCAGCGCTGGGAAATCACCGTCGAGCCTGCTGGCAATGACGCTGTTACCATCACGCTGCCGGTGACAACGGACTGCGGCGCCACGGGGGCCATCTGCAACGGGACCCGCCCGCTGTCGGCGGCGGTCACGGCGACGGTACCGGGCCCGGGGTCGGGCAAGTTGCTGGCCTTGGCCGATGGCCCGCTGCTGCTGCAGAACGCCCCCAACCCATTCAACAGTCAGACGGTCATCTCTTGGTTCCTGCTGAAGCCGGGTCCGACGCGGTTGGAGGTGTTCACCCTTACCGGACAGCGGGTGGCGGTGTTGCACCAGGGTCCGCAGCAGGCCGGCTTGCACCGCCTGCACTGGGAGGGCCGCGACGAGCAGGGCCGCCCCCTAGCCACTGGCATCTATATCTATCGGCTGGCGACCGCCGAGGGAGTGTTGACCCAGAAGCTCATCCTGCTGCGATAAAATGCCAGCCTCGGCGACGGTGGTAGCAGTCCGTATTAGGTCCTATAGGACCTAATACGGACCTGTGTACGAGCCAATCCGACTATGTTGCGACGATATTACATAGTCAGATTGGCTTTTTTCTTTATAAAAAACAACCACTTACGAATAAAATGACCCGGAACAACGCTCACGTTGGCACCCTTTTTGCGTTGCATATCTATACAGGTCTCTCGTCAGCGCTTCGAAAGGGCCTCTCGGCTCACATGCGTCGGCGACCAGCTAAATGCTGTTGTTGCACTGAGGCCGCTTTACAAGCACGCCGCTAGCTCTACTACCATAGTTTAAGATTCGGAAGAAGTACTTAGCGTCGGAAGGATATATTTCATCGATAAATACAATCGGGTGTATTAACCTAAAAGCTGACCATTGCCTGTCTAGCCGTCCCACGCTCGCTGGTTCCCACATAAACGATGATTTAACACGCTATGTGCGAGGAGAAACATAGTGAAACGGTTCATGCTTACGAGCCTGCTTTTTATCGTAATGGCGGGCTTGGTGGGTTTGATTTCTTGCAGCGACGACCAAGACCTGACCGAACCGACGGTCCCACCGTTATCCGCAGTGACGTTCGAGGATATGGTTCTCTTTTTTTCTATCTCTGGAAACGGTCTGTCTTTGAATGAGGACAAGTCAGAATTGACCGTAGGATCCAGTGTAAGCGCCCCCTTCACGGCAACCGTTAGCGTGACTACGACAAACATAGAGAACATGCCTGTCGCCGAGCCGCTAAAAAATAAAAGAGTGATCGTCCGCATCGGCGCCCCTTGGCATTACAATGGTCCTGACTATGGGCAAGTCACGGAGGGCAGTAACCCAGCTTGGGAAGACACCTTCTGGGACGTTGGCCTAGGCGGTACAGCCAGTAGAACGCTGCGTTTTTACTCGTTGCCTGGCACGGATGGCGAGGACCTGCCCATTGAACTGATAGTGCAGGATGTCAAGGAATGCGTCTTGGGTGCCACAATTTGCTGCTCCTGCCGCTATGTTGTCCGGCACACGGTCCTGGTGATAGAGGCCTCTACGGTGAAGCAGAGGTAGTTGACACCGGTAATCTGCGGAGACCGGCACCTATTTCATCGCCGCATTTGCTTTCCTGCAAACGGGTACTATTTTTTCCCTATCCACCTTGCCCAAGGATCCTGCATGTAGGTTCCTTTGTTGTATATAGCAGAATACTTAGTGGAGGGGGCACTCCCCTCCCTCCGCTTGGCGAATAGGCAGGAACGCTCCGCATACTCTGCGTGACCTTAACCCGAACTCACGTTAAATTGAGAAATCATCCCCCTCCTGAGGATAGCCGATCAACCAAGAGCACATGAGCCCGGCGCCAGCGGATCTGCTCATCAGGGGCGGCATTGTAATCGACGGCACGGGCACAGCGCCCCTGAGCGCGGATGTGGCGATCAAAGACGGCCGCATTGCGCACGTGGGACCTCGCTGGCCTGGGACCGCAGACCGGGTGCTGGAGGCCGCGGGTCTGTGGGTCGCGCCGGGTTTTATCGACATCCACAGTCATTCTGATTTTACGTTGCTGGCCGACCCTCGGGCGATGAGTTCGATTGCCCAGGGAGTCACCCTCGAAGTGGTGGGCAACTGCGGCCACGGCTGCGCCCCCCTCGCCGATCCGGCCACCGCCCGGATGAATGTGTACGGGTATGCGGCCGACTATCCCATGGACTGGCGCAGCATGAGCCAGTACCTCGAACGGCTGCAAGAGCGCCGGCCAGCAGTCAACGTGCTGACCCTAGTGCCCAATGGCCGGCTACGCCTAGCCGTGGCCGGGCTGGTGGACCGGCCTTCCACACCGGATGAGTTGAGGCGCATGAAAAAGCTGCTGCAGGCGAGCCTGGAGGAGGGTGCCTTTGGCTTTTCCACAGGGCTAGAATACGGGCCGGAGCGGGCCTGCTCCGAGGAGGAGATCGCCGAACTGTGCGGCGTGGTGGCCGAGTGCGGGGGCTTGTACGCCACCCATACGCGCAATCGGGCGGGCGAGGACCAAGAGACCATTGCCGAGGCCATCCGCACGGCTCAAACCGCGGGCGTGGCCCTACAGATTTCCCATATCTCAGTGGTGGCGCGACTGGCCGCAGACGGCGGCCGAGCCGTGGATGGGGCCTTGGAGCAGGTGGATCGAGCGCGGCGGGCCGGGCTGGACGTGGACTTCGATATGCACACGCGGTTGTTCGGCACCACGAATCTGAGCGCGGCGCTGCCGCCCGAGGTGCTGGAGGGCGATCAGGCCGCAGTGGCGGCGCGGCTGCGCGATCCCGAGGTGCGGCGGCGAGTGGGGGCGTACCGCAGTATTGTGGCGGGGCTGGCCCAGGGCGATTGGCAGCGGATTGTCCTGTCGCAGTACGGGCCCCGTCCCGAACTGGCCGGACAGAGTTTGGCCGATATCGGGCGGGATATGGGGCTGGAGCCCATCGACCTTATCTGCGAGTTGTTGCTAGCGGCGCAAGACCGGGTCCACGAGCCGATGATCCTAGCTTTTTGCTACCGGGAAGACGAGGCGCGCCGGGTGTTCGCCCACCCGCGCTGCATGGTCGGCTCGGACGCCACGGCCCTGTGTCCCGACGGTCCGCTGCAGGGGGCTGTCTTCCACGGGGCCTATACCTGGGCGGGCTGGTTTTTCCGGCATTTTGTGCGCGACACAGGTCTCTTGTCCCCGGAGGCAGCCGTCCACCGTCTCACCGGGCTACCGGCCGGGCGCCTCGGTCTAAAAGACCGGGGGACGATCCGCCCGGGCGCTTGGGCCGATCTAGCGGTGTTCGACGGCCAGACCTTCCGCGAACGGGGCACGATCGCCGCTCCCAATCTCACTGCCCGGGGCATGGTCCACGTGCTGGTCAACGGCGTGCCCACACTCGAAGACGGGGCGTGGACCGGGGCGCGGGGCGGGCAGGTGCTGCGCCGGGGCGGGTGAGGGCGTTGGCACTTATTTCACAGAATCTCCATACCGTGAAGTCAACCACCAATCAGCGTGTGGCATTCCACACTCGTGCGTTTTTTCACCAACAAATCGATATCAATCGGCACGCTCTTGGCCTTGCACGGACCTGTTCGGATCCACGCGCTACTCTGTCCCCTCCCTTAGTATCTCCAAATACCGCTCTCCATATCCCTCATAATCCAATCCCTCACTAAACGCCTCCCCCGTCTCGCTGCCATCCAACCGAGTCACTTCCCCCTCTTCAACCGGCTCAATCTGCGTATCCTCATGCCACTCATTCCACGAAGTAACCATCAGCATTCGCCCCGTCGATTCATCCGCATACGTTACAGCCTGCGCCAACATCGCCCGAAATAGCGAGCCAAATTCGGCCTCCTCACTCAACTTCCGCGAGACAGCCTCATGTCCACTACGCACACCTTTGTCGTTAAATCCCGGCGTCGTAGCGGGTATAAACGCTGTCCCTTCAGCATGAGCCAGTTCTCGCCAACTCGCCTGCGCCGCATAATACCGATCCACTGCCGCCTGTCCCGCATACCCCTTCGCTCCCATACTGCCGTACACGTCGTAATTCGTCACGGCATCCAGTAGCCCAATCGCCTCAGAAGACGTCGGCGGTTGTCCAAAAACCTCATCGCCGACGATGTATATATTGTATCCCGCCTCTCTCGCTGTCGTGCGCATCGCCTCCACCACCTCAGCCAGCGTTCCATTGCGCGATAGTACCCGCGTCAAATAGACAAAGAGCACCGGACGTCCATCGATCCGCAGATAATTGGGATGGTCGAAATAGCGTTCGGCAATATGGGCGACGTCCGGTGCGACATTGTCGAACGCTGAAAACTCCCTTGTGCGCCCTGTAGTCTCATAAAACAGCGCAATCTGCATATCGCCTAATTCATCGTGCAGCAGAATGTGCTGCAGCAGAGTCTGATCTTCGCGCGAATCGGGGCCCCACCAACTCGCCACCCATAGCGATATATTGGCCTGTCGGCTCCACTTGAGATGCTGGGCGATCACCGCGGGATCGCGATCATCGTACTCGCCCAGCATCGGCAACTGCGGCGGTATCAGCTCTTTGCGCATATAGCGGCCACCGTGAAAATCGCCGCTGTACCAAGGGTAATAATAGACGCCTACGGTATAAGGTGAGTCCACTTGGTCTTTATCTGGGCTACTCATAGGATCCTCGCTTTTACAGGCGCTGGGAAACACGAGGAAGACGCTGCATAAAACAACCAGCAGAAATAGCCTACTAGAAAACATGGGTACGCTCAATCCATTTATCTCGACACAAGAGAAATACACACCGCTCGGGCAATATGCGGTCGGCAAATTCGCCTCTACCCGGTCCAGGTGGCACGCGCTCGGCCTCCTCGAAACCTAGCCGGTGAAGAAGCCGCACAGATCGTTTGTTTGCAACAACGCATCTGGCTTCAATCTCGTCTAGATCCAAATCTTCAAAACCTATCTGCAGGATGATTCGGACCGCCTCTGAGGCAAAGCCCTGACCCCAATAAACGGGCGACAACTCGTAGCCTATGTCACCCCGCCGGCTCTCAAGGCTTTCTGTGCGTATTCCGCAGTCTCCGAGTAATACCCCATTTGAGCGGTCCGTGATGGCCAGTTGGAACTTGCATCTCGGACTTTCCTTGGACCATGCGATGCACTTATCTACAAAGCGGACGCACTCCTCTCTAGTGTAGGGAAGCCGATAGTAGTATTCCAGATACCTTGGGTCCCTCCTAAACTCGGCGACGGCGTCCACGTCTTGTTCGGTGAACTCCCTCAGAAGCAGGCGTTCAGTCAGCTTCTCCATTGAGGTTGGCGTTCTACTTAGAGGGCTCGTGAAGGTCAGTGCTGAGTTCCCGCAGCACATCGACCGCTAGGAGCACGTCTTCCCTTCTACAGTCGAACTGCCCGACCTGGAAGCGGATGACGAACTGGCCCTCGTGGATTGTCTGCGTCAGGTAGATCCGGCCGTCGTCGTTGACCGCGCGAAGCAGGCGCTCGGTGGCGTCGTTGGCATTTTCGCCGGCGGGGGCGTACTGGAACGTGAAGAGCGAAAGGTGGCAGTCCGTCGTCAGGCGAAAGCCGTCCAGCAATGCGATCGCCGCGGCAGCCTCCTCAGCCCAAGCAATGTGGTTCCGGATGCGCTGGCGGAGGTCTTCAAGACCGTGCGCGCGCAGCAGGAACCAGAGCTTGAGAGCGCGAAACCGACGTCCCAAGGGGATCGTCCACTCGCTGTAATTGGTGATCTCGGTTTGGCCGAGGGTTTGCAGATAATCTGGACGGACGCCGAGGGTGCGAACCTGCGGTTCTGGATCCGCAAGAAACTGGATCGAGCAGTCGAACTGCGCCCCGAGCCACTTGTGGGGATTAAAGGCAATGCTATCGGCTCCTTCGACGCCCTCCCACAACGCCCGAAGCTCAGGACAAATCATCGCGGAACCAGCCCACGCGGCATCGACGTGGACGTAGAGATCGTGCTCTCGCGCCACTTCAATGGTCTGATGCACTCGGTCGGACGCGCCGATCGACGTGCCCCCAACACAAAGGACGACACCGGCCGGAAGAAATCCCGCCGCACGGTCAGCCTCGATCGCCCGGCGCAGCGCCTCTGGATCGAGCGCCCAGGAACCATCGGTCGGGACTTTGACGAGATGCTGTTGGCCGATACCGGCGATGCGGATCGCCTTGTCAACCGACGAGTGGGTCTCCGGTGAAGCATAGACCCGCACCTGTTGCTCCCCCACCATGCCAGAATCGATCCCTCGCCAGCCTAGCGCGCGCTCGCGCATCGTCAGTACGGCGCAGACGTTTGCCGACGTTGCCGACTCTTGGATAACCCCCTGAAACCCTTCCGGTAGCCCGAGCGCCTGCCGCATCCAATCGACCATCCGGGTCTCAATCTCCGTAGCGGCCGGTGAGGTCTGCCAGAGCATGCACTGGGCCGCCATGACCGCCGTCAAATTTTCGGCGATCATCGAAACCGGCGCGGCGTTGGCGCTGAAGTACGCAAAGAAACGCCGGTGTTGCCAGTGTGTCATGCCGTCGGGTACGATGCGCTCAAAGTCGGCGAAGATCGTCTCCATATCCACCGGCTCTTCCGGTGGCGCTAACGGCAACATCGCAGCGATCTCACCCGGTGCGGTCTGCGCCCGAACGGGCCGCTCATCGAGCGTGTCCAGGTACTCGGCACCCCATCGGGCCGCTCGCTCAGCCCAGCGAAAGTAGTCTTCTCGTTTCATAAGACGGTCTGAAGTGATACGCCCCTAAAGACCTTCAATCCGCCCAAATTCTTTTAACGCCTTTAGTATCTCAACGGTCAAACAACTCTGCCAATGCTGCTCGGCTTGCTCCCAAACTTCTGGATACTGGCCATACCAGGTCCAAGTAGGAGACCAAGAGCCATCTGAATTTTGATGCTCAATATCAAAATCCAAATTCATATCTACTTCGCTCTTCAGCGTCTCTGCTAGCAACGAGGTGGGCGCATAAGCTAACCAGAGCGGTCTGGCAGAGGGTTGCGTCAATTCTTCCGGCGTATGAACGACGACGGAGTGTGCTCTCTGAATTAGTATTTCCGCCAACGTATCTTTCGCGGATTGGGGCAGAGCAGCCGTCTCAACCAGATGAACACAGCAGATAAAATCGTACATGTTCATTTCATCTGGTAATGTTTTTATATGCTCTACGACCTCTACAGTAAGCTGTTTAAGGTCTGTAGGTACCAACACGTGATATTCATGTAGATAGCCCACGACCTCCGCACGAGGATTGGCTAGGAAATTGCCAAAAGTATCCGCCGTATTCTCAAAATTCCACCACGGCGCATGGGGATATTCATCCACCGCTTGCGGGACGATAGGCCATCTGCTCTGGGTCGAATCGTATTCGGCCAGCAAGTACTGGATTACCTTCTGGACAATCTCATCGTCGCTAGTCGCTTTGACCTCTCTGAGAATGCGCAGCGCAATGGTCGTCGTGATAACGGACGAACCGGGCATTTGGATATCGGGTTCGAGGCCATTGCCGAAACCGCCATCCTGATTCTGATAGCTAGCAAGTTCGTCTAGGACTGCGGCTGGAGTTCCATCATCGAAATAATACGATAGGAGCCGTCTTTCTAATTCCCGGCCCTGCTCCATCACGAAAGTCCTTGCTTTCTCGAATGAGTCACTAGTCAATAGTTTCATATTTCTCAACTCCTATAAATACGTTTGAGCCAACTCCAGAAATTCCTCCCAGCTCCTAACCTCTGCATCAACAGGGATATCCGCAGGCTCTTGTTGTCGCCTGTTATACCAGATTGCACTCATGTCGCACTGCTTCGCCCCCACCATATCGGTCTCCAACGTGTCTCCTACATACCAGATCTCTGAAGGTGCCATGCCCAATCGAGTGGCCGCTGAGGTAAAAATCACGGGATGGGGCTTTCTTATTCCATAATCGGCGCTAGAAATAACAAATTCAAAATAGTCGAGCAGTTCATGACGTTGAAGTTCCCAAGAGAGGAGCGTTCCAGACCCTGGATGGTTGCTTACTACCCCCATTCTCAAATTATGGGCAGATAAGGCGGTCAATACATCGGCGATGCCGGGCTCAGGAGAGAAAAGCATACATTCTTTCCAGAATTCCAGTTCGAGTACCTCCATGGGTTCACGAAAGGTGATGCCGAGTCGATCAAAGAGTAGTCGATTAAACTGATGATGCGTGAATTCGACGATTGAATTACCCGCAACAGCAACCTCACCATCGAGCCTTTTTGCTTCAGTCGTCACCTCTTCAGGTGATATACCTTTTCGATCCACTGCATATTCGAGCAGGCGAGCGTTACCTGCGAGGGGATCGTATCTCAGATTGCGTACGAGAGTATTTATGAAATCGAAGAGAATAGCCTGTGGCCTATTCATTTATGTGCTCCATTGGGAATGTCGTGCGACCCTCTATCCATCGCCGCATGAGCCAATTGCGATCTTGTAATCGTGCATGTCGGCGAACCCCACCTTTTCTGCCACCCTGACCGATGGTGTGTTGCTCACCCAACAGTCCCAGTGGGGATTCATCCCAGAAGCGAGGGCGTGCCTGACAAACTCTCCAGCTACTGCAGTAGCAATGCCCCTTCTCTGGTAGGCTTCAATCGTCTCGATACCTATGCCGCACTTGCCTTCGCTCACGTATTCTGCTGTACACCAACAGACAACTGAAGTCCCATCGAGCATCGTGACTCCGAAGCCCTGGTCAAGGAATGTTTCAAAGGATGGCCAACCTCCGAGGATTTCATCTCTGACCAAGCCAATGTGCGCAAAGTCACTTTGGAGCAATTGGGCGTCGATCTGCCTGAGCTCCAGCGGGGGCGATGGGACGGCAATTCTCGCTGAACCGTCCCGAACAGAGCAATAAATCCGTCTTTCCACGTCATTGTCCAAGAGCGAGCCGAAAATCTCCTCCAGCCGGAGGCTCCAAGCATCTGGTGAATAGTAGAGCTTGAAGAACCCGAGTTCTCTCGACTGACCCTCTGGCTGGATTTCAGTCGAGAAGATCGCTCGCAGCCCTTCGTTGACTTCGGCGTCTTCAAAGTCTCCTACGAGATAGATACACCGGCCTTCCCAAGCTAACGCGGTCCTCGGCGCAGCTAGATCATCTGCCCAGACTATAGCGGGGGTTTTGCCATCAATAATGCTATCTACAACGAGGTGGAGGTTGGGAGTGTCAAAATGAGGCCGAATAGACAACGTCTCTTCACTGTGAAGTCGGTGCATGGTGTCTTATTCTGTCTGCTCTGCTGTAGGCTTTCCTTATGGACAGGCTATCTCAGGCGACGCATTAGGTATTGAGAGCAGGGGCCCAATATTTCCAGAGGTTCCGTGGCACGTCGTATCGCTTGAGCCTCCGGCCTGGATGCCCCGGCGGTAGAAAGCCTGTCGGGGTGTTGCCTACGTACTCGGGCGGAAGCGGCTTCGGGGGCGACCATGGCGTGCCATCCTTGTCGGGAAACATGACCATGGGTGCCTGCTCGCGCATTTCCCTATGGGAGTACCGTGCAAACTGCGCCACCCTCGGTTGCCTTGACCCCGCCGCGTTAGCCGAGCCGACGTGCGTAGTGAGGCCATGGAGCAGCATTGCGTCGCCAGCTCGCCCCGTCATACATACGACCTCGCCCACACTGGGATCCCCCTCCAAGAGCGCCTGGTGTCCGCCGCTCTTCACGGGCTCTGTGAAGAGGTACGAACCGTCGATTTGCTCGGGATGTTCGAGGAAGTATCGGTGGTTCGCTAGGTGCGACCTTGGCCAATAGGCCGTGCCTCCACCCGTGGGGCTGCTGACGTCCCAGAACAGCACGGCGAAGAACGCCATGAACCCACCGCCCCAGCCAGTGGCATACCCATCGAGGTGACCGTCGTCAGGGGGAGCCCACTCCGTGCCCGGATCGCTCGGCAGGATCACCCGCGTCATTGGAATCTGCGGCGTCCACGGCTGCCCCGCTGGGTGGGAAGGGGCAAAAGCGCCGCCACCGATCTGCTCCACAATGGACTGTAGGCTCGGTAAATCGTACAGGTTAGGGCTGAGCTCGGGCCAACCACCCTCGGGTGCATACCGCCCGGCAGGCCAAGTGCTGGGGTCGTCGAGGTCTACGCCACCAGAGCAAGCGGTGCGCATCTGGTCTTGCCACCCGTCAAGCACATCAGGAGGTATTAATCCCGGAATCGGGAGCACTCCCTCTGCTTTGAACTCGTCCAACTGCGCCGATGATAGCAGCATACTCGGCTTGGGGTCGGGCCCGTAGCTTTCTGATTTATTCACTATCAAAACTCCATAGGTAAATCAAGCGACGCGATAGCGCTCCACCACCTCCATATCCACCTTAATCCCCAACCCTGACCCTGTGGGCACAGCAAAGTGCCCCTTCTCCAGCGCCAACCCCTCGGCCACCACATCGGCCTCCCGTGTAAAGGGCAGCTCGTCGCAAGGCAGCGTAGCGTTGGGTAGCGTCGCCTGCAAATGCACCGAGTAGGCCGCCAGCACCCCGGTGCACAACCCACCCATCTGAATCCAGCAGGGCACGTCCGCAGCCTCCGCCAGCGCCGCCGCCTTCCGCACCTGTAGCGCCGAGCCGCCCAAGTTCACGTAGTCGATGCACTCGGCCTTGAGCGCCGCCAGCACGCCCGATGGCGCTCCCAAGTGCAGGGCAATGGGGATGTGGGTCTTCTCGCGCAGGATGCGATACCATTCGAGATTGTTTTTGAGGAGCGGATCTTCAAAGACCGACACCGTGCCAAAAGGCTCCAATTCGCTCGCCAAGCGCGCGGCCTTGGGCAACAGGCCGAATTCCGTATTCGGATCAACGCCGACCGTGTAATCGGCACCCGCCGCTTCTTTCATCAGCCGCACCGTCTCGACGATATTCCACGAACGCGCCTTGAGCTTGTGGTTGCTAAAGCCCAGCCCGGCCCCTATTTCCGCCTCGGCCGCGGTCTCTTCTGGCGTCATAGGGCACGACCAGTACGACACCGGCACCTTGTCGCGCACCTGCGCCCCAAAGAAGCGGTGCAGTGGGATGCCGTAGGCTTGACCCGCAATATCGAGCAGTGCGCAGGTGAAAGCATCAGGACGGTTGTACGGATCCAAAGCCAGCGGGTCCTGCCCCAAGAGCGCGTCGGCTTGCTCCTGACCAGCAGACTTTTTGCTGAGGAACTCGCCCCAGCCCTCTAGGCCCTCGTCCGTCTGTACGCGGCAGAGGGTGATGTCATAGATCTTGGGAAGGTAGCGGGCGATCACCGGGATCGGCGGGATTTCGACTTCGTACAGCTCTACTTGGGTGATTTTCACAGTGGGCCTCCTCTGCCATAAGGTTTCCGTTGCGCGTCGTTTGTCCAAGGGCTACAATGATACCAAATTGGCGGGGGATCACAAAGGGATCGGGCGATTCCACCGAAAACCGCGAGGAGGACCTCATGGACGACAAGACCATGACCAACGAAGAAAACTACCGCTTCGACGTGGCGGGATATATGATCGTCCCCGGCGTCCTGACGGCAGCCGAGCTAAGAGCCTGCAATCAGGCACTGGACCAGCTAGCGTCTAACAACGGGCCGCTGCGCTGGACGTCGCCCGTTTGCAATCCCCTGCGCGCCCTGCGCGAGCATCCAGTGCTAATGCAGTATCTGGAGCAAATCTGCGGCGAAGGGGTCCGCCTCGACGAATCGCCGCGACTCGTCGAGTCATGCACAGAGGCGACGGATCTGTCGGGAGGTGACGAGTGGGTGGATTGGTCGCGGGCGTATCGCCAGTACAACGGGCATCGCTTCTGCCAAGGAGTGCGGGCCTTCTGGGCGCTGGCGGACGTGGGCGCAGAGGACGGCGGTTTGGTCGTAGTACCGGCCAGCCACAACAGCACCGTGCCAGCCCCGCAAGACCTAGTGGACGGAACCGACCCGATGGAACTCGTCGAGCAGCCGGTCTTGCAGGCGGGCGACCTCCTGCTCTGCACCGACTCGCTGATGCGCGGCGTGCGGCCTTGGCAGGGCGCAGGGCCGCAACGCCTGCTCGAATGCGGGTACATCAGCACGGGCGTGCGGCCGGGAGTAGCGTCCGAAATCCACGGCGAGGACAGTGCGCTGCCCGAGTGGGCCGACGATCTGACCGATATCGAGCGCGCCGTCTTGCACAATCCCAACCGCCCGTACCCACCGCCGGTCGTGCATTCGGACGGCGAAAAGGTTTGGCTGGCTGAGGAACCAAGGACTTTCCATCCCTCGATCTACATCCGCGACCCCGATTCCGCGATTGACGAGAAGGAGTTTTTCCACTGGGATCTGTGCGGCCACCTCATTTTGCGGGGCGTGATGGACGAGGAATGGCTGGCCGCGGCCAACGAAGCCATCGACAACAATCCCGACCGGATCAGCCACGGCGGATCGGCTGCCGGCGATTCAACGCCGCTGGCCGGCACCGGGGTCGGCCGCTCGTCCATGGGCAATCCGTGGGCGTTGCCCGCGCCATACGGCGAGCCATTCCAGCGCATGATCGCCAATCCAGCGCTCGTCCAGCGCCTGAACTGGATCATGGGCAGCGGCTTTGAGTGCATGATGTGCAGCGGCTTTCTGTCCGGGAAAGGGTCGTCTGGGCACTTTCTGCACGCGGCTGGCGCGCCGGCCAAGGTGGGCAACCACTACCGCCAGCAGAATGGCCGCGTGTACGCCGAATACCTCAACGTGGCTTGGCAATTGCGCGATGTAACGCCGGCCGACGGGGGTTTTGTCTGCGTGCCCGGCTCGCACAAAACCGCCTACCCCATGCCCGACGGCATCCGCACCTGTGAAAATGAAATGGGGCTGGTCAAACACGTAGCCATGAAGGCGGGCGACGTGCTGCTGTTCCTCGCGTCGGCGCAGACGCACGGGGCGTATCCGTGGACGGGTGAACAGAATCGGCGAATGATCTTTTTTCAGTACCGATCGCACAATCTGTACGCGCCTTGACAAATAACGGAGGATTCATGCAACTCAAACTAGCGTGCGCTGACTTTACCTTTCCCATCCTGCCCCACGAGCAAGTATTGGCGCTCATCTCCATGCTGGGGCTGAAGGGCGTGGACATTGGGCTTTTCGAGGATCGCTCGCACTTGCAGCCTTCCACTGAGTTCGAAAACGTCCAGCGCTCCGGACGCGCCCTCGGGCAGAAGCTAGCGGACAACGGCTTAGTTGCCGCCGACCTATTCCTACAACTAGCCCTCGACTACGAATCCCGCGCCGTCAACAACCCACAGCCCGAAATCCGCGACCATGCGCGCGACGCTTTCCTCAAAGTCCTCGACTACGCGGCCGAGTGCAACGGCAAACACGTCACCGGCCTGCCCGGAGCCTTCTTCGATCACGAGCCAAAGCCCGACTCCACGGCCCGCGCCGCCGAGGAACTGGCGTGGAGAGTGGAGCAGGCGCAGACGTGCGACGTCGTCTTCGCCATCGAGCCGCACATCGGCTCACTCGCCAACACCCCCGAACGCGCCGCCGCGCTAGTACAGGCCGTCCCAGGGCTGACCCTGACGCTCGACTATGGCCACTTCGTCCCGCGCGGCTTCGCGGCCGCCGAGGTCGATCCACTGCTCCAGCACGCCACGCACTTCCACGTGCGCGGCGTCAACAGCCAGAGCGGTGGGACCTCCTTGGCAGACAACGAGCTCGACTGGCCGCACATTTTAAACATCATGGATCAAACGGGGTACAACGGCTGGCTCGAATTGGAATTCGGCGGCAACAACCTCACCGACACCGTCGAATTCCGCGACTATTTGCGCACGCTCGTTGCCTAGCCACAGTTGAACGCAATCGAGAATTACCCTAAGATCGAGGAACCCCTCGACGAGTCAGGACGTCTTTCGACGGACTGATCTCAACCCGACCACATCACAACTTTTCCGCATAGGGAGCAAATCATGCTGAAATACGTCCTCACCCTCACCGCTCTAGCCCTTTTACTCGCCCCGGCCCCCACCCTCGCCGGCACCGTCCCAGTAGAAGGCGAAGGCGACCCAGCCTTATACGTGGTCAAAGTCCACGCCGATTGGTGCGGCTCCTGCACAGCCCTCGTGCCCATCCTCGAAGAAGTCCAAGCCGGAGTGGCCGATCAGCCCGTCCTCTTCGTCCAATTGGACGTCACCGACTCAACGCTGACCTCCCAAGCCCGCCTGCTTGCCGCGGCCCTCGACGTAGAAGACCACTTCAAGGCCAACAACCAAACCGGGCTCGTCCTGCTCATCAACGCCCAAGACCACACCCTGCTGGAAACGGTGACCAAGCAAAACTCCGCCGCTGAGATCGTCGGCAAAATCGGAACCCACCTCGCCGCCCAAGCCAAACAGGAAGAGGCTGCCGAGTAGGCTAACCGTTCAGCTCGTACTCGGCCACCAAGGCGCGCACCCGCGCTAAAAACGGGGCAATGTCCTGCGGTTGACTGTCCGCGTTGTGAAGAACTATATCTTCACCCGTCTCCGCGTGGAACACGGTCGCAGCCGGCGACAGGCTCACCTTTTTAACCTCGGCCCACGCCAGCGTCTGCCGACCAAACAAGCCCTCTTCGACGGTCACGCCCTCCGGTCCTAGCCAGACCAAGCGCCGATGGAGGCGGTGGACGAAGAAAGCCGCCGCGCAGAACGCCGCGATCCCGCCGCCGAGGACGGCGAGTCCATACGCGAAGCCGCCGCGCTGGAAGGCGATGGTGCCCAATATCAACTGGCTAATGCCCAACAGGGCAAAAATTAGGCGCTGATTGGTGCCGGGACTGGTGGATAGGTCGAACTGTTCAGCCATGCCTCAGCGCGGTACGATCCACTCGTCTGCTATTTCCATGCCAAAACCCGGCGCGTCCGAAGGAACCAAGCGCCCATCTTGAGGCACGGCCATGCCCGGTATGGTGGGAACTTCCTCTAGGGGAATGCCCGGAGGCGAGCCTAGCCAGAACTCGGCCATCGGCGACTCGGGGAAGGCAAAGGCAAAGTGCTGTCCGAAAACACTGTTGGCACCGCCGTGGGGGATGGTGACAAGACCGGCGGCTTCGGCAATGTAGTAGATCTTGACCGCCTCGGAGAGTCCGCCGCACCACTTGAGGTCCGGTTGCAGCACATCGACGCAGCGGTGCTCCACTAGCTGGCGGAAGGCCTGACGACCGTGGTGGTCCTCACCGGTGGCAATGGGCACGTACGGAGCGGCCCGCTTGAGCGCGATGTGGCCTTCGAGATCCGTGGGAATCAGCGGTTCCTCAATCCAGCGCATCTGGTAGGGCCTGAGCCGCTCGGCGACTTGGACGGCGTATTCGACGTTGTAGGACATGACCGCGTTGAGCATCAGCTCGCAGTCTGGGCCGATGGTTTCGCGCGCTTGGGCGATCTTGTCTTCGAGGCGGTTGAGCCCTTCCTGACCCTCGCGGTAGTGAACCGGATTGGTAACCTTGAAGGCGCTAAACCCCAGTTCGAGACCCCAGTCGAGATCGTCGCCCGTGGCGTAGAGTTCGAGATGGTCGCGGCAGGGGCCACCGAGCAAGCGGTACACGGGTAGGCCCAGCAGCTTGCCCTTGAGGTCCCAGAGCGCCAAATCGATCCCGCTTTGGGCAACGGCGGCGGTCCCAGCATGACCGAGGCGCTGAGCGGCGCGCCACATCAGGTCGTTGAGGAATTCCGTAGCCAGACAATCGCGGCCCGTCAGCAAGGGCGCGAAGACCTGCTCGACGATAGCGGCGACCGGCGCGCCAAAAGAGCAGTTGCCCAAACCCCAAGTACCGTCTTCAGCCGTGATCTGCACCCACACGGGACCGCCACCCATGCCCGGCATCTGGCCCGGTAGGCGCGAGAATTCTGGATACTTGTTGATCGGCAACGAGCGCGGCGCGCTCTGGTTCCAAGAGGGGCGACGGGGCGCGGTTTTGGGCGGGTTGTGTGGAATTTTGAGGTCAACTACGCGGATAGATTGTATTTGCACGGTTAACGCTCCAAATCGCGTTCGGTCAAGTCGTGGCCGCATCTCTGGCCCATGACCGGCTGATCAACCGCGGGCATTTGCGCGGTGGCAAGCCATCGGTGCCTAACTATTGTCGGTGCCATCTTCCTCCGCGTCATCGGCGATTAAGCCGAGAAATACCAAGAGTGCCCGATTTAAGCGGACGATATCGGCGTCTTCGAGATAGCCGATCCGCCTCCCCAACCGTTCTCTAGACACCGTGGTCATCTTATCTACCATCAGCCGCGAGACCGAGCGCAGGCCGTTGCGCTCACTTGGGTCGATCAGTAGGCGGAATAGAGGAGCTTCTGTTTCGTTGGTAGTGAAAACGCAGATCGTCACCGACGCGGTGGCGTCGAAATGATCGCTTTGGACGACGACAGCAGGGCGCGGTTTATTACCAGCGTAACCGGTAGCTGAAACCGTCCAAATTTCGCCGCGCCTCATGTTGAGTCGCGGTCTGAGATCGCTTCGATAAAGGTCTGATCCTCGCGTTCGCCCTTGCTTTGCGCCACTGCGAGCGACTGGCAATGAGCCTCGGCCTGGAACCGCTCGGTCCGGGTTTCGGGGACCCATATCTGAATCCGCCGCATTTCTCGCGGCCGCTGGTCACGCGAATCCGGCCTTCCAATTTCCTTAGATTCCATAATCGAATCTCCTCACAGAGGACGATAAATATGGTGAATATTGAATATAGTAAATGTAGTAGATACTGTCCTATCTACGGCAACGAACGCGGCGAGCTCTGGTTCCAAGAGGGGCGACGGGGCGCGGTTTTGGGCAGGTTATGCGGAATCTGGAGATCAACTACGCGAATGGATTGTATTTGCATTTCTACCTCCCCAAGTGGCGATCGGCAAAGTCCAAGTATTGCTCCCAATCGTACTCGGCGAGGTCGTGACCGCCGCTGCGGATGTGGTAGCCGATCTGGCCCATGACCGGCTGATCGACGGCGGGCATCTGCGTGGCCGGCAGGCCGTCGGTCCCGAGCAGGCGATAGACCGGATCGGCGGCGAGGGCCGCGAGGAATTCACCGCGCGGATCGGCCCAGCGGTCCTCGACGGCACTGGCTACGTAGAGCGGACGCGGCGCACAAAGTGCCAAGAGCTGATGCTGATCTACGGGCAGCTCGTCTTCGGCATCGTTATAGCGTCTGAAATTGTCGCAGAACCAGTGTGGGAACGCATGGTTGATATGCGCGACAGTCTCGCCGTAGCGCCGCCGCGAGAGGGCCGCCCCACCGCAGCCGGAATCGTTGGAAATGACCAAGGCAAAACGCAGGTCGTAGGCACCGGCCCACAGCGCGGTCTTGCCCAGCCGCGAGTGGCCGAGCACGGCGACCCGCTCGTGGTCGCAGTCCGAATCGGTTTGCAGATAATCCACAGCCCGGCTCAAACCCCACGCCCAAGCGCCAATGGCACCCCATTCGTCGGGGGCGGGCTGGTTTTGCCCCTCTTTATAGAACAGCGGATGGACGCCGTTTTGATAGCCGTCGTCGTAGTCGGGGTCGAGGTCGCCGCAGTACATGGTAGCCAAGCCGTAGCCGCGCGCGATGATCTTGGCGACGGGCCAGCGGCTGGCTGCGCAACCGCGCGAGTTGAAGGTGGCGCGGTGATTGACGATGCCGTTTCGCGCCTCGGCGCGCATCCAGCGGGTGTTGAGGTGGATCGCGGGGTCGCGTTGGATGGAGTGATTGCCGAAGAAATTGAGACCCAAGAAGACCGGCACCGGGCCAGCAGCGTCGGCGGGGCGATAGAGCAGGATATCCATGCTCGGGCCGTTATTGTCCTCGGTGAAACACGCGCGGACTTGGCGTCTCAGAGCCCGGCCGCAAAGAGCCTCGCCCTCTTCGGTAATAAGAAAACGAGTAGCAGATAAAGGACCGGGCATCTCGCCGAAGACATGCGTCTTGAAAAGCTGAAGAATCTCCGGGCGGCGCACCTCGGTCCAAGTAGCCGCGTCGGCCACGGGTTCGCTGTTGGCCAGCGTCAGCGGGTCGGGCAATGAGTACGGAGGGACTTTAGTTTCGTCGTAATTAGCTTCACCTGGGGGCATAGTCGCTAGTCTGGGAATGCTGTTAAAATTAGCTAGAGACTATGGTAGGATTAGGCGGTACTCACCGCAAGGGTGCTGGCGGCAAAGGTAGGGTTGCTGCTATCGCCGACTGCTCGAGACCGGGTAAAGGGTTAGTCTTGCTTTCCTTCCTGCTCCTTCATCGGCAACGATTAGCGCGCCGTCCGCAGCAAAGGTAATCCCTTCAGCTTGACGATGCCACTGAGCAGAAAACTGCTTGGCGGCAACGACCTTACCACTCGGTGTAATCTCCGCGATAGCCCCCTGACGAGCCGCTACGACAAAGTAATTTCCCGACACCGGATGTCGCTCGATGCCAGAAGGCTGGAATTTCTTTCCCCCGATGTGCCGAGAGAATTCAATGACAGGAATTACAGTATGTGCATCTTCGATTAGCTGCTTCTCGTCAATCGACCAATGATATATTCCCAACTGTCCCGCTAGGTCTGCTCGACGAGATCCCTTGCACATCAGTACGAGTGCCCGCTGGCTCTCGTCATACGCTAGACCCTCTATTTCGCACTCTCTGCCGACGCCGGTAGCATAGGTGTTGAAAAGAACGGCCTCGCCATCAGCACCTTCACCGCACTCGTACAGTCTCCCCGCACTGGTGACCAGATAGACCTGATCGTCAACGGTCGCAATGCCCTCGAAATCATCGGCCACCGGAGCTGCCATATCCGCTAGTTGGAATGCTTTTACGATGGACCCACTCCGATAATCGATCTCGTAAATGACTCCTTTTTCATCGTTGTGCGCCAAGAGTCGATTGTCCATGGTCATGGCCAAACCAGAAATCTCTGCAAGACGTCCAGGCAACTTCCAGTGCGTCGCCGTCTCTGCTGCTAGGCTATAGCTTGCGAGCGATATGTTCCTTTGTACTACCGCCACCGTATCTGGCAAAGGGCGAACGATTGACGTATCGGGATCTCCCTGTGATACCACCATCGTATCCGGCAAAGGGCGGACCCTCGACGTATCTGGGGCTATGCTTGACGAATCTTCCCCTAAATCCGCCGATAAGTTCTCTCCGGAACCCATCGACAACAGATAGACAAACAGGCCAAAACCAAGGAACCCCAGCAGGACTTTATTTCCACGATTCTGCATGTGCAATTATGCCGTTACGAGGTCTTGCTTTTTCACTATTACGCTACTGATATGGCCTTTTCCGCTTGCTTCAATATCCCGTACTAAGGAGGGCGAATCGACCGATTTTTTCAACCAGACATCAAACACCACGACGGCCGTTCCATCCGCATTCTTGATCACATTGGCCACCTGCCAGCGCTTGGTACTGGATTTCAGGATCGGAGCCGTTGCTTTTTGAACCTCCTCGACTTTCGTCGTGTGCACTTCGATCTGGGCATTATAGGGTTTTTTAGTGGCAATGGCCTTTTTTCCAGAGGCTTGATCCGATTCAGGATCAACAATGCTCCATCCAGATAGCACGGCCGGCTGCGCGCCAAAATTGCTTTTCCACACGCCTAGTGCTATGATGACGAAAGTCAACGATGCGAGATAGGCCACCGTAGTAAGTTGGGTACCAGACGCCAGCCCTATGCCGATGGCCATAAACATGTACACAGCATCTATCGGCTCATCGAGTGAGGTGCGAAAACGGACGGCACCTACGATGCCCGCCAAGCTGAACGCAAGGGCCAGACTGCCCTTGACAAGAAAAACAACCAGCGCAATGGAGATAGGCACGACGAGCAGCGTTTGTGCGAAGGATTGACTGTATTTCTTGCGCGGTCGCGTCCAGCGATATACCCAAGTAATGGGAAGCGTAACCCCAAAGGCCAGCACTAGGGCGACCATGACCGGAATGGTGTGTGCCGGATCGGCGAGTCGGCCAACTCCTTCTTCGATCTTCCCAAGTGGAAATGGAACGGCGTCGGCCCCGGTTGTCACGGATTTTGCTACGAAGATGCGTTCGCGCTCTTGGGCGACGTACTGGAGGATCTGGGGGAAGAGATGAAAAGTCCCGCTGAGGGCTAAAAGCCATGCAGCATAGTAAATGAGGAGACGGATGATGATGTTTTTGAGCATGGGGATCCTCCTTTATTGGCTAGAACGTGAGACCAGCGCGCAGATACACTCCCATCAAGTCATCGCCGTTTATGGCTGCCACGCTCAAGGTCTGTCGGCGCTGGAGAAAAGACAGCCACAATCCACCTCCAACCCCGGTGTGCCATGTATCGGCATCGTCCAGATCTTCGGCATAAATCACCCGGCCAGCATCCGCCGCACCGAACAAGCCCAGTTCACCCGGCACCAAAAGCTTGATTTTCGTCAGCACCAGCCGCAGTTCAGAATTGCCATACAGAGCGGTATCTCCCGCAAACCGGTTCTTCCGAAAACCACGTAAACTGCCGTTGGATACATCGCTGCCGGTTAAGCCAGGCCCCCCCAGAAAGGCACTCTCGTGGAAGGGAAAGGTACCCCACACTTTCTTGCCGCCCGCTCGCAAGGCAAGGGTCGGGCTGGCTGGAACAGGAGCGGTCAGGTATGCGCGCGTCTCCCCAGCTAGGCTGCCAAAGGCCGACGTCACATCCCAGACTCCCGGATAGACCGCTCCGGCAACTCTGACTAAAAATCCCCGAGTGGCATACGCTAGATTGTTGCGCGTGTCGTACGCGATTTCACCCTGTGCTCCTGCCTGGCCGAAGGAACCCGTACCGTAGTCGTACTCCGGGTGCTGGCCGATAAATTTGTCCTTATTGGCACTCAGCGGCGTGTCTGAATACTTGATAATCGGCCCCAAGCCAATGGTTAATTTCGAACGCAGTGATTCCATACCTTCCGTATGTCCTTCATTTTCTCCCGCTCGAAATTCAAAGGATGGGGCGAAAGCGAAGTAATTTTGTTCCACCTCATAGAAAGAAGACGGACGAGGAATCTCCGTTGCGTTGCCGAATCCGTTGAACCGGATCACTTGGATGCCAGAGTACTTGAGGTGGACGCTCACGTCGAGATCGAGCAGCCGTTGGCGGAAGGTTCCGGTGTAAGACACAAAGGGCTTGAGACGGTTGATCGCCAGCCCGGCGTTGAAAGCATGACTCGAAGAGAAAGGATTTTTTCGATAGCCGAAATACTGCCGACGGCCGAGACCGCCTACGAACACACTCAGATCTGGATTGGCTATAAGAATCGGGAAGGTCATCGTCTGCAGGCCCCAGTCCAGTGCATATCGTGCGCGGAGAATCGGTGCGGGGGGACGCTTGTAGGGGCGCTCGTCGATTTTTGCTCCCGTGCCTTTGGCGAACCGATTTTCCCCACGAAAGTCGTAAAACCGGGTCTTTGCAGCACCCGCTTGGGATGCGTTGGTGAACGCGTCGTCCCCACCGCCGCCGTCAATGCGGACGACAATCCGTCCCTTGGTCCCCTCTACCTCTGCGCGGTCGGCTCCCCCTCTGAGGTAGATGCGGACCTCCCGGGTTTCTTGAGGGCGAAACGTCCGTTGGAAATAGGGCGTCTGCTTTGCTCCATCAGGGCCTTCCATCAGACCGATGCGGACTGAGAGATCGCCGCTCGGCAGGTGTTCACACTGGGCGTACTCGTCCTGATCAGTCGCTTGGATTTCGGCCTCGCGGGTGATTAACGCATAGTATCGGCTAGCAAACTCAGGCAATGCGTCTCGCCTCGCTTTGAGCGCCTTGGCAAGTTTTTCCCCAACGATTTTGTAATACGGTGGTGGGAGCCTGCGAGCCGCATCCTCGATGACTGGGTCCGGTAGATCCCTGCGGAACTCTGTCACCACCGAGTCCCATGCGGCCTTGTCGAGCTCGACTAGGAACTCGCGATCCATTTCCCACCCAGTAGTCGATAGGCCCACCAGACTCGGATACGCATCGCTGAACTCGATTTGCCTGGGAAGTCCCCTGCGCGCCACGGCCATGGCAAACCCGTCGAAGTCGATAAAAGCCTGGTCGCGATCCTCGGGTATCGGAATCCAGGTAAAACAATCCCCGTCCGGCAACCGCGCCCATCGCCATTGGCCATAATGGCGGTCCTTGTCCCCGATGAGGAAGTCCATCAACTTCGCCTTCAGATAGGCACGGTCATCAACGCGGTTGCAGGGAGTTTTTTCCAAGTGCTCCCACAGTTTCTCCGTGCCACTGATCTTGCGGGAACCGGCAAAACCAGGCGTAGCGTCCGGCCCTTCAGAAGGGTGTTCCTGCAACATGCCTACAAGGCCGGCAAATTCTTCGCGGTACTCCCCCAGCTTGGAGTCATCCGGGATGACTACGAGCGTATGCTTGGAATGGAGAATACCCGTGGCTTCCATCAGCGGATCAACGACGAGCCCCGCTGTGGGCAGAAGCGCACTGATCATGTCCTGCAGGACATCGTCCACGACCGTATTCTTGAGTTCGTCCCAGATCCTTTTGGTAGGATCTTTATCCAGAGAGCGAACTGTATAGCGGCGGCCATCTTGCCCCGTAAAGTGCAGCGAGATGGACTGTCCAAATCCGCCGGTGCGCAGCGGCGTTAAGCCGTCTCCTACACGGTCGAGGTCGAGTACCGCGACCTCGATAGGAGTGGTCCAGAGATTTCGGTAATCGCGGCCATAGAACCAGCGTTTGAACCCGCCAGCGCGGAACCTTTCCCCTGGAACCACTACGTGGGTTTTGGCACCCTGCGGAGGAATAGATCGATGAATCCTGTACCCTGGAGCAGGTGGATCTTCTTGAGGGGTCGATTCTGTCGAGACAGCAAGAGCGAGCACCAACGAAAGTAAAATAGCGTTTCGGTTAAAAAATATCATCAGAAAACTCCGGTACGTTTCAAATTTGTGAGATCGTCCACTGCTCGCTAGTCCTCACACGTAATACAAGTTATATACAATGTGAAAAAAAACGGGTCCGGTAAGCGCCAGTGAATCTATTCTGTCCAAAATCCCTCCATGTCCAGGAATCGTACTTCCCGTATCCTTAAGGCCGATATCTCTCTTAATAGCGGATACAACCACATCGCCAATGAAACCGGTAATAGCAACAACGCCGCAAACAATTAGAATCTCTATTTCAGAAAAAGGGGTCAAAAAGCGTAAAAAATATCCAACAACCACAGTAGTAATTACTCCACCGATCAGCCCTTCCCAAGTCTTATTTGGACTCACCTTAGGAATAATCTTATATCTTCCCAACAACTTGCCCCAAGTAAACTGGAAATTATCGTTCATCTCTGTAATAAATACGATGAATAACAAGAGCGCTCTTCCCCCTATATCAAATCCCTCAATATCCGGTAGTGAAACCAAAAAAGCCAAATGACTAACGCCAAACACGGTAAACATCAATTGGGTCGGCAGGACGCTCATGGAGCGACTGATATCTTCTGTTTCACCAATGATTGCCAGCATAAAAGGAATCCATAAATACATAAACACAGGAATGAATGTAAGAAACAGACTATATTGGCCTATGTAAGCGAAATAATACTGAATTGGAATGCTCAGAAAACACCAAATTAATACTCTACGATCGGCCTCTCTTACATTCTTACTAATCGATGATAATTCCCTCAACGCAAAAAAGGAAAGTAGCCCCAACGAGATAAAGGTGATAACAGGATGTAAAATGGTGGCCAAGACAAAAATCGTCGCCATTAACCACCAAGACCTGGTCCTCATTTTTAATTCTGAAAAATCACCTTGTGGCCTTACCTTTCCCATTATCCAAAAAAGGGCCGTCGCAAAAACCAGAAGGCCGAAAATTAGCCCAATAACCAAGGCTATTTCCCATTGTTTTATAAATACATTCATAATCAATTCCGTACTTGAGCTAATCCATTTCTTATTCGAATCATTGAACTCAACAACAGTAAAACACTCATCCCTGCGAAAATGTAATCGAAGGCTACCATTACCTCATGCCAAAAGAAAAACAGCAAACAAGTCACTCCTAAAATCAATGCCCTATCGCTCTTTCCCATTGGGCCGTCGTATCTTCTCGTTCCCGTTGCCGCTTTTGTCAACACCCCGATAAATTCATTCAGCATGGAAAGAAAAATGAACAACAACACCCACCAGAAATTCACACCGGTCAGCTTGATCAAAGGGAAAAACAGCACTGCGTCGGAAAAAACGTCGCCTAGCTCATTCAGCATTTCTCCCGAAACACTGGTCATACCATATGTCTTGGCCATCATCCCATCGAGGGCATTCAAGGTCATTCTTACCAATAAACCAACCGCAAAGATCCAGAGCATGTGACCATTGGGGAAAAACCAAGACAGTACGCCAATCGCAGTTGACAAAAGTATTGCCATCCATGTAATGCCATTGGCCGTGATACCGACTTTATGGAATACGCCTAGTAGTGGTTTCAGCAATTGCTGAAACTTCGGTTTTATTTGGTACACTGAAATCATATCATTCTTAACCTGACTGAAGCTAATAGCCAAAGTTGAAGACAAAGTCTAAGTAGGGGAATCCCGGGAACACTATATCCTCGGAGGGCATAGCGATCATATAGATGAGTGTGGATTTCCACCGAGGCAATCCTCGGCTTGGGCTAATATGAATGAGCTTCGTGCTTTATTTGACGAGAAGCATCTTGCGCGCTTGGGCAACCGGCCCTACCTGCAGCCGGTACAAGTACACGCCGCTGGCAACTCGCTGGCCATGATGATCGCGGCCATCCCAGTGGGCGGCACTGGCACTTGTCAGGTACTGACCTGCCGCTCGGTAGCCCAGATCAATTTCTCGGACCAAGGTTCCCCGGACATCATAGATGCTCAGGCGTACCGAGGCTGGTGTGTGCAGTTGATAGGGAATCCAGGTCTCCGGGTTGAACGGATTGGGGTAATTGGCCAGCAGCGCTGTCTGCGCCGGAAGTGGCGGCGAAGACGAGTGAATCGCCGTCGCGGGTGTGATATAGGGGGACATATCCCACAGCAGGATCGTGCCGTCTTCACTCGCACTAGCCAAGGTCTGACCGTCGGGCGAAAACGCCACGGCATGGACCCACATGGGATGCCCCTCTAAAGCGACCTTGAGTTGGCCGCTGGCCACATCCCATAACCGGAGTCCCGTATCCACGTCTCCTATATACCCAAACTGGCCTCCACCCCCACTGACGACGGTAGAACCATCGCGTGAAAACGCCACGGCATGGATCTGCCCCGTATGCTCCAAGATGGACTTCAGATTGAGTTGGCCGTTGCCCACGGTCCACAGGCCAATCTTGTTCCAACTCCCACTGGCCAGAGTCTGGCCATCGGGAGAAAATGAGAGGGAATAGACAGCATCCCAATGCTCGTCCATAGTGGCCTTGAGTTTCCCACTGCTCACCTCCCACAATCCGACCGCTCCGTATGCACTGCCGCTGGCCAAAGTCGTGCCGTCCGAGGAAAACACTACAGCAGTCACAGGATCGGTATGCTCGAGGGTGGCCTTGAGTTGGCCGCTGACCACATCCCACAAGCGGAGTCCTGGGCTCCCGAACTCGACCCCACCGCCACTGGCTAGGGTGGAACCATTCGGCGAAAAGGCCAGTGCCCTAATCGAGTGCGTAGACTCCAGTGTCCACTCGAGCTTCAGTTGACCGCTGGCCGCATCCCACAAGCGGATCACGCCCTTCTGATTCCCGGTAGTCACTGTCTGGCCATCCGGGGAAAACGACACGGCAAGGACCGGATACCTGTGGCGTTCATCCATGGTGGTCTGGAGTTGACTCTTGGCCACATCCCACAACCAGACCGGCCAACTCGCACTGGCCAGAGTCTGGCCATGGGGCGAAAACGCCACGGAGCGGACAGGTCCCCTATGCACTTCCATAGTGGGGCCTTGGGAAATGTCCTTGAATTGGCCACTGCCCAAGTCCCACAACCGAACCGAGCCATCGCGATTCATACCAGCCAAGGCTTGACCGTCAGGAGAAAACGACAGGGCTACAATCCACTGTGTGTGCCAATCTAAAGTTGATTTCAGTTGGCCAGTTTCTACATCCCACAAGTCGATCTTGTTCGGACCTGCCCCAGCTAAGGTCTGACCATCGGGGGAAAATAATGCGAAACTGACAGTAACTTCTAAGGTAGTCTTGAGTTTGCCGGTATCCGCATCCCACAATTGAACTCCGTCAAATGGACTACCAACGGCCAAAGTCTGACTGTTAGGAGAAAATGACAAGGAAACTACATACTCCACCTGTCCCTCTAAAGTGGTGGGTTGGCCAGTGCTCAGATCCCACACCTTAACCGTGGGATCTTGAAAATCCCCAGCACTGGCCAATTTGGAACCATCCGGCGAAAACGCCACGGAACGGATCTCACCCTCATGCCCTAGCAGGACGTTCTGGAGTTCGCCGCTGGCCACATCCCACAAACCGATGAATCCCTCATCCGCACCACTGGCCAATTTGGAACCATCCGGCGAAAACGACGCGGCGTGAAGACCAGGAAAGTCTAGGCCCTCCAAAGTGTCCTGGAGTTGACCGCTGGCCACATCCCATACCCGAAACGTCCCGCCCCCACTCATACTGGTGAGTGTCTGGCCATCCGGGGAGAACGTCACGGCATGGACGACACCCTCATGCCCCCTGAGCAGAGCTACTTTGGCTCCAGTCTGCATATCATAGAGCCAGATTCCAATGCTGCTAGGCACCGCCAGCCGAGTGCCGTCGGGCGAATAGGCCATTCCTCCCGATATCCAACCTTGCCCGAGACGCCCTTTGGCTCCTTCGGGCAAACTCAAGGGATTGTCGTCTTGGGCACGGATAGTCTGCGCGAACAGGACAGCGACCAACATGAGGCCAACGTTGAAAAACCGTGTCTTTTTCATTCGTACTTTCTTCTAAGAGAGAGGGAACTCTCCGCCACCCAAGACTACAGCCGATCTAATCGCAATTAGCTGCATCTGACAATTGGCTATTGTTGCCTCGAATCCCACAAGGAGAGCGCCGAGAACTATACAAAAATGGTATAAGGATGTCAAGAAAAGAGATTACTTAAATGTTACAATACGATGTCCTTCTTTATCAGGGCATTTTTAGTCAAAATAAAGGACCGTATGCGGTCCTTATATTATAGGGACTGCATACGGTCCTTATATCTTTAAGATATGCTACTCTGCTTGATTCACTTGAACAACAGACGGTATTTTGAATTCACTCAATATGTCGCATGTTTTTTTCGAGTACACACTCTATTTCAAGATTTCTTAGAGGAAGTAGTTGAATATCTGCGTAGGTAGGAGTATTTTTCGAGTGTCGAAGTGAATTCACTGCGCCCGAAGGGCGTGACAAGGGTATTTTCTATGATCGAGCCACTTAGCCGCATGGGCACTTGGGAGACGTATTCTACAGACAATGGCCTACCATCACTGCGCATTGAACACATCGCCGAGGATAGCGAGGGGTATATCTGGTTCGCTACTTGGGACAACGGTGCCTGCCGCTTTGACGGGGATGCGTTCCAACATTTTACGACCCAGGACGGTCTTACTCACGACCAGGTTTTCTTCATTCAAAAGGATCGTCAGAAGCGGTTGTGGTTTGGGACACTAAAGGGAGTCTGCTGGTACGACGGCGCAGACTTTCACCACTTGGAAGACGACGGCATTTCAGGCCGTCCTGTGTCGTTCATCTACGAAGATAGTCTGGATCGTATCTGGTTCGGTGGCACCGAGACCTTGGGGTATTACGACGGTGCCGTCTTCCACGACTTGACCCCGCTCTATCTTGAGCAATACCAGCAGCCTTTGCCTCCTGATTTTCCTCCTAATAGGTGTGCGGGCATCGCCCAAGACCCGCAAGGCCACCTGTGGTTTGGCTTTCAGGACCTCATCCGCTTCGATGGCGAATCCTTCCACCGCTACGAAGAGGATGAGGGCTTTCCCCGAATCAGGGCTGGTTATGCCGTGGGTCAGGACCATACTGGCAAGGTGTGGGTCGGTCGGAAGGGGAGAGGCCACCTCTATTTTTATGACAACAACACCTTCCAGTCTGTTGAGGAGAGTTTGAATTGTTGGCTGCGCCGAATCACGTGCGACCGGGACGGTCGGATGTGGTTTTGCACGATGGACGGTGCATTCTACCAAGACGATGATGGGTTCAGCCGATTCACCGCGGCCGATGGGCTACCTCATTCCGCCGTCACGGCCGTGTTCCACGACCGCGAGGATCAGTTTTGGTTTGCCACCTGGAACGGCGTGGGGCTATACGATGCGCATAGTATCACCGTTTTCGACCTGCGAGCAAACATAATTCATAAAAACGTGCATGAAGTCTCGCAGATCGCCCAAGACCGGCAAGGTGATATATGGATCGGGTATACTTCTCCCCAGCTCACTCACCCTCGCAAAAGCATCGCCCGCTTCGATGGCGAGCATTTTACGTTTGTGGAATCCAAGCAAGGTGATATTGACAACTGCTTCTCCATCTACGAAGACCTTGAAGGGCACTTGTGGTTCGGTGGCGTAAAAGGTCTGTTCCGCCGCGAAGATCAGACGCTCAAAAAAGAGAACATAGCGGCCGATATAGACGCAGGGGGCATTAGCCGCATCACGCAAGACCGGCAAGGACGATTCCTCTTCGGCTATTGGGAACACTACACCATACACCAAAGAAACAAGCTTTTGGCCAGCCCATTACAGATCGTGTACCAGCAGGGCGAGTCGTGCCAACCCATTTTTGCGGAGGATGGCGAAAAAACACCTCACAGCCGCATTGGCGCGGTGGTTGCCTCCCCCAACGACGCAATCTATTTCCATTTGATCAGTAGAGAGGGCCCCGCTAGTGTCACCGGCTTTGCCCGCTGGCATCCAGAAGAGGGTCTTACATGGTATGGGGTTGAGAACGGACTGATAGACAACCATGTAAACGACCTCCTATTAGACCGCCAGGGCAATCTATGGATCGCTACCCTAGGCGGTATCAGTTGCTTTGATGGCAGCACCTTCCGCACCTTTACCACCGAAGACGGGCTACCGAGCAACCGCATCCACTGTTTGTTGGAGGATGCGCGAGGACATCTCTGGATCGGCACCGACCGAGGTGTGACGCAGTACGATGGTCGGCTCTTCCAGACCATCCAATCACCCCATATAGGACCCGTTTGTCGAATACTCGAAGATCGCGACGGCACCTTCTGGTTGGGCACGACCGTGGGTTCCATCATACGCTACCGGCCCCGGCAAACGCCGCCCCTGATTCGTCTCATCCAAGTTACCACCGATCAGGTCTATGAGAACGTAGAGGACGTCTGCTCCTCCACAGTGGGGCAGTCGGTGGTTTTTGAGTACAAGGGCCTGAGTTTTTCCACCCCTCCCCGCGACATGCTCTATGAGTACCGCTTGCAGGGATACGACGCCGACTGGTGTCCCGCGACCCCAGAGTTGCGGGCCTGTTATCAAAATCTGCCACCGGGCGACTACACCTTTCAAGTCCGAGCGATAGATCGGGATCTCCATTACTCGGAGACAGCGCAGACGCAGCTTGCGGTCAAACCCGACGCGCATATCGAAACCCTATCGGCCACACTCCGTGAGGGCAACGAAGTTGTCGGACCGAGCGAGGTCCTGCGCCAATTTCAAACCAAACTCATGGAGGTGGCACCCTCCGATCTGACCGTGCTGATCGGCCAGAGCGAGACCGTACACCAATTTCAAACCAAACTCATGGAGGTGGCACCCTCCGATCTGACCGTACTACTGCTAGGCGAAACGGGTGTGGGCAAGGGGTTAGCGGCGCGGGCCCTACACGCGTTGAGTGCCTATGGCAACGGCCCTTTCATCCATGTCAATTGCGGAGCCTTGTCCCATAGTGAACTCTTTGGTCGAGAAAACGAGATTTCTACCAGCGAAATAGGCAAGATAGAACAAGCCAAAGACGGCACCCTGTTTTTGGATGAAATCGGCGAGATGACCTTGGAAACGCAGAACAAGGTCCTGCGCTTATTGGCAGAGCGCACGTTTGAGCGGGTTGGCGGCGACCAGACGCTGACCGCACAGACGCGCATGGTCGCCGCGACCAGCCGCGACCTGAAGAAGATGGTGCAGGCCGGTGACTTTCGCGAGGATCTGTATTTGCGCCTGCAGATGTTTCCGCTGTACATCCCACCCCTGCGCGAACACAAGGAGGACATCCCGGCCCTCGTCGAGTTTTTCAAAAATCGCATGGCAGCACACCTAGGCCGGCAACCCGCCTCCTTGAATTCCGAGGTTGTGGAGATGCTGCAAGCCTATGATTGGCCGGGGAATGTGCGGGAACTAGAGCATTTCATACAACAGGCCGTCATAGCCTGCAAGGGTGAGCAAATCGAAGTGGCCGATCTGATGCAACACGGTTTTAATATTGTAAACGCCGTTCTCGGCCTTAAAGGAGAGTCTCAAGAACGCGAAATAATGCCTCTATTTGAACTTGAACGCAGCTATATCCTCGAAGTACTCCATGCGACTAACGGACAGATCAAGGGAAAAAAAGGAGCGGCGGCTCTGCTGGGAGTGCCGCCTTCTACGCTGTACAACAAAATGAGAAAATTGGGTATTAAACGTTCCTAAGCAGTATTTGGACTATCGCTCCAACTCTTCCTTTGTGTACGTTGTTTGCGGGAAAGGGGTACGGGTGCCGGGTGCATAAAGGCCGTGCCCCTTTCCGGCAAGAATGCCGGTGTGCTCGAAGGCGTCGCCTAAGTCAGTGCGTCGCTCTTGATTTGAGGAATCCCCAAGAGACGGCCTCGACTGCTGTCTCGTCCTCTGCCTCCTCGGCTGCCGATTCGTCCGTCTCTTGGCTTTCTTCTTCCTCTTATTGAGCATCCGCCTCACACTCCCACACACATGCCTGTATGTTATCTGTTTCATTCAACACACAATCTTGCTGGCACAATTGAACCGCCCCTTGAGCGGTCTTCGGCTGGGAAAAATACCTCGCCCCTCGCGTCGGTATGTCGTGATCTTTCTGCATACAGACGACGGACAGTTGGGTGAAGGTGGAACTGGAGGTCCAGTACGCCGACTGGCTCACTCTTTTCGCGCGAGGCACCAAGGCGGACGAGAAAGTGGGCGAGCTATGTGGGGAAATGGCGGACTGCATTTTCAGGATTCGTTGGTGCAGTCGGGAGGAAGCAGGGTCGGAGGAAGCAACGGGCTTGCCTGCGCCTGTTCCAACGACCATCATCCTCTGGTTGCTCCCATCCTTTGGCTCCAGCCAATCTCCCGGCTGATACCCGGCACCCGCGTTGCTCACAAGGAAGGACTGCACATCGTCCGCGCCTATACTAGGGGTGCTGACGGCCGCGGCCACCTCGACGCCCGATACGTCTTCACCGGATGCTTGCGGCGGATCATCGAGGAGCACCATCCGCCCCGTCTGGCGCTCCTCGCCTACCGTCATCCGGTAGATATACACCCGGCTGCTACCTCCCGACCCGCCGCGTCCGTAGCATCCCATTGCGCCGTATGCCCCCCCGCCGCTCGTGCCCCATCCACCAACGTTGCAATCCGCTGCCCCAGCAGGTTAAACACCTCCAAGCGCACATGGGTAGCGGTCGGTAGCTGGTAAGGGATAATCGTGGAAGGATTGAACGGATTGGGATAGTTCGGCCCCAACGCGAACCGCGCCGGCAGTGCCTGCCCCGTCAGAGCCGATAGCGGCAATGCGAAATACCCCGTGCCATCGGTCATCGCGTGGGCAATGGCCCCCTGCCGTAGGTTGGTCAAATCGAATAGCTGCACCTGCGCGTCGGCGACGGGTTGTCCAGATTCCAACCGCACCCGGCCTTCAAGGAGCGATTCTGCGCTGACGCTAACGCTCAGCAGCAGGCCGATGAAAATGCCGCTACAGGACTTCATAGATATCCACCTCCGCTTAGGGTTGTTCGAGCGATCGTTTTCGGTTGATCAGTGCGGATGCCGGGGACAAACTCCCTTGCCCCCGGACCTGCTCCGACGATTCCGCGGCTCCTGCAGTCAACTTGGCACTACCGCTGGTACATTTCGTAATTCTTCCCGTAATCGCATTCCCACCACCATTGCCCCATCACCGCCGCCACTATCACCCACCACGCCCGTCCCCGCTATCCTAGCCGCCCGGAAGGCTGATGATCACCCTGTCCGATGATGCTGATGATGGCGGCTCTCATGATGGCCAGTTCCGGCAGTATCCGTACCGGTAACCCAAGGAGAAGCCTCAACACGAGACGCCGCGGCTCCCGGTACCGGGCTTAACGGTCGCTCACGGTCCTTTGGGGGATACCCATATGATTCGGGATGAGCCACAAGTATGCCCCATGGCAGAGCTCCCGACAGGGTTTCTGCGGGGTTTCTCTCATCGCACTGTGCACCCCTCAGTGAAAGAGCAGGTCAATATTTCTCCGTCAGAAGCTCTACAGCTCTCTCTGTAGGAGAGGCTCATGCCGAAACGACATGGGGGTATTTCAACCGACACGCGTCCTCCACCGGTGCAGTTGTTGTCGGTGTTGCTCTCGCCGCTGACGCTTTCGACACACGCGCCGTAGTAGTAGTACCCCTCACTCGTCGGAGCTCTCACGGCAATCGAGTAGGCTCTGTCAGCAAGGGAGGCAAGGCTGTTGACGGCAGCCGTGCGGAGTTGTGTATCGGTAGAGTCAATGGTCACGTCGTCCGAACGGTAGTAGCGCAGCGTCGTGGCGGCGGCTTGCTCGGTCCCATTGTTTCGCACCTTTACCGACAGCGTGAACGATTGCCCCGGCTTCCGGTAGCTATGACTAACCGATACGCCGAACACCTCCAAATCCGGCCCGGCCTCGATTTCGATGGGCACAAGACCCAACGCGATGCCCGCTGGATCGTCCAATCCGGTGACGAGGGTTTCGACGCCGCTGCCATCGAGGTTGGAACGATTGATTTGACCCGTCCCGTGCCAACCCGTCCAGTACATCTTGCCGCCGGATACATCCAACGCAATGCCGTAGATGATCGAGGATTCGGTATTGACGAAGTCTTCGACGCCGCTGCCGTCGAGGTTGGAACGGTGGATATCAGCCTGAAACGCAATCGTCCAGTACATCTTGCCGCCGGACACATCCAACGCAATGCCCCATGGCTGATCCACTCCATCCAATCCAGTGGTGACGAGGGTTTCGACGCCGCTGCCGTCGAGGTTGGAACGCTGGATCTTATTCGTGCCCCGATCCGTCCAGTACATCTTGCCGCCGGACACATCCAACGCGATGCCCCATGGCTTGTCCAATCTAGTGGTGACGAGGTCTTCGACGCCGCTGCCGTCGAGGTTGGAACGCTGGATCTTGCGCGTGCCCCGATCCGTCCAGTACATCTTGCCGCCGGACACATCCAACGCAATGCCGTTTGGCCAGTTCAATCCGGTGGTGACGAGGTCTTCGACGCCGCTGCCGTCGAGGTTGGACCGCTGGATCTTCTCCCTGAGCCAATCCGTCCAGTACATCTTGCCGCCGGACACATCCAACGCGATGCCTTCTGGGCCCGACAATCCGGTGGTGACGAGGTCTTCGACGCCGCTGCCGTCGAGGTTGGACCGCTGGATCTTGCGCGTGCCCCCATCCGTCCAGTACATCTTCCACGCTTGCGAGCCGGTGGTCGCAACCACCGGCTCGCCGATGCCTGCCGGCAACGCCGGATCAGACGGATCAGCGAGATAGCGGATCAACAACACGACGTCGGTTCCATCGACTTTGCCATCACCGTTGACATCGCCGAGGGAAATGTCACCGTTGTTGGGGAGAACAACAGACGGATTCCTGCTGTACAGCGATATATACAGCGCGTCAGAGGCATCCACTTGCCCATCGTTGTTCACATCCCCCAAAATCCCGCCTGTCACCAGCTTCATCCGCGCCCTGCCGCTGTGCTCTTCAACCACAATATCCGCCTCGTCAACCCCCACCCGAAAAGCCGGGTCCACATACGCGACCAAGCCCTCGCCCGAAACAGTCAACCCATAGACGCCTGCAACCGCTTCCGCTCGCTCCAACGCCGACGCCTGCATCGGCATAGACCCTGCTGCCGCCGCCGGAACCCCCGCCTGCCCGTCGATAAGCACCATCCGCCCCGTCTGACGCTCCATACCCACCGTCATCCGGTAGATATACACCCCCGCTGCTACCGCCCGACCCGCCGCGTCCGTAGCATCCCATTGCGCCGTATGCACCCCCGCCGCTCGTGCCCCATCCACCAACGTTGCAATCCGCTGCCCCAGCAGGTTAAACACCTCCAAGCGCACATGGGTAGCGGTCGGTAGCTGGTAAGGGATAATCGTGGAAGGATTGAACGGATTGGGATAATTCGGCCCCAGCACAAAGTCGGTCGGCAGAGCCGTGCCCCTGGTCATAGAGAAGGCCCGCAGTGGCAGCGCAAAATGTCCGGCCTCGTCCGTGGTCGTACCGACGAACCGGCGCAGATCGGTCAGATCAAACAGCCGCACCTGCACCCCTACCGCTGGCTGCCCAGACGACAGCCGCACCCGGCCTTCAAGCACCGGTTCCGCCCACACGGAGACGACGAAAACTAATCCGATGAGACATCCTATTGCCGCTTTCATAACGTCAACTCCTTTGGGCTAGCACCCAAGCATGAGTGTTTGTTCACCTTAAAACGGTGGGTCGGTATGTATGGACTCGCGGTCATTCAGTCGCCTAGGGTGCGGATGATGTGGCCCTGCCCAGCATCACCTCACCCATCGCGCTTATTCCTCTTCTGCCGGAACAGGTCTCCACGTCTTGCCCAAATTCTCGCGATCATTCCCAACGTCCACGATGGGCGGTGGGGGCGTTCCGAATGAACTCGGCACCAGCCTTTTTGCGCTCGCGCGGCGTTGAAAATGAGACAGATCGTCCATGGTGATCGTACCTCTGCCGCCGGTTGATGCGAAGAAATTCATCTCCAACCTATCATGGATGACCTCACTCAGACTGACGAGCTGCCCGAGCCGCGATACCTCGTCGCTCACCACATCCAGTATCACCGGATCGACGGGAAATTCTTCACTAACCAACAGAATAACAGCCGCACGAAAATCCTTCTGAGCTTGCGAATGGTCGGGAACGCGTGGTCCATGCTCGGCGATGATGTCCTCGATCGTATACGTCTTGAACCCACTCGCGGTAATTATAAATTTCCCATTATCGTCTATCACCCACTCCCCCTCTTCGTCCAATAAAAGTTTTCCATCCTCCGCTATTGTGAGATCCGGGACATTCTCTGGAGGTATGAAGCCCGCCAAGTACAGCTCTATGGGGCTATATCCGGGGTGGAGAATAGGCCATCTTCCAATTGAGAACTTCCCATCGCCGAGATCGATTAGTTCGGATATGGGCCCACCGAGCCAACCGTGCTGGCTGTTGAATCCCCAATGTGGGTCAGGTGGGAAGGGTGGCACGATGTAGTTCGCCCAGCGATGCATTAATTCGTGAATCAGCGTACCCAAGGATGTAATCGTATCCAGTGGGTCAAACCATACACCAAAATATTGAAAGAAAATCACACCCTGGAGCTTGCCAGCGGATTCCCAGCCATCGTCGAAGAAATTATCTAAACCAATACCTTCCACTTCGTTCTTGACGGAAATGTAGGCTGCAAAGGGCCAAAGGGATCCCTGATCCGGTTCCTGAATGTTGGAGATGAAAATCAGAAAATCGAATTCATCCTCGAAATACTCATAGAAACGCGCCGTATAGTCCCGATATGGCAAATTGCCAGCGGCGAGATTTCCTTCGACGGGCAAGACAAACACGTTGTCGTTGTATATTTGTGGATTAGTAAAGACGAACTCCTCATCCTGTCCGTCGGCTCCATCATCCTCGACGATCACGCTTACGCCAGTGGAGCAGCTACTGAGTGTATCGCTCCCGTCGCTGACGCTGGCCACACAGGCCCCGTAGTAGTACGTGCCGGGCGTAGAGGGGGCCGTTAGACGGATCGACTCGTTCCTGATGATGGAAGCGGCAAAGCTGCTCACCTCGTCGGTGCCCACTTGCGTATCCTGCGTGGAAATCGTCGCGTCTGAAGAGCGGTAGTACGACAGGACGAGTTCTGGGGATTCATCGGCCCCTTGGTTTTGCATCCTCGCTCTTAGTATGAACGCCTGCCCCGTCGTCAGGATGTTATCGTTGACCGAAGCGGAAACAATCAGATCGCCCTCTCCGGTCTCGCTGCTCTCTTCTTCCTCCGTTTCGTCGTCCTCTGCGTCGCCGAACCCGCCGAAAAAGTCGCAAAAGGCACAGGCGTCATCTGTAGCCTTGCCCGCCGAATACGGTCCCTCCGACACCACCAACTCCACCGGAGCCATGCCCGTTTCAACCCCAAAGGACGAATCCACATAGGGAACCAACCCACGGCCCGAAACGACCAACCCATACTCCTGCGCACCTTCCCCATTCGCTCCGCCAACACCAGACGCACCCGGCACAACAGAAGCCACTCCACCAGACGCCAGTCCAGCTTGCCCGTCAACCAACACCATCCGCCCCGTCTGACGCTCCACCCCCACCGTCATTCGGTAGATATACACCCCTGCCCCTACCGCACGGCCTGCCCCATCCACCGCGTGCCATGTCGCCGTGTGAAAACCGGCTGGCCGCTCACCATCCACCAGCGTCGCAATATGCTGCCCCAACAGGTTGAACACCTCCAGCCGCACCGCAGCCGAAACCGCCAGTTGATAGGGAATGATCGTCGAGGGATTGAACGGATTGGGATAATTCGGTCCCAACGCGAACCGCGCCGGCAGTGCCCGCCCCGTCAGAGCCGATAGCGGCAACGCGAAATACCCCGTGCCATCGGTCATCGCGCGGGCAATGGCCCCCTGCCGCAGGTCGCTCAAATCGAATAGCTGCACCTGCGCATCGGCGACGGGTTCGCCAGAATCCAGCCGCACCCGCCCCTCAAGCAGCGGCTCCGCCGACGCGGAGACGACGAAGACTAATCCGATGAGACATCCGATTGCCGCTTTCATAACGTCAACTCCTTTGGGCTAGCACCCAAGCATGAGTGTTTGTTCGTCTTAAAACGGTGGGTCGGTATGTATGGACTCGCGGTTATTCAGTCGCCTAGGGTGCGGATGATGCGCCCCTGGGGGTCAATCACATAAATCGGCTCCCGCCTGAGATCTGCGCCGCACGACAGCTTCGGCACCGCTCGCAGGGACGGTACCAGACGCCCTATCAGACGGTCATCTCTGAGACCAAAGCCACGGCCCTCAATCCACTCGGCGCTTTCTAGACGCCCATTGAAGCGGTCGTCCCCGGGAAGTAAGGGCAGGCCCCCTGAGATTCTTCCTTGCCCGTGCAGATCGGCACCGGGCAGGGTATAGGCATCGGCCAGAGTAACATCCATTCCAGGAATCGAAGGCATTGACGCCGCGATTTTAGCACTGGCCTTGCCAGCGGCACCGGGCAGGGTATACGGGTCAGCTTGGGTGACATCCACGCCGTAGCCGAGATCGGCCAGGGACTGAACCGTAATCGCGCTCAACGCCGCTCCGGCCCCCGGCAACATGAGCTCGCCCGATTTAAACACGTCTTCCCTCCAGTGCACCCTATCCATATCGACCGGCACCTTCTTGCCCGTGTAGTTCCGTCCTCCCGCGTCGTTAAATGCGGCAATCGCCAGCGGACCGTTGAAGTGCGGGTCCCCAGATAAATCCCTGAGGAAGCCGAAATTATTCCAGCCCGTCCCGATTCCCAGAACGTGCCCTACCTCGTGGAGTCCCGTTATCAGCAAGTTAGCCCGTTCCAAATCGAAGCCCATGCATCCTATGACAGTCAGATGGGTCTCCTCGCGAAACACTCTTGGACCACCCCACCCAAGTGGACTACCCCCCCCGTCGAAGGTGGTCATATAGATCCGCAGGTCGTCTATCCGCTCCCCAGAGGGGATCGTATACGAATGATCGCCGCACTGACCCGACCAGCCCTGAGCAAATTCATAGTCCGGCAGATCCTCCGTAATAACCGACGCCCAGCGCCGAGCCACGAGCCGGAGTAAATGCTTCTGATCTTCAGTGAAGGAGTCGAGAAAAACGAGCTCGATGTCGAAGTCGCTGTTGCGTAACCGAGTAAAGAATACCGCAACCCCGCGTCTCTCGAGGGCAGGAATATGATCGTTGAGGGAGGAGTCGTTCAGGGGGTTCCAACTAATTTCTAGCTCTGCCAGGTTGGTCAAGCCCGATAGCGCCGAAATGTCCTCAATGAGGTTGATCTGAAGGTATAGCTCTTCAAGGTTGGCTAAACCTGCCAAGGCCGAGATGTCCTCAATGTTGTTGTGTGTAAGTGCCAGCCATTCTAGGTTGGCTAAACCTGCCAAGGCCGAGATGTCCTCAATGTTGGTAGCACTAAGCGCCAGCTCTTTCAGGCTGGTCAAGCCCGATAGCGCCGAAATGTCCTCAATGTTGTTGTTGTTTGTAAGGTCCAGCGATTCTAGGCTGGTCAAGCCGGAAAGTGCCGAGATGTCCTCAATGTTGTTATTAACAAGTGCCAGCTCTTTCAGGCTGGTCAAGCCCGATAGCGCCGAAATATCCTCAATGAGGTTGCCTTCAAGCCAAAGCCTTTCTAGGCTGGTCAAGCCCGATAGCGCCGAAATGTCCTCAATGAGGTTGACTCGAATAACCAGCACTTTCAGGTTGGTCAAGCCCGATAGCGCCGAAATGTCCTCAATGAGGTTGATCTGAAGCTGTAGATCTTCAAGGTTGGTCAAGCCCCGTAGGGGCGAAATGTCCGCGACCTTGTTGTTCCAAAGCCATAGCACTTCAAGGTTGGTGGCAGACTCAAGTCCGGTCAGATCACTAATCTCCGCCCTCGGGGCCTTAAGTTCCCGCAAAGTCTTCATTTCAGCATCGGTGATCGTCGCACCTCTCGTCTTGCCCAGCGCGTCCTCAATCGCCGCCCGCAGGTTGGCGTCGGGGATGGTCACCGGCGTATCGGATCCTTCCTCTTCCGTCGCCACCTCGTCTTCCGTCGTCTCCTCGTCTTCCGTCGCCACCTGCTCACCCACCGTGACCCTCACAGCCGAGGAGCAGTTGTTATCCGTATTGCTCTCGTCACCGACGCTGGCCACACACGCGCCGTAGTATTTCTCCACCCCTACACTGGCCGTCAACTCAATCGACTGCGCACTCGTGGCCGAGGCGTCCAGAGCATCTACTTCGTCGGTACCCACTTCCCTGTCACTGGCAGTAATCGTCGTGTTGTTGGAGCGATAGTAGTGCAGCATCGTCGCCGCAGCCTGTTCATCGCCTTGGTTATGCACAGTGACATTCAAGGTGAACTCCTGCCCCGGCGTCAGCACGACGGCGCTGGCCGAAGGAGACTGGACGATCAGGTCGGGTCCCCCCTCGCTGGACGTACTATCCGTTTCCGCCACTTCTTCCTCCGTTTCGTCGTCCTCTGCGTCGCCGAACCCGCCGAAAAAGTCGCAAAAGGCACAGGCGTCATCTGTAGCCTTGCCCGCCGAATGCGGTCCCTCCGACACCACCAACTCCACCGGAGCCATGCCCGTTTCAACCCCAAAGGACGAATCCACATAGGGAACCAACCCGCTACCCGAAACGACCAACCCATACACGTGCCCACCTTCCCCATCCGACCCGCCAACACCAGACGCACCCGGCATAACAGAAGCCGACCCACCAGCCGCAAGACCCGCTTGCCCGTCAAGCAGCACCATCCGCCCCGTCTGACGCTCCACCCCCACCGTCATCCGGTAGATATACACCCCTGCCCCTACCGCACGGCCCGCCGCATCCACCGCGTGCCACGTCGCCGTGTGAAAACCGGCTGGCCGCTCACCATCCACCAGCGTCGCAATATGCTGCCCCAACAGGTTGAACACCTCCAGCCGCACCGCAGCCGAAACCGCCAGTTGATAGGGAATGATCGTCGAGGGATTGAACGGATTGGGATAATTCGGTCCCAACGCGAACCGCGCCGGCAGTGCCCGCCCCGTCAGAGCCGATAGCGGCAACGCGAAATACCCCGTGCCATCGGTCATCGCGCGGGCAATGGCCCCCTGCCGCAGGTCGCTCAAATCGAATAGCTGCACCTGCGCATCGGCGACGGGTTCGCCAGAATCCAGCCGCACCCGCCCCTCAAGCAGCGGTTCTGCAGACGCAGAGATGCCAAAAACTAAGCCGATGAGCCATCCGATTGCCGCTTTCATAACGTTATCTCCTTTGGGTTATCAACTATTTTCTTCTTTCGACTCTGCTGCGCCCAGTACACTCAACGCAGCAGGGTGAGTTTGCGCGTCAGAATGCCCTCGTCTGTCACCAGCCTGTACAGATACATGCCGCTGGCTAGGGGACGGCCTTGGCTGTCGCGGGCTTCCCAGTGGAGTTGGTGGTAGCCCGCCGGCTGCAGCCCCTGGTGGAGAACCGCCACCCGTTGTCCGATCACCGAGAACAGTTCTAAGCGCACCGGACCCGATTTCGGCAAGAAGTAGGAGATGACCGTCTGGCTGTTGAACGGGTTAGGCGCGTTCTGCTGCAACTGGAGTTCATTCGGCAGGCCGATCAACTTATTCGCCGCGACGGCCGTTCCCGAGTTCGTCCATTCGGACACGTCCCACAGCAGAATCGTGCCGTCTAAACTCCCACTGGCGAGTATGCTACCATCCCGACTAAACGCGACGCTCCACACTTCCGATAGATGCCCTTGGAGCGTCTGCTCGGGCTGGCCGCTGGCGACATCCCACAGGCGAATGGTGCGGTCCAAACTCCCACTGGCGAGTATGCTGTCATTCGGACTGAACGCAATGCTCCGAACATCATTCGTATGCCCTTGGAGCGTCTGCTCGGGCTGGCCGCTGGTGACATCCCACAGGCGAATGGTGCCATCTGCACTCCCACTGGCGAGTGTCTTCCCATCTGAGCTGAACGCAACGCTCCATACTTCAGACGTGTGCCCTTCGAGCGTGTTCAAGGGCTGTTCGCTGGAGACATTCCACAGACGAATGACACCGTCCGTACTCCCACTGGCCAGTGTGCCATCTGGACTGAACGCGACGCTCCAGACATCCGCCTCAAGTCCTGTGATTTCGTTCAGTAACTCTCCTGTGGTAGCGTCTCGAAAATGAATACAACCATGAAACTCTGATCCACCACACCCAGCCACAAGCATACTGCTATCCCTTGAGAACGCGACCGAATAAATAACAGGTTCATCTGCGAGGGGGTCACTACTGCCACCACCGCCACCACCAAGGCCGAAGGTGATGCCACCAAGTCTAATACCGGTGAGACCACCGCTCGTGTCACCGAGGCCGAGGCCAGCAATGCCAATGCCGTGGCCAGAGCCTTGCCTTTGCCCTCCATCGGATCCACCTCCATCGGATCCACCGGGCAGGCTCATCTTGTGCTGTCCTGTGACTGTATCCCACAGATGAATTAACTTTCCAGCCACACTGGCGAGCGTGCTGCCATCCGGGCTGAACGCGACGCCGCGGACTGCCCATGGATGCGCTTTAAGGCTCTTCTTGTGTTGCCATGTGTCTCTATTCCACAGATCGATTGTGCCGCTCCAATTGCCACTTGCGAGAGTGCCATCCGCGCTAAACGCGACATTTCGACCCAACCACGAATGTCCTGTGATTGTGTTCAAGGGCAGTCCCGTGGCATCCCACAGATAGAGATCTTCTCCCCCTCCACTGGCGAACCTTCCATCCCGGCTGAACATGACCTTCCGCACAGGCCATGCCTGCTCAGGGAGACTCTGCTGGAGCTGTCCCATAGTCGGATCCCATAGATCGATTATGCCGTCTCCAAAAAAATTTGCGCCGCCACTGGCAAGCGTGCTGCCATCCCGACTAAACGCAATGCTATAGTAATCGATAAAGCCAAGCGTATTATTGTCAGGATTAAAATCAAACAAATTACCCGTACGCGTGAGCGTGTTTTTGTACTGTCCTGTGGTCATATCCCATAGATCGATTATATCATTAGAGATCAATCTTCCAGCGCTGGCGAGGGTGCTGCCATCCGGACTGAACGCGACGCTATAATAATCGGTAGCCTCAGGGAAAAGCGAATTGTTAGGCTCAAAAGGGAAAAGCGAATTGTTAGGCTCAAAAGGGAAAAGCGAATTGTTAGGCTCAAACAAATTACCCGTACGCGTGAGCGTATTTTTGTGCTGTCCTGTGGTCACATCCCACAGATAAATGGTACCTTTCAGGCCAGATTCTCCAGCGCTGGCGAGGGTGCTGCCATCCGGACTGAACGCGACGCTATTGACACTTCCTTCTTTTCCAAACATATCCTTTGGCGTGAACCCTCTCAGGTGTTGTCCTGTGGTCGCATCCCACAGACGGATGATACCCCAACTGCCACTGGCAAGCGTGCCATTCAAGCTGAACGCGAGACTGTTGATAGCAGACGTATGTCCTGTGAGCGTGTGCAGGTGCTGTCCTGTAGTCACATCCCACAGATGGATGATACCATCCCCATCGCCACTGGCGAGGGTGCTGCCATCCAGACTGAACGCGACGTTGCGGACTTCAGACGCATGTCTCGTGAGGAAGTCAACTTCAATGCCAGTGCGTGCATCATAGACCCAAACACCGATGCTACTGCCCACCGCCAGCCGCGCGCCATCGTCCGAATACGCGATATCCAATATCCAACCTTTGCTCATACGTGCGGTTACGCCATCGGGTACATGCCATGTCCAGTAATCACCATCTCTGTTGCGCGGCGTGTCGGGCGTTCCAACAGCAAATATCACAAAACCCTGTTCAGCAGATACCCTGACAAGAGTGTATGTTCTCGGACCAGGACCAAGCGTGAGCGTCCCTTGTGCGCGGCCATTAGCATCGGTTGTTACGTGCTCAACTGTGAACTGACCACTGAGCTTTCCCTCACCGGCGGTGATCGCAAAGGTGACTTCGATACCCGGTAAGGGATTCCCATACTGATCCTGCACTTCGACGATCAGGGGGTAGGGCAACGCGGCACCGGGAGTACCTTGCTGGGCATTGCCGGATATTATCACCAACCCCGCAGGCTGTGGCTGAACCGCCTCAGCTACATCCCACAGCTTGATCGTCTTATCCTCTGACCCGGAAGCGACCGTCGTCCCATCGGGTGAATATGCCACCGAAAGAACCCCATTTGTATGACCTTCAAGTGTGGCGATAGCTGTTCCCGTCGCCACGTCCCACAGCTTGACCGTGCCATCCTCTGACCCGGAAACGATGGTTGCCCCATCAGGTGATAGTGCCACCGAAGTGACGTTGTCTGTATGTCCTGCAAAAGTAGCGGTATTTGTGCGCGTCACTACATCCCACAGCTTGACTGTGTCATCGTCCGATCCAGAGACGAGTAGCGTCCCATCGCGTGAAAACGCTACTGACGTGACATCCCGCGTATGCCCTCCAAGGATAGCGGCGTTTCCCGTCGCCACGTCCCACAGCTTGATGTTATCATCTGACGCGGTAGCGAGGGTGCCATCGGATGAAAACACCACCGATTCAACACCGCCATATGGCGTATCTTCAAGTATGGCGGTACTCTTACGCGTCGCCACATCCCACAGTTTGAGCCCATCAAACGATGCGGTGGCGAGGGTTGTGCCCTCGGGTGAAAACGCTACCGATTCGAAGTACTCCCCTTTAAGGCTGTCCGTACTTGTACGCGTTGCTACATCCCACAGCTTGATGCTATATAAAGACGCGGTAGCGAGGGTTGTCCCATCGGGAGAGAACGCCACCGATTCGACACCATAAAGATTGTCTTCAAGAGTGGCGGTATTTGTACGCGTCGCTACATCCCATAGCCTGACTGTGCCATCCCCTGACCCTGATGCAAGGATCGTCCCATCAGGCGAAAACGCTACTGAAGTGACATCCCACGTATGCCCTTCAAGAGTGGTCTCCGCGCGACTATCCTGCACGAATAGGACCGCGACCAACAAGAGGATGAGGTTGAACAATAGGGGCTTTTTCATTCGGGCTTTCCTTTGGGGTGAAGACTGTTCAACGCAGCAGGGTGAGTTTGCGCGTCAGAATGCCCTCGTCTGTCACCAGCCTGTACAGATACATGCCGCTGGCTAGGGGACGGCCTTGGCTGTCGCGGGCTTCCCAGTGGAGTTGGTGGTAGCCCGCCGGCTGCAGCCCCTGGTGGAGAACCGCCACCCGTTGTCCGATCACCGAGAACAGTTCTAAGCGCACCGGACCCGATTTCGGCAAGAGGTAGGAGATGACCGTCTGGCTGTTGAACGGGTTAGGCGCGTTCTGCTGCAACTGGAGTTCGTCAGGCAGGCCGATCAACTTATTCGCCGCGACGGCCGTTCCCGAGTTCGTCCACTCGGACACGTCCCACAGCAGAATCGTGCCGTCATATGATCCCGCCGAAGCTAGCGTGATGCCATCGGGCGCAAACGCCACCGAATTGACTCTCCTAGTATGCCCTTCAAGTGTGGCGACATTGGTGTGCATTGCTACGTCCCATAGCTTGACCGTATTATCCCACGACCCGGAAGCCAGCAACGTTCCATCAGGCGAAAACGTCAAGGAAGTAACATCAGACGTATGTCCTTCGAGTGTGGCGATATTGGTGTGTGTTGCTACATCCCACAGCTTGACCGTATCGTCATCCCCCGCCGAAGCCAGCAACGTCCCATCAGGCGAAAATGCTACGGACGCAACCCAATCCGTATGTCCTTCGAGGGAGGCTTTTTGTTGGCCGCTTTCCACATCCCACAGCTTGACCGTATCGTCAAACCCCGCCGAAGCCAAGGTGGTTCCATCGGGCGAAAACGCCACCGAATTGACCGCATCCGTATGCCCTTTGAGTGTGGCGATATTGGTGTGCGTTGCTACGTCCCATAGCTTGACCGTATTATCCCACGACCCGGAAGCCAGCAACGTTCCATCAGGCGAAAACGCCACCGACCAGACCGCATCCGTATGTCCTTCGAGGGAGGCTTTTTGTTGGCCGCTTTCCACGTCCCACAGCCGAATCGTTTCATCAAAGTACCCCCCTGCCGAAGCTATGGTGGTTCCATCAGGCGAAAACGCCACCGAATTGACCCTATCCGTATGTCCTTCGAGGGAGTTTTTTTGTTGGCCGCTTTCCACATCCCACAGCTTGACCGTATCATCCCACGACCCGGAAGCCAGCAACGTTCCGTCAGGCGAAAACGCCACCGAAATAATTTCATCCGTATGATGTCCTTCGAGGGAGTTTTTTTGTTGGCCGCTTTCCACATCCCACAGCCGAATCGTTTCATCAGAGAACCCCCCTGCCGAAGCTATGGTGGTTCCATCAGGCGAAAACGCCACCGAATTGACCCTACCCGTATGTCCTTCGAGGGAGTTTTTTTGTTGGCCGCTTTCCACATCCCACAGCCGAATTGTCCTAAATTCCCCCGTCGCCAGGGTGGCTCCATCGGACGAAAATGCCACGGAAGTAGCATATCCTTCGAGGGAGGCTTTTTGTTGGCCGCTTTCCACATCCCACAGCCGAATCGTTTCATCAGAGAACCCCCCTGCCGAAGCTATGGTGGTTCCATCAGGCGAAAACGCTACGGACGTAATTTCATCCGTATGTCCTTCGAGGGAGGCTTTTTGTTGGCCGCTTTCCACATCCCACAGCTTGACCGTATCATCGCTCGACCCGGAAGCCAGCAACGTTCCGTCAGGCGAAAACGCTACGGACGTGACTTGCCTCTCATGCCCTTCTAGGGTGGCGATATTTGTATTCGTTGCTACATCCCATAGCTTGACCGTGCGATCCTCTGATCCGGAAGCCAGCAACGTTCCGTCAGGCGAAAACGCTACGGACGTGACATTCCAATGCCCTTCGAGTGAGGCGATATTCGTGTGCGTTGCGACGACCCACAACTTGACCGTATCATCCCACGATCCGGAAGCCAGCAACGTTCCGTCAGGCGAAAACGCTACGGACGTGACTTGCCTCTCATGCCCTTCGAGCAGGGCGACTTCGGTACCGGTGGCGACATCGTAAAGCCAGATACCGACTGCACTGGCCACTGCCAGCCGCGTCCCATCGGGCGAATAGGCCACCGCTCGGTCCCCGCTAGCGATGGCTCCTTTACCCAGACGCATGATGGCGTCATCCGGTAGATGCCACGTCCGATAATCGCCCTCCATGCTCCGTGGAGTAAGCATTCCAACGCCCACGGCATTAAACGTTGCCAGCGTACCTATACCGAGCGAGACCTCAACGGTATTTGTGCCTGGAAAGGGACCAAGGATAAGGATCGCCTCTGCTTGGCCATTGGCATCGGTCGTTGCGGACTCAATCGTGGACTGTTCACTCAGCGTTCCATAACCGGCGGTGACCGTAAAGATGACTCGCACATCTGGTAGGGGATTATTGTCCTGGTCTCTCACCTCAACTATTAGGGGGTTAGGCAATGCGTCCCCGGACATCCCTTCTTGGTCATCGCCGGAGACTTTTATCAGCGTTTGCGGGCGGGGTTGGCCACCCGTCCCCCACTTTACCACGTCCCACAACTTGATCGTTTGATCGTCTGACGCGGAAGCGAGTATCGTCCCATCGGGCGAAAACGCCACCGAATTGACATTCCTAGTATGCCCTTCGAGGGTGGTGATCGGTTCACCCGTCGTCATGTCCCACAACTTGATCGTTTGATCGTCTGACGCGGAAGCGAGTATCGTCCCATCGGGCGAAAATGCTACCGAAGTAACTTCATCTGTATGTCCTTCTAGGGTGGCGATGAGTTCTCTTTTTGCCACGTCCCACAACTTGATCGTTTGATCGTCTGACGCGGAAGCGAGTATCGTCCCATCGGGTGAAAACGCCACCGACCAGACCACATCCGTATGTCCTTCAAGGGTGGCGATATTCGTGTGCGTTGCCACGTCCCACAACTTGATCGTGCGATCCCATGACGCGGAAGCGAGTACTTTTCCATCGGGTGAAAACGCCACCGAATAGACCAGACCTCTATACTCCTCAAGGGTGGCAATCGGTTCACCGCTGGCCACGTCCCACAGCCGAATCGTTTCATCAAAGAGCCCCCCTGCCGAAGCTATGGTGGTTCCATCGGGTGAAAACGCCACCGACCGGACCCCATCCGTATGCCCTTCTAGGGTGGCGACCGGTTCACCGCTGGCCACGTCCCACAGCCGAATCGTTTCATCAAAGAGCCCCCCTGCCGAAGCTATGGTGGTTCCATCGGGTGAAAACACCACCAACTGGGCCCCCGTATGCCCTTCAAGGGTGGCGATGAGTTCTCTTTTTGCCACGTCCCACAGCCGAATCGTTTCATCAAAGAGCCCCCCTGCCGAAGCTATGGTGGTTCCATCGGGTGAAAACGCCACCGAATAGACCAGACTTCTATACTCCTCAAGGGTCAAGGACCGAGTGACGAGTATTTGTCTAGTGAGCGAGGGGCCGTTGTATCCTGCTAAGGCATCGGCTCCCACCGTGAAGGTGAGGGTGGCATCGGTGTCAAAGTCGGTGCCGTCGAATTCCAGTTTGACGGTGATTTCTGTGTCGCTGATGCGCTCGACGCCGAAGGTTACGCCATCAATACCCGATACCGCTACGGCATCTCTGATGTCAGAGTCAGCTTGCTCGTAAGTACCTCCGCTAAGGGTGAGAGTGACGACGCTTTCATGCAGCGTCGCCTCCGTCAACGGAGAGGCCGTGGAGGCAACCACCGAAATGTCGTCAGAGGAGCCGTAGCTAGTGCTTGGTAAGGCACATATCACCAGCATCACTACGAGAATCGACACGGTTGTTTTTCGATTGAAAATTATGTTTTTCATCAGAAATATATCTTTCATTATGTTTTTCATTAGAAATATATCTTTCATAATAGAGAAATATTCTATATTAGACAATGATTTTTATAAAAAAATAATTCATTATATGGAAATATATATTATTGCACAACTACAGTCGCTGTCAAGCAAAGATTGGGCGGCAGGCTTGGGTCAGAGTCAGGACCAAGCAAGCCATCAGGAAAGCAGGATATAGGTAGGAATACGAGGGGTTAAATACCGACTGTAGGCGGCTGGGTTGGCACTTAAGCTGGGGATTCGGCCCAAGGGAATAGCGTGATCCGGTTCACGAGGGGCGTGGACCGATCGCAGGGCCGTTTGAATGACATTGGTCACAGGCCTGTTCGGGTAGGCTTGCCCGAACAGACAGACGGAGACTCGCAGCGAGGGAGGGATAAGGAGACTGGGGAATCCCTACTTAGTCGGTAGGTCGCGTTGAACTGAACGTTCCCGAAACGCTTCCTCTGTCCGCTGAATCAACTCCAATGCCTGCACCACGGCTTCCAACTGTTCCACTTCTAGCAGACCCGCCATCCGCAGGGATAGCGCCCGCCCAAGGCGCCAGAACCGCTCCGTCGCCTCTTGGCCGAGGGCCGTCAATTCGCAGAGCACGACTCTCCGGTCGTTTGGATCTGAAATCCGTTTCACCAGTTCCTTTTCCACCAAGCGGTCCACGATCGAGGTCGTGGCGGAAAGAGTGCTGTCCAAGTGGCTGGAGATGATACCCATCCGCAAGGGGCCCATGTGTTGCAGCAAGATCAAGGTCCTAATCTGGGGAATGGTCATTTCCAACCCTTGCCACTCATCCAGACGACCGCTGTACGTCAGGCGGGTCAGGTGTTCCACCACCATCACAAACCGGTCTGTTAATTCTTGTTTGTAATTGTCTTGCACGAATCCTCACCTAGATCTTGAGGCTATAGTAGTCTCATTTTCATAGACCATTAAGATAAGAAATATAGAGTCATAGTCGCTGGTCTGGAAGCGCAGCCTCAATCGCCCGCCAGAATGGGGTGCAGCGAATGGTCCCAAGGGCCGCCGGCTTTCATCTCGTCAGCCGCGCCAGCCGCGTCGTGGGTCCCGGTAAACGTGGTATAATCGGGCATGTAGATAATGGCGAACGCGCGGCGCGGCGCAGCGGTCTGGTTGGGACCGGCGTAGTGGAAGGTGCAGCCGTGGTGGAAGGTAACGCCGCCGGCTGGCATGTCCATGGTCACCGGCTCGGGCACGTCGTAGCCCCGTTCCTTCATTTTGGCGACAATACTCTCGCCAGCAACGCCGAGCTTAATCGGTTCGAGCCGCTCGTACTGGTGCGAACCGGGCACAAAGTGGAGGCAGCCGTTGTCTGCGGTCACGTCGTCCACCGCGATCCACGCCGATAGCGCGCCGACCGGGTCCATCGGCCAATAGGGCGCGTCCTGATGCCAGTTCGTCTCCTTGCTCGTTTGGCCGGGAGGCTTGATCATCGCGTGATCGTGGTAGATGCGCACGTGGCGGCAGCCGCTCAAGCGGCGGGCGGTCTCGGCCAAGCGCGGATGGAAGGCGACTTCCTTGGCAGCCGGATAGTCGGTCCAGAGATTGACCATCTGGTTGAAGACGCGCTCGTACTCTTCCGACACGCGGCCATCCTTCTCGGCCCCTCTGATGCGGGCGCGATGCGTGTCGATGGCGTGGTCAATGGCGTGGCGCAGCGAGGCGATTTCCTCGGCGGAGAAGAAGTGCTCGTAGCGGATGTAGCCGTTTTGCTGAAAGAATTCGGCGTCGGCTGGCGTGGCGGGGCTTATTGTAGGCATGAGGGCAAGGTATTAATTTTTGCGCTCACAATCAAATACTCAACAGGGGTAGAAAATGGCCGAAGTAACGATGTACCACAACCCGCAATGCTCTAAAAGCCGGCAGACGTTGGCTCTGTTATCCGAGAACGGCGTGGAGGCAGAGGTCGTCGAGTACTTGAAGACGCCGCCGGACGCCAAAACCCTAGACGAGCTTTTGCACAAGCTCGGACTGGAACCCCGGGAACTGATGCGCACCAAAGAGGACGAATACGAGGCGCTGGGGTTGGCCGAGGTGACGGATCGCGCGCAGCTCATTCAGGCGATGGTAGAACACCCCATCCTGATCGAGCGGCCCATCGTGGTCAAGGGAAACCAAGCGCGCATCGGGCGACCGCCGGAGCAAGTCCTGGACATCCTCTAGATGCTAAAACTGGGGTTTCTCGCTTCGCACACCGGGTCGAATATGCAGGCGATTATCGATGCCTGTCAGGCGGGGACGCTAGCGGCCGAGCCGCGCGTGGTGATTAGCAACAACTCGCAATCGGGTGCGCTAGCGCGGACGCGGCAGGCGAACATCGCGGCGTACCACCTGAGCGAGCGGACGCATGGGACAGCGCTGGGAGCGGCGATCCTAGCGGCGATGCAGCGACACGAGGTCGAAGTAATTTGCCTAGCCGGATACATGAAGAAGCTGGGGACGGAGGTACTGACGGCCTACGAAGGACGGATCTTGAACATCCATCCCGCCCTATTGCCCAAGTTCGGCGGACAGGGCATGTACGGGATGCGGGTCCACGAGGCCGTATTGGCCGCTGGAGAACGAGAGAGCGGGGCGACGGTCCACCTAGTAGATGAAGAATACGACCAAGGGCGGGTGCTGGTACAAGAAAAAGTTCCGGTTAAAGCAGAAGATACGCCCGAGACGTTGCAGAAGCGGGTATTAGCGGCGGAACACCGGCTCTACGCAGCGACGCTCGCGCGGATCGCGGCCGGCGAAATCCCTATTCCTCTTCCTCGCTCCCGCGCATAATGCGACGCAGGTGCCCGAGTTCCTCGACGATGGTGCGGCGCTCTAGTATCCCGAGAACAACCCCGTACGCCAACGCCATAATTCCACTCCGCAAGACAAAATCGCCCACGGCGTAATCCAAGGCCCAACGGGCGTACGACCATCCACAGACCGCGGCTGCCAGCAATCCCACGGCTGGCGCAGCCAATACCTTGAACCAGTTGACGCGCACATAAGCACGCAAACCAACGTACAGTCCTAAAAAACCCACGCCAGCCACCGCGCCCATGCTGTACGCCACCCCCTCCGCGCCCCACAGGACAGCCAGCGCGGGAACGGCAAAAAGGGCCACTACCCCCTGCATCCCCACGATGCACGCGGACCGACGCGTCGCCCCTACCGCCCACAGCAGGCTAAATCCATCGCTGAGCAGCGGTCGCAACAGCGCATACGCCGCCAGCCAAACCACAATGCGCGCCGACCCAGCCCATTGGCCGCCTAAAAGGGCGGTTACCTCGCGGGCATTGAAGATCAAAATCAGCGACACCGGAGCCGACACTCGCAGCACTAGGCTGATCATCTTGGAGAACAACTCGCCCAGCCGCTCTCGCTCGTGTTGATACCGCGAATACAGGGCACCGCTGTAGTTGAGGATGATATGCGCGATAATCGCAGTGGGGATCTGCACCAACCACCACGCCGTCTCGTAGAGCGCGAGCGCCGTATCGCCGACGACCAAGCGCACGACCAATTTGTCGTACCACCAAATAAAAATCTGCAATACCCAACCAATCCAGATCCACACGCCATAGCCCAACAAGCGGCGCGCCCAAACCCAGTCGAAGTGCAAAGAGGCGCGGTGCAGGGGGCGGCTGCACCAAGTAGCAGTAGAAAAAAACAGCACGTACACCACGCTGAGCACCGAGTACGTAGTCCACCCCCCCAAGATCAGACTCCACTCTTCCCACCCGGCGCGAGCCGCCAGCAGCGCGCTGCTCAGGGCCAACAGCGTCCCCAGCCCGTGCAACAGGGAGAGCCGACCAAACTCAAAATCCATCCTCAGCAGGGCCTCTGAAGTCAGGGTCAATTGGCGCACAAAGTGCAGCGCCGCCAGCACCCACGCGACTTGGGCGAAGGTCCAAGAAAAATCCGCTGGGAAGAGCAACGTCAAGGCCAAGACGACCCCACTGGTCAACAAACACGACAGCAAGGTAATGCACGCGTTCAATACAAAGTGCGTGCCGACGAATTCCTCGACTCGGTCTTGGAAGTGCAACAGCGCGTGCACTAGGCCGAATTCGCGCAGGCTGGACAGCATGGTAAAGACCGTCACACCCAAAAACACATCGGCAAAAACGCTGGGTTCAAGCTGTCTTTTGATCAAGACCGTCAGTCCCACGCTGCACAGCCGCGCCGCATAGCCCGTGCCCAAGGTATAGAAAAACCCCTTGAACATCTTTTGCGGAGTAATCATGGGTTCCTAGCGGACGCGGGCCGAGCCGCACCGGTAGTCGCGCGGGTCGCCGAGGCGGGCTTGTAGCGCGCTGGCTGTCATGCCAGTGTGACGCTGGACCCAGTTGACCTCGTCGGCGAGCGTGCAGTCGAAAAGACCGGGGTCGTCGGCACCAATGGCCAGTCGGACATCAGAGGCCAAGAAGCGATGCACTGGATGATCTTTGGCGTCGGGCACCGCACCGATGCGCAAGTTGGAGGTCGGGCAAGTCTCGACGACGGTGCCGAGTGCAGTCAAGCGGCTGAGCACAAAGTCTTGCCGGCGGCGCACCGCTTCAAGACGCGGGGGATCGTACGCGCGGCAAACCAGCGCATCACCGGGCCGAGCCGAGAGGCGGCTGCGCTCCTGCATCAGGGCTTGGTCATCGACCGGAACGCCGAATTCTTCCAATGCATTCTTGTGTTGCAAATCGTAGGCGATCTGGGCCAAGCGCTCGCTGACCGGCTCTGTCTCGTGGGCTTGGGACCGGCGGGCCACGGCAACCTCCGGGTCGAGCCCGAGCGCTGTGCAGTGCCCCAAACGCAGCGCACCCAACTCCGCGGCTTCGTGACACCAGCGCACCGCACTTTCGAGCGATTTGTCGAAGTACACCTCGCCGACGTGATAGGCCACGTCGAGGGCGCGCTCCGGGCGCCGCTCGTTGTCGCGGCGCAGGCGGCGAAAGAAGGCGCGGGTGCTGGCAGGTGGATAGCCTTCCTCAAAGTGGCAGAAATCGAGGCCGACAATCGTGGACAGCAAATCCTCGTTTTCATCGAGCAAGCGCTGAACCAGTCGATAGCATTCGATCGGTGCCCAGCGCGGCAGGCTGATGATATAGCGGGCGGTAAAGTCTGCGCGGCAGGCTTGGGCGATGGCACGAGCAGTCAACTCGTGAAACTGCACGAAGGCTTCGGGCTGGATGTGGTCGTAGGGAGCCATGGCGCGGTATTCGACGTAGCGCAGCCCCTCGCGGCGATGGTGGGCAAAGATCCGGTGCAGTATTTCTTCTGGCTCGCCCATGACGTTCCACCAATGGCGATAGATGCAGATCGCCAAGTTGAACTTGGCCTGGAAATGGGCAAAGTCGCCGCCGTCTTCCGCGCCGTACACGCAGTGCGCCTTGAGCGCGTCGAGACATTGGCTGTGAAGCGCCTCGCGGAACAGCGCGACCGGATCGGGACGCCGGCCATAGGCGCGTTCAAAGCTATCGACAAACAGCGACCAGTCGATCTTTTCGTAATAATCGCGAGCCAAGTCGAGGAGATCGGCGGCAAAGAGGCTACCGCCGATGTGGACGTGAAGCTCGCAGGTCTTGGCCGCCTGGAGGGAGGGCTCCGTCACCCGTCACTCCAGCGCAGGCATATTGACCGCAGCGTCGCGGCGCTCGTGCATGTCCGCTTCCATAGCTTCTGGATAGCGATGCGGCAGCTGGGAGACTTCGTCGAGCCGAGCGCGGGCCTCGTCCGGGAGAGCAAAGCTGCCAGCGAGCATGTTGTCGCGCGCCTGCTCGACGGTGCGCGCGCCAATGATGACCGAGGTGATGGCCGGTTGTTCCAACACCCAGCGCAGGGCGACTTGCGCCGGCGAGCGGCCCATCTCGTCGGCTACTGCTATGAGCGTCTCTAAGGTCTGGTCGGCATTGGCGGCAAAATAGCTTTGCGGGTAAGCCCAAGCATCCGCGGAACGCGTGCCTTCCAAGGTGCGCTCGCCGGGCTTGTACTTGCCCGAGAGAAAACCGCCGCCGAGCGGACTCCACACCACCACGCCCAACCCTTTGAGCTGACAGACAGGGATCAACTCCTGCTCAATGTCGCGCACGACCAAGCTATATTGCGGCTGATAGCACTCAAAGCGGGCCAACCCCTTCGCGTCCGAAATCCACAACGCCTCCATCAAGAGCCACGCCTGATAGTTGGAACAGGCGGTATAGCGCACCTTGCCCTGGTGCACCAAATCGTCGAGCGCGCGCAACATCTCCTCCAAAGGGGTCTGGGTATCCACGTGGTGGATATAATAGAGGTCGATGTAATCGGTCCGCAATCGCCGGAGGCTGTCTTCGACGGCGTTCATAATGCGCACCCGCGACATCCCCGAGTCGTTGGGGCCAGGCCCCATGGGGTTGAAGAACTTGGTGGCAATGACCGCATCGCGGCGGCGGCCCTTGAGCGCCTTGCCAGTGATAACCTCGGACTCGCCGCCGCCATACGAATCGGCCGTGTCGAAAAAATTGATGCCCGCGTCAAACGCCAGATCGACGATTCGCTGGGCCTCCTGCTCGTTGGTGCTGTGGCCAAAGGTCATGGTCCCCAGGCAAACTTCCGATACTTTGAGGCCAGTGCGGCCCATTCTGCGGTATTCCATCGTTTTAACTCCTTAAGCTCCCACCGTTTCTTGCTGATAGTACTCCGCGAGGATATCAGCCACTTCCGGCCGCGCAAACTCCGGCGGCAGAGCCTCGCCAGCGGCTAGCATCTCGCGGACTTGGGTCCCCGACAGGAACAGGTACGCGTCGCCACCATGCGGGCAGTCGCGCATCATCACCACCTCGTTGCACTCGTTGCACCAGACGGTGTGATCGCCGCGGAAAATTTCGATTTCAAGGGCGTCGCTAATGCCGTCGAAAATGGTCTGCGCGTCAAACGCTCCGTAGTAATCGCCAACGCCCGCGTGGTCGCGGCCCACAATCAGATGCGTGCAGCCGCTGTTCTGGCGGAAGATGGCGTGCAGCACAGCTTCGCGCGGACCAGCGTAGAGCATGTCAAAGCCATAGCCGGCGATCATCACCGTGTTTTCCGGGAAGTAGAGCTCGACCATCTTGCGGATGGAGGCGTCGCGCACGTCGGCTGGGATGTCGCCGGCTTTGAGCTTGCCCAGCAGCATGTGGATGAGAATGCCATCGGCCTCGACAGCCTGCTGCGCCATGCGGCACAGCTCTTCGTGGGCGCGGTGCATGGGATTGCGGGTCTGGAAGGCCACGACCCGGTCCCAACCGCGCTCGGCAATCTCGGCGCGCAGCTCAACCGCGGTGCGGAAGGTCGCGGGAAAGTCGCCGGGGAAGTACGAGAAGTTGAGTACCTCAATGGGTCCGGCGATGAGGGTATCGCCCGCGGCCTTGAACGCAGCGACTCCGGGATGGGCGTCGTCGTCCGTGCCAAAGACTTGGTCAATGATCGCGGCGCGCTCCGCATCGGAGAGCGATTCGATCGCGGTAACTTCCTGTACGGCGATGACGGGATTGCCGTCCACATTGGGGTCCAACAGGGCGATGCGGCTGCCGGGGGCTACACCCGCGGGAACCTGATCGCCGGGGACCACGTTGACGACCGGGGTAGGCCACAGCAGGCCGTCGGTCGTGTGCATATTGGCCGCCACGCTCTTGGCGTCGGCCGCGTCCATAAAGCCTGTAAGCGGGGTAAAGTAACCAGAGCCGAGCATGACGGCTGAGGATGCCGCAGCGGAAGAGACGACTACAGCAGGTAGACCAGCGGCTTCTTCTAAAAGCTGGGCACGCACTACATCGTCTTCGACGTAGAGCGGTTTGAGTTCTTCTGCGCCGTGGGGTTTAATCACAGTATTCTCCTTGGTTGGATATGCGTTTTAATGTACGGGAATGCCGGCTTCGGCAAGGATGCGGTGGACATTGGCGGCGGCTCTGGGGTATTTCTCGTTGGGCAAGTGTTCGAGCAGCATGTAGCCGTCGGGATGGGCGTCGTGCCACAGCTTGAGCGCGGTGGCGAGGTCGAGTTCGCCGTCGCCGGGTATTTCCTCGTCGATGTGGAGCACCAAGCCAGGGGACAGCTTGATATCCTTGCAATGCCCGACGACCGAGATGGGGTTCATAATCTCAAATATGTGCTGCAAGCGCTCAGTGCTGTTGTACACTTGGTCCAAATTCTGAAAATGGTTGACGTAATCCATGACCACGGTCATGCGCTCGGAGCCAACCTCTTGCAGCACGTCGCGGTTTATTTCCGGCGATCCCATGATGGTCAGTAGATGTGTCTCAATGACTATGGTGACGGCTTCGGACTCGGCCTTGGCAGCCACGCGCTTGAGGGTCTCGACGAGCAGGGCGCGCGCCCCGGGCGTGAGATTGCGCGGCGACGGCGAGTACGAACCGGCTGGGTTGAGGCTGCCCGTGCGGATTAGGCAGGTGTGGGCTGCCAAGTCGCGGGCGACTTCAATGCCGCGCTCAATCTTACTTGTTACTTGGTCGCGCACCACAGGGCTGGGATCAAACAGGCATTCGGAAAAGCCAATGCCGAACTGGGGCAACTCCATGCCCGCGGCCGCAATAGTATCGCGCACCTTGTGGCACTCGGCGGCGGTGACGGTAGCCAGCTTTTCCCCAGGGGCGTGAAAGGCCGTGCCCGTGAGGTTGAGCGCCTTGATCGCCGCTAGGTGTTGGTCGCTGATTTCGCGAAAGTCCGGGGGCAACATACCGACGACGCCGAGCCGCATGGGAAAAACTCCTCGTTGAAATTGTGCAGTGGACAGTGGCCGAATCACCTCAAAAACTGACCAATGGTCTACGTAACGTCAACACGCCAGCCGTTTGCCGAACCGGGGCGGGGAGCCTACTATTTGATGTTTTGGCCACTCCAACAACTTCCTAACGAACCATGACTTTCACTCTTTCGTTTATCACCGCCCTCGTCTCCGGTCTCTACACCTGCCTGTGGGGCGCGTTCAAAGACGCGCCCTATGAAGGCTTCAAGCCCAAGACCTTTCCGCGCAGCATGTACTTCCACGTCGCGATCTTTTTGCCGCTGTACTTCATCCCGTATTTCAGCGCGCAATTCCAGCACCTTGGCCTCGTGCAAATGTTCTTCCTCATCATGGGCCTAGAGCGCTTCCTCGCCGAAATCTACAAGGGCTTCTTCCGCACCGAAGACCAGCAAAAGTACTTCGTTCCCTCGCGCATTACCTTCTTTGGCCGCCCCGTCACCAGCGACCTCGTCCGCCATAGCGCGGGGGTCCTAATCGTCGCCATTGTTTTCGCCTTCCTGCTCGTCGCCGCACCCATCAAAAGCTTCTGGGGCTATCTGGTGACTGGGTATTGCACCGGGCTGCTCGTGGCCTTGGGGGGTGCGTACAAAGACGCGCCCTTCGAGGGATTCAAGTGGCTCAAATTCCAGCGCTCTGGAGTCGTCTTGGCCGCCTTGAGTCCGCTCTTTTACTTTCTCGGCAACCCCGAGCACCCGGTCGGATTGGGCTTTCTCATCTACATGAACGGCGGGCTTGAGCGATTCACCGTCGAGTACTACAAGACCTACATCCAGCGCAATATGTCCGGGAAATTCCAACCCAACCTACCCCGCATCCAGCGCGAATTGGACACCCGCGAGAAGTTCCACTACGCGGCCTTGGTGATTATCGCCGGGTTGGCCGCGCTCTACGCTCATGAACGCGGCGCACTATGACGCCGTAGTCATCGGCTCTGGGTTCGGCGGCTCGCTGGTGGCTCACGCACTGGTGCAAGCCGGGCTAAAGACCGCGCTGCTGGAGCGAGGCCAATGGGCCAAGCGCGACGACGCGGACTGGGACCAGCGCACCATCCTGCTGCAAAAGCGCTACCGCGCGGCCTCGCCCCTGTTGGTCAAGCAGTACGGACGCCGCACCTTCCAGCGCACCTATCCCAACGAGGTCGTCGGCGGCAACTCGGTCTTTTTCGGCGGGGCGTCGCTGCGGCTGCGGCCGGCGGACTTTGCCCGCTGGCCTTTGTCCTATGCAGACCTAGCGCCGTACTACGCCCGCGCCGAACAACTCCTTGGAGTCCACGGCGAGGTGGGCACCGATCCGCACGAACCGCCGGGACTAACCGCGTACCCGCACGCCACCGTTGAGCTGAGCGCACCGGCCCAGCGCATTTACCAAGCGGGGACGGCCCTCGGGCTGCAACCATTCAAGATCCCGCTGGCAATCAACTTTTCCGACCGCACCCGGCCCCTCTGCCTGCGCTGCATCACCTGCGACGGGTTCCCCTGCAAGGTGGAGGCCAAAAACGACATGGCTTCCACCGTACTGGCTACTGCCTCGGCGGCCGGGCTAGACATCATCGTCGGCGCGGTGGCGAAGCGACTAATGCAACGGGATGGACGCGTCGAGCAGGTCGAATACGTGGACAGCACCTCCCGGCAAACCCACGCGCTCTCGGCCGACTTGGTGGTCTTGGCCGCAGGGGCGCTCAACAGCCCGGCCCTGATGCTGCGCTCGGGATTCGATCACCCCCTGATTGGGCGCTTTCTCATGCGCCATTGCAACGGGATTGCCAATTGCATCTTTCCCTTTCGCACCAACCCACAACAGGTCTTCCACAAACAACTCTGCTTTTCCGATTTTTACGAAGACCTGCGCGCGGAATTGGGCACGGCCGTGGGCGTCATCCAAGACATCTACACGCCGGCTCCCCCCATCATCCGGCACCACGCCCCTTGGGGCTTCAAGACGCTCGTCGGGCTGCTGACTGGCTATATGCAGAACTTGCTCTGCATTTCCGAGGACGATCCGCGCCGCGACAACCGCGTGTCATTGTCCAGCGAGCAGGACATCTTCGGCATGGAACTGGTGCAGGTAGAGCACGCCTATAGCGACGCCGACTGTCGCCGCCGCGATTACCTATTGGCCAAGGCAGAAGCCGTATTGCGCCAAGCGGGCGGCCTGTTGCGCTACCGCTACTTGATCGACTCCTTCTCGCACGCCATAGGCACCCTGCGCTGCGCCACCACACCCGAGGAAGGCGTGCTCGACGTGGATTGCCGCTATTGGGACAGCGAAAATCTCTACGTGTCCGACGGCAGCTTCATGCCGTCTTCGGGCGGGGTAAATCCGAGCTTGACCATTGCGGCCAACGCACTGCGGGTTGCCGAGCGGATATTGGAGAAGCGATGAAGAAGGTCTGCCTAATAGGCTGCGGTACCATCGGTCGCCTACACGCGAAAAACCTCGTCGGCAAGGTCGAGCTATCCTTTCACAGCCGCACGCAGGCCAGCGCAGAGGCCCTCAGCCGCCAATGCGGTGGGGGGCAGATCTTCGCATCGTACGCCGACGTCCTCGACAGCACAGTGGATGCGGTGCTGATCAGTTCGCCGCCAGATGCGCATCGGCCCCAAGTCATCGAAGCATTGGCAGCCAGCAAGGGAGTGCTGGTAGAAAAACCGTTGTGCGCCACCGAAGACGATTTGGCCGCCATTGGCGCGGCCGCAGCGGCCCACCCAGACGCGCTGCTGATGATCGCAGAAAACTACTACTACAAACCCTCGCTCAAGCGGCTCAAGTGGATCATCCGGCAGGGTTTTATCGGCCAAGTGCGACGGGCGATTATTGGCAAGCGCTTTACTCAGCAGACCACGGGATGGAAAAGCGGCTATGGCGCATTGCTGGAGGGCGGGATTCACTTCGTGGCACTGGGAGCGGACCTTTTCGACGACGCACCCCAGCAGGTGAGCGCGGAATTTCCCGGACACCAAGCAGGCGAGCCGGAGCGGAATTCGCTAGTGCGGGTCGAATACCCCTCTGGGGCCGAGTTGGTGTTGCGCTATGCTTGGAACGCCTTCAGCTTGACCAAGGGCACTTTCCAGCACGCGCGGATTGTGGGCACCGAAGGGCAAATCGTCTTCGAGTGCAATGGGCTATACGTGCGGTTGCGGGGGCGGCGCAAGCGGCTCTACTTTCCGGGCGTGGGGGATTTGATGGGCTACAAGGGCATGACGCAGGATTTCTTGCAGTGCTTGCAGGAGCCGGGGCGGCAGCCGTATTCAAACTTGGCGCGGGCGGAACGGGATTTGGGCATTGTATTTACAGCATATAAAGGACTGAACTGACATGAGCGAAGCGGAAAAAATCATCTATTCGATGTACAAGGTGAGCAAGCACTACAACCGCAAGGCGATTATCACCGACATTTCACTGTCGTATTTCTACGGGGCCAAGATCGGCGTCTTGGGCTTGAATGGGTCGGGAAAGAGCTCGCTGTTGCGGATTATGGCGGGCATCGATTCCGAATACGAGGGGACCATTAGCATCCAGCCGGGGTTTACGGTCGGGTTCCTAGAACAGGAACCTGAGTTAGAAAAAGGCAAGATGGTCAAGGAAATCGTCGAAGAAGGCGTGCAGGAGACCGTGGATTTGCTGCGCGAGTACGAGGATATCAACTCCCAGTTCGCCGATCCCATGGACGACGACGCCATGAACGCCCTGATCGAGCGGCAGGCCACCGTAGCCGAACAGCTCGACGCGGTCGGAGCTTGGGATTTAGACAGTCGGCTAGACATGGCCATGGACGCGCTGCGCTGTCCGCCCGAAGACCAAGAGGTCTCCACGCTGTCGGGCGGCGAGCGGCGGCGGGTGGCGCTGTGTCGGTTGTTGCTCCGCCAGCCAGATATCCTGCTCCTCGACGAGCCGACCAACCACCTCGACGCCGAAACCGTGGCGTGGCTGGAGGGGCATTTGCATCAGTACCAAGGGACGGTGATCGCCGTTACCCACGACCGGTATTTTCTCGACAATGTGGCGGGCTGGATTCTGGAGTTGGACCAAGGGCGCGGCGTACCGTGGAAGGGAAACTACTCGTCGTGGCTAGAGCAGAAGCAGGAGCGCCTGCGGCTGGAAGAAAAGAGCGAGAGCGAACGACAGCGGACGCTGGAGCGCGAGTTGGAATGGATTCGCATGACGCCGAGGGCTAAGCAGCAGAAGAACAAGGCCAGGATCAGGGCCTACGAGGAATTGCTAAATCAAGATCGAGTACAGCGGAACGAGTCGGTGCAACTCTACATTCCGCCGGGCCCGCGGCTGGGCGATATCGCCATTGAGGCCAAGGGCGTGGGCAAGCGCTACGGTGACCGCATCATCTTCGAGAACATGGATTTCGCCCTGCCCTCGGGCGGGATCGTCGGAGTCATCGGACCCAACGGCGCGGGCAAGACGACCCTGTTCCGGCTGATTACCGGCCAGGAGACCTCCGACAGCGGACAGCTTCGCATCGGAGAGACCGTGCAACTGGGATATGTAGATCAGAGCCGGGAGACCCTAGTGGGAGAAAACACCGTCTGGCAAGAGGTCTCGGGCGGCGAGGAAGAGCTTGAGCTGGGCGAGCGCAAGGTAAATTCGCGGGCGTACCTCGCGCGCTTCAACTTCCTCGGTGCCGACCAGCAGCAGAAGGTGGGTACGCTCTCGGGCGGGCAGCGCAATCGGGTACATCTGGCCAAGGTGCTCAAGGAGCAGGCCAATGTATTCCTGCTCGACGAGCCGACCAACGACCTAGACGTGCATACGCTACGGGCACTGGAGGAAGGGTTGGAAAACTTCGCCGGCTGCGTGGTAGTCATCAGCCACGACCGGTGGTTTTTGGACCGCATCGCCACGCACATTTTGGCCTTTGAGGGCGACAGCCAAGTCTATTGGTTCGAGGGCAATTATTCGGAGTACGAGGAAAACAAGAAGGCGCGGCTAGGCGAAGATTCGATCGTGCCCCAGCGGGTCCGCTACCGCCAACTGACGCGGGACTAACAAAAGGAATCCACATATCATGGCTGTAGAGACAGGACAGATGGCACCCAACTTTGGGGTCTCACACTGGGTGCAGGGCGACCCGACCAACTTCGACCAAGAGCGGAATCACATCGTGGTGCTCGAAGTCTTCCAAGTTAATTGTCCCGGATGCTTCCTGTATGCCATACCCGAAGCGATACGCCTGTATCACAAGTACCAGGACGACGGGGTGCGCGTCCTCGGTTTGGCCACCGCCTTTGAAGACTTTGACAAAAACACGCTCGACAACCTCAAGCTCCTAGCTGAGACCGGCCAAGTGATAGGGGAGACCAAGAGGGCCCTTGCCATGAGCGGGCAGTTGCAGGAGGGAGATAAGCTACCCTACGAGATCCCATTTCCGCTCGGGATGGACAACCTTACGAGGACGTCCGGCGAGCCCAGCCACGAGGCGATAATGAACGTGATATACCCCCAGATACCCGACTTCGACTCGCAGCCCGAGAACCACAGGATGCAACTCATACAAAGGGTGAAGAACTATCTGAGAGCCAAGGAATATTCGGCTGAGACGTTTGAAAAGTTCGCCCTGCGCGGAACGCCGTCTGCCGTACTAGTCGACCGCAAGGGAGTCCTCAGGGACATCTCTTTTGGCCAGACGGAGTTGGAGGGAATGATCCAAGGGATCCTCACCGAGGACTGAGCCGCGCCCCACGTCGAAGTAACGAGTTTCGATCAAACTCGACAAACTCCTTCCCGCTCACATACTGTGTAGCGCACTCTCGATCCGATTGAGCGCTTCGTCAATATCGTCCAAGGTGTGCTGGGCTGACACGCCGTGGTGGCCGGCGACGAGCGTGCCGTAGTCGTGGAAATAGACCCCTTTGTCGGCGCAGGCGCGGATGAACTTCCCGGTCATCTCTTGATCGCGGTTGAGGCTATCGTCAAACCGCTCGACCGGATTGGTAAATCCGAAGAAGATACCAAAGCGCGCGCCCAGCCCCTGCACCCGGGCGGGTACGCCAGCGCGCTCGAACAATCCAACTAGACCGTCGCAGAGCCGACCTCCAGCTTCGTAGATGTGATCGTAAAACCCCGGACTGGTCAACTCGTTGACGGCAGCTAGCGCAGTCATCACGGCCGGCGGGTTGCCGGTGAAGGTCCCGCTCTGGGCCACCTCGCCAAGCGGTCCCACCAGGTCCATGATTTCGGCTTTGCCAGCAATGACAGTGACTGGAGCACCAGCGGCGACCGCCTTGCCCAAAACGCAAACATCCGGGGTGACACCGTAGTACCCTTGAGCGCAGTCGGGCCCAGTGCGGAAGGCCGAGAGCACCTCGTCGTATATGAGGACGATATCGTGGGCAGTGGCTTGGTCGCGGACGAACTGCATGTACTCGGTGTCGGCGACGATGCAGCCCTGGTTGTAATTGATCGGCTCCATGATGATGCCGCCGATCTCGTCGCCGTGCTCGCGCAGCGCTCTTTCCAAGGCGGCCTCGTCCTTCCACGGTACGACGATGATGAGGTCGTCCATCTGCGGCGGCATGCCCGCCGACTCACCACACGGCTCGACGTAGCTGCCCGGAGTCACCGGAGTCAACGGCGTGTGCGAATTGAACATGACGTAGTCGTAAAGGCCGTGAAAGTGTCCCCAGAATTTGAGAATCTTGTGCTTGCCGGTGTGGGCGCGGGCCAAGCGGACACAGACCATCGTCCCCTCTGAGCCGGTATTGCCGTAGCGCACGCGCTCGGCGCAGGGGACGATCTCGGTGATCCGCCGCGCTAGGTCCGTATGTGCTTCGGTCTCGTAGCCGGCGAGAATGCCCGCGTCCAATGCCGCGGTCATAGCCTCGCGCGTTGCCGGGTGATTGTAGCCCAAAAACGCGGCTCCGTGGGCCAAGTTGAAATCGATGTATTCCTTGCCATCGACGTCGTAGATGCGGCAGCCCTCGGCATTGCGCAGGTAGAGGGCGTATCCTAGGCATGGGTTGTGCCGTCCCGTAGCGCCGACGCCTCCCGGCAGGTAGCGCTTGGCTTCGGCTCTGAGATCACGCTGTGACATCGTCTGTATCGTGGACATCGCTGCTTTTCCTTAGTGAAGAGGGACTGGCTCCGGTCCGCCTGCATAATGTATAAAATTTTCCTTCAATTGACGCGGGATTAAGTTATGCGATAAAACCTTGCTCCTGTCCTCATTCTAATGTACCGTACACATATGACCTTATAGCAGGATGTGTATGAGCGATGACAAATGTTGCAGCTACTATAGATGACCTGCGTCACGTAGCAGAAAATGGCAAGGCCGAACTGGTCAAAGGGGAGTTAGTACTCATGTCGCCGACAGGAGGGTTGCCGGGGTATGCGGCGGGCGAGATTTTCGCCAGCTTGCGGGAATACGCACAGCGCACCCGCAACGGGTACGCCTTCGCGGATAATGTCGGTTTTATCGTCGATTTGCCCGAACGCCAGTCGTTCAGCCCGGACGCGGCGTTCTATACGGGCGAACTGACGATGAAGTTTCTCAACGGGGCACCCGTATTCGCCGTTGAGGTCCGCAGCGAAAGCGATTATGGTTCGACGGCCGAGCAGGAGATGGCGCAAAAGCGGACGGACTATTTCGCCGCCGGGACGCTGGTCGTTTGGGATGTGGACTTGATGAGTGAAGATGTGGTGCGCAGTTACAACGCAATAAATCCCGACGAGCCGATCGCATATCGACGGGGCGAGCAGGCAGCGGCCGAGCCAGCAGTTCCGGGCTGGACGCTGGCCGTGGACCGTCTTTTCCCTGATTGAGTGGCGTAGCCTTCCTTCACCGTGCATCCAGAACGCGAAAATACACTAAGCGAAACCGAGCGTCTGCAACTCGCCCGCCAAGCCTTTGCCGACAACTACGCCCGCTGTTTCTGGTATATGCGCCGGGATTTGGAAATAGGCGTCGGCGATATACCCGAGATCGCACGAGGCTTGCGCCTGCACGGAGGTCAGCAGGGATTTATCCTAGCCGCCCGCCTATGCCCCTAAGCGCATTTCAGCAATCTATCCTGCGTTTGTTAGCGCAAAACCGCAGCCCAGAAAGCTATGTAGCTGGTGCTACGGTCCTGCACCAAATCCCCGACAGTCCGCGTTTTTCCGATGACCTAGACATGTTCCACGACGTGGAAGACAGCGTCGCGCGGAGTGCCGCGTTCGACGTTGCCGTCCTAGACGCGAATGGCTTTGCGATTGAATGGACTTTGCGGCAGCCAGCCTATCTCAGGGCCATCGCGGCGAAGGAAGGGCAGTCCCTCCGCTTGGAGTGGGCGCAGGATTCCGCTTTCCGCTTCTTTCCCATTGAACAAGACGAACTATGCGGTTACCGCTTGCACCGGGCCGACGCGGCTACCAACAAGGTGTTGGCTTTGGCCGGACGCCGGGAGGCACGCGATTTCATCGACGTTCTGCACCTAGACAGCAGCTATCTCTCGTTGGGAGCGCTGTGTTGGGCGGCCTGTGGGAAAGATCAGGGCTATACGCCGGATTTCTTGCTCGACCAGTTGAATCGCAACGCGGCTTTTACCCAAGAGGAAATCCAGCGGCTAGACCTGGCGGTCCCCCAGACGCTACCAAATCTGAAGCGGCAGTGGTGTGCAGCAATAGAGCGGGCCGATAGATTGCTAACCGCGCTGCCTGCGGACGAAGTAGGTTGCCTCTATCTCGACAGACAACAGTCCGTTCCCGTGCAACCCGACCCGACAAACGAGGCATTTACCTCATTGCAACGGCATTTTGGGTCCGTGCGCGGAGCTTGGCCTAAGATCTGTTGATTACTCAAATCTTTGAGAAAGACACAAGATGACCAAATCAATGGGGATCAATCTCGCGGGCTTTGTGGTGCTGGCCCTTCTGTTGTGGAAATTCTCAAGCGACATGGAAGCCTATCAGCAGCAAGTCGCCGAGTCTTTGACCGAGCAAATCGCCGCAGTCTCGGGGCAGGTGTCGGGCGTGCAGAAACACATCGAGGGCCTCGACCAGCAAGTAGGCCACCTCGCCAAGCGACTGGGCGGGCTAGAAGGCAAGGCCGACAGCCTTGGTTCAAAGCTAGCTCACATGGACGGAGGCCTAGGACGACTTAACACCAAGATCGGCGAGGTGCGCAATCAATCCAAGAAACAGACGAAAGAGCTGGCTGATATGGATCGTCAGTTGAAACGGTTGAACTCTAGGATTGGCGATATACGCAACCGATCCAAGAAGCTGACCACCAAAACGAACGCCCTCTCTGGCCAGTTGACCAAGAGCACAAAGCACCTTAACAAGCGATTAGGTCTGTTGGAATACAGGACGGGCGTGATTCGTAAGAACGTGAACATCATCAAGAAACGGCTGAATTAGGTGCCATTCGGCAGGGCATCCCAATTCCGATTTTTCCGCATAGCTGACTGAATAGAAATAGCCCCCGACACTCAACCGGCATCGGGGGCTATTCCTGTTAGGTACGACGGCACTCAGGCAATAGCTGCAAGCGCCTTGCGGGCAAAAACCTTGGCCAAGTGGCGGCGGTACTCTTCGCCAGCGAAGTGGTCGGCGAGCACCTCCTGTCCATCGGCTGCCCGTGCAGCGGCAGCGGCGATCGATTCCTCGCTCAGGCCGCCGCTGAGGGCCTCTTCAACCCCGCTATCGCGGAAGGCCGCATTGGCCACGCCCGTAAAGGCCACCTTGACCGCGCCTCCGGCCGAGGCAACAGCACAGCCCACCACGGCAAAGCGCGAGGCCGGATGCGGGAACTTGACATACGCCGACTTTTCCGCGGCCGGCACTCGCACCTCAGTGATGATCTCATCCGGCGCGAGTGCGGTCAAAAACAGATCGATGAAAAACTCGTCCGCCGGAATCGAACGCGCACCGTCGGGTCCCCTGACGACGATCTCGGCTCCCAGCGCCAAAATCGCGGCTGGGTAATCCGCCGCCGGATCGGCATGGGCCAAGGACCCGCCAATGGTGCCCTTGTTGCGCACTTGCGGATCGCCGATGACCGAGGCCGCTTGGGCCAAGGCCGAAGCGTTGGCACTCACCAAGGCCGAGGACTCGATCTGGTGGTGAGTAGTAGTCGCACCAATAGCAACGGTGCCACCGTCCTCTCTGATGTAGTTGAGTTCCGCGATCCGGCCAATGTCGATCAGCGCGCCCGGTGACGACAGACGCAGCTTCATGGCCGGTAACAGACTGTGGCCGCCAGCTAAGAGCTTGGCGTCGTCCGAGAGGAGCTCAATCGCCTCATCTACTGAAGAGGGACGATGATAGTCAAACGCGACAGGTATCATGGTCTATCTTCTCCTTAGCTGGCTTGTTGGATGGCCTGCCACACCTTCTGCGGCGTCAGCGGCATAGCCAAGTCGCGCACGCCCAAAGGCCACAGGGCGTCGATCACGGCGTTGACAATGGCCGGCGGCGAGCCAATCGTGCCGGTCTCGCCAGCACCCTTGACGCCGAGGGGATTGTGCGGGCAGGGCGTGACAGTGTGGTCGGTTTCAAAGGAAGGCAGGTCGTCGGCGCGCGGCAGGACGTAGTCCATGTACGAGCCAGAAATGAGCTGGCCGCTGTCGTCGTACACGGCCTCCTCAAACAGGGCTTGGCCAATGCCGTGCGTAATGCCACCGTGGACTTGGCCTTCGACGATCATGGGATTGACGATATTGCCCACATCGTCAACGGCAACGTAGCGCCGCACCGCAACCACGCCGGTCTCGGCATCCACCTCCACGACCGCTATGTGGGCACCAAAGGGGAAGGTAAAATTGGCCGGGTCGTAGAAGCTGGTAAACTCCAGCCCCGGCTCCAGCCCCTCGGGAAAATTGTGCGGCACGTACGCAGCCAGCGAAACCTCGCCAAAGGAGATCGACTGGTCGGTGCCCTTGACCGTCCAACTGCCCTCGGCGAATTCGAGGTCCTCTTCGGCAGCTTCGAGCAAGTGAGCCGCAATCTTGGCCCCCTTCTCCTTGATCTTGTCCATGCTCTTGACGATGGCTGTGCCACCGACGGCCAGCGAGCGCGAGCCATACGTGCCCATGCCAAAGGGCACGGACTCGGTGTCGCCGTGAATGATGTCCACGTCTTCGATCCCCACGCCCAACCCGTCGGCCACCACCTGGGCGAAGGTCGTCTCGTGACCTTGCCCGTGTGAGTGGCTGCCGGTGAAGACCGTGACTTTGCCAGTGGGCTGGACGCGGACCCCCGCGCTCTCATAGAGGCCAGCGCGCGCACCTAATGCGCCGACCACGGCTGAGGGAGCAATGCCGCAGGCTTCGATATAGGTCGAAAAGCCTATGCCGATATGGCGGCCATTGCCGGCAGCGCGGGCCTGTGCCTGCTCGGCGCGCAGTTCGTCGTAGCCGATGGCCGCGAGGGCTTTTTCGAGCACGGGCCCGTAGTTGCCGCTGTCGTATTGCAGGGCCACTTGGGTCTGATAGCCTTCCTGCTCGACACCGTCAAAGGCTGGGATGAAGTTTTGGCTCCGCAGTTGGGCCGGGTCGCGGCCCGTCTCCAAGGCGGCCTGCTCGACCGTGCGTTCGAGGACGTACGTGGCCTCGGGGCGACCCGCGCCGCGCAGAGCGTCAACTGGCGTAGTGTTGGTGAAGACGCCGGTGACATCGACGTGGACCGCCGGGGTCGTGTACAACCCCTGCAAAAGCGTGCCGTAGAGATACGTGGGCACGCACGGCGCAAACGTCGATAGATACGCGCCGAGGTTGGCGACGGTTTTGACCCGCAGGCCGACGAAATTCCCGTCGGCGTCGAGGCCAAGATCGACCTTGGTGTGGTGATCGCGGCCGTGGGCGTCGGTGAGGAATGCCTCGCTGCGGCTGGCAGTCCACTTGACCGGACGACCAATCTGGCGCGAGCACCACGTGACGAGGACTTCTTCGGCATAGTGAAAAATTTTAGAGCCAAAGCCACCTCCGACATCCGGCGACACCACGCGCACCTTGTGCTCGGGCAGACCCAAGACAAACGCCGTCATCAGTAGGCGAATGACGTGGGGGTTCTGCGACGAGGTGTAGAGCGTGTAGTGGTCGCGCGCGCCGTCGTAATCGCCAATGGCGCAGCGCGGCTCAATCGCATTGGGGATCAGCCGTTGGTTGTCGAACTCCAACGTGGTGACGTGCGCGGCGCTAGCCAAGGCAGCGTCCGTCGCCGCTTGGTCGCCGAGCTCCCAGTCGAAGGGCGTGTTGTTCGGCACTTCGTCGAACAACTGCGGCGCACCCTCTGCTATCGCTTGGGTTGCAGAGACGACTGCGTCCAAAACTTCGTAGTCCACGGCCACCAACTCGGCGGCGTCCGCAGCTTGCTCGCGACTCTCGGCCAAGACGATGGCGACTGGGTCGCCGACGTGGCGCACCTTGGTCGCAGCCAGCACCGGATGGGCCGGCTCCTTCATGGTGTCGCCATTTTTGAAATCCACCTGCCAGCCGCAGGGCAGACCGCCGACGCCAGCGGCTTCGAGATCGACACCTGTGAATACGGCGACCACGCCATCGGCTGCGGCTGCGGCCGTCGTATCGACGCCGTTGATCGCGGCGTGGGCATGCGGGCTGCGCACGAGCGCAGCAAAGGTCGAGTTGGGCAGGGCAATGTCATCGGTGTAGCGGCCCTTGCCGGTGATAAAGCGCTGGTCTTCGACGCGCTTGACGGATTGTCCTATGACTCCCATAGCGGCCTCCTATGCGCTCTCGGCGGCGTGTTGCACCGCCTTGATGATGTTGTCGTAGCCCGTGCAGCGGCAAAAGTTGCCTTCGAGCGCGTGGCGGACCTCCGCGTCGCTCGGCATTGCATTGTGCTCTAGCAACTGCCAAGCGGCCATGATCATGCCGGGCGTGCAAAAGCCGCACTGCAAGCCGTGGGTCTCGCGGAAGGCTTCCTGCAGCGGATGCAGCGTGCCGTTGGCCGCAAGCCCTTCAATGGTCGTTATCTCCGCGCCGTCGGCTTGCGCCGCCAGCATGGTGCAGACCTTGACGGCCTGGCCATCGACGATAGCGGTACAGGCACCGCAATTACTGGTGTCGCAGCCGACGTGCGTGCCTGTCAGGCTCAACTCCTCGCGCAAATAGCTGACGAGCATCTGGCGCGGCTCCACCTCGTGCTCGTGGGTCTGGCCGTTGACAGTGACCTTGATTGCTACTGACATAGCCACCTCCTATTGAATCGAATTAAGAAGTGCGAATTAGGAATTACGAATTGAGAATTGGGGACGGAAATTCCTAACTCCTAATTGCCACTTCGCGTTCCAGCGCCTTGAAAAACTGATTGGTAAACATCCGCGCCACGCCCGAGAGCAGGCGCTGGCCCATGCTCGCCAACCGACCCGTCAACTGCGAGCCGCCCTCGACTGCTACCGTGGTCGTCTCGTGATCTTCGGCGAGCCGGATGTGGCCCTCAGCCGCGATCTGGCCGATCTTGCCATCGACATCGACGAGCAGGCGATAGCTTTCCGGCTCCTTGCTATCGACGACTTGCAGCGCACCGTTGAAGGTACTGTTGATCGGTCCCATTTTGATGTGCAGCACAGCTTGGTACTGGCCAGGGCCAGTCTGCTCCAAGGTATCGACGCCCGGCGTGATGCGCGCCAACACCTCGGGATCGTTGAGCAAGTCCCACATGACTTGCCTCGGAGCGCGAAAAGTATGAGAACCTGCAAGCTGCATGGGCCGATACTTTTGTTAAGGGCCAGAAGCGAATGACGCGGAGGTGGATATTACAAAACTTAGCCTATGTTTGTCAATCACGTAGGGGCATGTAGGGGCAATTCTGAGAGTTGCCCCTACGGGTTGTCCCCACAAAGGATTGAAATGACCAAATTCGCAAATCTTAGCGGAATCGTGCTAGCGGCGGGAAGTTCCTCCAGGATGGAGGGTGCCAATAAGTTGCTGCTGCCTTGGCAGAAGCAATGCGTCCTCCAAGTCGTAGTGGAGCGGATCTGCGGGGTGGGTTTGGGTGAGGTAATCGTAGTGACAGGACATCAGCAAGCAGAGGTAGAGGAAGCGTTGAGCGACTATCCCGTGCGGCTGGTACACAACCCCGATTTTGCCGAGGGGATGGCCACCTCTATCAGAGCGGGCGTAAAAGCGGCCGTCGGTGAGCAAGGATATCTCTTTGCCCTAGGGGATATGCCGCAGATAGCTGGTAAGACGATACTAAAGGTCGCCGAGGCATTGAAAAGTAGAGCGGCGATTGCCGTGCCGGTGCGCGACGGGCGGCGCGGCCATCCAGTAGCTATCGGCAGCGCCTATCGAGATGCCTTACTCGCATTGACCGGAGACCGGGGGGCGCGACCTGTCTTGGCAAAAAACGCAGCCAACGTCGTCGAAGTGCCCGTAGAAGACGAGGGCATTTTCGTGGACGTGGATACGCAGGAAAGCTATCGAGCGGCGCGGACCGCATTGCAATAAAGTGCTAGGTGCTAGCACTCCGCTTCCCAGTGTCATGCTGAGCGAAGCGGAGCGGAGTCGAAGCATTTCATACCTAGGTGCCCGTGTGCAACGTCATTGATTACCCAACCAGTAGCTGCAGCGCGGTTTCCATGTTCAATAGCGCCGCGTCTTCCTCCCGTTCCAAAAACGGACGCACATCGGCCGCCACCTGATCCCATGCCAGCGTCCGTAGCCGGCTGCCGAGCACTTCCCGCCAAGTCTGTGTCGTCAGTGCCTCGCCGGGCCACTGCGTCTGCTGCAACGCCGCGTTGAGTAGCGATAGATTGGGCGCCGGCCACGTCCGGTCACTCAAGTACCATATCAAGTCGTACAGATCCCGCCCTTTGGTGTAAGAGCGCTGTAGAATCGCATGTAGTTTGCCGGCCAGTAGGGAAGCCCGGTCGTGATGCTGGAGCCGCAGTGTCACGTGCCGACGCACCAAACGGGTCTCCAGCACGGCACCGGCGGGCGGGTTAGTATCGATCTCGATGCGCACGGAGAGAATTGCGTCTTGATGCGGAGAAAGACCGGCCTCGTACAGCAGGCCCTTGAAGCGCACGAACGCCCGATGGACGGTCCGCTGGTCGTTTAAGCCGAGTCCGACTTCGTACCCCTCGCGAGCAAATTCAGCGCGAATGGCTGTTAAATAAGCGCGCAAATCGTAGGAAGCTGGATCGCCTTCGAGCGTAAAGTCGAGGTCTTCGGAGTAGCGCGGTAGCGCAAAGAGGAAGCGCAGGCTAGTACCTCCCTGAAACGCCAGCGGCACCATCGCCCCCGCGCGCTGTAAAACATCCAAGATGCGGGCTTGCAAGTATTCGCGCAGGGTGTTGCGCCCCTGCAAGGGATCGGCCACCTGCACGAGTTGAAACAGGTAATCCTTCATAGCTCCTCATAGCCCAACACCGCGTCTTCGGCTAGTACGCGAATGCGCCGCACGGCTCTCAGTAACTTGGGGCGGGCGGCGATGGCAGCCAATCTATCCAGTTCCGCCAGGTCGAAGCTCTCCCAGTCGAGGCGCAGTTCGTTGATATAGGCAGGTGCATCGCCATGCGGCTGTAGATAGAGCAGATCGAGCAGTGCCTTTTCCGGCGCGGCGACAAAAGCCGACTGGCCATGTGCCAACTCCAAGTGTTGATAGCCGTAGAGCAAATCGGTCTTGAGATGGCGAAAGGAAAAGCGACCTAGCGGCGTCTGGCGCAGCTGCGGACGCCCTCCGGTCACACTGGTCACTTCCGGCACGTACTCGGGAATCACACCAGCGTGGGCCAACGCCGACAGACCGCTGACATACGAGCCGCGCACCAGTCGATTGGCGACGAGGAAGGGGTGAGGCGCGGTTTGGCGATAGGGCGGTGCCAGCGCGTAGAGCCCGCGCCGTAGCTGGTGCAGGCGTCCGGCCTGGGTCCAGCGCACGAGCTGTCGCCGCATATCGTTTGGACTTACGGATCCGGCCAAGAGCAGGCCGGTTTCAAACACCGGCTCATCGGCCACAATAGCGAGCAATTGATCGAATTTCATAACAATAAATTACCTTTAATAGCAATTTATTGCAATAAAATCCGCTTTTATCGTCATCCGCGAGAGCTACCCCTCCAGCGGCACCAAGTGCTGCGTCGTCTCCGCCCGCTCGCGTATCTCCTGCCAATCCCACAACTGAGGTATGAATTCCACATCGGCCCAAAGCTGGGCTTGGTCGGCGTAGTGCGGGCTGGCCGGGTGGCCAGAAGCTCCCAGTGGCGCGATCCAGCGCGAGCGGGTCCAGTCGGAGGGATCGAAGATATAGCGATTGACCGACAGACCCGTAACTGTGAAGTCGTCGAAGGCATAGCTGCCGGCTAGAGGCGTGTCGCCGTCGCCGTGGACAGGGAGCGAAGGGGGGTCGAGGAAAGAAGCGGCCTCAGGGAAAACCACAGAGAATGGGTGCTGAGGCTGGGTGCAATGCAAGCGGCCCCAACGCCATTGGCCTATGTCGTCGCCAAGGGCCTCTTTGAGCGCGGCGAGTGCGCCGGTCAGGGCCCCGGTCAAGGCTTGGGACCAAGTTTGGCCGGACGGCAGCAGCGCCGTATCGCCGCGCTCGATAGCGAGAGTTGCTTCGAGGGTGATGAGACGCCAGTGGGCGTCGCCGCCAGCCTCTGCGAGCAAGGTCAAGGCATCGCCGCCGAATAGGTTTTGCGCGATGTGGTAGCCAAGCAGGGCGCGGGTTTGCGCATAGATCGTCGGCTGGACTTGGTCGCGGTCCATCCGGCAATCCCACTGGCGCAGCAGGTCGAGGGCTTGAGCACAGTCGGCGTCGGGCGGCTCAATGGCGAGCAAGGCCCGCGTAAAGACTTGGGCCGGCAGCGAGACGCGCTCGGCGTGGATGTGGCCCATATCCTCGGGCGTGGCCGTGCCCTTTGCTAGTTCGAGGATGCGACTTTGGATGCGGCGGGCGCGGTAGTCGGGGCTAAAGACAAGCCCGACGTAGTAGGGATAATCCGAGCCGGTCACGCGCTGGTTGCAGGTGACGGCATAGCCGGCTTCTGGGTCTATGGCTTTGGGCAGCTCGGCATGGGGGATGTAGCCCTGCCACTCGTGCTCGCCACTCCAGCCGGGGACGGCGAGCCAGCCGTTTGCGGCCTCGCGCACCGGGATCCGGCCCGCGTGCAGATAGCCGAAGCAGCCGTGGACGTCGGCGACGGCGTAGTTGTTGACGCGGTCGTTCCAGCGGGCAAAGGCTTGGTGCAAGTCCTCGACCGAGCGGGCGCGCATGGCATCGCGGGCCGCGTCGGCCCAAGGAGTTCCTTCGATGAGGCCAGGGTCGCTGATGGCGATGGCCTGGCCTTTGCGCGGGTCGCCAGCGATGATAGGGCCGTGGTGGGTAATGACGACTTCGGAGGTAACGGATGCTGCACCGCGAACGTGGATTTCTTCCCGCAGGATTTCCGCTGGCCGCCACGCGCCACTGAATTCGTACTCCAAGCCGTCGGCCGTTTCACGAAAGCGCTCGACGAACAAGTCCTGAGTATCGGCGCTGCCGTAGGTCATGCCCCAAGCCACGTACTCGTTGTGGCAAAAGTGCAGGGTGCCGGGGACGCCGGGCACCGAATAGCCGCTGACGGCGAAGTCCGGGCAGGCAAGGTGGACCTGGTAATAGACGGAAGGGGTGTCGAGGCCGCGATGCGAGTCGCCAGCCACCAGCGGCAAGCCCGAATCCGTGTACTCACCCGCGATGGACCACGCATTGGAGCCGGGGTCGGTTTCGCGACTGAGGGCCGCGAGGCCGTCGAGCGGTTCTCCCTGGTACTCGGTGCCGGGAGACACAGTGAGCAGGTGGCCTGGGGGATAGCCCTTGATTAGCTGCGCGATATTTTCAGGGCCGACGACTTGAGCCAGACGGGTGCGCCAGAGCTTGGACTCAAAGGTGCCGAGCAGACTGTTGCGCATCTTGTACACGGCGAGGCAGTGCCAACTCTCCCATGGCTCGGGAGCTTGGCCGAGGAGTTGGTATTCGACGGGCAGGGCCGTTGTCGTCGCCAAAAAGGCGTTGACGCCAGCGGCGTACGCGTCGAGCATGGCGCGAGCTTGGGGGCTGGACGCTTCGTAGTCCAACTTGGCAGTGCGGCCCATGCCCGCGGCTCGCAGGAGGCGGTCGCGGTCCAACCCTGCGGGACCCGCCCATTCGGACCAGCGGCCCAAAGTCTGATGGCGGTCGAAGTCCATATGCCACAGCCGATCTTGGGCCGTGGCAAAGCCTTGGGCGAAAAACAGGTCGGCTTCCGATTCAGCTTGGATATGGGGGATTCCCCAAGGGTCGCGGTGAATGGTGACGGTGTTTTTAAGGCCCTCGCAACACTGGGTGCTTTCGAGGTCGGGAAGGGCGGCTTGAAGGTCTTTGGCACTGATAGGCATTGCGTTCCTCTCGCGTTGTTGGTTCAGGATATTCTGCAAGGCAAATGCGTTTGCCGCAACATGTACATGAATGGTGAAATATAGCTGGATTGCCAAATCCCGTAGATTCGTCTCCGAGCATGAGAACAGAGAATCGGTCTTGATAAATACCGATCCTCAATGTATCCTCATTGTATCTACTATTTAGAGGAGGAAGATATGGAAACTCGCGTGCAAAAATGGGGCAATAGTTTGGCTCTGCGTATTCCCAAACCACTCGCTAGCCAGATTGGGCTTGAACTCAACTCACCGGTCGAATTATCGCTACGTGGTAAGGAGTTAGTCATCGAACTCGTAAGGCCGTCTGGCTTGAAGTTGGACGATCTTTTAGCCGAGGTGACTGAGCACAACTTACACGGTGAAATAGATACTGGACCCGCGACGGGCGGTGAAGTATGATGGGATCGACCGAGTACGTCCCACAGCGCGGTGATGCGGTGTGGATTAACTTCAATCCGCGAGTAGGACATGAGCAAGCAGGACATCGACCCGCCGTTGTGGTTTCACCAGAGGCTTATAACAGCAAGACTCGCTTGGCAATTCTCTGCCCAATTACCAGTCAAGTGAAGGGGTATCCCTTTGAGGTCGCCATCCCCACGGGGCTAGACGTGACGGGTGTTATTCTAGCAGATCAGGTCAAGAGCATGGACTGGCAGGCGAGAAATGCAGCGTTGATATGTCCTTTGCCCACAGAGATCGTGGATGCGGTTTTACAGAGAGTCGGAACGCTCTTGGCAAGGGAGTAATTGCAGGCTTGGACAAGACCATTAAAGGGCTACTCGAACAGGCATTGGAAGGGCGGCGTTCGCCGCGCGAAGAATTTGTTGATCTGTTTGGCTGTTGGTCGGCAGCGAATCTGGCCGAGTTTGAACAGACAACAAAAGATCTTCGCCAGGTTGACCCCGACGACTGGAAATCTCGCCGGAAGTCAATAAACAGCCGCGTCAGGCCGGCCGATCGTGGATCGGCCCAGGATGGTCGCGGAGCGAGCCGCCTTGGCGACCGGTGAGCGCGGCTTGGATTTCGCCGAGAATGGACAGGGCAATTTCCTCGGCCGTTTCAGCGCCAATGTCGAGGCCGACAGGGCTGAAGAGGCGTGCGGCCTGCTCATCGCTCGGCGCGATATCTTCTTTTTGCAGATCAGCAAGCAGGCGCTGAGTGCGCTGATGCGGGCCGAGGACGCCCAAGTAGGCGAGGGGAGCACCGAGCAAGTCCCGCAACAAAGCTTGATCCTGTAGGTAGTTGTGGCTCATGATGACGGCGCACGAGCGGTTGTCAAACTGCAGATCCTCGGGCAGATGACCGGGCTGGGCGAGGAAAACTTGCCTAGCCCAGGGGAAGCGCTCGGCGCGAGCATAGGAGGGCCGGTGGTCGGCGACAGTGACGCGCCAGCCGAGTTCGCTAGCTAACTGGGCGAGGGGCACGGCGTCGTAGCCAGCGCCGAAGAGATAGAGGGCAATGGGTGGCAGCAGAGGCTCTATGAGCAGGGCGGCCTTGCCGTGCGTCAATTCGTAGTGGCGCGTATAGCCCGGAGCGATGGGAAGTTGAGTGTCGTCGAGAGTAGCAAGGATTTCGCTAGCAGCGTTGAGCGCGATCTCGCGCAGCTCCACGTCGGCAATGTCGTCGCGGACCTTTTCCCGCTCGTCGAGTATCAAATGTTGGCCCGGCGCAGCATTCGTTTCGCCCTCGGTAGCAAAGACCGTGACGAGGACGCCGTGACGATTCTCCAAGGCGCAGCCGTGCAAGAAGGTTGGATAGTGGAAGGACCCGTCTTGGGGCAGGCGCTCTAAGAGCACATCTACCGTGCCGCTACAGCCCAGACCCGTGCCCCAGAGGATGTCGTCTTCAGAAGTGGCGTCGTAGTGGAGGAGACGGGGCTGGCCGTCGGCAAAGACGGCTTGTGCATTTTCGCGCACATCGCCTTCGAGACAGCCGCCGCTGATGGTTCCCAAGCTCTGGAGATCGGCTTCGATGAGCATGCGGGTACCTAGGCCGCGATAGACCGAGCCGGAAGTCTGGACGACAGTAGCTACAACATAGGATTCACCCGCTTCGTCTAGCTCTTGGGCACGGCGAAGAATCGTCTGCAAGTCTTTCACGGCTGGACTCCAAAGCGCCGGTACCAGTCGGCCTTCGTCGGCGCGGCAGGCTGGGCCTTCGTCGGCGCGGGTGGCTCAGGACGTCGGCGCAGGTATTGCGCAGCCGTCGCACCGCGCAGCGTCATCAGGTATCCGACCAGCGCCTTGAGGCTGTCGATATTATGAGCCGGGGCAAAAAGGTCGATGTACGGCAAGGCGGCCTGCATCCCGCGCGTGGCGGGCCGGTAGTCCGGGCTGCCCAACAGGGGGTTGAGCCAGATTAGACAGCGGCTGCGGCGCTGCAATGCGCGCATACTTTCTTCGAGAGTCTCAATGTCGCCAGTGTCCCAGCCGTCGCTAACGATAACCAGCGCGGTCTGGTGATCGACAAGATCGGCGTGTTCGCTGAGGAAGGTCTCCAGCGCGGCCCCGATGCGCGTGCCGCCCGACCAGTCCGGCACCTGCGCGGCAATCGCATCCAACCCCGCGCTCAGGTCGTTGCCCCGCAGCAGAGGCGCGACGTGGTGCAGCGAGGTCGCAAACACGAACGTCTCAATGCGGCGATAGGCGTTTTGGAAGGCGTACATGAACTGGATCAAGAAGCGGCTGTACAAGTCCATGGACTTACTGACATCGCACAGCAAGACCAACTTGGGCTTCTGGCGAGTGCGGCGGCAATAGGAGAGGTCCAACAGCTCGCCACCGCGACGCAGGCTGGCGCGGAGGGTGCGCCGCAAGTCGAGGCGGCCCGGCGGGCGCGCGGGCCGATAGCGGCGGCTAAAGCGCGTGGCGAGCGCGCGGGCAATGGCTTGCAACAGCCGCCCGATCTCCTCCAGCTCTTCGGCGTTAAAGTTCTTAAAGTCGCGCTTTGTATGGACCTCGATGGAGCTGTACCCAGCGGCCTCGCGCTCCTCTTCGGTCGGCTCGCCCTGTTTGAGCCAATCGCGGACGCTCGTCAAGCCATTCTTGCCGGGTCGGCTAGCACTATCCTTTTCAGAGGCAGAAGGCTCGGGCTGGGGCTGACCCAATTCGCCAGCGCGATCCCATACGGACCAATAGACATCGAAAAGCGCGTCGAAAAATTTCTGCTCGTCAGGCGTCTTGGCCAAAATCGTCCGCAAACTTAGCCGAAAATCCTCCGGGTCTGACAGGTCAATGGCCGCCAAGGCGCGGAGTGCGTCTTGCTCCTCGCCTAAGGCCGGGCCGGGACCCTGGGCGCGCAACAGGCGGCAGAAGCCGACCACATTCGCGCTCAACGCGCCGTGCAATGCGATGTCGTCGATCTTGTGATTCATCGTTCCGGAGCCAGCTTGGCGCGGACCCCCAATCCTTCCAAAAACTCGGCCAGCGATTGCTTTACCTGCGCCACATCGCGTTGATCCTTGAACACAATGCCCAAGGTATCCGCCACGACTTCGAGGTCGAGGTGGTGCTGGTGCAGGGCGACGAGGGCCTTGGCCCAGTCGAGGGTTTCGGCGACGCCGGGGACCTTTTCGAGGCGCTGCATGCGGATCTTTTCCATGAAGCGGCAGATCTGCTCGGCGAGCTGGATGTCGATCCCATTCACCTTGCGGCGCACAATCTCCACTTCCTTGTCAAATTCCGGGTAGTCAATCCACAGGTAGAAGCAGCGGCGGCGCACGGCGTCGGACAGCTCCCGGGTGCGATTGCTAGTCAAGATTACGTGCGGCCGCGCCGCCGCGCTAATGGTGCCGATTTCGGGGATGGTAATCTGCCAGTCGGACAGCACTTCGAGCAGGAAGCTCTCAAACTCCTCGTCGGCCCGGTCGAGTTCGTCGATCAGCAGCACCGGCGGGACGGGCTGGGTAATCGCCTGGAGCAAGGGGCGCTTGAGCAGAAAGTCCTCAGAAAAAAGATCGGCCTCGCGATCGGCTAGGGGGCGTTGGCTCTTCTCGTCGAGCTTGATGTGCAAGAGCTGGCGCTGGTAGTTCCACTCGTACAGCGCGGCATAGGCGTCTAGTCCCTCGTAGCACTGCAAGCGAATCAGCTCGGTGTCGAGGGCGCGGGCTACGACCTTGGCGACCTCGGTTTTGCCGACGCCAGCCGGCCCCTCGATGAGCAAGGGACGCTCCAAGGTCTGCGCGAGGTACACGGACATGACAACTTGGCGATCGGCGACATACCCGTGCTCGGCGAGCATCTCTTGGATCGCAGCAGTAGCACTCATCAAATTCCTCTCGTTGCGCGGTGCAAGTTCCCTAATATCACGCCCCGCCTTCCGTACAGCAAGAACGCGCCCGCCGCGCCTGACATTGCCCACTGCTAGGGATTCTCTATATTCTCAAGTCTCTTTAACTCCGTCTGTGGATGCCTTTATATGGCCCTTGAAACACCCGCCAAAACCGAGTTAGTGCGCGACCTTTTGGGCCGCCCGTTGGCCTCTTTGCGCGTGTCGGTAATCGACCGCTGCGACCTGCGCTGCCAGTACTGCATGCCCGAAGAGCACTACACCTGGCTGCCCAGTAAAGACATTCTCAACGCCGCCGAGCTCGAGCGCGTGGTCGATGCCTTTTGCCAGATTGGCGTCCGCAGTGTCCGCTTGACCGGCGGCGAGCCGCTATTGCGCGCCGACCTGCTCGAACTCGTCACCCGACTCACACGACTACCACTGGTCGAGGACCTAGCGCTGACGACCAATGCGAGGCGACTGGCGCGCCAAGCTGAACCGCTGCGAGAAGCCGGGCTGCGCCGGATCACGGTCAGCTTGGACTCGCTGCAGCCAGTGCGCTTTGAGGAGTTGACGCGCAGAGCCGCGCACGCCAAGGTGCTAGAGGGAATCCGCGCCGCCGCGGCGACTGGCTTTGACGCGATCAAAATCAATTCCGTCGTAATGCGCGGCTTCAACGACGACGAGTTAGTGGATCTGCTCGAATTCGGACGGGAGATAGGCGCGGAGGTCCGCTTCATCGAATACATGGATGTGGGCGGGGCCACCCACTGGTCGCTCGGAGAAGTGGTGTCGCAGCAGGAGATGCTAGCGAAGCTGGAGGCGCACTACGGTCCCATCGAGCGCGAGACGGGGCGTGGTTCTGCGCCCGCAGAGCGTTTCCGCCTGCGCGACGGCACGCGCTTTGGCATCGTCGCGTCGGTCACCGAGCCGTTTTGCGGGGCCTGCGACCGCAGCCGGCTGACGGCTGACGGCCTGTGGTACACGTGTCTATACGCACAGCAGGGCACCGACCTAAAGCCTTTGCTGCGCAACGGCGCAGATCGCGAGCGACTGGTGCGACGCATTAGCGCGGGGTGGGCGGGACGAACGGACCGCAGCGCCGAAGAGCGGCGCGATGACCCGCACCGAGGCGTGCTCTATCAAGTTTCAGAATTGCAAGCCGATCCGCACCGCGAGATGCACACCCGCGGCGGCTGAGCCGCACCTTCCCCACTACATGGATTACTTTCGCGCCAAACGCTATTTGGACGCCTTACCCGACTGGGAGGTCGGCCGTCCAGCGCTCGGGCCAATCGAAGATTACCTGCCGAGGATGCGCGCTCTGCTGACCCGACTCGGCGACCCGCAGACGCGCTTCCGCTCAATCATTGTCGGCGGCACCAACGGCAAGGGAACCGTCGCTAGCCTACTCACCACCATCCTAAAGGCGCACGGGCACAAGGCCGGGCTGTACACTTCGCCGCACCTGCACACCCAGCGCGAGCGGATTCGCATTGACGGCGAGATTCTCAGTAAGGAACAATGGGCTGCAGCCGTATCGCATCTCGACGATTGCACCCGAGACTTTGGGCGGGAGGCATTGGGGTCGTTTAGCAAGTTTGAGGCCCTAACCGGCCTCGCGGCCCATCTCTTCGCGCAGCAGGGCGTGGAGTTCGGAGTTTTCGAGGTAGGGCTAGGGGGCCGCTACGACGCGACCAACGCCTGGGATTCGGAGCTGGCAGTCCTGACGGCCATCGGCCTAGATCACGTGGACCTGCTGGGCAATACCTTGGAGGAAATCGCCGCCGACAAGCTGCACATCGCCCGACCGAATCACACGCTCGTCACCACAGCGGCGCAGCCCTCCGAGGTGATGGACCTAATCCGACAGACCTGTGCAACGCAAGAAGTGGAGTTGCAAGTTGCTGGAACAGAATGGCACCTAGGTCACCTAACAGGCCGTCCAGCGACCTACGCGGAAAATGCGTGGCTAGCCCTTGAAACAGCGCAGAGACTCGTCCAAGGCATAGAAGACGAAATAGCGCACCAAGTCGTGACAACCCATCACTGGCCGGGCCGCTTTGAAGTGGCGCAAGAGAAACCGCTGGTCTTGCTCGACGGCGCACACAATCCAGCGGCTGCCGAGGCGTTGGCCGGGGAGTTACAGCGACTGAGCGGAGAGCGTCCCGTCGCCAATTGGGTGCTGGTCGTCGGCGCGGGAACAGGACACGATGCTTCGGGAATTTTGCGCGCCCTAGCGCCGATGGCACAGAGAGTCTTACTAACTTCTTCAGACCATCCCCGAGCGCTGTCACCAGCGGTGCTAGCAGACCTAGCACCGGACGGACTAGCCATCGAGCAGGTACCTGCAAGCAGCCAAGCACTCAAACGCGCGCTGGCACTAGCGGGACCCAAAGGCCGAGTCTGCGTAGCCGGGTCCCTGCACTTGGTGGCGCGAGCGCGGGAGTTTTTCAACCTGCCCGGCGAGCGCGACGGCATCACCGAAGACATGGCGCTGGAGAATCTGGAATGCGTCGCCGAAGCGGCCCGGCGGCAGGGACTTATCTGCGAGTGGATTTCGGACGACGGCACTCGGCTCAAGCTGTCGGGCGGACGGCGGCCCCTGCGCTTCTGGCGCAACAAGCATCCCTTCAACGACTACGTCGAAGCCCGACTCGCCGAAGACAAGGCGTACCAATACGAGGATTTCGCCGCCGCCGGATTGCCAGTCCCCGATACGCTCAAGCTCTTCAACCCACTAGCCGACGCCCGCTTCGACCGCTACAAAACCCATGCCACAGTCGCGCAAATCGTCGAAGAAGTAGTGGCGCGGTTCGAGTTCCCCCTGTTGGTCAAAAAGTGCCACAGCTCGCTGGCGCAAGGCGTGTTCTTGGAGCGTAGCGCAACAGACCTCGGCCAGCGGCTTGAAGCCCTCTTTGCCAACAGCGGCTTTTTGGACAACATCGCGCTAGTGCAGCAATACGTGGCCGGGCCGGAGTATCGGATCGTCGCCAGCCGCGACGAGCTGTTGCTGGCCTATCGCAAGGAGAGCGAGGCCGTGGGTGCAGACGGGGATCTCAATCCGCTGCATCAGGCCACGGGGCGCGCCGTGCGCGTAGAGGACGCGACGCTGCTAGCGCAAATGCAGCAGCTAACCGAGCAAGTAGCCGACGTGTTCTCACTCGGTTTTTACGCCATCGACCTCATCCACGGCGCGGATGGTCTCTCCATCATCGAGATCAACCCCAACCCCATGTGCTACGTGTACAACCGCGACAACGGCCGCCGGGACTTCATTCGGCTATACGAGCGGCTGCTCACCCAATTTGCCCTGTAAAACCAGCTAAGGAAATCTCAATGGATATTCAGACCCGCCTCGTCCACGCTGGCGAGGAGCGCATCAACGGTGCCGTGGTGCTGCCGATCTTCCAGAGCTCGACTTTTGTTTCACCTAAGGAGGAAGAGTACCACGACATCCGCTATCTCCGCCTCAACAACACGCCCAACCACCGCGCATTGCACGCCAAACTGGCCGCTGTCTGCGGCGGCGAGGACGCCTTGGTCGCCGGCTCGGGAATGGCGGCGATCACCACCGCATTGATAACCGTGCTCAACAGCGGCGATCACCTGCTAATCCAAGACTGCCTCTACGGGGGCACGCACAGCTTTGTGACGCAGGATGCACCGGGCTTGGGGCTGAGCTACGACTTTATTGCCGGCAACGCGCCGGAGACGTGGGCGGCCAAGCTGCGGCCAGAGACGAAGGCGATTTACGTGGAGACTATGACCAACCCACTGATGGAGGTCGCCGATTTAGAGGCGGTAGTGGCGTTTGCCCGCGAGCACGGCCTAGTTTCGCTGATCGACAATACCTTTGCCTCGCCGTGCAACTTCCGCCCACTAAGAATCGGGTTCGACATAGAGCTGCACAGCGCGACCAAGTACCTCAACGGTCATTCGGATATCGTCGCGGGCGTGGTCGTCGGCTCGGCTGAGCACGTCAAGGCCATTAAGCACAAGCTGAATCACTTGGGCGGCTCGCTGGATGTCCACGCCTGCTTTCTGCTGCAACGAGGCTTGAAGACCCTGTCGCTGAGAATGCGGCAACACGACGAAAATGGCTTGCGGCTATCGCACTTTTTGGCCGAGCAGGAGCAAGTGGCGCAGGTGAACTACCCAGGGCTGGAAAGTCATCCGCAATACGAGCGAGCGCAGCGGCTGTTTGCCGGAGCGGGTGGGGTTTTGAGCTTTGAACTGCACGGAGGCGTGGAGGCCGCCGAGCGGTTGCTGTCCAAGCTGGTTCTGCCGGCGTCAGCTCCCAGTCTCGGCGGGGTCGAAACCCTCATTACTCGGCCCGTCACCACGTCGCACAGCGGCTTGAGCCGAGAGGAGCTAGCGGCCATAGGCATAGCCGACGGCTTGGTGAGAGTGGCGTGCGGCATTGAGGCCGCCGAGGATTTGTGCGCGGATTTTGCACAGGCGCTAGCTGGGGTGTAGGGGCGCTAGGGATGAATTATGGAGGCAGCGATACAAATCGCTCTAGGCTCTAGGTATTATCGGGAGTTGGAACTACAAAGACCCGGATGGATGGCGTATAAGTCCGCCTACTCTATGCTGCGGGAGCTAGCCGAACACAGGTTTCTTCTCGGTACTTGTAGATAGTGACCGAACCCACTTGAGTTGCGCCCCCACCAATAAGGGAACCAGCGAGAGCACCAATCCCCGCAACGGCTATCATCGTCGCTAATGTCACCGGGTTACCAGCTCTAAGCGCCTTGAAAATATAGCCAGCGACGGCAATGGCCGTTCCAAGAGCTGCTCCCCTAGCAGCACACTCGATATACTCCCTAAACTCAGCGTGGCGGATAATTATCTCGACCTTTTTGTCCTTGACGCAAAAATTGATTGTCTCAAGGACACGATTGGGATCAACATTCCTGTTGAATCGCAGGATTACTTTATGTCCCGCCTCAATTTCTGGCTTTACATCGCGTGCAATCGTATCGCAACGACGGCGATAGGTAGCGATCTTCTTGGTGCTCATGACTTTCCTGCTCCCTTTGGGATGTGGATTTGTTTTAGTATTCGCGACCAGATACGGGGGCCCTTAGCTCACTACACCAACATAGGTCAAGCGGCACAATACACTATCCGCCGCGTAGCTCGTGGGCAATCTGTGCGGCGGCAGTGGCTATCCACTCTAGGACGGGGTCGGGGCCTTGAGGCAAACTTTTCGCGTTTGCGGCAACGACAGCAATAAGTTCGATTCTGGTATCCAATCGCTGATTGACGTTTAACATTGCTTTTTCGATGCTGATTGCGGCGGGGCATCCTTGGTTCATTTCGCGGGCAGTAGCTACAATGTTTGCCACTGCGCTAATCTTTCCTTGCTCTGTGAGCATTACAGGGCATCCTCTCGGTGATGGTGTTGGCGGGGTTGATCCCCAGTTGATTACTCTGGAGATAAATAACAGAAGCCTCCTTATAGGCTCAAGGATAAACCTAAAAAAATAAGGGTTTGCAGTTCAGGCTTGGACAGGGTCAATGGGGGTTTGCTCAAACCTCGACAACGGGCCTCGTCGTCTTGGTTCTCGTCGGCAGGTGATTCGATAGGCCAAAGGCTTGGAGGGCAAGCGGCTAAGCCGTGAACGCGGCAAACATTGAGGCCGCCGAGGATTTGTGCGCGGATTTTGCGCTGGCGCTGGCTGGAGTATAGGGGCGCTAGGAGTAAGTTATGGAAGCAGCAATACAAATTGCTATAGGGTTTATCGGTAGTCAGTGCGCCCAATGGTTCAGATATTCGCCCTTGGTCACTATTCCGGCTCGAGATCGGCGTAAGCCTCTTCCATCTCTTTGTATATCTCCTTACACTTCTTAGCGTCTTCTTGTGCGGCGGAACACTCCTGAGAAACAGCCTCCAGTATCTCAGTGTATCGAGCCTGTCGCACCTTGTTCCATTCGGACATTGGCATTGCGTTTAGAGCATCAAGCTCTTGCATCAATAGCCTTGCTTGTTCTTGGTGCTCCTCGATCTCGGTACTTTTGGCCTCAAAACGGCGTTTAGCCTCGTTGAAGCGTTTTAGTGCGTCGCTCATTTTCTCCCGCTCCGTGGTGATAATTAAAAAATGGCAAGTTGCTTTCAAGTCTAAAAAAAGCTGGAAAAATCTGCGCTAGCGCAGTTCGTCTTTTACGAATCCACTACGACAGGCCGGGAGAAACCCTCTAGCAAGCAAAAAAAGAGCCAAGCTCAACGGAAGGGCGTGTAAGCTTGGCTCTTGCCATCAACTAATGGACGCGATGGGGAAGAGGTGTCGCCTTTTCCTCACATAGAGGGAACCAAACGAACCAACAGCGGCCTTATCGGTAGTTTAAAAGTCACGCTGCAAGCGTTCTTGTTCTCGTTCGAACTCCTCTCGTGCTTGCTCCATGCTCTTGGATATTCGCGCCCTATCCTGCTCCAGCACGTAGTCCGCGATCTCGACCGCGTCTTTACCTTGCATCGTCTTTCCGCCTTTAAGAACCGCCTTCACGACCTTATGCCACTCTTTTCGTTCCAGCTCATTATGAAACTCAATCATAGTGTCCTCTCTCTCCTCTGAAAACACATTATTCGGTAGTTAAGTATATGTGCAAAAGCCTCCAAGGGTGAATTTAAAATAAATTTCGCCTTCATCACTTGCCTCACACTCTTGGAACGAGTCGCTGCCGCACTCTCTTAGCTCGTATTTTTGGTTCGGCTGCAATCCTTGGATTCCAGGGGGAGACGCATTCAAAGGAACATTCTCTTTGTATAAATGCGTCTCTCCTTTTAGGCGATATTCTATTGTCCGAAACATTTCGCTTCTCCTTTTGGTGATGAATCTAGCCAGAGGGGCGACCTGTTACAAGAAAAAAGCTGCAAAAAAAGCTGTGCCAGCACTTCATTTCCGCTCTGCCGGTGGCCGCATGTGTGGGCAAGTTTCGCCTTTAGCGTCCGTGCTCGGTGGTCAAGGGCTAGCTCGGAACTGGTGGGGAGTTGCGAGGATTTCTTCGCGGAGACAAGGGGCGGAAGTCCAGCGCGATATGGTGCGCCTGTGGGCGGTTCGTAGAAGACATCGGAGCATAGCCGCGCTGCGGGTTCGGGGTTGATATACTCCTTGCCGCACAACTTGCAATTTCGTCTTGCGCTAGTTGCTTTTGCGGTCGGTAGTCTGAGGTGCATCTTCGTCTTATCTCCTCTGGTTTAGCCTTAGGGCCCGATCCTCCTCTCGGGCCTGCTGTTGGGCCTTTTTTTTCGCTTCGTATTTCGTTTTCCAATTTTCCCCTTTGCTGTGAGAGGAGTAGCCCCAAAAGGCCCAAAGGCTTAGGAGTAACCAGATTCCGAACCCCGCGTGCCCCGACCACCCCGGCCCTCCCAAAGCACCCCACGCTAGTAGGGCGCAGCTAGCGGAAAAAGCTCCGAGTCCAACCCCCCAAAATCGTTTGCTCATCGCTATATCCCCTTTCTTTTGAACCTTGAAAGTAATTCCTAGGATCTCTGCTGGCCTTCTAGACGGCACTCGATTGTCCGCGACATTTCGCCTCTCCTTGTGGTGGTGGAATCTGGTCAACGAACCTTGTTGACTAACTATAATTGTCGGTAGTTTCGTTCGTATTTCTGCCACGAGTCGCTTAGCCGTATAAAATCCTTGCGCCACTTGTGCTCCACCCTCTCGATCCACTCGTTCCTATAGCGAAGACCCGCGATGCTTATCGTCGTCGTAATCGTCGTCCAAGCACCAGAGCTTTGGAATGAGAATGATGAGAGCAAGAGGGCCATACGTAGTCGTCTATAAGCGTCCAACAATCACAATATCCCGTAGCGATCAAAAACCTCCCTCGGCGACTGCCCCGCAGCCAATTCATCGCGCACGACGTTTTCCCCGGCGAGCTTTTCCATAGCCTTTTTGTGGACTTCGCCTTTGATCGCCGCCGGAATCACCGCCACGCCGTCGTAGTCGGCTAAAATAAAATCGCCGGGGTGAACCTGCACGCCACCGCAGACGATAGGTTAGTTGATCGTTTTGGCGAGGATTTGTGCGCGGATTTTGAACAAGCGCTGACTGGGGTGTAGGATCGCCAAGTCAGAGTGAATCTAAAAACTCGTCTATACCGACATTCCCCAACTTTAGGCTATCCCCTAGCGTCCATTTATCAATTTCCTTATGGTTGGGAAGAACGATTACATCCTCTGCACCTGTGGGATGTGGCCGCTTAAGTACAATATGGCTGCCCTTCTGCCGGATAAATAAAAGCCCAAGCGCTCGGGAGCACACTGGGCTTTTCTAGCTGAGATTCCAGAGGGAAGGCTAGGCAAGGTGAAGCGTCTGATGCGAAGAGTCTGTGACTTCTTCCAAATACAGCTCGGTAGCCTCTTTGAGGTTTTTCAATGCTTCCTCCTCAGTCTTTCCTTGGCTAACCGTGCCTACCTGGGGGCAACGAGCGACGAATAAAGGCAGATCTTCGCTCTTGGTTATTACGGCTGTAAAACGCGTGGGCACAGGTCTCTCCTTCATTTCGGGCTGCGAATATGACTTGACCCCTTTGAGTGGCTATAGTTAGTACTGAACAGACCCAAGCAGATCAAGTTCTTGGCCGGCCTAATCTCGTCTATCCAAGACGGAGATTGGAAAGAGTTTGACCAAATTATGAAAGCAGAAATACAAACCACTCAAGATGTATGGCCCATGCTGACCCCTGTTGTGTTCGTCCCCCATGCAGAGAGCGAATATCAACGGCTTGTGGCTGTACTAGACGATTTGATTGATGTAGTAGGCGAGGACGAAAATCATCCCCTAGCCTCATTAATGGAGGTCATAGGTGTGCTGATCGAGAAGTATGAGGAAGAACACGTTCCTGAGCTGACTGAGATATAAATCACAATATCCCATAGCGATCAAAAACCTCCCTCGGCGACTGCCCCGCAGCCAATTCATCGCGCACGACGTTTTCCCCGGCGAGCTTTTCCATGGCCTTTTTGTGGACTTCGCCTTTGATCGCCGCCGGAATCACCGCCACGCCATCGTAGTCAGCTAGAATAAAATCGCCAGGCTGAACCTGAACGCCGCCGCAGGTGATAGGTTGGTTAATCGTTTTGGCGAGGATGCGGCCCGCCGAGTCGAGCGGCGAATAGCCTTTGCAGAAGCAGTGGTAACCCATGGCGTTCATCTGGCGCACATCGCGGACCAAGCCGTCGGTGAGCACGGATTCGACACCACGAGCTTGGGCAGCCGTGGAGAGAAGCTCGCCCCAGAGGCCGGAGCGCTCTTCGCCGTTGGTGGCAATGACAAAGACATCGCCGGGACTGGCTTGATCGTAGGCGGTAAAAATCTGGCCATAGGGATCAGGATCGGGGCTAGCATCGGCATACGCGTCGATAGTGAGCGCCGGACCGGCGATAAAGGCATCAGGACGGCTAGGCCGGATATCGGGCGTCATGGCCTGATCGCGGTAGCCGAGTTGGTCCATGATGTCGGTAACTAAAGCCGAGTAAATGGGCTTCCATTCGTCGTACATTTTTAATCTCCTATATGTCTCATCGTTCGTATTCATTCAGATCTGTGCGAATAACGTAACTTTTTTCAAGACACATCTGATCTATCAGATCAAGGCATTTAGCTGCCCATTCATCACTTTGATGTTGGTGGTATGTTCGTAAAATCAACTTTGACACCATCGGAACATCACCTGCCCGACTCGTACGCATATCATTCGCCTCTTCGATAAACCGTTCGAGAAATTTTTTACATACAATATACGTAATGCCAGGTAATCGGTAAGAAGATTCCTCAAGAAGGTGAAGTAAGGAAAACGAGTTTTCTTGATAGGCTCCACTATCGCAAAACTTGACTATCAGATTCTCGTAGAATTCTAGAGGTTGTTTTTCCAAATTTCGGAAGCACTCTGCAGCTTTTCGACGAACCTCACTATCATCGTCATCAAAAAACAGCAGAAGTTTTTGCTCTGACCATTGCCGGTACTCCTCTTGGCCGATGTTGGCAGATGCCACTTGAGCCACCCCTACTCTCTGTGACGAGTTGCCACGGAGTGCTTCTTCCACAAGATCCTCGGCATTGTCGCGCTGAAGGAGCAAAGCAATGCTCACCAATCGAGCACCTCCCTCACTTGCTTCAGGAAGATTTGATCGAAGCATTCTCTCTGCGACGGTTCTAAGGTCTTCGAAGTGCTCGTGCAGGCCGTAAAGAATAAAATGTCCTATGTATGGGGTTGTCAGTAAACGGTCGTCACTAGGTTGGTTGTCCCGAGATTCGATGAGACTGAGAAACTGCCTTAAAGCAAATCTCGATTCCTGACCGAGAATAGCTAAAAGAATAGAACTTGTACAAGCCCGAACGGCCAAACTGTTGTCGTTGATCAACTGGTCAATAGTGGGACGAAAGCGATCGATGTATAATCTATTTCGTTGTATAAGATTACGAATGGCCTCAGCAGCACGGCCACGTGTTGTATTGATACCATGTGTAAGAATATCACCTCCATAGTAGGGGGTTCCGCTCGTGGCTTCTTCACTCCACAACTCTTTATCCGGATCCGAATGCTTAGTTGCCAGCCAGTCGAGCATCTGCACAGCATCATCGGGAAGTGGTTCTTCGATTGATCCCAATAGGTCTGTAATCGCTTTCCCACAACTATCGCGGTATTCATTATACGCCTTGCGACACACTTCTAATTTGTGTTCGGTAGAGCACTTTGTCTCTTTCAGACCATTGAGGGTATGCTCTATGTAGGAGGGATGGGTACCCAGCGGAAATCTGAGACTCAAGCGGGCAAATCTTTCCGGCTCTTGCTTCACGAACTCCTGCAACATCTGGGCAAGCTCCGACGCTCCACCCTTTTCAGGGTTCTCCCAAAGGTGTTTTCTCTCTTCTGAATCATATTCTTGGATTGCTCTTAGCCATTGCTCATCCGTCATTCTCTCCGCGGCTGTCTCTTCAATTGGAGAGCCTACTTGATACACTTCTAATCTTCGCGGGGAAGAATCCGGTGCCCTAAATTTTCGCTCAAGTTCCAGATAACGACTCTGAGCATTCTTGCTCCTCAATTCAACTGGAATGCCAGATAGTAGATTAAAACAGGCATGTCCTCTCCGCTTGAACCCTTCAGGAGTGCGCTCCCAAGGTGGGATATAATCCAGAATAGCCTTTTCGAGCTTTGTACAGTTCTCACCGGAACAAAGCGGAGTAGTTGCTTCTATTAATTGCATCGCTATCCAATAAGAATTATCGGTGTACCCGCATTGAAATCGCCAAGTCTTGTCGCATAGGTCGGACACAGCATCATTGGCAAAGTGCTCAGCGCCTACTGTATAAGCACGAAGCAGGAGAAAATTTGCTATATAGGTATCACGGCTACGTAGCTCTTCAAGAATCTTGTCAATACTGTCTGACCTAGTTTCGGCGAGTTTCTCTACTGCTATAGCGGCTGCATCCCTGCATGTCTCACTGATTGAAACACTGTCGCCGTTAATCAAGTACCCCCAAACGGCACCCCGCTTGGGTGCGGCGGGATTTTCCCCATAGACGGCTTCATCAGCAATTTTTAGAACTACAGGTAGGACATGCTGCACAAATTCTTCAGGAGCCTTGATTGCAGAGTCGTGTATAATTTTTGATCCAAAATTGTCATGGTTGAACAGATCATTCCAGTTAGGTTCACCTGTACCATCCTGAGCCGCTCGAATAATTGAAAGACGTCTTAGTAACCAATGGGCCGTTACTTCAGCAATCCAATCGGGACGTGTCTTATCGAGTCCATACATCATGCTCCAAAACGTGCTATTGACTGCGATCGGTCCAACTGTATTGTCCAAAGTTCCATCATCAACCAGCCTCAAAAACAAATCAAAGAACCTTCGACTATTTTCAAGAGTAGCCCATTGTATAACGTAACTTAACCGTTGAGGCCATTCGCCTCCTTCTCCTACGAATGGCTCAAGGAGTTCAGCGACTCTGCCCCCTGAGTGTTTCTGATGAAACCGAACATAGTTCACTCCCATGTTGACGAGGCTGTCATTCTCGGATGTGAGCCAGTCTACAATCAGACCTTTTCTATCTGTAATCTGAAACCAATTCTGAGACATGTGAAAACGGCTCCAAACCAAAGACGCGAATTTGTCTGTATTTGGTCTGTTGTTCTTAATTGCCTCAAGTTCAGATTCGATCCATGGTGAAATTACTTTCCATTCATCTTCTTCTGGATTAGGCATCGAAAAGGCGAGAGCAACGGCAAGGTCCTTCAAGTGGTACCGAATCCTCTCATCTCTCAATAATCCTCTGAGTTCTTTACAATACCGTCTCCGGTCAGCATCACGAAGATAAACGAGGACTTGCCGCACCTGTGCTCTGCGAAATAGATGTTGTTCCGATGAAACGAGGAATGACACTAAGGAATCTCCCTTTGTCATAAAGGAACGGGCAAAGCAATAATCAAAAAATTCTCGTGACCGAAACCATAACGCTTTCCATCAAACGAGAGCACCCCCTCTGACGCCATCTGGGTAAGGTAATCGTTCGGAAACTGGTCTAGCTTCTCTTTAGCAACTGAAAGCTGTTGGGATTCAGTCATTTCGTCGCACAAAACCTGGATTATGTTGGCCCAATTATCAGAGGAGAAAGCAGTGCGCTCATTGACTACATTGCGTTTCTTATCCCAGTAAAGATCAAACAGGTCCTTTTCCGAGAAGAACTCAGGCTGTGAACCGGAGTTATAATTGGCGTCAAGGAACAGTGATAGATTCTGGGGAAGACGCAGCAATTCTAATTGCTTTGCATCAAATAGACCCGTGTTGAAGCCACCAGCCTCAAGCGAGGATTTTACCTCGTCCAAAGGGAAGTCCGCGACTAAAATTTTAGCATCGTCCTCAGCAAGGAGGCGACGTAGGCGATGATCGTTCTTCCAATCAAATTCTCTGCAAACAGCCACTATATGTAATTTTACTCTTTCACGTAAACCTCGCACCTCTTTCAAAAGGTCTTCCACGACATCAAAGAAGTCTGTACTGCGACCGGAAGTAGTACTAACCGCGTCGAGTTGGTCAATAATGAGCACCGCTTCACCCGATATAGCTTTAGCTGCTGCCTCTAATACCAGTGCTGGCGATTCCTCTAATTCAAGACTTTTTCCCAACTCTTTAGTAGATGATACCGGGTCTATTTGATCCAGCCTAAAGGCGAGAACCGCAATAGGATCACTGCTTTGACGAAGAGCTTCCACGCACTCAATGACACACCCGGTCTTTCCACCGCCTGCCTTGCCAGTAAGAACGTAGTCGCCACCTATAGTCGCAGATCCTTTGATCTTGGTAAGAAGATCCTTAGTCGCTGAGCGAGAAATGAGAGGGTCCCGAATCAGTCCCCGTTTTGTGCTTTTAAGGTAGCAATCTGTTGCTTCGGAAATAAGCGAAGGGGCATCACTCGGTTTGGTAAGTCGCCGTAACGAAAATCCTCTGCCCGAAAGATACGAAATCAGATCATCCCAGTTGATGCACTTATGAATTGAGTCTTCAGCAAAACTACGGAGAGCGTCACAGACTTCCGGACTACTAAGAAACCGCGCTTGCAGCAACTCTCGCACTTTATCTTCAAGCTCCCGTTCATCGATTGTGCTGACCTCTACGCGATGAAGTAATTTATATGCTGTAGCTGTATCAGTTTCCCAAATACCTTTGAGTTTTTCGAGGGCTTCCTTTTGAATCTGAGCATCAACAAACACTGACTCAAATTCCTTCTGATTCCTTGAATCAATAGCCCGCTCCGTTAGCTCTCTTAGCTCTGGAGCGTCACTACCTGAAGCAAAAACGAATCGTGTGTTTTCGTTTGCAGAAAGCTGCTCAAACATCACCTGTAGTATGCTCCGAAGATCAGATAGATTCCACTTGCCTTCTGGATGACTGCGCTTTGCCTGATGCAGCTCTCGACTGTCTCCTATAGCGACCACAAATTCGGCTTTATCGAAATTCGGATCCTCAATTCGTATACTGTCGGCCTCTTTATCGATAATCCGTACTAACTGACGGATCGTCCACCACGATTCGTATCGATTTCCTAGCTTGTTAGCGGGACCACCAGGCAACGGCACGGCTATTTCCTCCCTCGAATATCAGAGCGACAAAATTCCACAGCATCAATTGATAACAGACAAAAGACAAGTACGGCCAGCCCAATTGTCGCCACACTGTGGCGACAATCTCAGTTCGTCGCTCATATCCGATCCTACTGAAAATTTCCTTGACGGCTTTTCACGACAGGCCCAAGGCTTCCCGCAGTTGTTGGGATGTCGGGAGTTTGCCTTTGAGTTCCTCCGGCAAAGTCGATTGCAACTGGTATTCGGCCACGCCGATGGGATTGGTTTTGCTCTTGAGCGCAAACTCCACTTCGAGGTTGTCCTTTTCCGCACACAGGATGATGCCGATGGAAGAGTTATCGTCTTCGGCTCGCTCTTTCTCATTGAGCACGTTGAGGTAGAAGTCCATCTTGCCGGCGTATTCTGGCTCGAATGGCCCCGCTTTCAGTTCAAAGGCAACCAGCGACTTTAGAAAGCGGTGATAGAACAGCAGATCAACGAAATACTCCTTGTCGCCCAAGGTTAGGCGATACTGCCGTCCCACGAAGCAGAAGCCATAGCCCAATTCTAAAATGAAATCCTGCAATTGCTCGATGAGCCGAGTCTCAAGTTCCCGTTCTTTTACCTCGTGTGAGATCCCGAGAAATTCGAGATTGTACGAACTCTTGAGGGCTTCTTCCGCCTGTTCGGCTAGATGTTCGGGCAATGTGCTCGGAAAGTTATGCGTCTTGCCTTCGGCCAAGGAGCGCTGATATGCTCCGGCTTTGATCTGGTTGAGCAGAACGTTGCGCGTCCAGCCGAATTGAGCGGTGGCGCGGAGGTAGTACAGGCGGGCGGCAGGGGAACGCACCTTCTTCAGGATTTCTAGATGATGTCCCCAAGGGACTAGTGCCGCCAATTCTGGAACAGCTTGTTCCAGATTCTTCCGTGCGTTCCCGCTTCTCAGTTCTGGAACAGCCTGTTCCAGAAATTTTTCGGCATTCGGTTGTCTCAGTTCCGTTTCAATCTGTGCCGTGAACTCTGGTCTTGTATATTCACGGTAAAATTGGCGCATCCGCCACAGATTGTCGGCTGAGAGGCCAGTCATCCCCGAAAATTCGGTCTTCAAATCTTGCGACAATCGTTCCACTACCGACTTACCCCAACCCTGTTCCTCCTGTTTCTCCACGATCCCGCGCCCAATGTCCCAATACAGCAGAATCATATCGCGGTTCACCGCCCGCGCTACGCTGAGATGGGCCGACCGGATGCGCGATTTCATCTCGCATAGCCATGCGGCGTAGTCAGGCGATTTTACGAGTGAGTGAGTCATTTTGCGTTCGTCTCCGAGACGACGATGTTCCAGCGGGTTATCAGTAGCTTCTTTTTAAGTTTTGCCAGAAGAAAAAGAAATTTCCCTGAGATCAAGAACGTACTCTAGATTGATAACAAACAAAAGACATGTATGACTAACCCAATTGTCTCCACAGTGTAGAGGCAATCAGGTCGCAACCTCAGCGGAGTGAATATAGCGCGACGGGAAATTCCTAATTGACGTTACGCAGCTTTTGTCCCCAACTTCCCATCCCTGTATCCTTTCTGCTATACTCCAACGCCTCATATCTCCCCCCCATCCCTCTGAGCCGCTGCCTTGGCACGATTCTTGCCCCGTTGCGGGTACCATCCACCCACAACCCAAGGCATGGCTCATGGCCGAATTCGATACCATCGCCAAACATCTCATCCACACCTACCCCCACGACTTCGCCCGCTTCGCCCTCCACCAAGACGACATTGAAGTAATCGACGTGATCGACACCGAGCAACCCACCATCGAAGCCCACCGCACTGACAGCCTCATCCGCGTGCGCGTCGGCGACGAGGAGGCGTTGGTTCATCACGAGTTTCAGACCACTGATAGTACCCCGACCATGCCGCAGCGCATGGCCGGCTATATCGGGCGCAGCATTGAGCAGCACGGCCTGCCGATCTACTCCAACGTCCTCTATCTGCGTCCCAACGCCGGCCGCACCGATCCGGGGCACTATCTCCAAGAGCGGCACGGCTACCGCGTGTTGGTGCAATACAAGGTGATTCGGCTGATTGAACTAGAGGGCCAACGCATTCTCGACGGGGGACATGTAGGCTTGCTTCCGTTTGTGCCATTGATGCAGCGGCCAGTGGGGGTGGATGCCGAGTCGTGGTTGCGCCAGTGTATGAACCGGGCGCAAGAGGTACCGATGGACGAAACCGTCAAAGCCAATTACTTGGCCGATCTTGCCATTTTGAGCGGTTTGGTGTATAGATTAGAAACGATTATGACCATCATCTCGGAGGCGACCATGTACGAATCGTCGGTAGTGCAATATTTCACGGAAAAGGCCCTTGAGCAAGGCATCGAGCAAGGCATTGAGCGAGGAGGCCGAGAACGCGCCATTGAAGATCTGCTCGACGTGCTGGAGATTCGCTTTGGGCTGGCCTCGTCGGATCCGTTGGCCGCTCGCATTGGGGTCATTGACGATATGCAGCGCCTCAAGCAGTTGCACAGGACGGCCATACAGGTGCCGAGCCTTGAAGCCTTTAGGCACCTGTTAGATGCCGCCGAGTAGAGAAACTGCGTAACGTCAGCTCTTAATTCCCTTTCTTCCGTCCCCCATTAAAAGCATCTGGCTTCTCGGTACCCGAAGGCCAATACCCACTCGGATCCTCGCGCCACGGCGTCCCACAAATTTCCGTCAAAACCCGCCACTCAGACGCGCCCATGACCTCTGGATGAAAGACAAAGCGCTTGAGTCCAGCCGCCTCAGACGCCCGCAAAATGCCGAGCAGATCGCGCGCGGGCATGGGGTCGCCAGCGTGCGGCGTGCGACCAGTCGAGACCCAGCAAATCACCTTGTCAGCACCGGCCGCCTCTATAGCGCGGCGCGTTTCGCCGTACACGACCTCGCTGAAAAACTCGTCGGGAAAACCCGCCTCCAAGTCAAAAAGCGTCCGCACCCCAGGCAGTTTGATGCCAAAAAGCGCCTCGACCACGGCAAAGGCGTCCTCCTCCGTTAGCCCCGGATTCCACTCCCCAAGCGTCTGCACCCAGCGCGCTATCGTGCCATAAAGGCCGTCAAACCCGCGATGCCAGTAGTAGTGCTTGGGCAGTATATAATCGAAATACCCGGCCATCCGCTCGTAATCCTGCCCAGTCAACCCAGAGACGACAGCCGTGCGCGGAATGCCGCCCAACTCAATCTTGCGCGAAGCCTGATCGACAATGGTGCGAGCGTCTTCCCAAGAGCGGCGCGACTTCTCCTGCCGCATCCGCAACCAATACAGCCCGTCCTCGTCGAGATCGATCAAATTCAGCACCGAAAAGAGGCCGCCTTGGGCGAGGTAGCGCACCCGCTGGGGCGTCAGCCGACCCAGGGCCTGCCGCAGATGGTCAATGCCGCGCTGCATCCGCCCGACATCGGCCCCCATGCCAGCAAAGAGCTGATCTTCGCCGGGCCGGAGTTCCAGCAGCTCCCCGCCGTGATGGAACGCTAGCTCGTAGTGGTTTTCGCCGGGGCCGTCGATAATGACGCCGTGAACCTGCGGGTAGGACGCGATCAAATCCTCCAGCCCGACCAGCCCGCCGCGTCCCATGCCAAAAGTCATAATCTGCCAACCACGCGCCGCTGCATCGTCCATCATGCCTTGCAGCTTTTTTTCTTTTTCTAGATCGCGGGGCGGCTCCTCCGGCGGCTCGACGCCGTGCTCGGCATAGAGCTTGGTATTGACCGGATAGCTGGAGATAATCGAGCCATCGTCCTGCTTAAACTGCATGCGGCCGACGATAATGCCTTCTACGCCGCCTTCTTCCCAAGCGTCAAAGCGCTGCTGGTAGCCTTCGAGCCAGTGTTCGAGGGGCTGGTCGCTGTGGGTGAAGATCCAGAATTTCACGAGAGCCTCCTTAGCGGTCTGGCCACTTGTAGGCGGCCTTGCTGTTTTGCCAGAAGTACTTCTCGGTCACGCCCTTTTCGCCAAAGTACGCTTTGACGATGGAGATAGCGGCCTTGAAACTTCCCGCTCGGTCGCTGACGGGCCAATTGCTCCCGTAGATCACCCGGTCTGCGCCAAAGGCGTCCCACATCGCGTCGAGGATCGGGCGATAAAAGTCCAGCTCTTCCGGCACCGGCTCCACCCTGCTTTGCTCCATGATCGCCGAGACCTTCATAAAGACCTGCGGCTGCTCGGTCGCTTGGGCTATGGCGTCCAACCACACCGGATCGGGATCGCCGCCGTCGGCCCCAACCCCGCCGCAGTGATTGATGACGATGCGCAATTCGGGCAGTCGCCGGGCCAGTTCCACCACTTGAGCCAAGTCCGCCGGCCCCACCAGCGCGTCGAGCTCCAAGTCCCGTGCGACGAGGTGCTCCATGTCGGCGAGAAAAGACCCGGCCTCCAAGTCGGCAAAATACCCGCCGCCGCAGCGAATGCCGCGAAAGAGCGAGTTTGCCGCTAGGCGATCGATGTCGCCTTTGAACTCCTCTCGGTTGGGATCAACGTGACCCACCAGCCCGACGATCCAGGGATCATCAGCGGCCAAATCCAAAATCCACTGGTTGTCCGCCAGCCACGCACTGGCCTCCACCACCACCGTCCCGGTCACCCCTTCGGGCGCGGCGAGAGCGCGGTGGTGCTCGGGCAATACCGTGCGATAGAGCAACTCGTTGTCAGCCGGCGGCCAAGGCACGCCTTCCGGTCGCGTGGGATCGTAGAAATGGGTATGGGTATCGATAATCACGATGCATTCCTTTCTGTCATAGTGGATTCAATCAGCGCCGCAAACGCCTCTATGTCTTCTGCCTCGGTGTCGAACGAGGTCATCCAGCGCACCTCGCCTCGCGTGGCATTCCAGGGATAAAAGAAAAACTCCTGCTGCAAAATGGGAATCACGTCCACCGGCAACCGCGCGAACACGGCGTTGGCCTGCACAGGGTAGATCACCTCCACCTCGCGAATGGGCCGCACGCGCTCGGCCAGCACCTGCGCCATGGCGTTGGCGTGCTCGGCGCTCCGACGCCACAGGTCGTCGGTCAGCAGGGCCGTAAACTGCGCGGCGACAAAGCGCATCTTAGAGGCCAACTGCATCCCCTGCTTGCGCGCCCGGCGATAGTGTTCGGCTAGCTCGGACTTAAAAAAGACCACGGCTTCCCCCAGCATCAGGCCGTTCTTAGTGCCGCCAAACGACAGCACATCGACCCCGCAATCCCCAGTGATCTCCTGCAGTTCCAAGCCCAAACCCACGGCTGCGTTGGCGATCCGCGCTCCATCGACGTGCAAATACAACCCATGCTCGTGAGCGCAATCGGCGAGGGCGCGAATCTCACTCGGCGCATAAACAGTGCCCAGTTCCGTGGCCTGAGTAATCGACACCACGCGGGGACGCACCTGGTGCTCGTCGCCGCGACCCGCAATGTGTGCGGTGACTCCCTCGGGAGTGATTTTGCCGTCGGGTGCTGGCGCGGTCAGGAGCTTGACGCCAGCCACCTGTTCGGGAGCACCGCATTCGTCGATGTGGAGGTGAGCGGTGTCCGAGCAGATCACCGCGTCGCAAAAGCGCGTGAGCGCGGTGAGTGCCGTAACATTAGCCCCGGTGCCGTTGAAGGCCAAGAAAACCTCTACCTCCGACCCCAATACCTCGCGAAAAAGCGCGACGGCTTCATCCGTGTGGGGATCATCCCCATAGGAATGCACGTGCCCCACGTTGACTCGCTGTAGAGCCGCCATGACCTCGGGGTGGACTCCGGCGTGATTGTCGCTACCAAAGCCGCGAATGCGCTCGCCCATTATTGCCAGTGCCTTTCTATGCTGTGTGTTTTGCTATCTCGCTGATTTCTGATTTCGGTCGTCATCTCGTCGGGCCATCGGACAACTAAGAGGATTGCCCCTACGCTTCCATCCAGTGCAAATTCCGTCCGATGACCAACTCTGTCATTTTGGCGTGATGGGTATTTTTCATCGGAATGGGCTTCGCTTGTAGATCGTATTTTCTTGCAAAATTCTGAACCTCGGTTGCGTTGTCATAGGTCATTATAAAGTCGCCTTTGAGACGAATGCATTTTTGAAAGAGCACATCGTGATTTAGCGCGCAGTGTTTGTACAAGCGTCGGCCAGCATTTTTACCGCCGGCTGTATAGGGTGGATCAACAAAAAATACCGTGCTTTCAGCGCTTTGATACTCGTCTAAGACATCGAACGCATCGGCGTGTAGGAAGGCTATTTTGGTACGTACCAAATGAAGAGTTCGCAATCGTTTAGCGAGCGTCTCTGGATACCACCGTGAGCCAATTCCCTTGCCGCTTTCGCCCCGCTTCATGAATCTCGAACCAGCGGCCAAAATGCCACCGTGTAGGCAGCGATTTTTTATGATGGTTTTAAATGCTTTTTCCAATAATGAATTTGGCTCTTCATTGAGTATCAGTGCTGCATTTTCAGTATTCATCTCAAACCGCAAAATTTTATCGGCTAATTCTATGGCTGCTCCTGTAGCAACAATCTTCCACACAGCAGCTACTTCATCGTCCAATTCAACCATGAGCACTGACCCGACCAAGCCCTCGCAGACCGCAGTCAGAGAGATAATTCCGCCGCCAGCAAAGGGTTCGACGAGTACTTTGGGTACTTGTTTTTGACTGGCCAACCATTCCCTCAACTTTGGAACAAACCACGTCTTTCCGCCGGGATATCTAAATGGACTGCGTTGAGGCACGGAAGCGACATTTACAATTTTATCTTTTGGACTAACATGTTTTTCAGATAAGGAAAATAATTCCATCATTAACCTCCAATAGGATTGTCTATGATTTTGTTTGTTGGGGGTAATTCAATTTTCTCATCAAGTTTTTCTTGGAGTTTATTCATAAATTTCTCAATGCATCCAACACTAGGACTAGTAATAGTGTCCAACGTTTCTACAAATTTCGTGTAAACTATTTTTGTACGCTTCAGTGTATAATGAGAATTGTCCGTTAAGTCTAAATCATATATTAACCAAGCGATTTCGGCTTCAGATTTATCAACTTCCTTTAATTGAGGTAACGTCTCAAAAAAATTTTCATCTAATGCCACTGCAATCTTCTTTTTCCATGCATGTAGAATACCTCCCTTATAAAGAAGTTGGGGTGCTAAGCGTTTACGTGAAGAAGACAGGAAGTCTGGACGTGGAAATTTGGGCTGGGATGTCCAATCCATATTTGAGTTAGTCGTACAATCGGACATGTAAAAATTAAATGGATTCCTGACATTTCCGGAAATATAAACAGCTTGAATCTCAAGGGCACCGAAGTCATAAATTTTACCATCCTCATCATAGGCAATCAACACTACATCGATGTTACCGGCTGATTTTCCGCAGCGATCATTAAGTCTTACTTCTGTAAGAGAAGTCCATGAAGTACCTTGAGGAAAAAAGAAATCAGACGCATCGTCAGTAATGATCCAATCTTCACGGAATCTTATAGGACATGTTATAACAGGTGAACTATTATGATTTATACTACATACGCCTAAAGGGTCTTGGGCCTTATCTTTTGTGCAATTCGGCACTTTGTTATTAAAAGGGCAGAGCTTTCTCTTTCTATGTCTTTCTGCTTTTTCACTAAAGTCAGCGGGTAAGTGACCAAATACTTCTGCTAGAGGCTGAGGATCCTTCATTATATATCTTCCTTTTTCTTATAACGTGTTTTTTCGAATACTAAAATTGCCATGCTTGGGCTACCTATATACATTACGTACCATGTGTTGAGTATTCCTTGCTAGTGCTTGATTACTAAGACAGAGACACCGAATAGGCGCTGATTCTCACGTATCATTTGCTGCGGATTATCAATTACACCTAAGTCATAGATAATAAACATTAACCGTTTCCACTTTGTCTTGTATGCTGTGATATCAGCGTTTATCTCCTCTTGGACAGCAGGTGCTCCATGGCCTTCCTTTGTGAGTTTAGCTTCAATTGCAAGATCCATTGACTCGACCGTAAAATCCGGACGTGATGCCCTCGGCCCAGTGGGAGCCACTTCCTTATCTCTAACAAAAACAATACCAAGTGTATTCAGGATATTCTCGATCGCATCCTGCACTTCTTTTTCATAGGTAGGTTGGCTTCTTCGGAATGAAGGTCTCAGTGCCCGTTCAATGGCAGTCCCGATATCAAGACCATCTCTAGATTTGAAGTTCACGAGATCGGGATCTTCAAGAGCTTGTTCGTAGACGCCAATAGCCTGATCTACAGAATCTAGCACAGTGCCTATGAGAGATACGCCCCAAAAATCTTGAAAAAAATTCTCAAAGGGATCAATATTCTGAGGGACGACCCCGCCTACCGCAGGAGGAGGACCAATGGTCATAAGTCTTAGCGCCCCTGCATCAATGACCGCCTTTCTTGCGGGAATTAGCATCTTGTTCAGTTGCCTGCGCAGATTAGTCTGCTCTTCGGAGGAACCCCTATCCTGATACCAGAAGAGCACGTATTTCCGAAACTCCGTAAGGAACTTGATACGCTTGTCTATACGTAAGCTGGAGGCTTTGTCATTCTCGGCCACGATAACCTCAGTACTATAGGATATTTAACGAACATGATTAAGACTAACCTTAGCAACCGCTTCGTTTCACAACGCAGCTTCTATACGTCAGTCTCCGGTGTCTCTCAGTGCGCCTCCAGCCAATTCTCTCCGGTGCCCATCTCGATTTCTATCGGCACCTCCATCGGCAGGGCCTCGCGCATCTCGCGCGCGACTAGCGGCGGTAGAGTCTCTATTTCGTCCCGGTGCAGATCAAAGACCAACTCGTCGTGAACCTGCAACAGCATCGCCGAGCGGAACCCTTCCTCGCGCAGCAGCCGGTGGATGCGGCTCATCGCCAGCTTGATCATATCCGCAGCCGTACCCTGAATGCGAGTATTGATCGCGTTGCGCTCGGCTCCTTTGCGGGTGGTGGCATTGCGCGAGTTGATGTCGCGCAGATAGCGCCGCCGCCCGGTCACCGTCTCGACGTACCCCTTGTCGCGGGCGAACTCCACGGTCTCATCGAGATAGCGCCGCACCCCTGGATACTGGTCAAAGTACTGCTCGATTAGCTCGGAGGCCTGCCAGCGTGGAATGTCGAGCCGCTCGGCTAACCCAAAAGGCGAGATCCCGTAGATGATGCCGAAGTTGACCGTCTTGGCTTGGCGGCGCATCTCCGGGGTCGCTTGGTCTTCTGCGACTTGGTAAATCTTTGCGGCCGTAGCCATGTGGATGTCGCCGCCGCTGTTGAAGGTGTCCAGCATCCCCTCGTCGCGGCTGAGCGCAGCGGCGATCCGCAACTCGATCTGCGAATAGTCGGCCGAGAAGAGCAGGTACTCGCTGCTGCGCGGCACAAAGGCGCGGCGGATTTCCCGCCCTTGCTCGCTGCGGATGGGAATGTTCTGGAGGTTCGGGCGGTCGGACTTCATGCGCCCGGTCGCGGTCATTAGCTGATCGTAGTTGGTGTGGATGCGCCCGGTGGCCTTATAGACTGCGCCGGGGAGCTGATCGACATACGTTGACTTGAGCTTGGTGTGCAATCGGTATTCGAGCACCTGCCGCGCAATCTCGTGGCGATTGGCCAGCCGGCGCAAAATCTGTTCGCTGGTTTGGTATTGACCAGTCTTCTGCGTCCGCCGCGCATTCGGGTCCAGCTCCATCTTCTCAAAGAGAATGGTGCCTAGCTGATTGCCCGAATTGAGGTTGAAGCGCTCCCCGGCCAGCTCAAAGACGCGCTCGGCAGCCTGTTCGATGGCCTCCTCAAACTGCCGCGAGAGCGCAGCCAAGGCCGAGCTTTCCATGCGGATGCCCTCGTATTCCATATCCACCAACACCGGCAACAGCGGGGCCTCGATCTCGTAAAAAACGCGCTGCTGATCCATGTCTTCGATCTTCGGCCGCAGCGCCGCAGCTAGTTGAAAAGTAATGTCCGCGTCCTCGCAGGCGTATTCAGCCACTTGCTCCACCGGCACCTGCAAGAGCGTTAGCTGCTCACCGCCGCGCTCGCCGATCAGTTCGGATATGGGCTTAGGTGAGTAGGAGAGCAGGCTCTTGGCCAACTCGTCCATGCTGCGTCTCAACTCTGGCTCGGCCAAGGTCGCCGCCAGCATGGTGTCGAAGAAAGGTCCCTCCACCCGCATGCCGTGCCAGCGGAGGACGCTGAGATCGTACTTGAGGTTATGGCCGATCTTTTCACTCGCTCCACTTTCAAAGACCGGGCGAAATTCCTCCAAAACAGTCAGCACCTCGGCCCGCTCGCTAGGCAGCGGCACGTAGTGGCCCGTACCCGGAGCCCACGAAAAGGCCAAGCCAATCAAGTCGCATTGCCGGACATCGAGGCCGTTAGTCTCAACGTCAAAGCAAAACGCGGGCTGCTCCAACAGCGCCGCAATCAACGCCTGCCGCTTGTCGGGCGTATCGACGAGCTGATAGTCGTGCTCCACATCCGCCACCCCTTTGAGCGGGCCGTGGGCCTGCTCCTTTTCAGCGCTAAACTCGTCACCGAGCAGCCGCCGCCCCAGCGTATTGAATTCGAGCTCGGTGAAGAGGGTCTCCAGCTTCTGGCGGTCCCATTCGGCCTTGACCAAATCCGCCAGTCCCATGTCCAGCGGCACGTCGCACTCAATGGTGACCAATTCCTTGGAGAGCAGAGCCTGCTCCCGGTATTCCTCTACGTTCTGTTTCTGCTTGCCCTTGAGCTGGTCGGTGTGCGCCAGCAACTCTTCGACGCTGCCGTACTGGGCGATGAGCTTTTGCGCCGTCTTGGGGCCGATCCCAGGTACGCCGGGCACATTATCCGAAGAATCCCCCATCAGCCCCAGCACGTCGACTACTTGGTCGATCCGCTCGATTTGCCATTGTGCGAGAATCTCCGGCACTCCCAAAACCTCGGCCTCGTCGCCGCCGCGCCCCGGTTTGTACATAAAGCTCCGCTCGGAAACGAGCTGGCCGTAGTCCTTGTCGGGCGTGACCATGTACGTCGCAAATCCCTCGGCCTCGGCTTTTTTGGCTAACGTGCCGATCACATCATCGGCCTCCCACCCTGGCTCGCGCAAAACCGGGAGGTTAAACGCCTCGCAGAGCCGGAATACGTACGGCAGTGCTTGGCTCAGATCCTCGGGCATCGCCTCGCGCTGGGCTTTGTACTCTTCGTACTTGTGGTGCCGGTGCGTCGGCTCAGGCGTGTCGAAGACGGCAGCGATGTGCGTTGGCTCGCCCTTTTCGATGATAGAGAGCAAGGTGTTGGCGAAGGCAAAAACGGCTGACGTGTTCATGCCCTTTGAGGTCATACGCGGATTGCGGATCAGCGCGAAGTGGCCCCGATAGACGAGGGCCATACCATCGAGCAGGAAGAGAACTTTTTCGCTCATGTAGAATTCTTTCGTCGCGTCAAACGGCTTGGTTGGCTGCTTCGTAGTATTTGTTGATGCCGGGCACGTCGCTCATCCCGTGCCACACGCCCCGGAAGAGCGTGCGGCGCTTCTCTGGGAACGAGGCGACAACTTCGGCGGACGGACAGCCCTTGCCCCACTTAGAATTGACCGTGTCGTAGCAGGTAAACAAGGTCAGCCGATCTCGCTGCTCGTTGGTCCAGCGCGTACCCGAATGGCACAGGGCCTCAGTGAAAATCACCGCCGAGCCGGCTGGGCAAGTATAGCTCTCCCACAGCACACTGTCGCGCTCGCTCAGCTCGTCGGGCCGGGGGAAGGCGGCCTTGTGGCTGCCTGGCAGAAAGAGCGTGCCTCCGTCGCCCTCGCCGACTTCGTTGAGTTCCCACACCACCCGCGTCAGGCCGGAATGCACCTTGCCCGACTGCATCTGGTAGATGTGCGAGTTGCCGCGAAAGTTGAAGTACCCGCCCCCGCCGTGCGGACCGAAGTTGTCGTGTCCGGCTTGGCGATGGCTGGTATAGGTGTGGTCGTAGCGGAACCCGTAGCAGTCTTCGCTGGCCAGCGCCTGATGCGAGAGCACTTCGTTGAGCACGCCCACTACCGCCGGGTGGTCGAGCAAGATCTGCGACGGGCCGCCGTGATTGTCGCGCTCGTCCGGCGGCAGGGATTCGCGCTCGTAGAGAAATTTCATCTGGTGAGCGCGGATCAGCACCAACTCTTCTTCGCTCAACAGCGCGGGCAAAAGGACAAACCCCTTAAGGTCGAAGAGGTACTTCTGGGCCTCGGTCATCGGGATGACGTCCCGCCCGTCAGCATTGGTCGTCGGCAGCAGCTCCATACGCGCTTCAATCCTTCCAGTCGAATACCACGTTGAGCATGTTTTTCTCGCGGTGATACGCCATTTCGTAGGCTTGCACCATGTCCGAGTAGTGCAGCCGGTGCGTGACCAAGCGGCTCGGCTGGAGCTTGCCCTCCTGCATCAGCGAGAGCACGTGGACGCAGCGGCCGTCGTTGTCAAAGTGGTCTCCTTCCGGCGGCGGAAACAACGACCCCGCCCGGTCGTTGACCGCGCAGATTGAAACGCCCTTGAAGTAAAACCAGCGCATGTCTAACGGGTTAAAATCCAACGGCTCTTCGCCCCGCCCGGGCAAGCTGACGATGGACACCCGCCCGTTGGTTCGGACTACTTCCATCGCCGTGCGATACGCCGGCCAAGGGTTGGCCGTCAGGATCACCAAGTCGATCCCCTGCCCGTGGGTGAATTCATCCAGCTTGGCCGCTAGGTCAGGATCATCCGACAACAGGGCCTCGTGCGCCCCCATATCGCGCGCCATGTCCAAGCGCACCTGGCTGTTGCCCAGCCCCACGACCCGCGCACCAAAAAGCGGGCCTAGCGCCACGGCTCCCAACCCCAAGACGCCCAATCCCACTACAGCCACGGTCTCGCCGGGCGCGAAAAACGCCTTGGTGTAGCAATGCATACTCAAGGCGTACAAATGGGCAAACACCGCGTCTTCGGCCGCCACCCCGTCCGGCACGTGGACGATGCTTTCGCTGTCCCGCGCCACGTACGCCGACTGATGGGGATGCCGCGACACCACCCGATCCCCCACCGCAAACTTGGCGACCTTGCTGCCGACCCCTCGCACCACGCCTAGGTTGCTGTCGCCCACCCAGCGCGGAAAATCCGGTGCTCCGGGCACCTGTTCGGCTCCTTCGTAGTTGCCGCGGTCGGTGCCGATCTTAAATCCCGTGATCTCCGTCTCCACCCAAATCTGGTCGTCCTCCAAGTTCTCCGTATCCAGCGTCAGATCTTCAATCCGCAAGTCGCGCGGACCGTGCAACATGGCAATTTTCATGGCAATCTTCCTTTCAAAGTCCAATCTCGTGGCGCAGCGCCTCGGTATCGGCACACCAGTTGCCGACATTCCAGCGGCCAAAGGCCCCCAAGCTCCCGCGCTCGTCCGGTCCGAAATAAACGGGGACGTGTATCAGCGACAAGCCGCCGTGCGCCCGCGCCTGGTCCAATGCCCTCTCCAGCGACTCGGGCGAATACCCACCGCTCAACGCGACCACACCCTCTACCGCGCTCGCCCAAGCCACGTAGTCAACAGCCACGCGGTCCCAGGTACCACAGTCAGCCCCGTACTGGGCCAGTTGCAAACCCGAGATCGCGCCCATCCGCCGGTTGTCCAACAGCAGAATGCACCCGATCGCTCCGTGCTCTACCCCGTCGATGAGCACCTGCGGGTTCATGGTGAAAGACCCATCGCCGCTAATGGCCAATCCGTAGAACGGCTCGTCAGCTACCGCGGTGGCCAACAGCGCCGAGACCGCAAAACCCATATAGCTAGCCCCGGTCTCGGTAAAGGTGCGGCCCAAGCGATCGTCCTCTACTACTTGGAAGCCATTGGCCTGCACATCGCCGGCGTCGAAAAAACACACTGCATCGCGGGTGCGCGCCCAATCCGTGGCCACCTTGATGGCCGTCGGCTGCGTCATAACCTCCGCGTCCCACATCTCGTCGTACAGCACCGACTTTTGATAGCGCACGGCCTTAAACGCCGCCCACTCCCGCTTCTTGTCGCTACAGGCTTGCAACCAAGCCGAAGGAGAGCCGTTTTGCACGCGGCTAGCGCTGAGTGCGCGATTCAATTCTCGCAGCGTCCGCGCGGCATCGCCGACGAAGGCCATAGTCTTGCCGTAATGAGTAGCAGTTTCTGGATCGGCGTTGATATTGACGACGCCCTGCACGCGCGGATAGCCCGTGCGCGACGAATCCGACTGGCAGACAAAGCGCGAGCCAACCGCGATCAAGAAATCAGCTTCCTCCATCGCATAGTTGCCGCAAATCGACCCTTTGCTGCCGCCGACAGTCATGTTGCGCGGATGGTCGTAGGGCAAAACGCCGGAGACTAAGGGGCTAGTCACCGCTACCGCGTCGGCCAGTTCCAACAACTCAGCCAACTCCGCCCCGGCCCCACGCGCACCGCCGCCGACCTTGACGACCACGCGCTCGGCCGCGGCAATGGCGGCTGCCGCCTCTGCGTAGCGTCCCTCGTCCGCAGCCGCACCCAACGCTGGCGGTGCGCCCACGGGTAGCTCGTCTAAATTGAACTGCGCCAGCTCCGCCGGTTGCACGTTGAGCGGCAAGAGCAAAAAAAACGGCTCGGCCTGATGTGGATGATCCACCGCGTTGAGTCCGCGCCGGAGCGCAGTGGCAAGCGCCAGCGGCGTGTGCAGCGAGTACGTCCGGCTCATGGTGCCAAACAGCCGCAGGAAGGCGTTTTGTTCGGTCCCGGGGATCTGCTGCATGTTCGGCCCTTCGTCTTGGGTCGTCTCGTCGCCGAGCAGATACCAGACGCCCAACCCGTCCGAGCGCGGGACAATGGAAGCCGCCAGCGCTTGCAGTGCACCCGGGCCAATAGAGGTGACGACCGCGGCCTTTTCGCCGCGCACCCAGCGCAGAGCCGCAGCCGCGTGTGACGCCTCGATTTCGCTGCGCACTCCACAGACGCGTACCAGCCCTGCTTCCTGATAAATCCGCAACACCTCGCCGATCTCAGTCGAGCCGTGGCCAAAGACGCAAAAGAAGGTCCTGACGCCTTGCAACCAAAGCCCCAGGACTAGCGCCTCGGATACCGTGGTGTCGATGCGATGGCCCAGCACCCCAAAATCCCCGGCTGCGATTTGCTGCGCCCGCTCCTGCCTCGTCTGTGCTAATTGCTCTGCGGTTGCTTCCATAAGTTAGTGGTCCGCCAGATGCCCCCAGACGCACTCGGCCACCACACGTCCCAATAGCTGCGATCCCTCCGCGGTAAAATGCACCCCGTCTTGAGTCAAAAGCCGCGCTTTTCCCTCGCCTTCAACAACGGCAAAAAGGTCGTCAATCGGCACCCCTAGGTCCGCTGCCACAGCACTGGCAGCCGCATTGTAGGCTTCTACATCGGCCTCTAGGCGGTCGAAGCCCTTATTCTGGTGGTGCCAAGTCTCATCTACCGGCGTAGTAGTGGCCCAGACGACAGCCTCGTCCAACTCGCGTTGCAGCCTTTGCAGTATCTGGCGCACGTTGCGCTCGTATTCGGCCAAGGGCACTGCGGATTCTGCGCCAAAGGCCCTCTTCAAATCGTGCAGCCCACAATTGACGTGTACTAGGTTTGGCTGGCGCACTAGAATCCATTGGCCCAGATGCGCGAGCACGTTGCGGCTGTCGCCGCCGTTTGGTGCGGGTGCCCAAACCTCGGCTCGGCCCGCCAACTGGCTGGTGACATGGGCCTGATAACCCATGCGGATCGAATCGCCGATTAGGACGACGAGGGGCAAACTATTCATAAAGCATCACGTCGGACTGACGCCTCCCATTTTGCAGACTTCTTTCCACTCCTGCGCGGTGACTGGCTGGATCGAGAGCCGCTGGCCCCGCTGCACCACCCGCATGTCGGCGAGCTTGTCGTTGGCCTTGAGGTCGGCGAGGTGGACGAACCGTTTGAATTTGCGTTTCCACTTCACGTCGAAGGAGAACCAGCGCGGCTCATCCTCGGTAGATTTCTCGTCGTAGTAGCGGTGCTGGTCGTCGAACTGACTTGGGTCAGGATACCCCGCTCTTGTAATCGTCGCGATTCCGGCGATCCCCGGCTCGTCGCAGTTGGAGTGATAGAAGAACGCCAGATCACCCTCTTCCATGTCGTCGCGGATGAGATTGCGCGCTTGGTAGTTGCGCACGCCCCGCCAGTAGCCTGTGCTTTGTGGACGCTGCTTCAACTCGTCAAAGGAGCACTCGTCGAATTCGCACTTGACGAGCCAGTACTTTCCTTTCCCCCGCTTGCTCACAGCCATTCCTCAACCACTTCCCGCGTCTTTTCTATGCCCACCCACTCGTCGCCTCGGCTAGAAAAAATCAGCGAGTACGGCCCGGCGAATCCTGCATTACTAGCCAGCCGCAGACAGCGCGCAAAATCCTCGCGGTCCATCTGCCCCTCTTCGGAAAAATCGGCCTTGGCGTGTACAGAAGTCGCCCTCGGCAGAATCGCCGCCAGATCGCGATATTTGTCCGGCCCCTCGAAGTTGCCAAAGTCAGCGCATAGACCGACCTCGCCCTCGCACAAGTCGAGGACCGCGTTGAGCGCCCCGACAGACGTGCCCAGCGCTCGGAAGTTCTCCGTCAGCACCCCAATACCCAAGGTGCGACCAAAGCTGGCGAGCGCCCGCAAATTCGCCGCGCTTACCTGCACGGCTTCGCCGTCGCTTGCCTCCCCGGCAATCACTCGCACACATTGCGCGCCGCAACGAGCGGCAATCCCCATCCACTCGCGTACCCAAGCCACTTCTTTTACACGTCGGGCCGCATCGGGATGCGCGATGTCCCCGGCGTCAATCAGCACGCTGAAAAGCTCGACGCCGCTGTCGGCAAGTGCCTGCCGCAACTGGCTGATATAGTCATCGTCGAGCCGCGGGAAGTGGAAGTGGCAAATCTCCAACAAGCCGATGCCGCGTGCGGCAAGCTGCGCCGGTAGCTCTAACAAGGTGAGTTCGCCCTGCCCGGTCCCTTCCAGCACCGGCTCACCTTTGGGGTCGGGCCACTGGTACATCGACGCCCCTAACGTCCGGTGCAAGCTCCAAGACGACGTTGCTATGCGCGTCATCACACCATCCTCACAGACTGATTTTAGCGACCCATCCAGACGTGGCGTCGCAATAGATCAAATCCTCGCCAAAAATTGACAGACCATGCGGCTCGGGGTCGCTGTCGGGCACCACAATTCGATCCAACTCGGCCCCACTCTCCACGCCGAGCTTGACGATCACCCGGTCGGCTGTATGTACCACCCAGATGCCGTCGGCGACCCGCACCACGCCGTGCGCCCGCCCGTAGGGCAGGTCCAGCACATGCTCGACCGACCAGCCGGCGATCTTGACCTTACTCAGCGTCTGACTCTTGAGGGTGGTGATCCACACATGACCTTCTTCAAACGGATCGTACTCCATCCCGTGCACCCCGCCTCCGCCGGGCACCGGGTAGCGGTTGCGAGTCGCGCCAGTGTCCGGATCGATCTCGAAAATCTCGCCCGCGCCTTGCTCAGCGTCCGTCGGCCGTGCGGGCCGCCAGAGCGTACCCGCCCCGTTGGCCGCCAGCCACAGCGAACCGCCGCCCCAAGCCATGCCGCTGGTATTGGACGACTCGCTGGGAATATCGCGGATCAGGCGGGTGACGCCGTATTCAGACGGCTCAGCGATTTCGATCAGCGCCACCCGGTCGGTAATTTGGTCGGTAATCCACAATCCTTCTTCTACTACTTGCAGCGCATTGGGCACCCCGTAGGGGGCGCGGAAGAGTTTCTCTATGCTTCTACTCATCGTCGTCTTTGTCTCCTGAGTCAGTTGTCCCACACCAGCAGCACCGCCATCGTCTCGCCCAATCGGTTGTAGAGCAAGTCGAAAGCGGCGGCGGCCTCCGTGTAGGGGAAGCGGTGGGTAATCATTTTGGCGAATTGGATCTGGTTCGTGGCCAATAGTTCTAGCGTCCGTGCCGATCCTTCGGGCCGCCGACTGGCGTCGAGGTAGCTGCCTATGAGGCGCTTGCCCATGATTTTTTCCGAGTAGAGCGGCAGGGGTTCGTTTTCGTACAAGCCCAGCACCTGCAAGAGGCCGCCGCGCTTGAGCATGTCCTGCGCCTCGGCAAACGCCTGCGCCCCAGCCCGGCCGCCCACGGCTTCGACCACGATGTCGGCTCCCCTCCCGTCCGTCAGCTCCAAGACCTGTGCAACAGGGTCGCCAGCGCTGGCGTCTATCACCTCGTCGATCCCTAACTCGCGCGCCAACTCGCAGCGCAAGGGCAGGGCATCAATCCCAATGACGCGCCCCGCGCCCTGAGCCTTGGCCGCCTGCATACAGCCGCTGCCGACCAAGCCTTGCCCCTGGATGACCATGACATCGTCCGGCCCGGCCTCGGTCTCCCACATCCACAGGACCGAACTGGTTCCCAGCGGCCAGAAGGTGCCCGCCTCGGGCGACAGGCCCGCTGGTAGTCGCACGGCCGCAGGCTTGTGCTGGCTGGCTCCGACTTCGACCGCCACATATTCAGCGTGCGGCGCGAGCGCCGCGACCAGATCGCCGGTTTTGAACTCTTCGACCTCCGCTCCCACCTCTGCGACTCGGCCCACTAGCGAGTAGCCCATGGAGCGGTGGTCAATAGCCTCTTCGCGCACGTAGCGCCGCCAAATCTCCGATCCTCGGCTGATTAGCGAACATTCGGCGCGAATCAAAATCTCGGTCGGAGCAATGGCCGGGGTCTCGACCTCTTCTACTACTATGTTATAAGCCCCTGCGGGCTTGGCGATGCGTTTCATAGATGGCCTCCTCGCGGACAATATGGCAAAAATACCGCGTGGCAACCAACCTAGTGCAGCCCGGACATGAAAAAACCGGGCGCACCCACTAAGGTGGGGTGCGCCCGGCTGTACTTCTCAGAAGCTATGTCGCCGAAGCGACTGTGCTTCTGACCAGGTAGTCGATCACCTGGAGTTGATCAAGTGATCAACCTCCCTGCGGTACAATTACTCAATGGACCACCTCCTTTCGCTAGTGCGCGCCTCATAATCCATACTCCAACTCTGCGCGTCGTTGCGGCCAATGACAAAGTCGGGTTGGCTCGCTCGCGTAGCCTCGAACCTCAGCGTAGCGGCAACAGGGGTTTGTGGCCCCCGAACTCAACTTAATTTGTAATATACAAGAGCTAGTGAACCGGGTCAATCGTCTATTTTCGCTCGACTTTGACCGGCTGTCCGCTGGCGGCCGAGGCCCATGCCGCTTCGGTCAGCTCAATGACCCGCAGGCCGCATTCGGGGGGCACCTGCACTTGGTCGCGGCCGAGGATCGCGTCGATGAAATTCTGGTCGGGCATCGCCGATCCGGGCAAGTTATTTACTTCGTACGCCTCATTACTGTGCTGCGTCTTGTAAAAGATCTGTCCCCGGCGGATATAGACCACGGCCTTGGTCCCCCAGATGGTGATGTCCTCCCAAATCCCGCCGGTCGGCGAGTTGCCCACCACCGCAATCGTCCCCAGCGCGCCGTTGCCAAAACGCAGCGACAGCGCCGAGTTAATATCCACCTCGGAATCAAAATACTCCATGTAGGCCTGCACCTCTTCCACCTCCAGCCCGGTCATCCACAACACAATGTCCAGTAGGTGGCTGCCCGAGTCGTTGAGTTGCCCGCCGCCCGACAGCGCCATTTGCTGCCGCCACAGCCCTATTGTCCCCTGATACCACTTCTGGTCTTGGAGCGCCGATATAAACTGGATATCCCCCAATTCCCCGGCCGCGATCTGATTGCGCACATAGCGGTACTGCGCCTGCAAGTGCCGCTGATAAGAGATCATCAGGACCTTGTCGGCCTCTTCTGCTTTGGCGATAACCTGGCGCGCGTGATCGACAGTACAGACCATCGGCTTTTCGGTCAGCACGTGCAGCCCTTTGTCCAGCGCGGCCATAATCTGCTCAAAGTGCAACGTGTGTGGCGTGGAAATCTCCACCGCGTCCAGTCCGACTTGCTCCAGCATCTCTTGGTAGTCGGTAAACTCCGGCAACTCCGCGGCCTGCGAGTTGCGCTCTTTGGCTCGCTGCAAGCTGGCCTGATCCACATCGCACAAAGCCACCACTTCGGCCTCGGGGATGTCGAGTACCCTTCCTATGTGCCCGCTGGCATTTCCACCGCAGCCGATAAATCCCACGCGAATTTTGTCCATCTTCCTCTCTTTTCCGTTTGATTGAAAAGGTCGCCGGTGATTAGTGCACCTCGGCTCCCGTTGCGATGGTCTGCTCCGGCCCGACTAACACGAGGTTCCCATCGCCATCTTCGGCGGCCAAGATCATCCCTTCCGAGACAATGCCCCGCAGCTTGGCCGGTTTGAGGTTGGCGACCAAAACTACCTTCCGGCCCGGCAGGTCCTCGGGCTGGTACCACTGAGCGATGCCGCTGACTACAGTGCGCGTCTCGTCGTCTAGGTCGAGCGTCAGTTTGAGGAGTTTGTCAGCACCTTTCACCTTCTCGGCGGCTTTGACCTCGGCTACGCGCAATTGCACCTTGGAAAAATCTTCGATCGAAATCTGTTCCACTTGCGGGGCCTCTTTCTTTGGTGGCGGTTGTCGTTTGGGTTTGCCGGTCTCCGACTTGGGGAACAGGATATCCGCTTTCGCCGGGATTTTCGTCCCGGGCGCGGCCTGGCCCCAAGTATCTAGGTCGGCGAAGGTGTAGTCTTCTAACCCCAGATCTGTCCGCACCTGCCGCGCCTTGCTCGGCATGGCCGGCTCCAACAGCACCGAGACGATGCGCAGCCCCTCCGCGATATTGTAGAGCACCGTTCCCAATCGCTCGCGCCCATCGGCGGCTTTGGCCAACTTCCATGGAGCCTCGTCGTTAAAGTAGCGATTGAGTTGCCGCACGAACTGCATCACCGTCTCCAGTGCCTCGAACATCCGCAACCGGCCCACCAAGGACCGCACCTGCCCCACCAGCACAGTACCCGCCGCGATCACCTCCTCGTCGGCTTCCTGCTGCGACGGGGCGGGCAAGACGCCCTCGGTATGCCGCACGAGCAAGGCGCGGACGCGGGACAGCAAGTTGCCCAAGTCATTGGCCAAATCCGCGTTGTAGCGCTCGACCAAAAATTGTTCCCCGATAGAAGAGTCTTGGCCGTACACCGTATCCTTCAACAAGTAGTAGCGCACGGCGTCGGAGCCGTATTTTTCCGCCATTTCAAAGGGGTCAATGACGTTGCCCAAGCTCTTGCTCATCTTCTGCTCGTCGTCGTGTCCCTTCAAGAAGCCGCCGACATTGAGGTGTTGGTACAGCGGCACCCCAGCCGCTTTGAGCACGGTCGGCCAAAACACCGCGTGGGGCTTGAGAATGTCCTTGCCTACTAGGTGTTGGGCCACCGGCCAATACGCACGGTAGCGCGCGCCGTCGGGAAAGCCGAGTGCGGAAGTATAGTTGATCAAGGCATCGACCCACACGTACGCCACGTGCTCGGCATCCCACGGCAGCTCAATGCCCCAGGGCACCCGGCCTTTGGGCCGCGAAATCGACAGGTCGCCGATCGGCTCGCCGAGCAAGGCCAGCACTTCGTTTCTGTATCCGGTGGGACGAATAAAATCCGGGTGATCGTTGATGTAGTCACGCAGCCAATCGCGGTACTTTTCCATGCGAAAGAAGTAGTTGCCCTCGCGGCGCCTTTCCGGTGCGCGCAGATGGTCGGGGCACTGACCGTCAACCAACTCCTTGTCGGTGAGAAAGCGCTCGCAGCCGACGCAGTACAGCCCTTCGTACTCGTCGTAGTAGATGTCCCCAGCCGCATGGACTGCCTCTAATATCCGGCGCACGACCGCCTTGTGCCGCTCCTCAGTGGTGCGGATAAAGTCGTCGTGGGAAATGTCGAGCACCTGCCAAGCGTCGCGGAAGCGCTGGCTGATGCGGTCGCAAAACTGCTGCGGGTCAATGCCAGCCTCGTCGGCGGCCTGATAAATTTTTTCCCCGTGCTCGTCGGTGCCGGTCAGGAAGTAGGAGTCGAATCCGTCGAGGCGGTGAAACCGCGCGAGAAAATCGGCTATCACGGTGGTATAGGCGTGGCCGATGTGGGGCACGTCGTTGACATAGTAGATCGGCGTGGTGACGTAAAATGCTTTGCTCATGGGGCCTCCGGAGTCGGCGGACAAAATAAGCGATCCATATTTAAGTAGGAGGAGTTTATAACAATATCAAGGCGGGGCACGCCATCATCCCTGATAAACGCGCGGCATCAGCAACTGGCCATTACGGGCCAAAGGCAAGCCGGCAAAGGCACAGGAGTTGCCCCATTGGTCGATTGTGGCCGCGGTTTTGTACTCATTGATGATGGCGTGGCGGGTGCGCGGCGTATAGTTGTGGCCGGCGCGGTGGACGACGAGGACGTGAATGATCGCCACGTCTCCCGGCTCTGCTTCCAAGACGACCTGCTCACTGGCAGGAACGTACTCGTCGGGGATAGTGTGGCTCTTTTCCAACGTGGGATACTCGCCCTTGAGATGGCTGCCGGGCAGGACCTCGGTGGCCCCGGCTTCAAATCCACTCGGATCAAGATACGTAATGGCCGCGGCCAAGTCTGGCTCGGTGTGGCGCTCGTACGGCCAGTCTTGGTGCCAGCTTTGGGTGCATACAAAGCCGGGGGGTTTGTTGCGGATCTTGCCGTTGTGAAAATCGAGGTCCGGGCCTAACAGATCGACCATGACCGAGACAATGCGCGGCTCAGTGAACTGATCGAACCAGTAGTCGCCAGCCAACGTCTGATCCATCATGCCGATGACATTGCGCGGATTGAAGGGATCGGGCGCGTAGCCTTCCGGCGCGTCCATGAAGGAATACTTGACGTTCTTGGGCCGGTCTTCGATCTCGGTCACCAAGCGATGGAACTCGCCGCGCATCTGCTCCATCTCCGCCGGTCCGTAGAAGCCTTTGAGCAGGAGATAGCCGTTGTCGTCGAAGAACTGCTTCTGCTCGGGGTCTAAAATGAGCAAGCTCATGGCGTGGCGTCCTTTGCGGTTGGGCGGCTGGGCAGGAAGAAGGCCAAGCCGGCGGGCAATATCGGCAACAAGGCTAGGTATTTCAAGGTCTCAGCTACGCCGATCTGGTCGCCGAAATGGCCAATCAGCGGCAGCGAGAGGCTGGCCACGCCCCAGCTAAAGCCCAGCGGCAGGCTGGAAACCAAACCCGTATTTTCCGGCGCAAACTCTTGGGCCAAGGCGACCATAATCGAGTTGGAAGACAGCAGCAGACCGCCGCCCAAAAAGAGCAGGGTATAGCTAGCCAGCATTCCCTCAACATAGATGAAGGCGTAAAGCGGCGGCACCGAGCACAGCAGCGATCCCCAGACCAGCGGTTTAGGATCGATGCGGTCGGCTAGGTAACCAACAACGAGCGCACCGACCACGCCGGCGATATTGTAGATTCCCAAGGGGATGCCGCCCGCGACGAGACCGAGGCCGCGCTCTTGGGCCATGAGCGTCAAAAACGTGCCAAAGCCCAATCCCGACACTGAGCGCAAAACGACGATCGCGGTGATCAGCACGAGAGGACCTGCTTGGTCGCCGAGACTGCGCCACTGGGCCGTGCTTCTGCCGTGGGCAAAGTTGGGGTTGCCCAGCGGCACCGCGCGATACATGAGCAGGAGGAACAACAGGCCGGGAATAGACAGGTAGGGCAGGGATTCCAGCCCGAAGGAATTGGTGTACGCCGGAGCCCACAGCGGCGTTAGGCCCAGCCCCAGCGTGCCGCCAAAGATAAAGAGCGCCAAGCCGAAGGAGCGGCGCGGACCGCTGAGTTCGCCGGCCAGCGAAAAGACTTGGGGGTGGAAGGCAGCGACCCCAATCCCACCCAGCGCCAAGATGCCGACGAGCGTCAGGTAATTGTGAGCCAGCCCCATGAGCGGAGAAAATATAGTCGCCAAGGCCAAGCCACCGACGATCAGCCAGCGCCAGGCCATGCGGTCGGCCCACAAGCCCATGAGCGGTTGGCTGATATTGCATATAGAGACGATGGAACCCAAAAACCCAACTTGCGCCAAGCTCAGCCCCAAGTTGACCTTCAGCAGAGGCAACAGCGGAGCCAACATCGTGGCGTAGCTATCGACGCAAAAATGCGAGATCGTGATGACGAACAAGCGGAGTTTTTGCATTCGCCTAGTCTAAACCGTAACCCCTGCGCCGTCCAGACGGCGGCAGAGGCCAAAGGCACCGAGCGCGCCGAGCGCCGTGAGGGCCGTGCCGATATAGAAGGGCAGGGCGGCATTTATCTCGATTAGGTAGCCGCCGAGCAGGCTGCCGACCACCATCGAGCCGCTCCAAGCGAAGTGGCCCAAGCCGACGAGGCGGTTTTTTTCTTCGGGAGCGGCGACGTCGTTGATGAGCCGGGGAATCAGCGTCGAAACGGCCCAAGCAGTAGCCGTGAGAGCGGTGCCGCAGACAAACAGGCCGACGAGGGAATCGTGCCACAGGGCCAGCCCCAAGGCGCTGAGGAAGACGCCAGACGCCGAGCCGAGGAGCGGTGCGGTGCGGCCAAAGCGGTCGTTGAGATAGCCGACGCCAAGCTGGCAGCAGGCCGCTGCTACCAGCGAGAGGGAGGCGAAGAACGCGGGTAGGGCCTCGCTTTCGCTAACTCGATAGATCAACAGGGGCAGCGCCAGCGTCGCCATGCCCCAGAAGGTGGTGATGGTCAGGCGCAGGCTGAGCAGGAGATGCACATTGCGACGGCCCAAAAGCGGGCGGTAGGCCGTCCACGTACTGAGGCGCGCCGTCTGTGCAGTGGTCGGGCTAGGCGCGTCGCCGGGCAACAGCGCAAAAGCTAGAAAGACTACCGCGACCATGCCGATGCTCATAACAGCGCCGATTTGGGCGAAGGAATAGGCGGTTTTAACCAAGCCGGTGCAAAAGCTGCCGAGCGCGTTGCCGAGCGTGTTGCTGAGAAAGTACAGGGCACCGCCCAAACCGAGTCGAGCAGGGGTGACCGCGGTGATGAGGATGCTCTGCCCGGCCGTGGACCAAGGGCCGCTGGCCGCACCCATCGCCAACAGCAGGCACGAGAGTCCCCACGGGTCTGCGGTGCGAAAGACCAAGCCAGTGAGCGCGCTGCCAACGAGGCCGATCATCAGGGTCGTCTTGCGGCCAAAGCGGTCGCAAAGGCGACCGGCGACCACGGCAAATATGCCGCCGAGGAGCAGCATGATCCCGCGCAGATACCCGGTAAACCACGGGGGCCGCGCCAAGTCGGCTTCGATATAGACGGGAAAGAGCGCTTGGAAGGGGGCGACGAGGAAGCTCTCGAAAAAGTAAATCAAACAAAGGGCCAGGAAGGCGCGGCTGAGCAGCCCACCGTCCTGGCCCGTGGTCGCGGATGTTGAGTCCAAGGGTTATTTCTTGCTGGCAGCGACCGAGTTTTTGAGGACGCCGATCCCAGAGATTTCGATTTCGACCTTATCGCCGGGCTGCATGAAGGTGCCGGTGGTCGCGCCGACGCCCGATATGGTGCCGGTGCTGATCAGGTCGCCCGGTTCTAGGGTGATAATCGCCGAGATGTACTCGATGATTTTATTAACCGGGTAGAGCATCTGGCCGGTGTTGTTGTGCTGCTTGCGCTCGCCGTTGATAAACGTGCTGATGTCGAGAACCTGGGGATCCTTGATCTCGTCCGAGGTGACGATCCAAGGTCCCTGCGGAGCAAAGGTGTCGAGCCATTTGCCGTTGAGCCAGTCGAACCACTCGTCGCGCGGGCGGCTGTCGGTGCGCTTCTTGATGACCAACTCGCGCTCGGACACGTCGTTCATAACGGTGTACCCGGCAACGTATCTGAGCGCGTCCTTGGCTTTGACGCCCTTGGTCTTGCGGCCGATGACCACGGCTAGCTCGCCTTCCCAGTCGATGCTGTTGGCGATCGGGGGAATGAGAATGCGGTCCCCGGGACCGATAACCGTAGTGGTCGGCGGCTTCATAAAGACGCGCGGGGTTTCCTTGTCTTGGGCATCCATTTTGCCGCCGCCCTCTTCGATGTGGTCTTGGTAGTTGCCGGCCAAGCAGAACACCTTGCGCGGGTTGGGCATGGGAGCGCGGAGGCGGACCTTGCTGAGGGCGTGGATGGTCTTGCCGTTGGGTTCTTTGTCTTCGGCGTACGCCGCGGCCTGTTTGGCGGCGCGCAGGCCCTTGGCACCAGCCGAGAGCAGGGTCAGCATGTCGGTGAAGAAGGGATGCGTTTTGCGCTTTTCTTGGCGAGCTAAGACGCGGTCGGCCGCTCTGAGATCGACGACCACAGAGTCGTCGGCTACGACGGCACCGACGGATTGTTCGCCAGCGGCAGAGTACGTGGCTAGTTTCACAATTTCCTCCGTATGCAAAAGGTTTCTGCGCCGACCATTCAGTCGGTGCATTGGTAAATGGAGAGGGACAATTTATATTCGGTCAGCATGACAAAAGACTACTTCATCCATCCCAGCACTTGCGTCGATGAGCCGGTCGCCATTGGCGCGGGGACCCATATCTGGCATTTCTGCCACCTGATGCCCGACGCCCAGATCGGCCAAAACTGCAATCTCGGCCAGAACGTCTATGTCGATCGCGGCGTGGTGATCGGCGACGGCTGCAAAATACAGAACAACGTCTCGATCTACAAGGGAGTTACGCTCGAAGAAGAAGTCTTCTGCGGCCCGTCAATGGTATTCACCAACGTCGTCAACCCCCGCGCCTTTGTCGACCGCAGGCACGAGTTCCAAGAGACGCGGGTGCGCAAGGGGGCTTCGCTGGGGGCCAACTCAACCATCGTCTGCGGCGTCGAAATCGGCGAGTACGCCCTCATTGGTGCCGGAGCAGTCGTAACCCGCGACGTACCGGCCTATGCGCTGATAACCGGCGTCCCGGGGCGGCAGACGGGCTGGGCCTGCCGCTGTGGCGTCACGCTGAGCGATAATCTGGTTTGTGCGGCGTGCGGCGCGGGCTACGAGGAAGAAGCGGGGCGGCTGCGGGCGCTACGTTGAGACGCGCCGACGCGCCACGCTAAATGCTCTGTTGACAACGCCTTTATCCCTCCTCTATGTTTTCTGACGTAACCTGAAGCATAGCCGCTCTCGCCGCCCGTTGGAGGCCCAAAATGTCGTCTATAAATATACAGATTGAATGCCCTGCCAACATTCTAAATGCTCTAAGAGAAACCCCTGATGAGTTTGCACAGGAAGCACGGATACTTTTGGCAGCAAAGCTTTATGAAATTGGTCGCTTATCCTCAGGACGAGCCGCAGAACTCGCCGGCCTAGGCAGAGTGGCCTTTTTTGATATCTTGAAGTCGTACAAAGTTCCTGTTGCGAATTTAACCCGTGAAGAGTTGAAAAAGGACTTCGAGAGTGCCAGAAAGATGCGTAGTTGATACATCTGCACTACAGTATCTTTTTCGCATTGGCCAATTGGATATTCTCCAGACACTCTTTGATGAAGTTCTAGTCGCTAATTCCAAAGATCGCCCCCTTGCTTGAGCAACTCATTGATGCCGGTATGTGGATATCTATCGAAATTAAACAGTACGCACTTGATCTATCTGGGGAGGGAAACTAAAGACCAAAAGGCTTCGCACGGAGGTAATCAACGACGATGAATAACCGCGAACACCCGTTAATCGCCGCGATCAAGCGGACTTTGGCCGACCCCGGAGCGACTCGACGCATGGTGCTCGAACAGGGCAAGGCGTTCGTCTATCTCAGCGACGACGATCAATTTCTAATAACCGAATGGCCCGATGGCCGAATCGAGAAAAAGCCGTTCCAGCCGATGGATACAAAAGGGGCCGATGGCTGAATTGACCTTTGTGATCGGGGCAATGGGGCCGGGAAATACTTTCGGCGTTCTACATCAGGTGGACTAATCCGACCGGATCGTTTCACTGCTTGCCGCTGATGTCGGCGATCTCCGTTTGTTCTGACGCCTTATATAATACTCAACTAGCTTCTTCGGATCGTGTCCACATTCCGTCGATATGCTATGGCGTGCTTTGCGTATCCTATCGATCACCAGATTACCTACGTCGGGATCGCCAGAAGCGGCGCTTCTGGGCTGGCGCTTTGAGCAGTTTCGGATCTATGGGCGGGTTGGCCGGCGTCCTCTCTTTCTGCGGCAGATAACTGGCATGTTCTTGCCTGAATTCAATGTCGGTCTTCGTACCTTTGGCTAGATTGCAACTACCACAGGCCAACTGGCAGTTTCGGATGTGATCCGGGCCACCGCGAGCCTTCGGAATCATGTGCTCAATTTCGAGTTCGTCGTACTGGTACTCGTTGCCGCAGTAAACGCACTTGCCTTGCTGATCGTGGAACAATTGACGTTTGTCTTGCGCCTTCTGGTCATCTTCCAGTAAAGCGGCGCGTTCGTCGAAGGTGCCGACTCTGACCGGGTCGTACCTGCGGATCTTCTGCTTGCCTTCCTTCGATTTCGGCTTTTTCTTGCTCGCCACGTTAGCTTTCTTGTTGCACTCAATGCAGAGGCGATACCCTACGTCTTTATACACCCCACATTGGGGACACTCATCAATAACGCCCTCCTGACAGTCCTCCCAGTGCTCACGGCACAAATAGTGATCTCTCCGTACTTTCTCGATGCAGGATTGCTCTTTGCAGATGCTCGGTGCTGGCATGGTTGTCCTTTGATTTTGGGGCAGATTGCCACAGGGAATGGTTGTATTATATGATGTAAACTCATACATTACAACTGTATGCTACTTAAGCGGAAGCACGATTATAGAGGCCGCTTAATCCGGATTCACGTTAACTAAACCTTGTGATCGGAGCGAATGGCCGGAGAATCGACTTGGTTGGTCTGTGCGGAGTGCGGCGCGGGCTACGTATAGAGAAAAAAGGTGGCTGCGACCCAAGTCTTGACAGCCATGAGGGGCTGCCCTCTATTTGCGTGCCGTTTACGGTCGAATTTACTCAAAGGATCACTCATCAATGACAGATCAATTTAAGGCATTACTTGACGCATTTAATGAATTGCCTCCAACGCCCCAACGCGACCCTACCACCTTGGAACTATCAGGCTATCCCCATCTGGAAAATGTTTACAGTAATATACTGGCCTTTTTCCTTGATCCTGAACGCGGGCATGGCTTCGGGCCGCTTTTTCTCGAATCGCTGCTGTCTGTAGCTGGATATGAGGCGATACAAGACGGTGAAGAGGTAGAGGTCAACAGGGAAGAAATCACTGGAACCCGTAAGCGAATCGATCTGGTGATTTCTACGGACACGCTCATTGTCGGCATAGAAAACAAAATCTACCACCCACTCCACAACGATCTGGAAGATTACCGGCAGCATCTTACCAAAAAAGCCAAAGCGAATGGCAACGAGCGGCGTGTCTGCAAGATTCTTCTCGGATTAAACTTTCCGAATAACGATCAAGAATTATCTGGATTTAAGCCCGTTACGTATGAATCATACTTCGGCGAAATACTTAGACGAATCGGCCCTGTGCTTATAGGGTCAAAAGATCGCTATCTGATGTTTTTGAGGGAAGTAATCGAAACTGTGAACCATCTGACGGAGGGCAGTGCCATGAAGCCAGAAATGCTAGACTTTTTTAAGGATAACGAGGAAGGCATCCTCTCCCTGTCACAGGAAGTAAATAACCTAAAGGATGATATGCGTGCGCGAGTCAAGGCTCTCGGGGAAATTTTGAATATATCTGATTTACAAAGTCGGGGAATCAATCAGTGGCCCTATCGGGAACGCAACGCATTTTTCGACATCTTAGTGCATGATATCACCATTGAAGACGGTTTTGTTCTTACTATAGAGGCCTGCATTTCCCTGAAGGGATGGAAAGTTGAAGTCTTCCCTAGAATAGGGAATCCCCCCAAAAGAGAGAATTCCCAACGAGTAAAATCCTGGTTAGAGATGCAAGGGCGTACTTGGAAAGAAGAAGACACTAGTAGCTATCGTAAGTGTCGACTTGATCTACCCGCTGACCTTCCTTACCTCGCCGATCTACATAAAGTCGCCGATCAAGTGAGACCACTACTCAAAAGTGCGATGATCTACTGTTTCTAGCTCCTTCCTTCGCCCCTAATCCGTCGGAAACGACAGCGGAAACGTCGGCTCTTTGTTTTATCGGCAGATGATGCTCTGCCCCCTCGGCGACGATGGGATCACGTAACACGCCAGCTTGATGTAGGTACTGGAGCGGAGAAGTATTACAGATGACGTCGGGCACTAGCCAAGTCCTGTTGGAGGTCTTCCTCGGTCAGTTGGAAGGAATCGACGCCGTAGTCGGCTAGCTTCATTAGGAACAAAGGCTTGGGCATATCGGCTAACTTAGCTGCCGCCCCCGAGGACAGCCGTCCCAACTCGTAGAGCTTGACGGCGACGAGGAACTTAGCCTCCTCGCTGAATTGCTTGGGTGAATATCCCAAGGCCAGTAGGACCTCATCTCCGTAGTCAATGGTCAATGTTCTCTTCATCGCGTCGTGCCCCCGTCGTGCCTCCATGTAGGTGCTGCGTAACGGACGCCTGACAGATTGAATTAAACGCTCCCCTAATCCGTCGGAAACGACAGCGGAAAAGTCGGCTCTTCGTCCTGTCGCCGAGTGCGCGGCTCGATCTTCATCGCGTGGTATTCCTCGACAAATTCGGCCAAGTTCCGACTCGCCTCCTCAAAGACAATCTTGCCCTTTTCGGCCGTGGCCTTCTCCGCCTCGCCCATCACCCCGGTATCCGAATACTGACTCGTCCACTCGATCAAGCCCATCGGCCCGTGACTGAACAGATCGGTATACAAGAACTTTGAGCCGAGCTTGTTCGTCTTGGCGATCTCGCTCTTGATCTTGTCCTTGCGCACGCTCTCCGGCGCGAGATACAGCAGCATCGAAGTCTCCAACTCGCACGCGTGCGAACAGCCGCCCGGGAACACGCTCTCGCGCCACTCTTTGTCGAAATCGGGATGGACCCGGAGCAAGTGCCACCAAGAGCAAAACGTGCAACTCGCGTCGGTCTCGACTATCGTGCGCCGGGCGACCATATCTACGAGGTTGTGGTTGGAGCCGTGGCCATTGACGAGGATCATCTTCTTGAAGCCGTGATAGGCCAAGCTCTTGGTGATGTCGAGCACGTATTGGATGAAGTGCTCGTAGTGAATGTTGAGCGAACCCGGGAAGTCCATCACGTGGTGGACATAGCCGTAGCTCACCGGCGGCAGGACCAGGGCGAGCTCGGGCTTTAGGCGCGCGGCTTCCGTCGCCACCGCATTGGCGCACAGGTGATCCACCTTGAGCGGCAGGTGGTGGCCGTGTTGTTCAACCGAGCCAGTGGGTATGATGGGAATCTTGCCCATGGCTACGGCTTGGTTGACTTCGGGCCAAGTAAGCTCGTCGAACTGGTAAATTTCAGCTACGTCGGGCATGAGATCTCCTTTTATGGTTGCTCAAGGCAGGTCGAGCGTCTTGTGGATGCGGGTGGAGAGGCGCCAGCGCGGATGGCGCTTGAGGATCTCAAGGGCCTTCTGCACGTAGCGCGGCTCAGAGGATTCGGGCTGCAAATAGACGTAGTCGGCGCGATGCTCCTCGACGCGATGCTCGCGGAACGCCCGGCCGACGACGTATTTGAGCTCAGTAATGCGCGCAAAACCAGCGACGACCGGGTAGCACTTCGGCGACACAGTCCAATGGTCAATCAACTCGAATAGCACCGGATTGGGCGCGATCATGCCGTTGGTCTCAATGTGGAGCTTGTAGCCCGCTTCTTTGAGCCGACCGGCCAGCGCCGCGAGATTTTGGCCCAACGGCTCGCCGCCGGTCAAGCATACCCATTCGGCCGGGTGGCGCGCCACCTCCGCGGCAATGTCCTCGATGTCCATGGGCGTGAAGCGGTCGAACTCTGTGTCGCAAAACGGGCAGCGCAAATTGCAGCGCGCCAAGCGCACAAAGGTGGTAGGCTCGCCGACGCGCAGGCCCTCGCCCTCAATCGAGTAGAAAATCTCGTTGATCTGTAGGACGCGCCCCGAGTCGTTCCACACCGGCAGGCGCTCGGTGCGCTCTTCGGCTGGCATCTGAGCGGTCACGGTGTCTGCTCACCAGCGGCATACGCCAGCGGGTCGCAAGCTCGGTTCGCAGCAAAGGCTGCGAGCCGCTCGCAGCAGGCGTCGCACACGCCGCAGGCCGGTCGCAAACCCTCATAGCAGGTGTGGGTCTCTTCGTAAGGAACGCCGAGATTGAGCCCGACGGCAACGATGTCCCGCTTCCACAGCTTGACAAAGGGGACGTGGATCGCCCAAGGCGCTTCGTGAGCAGCCCCCAAGCGCAGGCTCTGTTCGAGGCTCTCGTAAAAGGGGCGACGGCAGTCGCGGTAGGCCGCGTAGTCGTCTTTGACCGGTGCCATATACAGGTCGGTAATGCCCTTGGTTGCACAATATGCCGCCGCCAGCGTCGCAAAGAGCATGTTGCGGAAGGGGACCACGGTGTCGCGTTGGCGTTTGGACTCAGCCGTGGGCACGTCCAGCGTGGGATCGGTCAGCGGGTTGCCCCCTAGGGCCGCCAAATCCAACGCCAGCGTCTCGTGGGCCGCGACTTCGGCGCGGCGGGCGAGGCGGGCGGCGCATTCCAGCTCGACGCGGTGGCGCTGGCCGTAGTCAATGCTAATGGCGTGGATAGGACCTTGTTGCCGCGCTTTTAGCCACCAGAGCAAGGTGGTCGAGTCCATGCCGCCGCTAAGTAGAATAGCCGTCATAAGGGATAAAATAAGCCACCGCGCAAAAAACGTAAGCCTTGCGCACGGGCGCATCCTTTGTATTGACAGTATTTTTGACCAATTGGATATTCAAAAAATGTCAAAATTTATATTGAGGTACTTTACGCTATGACTGATACGCCTCCGCGCAGAAGCCCCACTCGGCTACAGCGGCTTCGGCGCACGATAATGGCCGGCCTGACGATCATCGTGCCCCTGTGGCTTACTGGCTGGGTGCTCAAGTTCTTGTTCGACTGGGCCGACGGATTCTCCGCGCCGCTGATTCGCCAAGTGGCTAGGCCGTTCGTCGACGATCCCGACTTCCACATCCCCGGCTTGGGCTTTGTGCTGACCTTTATCATTCTGTGGGTCGTCGGCGCACTCGCCACCAACGTGGTTGGCCGCAGCCTGTGGCAATTCGCCCGCGAAACGCTAGAAGGTCTGCCGTTGGTGCGCACGATCTACGCACCCATCCAGCAACTCATGGAGTCGCTGACCTCTCCGGGCAAGGCCGGCTTCGAGAAAGTCGTGCTCGTCGAGTACCCGCGCATCGGGATGTGGACTTTGGGCTTTTTGGCCGGCAACGTCCCCCGCGAGGACGAAGCAACGCCAGCGCACAGCATCTTCGTGCCCACGGCTCCCAATCCCACCACCGGCTTCATGCTCATCGTGCCGCCCGAACAATTGCGCCCCACCGATCTCCGCGTTGAAGAGGCCCTAAAAATGATCGTTTCGGCTGGCGTCGCTGTGCCTCCGGCCCTTTCCCTGCCCGCCGAAGCTGAAGAGAAGGTATAAGCCTTTTTCTTGCGATTTTCGGGTGCTTTCGTTATTCTGCTAGAAGTCCCTTTCGCGTCCCAATAGAAGCCCTTTGCATATTGAGGAGATGAGGAGATGTTTTCGTTTCTTTTTAACCCGTTTTTCATTCTGCCAATGATCTTGGTCGCTTGGGCCCAGATGCGGGTCCGCAGCGCCTTCAAGAAGTACAGCCAAGTGGCTTCGGCCGCGCAGCTTTCGGGCGCTGAGACCGCGCGGCGCATCCTGCACCAGCAACGCATCTACGACGTGTCGGTCGAGGAGACGGGCGGGATGCTTTCCGATCACTACGACCCCCGCGCCAAAGCCGTGCGCCTCTCTTCGGACAATTTCCACGGGCACCATCTAGCCGGCTTGGCCGTGGCAGCGCACGAGGTCGGCCACGCGATCCAACACGCCCACGGCTACGTGCCGCTCAACTTTCGGCACGCGATCCTGCCCGTCGCCAACTTGGGCTCGACGTTGGGCTTCCCCCTCATTCTGGCGGGGATGTTCTTCGGGGCCACCGGCCTGATGAATATCGGCATCATGTTTTTCGCCGGCGCAGTGCTGTTCCAACTCGTCACCCTGCCGGTGGAGTTCAACGCCAGCTCGCGGGCCATGGCCATCCTCTCGCAGGGCTACCTAGCCAACGACGAGGTGCGCTCGGCCCGGCGAGTGCTCAATGCGGCGGCCATGACTTATGTGGCCGCCGCCGCGACCGCCGTGCTAAATCTAGTGGGTCTGTTGCTCATGCGCGGGGACGACTAACAGCAGGCGCGGCAAGAAGCTCCGAGGCCCCTCGCCCTTGCGGGCAGGGGCCTTTTATTTATGGGATAGCAACTGCGTTTCGCTATATTACGCTTCTATTGCCGTTATTACAAAGAAAGGGGCTCTTTTTCCCTCCCTATGGTGTTATATATGGCACACGTCTTCCATCCTACCCACAGGAGAGTGCGAGCATGATTTTGCTCTTATGTGCATTGCTCGTCAGCGCGGCGAGCGCTGGTGCCGATGTGTATTTCGAGGAAGAGGTCGTCAATCGCGGCTTTGGCAGAGACAAAACTGGAGCGCGCAAAACGACCAACAAAATCTACATCAAGGGCAAAAGCCAACGGGTCGAGCAGCTAATTGAAGCCGACGCGAAAATGGCCAAGGCCCTCCGCCGGCAGGGCCAGTCCCTCAATACCAGCACCATCTTGCGGCTGGACCAAGCGCAGGTGTACGAAATCGACCTGACGGCACAGACCTTCGTCCAGCAGAAAGCCCCGGCACGCAAGGCCGCTACCAAGCCGCAGGCGGCCCCCGGCGAGGCGCAGATGGCCCTTAAGGTCAAGGTGCCGGGAGAAACGGAGCGCATCGCTGGAATTTCCTGCCAACGGGTCGTCGCGCAGATGCGCGCCCGCTATCTCGACCCCAAGACCCAAGAGCTCCGCCGCGAAAACCGCTACACGTACGATGCCTGCATTGCCAAGAATTTCCCCGGCTTTCAGGAGATCTCGGCGTTTATGAATTTGCAGAAGGCTAGCACGTCCTATCCGTCGGTAATCGGCGGTGGACTAGAAGGGCTGGAAGACCACGAAGCGCTAAGCGACGAATTAGAAAACGCCAAGGAACTCAAAGGCTTCGCGCTGCGCTCGACCTTGACGGCTTCAGTCAAGCTCCCCGGAAAAGAGAAGCCAAGCCAAGTGTTCCGCTTGGACCGCAAGATCAAGACCATGGCGTACGCGCCGCTGCCCGACTCGCTCTTCCACGTGTCCAAGGCCCTGACCCGCCTCAACTCCGAATGAAGAGAAAGCTGCTCGGGGCGGCGGCCGTTTTGGCTGCCGTCCTCGTCCTCGTCGCGGTCACGCCCATAGGGCCCGCCGCACTCGCGTACCTGTTAGAGCGCGGAGTTGGGGGATGGCAGGTCTCCATCGGCAGTCGCCGGGGGGGCTTGCTCTACTCGTTTTCCTTTTCCGACGTGCACTGCCAAAACCCCGCGCTAGGGATGACCGTCAATGCCGAGTACATCGCCGCGTGGCCGTGGTCTTGGGAAGTCGATATACAGGCACCTAAGGTGCGGGTCGAGCCAAGCACCAAGGCCGATTCAACTACCGCAGCCACGGATATCGAGCTACCCCTTGCCTTCCTCCCCAACCTCAACGCGAAAGCCGGTGTACTCGATTGGCAGTTGGGCGAAACGCGGATCGTGGCACAGGACTGGCACGGCGCGTATCGCGTAGCAACAGACACCTCGGCGCACTTAGAGCTGGCCTTGTCCGAATTGCAGGGCGTGCCGCTGCGCTCGCTAACGCTGGATCTCGCGCTCAGTCCGCACCGCATTGACCGCGGCGAGATACGGGCTGTGGGCGCTGGCGACAGTCTAAGGTCCGACCTGCACGCCTCGTTTGCCTTGGGGCTGAAGTTGCCGCGGCCTTTGCAAATGGACGCCACGGCGACGGTAGAGACCGATTCCGCGCGGGGTTCCCTAAAAGCGGAGATAGATGGGGCGGTGACACCGCTACAACTGCACGGGACGCTCAGGGGCACGGGAAGCGCGCCGATGATCTCCGCAGTGGATCTGCGCGGGGACCTGCGCGCCAACAGCACGCGCCTAGTGGTGGATTCCCTGCTCGTCTCTTTGTTCGACGGCACCCTGACGGGCGAGGCGACTTACTTTTTCACTCGCGACAGCTTGCAGACCCAACTGCGGGGCGAGGGACTTGACCTTGCACTCGCGGCCCCCTTTGCGGGACGGGCGGAATTCGATCTAGCGGCTGGCGTGCATTTGCAGCACCGGCGCTATGCCGCGGACTTTGCCGCCCTTCTGCGCGATGTAGACCTAATTCCCGATCAGCGATTTGACGCCGAGATAACGGGTTGGCACCGACCCGATGGGACGACTCGTCTCGACCTGCAATCGTCCCCGCTGGAGTTGGTAGCCACCGGCTCTTCCGACTTAGAGGGAGACTACGACCTCGCACTAAAGGGCGCGTTGCAGGCGGCATCCTTTTTGCGCGGTGCAGCACCCATAGCCATCGCCGGGCAGGCCAAGCCCGATACCATAGCGTTGCAACTGACGGCTAGCCATCTCCCCGGCGAATTGGGCAAAGAATTCGGACCGCTCGCCGTAGATCTACACTTGTCCACCAACCGTTATCTCGCAACCGATCTACGCATAGAGCGCAATCTCCTAGTAGCGCGGGCAGACATTGACCTAAAGAACAGCGAGATCGATACGCTAGTGGCGGCCGTAAACGGACTGGCAGTAGAGCGGGTCATGCCTGAGTTAAGCGGGCGGCTCGACGCGGATTTGCACGGGGAGGGCGGGCTGTCGCTCGACGCGCTGCGGCTGGGCGGACGCGTTGCGACCACGCCATTAAAATACGCAGGATGGCAGACCGGCGAACTCGCGCTGGACGTGGGCTGGGACCAAGGCGCGTCCCGGGTAGCTGGCGGCGGACCGGGCGTGAGCGTGCTGGCAGAACTGGACGTGGACGGACACTTAACGGCCCAAGCAGATTTTGCCGACACCTTGTTGCGAGGGGCAGATGGCGCAGTGGCCGCACTGGGCGGTACTTTGCGCTGGGACGGCCCGCTGGAGGACCTAGACGCAGTCCAAGCGAATCTCGCGCTCGACTCGCTCTTACTTCGCCAGGGGGAATGGGCGCTGCAAAACCGCGGTCCCCTCCAAGCCGACTATGACGACGGGCGCATGGATCTCACCGCGGTACACCTGCAAACGTCAGTCGGCCTAGTGGACCTTTCGGGTTGGGTCGGGGGAGATTCGCTCTCCGTTGCCGCGGAGTTATCCTCCCTTGAGCTATCCAGCCTCGCATCCGACCTCAGCGCAACAGGCGGCGGGCATCTGTGGGTCGGCGGTGCCCTAGCGAGGCCAGAGGCACAGGGCGTGGTAACGCTGGAGGAGATGCACCTCGACACCCTCGCTCTCGGCAATGCCCGATTGCGCCTCGCGCTGGCGGATACGCTCACGGCCGAGTTCACCGCCGATGCCGGCGTGCGCCTCGCGCTCACCTGCCCAGCCGCGCCGCTCTTCGAGCCAAGAGCAGCCCCCGCACAGCTCGCAATCGAGGCGAAGGCAGCCGACTTGGGCCCTGTGCTCAGCTATGCTTTGGGACGCCCGCTGTACGGGCGGCTCGACCTCGACGGACACTTAGAAGCGGCCTTAGAGGATTCCATGCCGAGTTGGCGGGACTTGTCCGGGCATATCGACGTGCACGGCTTGGCCATCGAAAGCCACGCCACAACCGACTCGCTGCGGCTGGACCTCCTGTCCGGCGGGCGATTCGCGCTCGGCGAAGGCCGCGTGGCCCTAGACTCGCTGGCGATTGGCTTGCGGCGCTACAACCGCGACCGCCGCGCCCATCAGCCGGCTGGCACCTTGCGGCTGGCAGGCCAACTGGAAGGCACTAAACCCTCACAGCTTGAGCTGGCCCTCGAAGACGTGGATTTGGTTTTCCTCGGCGGCCCCACGGGTCTAGTCCAACTAGAAGCCGGGGTCAGCGGCACGGCATCTGCCCCTCAAGTTGTCGCCGATCTAGCTGTGGAATCCGCGGATTTGGGCAAGCTGCGCGGGCGGCTCGACGGCAACCGGCACGGCGGTGACTGGCATTTGAACTGGACGACCTTGCTCGACGACAGCCTCACCGTAGTCGGTCGCATACCCTGGGATTTGCAGGCCGGCACACTCTCCTTAGACGAGGGCTGGCTAGAGGCACATTCCGACGGCATCGGACTCCTCTTCCTCGGCGACCTAATAGCCGAACTAGATCATCTCGACGGTCGGATTAGCGCGGATCTCCGGGCCGAAGGTTTGGACTCAACGCTCTCATTACAAGGCCAAATAGGGGTCGCGGGCCTCGAATTTGCCCTCCTCGATTTAGAGCCGACTTACGCCCTACCCGACGGACAGTTGCAATTCAATGACCGGCAGGTCGAACTGGTGGGTTTCTCTGTAGAGAAAGAACCTAAGCGGGGGTTCCGCAGCGCGTCGCTCACCGGGCGGCTCGACCTGTCGCGGCTCGACGACCCTAGCTTTGACTTGCAGCTCCGAGCCGAGCGGATGACCTCCTACTACGAGGACGTTGGACAGTCGTTTAGGGCAAATGACATCGACTTAGATCTGTCTTTCGCCGGCTCGCTCAGCGCGTGCAAATTGGCGGGGCGCGTCCGCATCGATCGGCCGAAATCCGAGACGAGCCTCGTGGTCCTCACGCTGCCCGTCCCACCGCCACCGCCGGCGCTGCGCGACGATTTTTTGGAGAACATGGCCCTCGCCGTCGAGGTCGATATCCGCGGCCTCGCCGTCGACAGCGAGCTAGCCGAAGTCGAAGCATCGGGCGCGGTCGAGGTCGGCGGCACCTTCTACAAGCCGCTCTTCCAAGGCGACATCACAATAGACGCAGGACAGATCTTCGTACTCAATCGGCAGTTCAACATCACCCAAGGACGCGTCGTATTCAACCGCCTAGCACCGACTAAATCGATCCTCGACGTGATGTACGATCCTTTCGAATTGAATCCCACACTCGATTTAGAAGCTAAGACCGAGGAAATCGAAGACATTGATGACGGCGAGAAATACGTCGTAACTTTGACGCTGCAAGGGCCGGCTCAGAAAATCGTGCCGAATTTTTCCCCGCTAGACCTTCTGAGTACCGTCAACCTGCTGGCCTTCAACACCGTTTCCAACCGAGACCTCAAATACAAAACGGCCCTCGGCACGGCGGCCGGCCAATTGTTGAGTGGGCAGGTCGAAAAAGTGGGGCTCGACGAATTCGTGGTCCTGCCTTCGAGCACGGTCTTCGGGGCCGAGCCGGGTGATCCGGCGCTGCGCGTGGGCGAGTACTTCAGCCGCAGGTTGCCCCTGCCCTTATGGGTGCGCTACGAGGCCCCGCTCAAAGACATGGCTTCGGGCGAAGTGCGGATTGAGCACAAAGTGAAGTCTTTCCTCATCATCACCGGCTCAGCGCAAAGCAAGTACGATCACTATGGGCTGGGCATCGGCCTGAAGCGAGAATTCCGATGAGCGCACTCGTCGGCGTGCTCTGTCTGACCCTCGCCGGGACCGCCTTGGCCCAAGAGAATCTGCGCGAAATATCGGCCCGCGAAGCCGATGGTCACAAGGTGGCTCAAATCCGCTTCGTTCACCGAGGCGCAAAGCGCATCAAAGGCGAGACCTTGCGCTCGGCTATGCTGACCCAAGAAGGGAAGCGCTTCCAACGCCGCTTCTTCAAAAATGACCTGACCGGACTGGTCAACCTCTATTACACCAAGGGCTATCGCGACGCCGAGATCGTTCGCAAACTTCTGCGCTTGGACGCCAAAAACCGAGTCCACATTCACATTGAAATCGACAGCGGCTCACTGTGGACGGTGAGCGCCCTAACCCTCGTAGGGGGCGCACCCTTTGCGGCCGACACCCTGCGCGCTCAGGTCGGCTTGCGCGCCGGCGCACCCCTCAACTACGGCAAGGTGCTCGAAGGCGAGCGCCAACTACAAGTCTTCCTCAATCAACGCGGCTACCTTCACGCCGCAGTGCGCAACGAGTGGGTGGGGGACAACCGCGCTAGCCGCAGCACCGAGGTTGTCTTCCACATCGATCCTGGGCGCAAGATGTACTTCGGTGCCGTCGAGGTCGAAAACCTCGACCAACTATACACGCGCAAGGAGGTAATCGAGCGCTATCTGCACTTTGAGCAGGGAGACTTGTACAATCCCGAACAGCTAGCCAAAAGCCGCGAGCAACTGGCGAGAACCGGTCTGTTCCGCTCGGTCTTTTTGCTCACCCCCGAGACGAGTGACAGCTTGCAGCCGGTCGTGGTTCGCCTGCGAGAAAAAAAGCGCATTTCCCTAAGTAGCGAAGTTTTCTTGAGCAACATCGAGCCGCGTGTGAAAGGGGTCGTGCAGCATAACAACTGGCTGGGTCGCGGTGCTCGGCTAAGCCTCGACGCCAGTTGGGGACAGCCAGAGCAGGGCATCACCGCGTCCTTCACCGAGCGCAACTTGCTGGGCACAGGTGCCGACTTGGTGCTATCGGCAGGGGTCACCGACGAGTGGCAGAAGACCAAACAACAAGGCAACCCGAGCGACCAGCGACAAGTCGCGCTTTTGACGGCCAACGATTCGGTACTCAACGGCTTTTTGTCCTTTCCCTTCGGCGGGGAAGCAATCATACGGGAGTACATCCGTACGGCCACCTTCGACTACCTCTCGGTCGAGCACTTGTGGAAAGCTGAAGCAACTCTCACCAAGAGTTGGCGTGAGATCTACCAAGCCCAGGTCTCCCTTAGCGCAGAAGACTCGCGCACCCAGCCCGATCCGAGCGAGCGCATCGCCTACTCACCTAGGCCCATAAATGAGGGAGGGACCGAAAATGATGAGGCAACCGAAAGTGATGGGACAACCGAAAATGATGAGGCAACCGAAAATGATGAGGCAACCGAAAATGATGAGGCAACCGACGCGGACAATCTGTTTGACGACGACGATTTCGATTACTCTGAAGGCAATTTCTTCACCCAAGACGACTTCATAGACTATAGCGACGGCAAGATTCCAGTGACGGCAGACTGGTTGCGGATTCTGACCGAACGCGAGCGCTCAGCCAATTTGAAGACCGAGTTTTTGCGCGACTCGCGCAACGACCCCTTTGCCCCCACGCGCGGCGCGCTCTTGCAGTTGACCGGACGCTACGCCTCCTCGTTCATTTTGGGGCAGCATCAGACCTATGTGATCGACGGCGAAGCCGCATTCACATATTACCAGCCGCTCTCGCGCCGGCTGGTGTTGGCCCTAGCCCTGCAAGGAGGAGGAGCCGCTTCGCTGCGCGAGGGACGGCGGCTGCCGCAGAAATACTGGCGGGCATACGGGGGCGAGGGTTCTCTGCGCGGCGTTGAGCAGGACGCCATAAACGCACCGGGCGGTGGACGCCTCGGCCTGAATATGCGCGGGGAATTGCGCTATCAGCGCAACAACTTCGGCTTCGTTGGCTTTTGGGACCGGGCGCAGGTCTGGCGCAAGCCAAGCCAAGCGACCTTGCGAAGCATGGTCGATGGCTATGGGGTGGGGCTGCGCTACGTTTTGGGCTTCCCCCTCCGGCTCGACATAGCTTTCAGCGATGGATCCCTCGACAACGGATCTGACGATCAACAGTGGTGGAGGCGGTTGTATAAGCGGCGGCACTTTTATTTTTCTATTGGTCAGGCTTTCTGAATGGTCGAAATAATACATCACGCCGACGCCAGCGAACTGATTGCGCTTGCAGGTGCTTGCCTCGAATTGCACGAGAGCGAAAACAATTTGCCAATCGGCCTCGCATACGCACTCGCCAAAGATCCCCTGCGCTACGGGTCCGAACCCCCGTTATTATTGAGCGTCTTGGAGCAAGGTGAAGTGGTCGGCGTGGCCGTAATGACGCCGCCGAAGAGAATCATCCTCAGCAAGTTCGTTGCGAACTTCAAAGAGGCTATCGCCCATCTCGTTCGCCACCTGCTTGCAACGGACGCATCCATCCCCGGCGTCGTCGGACCAGCGTCCGAAGCGCAAGCCTTTGCCGCTTGCTGGGCCGAGGCCGTGCCCGGCGCATCGCCTAAGGAGACCATGCGGCTGCGCGTATTTGAGGCGCGCACGGTTGCCGATGTGCCCTTCGCTGTAGGGGCGTTGCGCTTGGCCAGCATGGACGACCATCCGCTCATGGCGCAGTGGGTGGCCGCCTTTTCGCAAGAGGCGTTAGGGGAGCCAGCCGATTTCGACAAGGCCAAGAAAAGCGCCGAGCGGTTCATCGCCGACAAGCAACTGCATATTTGGGATTGCAATGGGCCAGTCTCCATTGCCAAAACGACGCGCCCAATGCGAAACGGGATAACAGTCACCGCGGTGTACACGCCGCCCGAACAGCGCAACAAGGGATACGCTACTGCCTGCGTCGCGTCGCTGACCAAGAAACTGCTCTCCGAGCGCTACTCGTTTTGCAGCCTATTTGCCGATCAATCCAACCCAACCTCCAACCGCATCTATGCGAAAATCGGCTACGTGCCTTTGGGGGATGCGCTAGAAATTGATTTTACTACCTAAAACCCGCTGTCAGACGGCAGCTTTTTGAAAGAGCCATTATGCAATCATTTCGCAGCAGTACCACCACTCAAGGGCGGCGCATGGCCGGCGCGCGTGCCTTGTGGCGCGCCACCGGCATGAAGACCGAGGACTTCCAAAAGCCCATCGTCGCCATTGCCAACTCCTTTACCCAGTTCGTGCCCGGGCACGTGCATCTGCACCCCATCGGCCAGAAGGTCAAGAAAGTGATTGACCAGCACGGCGGCTACGGCGTGGAGTTCAACACCATTGCCGTGGACGACGGCATTGCCATGGGCCACGACGGTATGCTCTACTCCCTGCCGAGTCGCGAGCTAATCGCCGACAGCGTCGAGTACATGGTGCAGGCCCACAAGGCCGACGCCCTCGTCTGCATTTCCAATTGCGACAAGATCACTCCGGGCATGTTGCTGGCCGCGCTCAGGCTCAACATCCCGGCGATCTTCGTCTCGGGCGGGCCGATGGAGGCCGGCAAAACCGAACTATCAACGGGCCGTGCCAAGCTCGATTTGGTCGATTCCATGGTCGCCGCGGCCGATCCCAACTTGAGCGACGAGGACGTGGCCAAAATGGAGGAACAAGCCTGCCCGACTTGCGGCTCGTGCTCGGGCATGTTCACCGCCAACTCCATGAACTGCCTCAACGAGGCCATCGGCCTAGCCCTGCCGGGTAACGGCACCATCCTCGCCACGCACGCGCTGCGCTGGGAGCTTTTTGCCGCGGCCGGTAAGCGAATCGTCGAAATGGCCAAGGCATTTTACTTAGAGGGCGACACGTCGGTGCTGCCGCGCAGCATTGCGAACTTCGCGGCCTTTGAAAACGCCATGACCTTAGACATTGCCATGGGCGGCTCCACCAACACAGTCCTGCACCTGTTGGCCATGGCCCGCGAGGCCGAAGTCAATTTCACCATGGCCGACATCGACCGGCTCTCGCGGCAAGTCCCCTGTATCTGCAAAGTGGCACCGGCCACGCAGGAGTTTCACATGGAGGACGTCGCGCGCGCTGGCGGCATTATGAGCATCTTAGGCGAGCTGTTGCGCGGCGGCAAAATCCATCCCGAGCCGCAGACCGTTGCCGGGCCGCCGCTCGGCGATCTAATCGCCGCAAACGACATCCGCGAGACAGGTCCGGTTGACCCAATGGCCGTGCAGCGCGCGCTAGCAGCCCCAGGCAACGTGCGGACCAAAACCGCCTTCTCCCAGAACAACTTTTACGATGAGTCGGACACGGACTCTCAAACGGGCTGCATCCGCTCGGTCGCGCACGCCTATTCGCAGGACGGCGGGCTGGCCGTGCTTTTCGGCAACATTGCCGAAGAGGGCTGCATCGTGAAGACGGCGGGCGTCGATGAGTCGATCTGGGTGTTTGAGGGCACGGCCCAGATCTTCGAGTCGCAGGACGAAGCATGCGAGGGCATCCTCGGCGGCAAGGTCCGCGACGGCGACGTGGTCGTGATCCGCTACGAGGGGCCCAAGGGCGGGCCGGGGATGCAGGAAATGCTCTATCCAACGTCGTACATCAAGTCCATGGGGCTGGGCAAGACCTGTGCGCTGCTGACCGACGGCCGCTTTTCCGGCGGCACCTCCGGCCTGTCGATCGGCCACGTCTCGCCAGAAGCAGCCGAGGGCGGCGCACTGGCCTTGGTAGAAACCGGCGACCGGATTCGCATCGACATCCCCAATCGCAAAATCGACGTGCTAATCGCGGACGCCGAACTCTCCTCCCGTCGCCAAAAAATAGACGCCTACCGCCCCCGCAACCGCCAACGCCACATCCCCCAATCGCTACAGGCGTATGCCGCACTGACGACGAGCGCGGCGCACGGGGCCGTGCGGGACGTGGGTCAGCTACAGAAGTGACTACTCCGCCGGCTAAAGCGCGGCGGCTTCTTGGCTTGGAGCCTGAGATTGTAGTCCCAATCTCAAGATGTTTCGTGCGGCGTTTTCGTCTCGGTCCATGACAACGCTACAGCAAGGACACACATGCACACGCTCAGACAACGTCTTACGATGCCGATGCCCACACTGGGAACAATCCTGGGAGGTATAGGCCGGGTTTACGGCAACCATCGTCCTACCAGCTTCTTCCGCTTTGTAGGACAGGCACTGCCGAAGCTGCGACCATGCCGCATCATGGATAGATTTGGAAAGGCAATGGTTGTGAACCATGCCATTGATAGTCAGGTCTTCAACGGAGATCAAGCCGTAGTGGTTGACCAACCGACGAGCCAACTGGTGAGCAAAGTCATGGCGCTTAAAACGAATGCGCTCATGGACGCGGGCGACGATCTTACGGGCCTTGGCTCGTTCCGGTGTGCCTTTGTCGGCAAGAGAGAGCTTGCGCTGCGCTTTGGCCAGCTCGTGCTCTTCCTGACGAAAGAATCGCGGATTAGCTATCTGCTGGCCCGACGACAGCGTAGCAAACTTCTCCAGTCCTACGTCGATACCCACAGCCTCAGTGCTCTCCGGCAATGCTTTGGCTTCCACGTCGCAGACGATGGTGGCATACCACTTGCCGGTGGCACTGCGGCGCACCGTGCAGGTCTTAGAATTTCCCTCAAGCTCTCTATGCTGGCGCACTTTGACCAGTCCCACCTTACCCAGACGAAGATACCGCCCCTTGAGGGCGAAGCCGGTCGCCTGCGGGTAGGTGAGGCTGTCGTAGCGGCCTTCCCCTTTGTAGCGCGGAAAGCCCGGATTCTCACCGGCCTTACAGCGACGGAAGAACGCCTTGAACGCCAGATCGACGCGGACGCCGACGTTTTGCAGCACTTGGCTATGCACATCCGACACAGGTGGCCAGTCCGTCTTGAGAAAGGGCAGCTTACCAAGCTGGTCATACATGCTCAGCGACACACCGCGTTGCTCAAAGGCTTGGACTCGGTCACATACAAACGTGTTGTAGAGACGACGACAGGCCTCAAGATGCTTGCACAGCACAGACCGTTGTTTGTGCGTGGGATACAGCCGATATTTGAACACTTTGTGCATATATTTGATCTCTGCATAAAGTGTTCCTTTGTCAAGATGTTTCTCGCTCGCGGGCACTATGTGCCCATCACTCAAAACACGCCTTGCATCTGCCAGCTAAAGCAGGCAGTCTTACGGCGATTCTGATAACTTTCACACCTTAGTACACGACAGTAACGTTATACATGGACATCGAGGCATGCGATACTTCGACTCCGCTTCGCTTTGCTCAGCATCTCAGACCACCTCTACTGGCGTGTACTTAGCTTTCACACAAAAGGAACTCCATGAAAATCACAGTACTAGACGGACACACCCTAAACCCCGGCGACAACCCCTGGGATCCAGTCTCGGCGCTGGGCGAGTTTGCGGTGTACGACAAAACACCTGACGACCTGATCTTAGAGCGGGCCGAGGACGCCGACGTGATTTTGACCAACAAGGTGCCTCTGACGGCCGAGACGTTTGCCCAACTGCCCAACCTGCGTTTCGTGTCGGTTACGGCCACAGGATACAACGTCGTCGATGTGGAAGCTGCCCGCGCCCGCGCCATCCCGGTGTCAAACATCCCAGTGTACGGCACCGATTCGGTCGCCCAGTACACCATGGCCCTGCTACTGGAACTGTGCCACCACGTCGGTCGCCACGACGCCGCGGTCCATCGCGGCGGCTGGGCTGAATCGGGCTATTGGTGTTTCTGGGAGACGCCGCTGACGGAACTGGCCGGGAAAATTATCGGCCTCGTGGGCTTTGGGCGCATCGGCCAGCGCGTCGGTGAGCTGGCCCACGCTTTTGGCATGGAAGTCTGGGCTTATGCGCCGTCGCCCAAGGACCCGCCGGGATACGCGCCGTTTGCCCTCAAGAGCACGGCGGAGATTTTCGCCGGGGCCGACGTGGTCAGCTTGCACTGCCCGCAGACGCCGGACAACACCGGCTTTGTCAACGCCGAGTTGCTGGCGACCATGAAGGAAGGGGCGCTCTTCATCAACACGTCGCGCGGAGCACTCGTCGATGAACAAGCCCTTTTGCAAGCCCTGCGCGCCGACAAGCCGCGGGCCGCGGCAACGGACGTGGCTTCCGCCGAGCCGATTGCCAGCGGCAACCCGCTCTTGCAGGCACCGAATCTACTCATCACGCCGCACATGGCTTGGGCCACGCTAGAGGCGCGCAAGCGACTGATGCAGATGACGGCAGAAAACGTGCGGGCCTTTCTGGATGGCGCGCCGATCAACGTAGTAAACTGAGCGTTGAGGAGAGTGACATGACAGAGCTCAATGACGGCCAGCCCTTCGCCACGCTCAAAGACGCCCGCGATGCGGTCCGAGAACTGAAAGCGACCTCCGGCCTACCCGTCGGCGGCCTGGAGGTCCGGGTCCGCAGCGGAGTTCACGCGCTGGCGCGCGGCGTGCGCTTCGGCCCGGAGGACTCGGGCACGGCCGCAGCACCCATCGCGTATTGCGCTGCTGAGGGCGAGACGGTGCGCCTCTTGGGCGGCCGACAGCTCGACCCGGCGGCGTGGACGCCGGTGATCGATCCCGCAGCTCGGGCCCGTCTGGCCGAGGGGGCAAAGGAGCACGTCGTGCAGATCGATCTGGCCTCCCAAGGTGTGAAGGATCTTGGTGCCTTTGTCTCGCGCGGGTTCGGCCGCGACACGGGACCGGCCCATCTGGAGCTCTTCTTCAATGACCTGCCCATGACTGTGGCCCAGTGGCCCAATGCCGGGCAGTTCGCCGAGATAACCGGCTTCACCAAGCCGATGTCCAACCCGTGGGGCCAGGAAGCGGGGGATCTGACCGGCGGGTTCACCTACGATGGGGGTCGACCAAGCCGCTGGGCACCGGCCGACGACATCTGGGTCCACGGGTACTGGGGCTACGACTGGGCCAACTCCTACGAGCGGGTCAGCCGTCTCGATCCCGAAAATCGCCTAGTGGAAACCGCCCCGCCCCACGGCCACCACCACTTCACCCCGGGGCAGCGGTTCTACTTCCTCAATGTCCTAGAGGAGCTCGACCAACCCGGCGAGTACTACGTGGACCAGACCAGCGGCATCCTCTACTTCTGGCCTCCGGGCGAGCTGTCCGAGGCGGAGACCGTGGTATCGGAGGTGAGCGAGCCGCTGCTGACGCTGCAGGACGTCAGCCACGTGGAGTTCCGCGGCCTGACCGTGGAGGCGGGGCGCGGCAGCGGCATCGAGGCCGAGGGCGGCGAGGGGCTGCGCATCGTCGGCTGCACCATTCGCAACTGCGGCACTTGGGCCGTGCGGATCCAAGGCGGCACCAACCACACCGTGGCCGGATGCGACATCTATGGCTGCGGCGACGGCGGGATCAGCGTCAGCGCCGGCGACCGTCCCAGCCTGACCCCCTGCAACCATGCCGTCGTCAACAACCACATCCACCACTTTGCGCGCTGGAGTCGCTGCTATGTCGCCGGTATCGGGGCCGACGGGGTCGGCATGCGCCTCGCCCACAACCTGATCCACGACGCGCCGCACAATGCCATCCTTTTTTGGGGCAACGATTTCCTGATCGAGAACAACGAGATCTACCGGGTCTGCCTGGAGACCGGGGACGCCGGGGCCATCTACACCGGCCGCGACTTCACCTACCGAGGCAACGTCATCCGCCGCAACTTCATCCACCACATGGGCGGCGTCGGCATGGGCACCATGGCCATCTACATGGATGACTGCGTCAGCGGCACCCACATTGCAGAGAACACCCTCTGGCGCTGCCAGACAGCCGTCGTGCTGGGCGGCGGCCGCGACTTCGTCGTCGAGCAGAACGTCTTCGTGGAGTGTGTTCTCGCCATCGGCGCTGACGCCCGAGGGATAGACACCAATCCGGTCTGGCAGAACAACATCAAGGGACTGCGGGAAAGTCTCGAAGCGATGCGCTACGACGAGCCCCCCTACAGCGAGCGCTATCCCGAGATCGCGGGGGTTGACCCGCATTATGCGGTGGGGAAAGGTGTGCCGCCGGAGCGCAACCGAGTCGAGCGCAACATCTGTTGGCACTCCCCTTGGATCGGCGAGCCTTGGCCGACCGGGGCGGACAACGGCATTACCGAGAAAGACAACCTAGTCGACATCGATCCGGGATTCACGGACGAGGCCTTCGGGGTGCTGACCCTCGGCCCGAGGTCGCCGGTGCGGCACTTGGGATGTGGCGTGATTCCGCTCGACGAGATCGGCCTGATCCAGGACGATACCCGCGCCACCGTGCCACCGCGCGTGCGCACCGCCCTAGAACTGAAGCCACCGCGAGGGAACGGCGAGCCGACAGAACTGCGCTTGCGATTGCGCAACGACGGCACCGACCCAGCCCGGGGCACGGTCGTGGTGGAGACGAGCACCTCGGCCGACAGTGAGCGCTTCGATTACGCACTGGCTCCCGGCGAAGTCCTATCCCGCGACCTGACCATCCGTGCGCAGGGGGAAGGGGAGGCCGACGCGTCCGGCGGCCAAATCGTGCGGATCTACTCCCCGGACAGCCGCTTGCAGCCGTCGGAGCTAGTCATCCCTGACCCACAGCATGAGGTAACCTGAGCGTTGACATTGTGCGCGATTTTCGGTTATTATGCTCCAAGGGGGCGACTTGGCTTCGACGGGGTCGGAGAAGCCCAAATTGCGTGCCGAGGTCCCGACACCTCGTAAATCCTCGGGAAACAATTAAGCGACGAAACTAACACGTACGCTCTGGCTGCCTAAATTTAGCGTAGCCCATTGGGGTCTGTTGAGCCTGCGCGGCAGGCCCCAATGACATCTCTTAGCAGGCTGGTCTCAAACCTTCGCCCGAGGGAATGGGGCGAGATTTTTCGGGCTGGCTTGTTGCGAGGCCCGTTGGCCGGCAGCGCAACAGGCGAGATAACTAAGGCCGACTACGCACGTAGTATATTTAGGTAGAACCGGTCTCGGACGCGGGTTCGATTCCCGCCGCCTCCACCATTCTTCCAGACACAACACGTCTCTCCGGGGTGATTCTCCGGGGAGACGTTTGTCTTGAAAGGGATTGCTTGTGCCGCAACAAGGAACAATCCTAACGGCTGAAATCTATAAAGAGAAAAAAGGACTCTACGTATCTCATTGTCCTCAGATCGGAATAGCCAGCCAAGGCAAGAATGAGGAAGAGGCTTTTAACAATCTCAAAGAAGCCGTATCTCTCTACCTAGAAGAAGTTACAGAAAGCCATCAGAGAGAGTTACACCTTGCCTAATCCTAGAAGAAGTTACAGAAAGCCATCATCAGAGGGAACTGCACCTTGCCTAATCCTAAAATTCCCTCTGGCATCTCGTCGCAGAAAGCCCAAAACGCCCTTCAACGATTAGGATTTATTTTTAAGCGACAAAAGGGAAGTCATATAGTGATGACCAGAACACACCCCGACACTGACCAGATAGATACAATGATTCTTATTCAAGGCAACGAGATGGCCAAAGGGAGGCGTAAGCCAGCCCCACTTTTCGTGGTCCCGTGCGGCGCGGGGTCTGATCTAACCCCACCTAGGAAGAATTTCTATGACGGTGCTTTTCGTTGTCTTAGTGCTGGCGTTTCTTGTTAGCACCGCTCATGCAGGCGAAGAGCCGATGGCGGCCCGGACCCGGGCCGCCATCGGTCTTGCACCCCTTGAGCGAGGACTAAGCCTGTGGCTGGTTCGTCCCAAGACGATGGCGGGCTTAGAGCTGGATCGGTTTGAATGGTCTAAGGACCGTGTCTTTGAATGGTCAGAACCCTACCCAGGGCGCGAGCACATCGAATCGTTCCACTTCCGCGTATCGCTGGCGGTTCAACGCACCTTCACCAAAGGGCCGATGTTTCAATTCGGGTATCTGAGAATCAATCACATCAGCTACCAAGCCCAGGCGGAGGCTTCGACCAATGGAGGGGGAACCGGCTTTGAGGGTGGCTGGGGCATCCTCTGGAGACCTTGGGAGAAGTTGGCCGTCTCGCTCAGGCAGGGCGTGGTGTACGAGGGGTACGAAGAGTCCCGTGTAGATGCTCCCTACCTGCCCGGTGGTTTTGTAGTGTGGGACGTGGATTATTACAGGCTCCGCATGCAGAAGCCGCGGCTATGGGTACTGATCCACTTTTGAAAGGCGGCAGACCGCTGGTAGCGGCGATCTCGGCCGCTGAAAGTCAAACGGATACACTACCGATTTTCCGGGCCATGCGGCAGAACGGCTCACCCGAACCCATCTTCGAAAGCGGCGAGGATCGGACTTGGTTTCTGGTGCGATTGCCAGTGCATGAACGGGCATTACTCGCCGCGATCGAACAAGATACCGACCATGATACCGTACAAGATAAGTCATTGATAAATAAGAAGAACGGTCAAGATACCCTACATGACAGCCTACATGATACCCTACATGATACAGAACATGTTGAACGCCTGATCGTGCTCCTCACGGGAGAAATGAGCCGCTCCCAATTGCAGGAGGCAATGAAGTTGCAGGATCGCAGCCACTTTAGCTCTGCATACCTTGAGCCCGCCCTCAAGGCCGGTCTGATCGAAATGACCCTCCCGGACAAACCGAAAAGTCGAAAGCAGCAGTACCGCCGAACCGCTCAAGGCGAGGCGCTCGCTGAACAAATTAAACGAAAGAATGCCCCCAGATGAACACCGCCCCCATCGTCTCCAAAGTCTGGAGCTTCTGCACCACCCTACGCGATGACGGGGTGAGCTATGGCGGCTACCTAGAGCAGCTCACCTATCTGATCTTCCTCAAGATGGCCGATGAATATGAGGTTCTTGTTGTGTCATCCCTAAGAGACTCTTTATATCATAGTATTTTCTATCTCTAATTGGCGACGTAGAGTTCGAGAGGCTTTCAATGAAACAGCACCTCAACTCGATCCGTTACACCGCACTTGCCCCGACCATCGCTCTGGCGCTCTGGTGCGGGTCCACCCTGTCGGCCGAGCAGTTGCGCTACGACTCGGCGCGCGACTGGCGGCAGTGGGAGTTGCCCCTGGGCGCAGTGGACCTGACGGCGCTGGGCGTGATCCAGCCCACCCGTATCGAAAGACTGACCGACGCCGTGCGCGACTCGGACGCCTTCGACGGCGGCATCCGCAACGCCGGCTCCAACCTCAACCTGGCCCGCTTCGCCATCGATGGCGACCCGGCGACCGGCTGGGCACCCGCCCCGGAAGCCGAAGCCGAGAATTGGTTTCTCGAAGTCAATCTCGGCCGCGCCGTCTCGGCCCACAGCGTGACCTTGGTCTTCGACGCGGAGGCCCCGCCCTTCGAACTCTTCGATCTGCTGATTTCGACCGGCGAACCCGAAACCGATTTTATCGCCGCCCCCATCGAGGGCTCGCTCGTCTACCGCACCAAGGAGCGCTTCAAGGAAAACACCCGCCACCGGGTGACCTACGAAATAGCGGAAATCGACGCCGAGCCGCTGCAGTTTATCCGCTTCGAGCTCTTGCTGATGGTGCCCGACGCCCGCCTAGTCGAGGTCGAAGTCGAAACCATCGGCGACAATATCGCTCTCGGTCTGCTGGAACGGGGAGGTGCCGTCGACATCAATACCAACCTCGCCCAGATTGACCAGCAACCCCTCGGCAAGGCCAGAGCCCTTTTCGATGGCGACCTCTACTTAGGCTGGAGAGCCGGCAGCGCCGGGCGAGGCCTCAATGATATTCTCTCGCACATGGTCCTCGACCTGGGCGCTGTCTACTGGGTCGACCAGATCCGGGTCATCGGCGGCGTAGTTGAGAAGTCGTTTTTTGGCGGCGCCATCACCAGCAGACACATTGTCTCCCGGCGGCGCTGGGGCTTTCGCTTCTACGAGTTGATGACCTCCGATGGCTCGCTCTCACCCGACGGCTCGCGCCTGTGGACCAAGCACTTCTCGGGCGAAGCGCCCGTCCACCAGCGGTCCAAAGGGCTGGTAGACCACCATTTCGACCTGCAGCCTACCCGCTACATGCGCATCTTCTGGAAATTCTGGGACACTAGCTGCTTCTCCTTCCAGAGCCTAGGCGTGAGGGGCGGCAGCTTCAGAGTGCCCGGCTGCAGCGCCGGCGGAGCCACCGACGAGATCCAGATCTTCGGCCAGGGCTTCCCCCAAGACGTCGGTTTCCAATCGCCGCTGATCGACCTGGGCGAGGGCAAGAATCTCAACTCGATAGAATGGAGCGGCGAACAACCGCCGGGCACTCTCATCGAAATCCGCACCCGCACCGGCAACGACGTCACCGAGATCTTGACCTACCACGACAAGAACGGCAAGGAAGTCACCGAGAGGAAGTACAACAAGCTAATCCCCAGCTTCAAAGGCCCCATCGACACCTCCCGCGTCGCCGGCGGCGATTGGAGCGTCTGGAGCCGGATCTACAGCTTCTCCGGCGAGGACTTTCTCTCGCCCTCGCCGCGCCGCTACATGGAAATCGACGTCCGCATGGTCTCCGACTCGCCCGACCGCGCTGCTACCCTCGACTTCCTCGCCGCCAACTTCACCGAGCCGCTGGCCGCCCGCGTACTCGGCGAGATCTTTCCCCAGCAGGTCGAACCGGGCATACTGACCGAATTCACCTATTACTTAAAACCCGAAAACACCAGCGGCTTCGACCGCCTCGCCGTCGAGTCGGTCGCACCGGTGAATTTTATGAGCGTTTCGCGTAATGGCACCGACCTCGACGTGCAGATGGACACCACCGCCAATGGCTTTCTGATCCACTTGCCCAATCGCATCCGCACCGACCAGCTCATCGAGTTGAAGTTCGAATCTTCCGTATTCCGGCAATCGACCCGCTTCGACGTCTTTCTCCAGGACGGCCGTCAGGACGCTAGCGTGCGCCAGCGCGTCGACCCCGGTAACGCCTCCGAACTAATCGAGAGCAACACCAACGTCGTCAGCCTGCCCGTCAGCCCCAAGCTCTTCGCCAACGTGGTGCTCTCTTCGCCGGTGCTCACCCCCAATGGCGACGGGGTCAACGACGCATTGCAGCTCTCGGTTGACCTAATCAACGTGCTCGAATCGCGCCCCTTGCGGTTGCGCCTCTACGATCTGGCCGGTCGCCCCGTCTACGACCGCGGCGAGAATGGCCGCGCCGACCAGCATCAGTTCACCTGGGACGGTCGCGACGATGCGGGGGACCGCGTCGCCCCCGGCCTCTACATTCTGGAACTTCTCGTCGAAGGCGATGCCGGCGACGAGAAGGCGCAGGAAATCATTTCTGTGGTCTACTAGGTTTACTAAATAAACGACGTGAGCAAATCCATCTGCAGGGTTCGGCCGGCTCCGCCGTACGTTGCACTGCGCCTTTATAGCGCGCGAGTTCGACCAGCAAACCAACCAGCGCGAGCATTGCCCCGAGACCGCCGAACGCCTCTCGCCATGAGACCCTCTTGAAATTTCTCTACGGCTAAGGATAATCGCAATGCCAAAACGACCCAATGTGATTCTTATCGTCGCCGACGACATGGGCTATGGCGATTTCGGCGTTTTTAACGACGGCCCGGCCCGCACGCCCCATCTCGACGCGTTGGTTGGCGAGGGGGTCTGTCTGACCCAACACTACGCTGGGTCGCCGGCCTGCTCGCCGTCGCGGGCGGCGCTTCTTACGGGTCGTTACCCGCACCGCACCGGCGCGTTGACACCGATGGAGGTGCGCGGGATGGACCGCATCGCGCTCGACGAGGTGACCATCGGCGATGCGTACAAACACGCGGGGTATGCGACGGGGCTGATCGGCAAGTGGCACAATGGAGCACTTGACGATCGCTATCATCCCAACGCGCGCGGCTTCGATGAGTTTTTGGGCTTTCGCGGCGGGTGGATGGATTATTTTGACTGGTGGGTCGAGCGCAACGGGCGGCGCGAGACCGCGGACGGGCGCTATTTGACCGATGTGTTCACCGACGAGGCGGTGGATTTTATTGCGCGGCACCGGCAGGACCCCTTTCTGCTCTGCATGATGTACAATGCGCCGCATTCGCCGTTGCAGGCCCCCGACGAAACGGTACAACCCTATCTCGACGCGGGGATGAGCCCGGGTGTGGCGATTACCTACGCGATGAACGAGATCATGGATCGGGGCGTCGGGCGGATCGCGGAAACATTGGCAGACTTGGGACTGGCCGACGATACGATCCTGATGTTCACCAGCGACAACGGACCGGCGTTCGGGTTGCGGCCCGACCAAGTGCCCGAGGGGATGAGCACAGATACACGGCGCTACAATTGCGGCTTTAACGGGCAGAAAGGGTCGGTTTACGAGGGCGGCATCCGGGTGCCGATGATCGTGCGCTGGCGCGGCGGGTTGGAGGGGGGGCGGCAGATCGACGAGTTGGTGCACGGTATGGACTGGTTGCCGACCTTGGCCGGGTTGTGCGGTATCGAGCGGCCCGGCGGGCGGCCCCTCGACGGGCGCGACGCAGCCGCGGTGTTGCGCGGCGGCGGCGATGACGCTCCGGCGCGATTTTGGCAGCTCAACCAATTTCAGCCCGTCGGCTGGATCAACGCGGCGATGCGCGAGGGGCCGTGGAAGCTGGTCCGTCCCCAGTTGGCGCAAAGGCCCAAGACCGATGCGGATAAGCGCGTGATGGAGCGTTACGTGGAAGTGGATATCCAATACAAATACCACCCCGACGAGGTGACGGAACTAATGAGCGAGCCGGATCCCGAGTTGATCCTCCCGCCGCCGGCCGACTTGGAGTTGTATAATATCGACGACGACCCGCTAGAAAAAAACAACATGGCGTCGTCCGAGCCGGAGCGCGCGAGCCGGATGTTAGGGACGTTGGAGACATGGTTTGAGGGGGTCGAGGCGGAACGGCGGCGGATTCAGCCCGACGGCTCTATACTGGAGATCGTGGACGAATAAAGGCGAGTGAACAGCGTCCGGAACAACGATCCAGACATCCTTGACCCCATGCCTCAGCGGAGCCTATTTTGACCATAGAAGGCGGAAATTGGCGTCAGCGACTTCTGCTCATCCGAAGTCGCGCTTTTTATGTTTGCCAGCGAAAGAGAGACCATGAAGATCACCGACATTAAGGTTACGCCCTCCCTCGGCGCGGAACATCGCCACTGGTCCTTGCTGAAAATCTTCACCGACGAAGGCATTGTCGGCCTCGGCGAGTGGACCGCTGGGGGCCCTATCGAGCAACTCAAACAAATGCTCATCGGCCGCGACCCGACCAACATCAATCAACTGCACTACGATCACCTGTGGCAGATGCAGGGCCGCGGTGCCGGCGTGGAAATCGCCCTGTGGGACATCCGCGGCAAGCAGCTAAACGCGCCCATGCACGAGTTGCTGGGCGGCAAACTGCGCGACCGCATCCGCGTGTACTGCGACTGCCACTCGGGCGCGCACTGGACGCGGGAAGACTACGAGCGGCGCTGGCAGGAGACGCGGGCCAGCGGACAATTGGACCCGGTGTATGAAACCAGCGCCTACGTGTCCATGGCCCAAGAAGTAGTGGCCGAAGGATACACCGCAATCAAGTTCGATCTCGACGTGCCCAACCCTTGGAAGCTCGACGCGTACGACCGCTCCATCAGCCGCCGGCAACACCATCACATCGTCACCACCATCGAAAGCCTGCGCCAAGCGATAGGCCCTTACATCGACTTATCCATCGACCTGCACGGTTCCTTCAACCTCGCCGACGCCCTGCGCATCTGCAAAGACGTGGAACACCTCGACCTGCTGTGGTTGGAGGATCCCATTCGCTGGGAGTGGGGCAATGTCGCCGCCTTGGCCAAGATCTGCCAACAGACCGAGACGCCAATCTGTACCGGCGAAATCTTTTACGGAGCCAAGATGTTCCGCGAGCTGATGGAACAACAGGCCTGCGACCTGCTGGAGCCGGACATCCCCCACAGCGGCGGCGCCATTGAAATCCGCCGCATCGCCGAGCTAGCCGAGATGTACCACATGTCGGTAGCCCCCCACTACATGCGGAGCGCAATTACGGGCATGGCCGCGGTGCATATCTGCGCCACCCTGCCCAATTTCCTCGCCTTGGAGCACCACTCGCGCAACATTCCGCTGTGGGGTACCATGCTCGACATCAAGAACCCCATTCAGCAGGGTTACATCGACGTGCCCGACGGCCCTGGCTTGGGCGTCGATCTAGACGAAGAAGCCATCGCCGCCGCGCTGCCTGCCGGAGTGCCGCTGTGGTCCTGAGCCGCCATCACTTTTAACTGGAGCTACTATGAAATCGCAAAACTACATCGACGGCCAGTGGGTCGGAGCCTCGGACGGACAGACCTTTGCCCAGCGCAATCCAGCCGACCTAGAACACGTAACCGGGGAGTGGCCCCAAGGCACCAGCGCCGACGCCGAGCAGGCCATTGAAGCAGCGCACGCGGCGTTTCCGGCGTGGGCCGACATGGGGGTGTACCAGCGGGCAGAGTACTTGTCGCGGGCGGTCGCCGTGCTAAAGGGGCGGGCCGAAGAAATCGCCGCCATCCTCACCGCGGAAAATGGCAAGACGCTCGACGAAGCGCACACCGAAATAGGGTCGGCGGTGCGCGAGATGGAGTTCCAGATCGCCCAAGGGATCTCCATGTGCGGCCAGACCGCACCCTCAGCGCAAGCTGGGGTGTTTGCCTACAGCGTGCGACGGCCCCTCGGGGTGGCGTCGATCATCAGCCCTTGGAACTTTCCGTTCAACGTGCCGGGGCGCAAGTGTACGCCAGCACTGATCAGCGGCAACACCATCGTCTTCAAGCCGGCGAGCCTGACGCCCGGAGCCGGGCGGGCTTTCGTCGATATCTTTGCCGAGGCTGGGCTGCCCCCAGGCGTGCTGAACTTCGTCTGCGGCGGAGGCAGTACAGTCGGAGAAACCATGATCACGCATCCGTTGGTGCAGTCGATTTCCTTTACCGGCTCGACCCAAGTGGGCCGGGGCATTCAGCAGCGCGCCGCCCAAGGGATCATCCGCACGCAACTGGAGATGGGCGGCAAAAATCCCGCCGTTATCTTGGCCGACGCCGACCTCGACATGGCAGCGGATGCGGTCGTCAAGGCGGCCTACGCCTGCGCCGGACAGTGGTGCACTTCGACGAGCCGGGCAATTGCCGAGCGCGAGGTCGCCGCAGCCTTCACCGACAAGGTGCTAGAGCGCGTCAAGCAAATTCGCGTGGGAAATGGAACAGAAGATGGGGTGGATATGGGGCCGGTGTGCGGTACGGACCAACTTGAGACGATCGAAGCCTACATCGAGATCGGCAAAGCAGAAGGAGCCTGCATCGCGCACGGCGGCGAGCGCCTGACCGACAACGGATTCGACAAAGGGTGTTTTATCGCGCCGACGGTTTTTACCAATGTTCAGCCGCAGATGCGCATCGCTCAGGAAGAAATCTTCGGCCCGGTGTTGTGCCTAATGGTAGCAGAAGATTTTTCCGAAGCCCTAGAAATCGCCAATGGCGTGGAGTTTGGGCTGGCGTCGTCCATTTTCACGCGAGACATTGGGCGGGCTTTTCAGTTTTTAGATGAGACCGACGTGGGGCTGACGCACGTGAACATGATGACGGCCTATCGCGAGCCCCAGCTCTCATTCGGCGGGGTGAAGGCTTCCGGGCACGGGATCCCGGAATCGGGCGACACCGGGATCGAGTTTTTCACCGAGCACAAGGTCGCCTTTATCAATTATCACTAATGGGCTGATAGGTCGGGAAGACGCGGGGAAAGGCGCAGCCCGTCGTCTTTTGGCGGGTAGCCGCGTCGATGTAGCAGACGCTAAACGCACGGCGCGGGCGATTGGTGTTATTCGTCTCCGAGCGGTGCAAGGTCCAGTTGTGCAAAAGCACCACCTCGCCTTTTTCCATTTCCAAATACAGCCGCCTCTCATCCGGGGCGTGCTGCGCGCGCTCGTCCTCCGAGAGCAGATCGCCCGTCTCGGGGATCATGGTGTGGTGCGAGCTGGGGATGATCTGCAGGCAGCCGTTGGCAACGCACGTGTCGTCGAGCGCAGTCCATACCGTGACCTTGGGGGGAATGCTCAGTTGCCAGCCGCCAGCGCCGTCTTGGTGCCAGTTGATCAGGACGCCCTGCTCGGCCGGCTTGTTGAAAAACATGGCGCGAAAGATCGAGACCTCCGCGCTGACGATTTTAGCGGTTAAGTCGCGGAAGAGCGGCTTTTGCATGTAGTCCAAAAACAGCGGATCCTGCTCCAGATCCTGAATTTTGCGGTACTTGAGCGAGGAGCCCTTAAACTCCTTGGTCTGCCGCGAAAGATCGGGATTGCCAGCCGAAGGGCATAGCTGCATGAGCATGTTGTCGTAGCGCACTTCGCCGAGCATGATCTGGTCGATGCGCTGGCAGAGGGCGTCGATCTCTTCGTGGGAAGCCACATGGCCGAGGCGCACGTACCCCTGCTCGTGAAACTGGTCGAGTTCGTCGGCACTTAGCGCGGAGGCGTGGAGAGCGGTCATGGCAAGTTCCTTTGATCTTAAGCGAGGCGAGCGAGCGCGTCTTGTCGGCTGATGCGGCGAAAGGATTGTTCGAGCACGGGACCTTGGCCCTGCCAGCCCGCCTCGCACTCGCCGTCGGGCACGGAGTCAAAGACGCGCTGGCACCAAGAGGCGAGCGGGTCTGCCGGGCAACGGATCACTACGTCGGGGTCGGCAACTTCGCCGGTGGCCGAATACGCATAGCAGGTTTCGATGAGCCGCTCGGCCGCGGCGAGCTGCTGCCGCTGGTACTCGCGCGGAGTCGGAGGGCCGTCGGGCACCAATAGGATGTTGACACCGCGATCGGTAATCGCGTTGAGCCGCTCGACCGCATCCGTGCCAACTAGCACGTCCTTGTGCTCCGGCCAGATGTCGAACATCCCGTAGGCCGCCTTGGGCTCGCGCGATTGGAAGGTGAAGTTATCGGGGTACGCGAAAAAATCCTCGCCCGTGGCGCGGTAGGTATTGTAAAAGGCGGTTACGTGGGCCATGATCAAATTGACGGCCCCGACGCCCTCAAGGCGATTGGGCGCTAGCACCCCCAGCCTCTTGGTATTGGTAAAGCCGCTGAAGTACTCTGCCAGCGCGACCGGACGGCCGCTGGCAATTATCTCAAAATCGCTGTCGCCGAGTGTTGAACTGTGCATGGGTAACTCCACCTAACATTTCAAATATGTAACGCCATTGGGCGCACCGCCACAAGCTGTTAGATCGCCGCTGCGCAAGTCGCCGCGCGGTCTACTCCAGCAGAATGCCGCCATCGAGAACGATATTTTTACCCGTCATCGACGGAGTTCTACACAGCATTTCAAAAACGTAGAGCAGATGCACAGGGGGGACTTCTTGGTTCCACACCTTCATTAGGTTTTTGACCCCGTCAATGGCCTCGCGTGGCGTGTTGGAAATCATCTGGCCGCTGACAATGACCGGGCTGATGGAATTGACGCGAATCCCGAATTCCTTGCCTGCCTGCACCGTATAATTGCGGCTGAGGCCGAGCAGGGCCGCCTTGCTGCAAACATAGGGCGCTCCCACGTACAGCCCACCCACCAGTGCGGCCAGCGACACAATGTTGATAATTTGCCGATCGTCGCTGCCATGCTGCATCAGGCCGACCGCGCCTTGGCTCATAAAGGCCGCGCCTTTTGCATTTACATTGAGGACGCGGTCCCAATTGTCCTCGGTCATGTCGAGCAACTTTACCTCGCTGAGCAGCCCGGCGTTATTGATGAGCAGGTCGAGGCCGTCGTACCGTTCGGCTATTTCAGCGTAGAAGGATTTGATCTGCGCGACATCGCTAAGATCAACGCGATGGGCGCTGTATTCACCACCGTAGGACGCGACGGCCTCCTCAGTCTCTTCTTGCGGCACCACATCGACCAGAATGGGAATCCCACCGCGCGAGGCGATAAAGGTCGCAAAGATTTTGCCAATCGTCCCACTAGAGCCGGTGATAATGCAGCGCCGACCCTTGAGGTATTCTTCCATCGTTACGTACTGCTCAAATCCCGTACTCCCGTTCATAAGTTGCGTCTCCTAGCATTCATCTGTAAGTGAATCGACTATAGGCATTAAAAAACCCTTTCGGACGCTAGTCAAGAAGCGGCTCCGTTGTAAGTCGGCACCAACAAACGGCACCCCTCCTTGACTGGGCCGCAAAAAATCTCTTTATCCATACTCACAAACCACGCACCAACTAAAAAGGAGCCAATCCATTGACTGAATCTACTCGCCAAAACATCCAACCGGATGACCTGAAGAACTTTTGCACCGCCGCCATGGTCAAAGCCGGCCTCAGCCAAGAAGACGCCGCACTAAGCGCCCACGTCTTCGTCACCACCGACACCTGGGGCACCTTTACGCACGGCACCCGGCAGATTCGCGGCCTGATGCAGAATGCGCGGCGCGGCCGTCTGGTCGCAACTGCAAAGGAGAAAATCGTCGCTGATGGACCATCCTGGGCCATTATCGACGCCTGCGACGGCATGCCGCCCGCCATCTCCTGCCGCGCCGTTGAGTTGGCCGTTGCCAAAGCCCGCCAAAGCGGCATGTGCTACATCGGCATCCGGGGCAGCAGCCACTACGGTGCCGCCGGGTTTTACGCCAACATGATCGCCGAAAACGACATGATCGGTCTTTCCATGTGCAATGTGGAACCCTGCATGACCGTGCCCGGCGGCAAGAGCCGAGTTTTAGGGACCAACCCAATCGCCTACGCCGCACCCACCGGCACCGACCGCACCGTCATGCTCGACATTGCCACCAGCGCAGTCGCGGCCACCAAAATATTCGCCGCCAAAAACGAAGGTCGCGACATTCCCGACACCTGGCTGGTGGACGAAGACGGCGTTCCAACGACCGATCCCACCGAGTTTCCGGAAAAAGGGGCGCAGTTGCCTATGGCCGGACACAAAGGCTACGGATTGGCCGTGCTGGTAGAGTTGCTAACAGCAACCCTTAGCGGAGCGGCGATGATGGGCAGCGTCCAGAGTTGGGTGGCCGACACAGACGAGCCTTCAAACCAAGGTCATGCCTTTGTCGCCATCGACGTCGGCGCAATGATGCCGCTGGAGGAATTCCACGCCCGCATGGACGCCATGTGCAAAGAGATCAAGAGCGCGTCGCCAGCCAAAGGCGGGACCATCTTCCTGCCGGGTGAGATCGAGTGGAACAAGCGAGAGCAAGCGCTAGCTGAGGGCATTGTCATGCCCGAGGATGTATTGATCAGCCTGCGGGGACTAGCCGAAGACAGTGGCCTCGACCCCGCGGATTTCAATCTGGACTTGGGCTGAGCAGCCGCTTCATCCCTCCTCGAAATACCGCGCCAGCGCCCGCTCCGGCGGCCACAAGTCGAGCAACTCGACAGCCTCCGCTAGCGGCGTACCGACAAAGGACGCCTCCAACTCCTCCCGCGTGCGCCGCCGCGCCGGACGCTCGTCTAGGTTGGCCACCTCGAACAGCACCCGCGCATTGATCGCCGCGCACTCGCTCAGGCCCTGAGGATAGACCTTGTCTGCGGTATCGGCTCGGCTATGGCCATAGAAGCGATCCTCGGGCCATACCGACTCCGTGCCCAGCCCCACGGTGGGCACGCCGTGGGCGAAGAACGGGAAGTGGTCCGAGCCCCAACTCGTCGTGCCGCAGGAAGCGCCAAAGGGCTTTTCGAGCCCATCCACGCGCACGCGGCTCGCCGCTGCCTCCAAAACCGGCAGCAGGTCCTCGGCCCCTGCGATTCCCAGCCCCGAGGGCCGACCGCCGACATCATTATTTATCATCAGCCAAGTGTCGTCTAGTTCCCCAGCGTGGCGCTGCGTGTACGCCCAAGACCCGACCAGTCCCGACTCCTCGACCCCAAAGGCCACGAACCGCACCGTGCGCCGCAGGTGCTCGCGGTGTACGGCGAGGGCACGCGCCGCCTCGACCACGGCAACCACGCCCGAGGCATTGTCAATAGCACCAGGTCCCACGTGCCAAGTGTCGTAGTGGCCGCCGCAGACCAAGATGTCCTGCGGATGCTCTGTCCCGGTCAACTCGCCGACCACGTTCCACGACTCCTTGGGCTCAATGCGGCTGTCGAGCACCAACCGCAGCCGCACCGGTCCACGCCGCTGCTGCAGACGCTTGAGGTACTCGGCGTCTTCGAGACTGATCGAGGCCACCGGCAGGTCACCGACCCGCTGGAAGCAACAAGTGCGGGCCGGCTGCAAGGCACCAGCGTAGTTGCGGTGCTCAAGCAGTGCCACCGCGCCGAAGCGCGCTGCCAAGGGCGTCTTCAACTGGCGGGCAAAGGGATAGTAGGGTGCCACCACAATGCGGCCGCGCACCTCGTCGGCCCGTTGCGCCAGCTCCTCGGCGTCGCAGCGCTCTAGGAACACAACCTCGCCTTCCACCCCCTGCTCCGAGGTCGAAGGCGACAGCCCTCCGCACCTGCATGGGATCGAGCGTCCTGCCTCCGGCGCCACCACCGTCAACTCCTCGCGCTGCGGCCGCCAAGCGCGATACTCGAAAGGCTCCAAGTGGACGCGGTCGAGTCCATAGCGCTGAAAGGTCTGCAGCAGGAAGTCCCGGGCTCGGACCTCCCCCTCGCTGCCGGCTACGCGCATGCCAATGTCGTCGGCCAGCACAAGCAGGTTTTCCCAAGCCTCGGACCGCGCCTCGACCTCGGCGACAATCGCTTCTTCGATTCTGCTTCCCATTGCTACCTCCTAGGCCACCGCGACAACACCGTCTTCTGCCGCGTGTAGAACAGAATTCCCTCGGTCCCCTGCACGTGCAGGTCGCCGAAGAACGACTGGTCCCAGCCGGAAAACGAGAACAAGGCCATGGGCGCTGGCACGCCCACGTTCACACCGATCATGCCGCACTCCGCACCGCGCGCAAAGGTGCGCGCCGCCCCGCCATCGTGGGTAAAAATGGTCGCCGCATTGCCGTACGGGATGCGGTTGATCCAGTCAATCGCCTGGTCCAGCGTCTCGGGCCGCATCAGCCCCAAGACCGGGCCAAACAACTCCTCCGCGAACAGGCCATGGCCGGGGGTCACGCCGTCGAGCAGGGTCGGCCCGACGTAGAAACCAGTGTCCGGCACGCCTTCGCGCCCGTCGCGCACCACAGCCAAATCCGCCGAAGTAGCATCGGCGATGTGGCCGACGAGGCGCTGCCGGGCGGCACCGTCGATGACCGGCCCCATGTCAACATCGTCGCTCAGCGTGTCCCCTACCGTCATCGTATCCATGGCAGAAGCTAATTGGTCGCGCAGGCCGTCGCTGGCGTCGCCGATGCCCATCAGCAGGGAGCCAGCCATGCAGCGCTGGCCAGCACAGCCAAAGGCCGAGTGCATAACCGCGTTCAGCGTCGGGTCTGCTGCGGCCGCCTCGCCAAACAGGCCGGACTCGACCGCGTCGGGCATGACGAGGAGCACGTTTTTGGCTCCGCCCGCCGCCTGACAGCGCTTGCCCGTCTGCCCGGTCAACTCGTACACCCGGCGCGCCACCGGCGACGAACCGACAAAGGAAATCGCCGCAATGCCAGGATGCCGACAGAGCGCTTCGACCACATCCCGGCCGCCGTGCACGACGTTCAGCACCCCCGGCGGGAGCCCCGCCTCAATGAACAGTTCTGCCAAGTGGTTGGCCGTAAACGGCACCTTCTCGCTCGGCTTCAGCACGAAACAATTGCCGCAGGCGATGGCCAGCGGGTACATCCACATGGGCACCATGGCCGGGAAGTTGAACGGCGTGATGCCGGCGCACACTCCCACTGGCTCGCGCGTGGCAGCACCATCAATGCCAGCGGCCAACTCCGGCAGCACCTCGCCCTTGGCCATCTGACCAATGCCGCAGGCCAGTTCGACGACCTCAATACCTCGGCGTACGTCGCCCCGCGCTTCCTCGCGGGTCTTGCCGTTCTCGCCGCAGAGAATCTCAGCGAGATGCTCGAACTGTTCCTCCAGCAACTCGCGATAGCTAAACAAAACCCGCGCCCGTTCCGGCGCTGGCGTCGCCGACCAGTTCGCAAAGGCCCGGCTCGCCGCCTCCACCGCTAGATCGACCTCGACGCGGTCGCACTGCGGCGTGCGTCCGATCACCTCCCCGGTAGCGGGACGGTACACCGGCGTGTGGGCCTCGACCTCCGGCGTTATCCAGTGCTCGCCGATAAGGATGGGAATGGCGTCAGTGGGAGTCATGGTTTGGGCCTCTATTGTCGGAATTATGTTTCTCAAACATTATGTTTAAGGAACATAATAAAACGTGGCTGACGGACCTATTGTGCAACAGGTTTATGGGAGCGAAACGAGCAAGTGGGCCATTGAGTTCAAATGGCCGGACAATGGACACCGGGACGGGTCTGTGGCCGATAGAGAAGCGGAGCCTTTAGCGAAGCATCATGAACGTTGACAATGGCAAACTGACGATCCGCGGATCGTCCACCGTGCCGGAATTATCTTGCGTCACGAGAATTCCAAACGGCGCATTATTTACGGATTTTTCCAAAAACGAACGCAAACCCAACGTGTCTCGGAATGGATCTATGCGTCTCTGATATTTGATTTCTACCGGGATACGCACGCTGCCGACCGTCAACACAAAGTCAACTTCCTGGTCCGTACCTCTTTCGGGAAAATGGGCAATATCCAAGCCGTGAATCGTTGACGCAACCGACCCAAAAATACTCTCCGCTAAGTGACCAGCTAACGTCGTGAGTTCAGGGTGCTGCGCTAGTTGATCCGGTACAAGGGGAATGTGCTCTTGCAGCCAACTGGCCCTGAGCCCATGGTCCACTAGGCAAAGTTTCGGACTGCCTCGCCTTCGCTTGAGGCGAATTTCCAGTGGTGGAATAAGGCGCAATAAGAGCGTATCCCCAAGGAATTTCAGATAGGAAGTAACGCGCTGGGAGCCAATGTTCGCATCCAGCGAGATTCGCGCTTCTTCCGCCAAGGTGGCTATCCGCGGAGTCTGACCAGCATAGCGGCAAACCAGCCGGAACAATTCTTCCAACAGATTCTCATCTCGCTTGCGCCCTCGCTCGCCGATTCTCAAATCGTGCTGAATGACCCTTTTGATGACCGTCTCGTTGAGGTGATCGGCTAGTTGAGAAAATTCTTCCTCTTTCCGACGATGGACGATGGGATAGCCGCCGCGCTCTGAAAAATGAACAAATGCCTCTGCGCGAAACTCTCCATGTTCAATTCCGTATTCGCGCAAGCCACGCCAAAACTCCTTGTCTAACAGATTCGCCAAACCATTATCCCCGAGAAAGGGTTCCGGCGTCGCAAAGCCGCGCAACGCACCGATCTCAGTGAGCGAAAGGACGCCTGCTTCGATCGTATTGATCCGGCCGGCGAGACTGTCTCGTCCTAATTCGATGCGTAGGGCTGAGCTTCCGGTGACCACCACTTTGACGGAAGCGTTATCAACCAACGACTTGAGTTGCACGTCCCAACTATCGAGGTTTTGAATCTCGTCGAAAAACAAGTAGGCTGTTGCGCCGGCTTGAGCTAACGCATTGAATCGCTTTGGGGTAATGCGCCGCTCGAACCAATCCGAAATGCGCAAGATGGGTTCCTGCAACTTACCCAAGGTCTGGAGGTCGTCGAACTGAACGCGAAGAATCTGTCTCGGATCCACGCCCTCGTCGAGTAAGTCCTGAATAATCTGAAATTGCGCTGTGGTCTTGCCGATTTGGCGCGGTCCTCTAACGACGATAATCGGCGCGATATTGGCATCCAAACGCCGACGCATCTGCGCTACCAAATGCCGTCTCGTCGTCGGCTGCAGCGGCATTGCTTCGTCTTCCCACCACGGATTGAAACGCCGCAAATTATAGCCAAGGGCCGGCGGGAGGCCAGAGTCAGCAAAAAACGAGGTTTGTCCAAGCATGATCTCAATCTTCGTTTGGAGTCAGTACAACTTGCGTGTAGTGCCTCATAATCAAACTTGCATACTCGATATGTCAACGAGTTGTTACATCAACGGTAGAGCAATACTTGACGTAGAATAGGACGTGAAACAGCTTTCGCACCAAGTCTAACGAGGAGACGAACGATGAATACGCACCCTGCAATCCCGCAAATTCTCTCGGTCGAGGAGATCTGGGACCGCGGCCCCCACAACGCCTTTACCGATCTGGTGCGCTTCGCCGATCGGTGGTGGTGTACCTTCCGCGAGGCCCAAGATCACGGGCCAAGCATCGGCACCGTGCGCGTCATTTGCTCAGACGATGGCCACTCCTGGGAGTCGGCAGCAGTCCTAGTAGAACAGGAGGTAGACCTGCGCGACCCCAAGCTGTCGATCGCCAACGACGGACGCCTGATGCTGGTCGCCGGCGGCAGTCTGTACGTGGGTACCGAGTACGGCACCCGCTCGCCGCGCATTGCCTTTTCAGACGACGGCTACACCTGGACTACACCGCAGAAAGTGCTGGCGGAAGACCACTGGCTGTGGCGCGTCACCTGGCACGAGGGAATCGCCTACAGCGTATCAAAGCTGGGCGAAGGCTCCTATCCGCGCCGAGGGTTCCTCTACTCCAGCACCGACGGCCTCGACTGGCAGTGGATCACCGAGTTTTTCCTGCCCAACGATACGTGGACGGCCAGCGAGACCACCTTGCGCTTTATGCCCGACGGCACCATGGTTGCCTTGGTGCGGCCCGACTGGATCGGCACCAGCCAAGCTCCGTACACAGACTGGCAGTGGACCCAGATCAACTACCCGATGGGAGGGCCTAATTTTATCCGCTGGTCCGATGGTGCGCTGTGGGCCAGCGCTCGCAGCCGGCATCCCGACGGCGGTGCAGCCACGGTCCTAGCGCAGATGACGCCGACCAGTTACGAGCCGGTGCTATGGCTACCCAGCGGCGGCGACTGTAGCTATCCCGGCATGGTCGAACACGAGGGCTTACTGTGGATGAGTTACTACTCGTCGCACGAAGGAAAGACCAGTATTTATCTGGCGCGAATCGCAGTCTAGGCCGCCGCTGACCCCGAGCGGCGTCTGTCGTATATTACCCAACCCATTAACCGCGAGAAGCCATGCCCGACCAGACCGACCCCATCCAATTCGAGGTCATCCGCAACGCCCTGCTCGAAGCCACCGAGGAGATGGCTATTGCCCTTCGGCGCAGCGCGTATTCGACCAACATCAAAACCCGCGCCGATTTCTCCTGCGCCTTTTTCGACCGCCAGTTGCGGCCCGTCGCCCAAGCCTTTACCCAGCCAGTACACCTCGGCTCGCTGACGATTCTCACGCCCCGCGCGGTCGCCGAATACGGCCCAGAAAACTTGCAGGCCGGAGACGCGATTCTCGTCAACGACCCCTATCGCGGCGGAGTTCATCTCAACGACATCACGCTGATTTCGCCCGTCTATTGCGGCGATGAACTCTTCGGTTATGTAGCCAATCTCGCCCATCACGTCGATGTCGGCGGCGGTGCGCCGGCCAGCATTGGAGCCTTCCAGCAGGTGTATCAGGAGGGCATCATCATCCCTCCGGTAAAGCTGGTGCGCGGCGGAGAAATCTCGGCCGATGTCTTCGAACTAGTCATCGCCCAGATCCGCTCCAAGCGGGAGACGCGCGGCGACTTTCGCGCCCAAGTGGCGGCCAACAATTCGGGGGTTCGCCGGCTCAACGGGCTCGTCGAGCAGGTGGGGTTGGCGCAGGCGTCTTTCTACATGGATCGGCTGATTGACTACACCAGGGAGCGGACGCTAGCCGAACTGGCCAAGTTGCCCAAGGGGGAATTCACAGCCGCAGGCGTCGTCGATAATGACGGCTTTACCGACGAGCCAGTGCGGCTCCAGGTCCGCGTCTCCATCGACGATGAAGGAGTGCTCTTCGACCTGACGGGGTGCGATCCGCAGCGCCGAGCGCCGGTCAATTCCACGTACTCCCAGACCTTTGCGGCCTGCGCCTACGTGCTCAAGTGCCTGATCGACCAAGACGTGCCGGTCAACGCCGGGTTTTACGAGCAGGTGCGGCTCGTCGCCCCCGAGGGGACGGTCGTCAACTGCACGGCACCCTCGCCGGTGGTCGGGGGCTGGGAGACTCAGGTGCGGCTCTCCGATATCATTCTCAGGGCACTGCATCCGGCGCTACCCGATACGATCCCGGCCGCGACCAAAGGGACGATGTGCCAAGTCGGCTTCGGCGGTACCGATCCGCGCACGGGGCAGCTTTATTCCTACTACGAGACTATGGCCGGCGGCTATGGGGGACGCAGTACCAAGGATGGGCCGGACGCCGTGCAGTGCCACGGTCAAAACACGGAGAACGCGCCGATTGAGGAGATCGAAATCAACTATCCGCTGCGGATTGACCGCTATGAACTGATAGAGGATTCAGAGGGGGCCGGGCAGTATCGCGGCGGCTTGGGGCTGCGGCGCGATTATCGATTTATCGATCACGAAGTGTCCTTTACCGTCCTGTCGGATCGGGACCGCTGGGGGCCGGAAGGGTTGGCTGGGGGCCAAGCCGGCGGCAAAGCGCGTTATATCCTCGACCCCAAAGGCCAGCACGTCGAACTGGGGTCCAAAACGACGATTGCGCTCGCGGCCGATACAGTCTTCAGCTATCGCACTTGCGGCGGCGGCGGCCATGGCCCACCCCATCTCCGCGATCCCCAAGCGGTGGCCGAGGATGTGCGCGAGGGCAAGGTGAGCGCGGAGCGGGCGCGAGACGAGTACGGTGTAGTCATCGACAGCGCCACCGGGCAAGTCGATCAAGTGGCGACCGAGGCGCGGCGGCGGGAGATGGCAGACAATGGCCTATAGACTCGGCGTCGATATCGGCGGCACCTTTACCGACATTGCACTCATTGACGAAGCGACCGGGCAAATCTATACCGGCAAAGTCTCCTCAACCCCCCAAGACCCATCCGGCGGATTTATGGAAGCCGTGCAGCGGCTACTCGCCAAGCAGCAGATCGCCGCCCAAGACGTGGCCTACATCGTCCACGGCACCACAGTCGCCACCAACGCTATCATCGAAGGCAAGGTCGCGCCGACGGGCTTTATCACCACCGAGGGTTTCCGCGACATGCTGGAGATCGCCCGCCAGATTCGCCCCACCCTCTACGACTTGCAGTTTGAAAAGCCGCGGCCCCTCGTGCCGCGCCACCACTGTTTTGGCGTGCCCGAGCGCCTCGATGCCAGCGGCACAGAGCTGACACCGCTCGACGAAGACGCCCTGCGCCAAGTAGCCAACAAGCTGCGCGCCGAGGGCGTCGAGTCCATCGCCGTCTGCTTTCTTCACGCCTACGCCAATCCCGAGCATGAGCGGCGGGCCGGGGAGATTATCGCCGAGGTCTTTCCCGAGGCCGTCGTCTCACTGTCCGCAGAAGTTGCACCTGAGTTCCGCGAGTACCTGCGGGCCAGCACGACCGTGATCAATAGCTGCATCCGCCCGGTGGTCGCGCGCTACTTGCAGCGGATCGAAGATCGGTTGGCACAGGCCGGCATCGCCGCTGAGTTGCTCGTAATGCAGAGCAGCGGCGGGGTGTACACCTTCGCGGCGGCGCGGCAAAAGCCGGTGTACATGGTCGAATCCGGCCCTGCCGCCGGGGTGATTGCAGCGGCGCATTTGGGGCAGGCGCGGGGCTACGACCAAGTGATTTCCTTTGATATGGGCGGGACGACCGCCAAAGCCGGGCTGATCCAAGGCGGCGCACCCAGCGTGACCAAGGATTACGAAGTCGGGACGACGGCGCAAACGGGCGTCGGAGCGACTCGCGGCGCTGGCTATCCAATCCGCACGCCAGTAATCGACCTCGTGGAAATCGGCGCAGGCGGCGGGTCCATCGCCTGGGTAGATCCCGGCGGCATCCTTCGGGTCGGTCCCCAAAGCGCCGGAGCCGATCCCGGGCCGGTCTGCTATGGCCAAGGCGGGACGCAACCCACGGTCACCGACGCCAACCTCGTCTTGGGACGGCTCAACCCTAACTATTTCCTCGGCGGCGAAATCGCCCTCGACCCGACCGCCGCACAACGCGCCATCGAACAACACTGCGCCCAGCCGCTGGGCATGGACCTAGTCGAGGCCGCCCACGGCATCGTCGAGATCGCCAACACCGCCATGGTCAACGCGCTGCGGCTCGTCTCTGTGCAACGCGGCTACGACCCGCGCGACTTCGCACTGGTGGCTTTTGGCGGCGCTGGGCCAGCCCACGCCAACCGCCTCGCCGCCCTGACCGAGATTCCCGTGGCGATCATTCCCCAAAGCCCAGGCACAGCCTCGGCGCTGGGACTGTTGGTGACGGACTTAAAACACGATTACGCGACCACCCTCATCCAGCGGTTGGACCAAGTAGTTCCCCAAGCCTTGGAGCAGACCTTCCGCGAGTTAGAGGCACAGGGGCGAGAAACGCTGGGGCGCGAAGGGATGTCAGAAGCGGCGATGGACTTCAGACGCCAAGCAGATCTGCGCTACGTTGGGCAAAGCCACGAGCTGACGCTGCCGTTGACAACCGAAGCCTTGGGCCCAGCGCAACTAGCGCAGCTATTGGAACAGTTCCACCACACGCACGATCGCGCCTATGGCTTTAGCGCGCCGGGCGAGGACGTCGAGCTGGTCAGCGTGCGGCTCTCGGCCATCGGCCAGATCGCCAAACCCGCGCTGGCACCGCTGGCCAAGGCAACCGGGGAGGCGACGGCCAAAGGGCACCGCCCAGTATATTTCGCCGAGAACGAGAGATTCGTCGATTGCCCGGTGTACGACCGCTATGCACTGGGGGCTGGCGCGGTGGTGCAAGGGCCGGCCATCGTCGAGGAGATCGATTCAACCACCGTCGTCCATCCTCGGTACCAAGTGCGCGTTGACGATGTCGGACAGATGGTAATGACGGCGGCAGAAGCGCGTTAAACTACTACTCTACTGAGACTAGCGGTGACTTACCCTATCCGCTAAGACTGCCCGCCTGCGTCATCCGTGTCAGCATGGAAACCAACCGCACCGTCGAAGGGCTGCCAGAGCCTACGTGGATTGAAAAGGGAAAGCCAAACGCAACGACCAACGAAAAACAGGAAAATAGAGAAATCAGATGACGGGAAACGAAGAATTTTACAAGCTGACATTCTCGCAGCGTGAAGGCAGGGCCCCTTTGCCAGAACCGATGTGCCTAGAATATGTTTCCGAGGATTTCAGAAATTTGGTTTGGTTTGCTGTTGATAAAGCAATTGAACAGGAATGGATCGTGAGTGAGGATTACAGTAGGGGTTACTATTGTGAGAACGCTTCTATGTATCACATTGTCTATGACTATACTGTTAAGGTTCTTCATTGGCCCCATGACAATATCGAGCATAGCCCTTCTGAGCACCACGGTCTCTTGAGAGGAACCATACTCGAAAACGATTATGATCTTGTTCTTACACTCGTCGAATTTATTCTGCGTCATAATAGCTGTCTGCCGCCTCTACAAAAAAATTTAGAAGATGCTTTCAAAGAAGTGCCCCTCGCTTATGCTGTTCAAACCATCAACGGCCTGCCGGTAATCATTCCACGTTTCAGTGAAGAATCTGGTGCCGCCACCCAACAGGCAATTGAGACAATTGAACAGAGCGGGCCAGCAGGAGCAAAGACACATCTCCATGATGCAGTCGAAGCCATCAATGAAAAACGTTATGCAGATGCCGTCAGAGAAAGTATCCACGCGGTTGAATCCGTGGCGCGGACGATCGACCCAAAAGCAGGCACATCGCTTGGACCAGCCCTTAAATCGCTTGAAAAGGAAGGAGTGTTAAATCACCGAGCATTACAGGACGGTTTCAGCAAACTGTACGGATATACAAGCGATGAAAACGGCATCCGCCATGCCCTGTTGGACGAAGGGGCCGCAGATGTTGATCTCGATGATGCAGTGTTCATGTTTGGTGCCTGCGCGTCCTTCGCAGCCTATCTGGTCAACAGGCACAAGCAACTGACCGCATAACACGAGAACCTAGCGTGACCGTGAAGCAGGAGCGCATAATACACTGGTCGCCGAAAAGTTAGAATGGTAACAAAGGGGTAAATCTGACCCATGATAGACATACTCACCAAACCTGCCGACCAGTTGGATATCAATGATCTGCAAGCATTGATTGATTCACGTGTACAGGAAGACGAACGGATTGAATTCAAGAGAGACTTATCAGTAAAAAAGGGACAAAAAGATTCTTGGTACGAGAACCAGAAGCTGGGCGACAAAGCGAGAAACGTGATTCTTGAGAAATCTGTCGCTTTTGCAAACGCTTTTGGCGGCGCTCTCATACTGGGTATAGAAGAGAGTAAGTCCAGAAATGGGCCGGGAGTCGCCAACGAAATTTCGCCTATTCCGCATTGTGCCGATCTAGCAGATCGCCTAACGTCGGTATTTGGCAATTGCGTAGAACCGCACATTCCGGGTCTTGAAATTATTCCCATAATAACACAAGATGATGCCGGTGCCGTTGTCATCCGCGTTGGCCGTTCAAGACAGGCTCCACACCGCGTCATACCTAGTCGTGTTTGCTCCATCCGACGATCTGATCGATGCGAGGAAATGACCATGCGTGAAATCCAAGACCTCGTGCTCAATCTTGCAAGAGGAACAGAAAAACTCGATACGTTGCTTAATGAACGGTCGAAACGGTTTGAGGAGGAATTCCGTGGCATTAATGATTGGGATCAGAATGCAATAGGCATCAGGGCAACCGCTGCACCTTTGGGCGATGAAATATGGTTTGACCCTAGTCATAAAGCGTTGAGGGATGATTTGGCTTGGCATAGCGTTATAGCCCGCTCAGGCAATGATTACAGCGAATTATCAGGTGGAAGTCTTAAGATTCCTTCCACGAACGACTGGCGGCCGATTTTACGCGGGGCACGGATGGAGGGGTATAACCATAAATCTTCCGACGATAGCTTAATTAGAAAAGTATATCGGGAAATACACTGTAACGGACTCGTTGAACTAGGTCTGACTTCTTTCCGTTCAGAAGATCTATTCTTTAGACCATACGAGAAAGGAGGCATTCTGCCTGCCGGATGGCTAATTACCATGTTTGCCAACCTGCTGGCCTGGATTGATAGACTCAGGAACCATGCTGGAACCCCGGTAGCCGAATACGCTTTGGAATTGGAAACGCGCATTTACGGAAATCCCTTGCCGAGTTTAGCTGTGCTAAGGAAAATTGCAGATTTTCGAATCCGACGAGACGATCACCAACATATATTCGGGGCCAATAATTATTCTGTACTATTTGATACCTCGATAGCTTCCACTCGATTTCCCAGATACTCGCTTGGCAGCAGCGACGAAATCGTTCGCATCCTCAACTTGTTTGAACTCGACCTGTGGAATAACGTTGGCTTGCGCGATCAAGGACATGACGGACTGACTATAAAAGACTTCGGCCAATCCTAAAACATGACCTGGGGACGAACATACCTGTGGATCGCCATACTGATCTTCGCTGCCGCCGCTTCGGTCGTGGCCCGCCTCGTCGAAATCGGCGAGGCAAACCTGATAGACGGCCAAAATCCCATCTCCTTTTGCAACCTGCTTTTCGCCGGCAATCTCGTCGCGGCACTAACCCTGTTCGCCCTCTATCACCGGGAATGGCGTCCCGCCAGCCTGCGCGCCCTATCGCGTCGGCAATGGCTGATCCAGACGGCCTTGGCCCTTACCTCCGGCGCGATAGCCCCGGCCATGATGTTCACGGCCATCGCCCACACCTCCGTCACCAATATCGTCCTGATCGAGACGATAGAAATTCCCCTCGGCCTGTTGCTGGCTTGGCTGCTCTACCGAGAAAAGTCGAACTGGACGGCCGTACTAGGGGCCTTGTGCGCCCTCGGCGGCGTGGCCACGACTCTCATTCTGCAAATGGACGCGTCACCAGAGAGCATGGCCGCAGCGCGGATGCAGGGCGGAGTGGGCTACGGTGAATTCTTTGCCGCCGCCGCTACCGTGCTCCTCGTCTGCGGTGCCGAAATCGGCCGCAAACAACTCCAGACCATTCCCTTGGGCATCTTCAGCGTCTTCCGCAACCTCGTCGGTGCGCTCTTCTTCCTCGGAATTGGCCTATACATTTTCGGCCTTGCACACTTCGCCGACATCTTCTCCCCGCTGCTCTGGGGCTGGATGCTGCTGTACGGAGGGATCGTGGTGGCTTGCGGTCAGTTGTCGTGGTTTGCCGGCATCAAGCGCGTGCGCCCCGCCGACATTGCCACAGCGTCGTCCTTCTCGCCGGTAGCCGGGGTGCTCTTCGCCGCTCTCATCTTGGGCGAGGTACCCATGCCCGCCCAACTCATCGGCGGCGGCATCATCCTCGTGGGCATCGCCATCGCCTTATGGGGTGAACTGCGCACCGACCGACCGACGCGGCCACCCAAGACCGACGACAAAGCCAAAGCCTTCACCGGCGTCTGATTAGTTAGTGATGTTACGCAGCCTTTAGGTATTGGTTTATCTTGTTTGTCATGGATAAAAAACTGTTAGCTCTCTATAGCGATTATCTGTTGAGCTCTTTTGGCGCGACGACGGCCACCGGCCTTTCGTCTCTATTAGACGGCCAAATCAGCCACGACCAAGTGACGCGCTTTCTGTCCCAAGCCGAGTACACGTCGAAAGAACTCTGGCATCAAGTCAAAACCGTGGTACGCACCATCGAGCGGGAAGACGGGGTGCTTATTTTCGATGACACGATTCAGGAAAAGCCGCACACGGATGAAAATGAGTTGATCTGTTGGCACTTCGATCATAGTAAGAACCGCTCGGTCAAAGGCTTGAATCTGCTCAATTGCATCTATCAGGCCGGTGATGTCAGTGTGCCGGTGGCCTATGAGTTAGTGCGTAAACCGATTCGGTTTTGCGATCGGCAAACGCGTCGGGTCAAACGCAAAAGCGAGGTGACCAAAAACCAATTGCTGCGGCAGATGCTAGGCACCTGCCAGCAGAATCGCTTGCGCTACCGCTATGTGTTGGCCGATAGTTGGTTTTCGGCCAAGGAAAACCTGTTGTGTATCCGCCAAGACCTGAAGAAACACGTTGTCGTCGCCCTCAAATCCAACCGGACGGTCGCCTTGAGCTTACAAGACAAAGCCCACGGCCGCTTCGTGCGCATCGATACACTAGCCTGGTCAGACCCCACGCCGGTAACCGCCTGGATCAAAGGACTGCCTTTTCCAGTCTTGCTGCATCGGCAAGTCTTTACAAACAAAGACGGCAGCACCGGCATGTTGTATCTGGCCTGTAGTGATCTCGACCAACACGGAGACGCCCTTGAGACGATCTATCAAAAACGATGGAAAGTCGAAGTCTTTCACAAAACGCTCAAGTCCCATGCCGCGTTGGCCAAATCGCCGACTAAACGGGTCCGTACCCAAAGCAACCACGTCTTTATGGCCATCTATGCGGCCTTCTCCTTAGAGTGGCTGCGCATCAAGCATCGGATGAATCCGTTTGCCCTCCGATCAAAACTCTATCTCAAGGCCATTCGACACGCCTTTGACGAATTACAGCAGCTAAAGGCTGCGTAACATCACTGATCAAATTCATGTCGGCGGCCCAGATTTGACAAATCCGTTCCACCTCAACTTGGTACAACCCGCGCTGTGAGCTTGTTTCGGACTCGAAAATGCCTTGTCGGTAATGCCATGCCCGTGCTCTTACCTCATCTGGCCAAAGAAAGAGCGCATCGAATCGGCATGGCCGAGACGGGAATTCGCGCATGCGAACCAGTTCCCACGCGATTTCCAGAATAGAACTATGATCGGTTACAACACCTTGCTCGACAGTATCTCTGAAGTGGCCGCCATTTAGACGAGTTCCAATCTCGATACCGGGTGCCACTGTAAGGTACAGATGAGAACCAGCGTCGATTGATTCGAGAGAGAACTTGGGCATGTGAATCACCGTTCCACCGCAGCTAAAACCGCTGTATTATACGACGGACTAGTCCACACCCGTTTTCACGGTGTCACAATAGAACTTGTAGTATCTATGCTGCCGCAATCCAAGCTCCTCGTAAAACGCGGCTGCCGGTGTTGCTTCATTGGCAATTAGGGACATGGATACATTCGATTCCCCGATTTTGTCGAGCAGATGACGCACCAGTCTTCGTCCGTGGCCTGACCGCCTTTGATCGGACTCGATAAAAAGTTCCTGCATGTAATAGTTGATTCGGTCTTGCCAAGGATAGCAGTATCCGAACATCGCTCCGATCACATCATTTTTGTCGAGGGCGACGAGGCAATGATCGGGATCGAACTTCCAGAATCGATTGAGATAGTGGTGCGCTTGGGTGACGCTCCACGATTCCTCGTACGGCCATTCGGAGAAAACTTTCACGAATAGACGCGCGCAATCTCGCAAGTCCTCTGATGTGATGGCCCGTATCATTCTACGTACTCCTCGTATTTCAACCTCAAAAATCATTTGTGCCCAAACTGCGTTGTTAGCGGCACCTATTCAGACCAGACTCTCTCAAATACCAATCGTTCGTCGTCGGCTTCTTTGAGTGCGAATACGTCTGGATTTGATAGAGATTCCCATCCATCGTAGCCGAAATTAGAGTCCAGTGAGTTCAGGATCAGACTCAAGAGGTTGCCATGAGTTACCGCAATAGGGAGCTGGTGACCGCCGTCGAGTAACTCGGTTATAGCGGCCCAGCCTCGGTCTAATACTTCACGTGCAGATTCGCCGCCCGGCATCCGCAACTCCAAGTCTCCAAATGAATCGCGGACTATCTCGCGCCAGTTGTTAATCGGACTCCCCGAAAGCGTCCGTTCAGTTAGGCGGTGATCCAAGTGAACAGGCAATCCCACTTTAGCAGCAAACGGCTCAATGCTTTGCTGTGCTCGTGCGTAGGAGCTGGAGACGATCATGTCGATCGGGTAGCCGGACAAGAACCCAGCGAGTGCTTCCGCCTGCTTTTGCCCAATCTCTGTCAGTGACGCTTCTGGGTCTTGTCCTGATGATTGGCAATGTCTAATCAGCAACAAGTTCAGGTGACTTCGTTCAGCTTTCCGGTGGCGCAGTCATAGACGAATCCCCGCACGTCGTCCTTGTTCGGGATGAACGGGCTGGCCTGAATGCGGGAGATCGACTGCCGTACGTCCTCCGCGAGATCGCCGAACGCCTCTAGGGCGAAGGCCGGACGGATGCCGGTATCGGCCACGATCGCGTCCTTCACGTCGTCGTCGCGGAATGTCAGCATGCCGCAGTCTGTGTGGTGGATGAGCATGATCGAAGTCGTGCCCAGCAGTCGTTGCGAGATCGTCAGCGAACGAATCGCGTCGTCGGTGATGACGCCGCCCGCGTTCCGGATCACGTGCGCATCTCCTTCTGCGATCCCCAGCAGGCTATGCGTGTCGAGGCGCGCGTCCATGCAGGCCACCACCGCGAGGTGCAGTTTTGGAGGCAGGGGCAGGTCGCCCTTGCCGAAATTGTCGGCATAGCGGGCATTGTTTTCGAGCAGTTCATTGATAACGGCCATGAGAAATCTCCTTTCGCCGTTGGTTGGTCTGCGTCAGCAAGTGTTCGGCGAGCTGACGCAGACCGTGTGATATTTGTACAGTCTGCTGGTGCGCTAGTGAGGTGTAACCAAACAGCACCAGCGCGGAGCGCAATAAGTTAGGACGCCTTTTGGGGGCCACAAGACTAAATAAAAACAACTCTCTCGGTCATCACTAGTTATCTCCTGCAGATTGCCGTATTCCACGCCAATGCCTTAGTGCAGGTACAGTTCGACGAGGCCGAGGGTAGCTTGAGTGCGTTCGCGGCCCAATTAGTAGCGCGGACTGGAAACGGCGAGAATCCAGCGTCTGCAAAACAGGGCGGTCATTGGGAAGAGTCGAGCTCCAACACCGCGGCTAAACTGTCGCCCTGGTGGACGCGGTTGAAGACCCGCAGACACAGAATCAAACCCGCTTGGGTCGATACCACTTCCTCGCGCCGCTGCCCCAGATGATCGACCACTGTGCCGATCACGTCGCCCGGTTGCACCGGCGCTTTCAGTGTTACCTGAGGCTCGAAATAACCGGCAAAGGGCGCTGGGTAATTGATTTGTATGTGTCCAGAGTTGTCGCGGTCGTCTTCCACGGTGTACTCGGTGCGCAGGGGCGGCAGGTTGCGGTCGATCATGTCCAGTTCGGCCAAGACGTTCAAGCAGCCCTCGAAATAGGCATCCGCGCCCTGGGGATCGCACGTGCCACCCCCCATCCACTCGGCGTAGATGGCCGGCACGTTGGCATCGCGAGCCACCGAAAGCGTGCGTCCGTCGAGGTGAGCTGAGGTGCCCCAGATGATGGGCATATTCAGTGCGCGGGCCATGCGCCGTTGCACGTCGAGGACGGCTTTATCGGGATGTAGGGTGTACCCCACGGTAGGGTAGAATTCCATGACTATCCCGCCGCTGTGCAGGTCGATGAGATAGTCGGCCCGGAGGATTTCTTGGCTGACGGCGTGGGCCGTGCGCTCGGTGATCGAGCCGTCGGGCCGGCCCGGGCAGGTGCGGGCTAAGTCCAGCTCGTCCTCGGCCGTGCGCTGGCCGTGCCAATAGGCGGCTTCGTTGACTACCGGGATGGCCGTGAGACGACCTCGCAAGTCCGCTGGATCGAGGTGGTGCAGCAGGCGGCGGATGGCCGCCATAGACTCGAACTCGTCGCCGTGGACGCCGCCTAGGATCAGCAGGTTGGGACCTTTTTGGGTGCCTTCTATCACTTTTTGCCTCAGGGTGATTGTCGGAGTCATAGATGGGAGACGACCTCTCGATCCACAGTTGACTGCCTTTCAACTGTCATTGCGGTAGGGACCTGTATCAATGCCGGGCAGAGTATGTTCCAAAAGGTCTAGCGTTTGGCTGGTGAAGTACGGGTGTCCAGGTTCGGGCCAGCCGAATAGGCCGCGCACTCGGGGCGTGGTGGCCGTGAAAAAGGGCAGCATGTGTTCCCGTTCGCCGTAGATGAAGGGATTGGCGAATCGGGTCCAGCGATCGTTGTCGCGGCGACACATGGACAAAGTCCAAAAGGCGCGCTGCGTGCGCTTATTGGCAAAGGGTTGCGCCGCGTGGACTAGGTACGACGAGTAGAAGAGAGCCGACCCCCGCCGGCCCGTGGCGGGAACCGGAGCGGCTAGTTCGGTGGCTTGGCGCAGGTCTTTGAAAGACCCACCTGCGGCGTTGCCGTTAGCAAGCGCTCGCACAAAAGCAGGACCAGCTACTTTGTGCGAGCCGGGGATGACCAGCATGGGAGCGCCGTCGTCTTCGACATCGTGCAGGTACACCCCTGAATTGACGTAGTCGAAACGGCCTGTTTGGTCGTGGGGCGGTAGCAGGCAATTGGTGTAGTGGTCAATGTGGTAGCCCTCCCAAGGATTGTCGGGATGGCGCTTGTCGGTAGGCCCCGAGCGCATGAAGAGATGGGCATTGCAGTAGCTGGCTTTTGCACCCAAGCATTGCTCAAAAACGTCGAGGTAGGTCTCGTTTTCGATCAGCCGATCTAGGGCTGGAGCACCCACGGGAAATTGCGAGCGGCCCTCGGAGTGGTCGTGCGTGGTGGTGAAGCCGTCCGAGACCCCGGAGGCGTTGCCTTGGTCGCAAGCGGCCAGCCATTGCTGGAAGGATTGGCCGTAGAAAATCTGTTCCATTGCCGCTAGGGCAGCGTCCATCTCGTCGGCAGAGAACAGGTCGAGGACGATGATATAGCCGTCGCGGTGGAACTGGTCGAGTTGGGCTGGCGTTAGGCTCATGGGATCTCGATCTAGATAGGTTGGGGTTGGTTTTCTGGCGGTGGGTGGTATAGCAAAACCATTCACAAGACGATCCGCAGATGGACGCAGACAGACGCAGAATAATATTCACAAGATGATCCGCCTATCGAACCGTTCAAGTCATTCAGGACTTCTGTAAGATACCATGCTCGACTAGTGGGTCAACTCAAAGAGGAAACCGGCCCTCAATGAGATTTTTGGATTTTTTCACCTTCGTCTTTGAACCTGTACTTTCCGGGCGGAGTCTTTATCTGCGGAGGGCTTCGATGCAGATACCGGATCCACAACTCATAGCGCAAATAAAAGAACGCGACGCATGCGCGTTCCAGCAGTTCTTTGAGCGCTATCGGGAGCAGATTCACCACCACGTGCGCTGCATCGTCCGCGACGATGCGAGTGCTAACGATGTAGTGCAAGAGGTTTTCTTGCGAGTGTGGAACCGGGCCGATCAATGGAGCGGTCGAGGCTCTGCGGCTGCTTGGCTGTTCCGCATTGCCACTCATCTTTCCCTGACTCACCTGCGCACCGTGCGAAGGCGGCGAGAGCAGCGGCTGGAAATGCTGTCTGAAACCGTGGAGCAGGAGACGCAGCAAGTGCCCGAATGGATGATTGAGGCGGCGTCCGAACGCCCCGACGCCCAAGTGGAACGGGCCGACCAGCAGCGCTGGCTGCGGCGACAGGTACAAGAACTGTCCGAGGACAAACGCGAAGTTTTCCACCTGATCTACGACGCCCAAGTCGAAGTGCGGGACGCCGCCGAACGCTTGGGCATTCCCGAAGGCACAGTAAAGTCGCGGCTGCACCACGGCCGCCGCCAGATCTCACGGGCCTGGCAGGCCATCCATAACCCGGAGGAACATCAATGACATTGAATCTCGACGTACCTTGGCATAGGGAGTCCTTTGACCTTTTCATCTACCAGCGCCTGCCCCGGCTTTTGGGCGAGCGCTTGCCGCTGGCCGACTATCAGGTCGAACAACAGGACTCCTATACTTTTTCCATTAAACTGAGCTTGGGACTCGGCGATGCCTCGGTCGAGGTTGAGTACCGGAATTTGCCTCGGCCCGACCGCGATGGTCTTTTCCACATTGAAGGCAACTACCGGGTCGTGGTCCCCTATCCCGACCAGCGCGAACTCGATCAAGCGCGAATTCTGTGCGTGGGCGAGCAGCTCTACGACTTTATTGACCAAAGGTTAGAGGCAGCCCCTGAGCAGTTGGCTTGGGATGGCGACTTGGTGCGCAACTGGCTGCCGTTGGACGCTTGGATGCGCGACTTCCACCTGGAGGAAACCTCGCAGTATCTACAGGCGACCAACTGGCTTGACCGCTATACTCATTTGCGGCGGCTGACGTTGATCCCCGTCGTCGAGCCGTTTGACGACCAAGATGTTTTCCCCTACAGCCAATACGGCCTAGTGTGCCCCTACTGCACCCCCGAGGGCCCCAATATCGGCCGAGTGCTGGACGTGGCTCGCGGTGCCCGCATCCGCGATGGCAAGCTCGAACGGATCGACGAAGATCCCGACAGCATCTTGGGTTTTTCGGCTTCCATGGTGCCCTTCTTAGAACACGACGATACTAATCGCGCCCTGATGGGCATCAATATGATGCGCCAGTGGGCGAGTGCGGCCGATACCGCGGCACCGGTCCACGCCACGGGTTGGTTCCGCCAGCAGTACGACCAGCGCTTGGCCTCCAAGGGCCACAAACCCGAGCCAGCCCTAGTGCAGACGGGATACGAGCCCGAGGCCGTCGATTTTTGGGGTGGGTACAATCTGTTGACCGCCTTCATCATGTGGGACGGGGACACGTTTGAGGATGGCTTGGTCATCAGCGAGTCGGCCGCGGCGCGGATGGATTTTCCCGCCGCAGTGGGGGTGGGCGACAAACTAAGCAACCGCCACGGTGCCAAAGCGGTGGTGACGCGCATCCTGCCCGACGCCGACATGCCGCAGTTGCCCGATGGTACGCCGATAGAACTCATCTTCAGTCCCACCAGTATGGTCTCGCGGCTCAATTTCGGCCAGCAGCGCGAGGCAGTCATGGGTCGCCTCGCGCAAGCCGCTGGGTGTCCAGCGGTGGTGCCGCCTTTTCAGGCACCCAGCGAAGAAGTGTTGAAAGCGCGTCTGGTCGAGGCGGGACTGCCCGAAGACGGCATGGAGCAACTGACCCTCAAAGGCGAGGAGCTGCCTTACCGCAGTACTGTGGGTTGGGTGTACTGGGGCCTTCTGGCGGCCCACACCGCAGCCGAGCGCTTGGAAACTGCGGTGGCAGGAGTCGGCGGACCAGAGCTCGACATGATGACCTACGGCGCTTTGTGCGAGGCTGGGGCCGTAGCCAATATTCACGCTTTGTTCAACACGGCCGCGGCTGAGCGACCCGACGCCAATGGGCTAGACCAGCGCCTAACCACCGGCCCGGTGTCCCCGTCCCCGCCTCCAGCACCGCGCTTTGCTTTGTTGCAGCAGTTGTTGGGTATGGCCGGGATACGGGCCGAGTTAGCGAGCGAGGAGTTGCGCTTTTCCTTTGTCGAGCCGGAGGGACTGACCTTGGCCCGCCCAGTGCCGCACCCGTGGGCACCGGGACGCCAAGTGGGGACGGTGGGAACCCCTGTTGCTTTGCCTGCGGAGTCCGAGTTCGAGCTGATCCGGGGTTGCTACGAGGATTTGGTCGAAGCCAATACGCGCTTGCAGCGCATCGTCGATAGCGAGGCTCCTGAGGCTCTGACCGAGCCAGCAGTGGCGCAGGTGACCCAACGGGTGGAGGATCTTTTTACCGCGCTGTTGCGCCCGGAGCACCTCCACTTCTGGGCTAGACCGCTGTTTAGCGGTCGGGCTGCGCTCGCCTCGGAGTCTGAGTTGAATCTCGACCAAGTGGGCCTGCCCGAGGAAATGGCTTGGGATTTGTTCGGGCCTCAGGTGGAGCGAGAGATAGGTCGCGCCGAGGAAGTGGCGCAGCGTTCGGCCCAAGCGACTGAGGTGCTGGACGCGATCATGGGGCGCTCGTGGGTGTTGCTGTACAGCGCCCAGCGGGTGCTGGTTGACGATGACCCGGCTACTACCGCGGTGGTGGCCTTTCGTCCGCAGCGTTTGGCCGGGGCCGCCGTGCGCGTCCATCCGCGCGTTTGCCGACTGATGGAGCTAGATTTTGACGGCGATCAGATAGAGGTGTTTTTGCCCCTCACTGAGGAAGCCCAGGCCGAAGCCGAGATTGCGCTGTCGGTGGCCGGACACATACAGCGCGATGCGGATGTATGGCGCTACGTGGCCGACAATTACCACGGCATGATATGGGGCTTGGCGCAGCTATGCCGCACTGAGGAAGGCCGCACTGAAGTGGAGGAACTGACCGGAGTAGCCGTAGATGGCAGCCGGCTATTTTCCAAGCACAACCTCAACCGCTTGCTAGCTCAGGTACTGCAGCGCGAAGGTTTGCAGCGAGCGTTAGAGGTACTCGACCAGTTGACGCGGCGCGGCTTTGCGGTCTGCAAGCAGTCGGGAGCCTCCTTCAATCCCTTCCTCGGTTCGAGCAAGGAGTGGCCTGAGCAGCCCAAGGAGGTCAATTGGGACGAGTGGCAAATGTATAGCGACGAGTTAGTGGCGGCTCTCTACCAGCAGGCTGAATTCGACGACAACGACTTGGGGCCTTTGGCCTTGTTGTCGCTGTCGGGGGCGCGGGGCAACCAACAGCAGTTGATTCAATACGTGGGCGGTGGGTTAATCTATCGAGAAGATGGCGGCCTATTCGCCCAGCGCGGTTGTTGGCGCGACGGCCTGTCGGTGGAGGAAATCAAGGTGCGGGCACCGCGTGCCTTATGGGGTTTGGCTGCCACCAACCAGGGCTGGACCGGGGCGCGGGAAGCGGCTCAACAGCCCATCCGTGCCGATTACTACGTTTTGGGCCGGGCCGCTAGGGCTGCGCAGCCGGGTGTAGTCTTTGCTAGGGCGGCAGAGCGCGGCGAGGTCGAGCCGCTGACCAGCTTGTTCAGCCGACTCTTTGTGGGACTGACGGCCTAGGGGCGACGCATGAGTCGCTTTTTATTTAATATAGATATCCACAAACTCTGTCAGAGGGGAAGTGGGTATCGATGGAGCAGGGAGTAGAAATCTGCCGGAATGCGGCGAGTGGGGGCATTTCCCGTGGTGCGGCGATGGATTCAGGTCGGGCGTTTTTGCTCGCCATCGGCATTCTGTTGGCCCCTTGGCAAAAGGCCTTAGGCGACGAGTTGCGCTTTGCAACAGCGGCCCAGTGGCGCCAGTGGGAGTTGCCCCTCGGGGCGGTGGAACTGACGCGAGAGGGGATTATTCGGCCGGTGGCGGTGCGCCGGAACAACAATGCGGCCCTGGACGCGGTGGTCTTTGGCGGGGGGATCAGCCGGGTGGGTTCCAATGCCCTGGAGGCGTCGGGGGTGCTGGACGGGGACGAGGACACGGGCTGGGGGCCGGATTTGGACGAGAGGGTCGAGGACTGGTTTGTCGAAGTGGATCTGGGCCGGGTGGTTTCGGCCCACCGGGTGCATCTAATTTTTTCCGAGCGAGGGCCTCCCTTTGAGATTTTCGATCTGCTGCTGTCCACCGGCGAACAGTTCCGCGACGAGACCCGCACGCAGATAGAAGGCACCCTAGCGTACCGAATTAAAGAGCGCTTTACCGAAGATCGCCGCCGCCGGATCACCTATGAATTGAACCCGGACGAGCCCTTCCCAGTGCACTTCGTGCGGGTAGAAGTCCTGAAAGCGGCACCCGAGGCGCGACTGGTCGAAATCGAGGTGGAGGCCTTTGGCGACAATCTGGTACAGGGGGCCATCGAGCGAGGCGGCAGCGTGGACATTGTCGTGGGGGTCGATACCAAGAAGCCCGATACCCCGAATCTGACCAATGCCCTCCAGTTGATGGACGGCCGCATCAGCACAGTCTGGTCCAATATCCGGGCGACCCGGGCCGATACCGATGTGATTGCCCAGATCACCATGGATCTGGGGGCTGTTTACTGGGTTGACCAAGTGCGGTTGATCTCCTTTTCCCGCCACTACCGCTCGTTTGCGTTCAATTTCTACGAGGTATTGACTTCGGACGGGGCGCGGGCCCCGGACGGCTCGCTGCGCTGGACCAAGCACTTTTCCGGTTGGGGCAGCCGGCTCAACCGGATACAGGGCTTGGCCGATCACCGTTTTACCAGTCTACCGGTCCGCTTTGTGCGCATCAGATGGAAGACGTGGGACGCCAACTGCGGCGACGAGTTCGGCAGCGAGGCTGCGCGAGGCTGCGGGGCTTCTGGTACTATCTCCGAATTCCAGGTCTTTGGCCGCGGCGCGCCGGTCCAGGTAGATCTGCGCTCGCCCATTTTGGATTTGCAGGGACAGAAGAATATCAATGCCTTGCGCTGGGGCGGTCAGGCCCCGGGGGACACGCATCTGGAACTGCGCAGCCGCTCGGGCAATACGCTCGACACCGAGGTGATATACCGCGATCCAGAAGGCAAGGAAATCACTCAGCGGAAGTGGGAGCGGCGCATCCCCTCTTTTCGCGGGCCCATTGATACGGTCTTTGTGCCAGGGGCGGATTGGAGTCCGTGGAGTCCGGTGTATTTGGAGCCGGACCAGCCCTTCCAGTCGCCCTCCATGCGGCGCTATGTGCAGTTGGAAGGGCGGCTGGTATCCGGCGATCCGTCAGTGGGGGCGCAACTGGATTGGGTGGTGCTGGATTTTTCCGAACCTCTGGCCCAGCAGGTGGCTGCGGAACTGGCACCCGTGCTGGTGCAACCGGGTCGGCAGGAGATTTTCACGTACTATGTGCGGCCCGTGCGCACGCGCAACGGCTTTGATCGACTATTGGTGCGGGCCTCGACGGATTTGCAGTTCGACCAGGTGCGGGTGGATGGGGTGGTGCGGGAAGCGGTAGTGGCCGCAGTGGAGGATGGTTTTGCCGTGCAATTGCCGCAGCCCGTGCGCTCGGGGCAGTTGGTGGAAGTGGATTTTGCCGCGGCCGTATTCCTCGACGCCACTCGCTTTGAGTTGTTTTTGGAGGACAGTCGTCTGGCCGAGCCCGTGCGCCAGCGAGTCGAACCAGGGGATGCTACGGAGTCGGTGGAAAGCAGCACCAATGTGGTGCGCTTGCCGCAGGGTCGATCCTTGTGGGCCAATATGTCCATTGCCCCCAGTGTGTTGACGCCCAACGGCGACGGGGTCAACGACGAGTTGGTTGCCGCAGTGGATCTGGTCGATGTGTTGACCGCGCGGCCCGTGCAGCTAGAGATTTTCGATTTGGCGGGACGGCGCGTGGCCGGGGTAGAGTCGATGGGCACGGCCGGACCGCTGCGGTTGACGTGGGACGGGCGCACCGGGACGGGAGGGCAAGTGCCGCCGGGCAATTATATAGCGCGGTTGAAGGTCAAGGGAGATGGGCGCACCGAGCTGGCTGTTGAGTTGGTCTCAATAGTCTACTGATTTGATGACCATCGGCTCTTTGCTGGCCTGACAGCGGACTAGGCCCCAATCAATTTACTGCACCACCGCTTCTTCACCCAGATGCTCGCGGATCCACTCTCTCAGCGGCACGTCTTCTTCTTGCGGCGAGGTGTAGCCGTGCCCGCCGCTCGGACCGGCACCTAATAGCTGCTGGCGAATCGGATCGCAGCGATCCATCAGGTGTTCCACCGTCATGTCGTCGCGCGGTCGCAACCAGCGGTAGCTATAGCCGTAAAACAGCGCCCTGCGCGCATCGGGCGAGGAGTTGTGGCCGGCTGCATGCCAAATCCGCCGGTCGAAAAACACCGCGTCGCCCGCTGCCACTTGGATCGGCACCGCACCCGCTGGGTCTAAGTCCTCGTCTGCGGGCATTTCCAGCTTGTTTTTTAGGTGCGAGCCGGGTACGGCGTGGAAGTTGCCGCGATTGGTCTCGGTGCAGTCCGTGAGAAAGTACGCCACCTTGAGCGAGACCCTCGGACGAGGCTCAGTCTCCATGTCGATATTGAGCCGTCCGCTGTCTTGATGCCAGCCCAGCCGCTTGCGCTGGGGCACGACGCCGTCTAAAGGCGGAGTGACGATCAAGTGCGAGTGGTAGAGCTGAATGTGCCAGCCCAAAATCCCAAATACCTTGGCGAACGTCTTTGGCCAGTCGAGCAACTCCAGAAAGAGTTCGTCTTTGCCGATAAAGTCGAAAAAGTTGTGCATCTGGTGCTTTTCCAGCCCCTTTTGCCGCCGGGACTCGGCATCGAGTCGATCGACGATGGGGATGAGTTGGGCGACCAAATCCAAGGGTAGCACATCGCGGACGATGAAGAAGCCGTTCTCGTCAAATTGGCGACGCTCCTCCTCGGTCAACGCATATTGCAGGCAGGTTGTATCCATGGGAAACCTCCAAGCGGATTGCCGTCTATCGGCAAAGTTATAGGCGGCTCAATGGCCGGGCAATCGCCGCACCGCCCCCGGCACCACCGGCTCGCCACGGTGAGCGCTCGCCACGGCTGCAAAGCACAGTGCCAGACTCGCGAGATTGGCGCGGGCGCTGTTGTTGGGTTCACGGCCCTCTTCGACGGCGCAGAGCAATTCGGCCATGGTCCCGTGAAACCCCTGTTCGAACCACGTCCCAACAAGCTGCGGTCGGGCCGCGCCCGCTGCGGTGTACAAGACGACTTCTTGCTCCGTCAGATCCACGCCGCTGGCCCCTATGGTGCCCTCCGTGCCGACGAGATACGTGCGATCTTGTTGCCCTTGGCGCGTGTTGCCGTTAAAAAAAATCGTCGCCTGCGCCCCCGCGCACTCAATCGCCGCTTGGGCCAAAAGCGGCGGTTTAGCTTCCTGATCGGCTGCGGGCCGGGCTGAAGCGTGGACCTTCTGCGGCGTCTCGCTGCCCAAGAGTACCGCCGTCATATCAAACCAGTGCATGCCGAAGTCGTAGAGCACCAAATCTTCCACCGCGTCAAAGGCCGAACCAGCGATCCAGTTGTGATCCCAATGCACGGCGAACTCGACGCTCTGCACTTGGCCGACCAAGTTAGCGGCCACCGCGTGGCGCATGTAGCTAAAGTGCGGTGCCCAGCGGCCATTCTGGTTGACGGCCAGTTGCACGCCGCGCCGCTCGGCCCGGGCAATGAGCGCCTCGCCCACATCCAAGTCGAGCACGAAAGGCTTCTGGCTGAGGACGTGTTTACCAGCGTCAATGGTCGCTTCGAGGATCGGCAACCGCTCCTGCGGATGGGGCGTAACGTCCACCACTTCGATATCGTCGCGGGCGAGCAGGTCCCGATAGTCGAGGTAGGTATCGGCCTCGGGGTAGAACTCCCGCTGCCGCTGCTCGACGCGCCCCTGATCGCGGCTGCACAGGGCCGCGACCTCATAGCCGGCGTTTTTATAGGCCCGCAAGTGCATCTCGGAAATGCCGCCGCAGCCGATTAGGCCGATTTGCGGACGATAGGTCGCTGGATCGCGCGGCTGGTAGGGCAAGTCCGGGGCTGCTACTTCAGCTTCTGATCCGGTTTTGCCTCGGCCGTAGCCGCTATCTTGGCTTTCTGCCATACGCTATTGAATCAGGGTCAATGTGCGCTTCTGTGCGGCGCTCTGATAGGCAGTATCGACGATCTGTTGGCCGATGCGACACAGCGCCGGCGAGAGCGGTCCCTCGATGGGTTGTTCCTCTTCGATGCAGTGAATCACGTACTGGACGGGATTCTGAAACGGCGGTTCGAGCACGTCCACTGGCCGTTCCTCGGTTGCTGGCTGCGCCCGCGTCTGCACGCGGATCACCTCCTCGTAGTCGTAGGAACTAATCGTGCCCTCGCTGCCGACGATCGCGAAGCCGCACTTGGGCTGGGGTTGCAGGGTCCAGGGATCGGTAAAGGTGCCCCAGCGCGTCTCGAATTTCGACAGGCCCCGCTCGTAGCGCGCGACGGCAATGCAGTGTTCATCTACTTCGAGTCCCTGGGGCTGATCTACGGTGGCCGTCACTTCGATGGGTGCCCGGCCGTCCATGTACCAGGTGCCCAAGGTGGTGCCGTACCCTAGGTAGTCCAGCAGCGAGCCGCCGCCCGCCTCCTTTTTGTAAAACCAACTCGTGGGCTTTTCGCGCTCGACGACATCGGCGGTGCGCTCCACTTTGTCGGCGAGGTGCCACAGCGGCCCTCGGTTGCCGTCGTAGTAGTGGACTTCGATCACCTCGCCGATTTCGCCTGCGGCAATGAGCCGTTGCGCCGTGCGATGCGGTGGATACCAAGCCAGCGGCCAGTTGATCACCAACAGCTTACCCGTCCCCTCCATGGCCCGCTGCATCTGGTCCGCCTCGGCGAGGGTGGCGGCGAAGGGTTTTTCCATGATGATGTGCACGCCAAAGGGCGCGACCTTTTCGGTCCATTCCCCGTGTTCGGCGGTGGCTGGGCACAACAGGACGATGTCGGGCTGGGTCTTTTCCAAACACGCCCGGTAGTCGCTGAAAACCCGGTCGGCTGGAATGGCGAAATCCTCGCACGCCTGCCTCATGCGCTCGGGCTGCTCGTCGCAGATGCCGACGATTTCGACGTCTGCGTGCTCAAAGGCCATGCGCAAATTGTCGCCCATGTGCAGATGGTCGAAGTTGATCCCGGCGATTTTCCACTTGCTCATTGTTTAGCTCGCAAGCTGTGCCCAAGCGGTTACATGGGGCGCTAGGCGGATTGGGCGTTTCGACGTCACCACTTCTTGCCGAACCCGCTCGGCTAAGGTATCCACGTCAAGCTCTTCCGCGGTGGTAATTCCGTACTGTTCGAGGAGCGGGAGTACGCTGCGCAAGCTGTTGGCAGCATATGAGTATCCGGCCCAGTTCTCCGGACCGCCGACTGGATACTCGCAATGCATGTACGGCTCGGGCAGGCCCGCCTCGACGAAAGCGCGGTACAGGTCGAAGCCCATGTCGATATGCGCCCCAGAACGCTCGAATACTGCGAGGATCCAGCCGATCAGCTCGTTTGCGAGGGGCGTATCTGGAGAATGAGGCATCTGCTGATAGGGGGTGAAATCAGCCTCCTGAAAGGCCACGATCCCCCCTGGGCGCAGGCGAGTTGCGAGCTGCTTCAAGGCGTCGGCGGGATCGGCCATGTACATGAGGACTAGTCGGCCGGTTAAGGCGTCGAAATCGTTTCCCAAGTCTAAGGTCCGGGCGTCCCCCGCGACGAATTCGACGTTGGTAAATCCAGCCGCTTGCGCCCGTGCCTGCGCCGTTTCGAGAATCGCCGGATTTACATCCACGCCCACGACAGCCCCTTCTGGCCCGACCAACTCGGCGGCTGTCAGAGCCACATCCCCAGGGCCACTGCCAATGTCGAGCACCTTCATCCCGCTGCTGATGCCCGCCTCTCTAAAAAAGCGCCGCGTCACGGCGTCGTACAGTTGCGACTGCTGAATCAGACGCTCCTCTTCCTCCTGGGTGCGTCCCATCGTATATGTTGCATCGCTCTTTGATTCGCTCATGGATTCAATTCTCCTTTTCTGAGCTGGCTTTTTTGGTGCGATGGTTCATAGGTGTTGGGCAACCACGCAGGCTACCCAGCGAAAAATGCAGTTTGTCCGCAGAGCACCTAGCGCGCTGAGGACAATCCGGTATTCAAGATATTTTTGAGCAGAAAGTCAAACGCCGCGTTTCTTGGTCGCAGCCGCATTGGTAGCGAATAGACCGCTCTCTCCGCCCAGCTTGTCCCCGGCGGCCAATCGCCCAATTTTAGGCCCGATTCCAACAGGGATACAACTATGTGCTTGGACGTGGATGTCCATTGAGGGAGCAGCCTCCGCTTTTTTGCGCGAGGCCGGGCATCAAAAACGAAAAGGATCGCGCCATGAACCAACCTAAAATCATGTACTATCACGATGGTCGGCATCCCCACATCTACCGCTACGAGCCGCCCATGGCCCCCGAGGAATACATCGCCTTGGTCGATGAATTGGCCGGCACCACGGTCGAAGCCATCGCCTTCTGCTTGGGCGAGGGCCGCACCATGCTGCACGACACTCGGGCCAGCGAGTTGATGGGGCACAACGTCGAGGTCTGGGATCACTACGTCTTTCGCCGCGCTTGGCAAAACGCCAAGTCTCTCATCGACGCTGGCCACGATCCTTTGCGCTTGGTCTGCGACCGGGCCCACGAGTTGGGGATCCAAGTGTACCCCACCTTGATCGTGCAACGCGGCGGCGTTGACCACGCCTCGACGCGCTGCTCCAATTTCCGCATTGAGAACCAGCACCTCGAAATTGGCGCGGCTGGCGGTCTCGACCCTGACTATCCGGGCTTTGACGGCCTCGACTTCAAGCACCCAGAGGTGCGCGACGAGCGCTTTGCCATTGTCGAAGAGGTGATGGGCGAGTATCCGGCCGATGGCTTTGAACTACAGCTCAACCAAATGCCCTATTTCTTCCACCCCGACGAGATCGACACTGGCCGCGCCCTGATGACCGACTGGATCGGCCGCGTCCACGAAGCGGTCAAACACAGCGGCACCGACAAAGAGCTGGTGGTGCATATTCCCGACCGCTTGGACGATTGCGTCCGCGCTGGACTCGACCCGGAGGAATGGGTCAAACGGGGTCTGGTCGATGTTATTGTCGCGGAAAATTTTGGCGAGAACTACCGCCTGAAAATGCAGGCCGACTACGCGGAATTCCTCGGCCTCATCCAAGGGACGCCCTGCCGCCTATTGGCTCCCTTGAACGGCATGGTTTTTTCCGACCGCTTGCTCGACGCGCCCCTGTCCATGCTGCGGGCCGCGGCCTGCAATTTTTGGGATCAAGGCGTTGACGGCCTCTATGTTTCCGAGTGGTTCCACTTGTGGCCGTACGAGGCGTCCTTTTACGAGAAGCTCAGGGAACTGCCCTATCCCAGCATTATGGCGGCCAAGGACAAATACTACTTCTTGCTCACTAACACCCAAGATGGTCCTGCGGTCAGTCGGCCCAATCCGCTACCGCGTCAATTGGATCTGGACCAACCCGTCGAGTTGGAATTGACTATTGCCGACGATCTGCAAAAATGGGGAGAAGCCGACCGCGTCCACGAAGTTTTGCTGCGCTTCCGCATCCACGGCAATGTCGAGACCGATCGCATTCAATTTGCGCTCAACGGCCAAATCCTGCCCGACGACCTGCGGCGCAAGATCAATTCGCTCTACAACATGGACGGCCCGCGCTATCGGGTGATGGGCGGGTACTGGCACATTTTCAAATTGGAAGCAGCGCACTGGCCGGTGCGGGGCAAAAACCACATTGAAGTGACGCTGTTGGAGCGCGACGCGGATTTGGCCGATCCCTACTGCACGCTGACCGATGTCGAGTTGGAGACTAAATACCTCAAGGGCAGGAATTTCCATCGCGCGTATGTCGATCCTGACTTGGGGCCCTACCAACACCGGTCCTGAAACCGCTCATCTCTCCAAGACCGTCCCCTCCTCTACCAACCGCGCCATCATCTGAGCAAATTCAGGCGTGCCGTCGTCGTCCCAGTACTCGGTCTCTATGGGCGAGGCGTAGCTGTGGGGCATCCCGCCCCGGGTCCAGTCGGGCCGGACTAGGAAATGGCGCGTCGTCAGGGGGTCGTATCTATTGTACATCCGCGTCCCATTGGCGAATTGCGATTTGACGATCCACGGCTTGATGGGCGGCAATTCCCGGTTCGTTAGCCGTTCCAACTCGTCGCGGTCCAGAGTTAGACCTAAGCCCGGTTTTTCCGGCACTCGAATGAGTCCATTAATCGGCTCCAGGCGCTCGTGCACCACCTCGTCTTTGAGAATTTCGCTGCTGTCGATAAAGTGAAAGGTGGCGGAGGGAAAGGTCGCCATCATGTGGCAAACCATGGCCCGGGTGATCGTGCCGCCCACGTTTTGCAGCATGAACGGTATATTGCCAGCGGCGAACAGACCGGCGGCGCGGATCGCTTCGCCAAATTTCTGATGGCCGCGCATGTACACGTCTCCCGCTCCCATCAGCACCTCGTACGTGGCATCCAGCGGCGCTTGATGGCGCACAATGGGCAGGGGAATGCGCCGGCGCAAGTCAATCGACGCCAAGGTGTCGCCAGCATTGATCGAGTCTTCAAAGCAGCCGGCAATGGGATATTGGGCCAACCTAGCCAGCAGGTCCGGCATGTAGTCATCGGTGCCGCCGCCGGTGAAATCGTAGTGGATTTTGAATCCCGGCGGGGCCACGGCCTGCATGGCCTCGGTCTGGTCGAAGACATTTTCAAAGGGCGACAAGTGGAACTTGAGCCAAGTGTAACCTTGGGCGGCGTAGTTCTCCACGGCCTCGGCCATGTGGCTGGGGGCGCTCGACACGGTCCAACTGCCCACCGGCACCCACGAGCGGTACTTCTGGCCGAAAAGCTTGTACACCGGCACGCCCGCGGCCTGGCCCATCAAATCGTACATGGCCGTGCCCAGCCCGATGGAGACCTCGTCGCCCATCCACTCGAAGGGATTGCTGCCCAGGTACTGGTCAATTACTTCCTGCGGCTCGGTGCGGCCCTCGCCTAGGCCGATCAGGCCGGTATCGGTGTGAGCTACGTACACCGTGCGCCGAGTCACGCCTTGGTAGTGACTGACCGGATAGGCGATCCAGTCTTGGTACTCTAGGCTGATTTCGTGTACCTCTATCTCAGTGACTTTCACGACGCCTCCTATTGGTTGGTCATTAAAAACCGCAGGTCAGTTTTTGACCGCAAAGAGAATTTTGTAGAGCACCGGCACGAACAGCAAGGTGATCACGGTGGCAAAAAGCAAGCCCACCATGATGGCTACCGCCATCGGCTCCCACATCAGCCCACCGCCCAAATAGAGGGGAATAAGTCCCAACGTCGTCGTACAGGTGGTCAGCAAGATGGGGCGAAAACGCTGCTGAGCTGCGGCGACGATCGCCTCTATGGGTTTCTCCCCTGACCGATTCAGTTCGATTTGGATGCGGTCTATGAGCACGATCGCGTTGTTGATGACGATACCGGCCAGCGAGATCAATCCGAGAAAGGCGAAAAAACCAAAGAACGAGCGGAAGACGATCAGGCCGACGATGACCCCGATCAGGCCGAGAGGAATGGTACTCAGCACGATAAAGGTCTTGCGGAAGGAGTTGAACTGAACAATCAACAGCGCCAGAATGATAAAGCCGGACAGCGGCAGCTTGGCGACGACCGCGCTCATGGCCTCGCTGCTCTGCTCCGACTCGCCGCCCAACTCGTAGCGATAGCCCTGCTTCCACGATTTGCTGTCTTCTTCGAGCCAAGGGATAAACTCGTCGGTGATATCCTGCGCCGTAAAACCGCTTTTGGCGTCGCAGGTTACGGTCAAGGTGCGGTACAGGTCGCGCCGTTTGATCTTGGCAAGTTGCCACTGAGGCACGATCTGCGCCACTTGTCCCAGCGGCACGTTTTTGCCCGAACCTTGGGCGTAGATGTTGACGCTCTCCAGTTGGCGCACATCGACGTCCTGACTGCTTTCGTTGCGCAGGACAATGGGGAGACTTTGGTCGCCCTCGCGGAAAGCACCCGTATTGAACCCCGTGAGTGCGGTCTGCAACGAAAGGGCGATATCTTGGTTGGTCAGGCCGGCATTCTGGGTCTTGGACTGGTCGATGTCAACGACAACTTTTTTGATTTTAGGCCCCCAGTCGTCGGCGATATTCTGCGCACTGGATATTTCGTTGAGTTTTTGCTTGATGCGGTCGGCGAGGCCGAACAGCTCGTTGGGATCTGGCCCTGTTATCCGCACGGCCATGTCACTGCCACCACCGCCCCCCGCCAACCGCGAAACCCGTATTTCGGCATCGGGAAAGGAGCGGAAGCAAAAGGCATCCAGATGGTCAATTACCCACTGGTTATCGTCGCCCGAACTGGTGTTGAGCAACATATGGGCGTACCCCGAATTGGCTTCACCCGCCTGATAACCCAGATCGTAGGGAGGCGGCCCCTCGCTGACAAAGGTCGCCCAGTCCGTTACCCCGCGCTGGCGGTTTTTGCTCACCAAAAGGCTATCCGCGATATACGATTCGAGCCGTTCCACCTGGGCAGTCGTCGTCTCGATCTTGGTACCCAAGGGCAAGTTCAGATTTACCGTCAACAGGTTGCGTTCGCTGTCGGGAAAGAAGATGAACGGCAAAAAACCAAAGCCGAGAAGCGACAATACAAACAAACCGGCGATGATTCCCATAAATGAATAGGGGCGCGCAAGGGCCCTGATGAGCAGTTCTTTATATTGGCCGTTGAGGCGCTCGATAAAAGTGCTTTTCTCGGACTGGGATGCTTGCTGTTTCACCCGGATGAAAAACACTGCCAACAAGGTGACCATGGTCAGGGAGAGCAACCAGGAAGAGAGCAGGGCTATGGTAATTACACTAAAGAGCGGCCCCATCATCTCGCCCATGATGGACGCGGCCAGAAAAAAGGACAAGAACGCGGCTGAAGTGGTCAGCGAAGAGACCAGAAGTGGTACGGCCAGTTCCCGCGCCGATTCGATGGCAGCCTCTTTGGCGTCGGTGCCCTTTTCCATTTTGACCACAATCGCTTCGGACACCACGATGGCATTATCCACCAACATGCCCAGCGCCATGATCAACGCCGCCAGCGACACCTGGTTGAGACCGACATCGAGCACACCCATGATGAAAAGGGTCGCGACAATGGTCATGGGAATGAGGCTGGCCACGACCAGACCGGTGCGCAGTCCCAAAAAGAGCAGCATGGACAACAGCACGATGGCGACGCTTTGCAAGAGGTTGTTGGTGAAGTTGGCGACCGATTTTTCTACCTCAAAGTCTTGGGAAGCCACTCTGTTGAGGGTTATGCCCAGCGGTAGCCGCGCTTGATGGAGGGCGACTAGTTGGTCGATTTCCTTACCCAACTTGATGATGTTGGCCCCTTCGCTGAGCGCCACTGAGAGCGACAGCCCCGGCTGACCGTTGATTTTGACTAGGCGCTGCTGGGGTGTCTCATAGGCCCGCACGATGCGGGTTACATCGCCGAGGTACACGCTCCCGCCCTTGCCTACCGCAATCAACGTTCTCCCCAGATCGTCCAGATCGGCGTAACTACCGGTCGGTTCGAGCACTAGGCGTTCATCCTCTAGGCTGACCTCGCCGCCGGAAAAAACGATGTTGGTACTGGCGATGCTGTTCTTGATCTTTTTCGCTGAAAGGCCCAACTCGGCCAGCCGGGCGTCGTTGAATTGCAAGTAGATCCGCTCTTCCTGGATGCCGCTTATTTGGACCTCGGCAGCGTCGGGCAGCTTGATTAGGTCATCGCGCAGGTCTTTGGCGTAGGTCTCGAGTTCAGCAAAGGTGAAACCATCTCCTGTCAGGCCGATCACGATGCCGTACACCACCCCGACCCCATCGTCCTTGACCTTGGGGCCATAGATGCCCTCGGGCAGGTCCGAGCGGATGGTCTCAATTTTGCGACGCAATCGGTCCCATACGGCTTGGAGTTCTTCTGGAGGTACTTCCTGTTTGAGTGCTACCGACACTACCGACAGCCCGGGCCGCGACTCGCTGACAACGGTTTTCAGCTCGGGCAACTCTTGCGCGACTTCTTCGACCTTGCTGGTGATCAGCGCTTCGACTCGCTCGGGACCGGCACCGGGAAAGCTAGTCACCACTGAGGCGACGCGGATGGTGTAGGGAGGCATACTGTCGCGCGGCATCGTCTGATAGCCAGCTAGGCCCAGCAGCGCAACGACGAGCAAGACCACGATGGTGACGCGGTTGTTTTCTAGGGCAATTTGGGTGAGGTTCATAAGTGTCTCACTCTTGCAAAAGGCGCACTTGCATCCCGTTCAAGAGCGATCTGAGGCCTGCGGTCGCGACCAACTCCCGGTCGCCGAGCCCCTCTTCCACGACAAAACCGTCTGCCAACAGTTTGCCGATGCGGATCGGCCGACGGTGGACCGTTCCCAAGCCCTTGTCAACCTCATCAATGACAAAGACATATTGGCCGTTGGCGTCTTCCCCTACCGCTTTAACGGGCACCACGAATGGGTCCGACGGCCCATCTGTGCCAAAGCGAAATTCCACCTCGCCGGCCATACCGGGCCGGATGGACGGGGAAGGGGCGTCGAGTTGCACAATGACCGGATACGTGCTGGAGGCGTCGAGCGCGTATGCTATCTCGCGCACTTGGGCCGCAAAATCCAATCCAGGCAGAGCGGAGAAACGCACGCGCACCGGCTGTCCGGTCTGGATTTGGGCGATATAGCCCTCGGGCACCCCTACCTCCATTTCGATGTCCTCGCCCGCGCTCAATTCTACTAAGGGCGCGCCAGCTTGGATCACTTCGTTGACCTCTTTGTGGACCGCGGTGACTATGCCGGCGACTGGGGCGTATATCTCATTGTAGCCTAGCTGGCGCTCCTGCAAATCCAAACTCTTCTGGGCCGATTCGTAACTGGACGTGGCCGAGGCAAAGCCGTTTTTGGCCTGTTCGTACTCGGCGAGGGAGACATTGTTGGCTTGGTAAAGCTGGCGCACGCGAATGAGCCTAGACTGGGCATTGGCCTTTTGCACGCGGGCGTTTTCTAGCGCGGCCTTGGCCCGTTGATGCGCGAGGACTGCATCTCGGTTGTCGAGCATGGCAATGCGCTGACCCGCTTTGACTTGGTCACCCACCTTTACGCTGATCGATTCGATGAGCCCACCCGTTCTGAAGCTGAGCTTGGCTTCGACGCCAGCTTTGGCAGTGCCGGCAAAACGCTGGCTCTGGACGGCGCTAGCGGGACGGACTTCGGCGTATTTTACCGGGCGAATGGGTTCGGCGACCTGTGGTTCGCCGCCGCAGCCCACCCACAGGCCCATCGCCGCTAGAAAAACCCCGGCCGCTTCGCAATTCCGCTTTGGCATGATACCTCGCTTCATGGTGCATTCTTTCTTGTGGCGAAGAAGGACGTCAAGCGCCCGACAAAGGTCTCCCGCTCCTCTGGAGTCATGAACATGGTGTAGCCCCCGATGCTGTTTTCTAACTGGAGATAGCTGACTAGGTATTCGTAAACGGCCCCGGCTTCGGCCTGACGGGCGGAAAGGGCGGCGCGTTGGGCATCCACCAGTTGGGTGATTGCCAGTTGGCCTTTCTGGTAAGCGTCCTGCACCAGCTCAAAGTTCTTCTGGGCGCTTGCAGCGGCTACCCCGGCAAAGTGTATGTTGGTGCGTCTGGACACCAAGTTCGTCATCCGCACCTGAACGGCCTGGGAGAGTTGCTGGCGCAAACTCTCCTCTTGGAGGCGGAGTTGCTGCTGCTGAATCGCGGTTTGGTCGATGGCGATCTTGCGCTGGTTGCCCTGAAAGAGGGGATAGGTGAAGTGGAGGGCCAAGTTCCAAGTGCTGTTGACGGGATCGGAGGAGGCCGGCGGCATTCCCTTGCCAGCGCGCCAGAAGGTGTAGTCGGCCTGTCCGCGCAAAGCCACTGTAGGCAGGTAGTACAGCCGGCGGTTCATCTGCTGCTGGCGTTCGGCTGCTTTCATATTGGCCGCTAGCTGCTTGAGCGAAGGCATGTTTTGCAGGGCCTCTGCGACGAGAAAGTCGGTCAGGATCTCCACATCGCCGGCCCGGTCGATCAGAGGACCGATGCGGGCCGGGTCAAAGCGGCCGAAGAGGTCGCCGGAAAGCCGGGCGTCTTCTACCTCGAACTCCTCGCCGATATCCGTCCGGTTGAGCAATCGGTTGAGTTGCACTTTGGCTAGGTAGAGGTTGTTGAAAGTCTCAATCGAGGCTTGGGTGGCCCGAGCCACTTCGCTCTCCCAGCGGAATACGTCGGCAACGCCGGCATAGCCTACAGCGTTGCGGGTGCGGGCGATCTTTAAGTTGCGGCGCGAGGCTTCGAGATTCTCGTCTTGGATGCGCACCCCAGTCTTGGCCAGCAGGATATTGAAATAGGCCGTCGCTAGGTTCAGCACCACGTCTAGTGCGACTAGATCGGATCGATGGCGGGCGGCCTCGGCTAGGTACCGCTGGATTTTGACGTTGGCGAAGACCTGCTCGGAAAACAGTACCTGTTGCACGGTACCCGTACCCGCGCCGGTGCGCTCGGGCCGTTGACCCAAAGCGCGCTCGGCGATATTTGGGTCCACCTGCAACAGGGTAGTCGAGGTTTCTACAGTGGGCAGGAGGGACGACTTGGCCCGGCGTATGTCTTGGCTGGCCAAATCGACGTTGCGCTTTTCAATGCGGAGGTCGAGGTTGCTCTGCAAGCCTTCGGCGATAATCTCCTGTAAGCTCAAGCGTCGATCAGTAGTGGGTTCGTCGGCCTTGAGGAAACGGGCGGAAAACAGCGTTTCAAACGAGAGGTCGAAACCGATCCGGCGGATTGTTGCGGCATTCAGCACCCATTGCTCGTCGAGGTTGTGCCGCACGGGCATGGCCGCCAGTTCCTCGCCCAGCGCGACTCCCTCGACGATCAAGGCCAACTTGCGGAAAATCTGATCGCGGCCGCTCTCGTCGCCGATACAGGCCATCATCCCCGCATCCACGTAAGGCCGGCTCATGGCAAAGGAAGGCAGCTTGCGCTCAGCAAGGGCCTCAGCCAGCAGGCCGACCTCCCCGACTGAGCGCTCGAAGACCATCGCCAGATAGACCGCGTCAACCGCGTCGCTCAGCGCGGGGAGGGGCGTTTCCTTTTCCCAGAAAACCAACTCCACCTGGGCCTCGTAAGGCGCTGCAAGGCGTTCGAAGAAACCCTCGAAATCTAACCTGTCTTTCAGGTTTTCACTGACGATGACGGCCAGATGGGCAAAGGGATGGATACGGTGGAACGCCGCCAAATCCTTTTGAATTGAGTGAGTACTGAGGACGTAGGTAAAATTCTGCACCCCGGAGACGCCAGGCTCGACTAGGGGCATCTGCTGTAATTCCACGTCCAGTATCCCCACGGCGATCGTCGGTTTGGGCAAGGCACCTTGGGCGGCCAACATCGCGGCACTGGCCGGCCCGGCGGCAATGATCAGATCGACCGCCGGGTCGTTAGCTAGGGACAGATAGTCTGCGTGCCCGGCGGAAAAACGCATGTGCTCGGGGAGAAAATGGACCGACGTATCGACTCCTAACACCTTGTGGATTTCCTCCTGCAGGAGCGCCAACCCACTCCCTGCATCGGTTGCCTCGGCCCCAAAATCGAGCAATAGACCGATGTAGAGGTCGCTCTTTTCAATTTGGGCGTGCGTCGGCAGTACTAGGCCTATGACCAGAACAGCGGATATAGCTATTCCCAGCATCGAGAGGTCCACTCCAGTGGGTTTGAGCAAAATGAAATGACCGTCAATAAATGCACAATTCTACCGGTACTGCAAATAGATTTCCACCTGTTCGACTCGCAAGGGCACCCGTAGCCGCGCATCTCGCTCCAACAGGCGCAGTCGAACTTGGTGGATGCCGCGTCCTACCTGTGCTGCGGTCAAGTTCCAGCAAAGCCAAGCGTTTTCCGACACATCGCTCGGGTCGGCCGCATCTTCAGCCGCGGCATCGCGCACCATTGGCGTTCCCAACTCGGCCCTGTCCAACGTCACTTCGATCCGATCGGCGGGCGACCAGTGGGCCATTTCGATCTGCAACTCGGCGGTGTCCAACTCGCCTTCGGTTTCGACCTCGTCGCCGATGCGGATGTGGAAGACCGGCCCACTGTCCGTTAGCGTAGGATACAGCGTCACCGGCACCTCGCCGTACAGGCGGTCGTCGCGCTCGGCATCCGCCCGGTTGCCGGTCTTGGGGCCGATACTGCGGTGCAGGGCGGTGTACACTTTGTCTAGGCCGACTAGGGCTTCCGCTGATCCCATGGTAGTGAGCAACGGTCGATGCGTCTGGGCATGGCCGTGCCAGTTGAACACGTACACCCCGTCCGCCCCACGCGCTAGCTGGTCTTGCGCCAAGCCGCGAAACCAATCCACCCGCCACGCCCCGTGGGGCCGCAGCCGTCGCGCCTGTTGCCGCCCGTCCGAGTCAAAGCCAGCGTAGAAGCGCACGCCGTGGGGGCGGCACAACTCGACAAACTGCTCGACCTCGGCTCCTGGGTCGGTCCCCGAATTGCCGCCGCTGATAACCACATCGCACAAACCATCCCGCACCCAAGTCTCGACATCGTAGCCAATGCGGCGGCAGGCTTCAAAGGTCGTGGCCACCCGCACGGCCACGTGAAAGGGCCGCCCTCGCTCCTCGGCGATCTGGTCAGTCTGCGCCCGCACGGCCCGCATGAGATCGGTCAAAGCGTAGCGCAGGCGGTACGCATCATCGGCTGGCAGGTGAAAGGCGTGCCGCTGCCAGTCCAATTCGACGCCGTCCCAATCGGCCAAGCGGCAGGCTTCGACGACGCGCTGCAAGACGTACGCTCGCACTTCGGGGATGGCCATATTCCACGAAGTCGAAGCCCAGCCCGGTGCCTGCTCCTCGCCCAAAAGCCACTCGGGGTGCTGCTGTCGCAGCGGCGTCAGCTCGGCCCGTTGCAAGCTGCCCAGATCGCTCGGGCGCAAATCCCAGAAGTGGTTGTCGTTCATGCGCAGCGACGGCAGCACCGCCATGCCGAGTTCGCGCCCGCGCTGCACCAGCGCTCCGTACAGATCGTCCCCCCGCTCGAAAAAGGCGCGGATGTTTTCGGTGTGGCGCATGGTCTGCACTGAATCGTAGCGCCGCTCGGTCGATGCGCCGACCATATCCAATTGCTGCGACGGCCAAGGCACTTCGTGGACGCCCACGCACCAGCACAAAGCCCCCACCTGAGTATCGGCTAGCGGCGCGTACACTTTGTCGAGGAACTGCGCCAGCGATTGGGGATACTCGCTGTAGCCGTGCGGCGCACCGTCCCAGTTGTACACAATGCCGTAGTTGGGCGCGGCTATTCGCTCTGCCATAGCTTCCTCCAGCGCGTTAAGTTGGTCCGACAGGCAGCGCTGCATAGTTTATCAGGGCCATTCACCGAAAACCTAACGAAGCGAGGACTACCACACCATGAGCTATTACCTCTACGTGCCAATCTCGACGGACAACCAATTGCTCGTCTTTTCCATGGATGCCGATTCGGGCCAACTCGAACGCAAACACCAGATCACCTTGAGCAAAAGCGGCTTCGCGGTTGCTGCCGATCCCAAACGCCAGTACCTGTACGTCGGCTTGCGAGACGGCGACGACCACGCCATTGGCAGTTACGCTATCGATCCAGCCACCGGGGCTTTGACGGCCATCGGCGAAGTGCCGGTAACAGCCATGCCCTGTTATTTGTCCACCGACCACACGGGTCGCTTTCTGTTAGCGGCTTATTACGTCGGCGGCATGGCCACGGTCCACGCCATCGGTGGCGACGGTGCTTTGCAGGGTCCGGCCGTCGACACCTACGAGACCGAGCGCTTTGCCCACTACATTGCCACTGATCCTTCCAACCGCTACGCCTTTGTGCCCCACGTCGAATCAGCCAATTCGATCTACCAATTCCTCTTTGACGCCGATACTGGCAAACTGACCTCCAACCCGGCCACGCCCATTCTGGCCTGTGGAGCGGGCGAAGGGCCGCGCCACCTAGCATTCCATCCCAATCTCGACATGGTGTACGCCGATAACGAGCAGGGCTCCAGCGTCACTGTGTACCGCTTCGACACCAGCCAAGGCACGCTGCAAGCAGTGCAGACCGTATCGACCCTGCCCGACGAAGATTTTCCCGGCCGCGAAGCCAATAGCAACGCCCAACTCCACATCCACCCCTCCGGCAAGTCGATCTACGCCTCCAACCGAGGCCACGACAGCATCGCGATGTTCGCCATCGATCCAGACACCGGATTGATCCGCTCGCTGGGGCAACAGCCCGGCGAGGCCACTCCGCGCCCCTTCGCCATTGAACCTCAAGGCAAGTTCATGTACGGCGGCGGCGACGGCTCCACGCGACTGGTCTCCTATCGCATCGACGAGATCGGTCGTCTCGAACCCTTTGGCGCGCCCTACGAACTGGGTGGCAGTACCTGTTGGGTATATCCGTTGCGAGTGGATTAAAGGGTGAGCCGTGCTTGATTGTAACGGTGGATTGGGGTATCTTGAGCACCGATTCGTCGGCTGATCTCTTCAACCTCCTCTCTGGAGGGTGCGATGAGTTCTTCCCGCTTTAATTCTCCCGCTTCTGATTTCGATCTCGCCGAATTGGTCCGTCGCCTGCGCCGTGGCCTGCTCCTGTCCTTGGCGCTAGCCGTCGGCCTCATGTTGGTCTTCGTTGCCCTCAACCCTTTTCGACAAGTCGAGATCAAAGCCCCTCGGCCCCTCAGTACCAAATTTATCAAGCGCGAACCCCGCTTGACCAAGCCCTTAGAACTGCGCAAGATCCCCAAGCCCAAGCGCCAGCTAGCCCGCCGCCAAGTCCACTTGGCCGCCGCCCGCCTAGATCAAGTGCAGGCCACAACCAACTTCAATGTCCGCTCGTTGGTTTCCAGCCACGTCGGCAACTCGGGCATTAGCTTGTTCAAGTCGATTACCGATAACGCTACGAACAGCCTTGCACTCGAGCCCAAGCTCGTCTCTACCTCGGTGACCAGTACGCGGATGCCAGAGCACAAAATCGACATGGCCTTGGAGATGCTCGATGTCAACAGCATGGACACTGGCCGCTATCGGGCCATGGTCATCCAAGACGCCGGCGATCCCCAGGCGATCAAGGGTTTCATCAAAATAGCCCATGTGATTTCGGCTCGCGGCGTTACCGATCAACTGGATGGCTACAACAATTTGAATCTGCTCTCAATCGAGGCCTTGTGCGACGTCATCAATGAGTACACCGGGCTCGAAGCCAAGTTTATCGGCACGATCTCCTACGACGACAAACGCTTACTCGAACTGCCCATTCTCATCCCCCAAGGGTCCCTCAACGAGAGCGAGATGGAAAACTATGCCCGCTATATGCTGTCAGGGGGGTTCGTTATGGGAGGTTACCATCGCGAAGCCTTGATAAAGTACGGAGGCTTAGTGGAGGGGTATGATTTCTGGAAAGAACGGCTGCTCTTGGATCATCCCATTTTCAAAGCCTTTTTCGCGCTGAAAGGCGGTACTGGAGGCCATATTGACTGGCGGGACATCGTCAACGGGTACTTCATCCGCGACCGGATGGTCGGCATCGACAACGTAGGCTGGGGTAGCAACCCGCGCTACAATCAGATGGCGGTCAACGTGATCATCTACGCCCTGACCCAGGAAGGCTCCATCACCCAACGCCTCATGCAGAGGGTCAACTGAGGCCGGTTGTCCCCCAAAAGACCGGTTCTTTTCTAAATCCACCAGAAAAACGCTTCCTTGGAGATATCCCATGGCCATGACCGAAGAAGAACGCTTCCGCTTTGACCTCACCGGCTTTTTGGTGCGCCCCGCTATCTTGGAGCCCGACGAAGTCGCCGCCATCGTCGATCAGATTGACCGCATCAAGCACGACCCCAAATCGCTGCCGCCCGAACACCGCGATGTGCCCGGCGGCCCGGCCAGCGTACTGATTGACCATCCCCAAGTGGTCGATGTGATTCGGGAAGTGATTGGGCCTGATATAAGATTGGAAGGCTGTAGCTGCGTGTGGCGCAAAAAGGGCGAGGAGCACGGCGGGCTACACGGGGGCGGCCCCGGTCAAGCCGATCCCATTTTTGGCTATCGGGTGAAAAACGGGCGCATCCACGCCGGTATGGTACGGGTTATTTTTGAATTGACCGATATCGCGCTAGAAGATCAGAGTACCCATTTCTTAATCGGCAGCCACAAGTCGGAATTCCCCATCCACGAAGACCATCTGTCGCTGGAAGAGGGCAAGCGCAGCCCCTTCCTCACCACGTACGCCTGTCCGGCCGGCAGCGCGGTTTTTTTTACCGAGAACTTGTGCCACGCCGGACCGGTGTGGCACCGCGACACCCCGCGCGTCACCATATTAAACGCCTATTCGCATTTGGCCACCCACTGGCACCGGCTGAAGATCCCCCCGGTGGTGCTGCACAGCCTGCCGCGCGAAAAGCAGGCTTATTTTCGCCAGCCTTGGATTGCCGATTTCCGCACCAACCCGGCGACCCACAATACCACCGAGCGCTTCTTAGACAAAGACGAAGCGCCTATTGATACGGATCATACGCCCTAGGCGCTAAAACCAATCGAAGTTGGCAGATACAATCGCGGGTTGTGAATTTTTAGAAGCGCGCTGCTGAGAGCGGCCCAGGGTCGCGTCCGTCTAAGGCCAGTTCCACCATGCGCTCGGCGGCCAGCAGGCCAATGGAGTTGCCGTAGCCGCTGAAACCGAGGGCAAAGACCGCGTCGGGCAGGTCCGGGAGCGCGCCGACGGCTGCCCGGCGATCCGGGGTGAAGCCGTGGATGCCAGCCCAGTAGCGCTCGACTTCAAAGGAGATGCCTGGGAACCAGTGGCGCAAATAGGCCTCGAGGTGCTGCAGCAGGTTTGGGGTGACGGCGTCCTCGGCGGTGTACTCCTGCTCCTCAAAAAAAGCCCGGGCACCGCCGATCATCAAACGCCCATCTTCAAGCTGACGGAAGTAATCGTAGTCAGTGATGCCGGCGACTTGAATCAGAGGTTCCACCGGGGTAGTGATGAGGATCTGGCCGCGCACCGGGCGCACGATGCGGCGCAAATGCGGGTGCATATCGCAGCCGTACCCATTGGTGGCGATGTACACCTTGCGGCAGCGGATATGGGCGCGACGCCCGCGCACTACTAGACCTTGGCCCTCTGGTTCGATGCAGTAGACCTCGTTGTGGTCGTAAAAGGTGGCCCCGGAGGCAGTGGCAATGGCCTCGGTGAGGCGCGCTGGCTGCACCATGAAATCGCCTTCCACCTGTAGCGATGCCGCGTACCCAGCGCCGTAGGGATCGCTGTGGGCAAACTCGACCTCAATGCCGTCGTCGGCAAAGGCGCGAGCCCACTCTTCCAGCTCGCGAGCGTCGGCTTGGGTTTCGGCGAGGTGGATGGCACCCTCTTCCCAGGGAACCTCGTACTGCTTGGCCAAGGTGCGCATGCGGGCGACGTTGTCGCGCACCATGTCGAAGATTTCGCGGGCGGTCGGGCGGCCCACTTGGGCGATGAGGGCGGGGTACGTCTCTCGCTGTGAGGTCAGCACAAAGCCGGCGTTGCGGCCCGAGGCACCGGAGGCCACAAAGCGGGCGTCGACTAGGGCGACGTCGCGGCCTCGCTGGTGCAGCAGAGTGGCCGCGTACGAGCCGACAATGCCAGCGCCGATCACCACATCGTCGTGTTCGGCCTGTAGCGGCTCGGATACTTCTTGCCATTTGGATACGGTCATAAGGCCCCCAAGGTAAGGTAGTGTTGGCTACTCCGGAATCGCCGTCAGTTGCGCGGATCCGTCGGTGGATTGCCTCAGCACGGTCTCTCATAGACATCCCGTGGTTCCATGGCATCCAAGGGTGGGCATTGAGACTTTGGCTTTCTCTTTTTGACGCTACTCGTACCCTCGCCCCAATTGCTGAGCGACGTACTCAGCCCGCTCTTCAAGTAGCATTAGCTGTTCTGGCTTGGGTATCACGCCATGATTGTGCTGTTCGATGTGGGCTGAAAAGTTGAAGACCAATGCTTCGACAACCGAACGCCTGTTTTCTATCTTGCCGCCGGAATGGTAAAAGTGATCGCGGGTTACGACATTGAATCGGTTCCAATGGCGCTCTAGCATTTCGTTTTTTCGGTAGTCGTTGTGATGCCACGTAGAGAGAATAAACCGTGCCGGAGTCGCCGAAAGCAGTTGATATAGACGTGCTTCGTCAGCCTCCGTCCAGCCGTTGTAGTAATCGACGTACCGACCGGTGTAGGGCGGATCGCAGTAGATGAGGTCATCACCAGTCGCCTGCGAAATCACGTCCTCGAATGGGGCGGTCTCAAACGTCCATCCCTGTTGAATTAGGCAGGCTGCGTCGCGGACTTGGTTTACTATTTTGGTGATGTAGGAGCGGCTGAAGCGCTCCGGCTTTTTGCAGAAGGGGATGTTCCATTCGCCTTTCTTGTTAAATCGCATCATCCCATTGAATCCAGCTCTGGAGAGAAATAAGAAGTCCAGTGGATCGTGGTCCCGATTGAAGCGATCCCTTATGTAGGTGAAGTGGTCGTATCCGTTGCGCCCGGCTTGTCGCAGATGCAGCCCTTCTTTTTCGAGATAGGCGCGGACGTGCGAGGGATGGATGGCACCCTGTTGAATCTGCTGATAGAAGCGGATAATATGGGGGTTGGTATCGCCTAGTAGAGCCTGCTTGAATCCCGCGTTAAAGGCGACGACGCCAGTACCTAAAAATGGCTCTATCCATCGTCCCTTGACCTTGGGCACGAGGGCCTGTATCCATGGCACCAGTTTGGTCTTGATCCCTTGGCTTTTTAGCGGTGGAGTGACGACGCGCCTCACTTTTTCTTTTCCTTTCTCTTCTTTTTTACGGGGACAATCATGTTCTTGTCGCCGCCTTTGAAAGCGATAAAATCTTCCAGCCTCTTGATCGGTATTGTTTTCCTACCCTTCTTCATTTTTGTAACGCCGTAGTTCATCCAGTACTCGTCAAACCAATCCTCTCCCAGCTTCGCAAAGATTCCATTCCCTTGCAAAATATCATCGATAGCAGTAATTGATCCAATGTTAGCCGTATTCCCAGAACCTTGTCGATCACTGGCTAGTTGCCATTTCTCGCAGACGAAAAATTGAAAATCCTTAATCACCGACGCAATGGAGCAGAGATTTTCCACTGTCGTTATAGCGCGTTGCTCTAGGCGACGAGGAGATCCTGCGTCCTCGTTGAGCTCACGAATATTGATGACTTCAGTCTCGTTGATATCCTTGGTGTCAGCTCGGGTGTAGATGATGCCGAAACAAAAGTGTCCCGAGTAGTCGCTATATGGAAACTGGATATTTTTGCTTGATGCTCGATTTTTAAAGTACGAGCCGTGACTACCGAGCGTGAATCCATTGACGTGTCCAAGAAATTTAAGGTCTCGATACGTCGTCTTCAGATCAACCGCAAACTTGAGGTTTGGATCCTCTTGGCTGACGAAACTTAGGTCGGGGTACCAATTCTGTTTCTCAGCCAGTACGATCGAGTAGCCGTGTTTCTGTGCAAACTTAAGAATCTGGGGAAATAGATGGATTTCGAGGATCTTTGAGATGATTTTTGTGTCTGGACTGATGGTATAGATATTCCGGTAGATGTCGATGAAGCCCTTAACAGTCCATTCTCCGTCCTCTGCGCTAACATGCTCACTCATTCTCTGGACAAAGCTCTGCAATGCACTCGAGAATGAGGCTTTTGCCCGGAGTTGGGTGGCTTTAGTCAAATCAGGTATGTCCTCTTTTAGTGCAGCGTTTATACCGGTGCATCTGTAGGTGAATCACCCTCACCCCTCCCGTTTTTCCATATCGCCGCCACTCGCCACCATGCGCTCGGGAGCGCCATTCGCATCGGCTGCCAACGCCGCGCACGGCGTGCCGAACTCAGGGAGGGCAAAGGGCAGATGGGTCCGGCCTCGCGCCAGAATGTGCTTGTAATTAGCCGTCGGTCCCTCATAGGGTGCCCCGTGGTTCCACGGCACCCAAGAGCGGGCATTGCAGTAATGGCTGACAAATGCCCGACGCCAGCGGTCGGGCGATTGATTGGGATGGGAGCGGTGCAGGAGATGCGGATGGAAGAATACCACATCGCCGGCTTCTACCACCACTGGCACTGCGTCTCCGTAGCGCCGCGCCACTCTCGATAATGTATTGACCTCGTCGTCGAGATGGCTAATCCCTTCTACGATCTCAATCTCGTCAAAGGCTCCCTCGGCGTGGACCAGGTGCCCCCGGCCTTCGTCTGGATAGATGGGCTCGTGGTTCGAGCCGGGCGCGACCCACAGGCAGCCGTTCTCCTCGTCGGCCCGCTCTAGGGCCAACCAAGCGCCGATGAGGGTATCCGGGTACGTGGTGATATAATAGGAATCTTGGTGCCAACCCTGTCCGCCCGTGCCCGGCGCATTGAAAAACTGCATGGTCTGCAAGGCCAGCACATCCGGCCCGATGAGCGCCTCCAAAACGTCCAAGACGCGCGGGTGCAACAAGAAGCGCTCGCAAGTGGCGTCCCAACGGTGCAGTTGATGCACCCGCGTGAAACGCTGCACCAAATCTGCATCCGTTGCATCCGGGGCCGGAGGCTCTTGGCCGGGCACGGCGATTTGGCCTTTGAGCATGGCCATGACGTGCGCTGTGAGTTCTTCAACTTCGTCCAAATCGACCAAGCGCTCGACGACTAGGAACCCCTGCCGCTGATACTGGGCGTATTCCGCCGTGGAGACTTTGTAGCGATCAGGTCGTTGGTCGGCCATTGGTTTATAGCTCATTTTTCCCTCCGCGTTGGCAATCCTCTCACAGCTTCTCCCGCACGGCGCGCACTCCAGCCACCATGTTCGCCAGCTTCTGCTTTGCCGCCCACCGCGCCGTTTGGCTCAGCCCGCAATCGGGCGCAAAGGAGAGCTTGTCGGCCGGGGCGTACTCCAAGCACGCTTCCACCCGCGCCGCGATATCCTCTACGGTTTCAATATAGTAGCTCTTCACATCGACGATTCCCACGGCCACATCCATCTTCGCGGCGATCTGGCCGATGATCTCCAACTCGGCGAACTCGCGGCTGGCCATTTCGACGTGCATCTCATCGACCTGCATGTCCAAGAAGGCCGGAAACATGGGCGCGTAGCGGCGCAGCCCCACGGCGCGGCCCTTGAAGTTGCCAAAGCACAGATGGGTCGAGAGCCGGCACTTGCCCGCGACGGATTCGACCGTGCGGTTGAAGATATCGACGAAGCGCGCTGGATCCTCGCGGTGGGCATAGCAACTCATCGACGGCTCATCGACGGTCAGCTCCGTGCAACCCGCCGTACAGAGCGCCTCCAACTCGCTCCGCACTATAGGCAGCAGCGCCTCGGTCACGGCCCAGCGGTCCGAGTACTGGTCGTTGGGCACCAGTCGGCCGCTCAATGTATAAGGCCCCGGCACGCTGGCCTTGAGCGTCGGCCCTGCTGGTGCCAGCCGCTTGAGCCGCGCAAACTCCTCCACCGCGCCCAAGCCGTGCGGCGCTTGCAGTGGTCCGGTGATTGCGTGGCGTCCTCGCTGGTCGTGGGCGGGAGGACCGAAGCGCCTAGGCGATGCGGACTCTAGGTCGATGCCTTCGAGATAGCCGTAAAAGGAGAGGTTAAAATCAAATCGAGTCTGCTCGCCGTCGGTGACTACGTCCAATCCGGCGCGCACTTGGTCGCCGAGTGCGGCAACGACCGCGTCGTCCTGCATCTCGGCGATGTCGTCTGGCCCGAAAGCCGCTAGATGCTCAGCCGCGTGTTCGAGCCAGCTCGGGAAGGGGTAGGAACCGATAACGGTGGTGCGCAAGGGGTGTTCTTTCACGGTTGGCCTCCATCGACTTTTTCCCAAGCGATTGCCGCCGTCCCTAAAACGCCAGCGTGGTCGCGGAGCTTGGACAGCACGACCGGGACGCCAGTGCCCGCTGGATGGCGGAATAAATGTTCGTTCACTTGCTTCTGCAGCGGTTCGAGAAAGTGCTCGGCCGCATTGGTCGCCCCGCCGCTGAGGATGATGCGCTGGGGAGCGTACACGTGTACCGCGCTCACCAGCAGCCAGCCCAAGTTGCGGGTCCAGTGCTCCAACTCGTCAACGCAGAGCCGGTCTTGGCGCTTCACGCCGCGGATTATGGCTTTGAAATCGATCGCGTTGGGATCCTTGAAGTACTGGTCGCTCAAAACCGAGGGAATGCCGCGCGCCAGCCCGTCCCGCACCTGCTGTGTCAGCGCCGTGGCCGAACACATCATCTCGGCCGTGCCCCGCGCGTTGGTCAGACACAGCCGCCCACCCAGAGCCTGCATGACGATGTGGCTCATCTGCGTCCCAAATTGCAGATGCGGATCGCGCAGAATCTTGCCGTCGAGCAAGACCCCAGAGCCGACGCCCGTGCCGATAGTGATCGTCACCGCCCAGTCCAAATCTTGGGCTAGGCCGTAGTGCCGCTCGGCGTAGATGGAGACGCGACCGTCGTTGTCGGCGACGACCGGGATCCCCGTGGCCTTGGCCAGCCGTTTGACAATGGGATAGCCTTCCAGTCCCTTGATCTTCCCCGGCATGTACACCACGCCGACCTCGGGATCCACGGCCCCGGGAAAGCCCAAGCCAATGGCCTGCGGCTTGCCGCCCAGCTTTTGGGAAATCCGCGCGACTTCATCCTTGAGCGTCTTGAGCAAATTGCCCATGCCCAGCGCAAAACCCGACGGGTTGATGCCCGGTGCCAGCATCCGCCCGCCCCGCGTTACCGCGCCGCTTTTGGCTCGGGTGCCGCCCACGTCAAAGCCAATCACGTATTCCTTCATGCGTCCTCCTTGGTTAGCTCACGCACCAACCTGCATCCACGGTCACCACCGTTCCGGTAATCGCCCGCGCTCGGTCCCCCAATAAAAAGACCGCCATCCCCGCCACATCCGCCGCGCTCATCATCGCCCCGAGCGGCTGCTTGTCGCGCATAAACGCCATAATCTCTGCATTTTCTCCGGCCCGCTGGCTCATGGGCGTCTCCACCAGTGCTGGCGCAATGGCATTGACCCGAATCCCGTGCGGCGCGTAGTAGCTGGCCATGGCCTTGCTCAGCGACACAATCGCCCCCTTGCTGGCCGCATAGGCGTGCGAGGCAAAAAACCTCCGCTCCGGCGCAAAGGCCAACACACTGGCCATGTTGAGAATCGCCCCCCCCGCGCCGTCCTCGCGCAGTTCTTGGGTCAACATCTGTTGCAGCACGGCGCGGCAGACCAAAAACATGCTTTTCGCGTTGGCGTCCAATGTCGCGTCCCACCCTTCCTCTGTACACTCGTGCAGCGGCCCATCGCCAAAGCGCCGCCCGCTGATCCCCGCTACATTGAACAACCCGTCGATCCGCCCCCACTGCTCCACGCAGGCCCGCACGGTCTCGGCGACTTGTTCGTGCTGCGTCAGGTCGGCCGCCCGATGCGCCCCTTGCTTTCCCAGCTTCTCGGCCAACGCCCGACAGTTTGCTTCCGTCCGCGAAGTAACGAATAGGCTGGCCCCCTCCTCGGCTGCGTGCAGAGCCGTGGCCTCGGCGATGCCGGTAGAGCCGGTAATCAGACAAACCTTGTTGTCGAGAGTGCCCACGGTTTAGTGGTTAGTGGATTGGAGTCGGGTCAATAGGAACGGGGTGCGGGCGACCCTAAGGGTCGCCCCTACTACTCGTACAAATGCTTGAGGCTCTTGCGGTAGCCCTCGTAAAACCGCTCTAGCTGCTCTTCCGCGCTTACATTGCCGACAAACTGATGGCTCGGCAATAGCTCTGGCTTGATCCCCCGCGCCAACAACCGCTCGGCCACTTCGCAGCGCAGCATATTCATCATCATCGCGCCGGTCACCGTCGATACTGGCCCAGTCCGCCACTCCAACCCCTCTAGCTCGATCACGCAGTCCCCCGGCGGACATTGGTTGTCGAGGACGACATCGGCCACATCCATCAGCTTTTGGCCCGACGAGTGCGCCGGCGGCGACTGGTCGCCGTGTGGCTTCGACAGCATGGCGATCACGGGTAAACCCCGCGCCTTAGCGCCCATGGCCATCTCGACGATCAGGGGCCGAATGCCGCTGGTTGAAATCAAGATAAAGGCATCGTGCGGCCCGAACTCGAATCCTTGGAGAATCTCCTCGGCGTAGCCTTCGTACTTCTCCAAAAAGAGCGGCCCGCGCAACCCATTGGTGCCGACGATCGACGCATGGGTCGATACCGCGAGCTCGACCAACGCAAAAAAGCCCACGAAGCATCCTTGGCGCGGCGTCATCTCCTCGCACATCATCCGCGAGTGCCCAGCGCCAAAGAGAAAGACCAACCCGCCGTTGGCAATGCTCTCGGTGCAAATCGCCGCGGCCCGGTCTATAGCGTCCATTTGCGTATCGCGCAGACGTTGCAACAGCTCCATCGTCTGCGCGTAGTACTCTTCAGCAGCGCTCATGCCTCTCCTTTGATGGTAATCGAGTTATAGGGTTCGGCGGGCGGAAAGTACGGAACACCCCCAAAGGGCGTCAAATCTAGAGTCCCGCTGCGACAAAAGCGGCGATTGTTTCGTCGGAGACGACCGCCATGGCGGCCGCGACGTTTTTTTCTAGCTGTTCGATGTTCAGCGAGCCGATTGGGTTGCCGTGGATCCGTTCCTCGCGCAAGCAAAATTGCAACGTCAGCGCGAGCATGTCGATGCCCTGCTCGCTGCACCACAAGCGCATGGCCTCGGCCCGGTGCTGATCTTCGCCCCATTTGTCGCGCGGTATAAAGCGCTCTACGGGCACGCCCGTCAGCCAGCCGCGCATAATCGACCAGCCGTTGAGTACTCCGAGGTCAGCAGCCGCGGCCGCTGGCAGGATGGCGTCGGTCGCGCTCTGCCGGAGCAAATTGTAGTCGCTGAAGCACAGCAGCGCGTCAGTGCGGCCCGACGCAATGTGCGCGAGGTGAAAGTCGTGGGGGTTCATGCCATAGCCGATGAAATCCACGGCACCCTGCTGGCGCACCTGTTCCAGCCCTTCGAGCGCACCGCCCGCCTCAAGGGTCGGTTCGATCTCGGGCGGATCGTGGAGGAAGAGCACGTCGAATTTCTCGATCCCCAAAATTGCTAGCTGGTCTTCGGCGTCGGCCAAGACTCGCGTAGCCGAGTAGTCGGGTCGTCCCTCGCCATAGCCGCCCCATGCAGCCGCGCTGTGGCAGCATACGCGCCCGCTGATGATGATCTCGCGGCGGGCGATGACGCCTTCCTTGATCGCGCGACCTAACTTGCGCAGCGAGTCGCCGTAGCAACGGGCGCAGTCGAAGTGATTGACGCCCAAATCGACGGCCCGGCGCATCAGGGCCACGGCCTCTTCGTCGTCAACTGGCCCGAAGTGGCCGCCAAAGCCCTGAGTCCCGAATGGAATTACTGGTATGGAAAGCTCGGTCTTGCCCCAGCGGCGGCGGGGACAGCAGTTTTTTTCGAGGCCCATGACGCCTCCTTTACAGGGCGTTTTGGTGGGAGCGCCTTTTTTGCGCTGTGGCAGAGGGTGAAAGCACTATGCACCGAGGGCAGAACACGCAGAACTCGCCGAGCAGGCGACCCCGTCCCCTCTCAGTCAGCACAGGTACGCGACCGACAGCGCGCGACGGCTATGTGTTAGCTTGTTGTTTGGAGACGGCAGCGAAGGCAGGCCCACGAGGTAGATAGGCTGTCGCTAGCGACGGGCGCGGGCGATTCAGACCTCGTCGGAGTCCCCATCCTCTTCCGGTACGAAGACGATGCGCCCCTCGGCGAAATCCAGCATGGCACTGGCCGACGAATTGGGCTGATCTTCCTCGGAAAATTCGCCTCCGGTTTCTCTCATTTTGCGCTCTATGTTAATGTCTCGTGCGCGTTGCGACAGGCTGCGACAGGCTTGAAAAGCGTTGATTTCGCCTTCCAGCTTGAGGGCGACTTCCCGAGAAAACATCGACTTGGCCATTGTAACTCCCGAGGGTGAAAGGTGAATGGAGACGGATAAAGTGTTACAAAAATTAGACGATTTTGCCGAAACGGGCAAATTTCACGGGTGGCCGAGCGGCTCTACAGCAGGGCTTCTATATCGTCCAATACTTCCACAGGTCCTCCGGCACGTCATAGCGCATAGTCTCGCGCTCGGCGTAGTGCCAGCGGGCGAAAAGCCCCAGCCGCGGCTTGGAACGGATGTTGACCGAGCCGGTGTGGCACAGAAAGCAGTGCCAGAAAATCACGTCCCCGGCTCGCGCCACAAATTGCTCTGGCCCGTGGGGCGAGCGGTCTGAAAACAACCCCCATTGGCGCGGCTCCCAATCGTTGCGGTCGCGGAAACTGCCGTCGATATGGGCGGGATGCTCGCGGAAGTACGCGTGGGTCGGCAGATGGCTCTGCGGCCAGTAAATAAAGGCCCCGCCGTTTTCCTCCACATCGTCGAGATAGGCGGTGGCCCCCAGCATAAAACCGCCACTCCAGCCCCCCGGCCCGTAGCCGTCGATATGCCCTTGGGCCGGCCAGTCCCACGCTTCCCCCGAGCGCGGCCACTGCACCAGCATGGACCCGCCGCCGCCGCTAAACTGCCCGCCGCCCATTGCCTCGACCACTTCCCGCATCTGCGGAAGCTGCCCAAAGGCCGGTTCAACCGCAAACCCGTCGATCACATAGCTAGCGGGCCAACTCGCCGGGTCTTGGGGATCGGCCCCTGCGTGATTCCAGAACTGCCCGCGCCAAGCGGCCAGCTGCTCCGGCGCGATGAAGTTTTCCAGAATTAAATACCCCTGTTGCTTAAAAAACGCGATCTGTTGCTCGCTCAGTTCCATGCCGTACCTCTCACAGCGATTTTCATCGCGCTCCTCCTCGCGTTTTCTGCACGGTTAGTTTCACCTTCTCTGGCTTGATGCTTTTGATCTCCAACCCGGTCGCATGGCGCACGGACTGGGCGGACACCTCAAAGGTCCTCCGCTGCAACCTGACGAGATCGGCATCAATGACGATTTGGAAATCCGCAGCGCTCGCCAACAACATGGCCCGCCGCGGTCCGGCCACTGCGATCTCTACTACTTCGGGATCGATGTCCATTAGCGCATATCCTTCGGGCACTTTCTCCACGTCTACGCGCACTTGGAGGACCGCCTTCTCGACCGGCACGAAGACCAGCCACGCACCCAAGGCCAAGGCAAAGGACAAAAGACCTTCCACCAAGCGCCGCCCCACCAAACGCCACTCGATTCGGCGCTCCTTCACCTCGGTCCCTGTCTGCCGCAAGTGCTCTTGGATTTTGTCCGTCAAGTCTCCTGGTCTGATAGGTGCGGTACGATCGCCCATAATCTCAAGTTCCCCCCGCGCGGCAATTCCGATGGTACCGCGCTCCTCTGAGACCACCAGACACAGAGCATCGCTGCGTTCGGCTAGGCCCAGCGCAGCAGCGTGCCGCGTACCGCCTCCCTTCAGTTCGTCCCTATTCTCGGAAAGCGGCAAATGCACCCCAAACTCCTTGACCCTGTTATTCTGCATCACTAGTGCGCCGTCGTGCCCAGCCGAACCGGGGTCGAAAAGGCTGTCGAGAAGTTCTTCGCTGATCTCCGCGTCCAAAGGGACCCCATGCTGCAAAAAATGCCGCTCTATCGATTCGCGTCCCGGTAGGACTACCAAGGCCCCGCATCTTTTTGCGGCTAACTGGTACAATCCCCTAGTCAGCGTTCCCAAACAGGAGGGATCTGGGCGCGGAGCCTTGCGGCGCAGACTGAGCGTGGCGATCTGCTCAAAGAGCCGGCGCAAATCATCCTGGAACACCACCACTAACACCACCACTAGCGCCGCGAAAAAGCCTTGGAGGATCCAAGTTGTTAGCTGCAACTTGAATTGCTGCGCTATCAGGTGGTAGAAGACGCCCAAAAAAGCCAAACCGAGCAGGGCCATTCGCGCTCGGCGGGTCCAAACCACTAGACCCCAAAGCAGCAACGCGACGACTGCAATGTCCACCAGATCAGTGGGTGCGATGTCCAACAGGGGTGTGTGCAAAATAATCTATTTCGCCATCTCCCCGCCCTAAGGGGAGGGAATAGGTCAAGCTCCGGGAAACGCCGTCAAATACACCTTGGTGCGCTCGTTCAAAACGCCGTAAAAAGCTCTCGTCTCTGCATCTTTGCTATCCCGCCAAAACGCCGCCGGAATACTCGAATCGTTCGCCAGCGGTGCCCGGTTGCGATGCCCGTAGTAAATCTGCACCGTCCGTCGCTCGGCCTGCGTGGGCCGCGTCGTCGCCGTGTGCAGTACGGCCACGTTAAACAACGCGCAGGTTCCCGCTGGGCCGTGTAAGTGGTACTCGCCGCCCCGCTTGAGTTGCTCTTCCTTATCTTCGAGCACTGGCTGGCTTATTGCTTCCGGGGACAGCGAGAAACAATGCGTTCCCTCGTCCACATCGGACAGATAGACCATGAGCTGGATGTAGTCCATGCGGAACGGATGCTCGTCCCAATGCGGCCGGTCGCGGTGCCAACCTTGGTGCAACGGGCCATCGTAGGCCCGCATCATCCGCAGCCCGATCTCGCCAAAGCAGAGCGGCCCGCCCATCAGCGCCTCAATTGTCGGGTATATCTTCGGGTGGCGGATCAGTTCGTCGAATTGCGGCGAGGTGATCAACGCCTCGTAGTTGGCGTGCTGGTGGTGGCCGTAGCGGTGCCAGAAATAGGGATACTTTTCCATATCCCCATCGAACATGGCGCGGAAGTATTGCACGTCGTCGCTGTCGAGCACCTGCCCTAAGTTGAGATAGCCGTTTGCGGCAAAGAAATCGCGGTCGGCTTGGTCCATTGCCCGGTCTCCTGATTTTGTTAGCGATATGGAATCTGCTCGCCGTGCCAAGGCAGGCGAAAGCTGGGCTGCTGGCTGTAACGCCGCATGGCGAGCGACAATTCGACTTGGCTGGCCGGTGCCAATTCGACTTGGAAATAAGTACCATCCACGTCGAGACCCTCGTCGCCGGCTCGCACCCGGCCAAAGCAGTGCTCGCCAAAGCTGCCAGCGCCGACTATAACCTGCCGGGTGCGGCTGGTGCTCAGGTTGACCAACGTCAGTTCGGCACTGTCGCCGCTGAGGCCGGTCACTAAAGCGGCTACGTCCGGAGGCAAACCCGACCGCTGCTGCTCGCCGTCGAAATAGCGCACCCGCCCTTGTGCCAACCCACCCCAGTAGATGGTCTGCGGTGCGCCGGTCGTTAGCTGCACCAAGGCTTCGGTGACCACCGGATTGACCTGTTGCCACCAGTGGACGTCGAGTTGGGTCAGATCCTGTTCGTCGTCCATGACCTTGGCGATGCGGTCGCAGACCTCGCGGTAGTTGGCCTGCAAGATGCGCTCGGGGTACTCCGGGGACTCGCCGGCGAGAAAGCGGGTCCAGGCGCGGTCGTCGAGCGAACGCGGTCCGCGCTGTCCCACTTGCTGCCACTCGTCTTCGGCACCTCGGCGCAAGGTCTCCAGCCGCTGCCAGTCGCGTTCCTCCATGGACGCGGCCCACAAGTGGATCGGCGCATTGGGATTGATGGGGTTGAAGTCGGTCCAACCCTCATCCGTGTGCTTGTAGGGCACGAGCAGCCGCCCCCCTTCTTCGCGGCCGTGCGCGACTAGCGCATCCATGTGCATGCGGAGCAAGTCTAAGTAGCGGTTCTCGCCCGTGACCAACAGCGCGGCCTCCACCGCTGCCGTGATCGAGTGAGCCATCATGTTGTGTCCATAACGCCCGGTCCAGCCGTACAGCCCGCCCCACCACTGCCCTTGGCGCATCTCGCCGACGATGCCGTTGGGCCCGATGTTGTCCGGGACGATGCCGCCGTTGGCCTCGGTGCGCTCTATCCAGGCCCCTGCGTATTCCTCGATCCACGCCCGGTACCGCGCCTCGCCGGTGTGGAGAAAAGCCGTTGCCACTAGCGCCACGACGCCTAAGTTGACGGTCACGTCGCCCTGCATGACCACTTGGTCGAATTGCTCCTCAACGCGGCGTTTGGTCGCGGGGTCCTCCCACCAGTTGGCGGGTAAATCAAAGCTCGGCCCTAGCGTGGCGTGGTCGTGGGTGAGGTCGTAGTGGATTTCGCCGCGCCGCATCTGGAAGAGCGGCCCCTTGCTGCCGCTGCAGGGCGAGCGCACGATGCGGTGCTCGGGGTCGTAGTTGGGCACGGCTGGGTCGTCGTTCAAGTACAATCCGGCAAAGCGCTGCGCCCGGCGGCGCGTCTCGGCGTTGGTCGGGTCGGCCATCCCTAGGTGATAGAAGTAGATGTAGTTTTCGGCGTTGTGGAACCAGTCGTCGTCGTTGATAAACTCGCGGGTGACGCGGCCGTAGTCGTGCTCTAACTGCCGAGTGATGGCGTTCCACTCCTCTAGGGCCTTGACGCCCGTGTACTCGCTGCCGCCTAGGGCATAGTAGTGAGGCCAGTTGAAGAATGCCTCGTACAAGTCATCGGCCCAGACTCCGTCGCCGGGATATTCTTCCATCCATATCAGGCTGCCGCCGGGGCGGGTGTACTTTTCGAGAAAAATTGGTGCCGCCTCGTCGATCGCGTCGATCAGTCGCCGCTGCAAGACTGCCCATAGCGGCGGTGCAGTGCGGGTTTGGCCTTTTAGTGTTTGCACGGGCTCGTCCTCTCGCAAAGGGCTTCTATAAGTAGATACGCATTCGCGCCGATGGCAAGCTTGACAATGTGGGCGTATTTTGTCGTATTTTATAAGACAGACGTCGCTATACAAAGAAAGCGAGCTATGCCATGACCACTGCCACGACAGCTCCTTTAGGGGAAACGGCGCAGATTCTCGGGGTGCGCCATAGGCTGCACAATGGCTTCGATCTAATTGAAATGAGCAATCGAGGCATTGCGCGGTCGGAGTTGATAAAACTAGCGGAATACCTCGCTATATCGCTGGGACAACTCATTCGCCTGCTGCCCATTAGCGAACGTACGGTGCAGCGACACGGTGACGCCAAACCATTCAGTCGGGATGTCTCCGAGCAGGTTCTCCAGATCGCTAGCGTCGCTGCCAGAGGGGTAGCTGTCTTTGAGGACCGCGATCATTTCCTGGATTGGCTCAAACAACCCTGCGCGGCATTGGGCAACAAAGTGCCGCTTGAATTGCTCAACTCGCGTTTCGGCGCAGATATCATCTTGGATGAGTTGGGTCGGATAGAGCACGGGGTATTTGCCTGATGCGGCTTTTCCGCATCGCCAAGACCCGCTACATAAACGATTTATCGGGGGCCGGTGCCCGCGCCAACGGCGGTCGGTGGAATCGCGTCGGGGTGGGTTTGCTTTACACCTCGCCTAGTCGGGCATTGGCCACGGTGGAATACCTAGTACATGTGCCGTTGGCGCGGGTACCGAAAAATCTGAGTATCGCGACTATTGCAGTGCCCGATTATGTGTCAGCAGAGACTATTACTGAGGAGATGTTGCCAAACAACTGGCGGCAACATCCGGCCCCTGTCGAGCTAGAGGAGATCGGCACCCGTTGGATTGAGGAGAGGCGGTCGTTGTTGCTGCGCGTACCCTCAGCAGTAGTTAAAGGCGACTACAATGTGCTGATCAATCCAGCGCATTTAGAGATGAAAGGTGTGGAAATTGCGGCGGTCGAACCGTACTTGCTTGACGAGCGACTGGTGCGATAGCCGCGAAATTTAAAGAGAATCACGTTAGTCAGCGTGCGACCTCAGGCGGCAGAAGATGTAAGCTGTCGGAACTGCAATCAGCAGAATGAGTCCCAAGCGGCAGAAGATGTAAGCTGGAACTACAATCAGCAGCACGAGTACCGAGACGATGTCGAAAAGGCGCTTTATTTCTGGAGATGTCACAGCGGTTATCTCCTTTCGGAACTTGGGGGAGTGCGAAAGATGGGGAGAAGTTAATTGAGCTTGCGACGGACGGGAGAGGAGAGAAAGAAGGCAAAATTACGCAGCCCATAAGGAGACAAAGGGAGCTGATAAAGCTAGCGATGCGAGTGGCTCCGCATCGCTAGCTTGCAATGGTTAGTAAAAATGGTGCCGGAGGTGGGACTCGAACCCACACACCCTTGCGGATACAGGATTTTGAATCCAGCGCGTCTACCAGTTCCGCCACTCCGGCTGTACCATTTACCACTCCTCTCGTTCGCCTTTCGGCTTGCCGAGGATTTCCATATAGACGATCGCGTCGCGTGCCGTCTGAGGGGTGAGAAACCAACGGTGCTGGGTGCGCCGAGGTCGCCGCTCCTCGCCTGCGTCCTGGGGCTTGGTCTCCGTCAGCCGCGCCATGGCCTGCTGCTCGGCCGCCACAGTGCGCCGCTCGGCCTCTAGAGCCTGCCGTTCGGCTTCTAGTGCCTCTCGCTCGGCCTCGGCTGGATCGACCTCGGCTGGATCGACCTCGGCGGGAACCGACTCCTCAAAAGGATCGCCGTCAAAAGGCCACCCAAAGGACGGCTCTTCTTCCTTCTTCTCCTCGGCGACAACGGGCGTGGCCGGATTGACCTCGGCGTGCTGCTGTTCGATCTCGGCGCGCTGTTGTTGTGCCTCTTCAACCTGTTTGCGGCGCTTGCGACGCTCCATCAGCGCCGAAAACACGGCGAACAGTATGGCGAGGGCAAAGAGTAGGAGTTCCATGGATTAGTTGTTCTCGCGGTCCTCGCCGCCTTCGGAAATCGAGTCGCGCATCTCCGTGTCAGCTTGGATGTTGCGCATGCGGTAGTAATCCATAATGCCCAAGTTGCCCGCGCGGAAGGCCTCGGCCATTGCGCGCGGCACTTCGGCTTCGGCTTCCTTGACTCGCGACTCCATTTCCACTACTTGGGCGGTCATCTCCTGTTCGCGCGCCTGGGCCATGGCCCGGCGTTCCTCGGCCTTGGCTTGGGCGATTTTGAGATCGGCATCCGCCTGATCGGTCTGCAACTTGGCACCGATGTTTTCGCCTACGTCAACATCGGCGATATCGATGGAGAGGATTTCGAAAGCCGTACCCGAATCCAGCCCCTTTTCCAGCACCGTCCTCGAAATGAGATCGGGATTCTCCAGCACCTCTTTGTGCGTCCCCGACGAGCCGATGGTGGTAACTATGCCCTCGCCGACGCGCGCGATGATCGTCTCCTCACCGGCACCGCCAACTAGCCGGTCGATATTGGCGCGCACCGTCACCCGGCACAGGGCCTTGACTTGGATGCCGTCTTTGGCGACCGCCGCGACCAAGGGCGTGTTGATCACTTTGGGATTGACGCTCAACTTGACCGCTTCGAGCACGTCGCGACCGGCCAAGTCGATCGCAGTAGCCCGCTCAAAGCTCAGATCAATATTGGCCTTGTCGGCCGAGATCAGCGCTAGGATCACTAGGTTGACATTGCCGCCGGCCAGAAAGTGAGCTTCCATGCGATCCAAGCCCACGTCGAGACCAGCTTTGGTCGCGCTAATTTTGGGGCCGACGATCTGACGGGGCGGTACCTTGCGCAGCCGCATACCCACCAAGTCTCTGAAGATCGCCACCTTGACCCCAGCGAAATAAGCCGTGATCCACAGGCCAATCGGGACGAAATACGTAAAGAGCGACAAAAAGATGATGATACCAAAAAGTATCAAGACCAAAAACAGGACTTCCATTATAGGCTCCTTGAAGGGAGTGAGCTAACGCTTGGAAGGGACTAACTGCACAACTACTCTGTTGCCAGCCACTTTCAATACCTCGATCTGTTCACCACGCTCAATATAGCCACCTTCGCTGACTACGTCGACTACTCGTTCGCCGAACTGCGCCCGCCCCGCTGGTCTCAGCGTCGTCAGCACCTCGCCAGTCTGCCCGAGCAAATCCTCGCGGCCGGGCTTGACCGAATCGTAGCCGGCTTTGCGCGTCATGTCCTCGTTGAGCACCAAGCGGTTCCAAGCGCGGACCTTGAGCATCAGTCTCACCAAGATGGCGATCCCCGCCAGCCCCACGCCCGCCACGACGCCAGCCGCCAAGCCGCCCATATTTACATAGGCATAGCCAATGCCAGCGACCGCGGTCAGCAAACCAACGACGCCGAAGATATTGATCCCCGGAATTACGAAAATTTCCAACAGCACCAGCGCAAAGCCGAGCAATAGCAAGGCCAGCGAATAAACCCATTCCAACACCTCCCCCCCCAGAAAGCTCATAGTGGCTTCACCACCACTCGACTGCCGCAAGCTTCGACGACTTTAATGGGCCGCTGCGCCTCGATGAATTCGCCCTCGGCGATCACGGTGAGCCGCTGGCCCTCAAACAGGGCTATACCTGAGGGCCGCAGGTAGCTGACCGTGACCCCCTCCTTGCCCAACAGGTCCTCGTCGGTCTTGCGCGAGGAGGAAGTGTACCCATCGGCGGCCTTGATTTCGTTGTGGAGCACGAGGCGATTGAAGGCGGCGAACTTGGGTAGGGAGCGCAACACGATGAGCGAGAGTGCAAACGCGCCGATCATCGAGCCAGCGAGACGCCCTATCACCGAGACGATTTCCTCGAAACTCCACAATTGAAAATCACCCAATTGGGTAATCACCACGCTGGCAATCATCGCCGCGATACCCAACATGCCCACAATGCCAAAACCCGGAATGGCCACTAGCTCGACGACCAAAAGCGCTATGCCGACAGCAAAGAGCGCCAGCTCCTGCCACTCGGCCAGATGCACGATCAAGTGGCTACCGAAGAAAAGCCCCAGCGCCACTAGCGCCAGCGTGCCGCCCAAGCCCCAACCAGGGGTGCGCACTTCGGCAATCAAGCCAAACATGGCCACCGCCAGCAAAATCGAAGTGACGACCGGGTGGGTCAACATGCGCAAGATGTGCTCGGTCCAGTTGAGCTCGACTTCGACGATTTCGGCCTCGCCTAGATCGTAGATGCGCAACAGTTCGATCAGCGTCTCGGCCGTCTCGTCGGCCATTTGGTAGTTGAGCGCCTGCTCGGTGGTTAGGGTGGCTGGCCGGCCCGCTTCGGCGCTCAGGCCTGGCACATCGACGCGCTCATCGACCATGGCCTCGGCGATCTTGACGTCGCGGCCGGTGCGCTCAGCCGTGGCGCGCATCTCAGCGCGCATATAGGAAGTTATTTTGTCGCTGGCTTTGGTACCCGTGGCATCGACTGGGGTGGTCGCGCCCATGGTTGATGCCTGCGTCATGACGATCTTGTCGCAAGCCAGCGAGATGAGTGCCCCGGCCGAAATCGCCCGTTTATTAATAAAGGCGATGGTCAGAGTTTCGGCGTCGAGGATGGCGTCGCGGATCACAGTGGCCGCATCGACGCGGCCGCCAAAGGTGTCGATCTCAAAGACGATCGCGTCGGCCTCGGTCTCGTCGGCCTCGGCGATCACGCGCTCGACAAAGGCCGCCACGCCCGGATCGATCATGCCCTCTAGCTTGAGATGGACGCGATAGACGGTCTGGGCTTGGGCACTGCCGGCCGCCAAAATTAGTAGTGTGTAGATAAGATATCGCATTTAGTATTGAATATATGAGGCTATAGATTGTACTCCAAGCATCTGACCATTGTCAACAACTTCATTTGACCCTCCTTTTACCCCAGCCTACTTTTTGATTCTCACTACAATATCCGAAACGAAAAAACCATGCCTCGCAAGCTCGAAATGCTGCTCAAAGGCGGCCACGTAATCGACCCTGTCAACGACATCAACGGCGTTGCCGATGTCGGCGTACTCGATGGCCGCATCGCCCGCGTTGAAGCGGACATTTCCCCGGCCGACGCCCATCGCGTCATCGACGTGAGCAACCTCGTCGTCGTACCGGGCCTGCTCGACATCCACGTCCATACGTACCACACCCGCGCCCGTCAATCGGGTGGGTTGGTGGGCAGCCTCAACGCCGACGCCCACTTCCTCAAAGAGGGTGTAACCACCTGCGTCGATACGGGCACGGCTGGGGCCGAGGAGTTTGAGCACTTCCGCGAGACGGTGATCAATCACGCCAAAATCCGCATGTTCGCCTATGTCAACATTGCCGCGCCGGGCATGGGCCCTCCCGAACAAATCGTCGCCAACCTCGATCCGCAGCGGGCGGCCGAGATGGCCGCAGCCCACGACGAGGTGTGTGTCGGTATCAAGACCGCCCATTATTGGACCACCAAACCCTTTGACGACGAGCATCCGCCTTGGGCCTCGGTTGACGCGGCTGTCGAGGCCGGCGAGCGCTGTAAAATGCCGGTGATGGTTGACTTTTGGCCGCGCCCGCCCGAGCGCTCCTATCCCGACCTCATCCTCAAGCACCTGCGCCCCGGTGACATCCACACCCACGTCTTTGCCCGCCAGTTCCCCGTCATCGATGAAAACGGCGCAGTGTACGACTACATGCGCGAGGCGCGCGAGCGAGGTATCCACTTCGACCTCGGCCACGGGGCGGCCAGCTTCTGGTACCGCGCCGCCATGCCGGCCATTGCCGAAGGCTTCCCGCCCGACTCGATCAGCACCGACTTGCACATGGGCAATATCAACGGCCACGTCCACTCCATGCTCGACACCATGTCCAAATGTTTGGCCATGGACATGTCCTTACAGGAAGTGATCTACCGCTCCACCGTCACGCCCGCCAGCGCTATCCGCCGGCCCGAGTTGGGGACTTTGACGCCCGGCTCTGAAGCCGACATCGCCGTGCTGGGCGTCTTGGAGGGCAACTTCTACTTTCGCGACTGCGGCTGGGCCTGCATTGAAGCCCGGCACCGCCTCGAATGCGCCTTGACCTTACGCGCCGGCGAAGTAGTGTGGGACCGCCACGGCATGACCTGCCCGCACTTGCAGGAAATCCCGCCCGAAGAACCCTACTGGCACCTGCCTGAGCACCAAGCCACCAGCCCTGTACCGCGCCTCTGGCGCACGGACGCCTGAATGGCTGGCAAGTAATCTTTGAGCGAAACGCCTACCAAATCGCACCCCATCACTGCGCTTAAAACCCTCCTGCCTCAGTGCATGCTCCAAGATCGGGTGCGCATAGAACGGCGTCTGAGGCGTCGTGGTCGCCTCGATCCGAAAGAAGTCGAACGCCTCTTAGGCCAAGCGCGCAGTTCAGCTCGTCTGCGCCAACGTCGACGCAAAAACCGCCCAAACCCCACCTACCCCAAAGCCCTGCCCATCAGCGATCGCAGGGACGAAATCCTCGCGGCGATCAAGGCGCATCCCATCGTCATCATCGCCGGTGAGACCGGCTCGGGCAAGAGTACGCAATTGCCCAAAATCTGCCTAGAGGCTGGCCGGGGCGAGGCCGGCCGCATTGCCGTCACGCAGCCGCGCCGCGTCGCCGCTCTTTCCATCGCTCAGCGCGTGGCCGAAGAACTCAAAGTGACCTACGGCCGCGATGTGGGCTGCAAAATCCGCTTCCGCGATCAGACCGCGCCCGAGACCTGCATCAAGGTCATGACCGACGGCATCTTGCTGGCCGAGACCCAAGGCGATCCCGACTTGCTCGAATACGACACCATCATCGTCGATGAGGCCCACGAGCGCAGCCTCAACATCGACTTTTTACTCGGCTACCTGCGGCTTTTGCGCCGCAAGCGGCCCGATCTCAAGATCGTCATCACCTCGGCTACCATCGACACCGAAACCTTCTCTAAGGCTTTTGACGACGCTCCGGTCATCGAGGTTTCGGGCCGGATGTTCCCGGTCGAGGTCCGCTACTGGCCACTCGACGAGATCCTGCAGGACCGCGGCGACTACACGTATTTGGATGCGGCCGCCAGCGCGGTGGACGAGATTTTACGCATGTCGCGGGAGGGTGACCTGTTGGTTTTTCTGCCGTCCGAGCGCGATATCCGCGAAACCCGCGAGCGGCTCGAAGGGCGCAAGCTGCGCGGCGTCGAGATTTTGCCGCTGTTTGGCCGCCTAACCGCCGGGGAGCAGCAGCGCGTGTTCGCCCCGGGGGACCACCGCCGCGTAGTGTTGGCCACCAATATCGCCGAAACGTCGCTGACCATTCCCCGCATCCGCTACGTCGTAGATACGGGCTTGGCACGCCTGTCGCGCTACAACCCTCGCACGCACACCCAGCGCCTGCCGATCGAACCGATTTCGCAGAGCAGCGCCCGCCAACGGGAGGGTCGCTGTGGGCGGGTCGCGGAAGGGGTGTGCATTCGCCTCTACTCAGAGCAGGACTTTCTCTCGCGGCCCGAATACACCCAGCCCGAGATCCAGCGCGCCAATCTCGCCGAGGTCATCCTGCGGATGATTAACCTCAAACTAGGGGACATTGAAGCTTTTCCCTTTATCGACCCCCCGGCAAAAGCCGCTATCACCGGTGGTTTTCAGCTCCTGAGCCAACTCAACGCCCTCGACGAAAACCGCGCACTCACGCCCCTTGGCCGCGATATGGCGCGCCTGCCCATCGACCCTACGGTCTCGCGGATGCTGCTCCAGGCCCGCGAGGAACAAGCTCTGTCCGAAGTGCTCGTCATTGCCGCGGCCATCAGCATTCAAGATCCGCGCGAACGGCCCTTGGAAGAGCAGGATGCGGCCGACCAAATGCACCGCCAGTTCCACGACAAAAATTCCGATTTCCTAGCCTATCTCAACATCTGGAACGCCTATCACGACAAAGTGGAAAGCGCCTCGCAGAACCAGTTGCGCAAATTCTGCAAGGCGCACTACCTCTCCTACATGCGGATGCGCGAGTGGCGCGATATCCACGCGCAAATCCGCGAGACCCTGAAAGAGATAAAAGGCTTCCGCTTCAACCGCGAACCCGCCGGGTACGACGCGATCCACCGCGCAGTACTCACCGGCCTGCTTTCGAGTGTGGCGTGCCAAGAGGAAGGCAATGTCTATCAGGCAGCGCGCAACCGCGAGGTGATGATTTTTCCCGGCTCGGGACTCTTCCGCTCCAACAAGGGCAAGAAGCCAGTCGAGAGCGCCCCCCCCGGCTGGCTGGTCGCGGCCGAGATCGTCGAGACCTCGCGCCTGTTCGCCCGCACTGTCGCTCGCATCCAGCCCGAGTGGCTCGCTGAACTAGGCAGCCACCTGTGCCGCGCTTCGTACGACCAACCCTACTTCAACGCGCGTTCGGGGCGAGTGCTGGTGCGGGAAAAGCAGACCCTCTACGGCCTCGAAGTGCTCAGTTGCCGCATCCCGTACAGCCGCATCAATGCCCGCGAGGCCACCGAAATCTTCATCCGCGAGGCGTTGGTGCCTGGGACGGTGCATACTCCGCACAAGTTTCTCGCGCACAACATTCGCCTATGTCAGAAGATCGAAACTTGGCAGACCCGCGCCCGCGGCTTGGCCGATGTCCACGTCGAAGAGGCCGCTGCCCGCTTTTACTCCCGGTATCTCGACGATGTTTCCTCTCTGCCCGACCTCAACCGATTCCTCAAAGACAAAGCCGACGACTTCCTGCTGATGGAGGAGGAAGACTTGCTCGGCACCACCCGCGCTGAATTCGACCAGCAAGCCTTCCCAGACGCACTCGACCTCGACGGCAATGAACTATCCCTCAGCTACGCCTATCGCCCGGGGCAAGACGAGGACGGTATTACTGTCAAATTACCCTACAAGCTGGCCCACGCCGTCGATCCTGAAATACTCGAATGGCTGGTGCCGGGCCTGCTCGAAGAGAAAGTTACCGTCCTGCTGCGCTCGTTGCCCAAGTCCATCCGCAAGCAACTGGTGCCGATCCCGGAAAAGGCCCAGAGCATTGCAGCCGCACTCAAGCCGACACATCCCACCTTTTTGGAGTCGCTGCAAGAGCACATCCGCCGGCACTACCATATCCAAATCCAAGCGGCGGACTGGAACGCCGCCGACCTGCCCGACCACCTCAAGATGCGCGTCGATATCCAAGGGACCGATGATCAATCCGTCGCGGCCGGTCGCGATTTGCAGCAACTGACCCAACGCCTTGAACAGCACGACACCCCAGTCGAACTCGACGCGTGGAAAAAGGCGACCCGACAGTGGGAACGAGACGGGATAACTACGTGGGATTTCGGCGATCCGCCCGAACGAATAGAGGTGACCCAAGCGGGCGGGGTGCCGCTCTATGGCTGGCCCGGACTCGACCGGGAGGAAGGCGGTGTGGCGCTGCGACTCTACAAAAGTCGCGCCGAAGCCGAAGCCCGCTCGCGGGAGGGTTTCTTGGGCCTCTGCGCCTTGGCGTTACGCGACGAGCTAGCGTGGCTCCAGCGCGAGCTCCAAGAGTTGGCGCAGTTCAAGGCGCGCTATCAAGGCAGTTCACTGGAACTGCGCACCCAAGCATTTGAACATCTCGAGCGCTATCTCTTCCACCGCGAGCAAATCCTACCCCTGCGCCAAGAGGATTTCGACGCCGTGCTGGTGGAGGCCAAGCAACGGCTGCGCGGCTTGGCCCCGCGCTTCATCTCCACGGTCGATAGCTTGCTCGAAGCCAGGCGGGAAATTCTCTTCTCAGGCCAGTCCTATCGCGGGCTGGACGCGGACTTGGAGCGACTACTGCCCGACGACTTCCTCGCCCGCGTCCCCTTCCACCGTCTCAGTCACTTAATCCGCTACCTGAAAGCCGTCGAAGTGCGAGCCGAACGCGCCGCGACCGATCCGCGCAAGGACGCGCAGAAGGCCGAGTTGATCGAGGTGTACCAGAGTCAGTTGGAAAAACTCGACGGGGAGACCAATTCGCCCGAGCGCGCGGCCCAAATCGAGGAATTGCGCTGGATGCTGGAAGAATATCGCGTCTCGATCTTCGCCCAAGAGCTAGGCACCGCCCACCCAATCTCCCCCAAGCGGCTCGACAAGAAGATTGAGCAGATTAGTCAAATCCGGTGATCCGCGCCCTGATCTTCGATCTTTGCGACACCGTAGTGAGAACTGCCGGCCTGCCCGGATTGGCTCTGTTGCCCGGGATTACTGGCCCCAGCCATCTTCGGCGCGTGGAGCAATGGTTCGGCGACAGCGCAGAGTTTCTGGCCTTTGAACGCGGCGAAATCGACGCGGCGGCCTTCCTCGGTGCCTTGCGCGAGGGCACGGGCCTGCGCGCCACCGACGCCGCCTTGGGCCGCGCCTTCGAAAGACTGGCCCTGCACGAGATCGAGGGCGTCGCTCCTCTGCTTCGGCAGCTAGCCACCGAGTACCCTCTGTACGCGCTGTCCAACAACAACGAGTTGCTCTGGCGCGGTATCCAGCGCGTTTGCACTACCCTCGATGTTTTTGAGCAAGTGTTTCTCTCACAGGAAATCGGCCTGCTCAAACCCGATCCGGCGGCCTTCCGCTATGTGCTGGAGCAGATTGACTGTCAGCCGCGAGAAGCCGTGCTAATCGACGACAATCCGCACTGCGTGGCCGCGGCTGCGGCGCTGGGCTTGGAGACGGTGCTCTTCTGCGACGCCGCACAAACCGCGCGCGAGTTGGCCGAAATCTTGGACCGTAAAAATCGCGCGTAGAACGACGATCAGACGTTCGCCACCAGCCACTGGTAGCACTTTTCGTATCCCACCTGTCCCTCGGTCTCCGGCCCTTCGTATTCAGCCGTCCAAGCCCCGTCGTAGCCGGCTGCCTTGAGGCACTGGACCGCGTGGTTGAGGTGGATCTCGCCCTCGCCCAATGCCGCCCCCTTGTAATTTTGCCGCGAGCCGGTTCCGTCTTTCATGTGGGTGTGGAAGACGTGCGGAGCCAGTATTTCATAGAAATGGTCGATTCGGTCCAACTCGTGCCCGAACCAGCGGTAGTTCATGGTATCCAAATTGACGCCGAGCCGGTCCGAGCCAACCCGTTCGATCAGGCTTAACTGCCAATCGCCGTCGTTGGTGGAAATCCCGTGGTTGTCGAGGGCGATCCGCACGTCGTATTCTTCGAGAAAATCGGCGCAGCGCTTGAAGGCCTCTAACATCATGGCGTCCCACTGGTCCTCTGGGACGTCGCCATTGCGGTTCCAGCCGCCGTCCGAGCGCACGATGTCCGTGCCGGTTATGGAGATGATCTGGCAGACGTAGCGATAGCGCTCGATTTGCGCGTCCAAGTCGCGGGGATCGGCTTGCAGAAAGTCGTTGCCGGCCGCTACTGCCGAGGCTTGCATCCCGTATTTGGCCAATAACTCGCGGGTGGCTGCGGCCGTCTGCTCGCCGTTTTTGGACTCGCCATCCCAGATGTCGCGGATCTGCAACTCGCAGTACTGGTAGCCGATTTCGCTGGCCCGCCGGGCGAAACCTTCGAGATCGCAGCCGGGCCAGTTGTAGTGAATTGCGCCGATTTTTGCCATGTTCGTGCTCCTCTTGTTTGGGTTCAGTAAAGTCGCCACACCTGCGTCTGTAGTGGCATGAGGCTGACTTCCGAGATCTCGTCGCTGGCGGGTATGGCCTCAATCGCAAGGGCTTCGTATGTGTCGAAGCACTTTTGGCGCGATGTGGGCGACTGCGGTAGGTAATCGAAGTGGAAGGAAGCTCGCCGCACGGTGCGCGGATCGAAGTTGTGCGCTACTAATAGCGCGCTCCGCTCGGTATAGCGCACGTAAGCCAGAATGCGGTCGTCTGGGTCGCAGCCCGCGAATTCGTTGCGATGGAAGTAAATCTCTCCGTCGCAAAATTCTGGCCATTCCTTTTGCAGCGCAACGAGACGCTCGTAAGCCCTCGCTAGGCTGGCGTGCGGCTCGAGCTCGGCCCAGTCAAAGTGCAGGAGGGTTTCGTTTTCAAAGTCGGTACGCGTTTCCTCGCCCCACTCGCTGCCTAGCTCCAAACCCCGCGTCAGATTGCACTTAGAGGCCGAGCCAGCCGAGCAGTCGATCAAGGCGGCCTGCAAATTCTTGAGTAGTGCCATCAGCAGCGCCCGGTTTTCTGCATCCGGCTGGATGGGACAGGTAAGCCCCTGCCAGTAGTCCCGCGCCTGCTCGTCGCACTGCAAGAGTTTTTGGAACCGCTCGTGCCACACTTGGGTGGCGCGCGGGCTGTCGTGGTTTTCAAAGTAGGCCATCGCCACGGTGCCCGCCGCGAAGGTGCGATTCATCTCCTCTAGAAAGTCGATGAGGGGCTGGGCGTGCTCGACGTCGCGGTGGAAGTCAACCAAGAGCGCGTAGATCATATCTGCCGGGACGTCCACGGCCTCCGTCAGCGGGCACAGCGTCTCGCCCAGCACCAACGCCTCGGGCGCGGCGGCTTGAATGCGGTTCTTGAGCTTTTTGAGGAAGGGTCGGTCAATGGTCTGACTGGCGTCGATCCGCACTCCATCGAACCCGCATTGCTCGATCCAATACGGGGCGATCTCCAGCAAATACTCTTGCAACGGCTGATTGTAAACCAAGTCGAAGAGCGCTACGTCCGAATAGACCAGCCAAGCGATCTGGTGAATTTGCGGCACCCCACTCTCGTCGTGTAGATACCATTCGGGATGCTCGGCGATTAGCGGACAGTCGCGGCTGCTCTGCATCAGCACCAAGTCGAAGATGACCTTCTTGCCGAGGGAGTGTGCTCTCCTAATCAGTGCCCGCAACTCAGCGCGCCCGACGAGTTGGACGAAGGCGTCTCGGCCGAGAGTCTTTTCTACTTGGGCCGCTGACAACCCGACGAGACCTTCCATCTCTTCTGCAGGCACGAGGCACTCCGCCACCAGCGCCCCCCAATCCACTTCCTCGGTCGGCGAAACTAGCTCGGGGTCAACTTGGAAAAAGTCCTGTACCGCATAGACGCTGCCGAGGGTACCCTTGCGTACGTCTGCGCCGGTGTGCAGGTCCGCAAAACCTGGGCGGAAGAAGGGCAGCATGTAGATCACGTCGGCTGGAATGGCTTCTAAACGCCGCGTCAGTTCGGCGAGCCGACCCGAGCGGAAGCGGCCTTCTGCAACACGCGCACCGACTTTACGGACGCATACCTCGGCAATCGTCGGTCCCTTGCGCACCCACTCCGGGCTGACGACGACGACCCCGTCGCGGTTTTCGGCCAAGTCGTTGAGGCTGATCCACTCCTTGCGCCCGGCCTCGGCGTAGCTGTCGGCGGAAAATTCTATCGCGTAGTTGAAGGTGCTCGTGCGCTCAAGTGCGAAAGCTGCTGACTCAAAGACGAGGTTGTTGTCGGCGAGGACGGGAGTGCCTTCTTCATTGACAAGCAGCCGCATCTCCACGTAATCATTGGTCCCGCTAGCATCGGTCCACAGCCGCGCATCCACATCTCCCGGTTGAACTTCGCGCGGGTCAACGGCGGCGACGAAAAGCTCGCAGCGCACTTGGGCCATGGCAGTCGTCTTGCCAGGTTTGATATAGGCCCTAGCGAGAGGCGGCTCGCAAACCCGACCGTCGATTTTAATGGTCAGGTTGCCGCCCCAGACCTGCCAGTTATCGAACTCGCGGCGCTGGTAGCGGCAGTGCAATTGTTCGTAGAACGCGGCGCGTGAACCGAAGACAGCCGTAACGGTCAAAGAATTCTCTCCAAAAGAAATAGGAATGGGTCCATAGCTCAATGCGCAATTCCGACAACTATCTATGGTTCTGCCGATAGTGTCGCTTGAGCAGATCCTCGCCGAAGTCGTTGTGCAGGTCGCGCCAGACCGCGTGGATGTGGTTGGCGTCGTTTTGGGTGTTGTCGTATTCGGCTAGGAAACCCGGCCCTTGCACCCGGTAGTAGTGCGGCCCCCCGCGTTCCTCCGCGCCGGCCCAAGCAAAGTGCGCCGCCCGCAAATATGCGGCTCCGAGTCGCGCCCATTCGGCTTCGGCCACCGCTTCGGGCAGGCGCCGTACGTACACTTCAATCAAGGCGTCCAAGACCTGGCGCTGTGCCGCGCTCATCTCCGCACTGCCCAACCCCTCCGGCGCGACTTCGCCGCGCACGTGGGGCACATTGGTCGTGAGGATGTCCCTTGGTGCTTCGGCACTGACGATGGCCACTGCTTTCTGCTCGCCGTCCAACTCGTGCAAAAGCTGCCGCCCCAGATCCTCCTCCTCCCGCAAAGCCCGCAGTCCGGTTTGCGCGCCGTGGCGCACCTCGGCGGGATTTGAGCCAAAAAACAACGGCGTCGATCCCAGTTGGCCTTCTACTACCGTGTGGTTGAGCGAGACGTGGTGGCCTTCAAAACGCCAGCCCCAGGGCGCGTCTCCACCCGGCTCGCCGAAAATGCTCACGTGGTACAGCTCGGGATCGCGCTGGAAGCGACGCCCGGCTCCCTCTAATTCGGCCAGTATCGGCTCCAGCGAAATGATCGTCGAGACCTTTTCGTACCCCGACGCGCTGACTCCGGTTGCTACCAGCGCGTGGGCTAGTTCCCGCTGGCGCTCGTCCATTTCCTTGAGCGGCAATCCGGCGCGCTCCCTCGGAATGTAGTGCCAGTTTTCGCGCTCCGTACTGTCGGCGAAGTCGATCACCGCTTTCTGCCGGTCGGCCGCATCTAAGGACGCGAGGAAATTGCTGGCGGCCTCGGCCATGCGCTGGATGGTATCGGTTCGGTTCGTGCTTTTTGCTGCCATTGCATACACCTCCTCTGGCGAGAAAGAGCTAGTTTGGCTCATGGCGCGTAATTAGGTGTTACCAGCCATGGCCTTCAGCGATTTGACCTTTACAGGCTCCCGGTTGGGCAGGCGAATGACGATGTCCATCTCGCCGCCCATGGCCTCCACATAGCCGCGCAGAGTAGAAAGATACATGTCGGTCTGCTTTTCTATCTTGGAGACAGCGGGCTGGCTGATCCTTAGTGCCTCGGCCATCTTGGCTTGAGACAGTTTTGACAAGGACCTCAGTTCCTTGAGGGACTCTACTTCGTTGAGCAATTCCTCGTATCGACGGTCAATCTCCGCACGCCGCTCGGGCGGTAGGGAGTCGAGAACTTCTTTGAGTGTGACGACCATGGTCATTCTCCCGTCCGTTGCAAGTGCGACTTGTAACGCCTGTCCGCTTTCTCGATAAGACGCTTGTAGAATCGCGCTGGACTAGTTCCGCTTTTGTCCCCAGCGACCAGCAGGATGGCGTTCCGCTTCGGATCGAAGGCGAAGGCAACCCGCCAAACCCCGCCCTCGGCCTTGAACCGCAATTCCTTCATATTGGCGTAATCCGAGCCTTTTAGTGTGTCCACATGCGGCCGACCAAGCTGAGGGCCAAATTCTTCCAACAGCCGCGCATTCAACAACAATTCGTCCTGAACCAACTCCGAAAAAGTATCGAACTCGACCTTGAATTCCTCTGCAAAGCCAACAGCCCAAGTCACTACAATATAACCTTAAGGTTATTATTTTCAATCCCTAGCCTGAGCCAGAAACAGATCGTTTTCTAATGAAGTATTGATCACCGCGGCCTGCGCGCCGACAAATCGTCGTGTAAGTCGATGGTAGTGTACTCTTCGTCTGCTTGTTTCACGGCGATGCGCACAAACTCCAGCTTTTCCGGGCCGGGATTGTAGATGCCGTGCCCCTGCCCAATCCCCTGCCAAGTAACTGATCCCGGTCTCACCGCAAAGGTCTCGTCGTCAATGGTCATCAGACCCTGTCCCTTCAGTACCACAAAGCTCTCTTCGAGGAAGTCGTGATAGTGATACCCTACCGACCCTCCTGCACCGAGGATGGCGTGGTCGAGAAAGGTCCAATCGCTGTTGAAGTCATCGGGCGAGAGCACGTGCCGGGTGGCGATTTGCCCGCAGCCGCCGTGAATTGCGTCGCGCCACTTTAGCGCTTGCTCGTCAAAGGTGCCGACCTTGGGCAGCACATTCTGTGTCTCTGAATCCGCGTCCAGCGCGACGCGTACGCTCAGTACGTTCACAGATGTATCGGTCAAATTTTTCAACTCGTGATCGCATCCAGCAGATTCGACGACAAAACAGGGCCCTTCTCCGCTTTCCACTCGCTGCTGCCCTACGGTCAATTCCACCGGCCCGCCTGTGAACACATAGCCTTGTTCATAAGCTTTTCCTGTACCTGCCACCGGGAACGGTTCCCCCGGTGCCAATACCCAATAATCGAATGCCTCCCACGGCGTCTCTGGCCGTAACCCTGCAAAGACCGGGCAGCCTTCTTGGTCTAACTCATCGAGACGGATGTGTTTCATGCTTTTCTTTATCATTCTCTACCACCACGCTAAACTACGCATCCCAACTCCCCTTTACAAACCCTTGACACTCCTCCGCTCAACCCCCAACATAAACGCCCATCTCTACACGGAGCTACCCAAATTGCCTACAGAAAAAGAACCCATCCGCGTCGCCGTGCTCGGCCAAGGCCGCTCCGGCCTCGACATCCACTGCCGCTACTTCAAGACCGTCCCGCGCAAGTACCAAATAGTCGCCATCGCCGACCTCCTTGAGGACCGCCGCCAGCGCGCCCAAAGCGAAATGGGCTGCGACGCGTACGCCAACTACCGCGACATTCTCGCGCGCGACGACATCGAATTGGTCGTCAACGCCCTACCCAGCCACCTCCATCCTCAAGCCACCATCGCTTCTCTCAACGCCGGCTACCACACCATCTGCGAAAAACCGCTCGCTTGGAGCGTGGCCGAACTCGACAATATGATCGCCGCCGCCCACAAGGCCGATCGCCAGCTTCTGCCCTTCCAGCAGTCGCGCAACGCGCCCCAATTCCAAAAGATGCTCCAAGTCATCGAATCGGGCGTCTTCGGCCGCATCGTCCAAGTCTCGATCTCCTTCAGCGGTTTCGCTCGCCGCTGGGACTGGCAGACCCTACAGGAATACCGGGGCGGCAATCTGCTCAACACCGGCCCGCATCCCATGGACCAAGCCATGCGTCTGCTCGACTTCAACATGCCGGACCAAATCCTCTGCGCCATGGATCGCGCCAACACCTGCGGCGACGCCGAGGACTACGTCAAAATTCTGCTGCGCACCAAAGACAAACCCGTCATCGACGTGGAAATCTCCTCCTGCACTGCCTTCCCGCAGTCCATGTACACCGTCCACGGAGAGCGCGGCGGACTCTCCGGCGGCCCTGCGGGACTGACCTGGCGCTACTACGATCCGCAAAAGGCACCTGAGCAAATGCTCATCCGCAGCCCGTTGCCCGGTCCGAGCTATTGCCGTGAAGAGCTGAAAATGATCGAGCGGTCCTGGGCCCCGAACGAGGACGAGCAAAACGCATTTGCCTATATGTCCAACGCCTATTACGACGGCGTATTCGCCGTGCTGCGGGAGGGAGCTCAACCCGCGATCACGCCGCAACAGGTGCGCGTGCAGATCGCCGTCATCGAAGAGTGCCACCGCCAAAACCACCTCTCCCAACTGCCGCCCCAAGGTTGGCCAAAGGAATGCGCCACATGAACCTTGCAAAAGTGAACACTCTCACCGCAGCCATCACCGAGCTACCTCGCGTCCAGTTGGCTTCAATCCGCCCGACTCCGCTGGAGCCGCTGCCGCGCCTAACCGCCCACCTCGATAGTCCTGCACTCTACATCAAGCGCGATGACTTGACCGGTTTGGCCTTCGGCGGCAATAAGACGCGGATGTTCGAGTTTGCCTTGGCCGACGCCTTGGCCAAAGGGGCTGACACCATCGTCTCGGGCGCGGCGGTGCAGTCCAACTACTGCCGCCAACTCGCCGCGGCCTGCGCCAAGCTAGACTTGGAACTGCACTTGGTCCTCCGGCCGGTGCGCGCAATCGACCGCACCGAATCGCAAGGCAACAACCTGCTACAGCACCTGCTCGGCGCACAGATCACCGTCCTAGCGGAAGGCGATCGGCGCGGCCAACAAGGCGCTCTGCAAGCCAAGGTCGAAGAGCTTGCCGCACAGGGGAAAAGAGTGTACTGGCCGCGCCGCGAAGACACGGTCGACCTCGACGCCATCGCCTATGCCGAAGTGGGCGTGGAGATTGTCCGCCAATGTCAAGAACAGGGTGTCAACCCGTCCTATCTCTATCTCTCTGCCCTCGATACTACCCAAGCCGGCTTAGCATTGGGCCTAGCCTATATCGAATCGCCGATCCAAGTGCGCGGCTTTTGCCCTATCGCCAATGTCGAGAGCCGCCAAGAGGACATGGCCACCATCGCCAATCAAGCCGCCCGTCGCCTCGGCCTCGACATTGCCATGAGCGCCGCCGATTTTGACAACGACGATACCTTCGTCGGCCAAGGGTACGGCATCCCCACTCCCGCCGGCTTGGATGCTTTGCACACCTTGGCGCGCAAAGAGGGCATTCTCCTCGATCCCGTGTACACCAGTAAGGCTCTCGCCGCCCTTTTTGCCCACGTGCGCGACGGCAGGCTCGACGGCGAGACGATCTTCCTGCACACCGGCGGCAATCCCGCCCTGTTCGCCTATGCTAAAGAAATACTCGCCGACTGAATGGATCCCTTTTTCCTGATCGGCGTCTCCTTCCTGACCTCGACCTTTACCGCCATCATTGGCGTGGGTGGTGGCATTGCGCTGATCTCGGTCATGCCGGGCTTTATGCCCGCCGCGGCCATCATCCCCGTCCACGGTGCCGTGCAGCTAGCCTCCAACGCCAGCCGCGTATCCTTTGGCCTGCGCCACATTGAATGGCGCATCTTCTGGCCCTTCGCGGGCGGTGCACTCCTCGGCGCTGTCGTGGGGACACAGGTTGTCGGCGACTTTAGCTTCGACGATCTCCCCCTGTACCTAGGCATCTTCATCCTCCTCGTCATCTGGGTTCCCGTGCCCAGCCGCGCTTTCCGCCTTCCCGGCCACTTTGCCATTTTCGGTGCTCTTCAGACCTTTCTTGCCCTCTTCGTCGGCGTCGCCGGGCCCCTGACTGGTGCCTTCTTGGCCAGTGCGGGTCTGCCCAAGGACCGCTTGGTCATTACCCACGGCACGGTCATGACCGTCACCCACCTGTGCAAAATCTTGGTCTTCGGCTTTGTCGGCTTCGCCTTCGCGCCCTACTTGCCGCTCATCGCCGGGATGATTGGCGCGGCGTCGCTCGGTTCGTGGTGCGGGACGCGCTTGCGCGATCGGGTTCCCGAAAAACTCTTCCGCAAGGTCTTCAGGATCGTGATCACGCTTCTCTGTTTGCGCATGATCGTCGGTTCGCTCTATTAAGCGCAATCTTTTTCATGGACACTCGCTATAAGCGGGCGTTTGCAGAAGCGAACTTTGCGGGCTTATTTTAATAACTTCTGTGAAGGAGACCTCCATGAAAGAGCTCGAACAAGCCATCCAAGAAATCGAACTCTACGGCTTCACCCTGCTGGAAAGCGTCCTCGACTCCGACGCGGCCGCGGCCATGCGCCAAGCCCTGATCCGCTGTGAACAAGAGCACGGCACCGAACACACCCACCGCGGCGCGGCCCGCCACGTGGCCAACCTCCCGATCATGGATCGCATCTTCCACCAGTGCATCGACCATCCTCGCGTCTTGCCCATCCTCGAACACTTTCTCGAACCTTCGCTGATTTTGGGCAGCCTCAACTCGCGCATCGTCCGCCCCGGCGACGGCTACCAACACCTGCACAGCGACATCCCCGTCTATATGCTCAACATGGACACGCCGGTGATGATGAATACGGTGTGGATGCTCGACGACTTCAGCCCCGAAATCGGCGGCACCCGCGTGGTGCCCGGCTCGCACAAGAGCGGCCTCGCCGCGCCTCCGGAGGGATTCGCAGTCCAGCACGAGGTGCAGCCGACAGCTCCGGCCGGCTCGGTGATCGTCTTCAACGGCCAGTGCTGGCACGGCGGCGGTGCCAATACCGGCGACCGCAATCGCCACGCCCTCTTCGGCCACTACAGAAAGCACATGCTGGTCTTCCAACTCGACCCGCACGATGGCTTCCCGTCCGAGTGGTGGGACAGCTTGAGCCCGCGTCAGCGCCAGCTAATGAGGATGCAGAACGGCCCGGGTGCCCTGCATGCCGCCGATGTGCATTTTCGCTAGGAGCTAGGACATGCTGAGCATTCGCAGCTTCGCGCTCGTCGTTCTTCTGGCACCGGCTGCCCTAAAAGCCGAAGTAACGATCTGGCAACTCGGCGGCAGTCAGCCTTGGGCCGGCCAAGACACAGTCAGCATTATGATTGACTTTGAGCGCGTCCCCGGTGCCATCCAGCCGATCCGCGTCGAGCCGGGCGTCAACATCATTTCCCTGCTCGACAACTGGACGACCTTTCGCCAGCCCAAAGAACTGGGCTATATCGACGGCGAGCGACCCCGCATCTGGAAGTGGAATGAAGGCAACGGCGATCCCACCGAAAACGGCGTGGCGCTCATCGATGCCGACAGCACCACGTACAATTCCTCCAAGGCCGAGGGCATTGGCAAGCAGTTTTTCACTATCGACTTGGCCGTGCCCGTACCAGCGCACACCTTTGGCTTCCACGCCCCTTCGGGCGGTTTCCGCTCCGACGGCACGCCGCTGCGCACGGACTCAACGCCGGCTTTCCAAATCTCGATTCAAGAGGAAAACAGCGAGATTTTCGCCATCAAAGGCCCGCTACCCCTCGCGAGGATCGTCGCCGAGCCGACGCAAAATTTTGCGCCTGACGTGCGCATTGGTTTCGACCAGCAATACGTGCGCTTCTTTCGCTGGGCCCGCAAATTCTCCATCATCGACGAGACGGCTTTGACCCGCGTTAGTGGCACATCCGGCGGCCAAGGCAATCAAGCCCGCTCGCTCTTGGGCACCATCAGCGAGTTTGAGGTCTATGGCGAGGGCTTCCCCAAGCGGGCCATGTACCGCTCCAAAATCATCGACCTCGGGGCCGAGCAAAATTTTGGCCGGCTGTTTTTTACCGCCACGCCGATGCGCTTTGTCGATGGCGAGGCCGTCGAAGCCCCCGATGCACGGGCCTTAGCCGAAATCGAGGTTCGCACGGGCCGCGACGATGACCCGAACATCTATCACGAGTACACGGTCACCGGCAAGGAAAAGGTCGTCTCCCGCGCCCGTTACGAGAACGATCTCCGCACTGGGTTTGCCCGCACATGCGCCTCCTGCGACTTTGTCCAGCGCAGCCCCCGTCCCGGCATGCGGGCCGCAATCACCTACGACAGCGACAACTGGACCTTCTGGTCAACGCCCACGACCCAATCGGGCCTGCCGCTCAACCTCGACAGCGGCTCCTTCATACAGGTGTTCATCACCTTGCACAGCACTCGCTTTGCGGATTTTGTGCGCTTGGATTCGCTGTGGGTCGAGCGGGCACCGCTGTTGGCGGCCCGCGTTCTCGGCGAAGTGGCACCGCTCACCGACCCACGGCCTGCGCACGGGTTTGGCGAGGTGGCCTTGGGCGAAATGATCGAGTTTGCGTACGATCTGTCTGCCTCCTTCTCAGGCGGGAATCAGCGCGGCTTCGACCAAGTGCGCATCCAAACTGGTGCCCGGCCTGCGTTCAAAGAGTTGCTCATCGGCGGCCAAGCGACGGATCCGGCCGCCGTCCGCGAAGAGGACGACGGACTGACGGTACTCCTGCCCGAGCGCGTCACCCGCGCTAACAATGCGCCATTGCGCATCGTCTTTGCCGCGGAAGTTTTTGAACTGGCTACCACGTTCTTGGGCACCGTTACCGATTCAGAGGTCGAGACCTTGCCCCAACCCATCGTCTCTGGCGACGCCAGCGAATTGCTCTCCACCAATAGCCTGCGCGTCCTCAGCATTTCGGATCAGCAACCTGCCTTGGTGCAAAACTTGCGCTTTTCAACGCCCGTGTTGACGCCCAATGGCGATGGCGTTCACGACGAGCTTCGCATGGCCTATTCCCTCTACGGCCTGCCGGAACAAGTGCCCGTCGAACTGGCGGTCTATGCACTCGACGGACGCCATGTGGCGACCGTGTCCCAAGGCTTGCAAACCGCTGGCCCGCAAACGGCGCACTGGGACGGACGCGACGCAGAGGGCCGTGCCCTGCCTCCGGGCGTGTATCTAATCTCCGTGGTTCTGCAATCCGAGCGCCGCGCTGCCGCCTTGCTCCGCCCCGTGGGCGTAGCGTACTGAGGGAGTGGGAACGATGCGATTTCTTTTATCGCTCGTCTGCGTCGCGGTTGTCGCCATGGCCGCCAGCAGCGAAACCCTGACCTTCCAAGGACAAGATGCTTGGGCTACTTGGCAGGTACCCCTCGGCCTAACTGAGGTGGGCGAGAACGGCCGGCTACAGCTCGTCAAATTCCGCAAGGACATCAACGCGGTTGCTGATGCCCATCGCTTCTCCTACGAGAGCAAGAGCCGCGGACGAGTTGCGGGCGGCATCTGGGAGGCGGTTTCCAATCCAGCCGATGCAGAGCACATCATCGACGGAGATATCCAGACCTTCTGGCGTCCAGACCCGGCGGACGCCGTCGAGGACTGGGCCATTGAAATAGACTTGGGCCGCGCCGTGTTGGCCCGGGAGATACGCCTCGTTTTTCCCGACGAGGAAGGCGCGCGGCCCTTCCGCCAGTTTACGGTGTACGGTAGCACGGGGACCCGCATTTCGGTGCAAGACGACTTGGTGCTGCTGGAGCCACTCTTCCGCACGACCCAGCCCAACGCGGCCAGCGAAATCGTCATCCCCCTCGGGTTCACCGCCCGCGATAGTGTATTTCAGCTCGACGAGGGTTTAGGTCTCGACCCGGTGGCCAAAAATAACTATCGGGTAATCCAGCGCATCCGCATTGAGGCCGAAGAAAAGACCCCAGGCGCGGCATTGGCCGAGATCGAGGTCCGCGGCATTGGCGACAACATCAGCATTGGCACCATGCAGCGGGGCCGCTTTGTCAACGGGGTCAACTCAGTCGATCCGCAAAACCTCTTCGACGCCGACATGAACACCAACAACCTCATTGGCTCTTCGTATGGCAGCCTCGGCTGGAAGGAGGGTGGAGTATGGTTTGGAGTGGATTTGGGGGCGGTGTTCTTCGTCGATGAATTCTTTCTCTATTCCTTTAGGCCCGACGAGGGCTTGGTGGGCTTCTCGATCAGAGGCACCGGCCCGGGTCATACCGTGCTCTATTCAGATGGCACCCACAGCCTCAGTTCCAATCTGCCCGTGCCCGATGCGTTTGACTACACAGAGCTTCTGACTCACATCAATCCCAATGCCGACCGCCTGCTCTACATTCGCTATATGTTCAAGCCGCGCAAGATGCGCTACTTCTTCTGGCACGGCATCCAGGACACCGGCTGGGGCATCGTCAAATGGGCCGAGTTCATGCTCTTCTCTCCGGGCTATCCCGCCGAAGTCGTCTTGCACTCGGACTTCGTGGACTTGGGCCAGCTCGCGGGTGATGGTCGTCCGAAAGTCATCAAAAATCTCTCTTGGGACGCCGAACTGGCCGCGGGCACCCGCCTGCAACTGCGCTCGCGCTCGGGCAACTCGCTAGAGCCAGTCTATACGTTTCACAACAAGATTGGCGAACAGGTAACCGAGGAGAAATGGAATAGTTCGCCCAAAGTGCTGCGCGGCCCGGTCGATACGACGCTCGTGGTCGGCGAGGATTGGGGCGAGTGGAGCAATGTCTATCAGTTCTCGGGCGAGGCATTCCAATCGGAAAGCCCGCGCCGCTTCATCCTGCTGGAGATGATCCTCTCCACCGATGACCCCAACGTGGCACCGGTGATCCATTCGCTATCGGTCGAGTTTGAGGACGCGCTGTTGCAGGGTGCGCTGGGCCGCATTGAGCCACGCCAAGCCATCCCCAATGAGGACACCCGTTTCACCTATACGCTGTGGCCACAGATGGAGGCTGAGGACTCGGGTTTCGACCTATTGCGCTTTACCGTTCCGGGCCGGATTGACGCCGATGACCTCGAGCTACACATCGGCTCCGAGCCGGTCGCGCCTGCCCGCGTCGAGCAACAGGGCGATTCGCTATTGATCGCCCTGCCGCATATAGTGATCGGGGATTCGATTCGGGTGGGTTTCACGACGCGGGTTTTGCACAACGCCACGGTTTTTCCCCTCGACCTCGGGCTGAGTGAGCGGCCCGGTCTTTGGCAGTCGGTCGAGCCAGTCGAGCGCCGCTCTCAGGTAGTAATGCTCCCCGAACTAGCCGAGCACGGCCAACTCCTCGCCGCATTGGAAGTGGCCTCGCCCGTGATCACGCCCAACGGCGACGGGATCAACGACGCGCTCGACATGCGTTTTGTGGTCTTTAAGCTAGACGCGGCAACCCCCACACTCGCGCTCTACGACCTAGCGGGCCGCCAAGTCGCCGAGGTTGGCTCCACGCCGACTGCAACGGGCCATCGCTTCACTTGGACAGCTCGCGACGAGTCGGGGGCTTTAGTTGCGCCGGGCATGTATCTCTACCGCCTCGATCTAGGGGCCGAGTCGGGGCCGGGAACGCACGCGGGTGCGATCTCGGTTGTCTATTAGGGACCAGAAAAAATTAACGGGATTGGCAGGATTATGGGATTAGGTCTGTCGCTTGCGAAATTTCAACACTGTTTTGGTGAAACGATGCGGTTTGTAACGAATGCTCTGTTATCGATGCTTCTCTTTCTCCCTTCTATCGCCTTCACAACCCAAAGGAGTACCACTATGAGTGATTATCTCGTCTATATCGGCACTTATTCCAGCGGCGACGAGGACGGCATCCACGTCTATCGCCTCGACATGGCTACCGGTGCGCTCGCGCATCAAAGCAGCATTGGCGGCATTGACAACCCGTCCTTCCTCGACATCGCGCCCAACCGCCGCTTCCTCTACGCCATCGGCGAGACCAGCGCAGTCGGCGACCGGCCCGGCGGCGCGGTTGCGGCCTTTGCCATTGACCAGCAGAGCGGTGCCCTCACCCACATCAACACCGAATCAACCGTTGGCCCCGGCCCTTGCCACATCAGCATTGATCGCGCTGGCCAGTACGCGCTAGCCGCCAACTACGGCGGCGGCAGCGTCGCCATCCTGCCGATCCGCGAAGACGGCTCGCTCGGCGCGGCCACGGATTTCGTCCAACACGAGGGCTCTTCGGTCAATCCAAGCCGCCAAGAGGGGCCGCACGCCCACTCGATTATGGTCGCCCCCAACAACAAACACGCCTTTGCCCCAGACTTGGGCATCGATAAGGTGCTCATCTATGCGATTGACCACGCAAATGGCAAGCTCGTCGCACAGACGCCTGCGGAAATCGCTCCCGGCAGCGGCCCGCGCCACCTCGCCTTCCATCCCAACGGCCAACAGGCGTACGTCATCAACGAAATGAGCAATACCATCACGGCTTTTGACTACGACGCCGACGCTGGCAAGCTCACCACCATCCAGACCATCTCGACGTTGCCCGACGGCTATACGGAGGTCAGCCACACCGCCGACATCCACGTCCACCCCAACGGCCGCTTTCTCTACGGGTCCAATCGCGGCCACGACTCCATTGCTGTCTATGCCATCGACCAAGACACCGGCCAACTCGCACTTGTTGAGATCGTGCCGACCGGCGGTGCCAACCCGCGCAACTTCGGCCTCGATCCCACGGGCACCTACCTAGTCGTCGGCAACCACAGCACCAACGACATCTTCACCTTCCGCATCGATCCAGACACCGGCAAGCTCACGCCTACCGGCCACAAAGCCGAAGTCGTCTCGCCCGTGTGCCACAAGTTCATTCCGGTTTTTTAAGGATAGACGACAAGGCGTGCAACCGCCATTGGACCGCGTTGTACGCCCTGCCGATTGATGCATAGAGACGAGTAATAGGCGTATCGCACCTTATTGAGAAAGGGATTCGCACGACAAGCTATGGCTCGGGCAATCATTTTTGACTTCGACCTTACACTAGCGAACTCAACAAGGGGCATCATTGAGTGTGTTAATTTTGCGCTGGAAAGGTTGGGTTTGCCCCAAGCTGATGACGAGCGGATCAAGCGAACTATCGGTATGTCCCTAGAGAACACCTTTCTGAGTCTGACTGGTCAAACCAATAATCAGAACGCCAGTTTGTTCAGAAGCAACTTTGTTGAACGAGCTGATCAGGTTATGGCAGATTTAACGTCCATGTTTGCTAGCGTCCCCGCTACAACGGAGCGGTTGATCGAAATGGGTTTTGCGTTGGGGATCGTGTCAACGAAGTTTCGCTATAGAATCGAGGAGATTCTAGCAAGGGAAGGGCTATCTGATCGCTTTGGCGTCATCATCGGCGGAGAAGACGTTGCAGACCAAAAACCACATCCTCGTGGTTTAATAACTGCTATCGCTAGAATGCAAATGGATGCCAATGACGTGCTTTACGTTGGCGACAGTACGATTGATGCGCTAACGGCCGAACGAGCCAAGGTACCCTTTATTGCGGTGCTATCAGGCGCGACAAGCAAAAGTGAATTTGACGAAGTACCCAAAGTTGCGGTTATAGACGACATTTCAATGTCACCTCTACTGCTTCGTACCTAGGTACGGCAAAATCATCCATCAGGTGGGTCTGCAAGGCGGGCTTGTACGATATTGATCAATTCGCGTAGTTCGTAAACTGTCAATACGGCCTTTCTGAAATCGCTTTCGTTGCGCGTTACCAAGGCATCAGCGTCGGCTCCTATTGATTTTCTTTCATCGCTTCCAGCACGGCCTTGCGATGAGCGCGTGCCTTTTCTCGGGTCGGGTCGATCGAAAGCGCGCGGTCAAAACTCTGCAAGGCCTCGTCGATCCTACCTAAATAGTAAAGGGCGATTCCCATATTGCTATAAGCCCCCGCGTCGTTGGGGTAGTGGGAGGCCAACGCCCGAAAAAGTGTCAGCATCTTGTCATATCGTCCGAGATCATACAGGGCTTCGCCTAGGTGGTAGCGGTAGGACTTGTCCTTTGGATTCAGTGCTACAGCACGGCGCAGGTGGGCTTCGGCTTCCTCGTAGCGTCCCAGCTTGTGGAGCACCCTGCCGAGGTTGGATTGGGCCATAGCATCCTTTGGGTCTCGTGCAACAGCGACGCGGGCAATATCGAGGGCATCCTCATACCGCTTCTGGTTGTATAGGGTTACGCCTAAATTGAGGTGGGCATCCCGTGCCTGTGGATTGAGCGCGATGATGTGACGATTGAGGGTTTCATCATCCCGATAGATGCTTGCCTGACGCCAAGTCAACATCCCCAGCACAACCAGGACCACCGCCGTGATGCCTAACGCACCCTTTTGCCACAGGTCGGACAAGTGACGCACCTTGTAGGCGGCTGCGCCGACGACTGCGGCTATAACTCCGATGCCAGCGAGGTACTGAAAACGGTCGGCGACAAAAGCATACCGCATATAGCCGTGATCGACAAAGCCCAATACCGGCGACAACGTCACCGCAAAAAACAACGCCCCGGCCAGTGGCCCACGTCCAAGCTGCCGCCGGAAGTGCCATAGCGCCACCGCCAGCGCGACAGCGGCGATCAGATACCCCCAAGCCAGCGGGTCGGCGGCGCGGATGTCCCAAAGCGGGTAGATAACGGCTAGGTTCGTCGGCCATAGCAACTTACCCGCATAGAACCACAAAGCGCGAGCGGCGATAAGGGGCCGTTCGGCTAATGAGTAATCCAAAGACACAGGATTTACAGAACGAGAAAACGACAAGTCGCCGACGACATACACGGCCCCCACCATGCAAAATGGCACGAGCCGTAACAAGTCAACCGAGGTCACGCGCCCTTGTTTCCACCAGTGCCAGATCAAAAGTGTCGCCGGCAGCGTAACCACGATGGACTTGCTCAGCATACCCGCCGCATACAACACAAGCGACCCTGCATACCGCCCTCGGCTCGGCTGCTCCACAAAGCGCATCCACGCCAGCACCGCCGCAAGGTAGAACAAGCCCGAAAGCACGTCCTTGCGCTCGATGGCCCAAGCCACTGACTCCACGTGCAAAGGATGCACGGCAAACACCGCAGCCACCATCCACGCACCGGGCACTGCCAACCGCCGCAGCAGATGCCACAAAAGCAGCGTATTCGCCAAGTGTAGCAGCACGTTGACAATGTGATAGCCCGTCGGGTCAAACCCCCACAGCTTGTGCTCGAGCCAGAAGGTCGTATAGGTCAACGGCAAGTAATGGTCTTCTTTTTTAATATCACTAGGGGAAAACCATATTTGCCACAGACCAGATACTTCTTGTACCGGATCTACCTTGATGTATACATTATCGTCCCATACAAAGCCCCCCCACAGCATCGCTGGCAGATAGGGGACTACCGCCAACAGGCCGAGCGCTACAAGAGCTACCGATGAGATGCTTATAGCGATAGATGAGCGTTTCGGCCAACGAACGTCGATGATAGCCACTTTCCTGTTTCCACCCCTGGCGTCCTTTTTGTCGAATAGCTCGGAGCATCTCGTCCCGCGCCAACGGAGGGGCCTTACAATTACCATGCTGCTGGATTTTAAGGAACCCTTATTCTTGCCATTTGCACAAAGTATGAGAGAAGCGATTGACGAAAAAACCGATCTATCCACGGTAATTTTCTCAGGTGGACTGAGCCAGAAAAACGTGGACGACCTCGTAAAAGGCTTATCTGGTAAAAAAGCAGAGATGTTACGAAGGAATCTGGAATATCACATCGGCCAACCGCAAAGTAATGAACTACCGGACCACAGTGCCGTTATCGGCTCCTACACCGAAGAAGAAGCCGAACAATGGATCGACGAATACGAAAAATCCATGTCAGAAGTCCCGGCGGACGATGGCTAATGCCAATCCTGCATAGCTAACCCGCGACAACGACATCTACGCCACCTCGCAAGTCCCCTATCGCCTCCTAGAAAATCTTAACGTGCGCGTTAACGACTAAGGCATTATAGTGGGCTCTCTGCTTCAACTGCTTCAATATCTCGGCGTAGAATGGCGTTGAAGATAAGCGGCATTTACGCCACAACTCCTACCCAATCTTCACCGTCCGCTGCCCCTTCCCAGCCCTCAACACAGCCGTCGCAACCTCCAAGGCGGCGATCCCATCTTCTCCAGTCACTAAGGGCTGTTCGCCACTGGCAAAGCACTTGACCACGTGTTTGTCCTGTTCGGCGAACATGTCCTTGAGCGGATAGGAGTACACTCGCTCGCGGCCTTCGCCCATCTTGAGCGTAAAAGCCCCGCTTCTTTCCGGGTTGAAGCGCGCCGGGGCCTTCTGCGCGGTCATGCCAAATTGCAGAGTGCCGGCCGGGCCAATCACGTCGTTGAGACTCGCCACGGGCGCACCAGCGGCCACGCCCCAAGACCAGACCAAGGAGTGCTGGTCGCCACTGGCGAAGTTGACGATGACGCTAGCGGTGTCAGCGCCGACGCTGGTGGGATCGAATTGCAGGGAAGAGGCTTGCGCCGAAGCAGCCGGGCCGAAAATCTGCAAGGCGAAATCGTAGTTGTGTACGGCGCCGTCCATCAGCGGACCACCGCCTTTGTTCTCATCGCGGAACCACGGACGGCCCGGACGGCCCCCCCCAGCAAAGCGCCAGATGACCGGCGCGCCGACAGCACCGGATTGGACAATATCCTTGAGCTTGCCCCACTGCGCGTCAAAGCGGCGCACAAAGCCAATGGTCAGCCGCACATCGGCTTGGCGGCAAGCATTCGCCATGCGCCGCGCATCAGCCACCTTCAGCGCCATGGGCTTCTCGCAGAAGACGTGCTTGCCGGCTTTGGCTGCGGCAATGACCGGTGCGGGGTGCTGGAAAGTGGGGGTGCAGACCCACACCGCGTCGATCTCGGGCAGGTCGAGCAGCGCTCGGAAGTCCGCGAAGTGGTGTTCGGCTCCAAAGTCGCGAGCGAACGCTTCAGCCGCGTCGGCAACGACATCCGCGGCCGCGACAATACGCGCACCCCGGATCTGGGATAAGCAACTGGCGTGATGGCGGGCAATGCCGCCGCAGCCGATAAAACCGATATTCAGCATGATCTTTCTCCTGTTGGCACGTAGATGGTTGCGAGAGCAACAGTAATGGTGTCTAGCGCGGCGTTTGTCAAGGGACTGCCCGAGGTCCAAAAGCGGCAACTCATTGTCAAACAAAATGTTACAACGCCTATCAACGCTTGGCTTACCTTGACTTTTCCCTGGCCCAAGCATAGCTTTTCTAATTCTTTTCTCTCTGGGAAAGGCACGCAAACGGTCTTGCAGACCTCATTTCGCATACTACGCATACTAGTTGTACTGGCGTCGTTGCTCTTGGCCGCTCCCGCGCTCCACGCACAACCCGTCATGGAGCCAAGCGAGTTGCGCCGAGGCATGAGCGGCTTTGGGCTGACGACCTTCCAAGGCACGGAGATCGACACCTTCCAAGTCGAAATCTTGGGGGTGCTAAAAGGGGCTTTGGGGCCGCGCATGGACATGATTCTCGCCCGGCTGTCTGGCGGCCCGTTGGCGCACACGGGCCTAATAAGGGGCATGAGCGGCAGCCCGGTGTACATCGACGGGCGGCTCATCGGTGCCATCGCTTATGGCTGGTACTTTTCCAAGGAACCCATCGGCGGCATCACCCCCATTGGCCACATGCTCGACGTCGCCACGCGCGAACATCCCGCGCCAAACCAGTACGGAAAAGTCTTAGAACTAGATGAAGAGACCACCCGCCTGCTCGGCGGCGAGGGCGTCAGCACCTTAGCACCGCTGGGGATGCCCGTAGCCGTTGCTGGCTTCAGCCCGAGGGGGCGGCAAGTGTTGCGCGACGCGCTCGACGCGCCGGACATCCAGCTTCTGGACAGCCCGGCAGGGCAGGCGCTGTCCGACCAAGAAGCACCCTTCGTGCCCGGAGCTCCGCTGGCCGTGCAGCTAATTCGCGGCGATTACAGCGCCGCAGGGATTGGCACCCTTACTTGGGTTGGCGACGGGCGTTTCGTCGGCTTTGGCCATCCGATGTTTTTGCTGGGGGCCACCAACCTGCCCGCCACCGGGGCCTATATCCATCAAGTCATTCCCATCCAGACCGCCTCTTTCAAGCTGGGGACGCCGACCGGTGTAGTGGGGGCGGTGCGCCAGGATCGCCTGCCCGCGATCGCCGGGACGCTGGGCGAAGCGCCGGACATGCTGCCAGTGCGGGTCGCCCTGCGGTCGGCGGCTGGCGACCACGCCTTCCGCTGCGAGGTGCTGCGCCACCCCGAACTGAGCGCATCCTTGGTCCGCTCAGTTTTGTTCAACTCTCTCGAAACCACTGAAAAGCTCTTTGGCGACGCCACGCTGCGGATGCGCAGCCACATCGCGTTGGCTGATGGCCGCACGGTTGAACGCGAGCAAGTGTACAGCAGTGGAATCGCGCCGCTCAGCGCCGTGATAGACGCAGTGCAGCCGGTCGGTGTGTTGCTCAACAACCCCTTCGCAGGGCTGGCCTTAGACTCGCTGCACTTTGAGTTGGAAATCGGCGAAACCCTAGCGCAAGCCCGCATCACAGGCCTGCGACTGTCGCCGCCCGAACCCAAGGCTGGACAGCGGGTTGCGCTGCAAGCGACGTTGCAACCGTATCGCGCCGAGCCGGTTACAGAGCACCTAGAACTGGATTTGCCCGCGCATCTCGAACCTGGCCCCTTCATCGTGCGCGTCGGCAGCGGGGCAGCCAGCGCAAGTTGGGAAGCAGAACGCCAGCCCGATGCGTTCGTGCCGCGCAATACTGCCGACTTGCTCGCATTGCTCGAGCGCACGGGTGCGGCCGACGAACTGGTCGTTGAGGTCTTTCGCGCGGAGCCGGGCTTTACGGTGAACGGGCGCGAGTTGCCCGGGCTGCCGCCCTCGGCGTTGGCCGTGCTGAGCGCGGACCGCTCGGCTGGGCATTTGGGGCCAGTCCAAGGCGAGGTCGTCCTCCGCCGCACCCTAACCACTGACTACGTCCTCTCCGGCGAGCAAAACCTCGACATTACATTGAGAAAGCCCTGATCTAATGATACTTACAACCCGAGCCCTGTTTTCGTTTTTCTTGCTACTGTCGGCGGTCAGCGCAACCGAAGCGGGGCGCGCCAAGGCTTGGCAGCAGTACGCGTACGACGACTTTGCCGAAGGCGAGAGCGAAGGCATCTCCATCACCGCAGACGGCACACTGGAACTCGCGCCCGCCCTCGTCGAGCTAGCGTCATTAGAAGCCGAGCGCGTCTGGTCCATGGTTTCCAATCCCAAGGGGGGACTCTACGTGGGCACTGGCGACTCGGGGCGACTCTTTGCCGTTGATGACGAGGGGCAAGCCACGCTGCTGTTCGATTCGCCCGAACTCGTGCTCCACGCCCTGATCACCGGGCCCGACGGGCGGCTCTACGCTGGCTCGGCTCCCGATGGCCTGATCTACGAGATTGACGGCGAGGGGCAGGCGAAAACCTTGCTCCAGACCGGTAGCCGCTACGTGTGGGACTTCGCCCTTGTCGACGGCCAACTCTACGCGGCCACGGGCGAGCCCGGCCAAGTGCTCAAAATCGCCAAAGATGGGTCGCATGAGGTCTTCTTCGCGCCGGAAGATCGCCACGTTATAACCTTACTCGCCCACAACGACCGCTTGTACGCTGGCACGGCTGGCAAGGGACGCATCTACGAGATCGACGGCGAGGGCCGCGGGCGGCTGCTCTTTGAAAGCGAGCAAGAGGAAATTCACAACCTAGTAGCAGGTGCCAACGGAGAGATTTTCGCCAGTGCGATTCCCGCGCCGAGCAAGGGCGAAAATTCCCACGAGATCCCAGCGGCAGTGTACCGCGTCGGAGCGGAGGGGGCGGTTTATCCCATCTGGGAGGATACCGAAACCAAGCTCGTCAATCTCGTTGCAACCGGCGAGCACCTGCTGCTCAGCGCCTCCGACCCAGCGCGGCTTTTGCGCCTCAGCGCCGATGGCCGCCGTGCATTGGTCGTGCAGTTCGAGGGCTTTGCCCCCAGCCGCCTCTTGTTCGGACAAGACGGCGCACTCCACTTGGGCGGGGCGCAAAACGCCGCCGTTTTTACCCTGCCCGAAAAGGGCCGCCGCAAGGGGCACTTTGAATCAGCGGTCGAGGACTTTGCCATCCACGCGCGCTGGGGTGTGCTCGAATGGCGCGGCATCCAGCCCACAGACACCCGCATAACTGTACAGACGCGCACCGGCAACAGCGAAGAGCCGGACAACACTTGGAGTGTGTGGTCCGAGCCGCTGACCGAGAGCGGCCAAACCATCGCCAGCCCCCCCGCCCGCTTTATCCAGTACCGGGTCGAAATGGAATCCACGCGCGACGAAGCCACGCCCCAGCTCAACTCGATCGAAATCCGCGGCGTTCAAGTCAACCTCAAACCCCGCATCATCGAACTGCAAACCTTTCCCTTCCGGCCGCAACAATCCAGCAACGGCGGCCAAGCCCAAGGCGCATCTCAAGCGGGCCCAGGGCGGCGCAACAATCGGCCTCCCCAAGCGAAAAGCCTGCGTCTAGTGCGCTGGCAGGCCCAGGATCCCAACGAGGACGAGCTAGTGTACGACCTCTATCTCAAGGGTGAGGATCAGCGAGCGTGGAAGCTGGTCGAAGAAAACATCGCGCAAACTTCGGTTCTCTGGGATACCGAATCCATGCCCGAAGGCCAGACCCAACTCAAGCTGGTGGCCTCTGATCGCATGGACAACCCAGCGGCCGAACGCCTGCGCGACGAGCGCGAAAGCGTGCCCTTTGCCATCGACAACAGCCCGCCAACCATTGCACTCGACGCGCAGACCAGCGCCGATGGTGTAGTCGTCGAAGTGGCGATTAGCGACCGCATCTCAGCGGTGCAAAAAGCCTATTACACCATGGACTACGACGATCAACAGCACCCCATCGCGCCGTTGGACGGCGTCTTTGACAGCCGCAGCGAAAAGGCGCGCTTTGCCGTCGAAGGATTGGCCGCGGGCGAGCACGTCATTGTCGTGCGGGCCATCGACGCCCTCGACAACATCGGCGTGCGGCAAATCGTCGTCCAAATCAAGTGAACCAGCCCGCGCAATATATGCGCCGCGCCCTGCGGTTAGCGCAGCGGGGGCGCGGCAAGGTCAGCCCCAATCCCATGGTCGGCGCGGTGGTGGTGCGCGGAGACTGCATCGTCGGCGAAGGAGCCCACCTGCAGGTCGGCGGACCCCATGCCGAGGTCCACGCCCTGCGCCGGGCCGGCGACGAGGCGCGAGGGGCTGATCTCTATGTCACGCTGGAGCCGTGCTCCTTCCACGGTCGCACCCCGCCTTGTACTGAGACCGTGCTGCGCGCCGGCATTAAAAGGCTCTACTGCGCGATGGAAGATCCCGACGAGCGCGTGGCTGGGCGGGGAATCGCCGCGCTGCGCGAAAAGGGCGTCGCCATTGACGTCGGGCTTTGCGCTGAAGAGGCGCAGCGCCTCAACGCGGCTTACATCAAACACCGCACCCAAAACCTGCCCTTGGTCCTGCTCAAGCTGGCGCAAACCCTCGACGGTCGCATTGCAGCGCGCAGCGGCGATGCGCGTTGGATCACTGGCGAGCGAGCGCGGCGCCACGTCCATCGCTGGCGCTCTTGGGTCGATGCTGTGGCTGTGGGCGCGGGCACAGTGCAAGCCGACGATCCCCTGCTGACGGTGCGCCACGTGCCCGGACGTGACCCGCGGCCCATCGTCATAGACGGGCGCTTGCGCACTTCGCCCGAGGCTCGCGTCTATCAGCGGCCCGGTGCCGTGCTCGTCACCGCGGAGGACACGCCCGCCGACAAGCGCCGGGCCTACGCGGCCAAAGGGGCCGAGGTTTGGACTTTTCCGGCGTCGGCCGGGCGCATCGACTTGCGTCTGCCCCTTGGGCGCATGGCGCGAGAGGGCATGACCAGCGTTCTCATCGAAGGCGGAGGCCAGTTGGCCGCGGCTGCACTCGGCGACCGCGTCGTGGACCAAGTCCTGCTCTACCTCGCACCGCTACTGATGGGCGAAGGGGTCGCTGCCATTGGCGACTTGGGCGTCGAACGCGCGGCTGAGGCCATTCAACTCGCGTCCAGCCGGACCCAGCGGCTAGGCTCTGACCTGCTTTACACGGCTGAGGTACAATACACTTGTTCACCGGACTCATAGAGGAACTCGGAAGCGTGCGCGGTTGCGTGCGCCGAGGCGCGTTCCAGCAATTGGAAATCGAGGCCGAGTGTGTTCTCGACGGCTTGCAGGTGGGGGATAGCGTCAATATCGACGGGGCTTGCCAGACTGTGGTAGCCGTCGGAGAGGGTGGCTTTGCAGTCGAGACAGTCGCCGAAACGCTCGCCCGCACAACCTTGGGCACCCTCGGCATCGGGCAAGTGGTCAACCTAGAGCGCGCCCTTCGCACAGACCAGCGGCTCGGCGGGCACCTCGTCTTGGGGCACGTCGATGGCATTGCCCGCATTCGCCAGCGCACGGAGCGCGATGGGGAGCATCGCTTCGAGATTGAGCCGCCGCCCGCGTTCACCCGCTACATCGCCACCAAGGGCTCGGTGGCCCTCGACGGCATCAGCTTGACGGTGGCCGAGGTCCGCGGCGATGCCTTTACGGTTGCGGTTATACCGCATACATTTGATAATACAACGCTTAGCCACCGGCGCGCCGGAGACTCTGTCAACCTCGAAGTCGATGTGATTGCCCGTTATGTCGAGCGTTTGCTCGGCGAACAATCCCAGCTCAGCTTCGAGGATATGCGCGATATGGGATACTGAGTAATGCCCGATTTCAACACCATCGAAGAAGTCGTCGAGGACCTGCAAAACGGCCGCATGGTCGTGCTCGTCGACGAGTGCGAAGCCGTGGGCGAGGGTGTGCTGGTAATGCTCGCCGAGCAAGCCACTGCCACCTCGGTCAATTTCATGACCCGCTGCGCCAGTAGCCCGCCCGTGGTCGCCGCCGCCGAGGAGCACCTCAAAGCCCTTGAACTGCACATGCAGATTCCCAAGGCCCACGAGCCGATGGATGCCTCGATCATGGTCTCGGTCAATGCCCGCGCCATTGCGGGCACCGGTGTCTCGGCTCAGGACCGCGCCGCGACGATTCGCAAACTAGCCGATTCCAACAGCACGCCCGAAGACTTCGTCCAGCCTGGGCACGTCACGCCGTTTCAATCCCAACCGGGTGGGGTGTTGCGCCGCGCTGGTCACACCGAAGCCTCGGTCGATTTGGCGCAGATGGCCGATTGCCAGCCCGTGGCCTTGATCGCCGCCATCCTAGACGAAGCGGGGGCGCTGGCCGACGCGTCCTACCTGCTCAACTTCGCGCGCCAACACGACCTTAAGATCACCACCATCCACGACCTGATTGCCCATCGCCGCCGCACCGAGAAACTGATTCACCTAGAGGCTCAGTCGCCCATGCCAACCCGCTACGGCGAATTCACGGCCTACGCGTACCGCAGCTTGGTTGACGACAACCCGTACCTCGCCCTCGTGTACGGCGAGGTCGCCGACGGCCGCGACACCTTGGTGCGCATGCACTCGGGTTGCCTGACCGGCGACGCACTCGGCTCACTGCTGTGCGATTGCGGCGAGCAACTCGAACAATCCATGCAGCTCATTGCCGCAGAGGGACGCGGCGTCATCGTCTACATTCAGCACCACGAAGGGCGCGGCATCGGCATCTTGCACAAGCTCAAGGCCTACGAGCTGCAACAGCAGCAGGGCCTCGACACCATTGAAGCCAACCACGCCCTCGGCCACCCCATGGACTCGCGCGACTACGGCATCGGTGCCCAAGTGCTCTACGATCTGGGATTGCGCCGAGTGCGCTTTTTGACCAACAATCCCAAAAAGCGGGTCGGCTTGGATGCCTATGGCCTGACCGTCGTCGAGCAAGTGCCCATTGAGGCCGCGCCCAACCCGCACAATATCCGCTATCTAACAACCAAGCGCGACAAGATGGGCCACGCCCTCTTGCTCAAGCGCGCAGCCGCCGAGGATGACAGCCATGCCAAAAGTGCATGAAGGACAGCTCGACGCCCGCGGCCGCAAATTCGGCATTGCGGTCAGCCGCTTCAACGACTTGGTGACCACCCGGCTCCTCGACGGCGCGTTGGACTGCATCCAGCGGCACGGCGGCGACGATAGCGACATAGAAATCGCCTGGGTTCCCGGGGCCTTTGAGTTGCCCATTGCCGCCAAGCAGCTAGCCGGCACGGGTCGCTTTGACGTCGTCATCTGCTTGGGGGCCATCGTCCGCAGCGATACGCCCCACTTCGACTACGTGGCCGGCGAGTCGGCCAAGGGCATTGCCCGCGTCGGCCTCGACAGCGGCATCCCGGTGATCTTTGGCGTCATCACCGCTGACACCGTCGAGCAAGCCGTGCAGCGGGCGGGCGTCAAGGCTGGCAATCGCGGCTGGGACGCTGCCCTCAACGCGGTTGAGATGGCCAGCTTGATGGCCGAGTTAGGATGAGCGGCGAAGACGATTTTTTTAGCGATGGGACCTCGGCCGACGAGGCACCGCCCAACAACCGCCACGGCGCCCGTCAAGTGGCCTTGCAGGCCTTGTACTGGGAGCAGAGCGCGGCGACCGACGCACTCGGTGCGCTGGATCAGCTCTGTGCGCGCTTTGGTCTGGCGCAAGAGGTGCAGTCCTTTGCGGCCGAACTTTTGCAGCGCACAGCCGAGCATGCGGACGAACTGGACGCGCTGGCCGCGGCCCGGGTCCAGCACTGGCGCTGGGAACGCATCGCCCGCATCGACCGCTTGATCTTGCGCTTGGCCTTGGCCGAAATGCTCTTTATTGAGGAAATTCCAGTCCGAGTCTCCATAGTCGAAGCCGTCGAACTAGCCAAGTCCTACAGCACTGACAAGTCCTATGCTTTTGTCAATGGCGTCCTCGACGGCGTCGTGCGCCAGAAGGGACTCAGCGTCTGATATTAAACATGTGTAGCGGCTCGCGACGCAGTGCTCGGCGTCAGTTCGCACACATGTGGCACTAGTTTTGAAGAGGATTTAACATGCTCAACTCGCTCGTAAAAAAATTCCTTGGCTCGCAGGCTACGCGCCAGTTCAAGCGCACTCTGCCACAAGTGGACCAGGTCAACCAGCTAGCAGCTTCGTACCAATCTCTGAGCGATGCCCAACTCCAGGCCAAAACCGCGACCTTCCGCCAAGACCTACAGGTGCGCAACGCGGACAGCCGCCAGCAGCTCGAAGCAGTCGAAGAGCGCCTGCGCGGCGATCTAGAACCTGAAGAGCGCGAGCGACTCAACGACCAGTACGGAGAGCTGGACAAGACCATCCGCGACGTGGAAGCGGCCTTCCTCGACGAAATCATGCCCGAGGCCTTCGCCATGGTCGTCGAAACCTGCCGCCGGCTCTTGGGCCGCACGTGGGACCGTGCCGGCGAATCCGTGGAGTGGGACATGGTGCCCTACGACGTGCAGATCTTCGGCGGCATCTCGCTGCACCAAGGCAAGATCGCCGAAATGACTACCGGCGAGGGCAAAACCCTAGTGGCGACGATGCCCCTCTTCCTCAACGCCATCCCCCAGCGCGGGGTCCATCTCGTTACCCACAACGAATACCTCGCCCGGCGCGACGCCATGTGGATGGGGCCGATATACAATTTTTTGGGGATGTCTGTGGGCATCATCCAAGACGTGTTTCAGACCGGTGCCGAAGCATATATACTCCAAGCGCCCGAGGGCGTGCCCGAGGAATTCCGCTGGGAGCGGACCGACCACAAGGCCGCGTACAAGGCCGATATTGTGTACGCGAATCACAGCCAAGTCGGCTTTGATTATCTCCGCGACAATATGGCCGTGCGGCTCGAAGACCTGATGCAGCGCGAATTCAACTACGCCATCGTCGACGAGGCCGACTCGATCCTCATTGACGAGGCGCGGACCCCGCTGATCCTCTCCGGGGCCGTCCCCGACTCCACCAATCGATACAAAGAGATGCGCCCCCTCGTGGAGCGGCTGATGAGGGCTCAGACCAACTTGGTCAACAAGGTCGTCGCTGGGGCCGAGCAGGTGGGCAAGGAATCGGGTGAATACGACTACGACACGGGGATTGCACTGCTCAAGGCCACCCGTGGCGCTCCTACCAATCGCCGGCTAGCCAAAATTCTGCAAGAGGAAGGTGTCAAACGGCTGATCAACCGGATCGAGGCCGACTACATGCGCGACAAGCGCCTCAACGAGCTTGACGAGGACCTCTACTTCATCGTCGATGAGAAGGGCAACACCATTGACCTCACCGAGAAGGGACGCGACCTGCTCTCGCCCAACGAGCAGGCCCTCTTCATACTGCCCGACATTAGCGTCGAGATTGATGCGATCCGCAACGGCCCGGACCTGAGCGCCGAGGACAAGGCCCGCAAGGAGGAGGAGGCGCATCGCGAGTACGCCGAGAAAAGCCAAGCGGTACACAACATCAACCAACTGATGAAAGCCTATACCCTCTTCGAGAAGGATGTGCAGTACCTCGTCTCCGACGATGGACGGGTCATCATCGTCGATGAAGCCACGGGTCGCCCGCAGCCCGGCCGGCGCTTTGCCGACGGCCTCCACCAAGCGCTAGAGGCCAAAGAGGGAGTGAAACTACAGGCTGAAACCCGCACCGTGGCCACCATAACCGTCCAGAACCTCTTCCGCATGTACCACAAGTTGGCCGGCATGACCGGGACGGCCGAGACCGAGGCCAGCGAGCTGTGGGAGATCTACAAGCTCGATGTGTCCGTCATTCCCACCAACCGCCCGATTCGTCGCTTTGACCAAGAAGACCAAATATTCCGCACCAAGCGTGAGAAGTACAACGCGATTATCGAAGAAATAGATCGCCTCCATCAGCTCGGCCTGCCGGTGCTAGTCGGTACCATTTCGGTCGAAGTCTCCGAGCTGCTCAGCCGGATGCTCAGCCGACGCGGCATCAAGCACCAGCTACTCAACGCCCGCCACCACGACAAAGAGGCCCAAATCGTCGCCGAAGCCGGCCAAGTTGGCTCTGTCACCATCGCCACCAACATGGCCGGGCGCGGCACGGACATTAAGCTGGCACCCAAGGTTGTCCATCTCGAGCGCCAGACCGTCGAGTCTGAACTCACCCTCGACGACAAGCTGCCTTCCGGCCAAGGCTTGCGCCAGTACCTGCAAGAAAACCCCTCTGGCCTCCAGGTCATCGGCACCGAGCGCCACGAAGCGCGACGCATTGATCGCCAGTTGCGCGGGCGCTCGGGACGTCAAGGCGACCCCGGTTCCTCGCGCTTCTATCTCTGTCTCGAAGACGACCTGATGCGGCTCTTCGGCTCAGAGCGCATCGCCGCGGTCATGGATAAGCTCGGGGCCGAAGAGGGCGAGGTCATTGAGGCTGGTATGGTCACGCGGTCGATTGAGCGGGCGCAAAAAAAGGTCGAGGCCCGCAATTTCGAGATGCGCAAGCACGTGCTCGACTACGATGATGTAATGAACCAGCAGCGCCAAGTCATCTACAATCGCCGCCACGATCTGCTAGAGCGCGAGAGCGCAAACGAGCAAATCGAAGACATGATCGAAGAGAGCGTCGATGACATCTTGGCCTCGTACGTCAATGCAGAAGGCCCGGCCGATGAGTGGGACTGGGAGGGCCTGCAAACCGAGTTTGGCAGCACCTTCTTTTTGGGCTGTAACATCCCCGAAGACGAGCGCGCTTACGTCAGCGTCGAGAGTCTGCGCGAGCAACTACTCGCCACCGTTCGCGAAGCCTATCAGCGCCGCATCGACGCTGTCGGCGAAGAGGTTTTCCGCGAGGTCGAAAAGAGCCTCGCCCTGCACACCATCGACACGTGCTGGCAGGAACACCTCCACGAAATCGACGAACTCAGGGATGGGATCGGCTTTGTTGGCGTCGGCGGAAAAAACCCCCTCATAGAGTACAAGCGAGGGGCCTACGACATGTTTGAGAGCCTGATCGGTCGCATTGCCCAAGAGACGCTGCGCAACCTCTTCCAGCTGCGCATCGACATCGGGACCGAGGCTTTGGGGCCGGCGCGCCAGCCAGACCGCATCAGCGCGGTTCACCAAGACGCCACCAACATGGGCTTTCGCGGCATCGAGCCGGCCCCGACAGGCGTTCCCGGCCAGCCCGCGCAACTGCGCGGTTCGGGCGGCGGCAGCAGCGAGGGCCAAGCCGTGCGCCAGCCGGTCGTCCGCGACCAACCCAAGGTCGGGCGCAACGCCCCCTGCCCCTGTGGCAGCGGCAAGAAGTACAAGCGCTGCCACGGCGTCAATGCTTGAGCTTGGGGAACGACATGACTTTCTGGGAAGTACTCTGTCTGGCGTTGTACAGCATCATCATCGCCGTTCTGGGAGTTTACGGCCTCCACCGCTACCAGCTACTGCGCCTGTTTTATCGGCATCACCCAACCCCAGTTCCCCAGCCCAACTGCTTTGCCGAGTTACCCCTCGTCACGATCCAGTTACCGCTCTACAACGAATATCACGTGGTCGAGCGCCTGCTAGAGGCCGTGGGCCAGATCGACTATCCCCGCGACCGCCTGCAAATCCAAGTCCTCGACGACTCGCAGGACGAAACCCGCGATAAGGCGCGAGAAGGGGTCGCGCGGCTGGTGGCCCAAGGACTGGATATCGAGTACCTCGGCCGCACCAATCGCCACGGCTTTAAGGCCGGGGCATTGGCCGCTGGGCTAGAGCGCGCCCGAGGCGAATTTGTGTTGGTGCTCGACGCCGATTTCGTGCCCCCTCCCGACATCCTCCAGCGAGCCATTCATTACTTTACCGACGATTCTATCGGCATGGTGCAGATGCGTTGGGGCCACCTCAACCGCTCCTACTCGCTCTTGACGCGCATCCAGTCGATCTTTCTCGACGGCCACTTCGTCGTCGAGCACACGGCCCGCAATCGCTCGGGTCGCTTTTTCAACTTCAACGGCACCGGGGGGATTTGGCGCAAAAAGGCCATCTACGACGCCGGCGGCTGGCAGCACGACACGCTCACCGAAGACCTCGATCTGAGCTACCGCGCCCAGCTAGCCGGCTGGCAGTTTCTCTATCTGCCCGAAATTGAAGTGCCCGGCGAGATTCCGATCGAGATCAATGCTTTTAAGTCGCAACAGCACCGCTGGACCAAGGGCGCGGTACAGACAGCGAAGAAAGTGCTGCCGCGAATTTGGCGTTCTGCGCTCCCAGCCAAGGTCAAGGTCGAGGCCACCTTCCATCTGACGGCCAACCTCTGCTACATTATGATGCTCTTGATGGCCCTATTGACCGTTCCGGTGCTTTCCATTCGCTCGCAACTCGGCTGGGAGCGGTTCTTTATCATCGACCTGCCGCTGTTTTCTTTTGCCACCATGGCCATTTCCGGCTTCTACATTACTTCCCAGCGCGTGCTCTATCCAGATTGGCGACGACAGATCAAGTACTTGCCCCTGCTGATGGCCATTGGCATGAGTCTCTGCATCAACAACACCCGAGCGGTGATCGAGGGTCTCGTCGGGTACCAAACCGCTTTCCTCCGCACACCCAAATACGGACTTACCGGACGCCAAAACCAAGGCCAGCAGCGCAAGTACCTAAGCCGCTGGCCGCTGCTGTCTTTGGGTGAACTGGGCATGGCGCTCTACTTTGTCTTTGCCCTCTACTACGCCTATGAGACTGGCCTCTACTTGGGGATGCCCTTCCTGCTGTTGTTCCACGCCGGCTTCCTCTACACCGGTTTGCTCTCCAGCGGCCAGCGCTGGTTGCACCGAGTCCCATAGAACGCAAAAAGCCCCGGCCGCATGGCGGCTAAGGGCTTTTCTCGCGCTGATATTTACAGTCTGGTAGTCTAGCTAGAGGGCCACGCGAGCGGATAGGGGTCGGTGAGCTTTCGCTGCAACCACAAGATGTCGACGACCTTGTAATGCCGGACGGTCAGCCTCTCGATGTGGCGTACGCCGATATCGACGTTGCTCTTTTCGCGCCGCAGCTCTCGACCTTGGTCTCCAGACAGTGGAATCGCTTCCGCTACCTTCGCAACATAGAGATTGTGGGCCAAGCGCAATTCTTTGTAGTCTAGATCGTCTGGCACGAGCCCTTGCAACTCTGCGACGTATTCATTGATGAGTCGCCGCGCTTTGGCCAAGTCCGGCTCAGAAATCTCAGAGAGAGGTTTTCTCAAATGCTCAATGGTCTCGACAATCTGCCTGTTTTTGCCGTCTAGTTTCTGCATCTGCTGGACGTATTCGACTAGAATCTGTCTCTCCGCCTCCTCGCTGCCGCAGGCGACCAAACCTACTGCCAGCGCTAACACAGCCAGTTTCCTCGACATATAAACCTCCCTGTAGGGGTGAGATTGTCTGTTCAGTCGGCCTCAAAATACACTGCCAAGGAGGGAAAATCAAGCTCTCTCTCTGCTGGACCCTATTGACGGGGCTTATTAGCCCTCATAATATCAGTTTTTTCGCATCCCACGCTCTTACCTGAGGACGTCTATGCCATGATAACTCGCGAACAGATCCAATCCCAACTCGACAACTGCCTGCTGGAGGCCAAATTCCCCCAGTGGGAGTCGCGCTATAAGCGCGGCAAGGTGCGCGATATGTACTTGCTCGACAACCATCGCGTGCTGATCACGACAGATCGCCAGAGTGCGTTCGACCACGTGCTCGGCACCATTCCCCTCAAGGGCCAAGTGCTCAACCGCATCGCCCAGTACTGGTTTGAGCAGACCCAAGATATCGCCCCCAATCAAATCATCTCAGTGCCCGACGCCAACGTCACCATCGCCCGTGAACTAGACATCCTGCCCATCGAGGTGGTGGTGCGCAAGTATTTGACGGGCAGTTCGGATACTGCCATCTGGACCCATTACAACAGCGGCGTGCGTCACTACTGCGGCCATACCTTACCCGACGGCATGGTCAAAAACCAGCCTTTCGACGAGGCGATCATCACGCCGACGACCAAGGACGAAGTCCACGACGAATTGATTTCGCGCGACGAGATCCTCGCCCAAGGCCTAGTACCAGAAGACACCTGGGCCCAAGTCGAGGAGATCGCCCTCGCGCTTTTTGCGCGCGGCGAGGAGCTAGCGGCCAAGCAAGGCTTGATCCTCGTCGATACCAAATATGAGATGGGGCTAGACGCAGACGGGCGCATCACGCTCGCCGACGAGATTCACACGCCCGACTCGTCACGCTTTTGGATCAGCGACACCTACGCGGAACGCCACGCGCGCGGCGAGGAACCCGAAAGCCTCGACAAGGAATTTTTGCGCCTTTGGCTCCGCGACAAGGGCATTTCCGACGACAATATCCCCGCACTCGACGACGAGATCCGCATCCAAGTTGCCGAGCGCTATATCGACCTTTTCCAACGGGTTACGGGCACGGACTTTGAAGCCGAACTCGGCGCAATGCCCGTCTTGCAGCGCATTGAAAAGCGGATTGCGGAGTACATTAGCTAAGGTGCGGCGTTTGCCCTCTGCGTAGGTTCGCCCCTCGTCCAGGAATGAAGCAGCAGTTAGAAAACTATGGTCAAAAACTTGCTCCGCGCCTTTTTGGTCTTCCGCTTGGAGTTTCATCAGCCCACTCTCAATCTTGAGGCCATGTTGAGCTATTGGCGGCGCGCACCCATCGTCCAGTACGTGATTGAAAACGATGGCGAGCAGCGCAGCAGTGCACTTAAACGCCGACTCGACGAGGTCTATCCCTTCTAATGCTGCATCGCCAGCTCAGAAACGCCTTGGAGGAAATCTTCGGTACATCCTTTGTCTCCGAGGCACTCGCCAACGCGCCCATAGCCCAGATTGTCCTCTACGAGCGGCGCGAGGATTTCAAGAAAGCCGTCCTCGGCTTCCAGCGGATCAATTTTCGCGACGAACACACCGCGTATGCCGCGACTATGGAGCGCGAATTGGGCATCGCCCTGATCTGCTCTCTCCTCGACAACGACACGCGCGAGTTGGTTTCCGAACTCGGTCTCAACTACCTATGAGCAAGCTGCTCGCTTTTGACCTAGGAGCCGAAAGTGGCCGCGCCATCGTCGGACATTTTGACGGCGAGCGTCTAGCGCTAGAAGAGCTGAACCGCTTTGCAAACGGCCCGGTGCAAGTCTTCGACCGTCTCTATTGGGACCCTTTGCGCCTTTTCTCCGAGATGAAACAGGCCCTCGGCCTCTTTGCCCGCACACACGGCAAGGAGCTCGATGCAATTGGCGTCGATACCTGGGGCGTCGATTTCGCCCTCCTCGGGCCTGGGGATGTGCTCTTGGACAATCCGCGCAACTACCGCGACCCGCGCACCGACGGCATGTTAGAGGAAGCCTTTGCACGGGTGCCGCGCGAGGAAATTTTTGCGCGCACCGGCGTGCAGTTTTTAAAGCTCAACACCTTGTATCAACTGCTTTCGCTGCGCGATTCGCCCTTACTGGAATGGGCGCAGACTTTTCTGATGATGGCCGACCTGTTCAATTTTTACTTTACGGGCACCAAGACCTGCGAATTTTCCAACGCCACCACCACCCAGTTTTACGATCCGCGCCAAAGCACTTGGTCGGTCGAGCTCCTAGACGGACTGGGGCTGCCGACCCATTTTCTGCCCCCGATCGTCCAGCCCGGAACCCACCTAGGCTCGCTCCTGTCCTCTATTGCTGCTGAAACCGGCCTCCATTCGGTTCCGGTCATCGCCCCAGCTACCCACGATACGGGTGCGGCCGTGGCCGCGGTGCCCGCCGAAGTCCGCGACTACGCTTATATCAGCTCGGGAACCTGGTCGCTGATGGGCGTCGAACTCGACCAACCGCTGATCAACGATCAGGCATTCCAGCACAATTTCACCAACGAAGGGGGCGTCGGGCCGACCTATCGCTTCCTCAAGAATATCATGGGGCTGTGGTTGATACAGGAGTGCCGGCGCGCTTGGCAGCGCGAGGGTCGCGCCTTTTCCTACGACGAGCTGACGGCCATGGCCCAAAGCGCGGCACCCTTTATCGCTTTCGTCGATCCGGACGCCGAGTGCTTTCTCGCGCCGGGCGACATGCCCGCCAGAATCCGCGCCTATTGCCAAGAGACGGGCCAAGCCATTCCCGCCGACGAGGGGCAAGTCGCGCGGGTGGCCCTCGAAAGCCTAGCGTTTAAGTACCGCTACGTGCTCGACGCGCTAGAGACCATTCTCGGTCGCCGTCTCGAATGCATCCACATCGTCGGCGGTGGGATCCAAAATCGCCTGCTCTGCCAGTTTACCGCCTCAGCTACCGGCAGACCGGTCGTCGCCGGGCCGCTCGAAGCAACGGCCATCGGCAATTTAATGCTCCAGCTTATGGGCCTAGGCCAGCTGAGTTCGCTGGCCGAAATCCGCCAAGTCGTGCGCCACTCCTTCGCGCCCGTTGTGTACGAACCGGAACAAGCCGCCGCTTGGGACGCGGCCTACGACCGCTTCCGCGCGCTGCTCTCCCCGGCCTGATTTTGGCAGGAACCGCGCTTTTTCTCCGTCGTCCTACTTAAGAACACGTGAGTTCGGAATAAAAAGGGCAAAAGCCCGATGGCTCCTTTTTAGCGTGTGCCTTATCTTTACACTCGTGTGTAATTAGAAGATCGCTTAACCGAACTCGCCTTAAGAACCGTCATTTTCTCTTTTCGTCATTTGGGCTTCTTATGGGAAAAAGCAGCCTCAATTCGCTAGATCTGGCCGAGTCCTACTGGCGCGACATTCAGCATTTTCAGCCGCTGAGCCGCCAACGAGAAATCGAGCTGGTGCATAGAGTGCGCGCCGGCGACGAGCGCGCCATGCACCAGATGGTCGAAGCCAACTTGCGCTTTGTCGTTCGCATCGCAAGGGGATACCACGGGCGCGGGCTTTCTTTTATGGAGCTGATTTCCGAGGGCAACCTCGGGCTGTTGGAAGCCGTCCAGCGCTTCGACGAGACGCGTGGCTTTAAGTTCATCACCTATGCGGTGTGGTGGATTCGCCAGGCAATTCTCCGGGCTTTAGCAGAACACGGCAAAATTGCCCGCCCGCCGCTGAGCCGAGTCAACGACCTGCAAAAGGTCGAGCGCTGGACTGGTATCCTCGCCCAAAAACTGGGGCGCGATCCCACCCCCGAGGAAATCGCCGACAGTGCCGAATTATCGCTGGAGCGGACGCACAATGCCCTTTACATGGCCCAACCCGATATCTCTATGGACGTGCCGATCATGCCCGATGAAAGGGAGCCGCTAATGGCCACTTTCCCGGCTCGCACCCCCGATCCGGCCGATTGCTATGAACGCGCCGCGCTTTCTCACACCTTGCACACGTGCCTCGACTTACTCGACCAGCGCGAACGCCTAGTCGTCCGCGCCTATTTCGGCCTCGACGATCAAGAATCCCAGACGCTGGAGCAAATCGGCGTGCAATTGGGCCTCACGCGCGAGCGAGTGCGCCAACTCAGGGACCAAGCCCTCCATAAAATGCGAACCCACGCTGGCGATCTACTACTCGAGCTTTCCAACAATCCGATGTAGCGAGACGCGCTCTTGCTGCATGTGGCCAAAGGGCTTGATTGAGCGCGGCAAAAGGCTTTCTTTCATACATGTTAGTTAATAGGACTTTGGAATAGGCTTCTTTCAGGATAAAAATATCTTCATGTCTTACAACTTAGCTGATCTCCACACGCATTCCCTGTGCTCTGACGGATTGCGGACTCCGACTGAAGCGGTCGAAGAGGCCTGCGAAGCGGGCTTGCAAGCGATGAGTTTGACTGATCACGACACAGTCAAAGGCGTCCCCGAGGCCACGGCGGCCGGCGAGCGGATGCGCATGGAAGTGGTGCCCGGGACCGAACTGAGCGCCCACATCCGGGACCGCGAAGTACACATTCTCGCCTACTGCATCGACTACCAAGACGACCAACTCGGCACGACCCTCGCCAAGTCTTTTCAAGCCCGCCACCAGCGGGGAATCGCGATCATCAAAGCGCTTAACGCCATGGGACTGACCGTCAGTCTCGACGATGTGCTCTCTCAAGCCAACGGCAGCCCTCTCGGGCGGCCGCACATCGCTGCAGCCATGGTGCAAAATGGCATAGTATCCGACAGAGACGAGGCCTTCAGCCGCTACATCGGCGATCGCGGGCCGGCCTTTCGGCCCAAACCCTACGCCGCGGCCGAAGATCTCATCGCCCTCATTCATCGCACGGGGGGCGTGGCCGTGCTCGCCCACCCCAGCATCAGCCTCCCCGAGGCCATCATTGAGCAGTTAGTTACCTACGGCCTCGACGGCATCGAAGTCTTCCACCCGTCTCACCAGCCGGCGCAAATGGAATACTACGACCAACTCGCCGACCGCCATGGCCTGATCAAGTCGGGAGGATCCGACAGCCACGGCGACAGCGAAGGCACCCGCATCGGCGATTACGGAGTCGGCTACGAAGTAATCGAGGCCATGCGCGAGCGGGCCGCTACCTATGCTTGAGTGGCCCAATCATTAGCTGCAGCAAAACGTTCGCTCGATGACTTATTTCTTTTCTCGCCAGGCCGTCCTCTTCTCTTGCTCGCTGCTCGTCCTCGCGCTGCATCTATCGCCCGGTCATGCACTCCGCCCCCAGCGCTTCCACCAAGCGTCCGAGCCTATCCGTGGGCTATTCGGCACGTCAATAGGCGACGTCGTCTGGAGCGGGCGCTATCTATGGGTCGGCACCGAAAGTGGGGTGGCGCGGCTCGATCCGGCGCAAAGCAACGGCCCCAACTCCACGGACTGGGTCACCTTTACCGAACTCAACGGCCTTGGCCGCGGCGCAATCAGCGCCCTCGACGCAGTCGGCGATACGGTGTGGGTGGCGACCTTGGTCGATTCGGTCACCGCCGGACAGGGCGTGAAACAAGCGGGCACTGGATTGAGTTTTTCCCACGACGGTGGCGACTCCTGGCATCACATTCCCAACGAGTTCATTTTCGATCCCACCAAGGCCGGTTTTGAGCGCGAGCCTGGCACGCCCATCGACAATGCTTGTTTTGACATCTCCATCGACGGGGAGGCCGTGTACGCCGCCTTTTTTGCTGGCTCCACCGTGCGTTCGCTCGACCAAGGCCGCACTTGGGAACCCTTCTTGCCCGGCGGCGCAGACGAGATTGTCTTTTTAGCCAGCGATACGGCTGCCGACAGCTTGCGAATGGTGGCCGATAGTCTCGCAAGCGCAAACGCTGATCCAAGCGACATCGCCCAGTTGCGTGCTGACGCCGACAGCTTGGCCAGCCAATCATTCCTGCACCGCACTTTTGCGGTTATCGCTTACGGGGATACGGTGTGGATCGGCACTGCCAGCGGGATCGCCTTCACCTTTGATGGAGGCCAGCATTGGCAAAATGCCAAGGTGCGCCTCGGCGCAGAGGGCACTCCCATCCCAGGCCATCCGGCTGGCAACTGGGTCGTCGCACTCGAACGCCAAGTACTGCCCGACGGCACCACAGCCATCTGGGCGGGAACCAATACCACCTCCTCGGTCGGCCAAACCCAAGCCTTCAGCGTCAGCCGCGACCTCGGCCAGACCTGGGGCCACACCGGGCCGACGTTTGCCTGGGACTTTGCTTTTACCCCCAATTTTGTTTGGGCCGGCACCGACCAAGGGCTGCTAGCCAGTCCAGACCCAACCCTGCCAACCGACTCCGAACGCGTCTGGGACACCATAGACGTCGTCGATGGACAGCCGCTAACCGGCACTTTTGTCGGGCTTGCAGCGGTGGACGATGTGCTCTGGGCAGGGGCCGAGCATGGCCTTGGCCGCTCCGAGGACGAGGGCAATACTTGGCGCGTCATCCGCGATCTGATCCGCACGCGCACGCTCGACGAAGGTACTTTCGTCAGCACTGGAGGCGTGCCCGACAGCACGGCTCTCGCGTACGCAGCACCTAACCCTTTCGCCCCTTCGCGCGAAACCGCGACCATCGTCTTTAGCTTGTCACAGGATGCAGAGGTTTCTGTTGCGATTTACGACTTTGCCAGCGGCCTAGTTTGCAACCTCGCGGCGGGTGAGCCCTTTGCCGGTGGCGTCGATCACCGCATCCTTTGGGATGGTCTCGACCGAGACGGCCAACTGGTAGCCAATGGCACGTATTTTTACCGCATTGCCCTAAACACCGGTCAACAGGCCTTTGGCAGAATAGTGGTGCTCGATTGAAAACGCTCTTCGCGCTATTGCTCGCCGCCTCCACCGCGGCACACGGGGCCGATTTTGCCGCCGCCTTTCTCAGGACAGGGTTGGGTGCCCGCGGCCTCGGGCTGGGGGCCTTTGTCGCCGCGGCCGACGATGCGTCATCCCCCTACTGGAATCCGGCCGGGCTCGCCCGCCTGCGCGGCAAAACCATAGAGACCTCCATTCAGTCGCTCTCGCTGGGGCGGCGGCAAGGTAGCGGAGCTGTCGCGCTCAACATTCGCGGTGACATGGGCTTTGGCTTTGCTTGGTCGCATGCCGCAGTCGGCGGGATCAAGGGCCGCACCGCTAGCGGCCAGTACACCGGGTCAATCGAGGACCGAGCTAATGCTTTTATCTTCGGTATAGGTCGCTCTCTCGGGCCGCGCCTTGCGGTTGGTTTAGCCGTTAAAGTCCTCAGACAGCGCATTGACCTTCTCTCTGTCCCCACGGCCACGGCCAACGGCAGTGGCTTCGACTTGGGGGTGCAGTTCCGCGCGGCCGAGCATACTTGGCTCGGAGCCAGCGTATCCAATCTCGGCACTGACCTCGCCTGGAAAGTGCGCCACGCCGACCAGCGGTCGAATACCACCGAGAATGCTTTGCCGCGCAGCCTCGCCCTTGGCGCGTCACAGCGGCTCTTGGACGCCCTGCTATTGGCCGCCGAGTTTCGCGCCGACGGAGAACAAAGCATCAACCTTGGAGCCGAATGGCAACTCAATGCGCTGCTCGTAATGCGCGGCGGGCTGCACCGCCTCGGTGCCGAAGACGGTGGCCAACTCTCGGCCGGGCTGACCTTGCACCCGATGCACCGCGAGACCTTGCAATTCCAATACGCTTATCTAACCGATCCTCTCGGCGCTGGGGGCCGCACGACCGTGGGCTTGGCGCTGGCGTTCTGAGAAGTGATGGCTTTCTTATTTCTTGCACTTTTAGCTCTGCCCACAGCCCTTGCCGCCGCCGGTCTGCCCGCGTTGCGCCAAGGCGGCGGGGCCCGCGCCGCGGGCTTGGCCGGCGCGGAGATAACCCTGTTCACCGCCCAAGCTCTCAACCCAGCGGCCCGGCAATCGCGGGGACGCAGCGTCGCCTTTAACCACCAAGCGTCGATCCAGCATATCCGCCAAAACCACCTGCATCTGACGCAGGCTCGCGGTCGCGGCACTTGGGGGCTTGCCGCCCAAGTGTGGCAGGCCGACGGCCTAGAGCGCCGCACCGGCCCCTCGGCTGAGCCACTGGGGCACTTCGGCGTGTACGAGGGAGCGGTTGGCCTGAGCTATGGCCGCCAGATGGAGCGGACGCGCCTCGGCCTGCAGCTAAAATTCATCCGCCAGTCCATTTTTACCCAAAACGCCAGCGGCTTAGCTGCCGATCTCGGACTGGTATGCGATGTCTCGACCCGCTTGCGCTTGGGGGCCACGGTGCGCAACTTGGGCCGCATGAATCGCCTCGACCAACGGGAGACGGACCTGCCCTTAGAAGCTCGTTTCGGCACCGCTTATGTCGGTCATGCAGACATGCTCATAGCTGTCGAAGTGCAAAAGGCTCGTGGCGACGACCTCACGTTCCATCTGGGTAGCGAGTACCGAGCCGGCGAGCACCTGCGCCTGCGCGCAGGCTACCAGACCGCTGAAAACCGCAGCCTCTCTGCCGGGCTGGGCCTCGTGGCCAAGCACTGGGTCATCGACTATGCCTATGTTCCTTTTGGCTCGGGCTTGGGCGACGCGCACTGGCTCAGTCTCCAGCTAGAAGGCGCAACCCCTTGAATTTCTGGCGCAAAACAGTATCGCCGGTGGTACCGCCAATCCCGCCAACCCCAACCGCACTCCCGGCCCAGCGCACTAACTCCTCGCGTTTGTGGGTCCATCTGCTGCTGTTTTTCTGTACCATTGCTTCGACTGCGACCGCTGGTGCTATGCAGCAAGGAGTCGATCCGCTGACCAGCATCGCGGCCTTGGTCCATCTCGTCGAAGGCCTTCCTTTTGCCGCGACCTTGCTTTTTATTCTCACGGTCCACGAATTCGGCCATTACTTTGCGGCGCGCCGCTGGGGAGTCAAGGCCTCGCTGCCTTACTTTCTCCCCCTGCCCTATGTTTCCTTTCTCGGCACTTTGGGCGCGGTCATCAAAATTCGCTCCCCCATCCCCAACAAGCGCGCGCTCCTCGACATTGGTGCCGCCGGGCCCCTAGCGGGCTTTGTCGTCGCTCTCGCGGCCTGCTTTGCCGGGCTTTCGCGTTCGGCCGTGGTCTCCGCCGATTACTTTCACTCTTCCCCCATCGAATTGGGGGCACCCTTGCTGTTTTCCGGCATCGCCGCTCTCGTCTTGCCCACCATTGAGCCGGACCAAATGGTCCTCTTAGACCCGGTGGCTTTTGCCGGTTGGGTCGGGCTGTTCATCACGGCCTTCAACCTCTTTCCCGTTGGTCAACTCGACGGTGGCCACATCGCGTACGCGCTCTTTGGCCCCCGGCACCGGCAGATCGCCCGCACGGCGTACATCGCTTTGTTGGCTTTGGGAATTTATGGGGTTCTATCGCTGCTGTGGGGTTGGCCCCAAGGATGGCCGGGGTGGCTCGCGCTGGCCTTTTTTCTCGCGCTTTTTGGCAAGGATCATCCGGCCCCCTACGACCCCTTTATCACGCTGGATCGCGGCCGGTACTTCGTCGGCTACCTCTGCCTGCTGATCTTTGTCGTCTGTTTCGCTCCCGTGCCTTTTATCACTCACTGAGCCGTGCCATGCTCTCGTCCCTACCATTTCTGCTCGCGGTACTGTTGGCTGGCTGCACCATAGGCGATAGCGAACAAGTGGATTGTCGCTGCGCGGACGACACGGATGTCCGGCTTTTTCCCCATTGCGACGGCGTGGTCCAAGAGCGCCCCGATCCCAAAACCCCGCTATCGACCCAGATTCCCGACTGCCCTAGCGGACCATCACTCTTCCTGCGTGAGCGCACACGCCCTGAAGCCGTATTGGCCAATCTCATCTCTATCTTTCAAGCCCAACCCCAGCTTCGCAGCCCCCAACAGTACATGGAGCAATTCACCGACGACTTTGTCTTCAGCCCCGACCCCGAAGATGTGCAGCTATACCCGGAGGTCTACGCCGTTGGCGACACGCTCTGGGGGGCGGCTGAAGAGCGCAACTTCGCCCGCCTCATTCTCGCACCGGAGCGGATCCATAGCGCGCGCTTTGTGCGCTGGTTCAAATCGTCCTTGGACGAGCGCATCCCAGTCGACGACGAACTGAGCGAGACCTTCATCTTCCCCTACGAAGCCGAGTTCGTCGAGATAATCAGCGCGGCTGAGTCAGACTCCGTGGAAGCGAATTTCAACACCATCAGTATCAAGGGCCTTGCGGAAATCGATTTAGTGACGCCAACGGTAGAAAATCCCGTGTGGTCCATCGCGGCTTGGCGCGACCGGCGCGACCAAGCTTCGGCGAAGTTCTCTTGGGGAGAGCTGAGAGCGCTGTTCTCGCAGTGACCCTTTGATAATCGCCCCTCTGATTTGTATCTTAAATAACAGTTATTTGCACGACACTGACCCGGAGGTACGACCGTGAAATCACTCGCCCTCTTGACCATTTGCGGCCTCCTCGCCTTGAGCGCCTGCAGCGGTTGCGGCAGCAACCCCTTTGCTCCCCCGACACAACCCCCCACAGAAATAGAGCCGCCCGAGCCGCCCGCCCCCGAGGCCACGACTCCTGAGCAACTCATGGACAACCTCTCCCGCGCCATGCGCACTCGCGACAAGGAACTCTACGAGAGCTTGCTCGACAAAGACTTCTTGTTTACCGAATGGAATTGCCTAGGAGAAGTGGCGTTCTTCAACAACTTGGAAGAAGAACTGGAGATGATAGCCGGTAGCCGCGATGGTTCACAGCAGGGTCTTTTAGACAAATTTCGCGATTTTGACTTCGACTTTGAGCTTACCCGCCGCTCTCAAGAACTCGGCTCCGACTACCCAGAAGCCTTTGACGGAGACCCCAACGGCCACCCGGACGAAGATTGGGAAGTCTTCTATGGCCGGGTCCAGATGCTCATGCTCGACGACAAGGGCGATGGCTTTCGCGTAGATCAGTTTATGACCTACAAGCTCCGCTTCGACCCAGACGATGGCTTGTGGAGAATCGTCCGCTGGGAGGCCGATGCCTTGTCAGGCGACTGTGGCGGAGCGGGTAAGCACGTGGCAAACGCCTTTAGTTGGGCGGCACTAAAGCAACAAGTCGCGCCCTGAGCCAATGGGCAAACGCTTGGCCAAGCGCCAGCGCCATCCCGGCTGGCACTTGGCTCTTGCGGGTTTGTTGCTGGCTGGCGCGATTCCCTTTTTGCTCTATGCGCCCGCGCCGGAACGAATCAGCGACCTGCCCATCATCGCGCCAGCCCCCGCGCCCGTTCCCTACCAAGCAGCCAATGCCAGCCAGCTAGCCGACACGCTCTACGCGGGCATCGACAGCGCCTTGGCCGATTTGGGCATTTGGCCGGCACTCTATTCCAAGCGCCGCCAAAAACACTTCGACCGCATCAAAGTCGGTGTTCCCGCCGACCTGCCCCTAGCGGAGGCCAACTTAGGCATCTCGCGCTTTGTCCAGCGGCTCGGCGGCCTAGTCCTCAGCGCCAGCCAGCGGCGGGGCCAAGTCGAAATCCGCTGCGGCTTTGGCGAGGTGCAGACGACCCTTTTTAGCCTAGCTCCGGTCACCGAGCACCGCCGCACCGGCAACATTGCTATTGTCCTCGACGACTTCGCTGAGGACGACCCCATCGCCGCGCACTTTTGCGCCATACCGCAGACCCTGACATTCTCTATCTTCCCCAGAGCAAACCATGCGCGCGCCCTCGCCGAGCGGGTGCGCGCCAACGGACACGAGGTGTTGATCCATCTGCCGATGGAACCCCAAGGCGAGGCACCATTGGGCGCGAACGCCATATTAGTGGGCCTCGACGACGACGAAATCCGTCGACGAGTGCACCGCGCCTTGCAGCGCGTGCCCCACGCCCGCGGGATCAACAACCACATGGGATCCAAGGCCACGACGAACGAGCGAGTCATGCGCTTAGTGCTTTCCGAGCTAAAGGGCCGCAATCTGCTCTTCCTCAATAGCTGCACCACGGACTCGTCAGTCGCCTATCAACTAGCTGTAGACATGAATCTGAGAGCCTTTAATCGCGACCTCTTTATCGACGAGATCGCCGACGACCAAACCATTCGGGAGAAACTCTGGCAACTCGCCGCGATCGCAGCTCAGTCCGGCCAAGCCATTGGCGTGGGGCACAACCGCAAAGAGACGCTCATCGCCCTATTAGCCGCGTTGCCGCAATTAGAAAGCCGCGGCTTTCGCTTCGTCCCCGTCTCCCAGCTACTGCCATGAGCGCCTTTCGCTTTGAACTCGTCGCCCAAGACGCGGCGACCGGGGCGCGGGCCGGCGTCCTCCACACGCCGCACGGTGCCGTGGAGACGCCGATCTTCATGCCCGTCGGCACCCAAGCCACGGTCAAGACCCTCGACCAACAGGACCTAACTGCGGTCCAGGCGCAGATCATCCTCGGCAACGCCTACCACCTCTACTTGCGCCCCGGCCACCAGCTCATCGACCGGATGGGGGGACTCCACTCCTTTATGAACTGGCCTAAGCCGATTCTCACCGACAGCGGCGGCTTTCAGGTCTTCAGCCTCAGCGACCGCAACAAGGTCACCGCAGATGGCGTGCGCTTCCAATCGCACTTGGACGGCTCGTATCACTTCTTTACCCCTGAAAAGGTCATGGAAATTGAGCACGGGCTCGGTGCCGACATTATCATGGCCTTCGACGAATGCACTCCTTATCCATGCGAACGCGACTACGCGCAAGAGTCCATGCAGCGGACGTTGCGCTGGGCCGAGCGCTGCCTGAGCCGCCACCGGGAATTGGCGGCCGAGCGCGTCAACCGCCCCCCCCAAGCGCTCTTTGGCATTGTCCAAGGCAGCGTCTATCCGGATTTGCGCCGCGATTGCGCCCAAGCGCTAGTGCAGTTGGACCTGCCCGGCTATGCCATCGGCGGCCTAGCCGTAGGCGAACCGCGCGAGGACCTGTTCGAGGTCGTACATCAGACCACCACCTACCTGCCAACGGAAAAACCCCGCTACCTGATGGGCGTGGGCCTGCCGCACGACTTGGCCGAGGCCGTCGCGGCCGGCGTCGATATGTTCGACTGCGTGGTCCCCACTCGCAATGCGCGCAACGGCACGGCCTTTACCCGGCGAGGACGCCTGCGCCTCAAAAACGCCTGTCACGCCGAAGACCCCCAACCGCTCGACGCGGATTGCGCCTGTGCCACTTGCCGCCACTACAGCCGGGCTTACCTGCGCCATCTCTTCCAGACCAACGAAATACTCGGCCTGCGCCTAGCCACCTTCCACAACATCTTTTTCTTTCAGCAACTAATGCGCGAGATGCGCGACGCGATCGTCCGTGGGCACTTCGCAGCCTATCAGGCGGAGTTTCTCGCTTGCTACCAAAACCGATAAAGGATCGGCTCAGGCCGCTTGATCGCAGGGCGCGCAGACTAGGGCGAACCGCCGCGCGCCGCCCACGTCGAGTTCGGTCGCAAAATCCTTCTTGACTGGCACGGACTGCTCGCCGCAGAAATCGCACTTGCCGCGCTCTGCGTACTCGGGAATCGCCCCTATCTCAAACTCGACCTGTTTGCGCTTTTCGCGCCCTTGGGAAAACAGCCGCGCAAAATTGAGCACTTGCTTGTCGGTCTCGCGCTCCAAGGTCCGCTCGATGATCTCGTCGAGCGCTGGGTCGTCGGGTTTGCCGCCGTCTTCGAGCGTGTGCCAAGCGGCGCGGCGCACTCGCGCATCTTGGTCTTCGAGCATCCGATAGAGCGCCTGCCAGACCTCGTCGATGCTCTGCCGCACGTGGCAGAGGCACAAATAGGACGCCGCCTGTAGGCGATCTTCTGGATCGGCGCTATGCGACATCTGCAAAAGCTCTTGAATCTCTTCGCGCCCCACACGCAATTCGCCCTGGCGGAAAGCCGCCCGCTGATACCTGTTCAGTCCTTGAGGTCGTGTCCTGCGTCCTTTTCTGCTCATGTCCTAATTCTCCTGTCTCAATCTTGTCATCACCATCTTAATGGCGAGCGTGCTGTAATGTCAAAGGGTCTGACCAAGACGGCACCCTCCGCCTTTGCGGTATGAAGCGGTCTCCATATCATCTATGCCGGTATTACTCAGTACGGGGATTTTTATTAGATTTCCTATAGCTTTTACTCTACCGAAAGGAATTGACCCGTGTTCGATCTCATTTCCACTGCCTACGCCTTGGGCGGCACACCCTCCAATGGCGGCGGAGAGCCCAACCCTATTGCCTCGTTCCTGCCCTTTGTGCTGATGTTCTTGGTTCTCTACCTCTTGATATTGAGGCCGCAGATGAGGAAGCAGAAGAACCAACAGCGAATGATCGACGAACTCGAAAAAAACGATGAAATCGTCACCAGCGGCGGGATTCACGGCACCATCCTCAATATCAAAGACGACATCCTCGTGGTCAAAATCGCCGAGAACGTCAAAATCGAAGTCTCGCGGGCGGCGGTTTCGCGAGTAAAAAATAAAGAAGACGCCGACGGCAAGGGGAAGTAGTGAGGCTCGTATTTATGGGAACCCCTCGCTTCGCGGTTCCCTCCTTAAACGCCCTCGCTCAGAGCCGCCATCAGATCATCGCCGTCGTCACCAATCCCGACCGGCCCCAAGGACGGGGCCGCCAGCTTGCAAGTCCACCCGTCAAAGAACAAGCTATAAAGCTCGGATTAGAAGTACTGCAACCGGCCGCGGTCAACGACCCCGCGCTAGCCGAGGAATTGACCGCGCGCGCACCCGACCTCTTTGTCGTCGTAGCCTTTTCAGTTCTGCCTCGGCACCTACTCGCCATTCCCCGACTCGGCTCAATCAATCTGCATCCCTCGCTCCTGCCAGCGTATCGCGGCGCGGCTCCCATTATCTGGGCGGTGGCCAGCGGCGAGCAGGAGACGGGTATCACCACCTTCCAGCTCAGCCCGCGCATCGACGCAGGGCACATCCTGCTCCAGCGCCGCTTTGCCATCGGCTGTGACGAGACGGCCGGTGAGTTGGAAGCCCGCTTGTGCGTAGAGGGAGCTACAATGGTCGTGGAAACCGTCGATGGGCTGGAAGAAGGCCGCCTCACCGGACGGCCCCAAGGCACGGACGGCGTCAGTCGCGCCCCCAAGTTGACCAAAGAGGACGGCCAGATTGACTGGCACCAACCAGCCGAGCGGGTCCGCAACCTCGTCCGCAGCATGAATCCCGCGCCCGGAGCCTACACCCATTGGCAGGGCAAAACGCTCAAAGTGCATCGGACTCAGCACGATACGGGCGGCGGCGCACCCGGCATTGTACTCTGCGCCGACGGGCGTCGCGGTTTAACTGTGGCCTGCGGCAAGGGTGCTCTGCAATTGATCCAAGTACAACCGGCGGGCAAAGCCGCCATGGAGGGAACGGCCTTTGTCCGGGGCTATCCGCTTGCGGCTGGCATGCGGTTGGGCTAGCCTGCTCCTCGCCCTGCTCGCGGGGCGACCGGCCTGCGCCACAGAGGTAGAGGCCGATTCGACTCGCAGCACCACCCTGCCTTCGGCGCATGGCGCACTCCTGCGCTCGGCCGTACTGCCCGGTTGGGGTCAGTTCTACAATAGCCGCCCCATCAAGGGACTGTTCTTTGGCGCGGCAAGCGCGGCAGCCCTCACCTCGGTTGTGGTCGAGCATCGCCGCATCAGTTCCGCTCCTACGCCCGAAGCCCACCAAGACCGCACCGCCCGCCGCAACAGCCGCCTGCTCTATTTCGCGCTCTCGGTCGCCTTAGCCGCCATTGACGCCTATGTCGATGCCCATCTCGCGGATTTTGGGGCCGAGCGGTCCGGCCTCAGTACTGGAGCCGTGATGCAAGTGGAGATGCGGCGCGGCAAAGCGTGGCTTAGGCTGAAAGCACCGCTGCCTTAGCCGCTAGCTACTCTGCTCAATGCGCTCGACGCGGCGTCTCAGCAGTTTGAGCCGGTCGAATGCGAACGGCATATATTGCCGCGAGTGGTAGGGGGTTTGGATGCGGCGGCGGCGCTCCAAGTGAACGAGCTCGCGCTCGAGTTCGACGGAGAGCCGGTCGGAGAAAAACAACGAAAGCGGGTGGGCGTTGAGCAGGCTGCCGAGCCGCGCGGTGCGACCGTGGGCCAGCATCTGTACTCGGAAGGCGAGCTGCCGCAAATAGCGCAAGGTCACTAGCCGCCTCAATATCACATAGGCCGCATAGGCCAAGCAGATTAGGAAAATTCCGCCGGCCACATATGTGAAGTAGTAGAACATATCGCCCTCGATGTTGTACTAAATATCCAATACACAGCCCGTTGGCTCAAGCTCACTTTCTATATGCTAACGGGATAAAATGCTTGCTTATTTAGCTCCAAACAACCTATTTGGAGCGACCACCGCCCTTAAAGCCGATCTGAGGTATCCCATGAAAATTCGCCATTGTACTTTAGTCCTCTCCGCTGCGTTGCTCGCTTCCTGCGGCACGGACTCGACCAAAAACTCCAGCGCGGACCCACCGGCACTCTCAGCCCAGCTCGACGGCCGCTATGCGCAAAGCATTCGCATTGAGGAGGACCAATTCGCGGCTACTGGCCCCGGTCAAGAAGTCGTCCTCACCTTTGCGGCTCAAGGCATGGTAAACGTCAAACAGTTTGAGTTGCGCCTAGAGATCGAGCCGGCTAATGCCTTGGCTTTTGAAGGCTCTTCCTTTTCCGCGACCGAGCCCTTTATCAACCCCCTCGGCATTGTGCTGACGGAAGAAGGGCTGTGGCACACTGGCGGCGCGAGCATCACCGAAACCAAAAGGGGCGACGATATCCTAGGGACGCTCTCGCTGCGGACCGGCGACGGTTTCGACGCGGGCATGCAAGTGCAAGTGCGCGTGACTTTCTTCTCGCTAGGACCCAGTTCCTCCGACCGCGACGACTACGCGGCCGCTGACCTCAACATGGGCGTGGTGATTAACGGCGGCTGAACTCGCCTCCTTGACGATATAGCGGAAAATTGCTTATCTTTTGTGGTCTTATGGGGCTGTAGCTCAGTTGGGAGAGCGCCTGAATGGCATTCAGGAGGTCAGGGGTTCGATTCCCCTCAGCTCCACCATGATAAGCTGTCAGGTAGTAAAGGGTTTACGACATGCCGTCGCAGACCCTTTTTTTCGGATTGCTCAACCGTGGGCATGCCCTGTTCCGGCTGTTTTCGCCGCATAAACTTCTTTAGAGGCCCTAACAAAACGTCCGGCGTTGGCCCAAGCGCGAGTGAGCAAGGCCGTGGACAAGGCATCCGACCGAGGCATATTGAGAAATATGCCGACCGAGGGTAACGCCGACCACGGTCGGCGCAGCCGCGCGACGCCAGCAGGGTGTTTTGTTAGGACTCTTAATAGCACGTTGAGAACGGAATGGATTCAACCCATTCACTCGACCACCTCGTTCGCCTGACTTCCCAGACGGACAGTTTCAAAGAGGTCACCGCCCGGCTTGCGAATAGGCAGCAACACGTCCTGTTCCACGGGCTGCCCACGGCCCTAGCCGCGTTTCTCGCCAGCCACCTTCGCAATGCTCTCGAACGCCCCGTGCTCATCGTCGCGGCCGACGAGGACCGCGCCGAGCAGTGGCGCGACGATCTCCAAGTCATCGCCGGCGAGCAGAGGGTCCATTACTTCCCCACTTGGGACGTTGGAATCTACGACCGGCAGTCCCCGGATCTCGAAATTACCAGCTTGCGCGTAGCCGCCGCTGCCCAGCTCATGCGCGGCGAACCGGCCATCGTCGTCTCCCCAGCCTCGGCCCTGCTCGATCCGCTGATCCCACCCCATGCCCTCGAATTGGGCACGGAAGTCCTCAAAGTAGGAGAGGAACGCGACCTCGACGCGCTCTGCTCGCACTGGATCGCCTGCGGCTTCGATCGCGTGGCGGCCATCGACGGCATTGGGCAGTTCAGCCTGCGCGGCGGCATCCTCGACATATACCCTTTCGGCGTTGAGCATCCCTACCGCTGCGAGTTCTTCGGCGACGAAATCGAATCCATCCGCCACTTTGACGTCAGTACCCAGCGCTCGCTGAACACCTGCGAAGAGGCTTGGGTGCTGCCAGCGCGCGAGGTGCTGCTCGACTCCCCTTTTTACGAAGATTACCTCCAGCGGATTGAGGCCGCTGGCGCGACAGAATCCCTCGCCCCCCTGAAAGATCAGCTAGAGCTAGGCGAATCGCTCGACGGCATTGAGTGCTATACCTCTTTGCTCTATGGCCGAGACAATGGGCTTTTCGAGTATCTCAAAGAGCCGGTGCTCTTTTTGGAAGAGCGCGAAGACCTCGCCGCGGCCATAGACAAGGCCATAGACAAACCGCGCCAAGAGTACGAGCGGTCGCGGCACAAAGAATCGCTGCTGCCCCCGTCGGCACTCCTGCGCGACGGGGATTGGCTCCTAGCGCAGCTGGGCAACCGCACCCGGCTCGAACCGGCTCCCTTGGGCCAGCTCGACAACGCCGTCCGCTTCGAGGCTACCGAGCCGCGCGCCTTTGCCGGCGAGCGAGCGCTCCTCCAGCAGGAAATCGACCGGCTCGCCACCGAGTCCTACGCCATCCACATTCGCTGCGAGACTAAGGGGCAGGCCAGCCGCTTGCAAGAAATTTTCGCCGACTGCCCCGAGATCCACTTCGGGCTTGGCTCGCTGCACCGAGGCTTCACCTTTCCGCAAGCTCAGCTAGCCCTGCTCAACGACCACGAGATCTTCAGCCGCCAGAAGCGCCGCTACCGCTATCGCCGGTTCCGCGCGGCCAAGTCCATCGCCAACTCCGGGGCCTTGCAGCGCGGCGATTTCGTGGTCCACATCGACCACGGCATTGGCCGCTACTCGGGCATCCGCCGTCTGCGGATCGGCGGACGCGAGCACGATTGCCTCGTCGTGACCTACCAAGACCAAGACCGGGTCTTCGTCCCCGTCGAACAACTCGACCGCCTGCGCAAGTATTCCAGCGCCGAAGGCGAGGTGCCCCTGCTCAACAAGCTAGGCAGTGCCGCTTGGGAAAAACTCAAGGAGCGCACGCGCGAAGAGATCTTCAAAATGGCCAGCGAGCTGGTGCATCTCTACGCCGAGCGCAAGGCCCGGCCCGGCTTTGTGTTCTCAGCCGATGGTCCCCTGCACCGCGAGCTAGAGGCGGCCTTTCCCTTCCAAGAAACGCCCGACCAGTTGCGCACCATGGAAGACGTCAAAAAGGACATGGAAGCGCCGCACCCGATGGATCGCTTGGTCTGCGGCGACGTCGGCTATGGCAAGACCGAAGTTGCCGTGCGCGCGGCCTTCAAGGCCGTCTGCGACCACAAGCAGACCGCCGTGCTGGTGCCCACCACCATTCTCGCCGAGCAGCACTACCAGACCTTCTCCGAACGCATGGGGCACACCCCAGCGCGCGTCGAGGTGCTCAGCCGCTTCCGTTCCCCCAAGGAACAGCAGCAGATCCTCCAAGACGTCAAAAACGGCCAAGTCGATGTGCTCATCGGCACCCATCGCATCCTCTCCAAGGACATCCGCTTTCGCGACTTAGGGCTCTTGGTCGTCGATGAGGAGCAGCGCTTTGGGGTCCGCCACAAAGAGCGGCTCAAGCAGCTCAAGCGGCTCGTCGATGTGCTGACCCTGACGGCGACCCCGATTCCGCGCACCCTGCACATGTCGATGATGGGCTCCCGGGACATGTCGGTGATCAACACCCCGCCGCAGGATCGCCTGCCCATCCACACCGAGATCCTAGCTTTTGACGAGGCCCGCATTGCCGAGGCCATCCACCGCGAGGTCGAGCGCGGCGGGCAAGTTTACGTCGTTCACAACCGAGTGCAGTCGATTCAGCGGCTCATGGAATACCTGCAAGACCTCCTGCCGCAGGTGCGCTTCGGCGTTGCCCACGGACAGATGCCGCCCAAGCAGCTAGAAAAGGTCATGGTCGATTTCTTGGAACGAAAGTACGACTGTTTAGTCTGCACTATGATCATTGAATCGGGTATCGACATTCCTTCGGTCAACACCATCATCGTCAACCGCGCCGACGCGCTGGGCCTGAGCCAGCTCTACCAGATCAGGGGCCGGGTCGGCCGCTCCAACGAGCGCGCCTACGCCTACCTGCTGGTGCCCAAGGGCAAAAAGCTGACCAAGAAGAGCCGCATGCGTCTGCGCGCCATCGAGGAATTCGCCGATTTGGGGTCTGGGTTCAACATCGCCATGCGCGACCTAGAGATTCGCGGTGCCGGCAATCTAGTAGGAGCGCAGCAACACGGATTTATCGCCGCGGTTGGCTTCGACCTCTACTGCCGCTTGCTCGACGAGGCCATGCGCGAAATCAAGGGCGATTACTCACCCGACAACCCCGAGCCCGAGATAAAAATTGCGGTCTCGGCTTATATTCCAGATGAGTACTTGCACGACCCGGATCAAAAAATGGAGTTCTACCAGCGCTTAGCCGACGCCGGCCGCATTGTCGAACTGTTGGATATCCGCGAGGAGATGCAGGATCGCTTTGGCCGCCTGCCCCAACCCGCGCGTTCGCTAATGCACGTCATGGAAATCAAGATTATGGCCCGCCAGCTCGGCCTCGAAAGCGTCCAATTGGAGCAGAGTCGCTTTCGCCTCGCCTTTCCGTCAGACAGACCGATCGCACCAGCCGACATCCAGAAGATGGTGGAACAGTGCTCTGCCCAGTTGGAATTTGATTTGGGTGAGCAGCTCAAGATCGAGGTCCAGGTGCCGGGCCGCGACGAGATAGAGCGCTTGGAAAAGGCGCGCAATACCCTGGAGGAGATCCTCTGAAATCACTGCTTGCCATCGCGCTCGCACTCAGCGCGCTGCCGGGGTGTGAATCGTCGAACACTGGAGACATCGTCGCCCGCGTCGGAGATGCCAAACTCACAGAGAGCGAGTTCGCCAGCCAATTCGCGCCTGGCTCCGACGCTGATTTAGCCGAAGACGAACGGGCGCAGTTCATCGAGGATTGGGTGCGCCAAGAGCTGCTCTATCAGGAGGCGCTCGCCCGCGGGCTCCACCAGCAGGAGCGGCTCAAAACGCTCCTAGCGCAAACGCGGCGAGACCTGCTGGTGGCGACCCTGCTCGACGCCGAGTTCCAAGACCGTGAACTCGCCTTCAGCGAGACTTCAATTCGCCGCTACCACGATGAGCATCAAGCCGATTTTCGCCGGCAGCACCCCGAAATTAGAGCGCGGCACATCCTCCTGACTAGCCAACGCGAGGCCAACGCCCGGCGTCAAACTCTGCTACAGCGCGGCGAGAGTTTTGCCGAGGTGGCCCGCAAGTACTCGCACGATGCCGCCACTCGCAACAAAGGAGGCGAACTGGGCTATTTCTCCGAGGCAGAAAATCCCGTGCTGTGGGACGCGTGCCAGGATCTGCCACTCAAGCGCATCTCCGAGCCGATATATACTGAGTACGGCTATCACCTCATCCAGATTCTTGAACGCGGTGAGGTCGGCACAGTCCGGGATATCACCCAAGTGCGCTCCCAAATCGTCGAGGCGCTGGTGCGCGAGCATCATCAATCTCAGCTCGACCAGCTCGTCGCCAAACTCAAAAACTCTACCGACTGGGCCATCACAGCCCCCACCCCTCCCTAAATATGCCACTGTATTCGCCAAATCGTTTGTTGTTGGCTCTCTGCTTGGCGCTGTGTATCGCGCCGAGGGCAGGGGCCTTGCCCGAACTCATCGACCGCATCGTCGCCACCGTTGACAACCACACAATCCTCTGGTCCGAGCTCAACTACCGACTGCGCTTTGAAGCCGAGCAGCGCGGGCTCTCGGTCTTTGCCGAATCCGAGCAGATCAAGGCCCTGCGCCGCGATATCCTCGAAGCCATGATCGACGAGCAAGTACTGGTTCTCAAGGCCAAACAGGACAGCATTCAGATCGACCCAACCGAAGTCGAGGAGATGCTCGGCCAACAGTTCCAGCTGGCCAAGAGCAGTATGAGCGACGGGGAATTCGAGCAAATGCTAGAGCGCGTGGGATTGAGCGAGCGCCAACTCAAGGCTCGCTACCGCAAGGAGATCCGCCACCGCCTGCTCTCGCGCCAGATGCGCGCCTTCGTCTCATATCGGGTACACGTCAGCCACCGCGACGTAGAGGAGTTCCGCATCACCCACCAAGACACCTTGCCGGCCCAAATCTCGCTCAGCCACATTCTGATTACAGTCCAGCCCAGCGATGAGGTGCTAAAAGAGAAACGGGCGCGGATCGAAGAGATTCAGGCCTTGCTGGCCGCTGGCGAAGATTTCGCTACAGTGGCCCGCGCCCACTCTGAAGATCCCGGCAGTGCCTCCCTCGGCGGCGACCTGGGCTGTTTTTCACCCGGGACCTTGGTGCCCGAGTTTGAGGAAGCGGCCTTCGCGCTCAAACCGGGCCAGATTAGCGAGCCGGTTTTGAGCCCGTACGGCTACCATTTGATACAGGTGCGCGAAAAACGAGAAACTACCACCTGCGCCAGCCACATCTTGGTCTTGGCCAAGACCTCGGAAGGCGACGAGGCGCGGACGCGAGAAACGCTAGAGGACTTGCGCCGCCGCGCCCAGAACGGCGAGGAGTTTTCCCAACTTGCCCGCCAGTATTCGGCCAATCCGCAGACGGCCATGCAGGGCGGCCTGTGGGGGACCTTCCCCAAAGAGCAGATTCCCGAATTCCTTCAGCCCTACCTCCGCAACCTCAAGCTGGGCGACGTCAGCGAACCCTTCTTTTTTGACGATGGCGGTCACATCATCAAAATTGACGACGACCAAGCCGTGCTCGAGGGCCTGATCCGCGAAAGCCGCACCGCAGAGGCCATGCGCCAATTAATCGACGAATACCGGCAGCAAATCCACATCGAGGTTCGGCTCGACGAGGAAAACTTGCGCCGACCAGTACGGAATGCGACTGGATATCTTCCTGAAGAACACGGGGCTGATCAAGCAGCGCAGTGAAGCCAAGCGGGCCTGCGACGCCGGGCAAGTCCAGATCAACGGGCGACAGGCCAAGGCGTCGCACTCCGTGGTCGTGGGCGAGCAGATACGCATTGCCACGCCTACCCGTCTGCTCGACATCGAGGTGCTCGGCATCCCAGAGCGCCAGCCCGCCCGGCGGGACCGCCACCGCTTTTATCGGATCCTCCGCGAGGAACACCGCGACCCGTACGAAGACTTGAGCTTTTAGGACGCGAGTTGTGGGTAACGCCGCGCAGTCGCCCTATCAAGGGCTAGCCCCCATTTACGACTATGTAATGGCCCACGTCGATTACGGCGAATGGGCCGCTTACATCCATGCGCTCTTCGCCCGCTTTGCTCCCGACACTTCCCGCGTCGTTGACTTGGCCTGCGGCACCGGCAACGTGTCCTTTGCGCTTGACGGCCTCGGCTATGAGGTAACAGGCGTGGACCGCTCTGAGGCCATGCTACAGGTCGCGAGAGAGAAAGCCGCCGACACCGGCGTCGAATTCATCCAGCGGGACCTATGCCAGTTAGCGGGCCTAGGGCTTTTTGACGCGGCCACTTGCCTGTACGACAGCATCAACTATCTGCTCGCACCGGCCGACCTCGACGCGGCACTGCGCGGCGCACAGGCCATTGTGCAGCCGGGTGGGCTTTTCGTCTTTGACATCTGCACCGAGCGCAATTCGCTGCGCTATTTCCGCAACATGCGCGACAGCGAGCAGGGGCCGGGTTTTTCCTACGAGCGGCACAGTATGTACGATCCAGTCAAGCGGCTACAGAGCAATCACTTCCGCATCCGCCACGACGGGAGCGATGTCGCATTCGAGGAAACCCATGTCCAGCGCATCTATCCGGTCGCCGACATCGCGGAACGCGTCGAGGCAAGTGCCTGGGAGTTGCTCGCGCTCTGCGATGGTTTCACATTTGACGAGGGAAACGAGGAGTCGGACCGCGTTCACTTCGTCTTGCGCACTCCGCCAGCGGAGAAATGACTTTGGACTTGCAGCTAACAGCAACGCGCGCATTCATTGAGGCAGCAGACGACTTCCTGCTGACGACTCACGTCAACAGCGACGCCGACGGCTTGGGGGCCTGCATGGCTTGGGCCCACCTGCTGAGGGGCCTCGGCAAGCGCGCTGACATCGGCCTGCCCGAGCCACCGGCTGGCCAATGCTCCTTTCTCGCCGGCTGGGACGGGGTGCGCCACTTCGCCGACCTCGACCTGAGCCGCTATCGCTGCGCCATTGTCGCCGACTGCCCCTCTCTCGACCGCATCGGCCCGGTGCGCTCAAGTCTCAGCCCCGACATTCGGCTTCTCAACATCGATCACCACCAAGGCAATGAGTGCTTCGGCGCAGTGAATATCGTCGAGGATGTCAGCTCTACCTGCGAGCTCCTCTATCATCTCGCCATCGGCCTCGGCTACCAGATCGATAGCGTCGCCGCCGACCAGCTCTATGCGGGGATTCTCTTCGATACCGGCGGCTTTCGCTTCTCGCTAACGACGGCCACCACCTTTGAAGTGGCGGCCGCTCTAGTGCGGCGCGGCGCACGGCTCGACGCCATCGCCCAAAACGTCTTCGGCAACAAGAGCCTCGGCTCGGTCAAACAGCGCGGCCAAGCCATTGAGAGCTTGGTGCTGCGCCTCGGGGGCCGAGTGGCGGTGCTTCATCTCGACCGCGAGGCCATGAGCGCGGGCGAGCCTGACGAGGTCGTCAACTACGGCCTGATGATCCAAGGCGTCGAAGTGGCCGTGCTTCTCAAGGAGCGCACACCCGGATGCTACCGCGTCAGTCTGCGCTCCCGCGACAAGATCGACGTCAGCCGAGTCGCCAGTACCTTCGGCGGCGGCGGCCACGCCCGCGCCTCGGGGCTAGAGCTAACGGGTGTGCCCCAAGATATCGTTAAGGATATATTGGCTGAAATCAGTCGCTATTTGAACTAGTAATAATTATTTTTGATTACAAATTTTTATTTGTTACATTTTTATTCCGCCATAAAAAGAGCAACAAGGCAAGGAAGGGTTCCATTGCATTTAATCACCTTAAAAGACTGGTCCCCAGCCGACGTGCAGCAAGCTGTCGAACTCGGCCTTGCCGTCAAGGCCACCCCGCAGCACTACGCTGACGCCCTCTCTGGGCGCACAGTGGTCCTGCTCTTCCAAAAGACTTCGACCCGCACTCGCTGCGCCGGCGAGATCGGCACCGCCCAACTAGGCGGCCACGCCCTATACTTGAACTGGCAGGACACCAATTTTGGGCTAGCCGACTTAGGTGACGAGTTCCGCGTGCTCTCCGGCTACTCCGACTTCATCGTCGCCCGCCTGCTCGAACACGCCGATGTGTGCCGTGCCGCCGCCGCCGCGCAGGTGCCGCTGATAAACGGCTGCTGCAACCGCTACCACCCCTTGCAGGCGTTGACCGACTTGATGACCCTACAGGAGGCTTTCGGGCGGCTCGAAGGGGTGCGGCTGACATACGTCGGCGTGCTCAACAACGTCGCCAACTCGCTCATTGCCGCCGGCGTCAAAGTGGGCATGCACGTCACTTGCGTCTGCCCCGAAGTCAACGACGCTGCACGCGACGACGAACTCTACGCCGAAGCCAAGCGCTTGGGACTCTACGAGCACACGGAGGAACTGCATCCGGCGCTAGCAAAGTCCGACGCCGTGTACACTGACACTTGGATCGACATGGAGTTTTTCACCGACCCTAAGTTCGCCCGCGAAAAAGAGCGTCGGGTCCAGACCTTTCAGCCCTATCAGCTCAGCCGCGAATTGCTCGCCGATCTAGATGTAAAAATCCTGCACTGCCTCCCTGCCCATCACGGCTATGAGATCGAAGGCGCGCTCTTGCACGACGAGCGCTCGCTGATTTTTACCCAAGCCGAAAACCGCCTGCACAGCCAAAAGGCCGTGCTGCTCAAGCTGGCAAACGCCCTTGCCTGAGCCGAGTCCTTCGCATAACACCCAAGGACAACCCGTGAACCGCCCCAATATCGTCTTTATCATGCCCGACCAGTTGCGCTGTGACTTTCTCTCCTGCTACGGTGCGACTTTTATCGACACCCCCCATATCGACGCGCTGTGCCAACAGGGCGTCCGCTACACCAACGCCTATTCAGAACATCCCGTCTGCGTTCCGGCCCGAGCCTCGCTGCTGACGGGTATGAACGCGATCAAGACCGGTGTACTGGACAACGGCCAATACCTGCGGCCCGACTATCGAGCCTGTGGCCTCGAAACTTGGCCCGAGTTCTTAAACCAACAGGGCTACTACACGGTCGCCACTGGCAAGATGCACTTCTACCCGTGGGAAAAGCGCTTCGGCTTCCAGCACCGCATTATTGCCGAGGATAAGCTCTGGGGTTTTATCGAAGACGACTACTACCACTATCTGCAAAGCGCCGGCTACAGCAAAACCGCCTTTGTCGAGCTACCTGAATACCATCAAAACCACATGGCCTGCATTAGTCCGTTGCCGTGGCAGTACAACTGCGACCACTTCGTCGGCAAGGAGACCGCGCGTTGGATCGACGAATACGAGGACGAGGCACCGTTCGCCGTGATGGTCGGCTTCCCCGGGCCGCATTCGCCCTACGACCCCGCGCCCGAATACGCGCAATTCAACCTTGAGGACATGCCCGAGCCCATCGCGGCCAATCCCGAAGACACCAGCCTGATGCGCGCCGCTCGTCGCTCGCGCTCCACCTCGCCGCGCAAATCTTGGTACGCGGTGCAAAACGACGAGCCGCCCACTCGCGAGACCTATCTCCGGCAACGCGCCTATTACGCCGGCTTGATCGCGCAGATTGACCTCGAAGTCGGTCGCATCGTCGAATCGCTGGCAAAAAAGGGCATCCTCGACGACACCGTCATCATTTTCTCCTCCGACCACGGCGACTACCTCGGCGACCATGGGCTCTCCGGCAAGGGCTCCTACTACGAGGCGTCGTGCCACGTGCCAATGTTGGTCCGCCATCCCGCGCTGCAAGGCGCGACCGTCTCTGACGACTTAGTTACCCTGACCGACGTCACCGCCACCATGGTCGGTCTCGCTGGACGGTCTATTCCTTCGTACATGGACGCACGGCCTTTGACTGGTTTGGGGTTGAAAGCCGAGCAACGCGAGTGCGTCTTCGGAGCCCTACGCAATGGCTGGATGATCTACGACGGCGAGTGGAAACTCTGCAAATACTCCCGGGGCGCACACCTGTTCAATCTGCGCACAGACCCAACCGAGACTCACAACCGCGCCCGCGATCCTTTGTGCGCCGAGGTTTTTCACCGTCTCGACGCTCTGCTCACCAACGAGATCATGCGCTCGACCGACGAGGCAGCTTTCGCCGGTCGGGTCTATACCTTCAGCCATTCGAGCAGCCCTGAATTCGGTCGCCCGGGATGGGAACGCACCTACCCAATGCCCTGGAACGAGATTTATCCCGATAGCGAGGACCCGCGCTGATCTTCGTGCCAAGGCGGATAAGATTATAGAGCACTCGCCGCTCAGCGAGTTAGCCAAACCACTCGCGGATTATCCCCACAATCTATGCGCGAACCGCACCAAGGCCTCGGGCTGTTCGCGCATTCATCTCGGAAGCTCATTGCCAGAGTGCGTACCGTCCGTTTATAATTAGTACGACAAGCCTTTGTCTTGCATCGGCTTTTGCCATAGACGGTGCTTGCTATCGCATTTCCCCCAGCAGGGCTTCTATGCTAGCACACGGCGGTTCGCGTCCAAAGTTCGTCCTCTTCCTGCTGATCCTGCTTTTTCCCTTCCAAGCCCCGGCTGAGATCAGGACCTGGCGAGTGGGCGACCAAGACCATCCTTGGAACCTCGTGCCGGTTACCGGCCGCCTGACTTGGGGCCGCGGCTGGGCCGTCGAGATCCTGACCGACGACGATGGCGACGGACTCATCGACGAAGACCCGGTCGAGCTTGTCGATTCGGATGGCGACGGCCTTTTCAACGAAGACCCCCCTGATCCGCAGGTCGACTCGGACGGCGACGGGAGACTCAATGAGGACCCCCCCAACAAACTCGACGACGACGGCGACGGACTCATCGACGAAGACCCGGTCGAGGCATTCGACAGCGATTTGGACGGCCGCATCGACGAGGACGGGCCTGATCCACAGGTCGACTCAGACGGCGACGGACAGCTCAATGAAGATGGGCTAATGACCGATGGGGACGACGACTTGGACGGGCGCACCAACGAAGACCCTTACAATGGCATCGACGACGACGGCGACGGACTCATCGACGAGGACGGGCCGCGGCTCCGCGACACCGACGGGGTTGAGACTTGGCTGCGGCCCATCGAACTCAACGAGCGCCGCAATCTAGCCATCCTACTCAACGAGCGCTATCTACAAGGGGAGTTCGGTGGTGTGGGGCCGGACGGCAGGTTACTCAACCCCTTTCTGGAAATTCCCAGCGAATTCGGCCCACGCGTCGAGCGGGCCGATCCGATCTCGGGAGACTATTTCAAATCGGGGTCGGGTGGCGGCATCAACCGAGTCGACTACGGCAAGATGGTTGACGGCGATCTCTTCACTGCCTTCGGCACGACCAGCACCGACTATCGCGTCGCCGGTATCTATGGCATCCACGGCGGGGGAGCATCCCTCAACCTGATGGGCTTTTACCACATCAATCGCCTCATCTTCCAACCGCGGCCTACCCTGCCCGTCACAACCATCGCCAACTACTTCGTTGTCTACGGCGACCCTACAACCGTCAACTCCACTTTGGCCACCCTCGAAGTAAAGAAGATCCTCGTTCCCGTGACGCGAGAACATACCGATCCAGTCAAGGATCTGCGCTTCGACCCGCCGGTGCTCCTAGGCCGGCTGGATGTCGCTTCACTTGATTCCGATTTTGATTATAAGGAAACGGCAGAGGTAGGCCTCTTCGGCGAGGGCTTCCCCAGCGACGCCTCCTTTACCTCCGAGATCATCGATGTCGGCACCCCCACGCCCCGCGCACGGCGCTACAGCCAGCTACTCGAACTCTTCGATGACGCCGGCGTGGTCGAGGCCGAATTCCCCGATCAATCTGGCTCGACGGTCAACTGGGGCAAAGTCCGCTGGCGGGGACGCAAAACGGGTTTCGCTGGCAATGTACGCATCCAGTTCCGCGCCGGCGACGCACCCAACATGCACCTCTACGCCCGCGACAGCGGTGCCAACGAGATCGACACCCGCGGCGAGGACGGTCGGCCGCTCGACGCCTTTTCCTGGCTCAAGCTGCGCCAAGGCCGCATTCCCGAGGCCGAACTTCGCTACAATGAACTCGGTGCAGATCTGGGCAGCGACGGTCCGAGGGGCTGGAGTTTCTGGTCGGCCCCCTTCAGTTTCGAGGACGGGCTCATCGACGAGCGCCTCCCCGCAGAGCGTTGGGCCGAGACGGGCGTGCCCCTGCCGCTACCCACTGGCACTCGCTATTTGCAGTTCCGCATCCTCTTCGACAGTACCATCGAGAGCGCAGTTGCACTCGACTACCTCGAATTCGACTACGACGAGCCCTTAGTCTCGGGTGGCGTGGTCGCCGAGGTCTTTCCGCCGCGCGTCGCGCTAGGCGAAGAAGCGTCCTTGCGCTACTTCTTGCGACCCTTTTTTGCCGACGAGGAAGAAGGGGGATTCAATCGCATCGAACTGACGGTGCCCGACGTTTCAACTCGAATCGACACTTTTAAGTTCGATGGCCGCGCTTGGGAGGAAATCGCCGTGCCTATTGAGGCCAACACCGAAGACCCACTGCTCCAGGTCGAGCCTCTGCGGCTGGAGCCGGAACCGGACAGTCCCTTTGTCACCGGTCAGTTCGCTCAGACCACCGTCTCGGACCCCCAGACTGGCGAGACCCGGCTGTTGGTCAAGTTTCCGCTGCTGGGTACCTCCGACTTCAAGGCCCGCCAAAGCATTGAGATCGGCTTGCGGACGCGGCTCTTTCGCGGCTCGGCCCGCTTTGCAGGATCGGTGTGGAACGACCGCCTCGCCACGCGGAAGGCGACGATTCCCCAGCAAGTACGCGATGGCGACGCAGTGCAGCGAGTGGCTACCGACGCAACGCTGGTCGTCGTCGATGATATCCAAGCCCACCACCTGCAGGTCCAAGCCGCCCCCAACCCCTTCACGCCCAATGGCGACGGCATAAATGACGCGATCGAATTCGCCTTCGACCTCTTTTTGGTTTTGGATCAAGTCGAAGTCGCGGTGGAAATCCTCAATCTGTCGGGACGCAGGATGCACCGCCTAGGTCCAGTATCGCGCACGGCGGGTCAGACAAAACTCAAATGGGACGGTCGCGACGCAGCAGGCCATCTCCTAGTGCCCGGCCTCTACCTGTACCGCCTGCAAGTAGCGGCCGACCAGACCTCCACCGAGACGCTCGGCGTCCTCTCGCTGGTGTACTAAGAGCATAATGACGCGCCTGATCCTCATCCTCCTAATCTCCGCCACAGCCGTCTGCGGCCAAGGCTACCGCGTGACCGCAGACGCCATCCGCGTCGATCGCGATGAGCACTGGCGCGAATGGGTCTTCCAAAATGACGTAGTGCGCACCCTCAACGAGCGGGCCGATTCTACCGGCTTATTTTTGTTCTCGGACGACGCGGTGCAGCCCCGGCTCGTCGCGACGGTAGCCAACGCCGCGCTCGCCGCTGGGCAATTTAGCTACCTCGATGCCGTGCGCACCAACGGCGAGACCGTACGAGGAGGAGCCATAGCACTGAGCAATAACCGAATCGCGTCGCGGCTCATTGACGGCGACCTAGACACCTTTTGGGAACCTGCGGCAGCGGACTTTTCCGCCGCAGGGCTGCGCAACTGGGAATTGCTAGTCGACCTCGGCCGTTTGGCCTTCGTCGACAGCATCACTGTCTCCTTCCCCGCCGGGGACGCGCCCAAGGCTTTCTCGCTGTTTGTCTCCCTCGGAGAGCCGTTCCCCTTTCCCGATGGCAATGGTCTCAGTTTCTCACTAGTGGCCGAGACCAAAGCGACGGACTTGGTCCCCCCCGGAGCCGATGGCCTAATACGGCAATCCTACCCTATAGCCCCTCTTTTGCGCGCCGACTTCAATCTAGACGGACAACCAGACCTGCGAGGATCATTCCTTCAGTACATACGCCTGAAGATTACCGAGTCCAATCTCGAACGCCATCGCTTCATCGGTGAGGGAGATGCCGGCCTCGGTACCTACCAGGCGTTATCGCCTGAGCGGCGCGGTGCGGTGGTCCACCAGCGCCTGACGGCGGGGGGTTTTCTTATTGAGATCGACGAGGACACCTATTTCAACGACGTGTCCGCAGCGCAACGGGGGCCTATCCGCTACTTCGAGCGCGAACTGCCGCGCGTCGCCGAAGTACAGGTCTGGACCAAGGGGGACAACCTAGCCCTCAATCCGCGACAGCGCGCCGGCGACTCCTACGAAATAGGAGGTCGAGGTACGCCCAACCAAGCCACCGATGGGCTCTACCAGACCGAGTGGACAGCCTGGGGCTACGATCCAACCATCGTCCGCGGCACCATGTGGCTGGACTTAGGCGCAACCTTCTGGGTCGATGGCCTCTACGCGGTGATGCGCCGCCAACGCAGCGGTTCCGCTTTCGCCGGCCACGGCTTTTTAGTCTCCGATGGTACCCAACTTAAACCCGTTCAACTAGATACCGCCGAGGATTTCGTCCAGCTCGAAGAGGCCCTGCAGTGGCACGACATCATCAGTGCGGAGCGCTTCGACAACCGGCAGCCGAGAGTGATGATGTTCGGCGAGGAGTTCGCACCGCGCAAGATCCGCTTCGTGCAAATTCGCAACCTGCTCAGCCCCGGCAGCGGTGCCCGCCTCGCCGAAATGCAGCTCCACGGAGTCGGCTATCCAGTCGATGTCTCGCTGCACTCGCCGCCGATCCGCCTCACCAACGCCCGCGGCAACTTCATCCGCAAGACCTTGCCGCGGATCGCGTGGAGCGCCGATGCCGTCATACGAGACGAAGATCCCTTCACCGGCCAGACCACCGAGCGCATCGAGCCGTTGGACCAGCACCCCGAAATCCGTCTCGATATTCAGACCCGCACCTCGGATCAGACCGACACCAACTTTACATACTATCAGGTCGTGACCGTTGCTGGCAACGAAGAGCGCGAGGAAGTGACGAAAAAAATCTACGACGAGATTGCCCTGGAGTGGACGGCCTGGGAGATCTGGCAGACCCTGCCCGCCAGCCAACAACACGCCTCGCGCACCGATGACGATGGCGATGGTCTCACGGATGAGGATCGGATTGACCTGATCGACAACGATGGCGATGGTCTGGTGGACGAGGATGGCAAGAAGCTGCGCCGGGCACCGAGGTCGAGCTTTGACAAGGATGGCGAACTGGCGTTTGTCGGCTGGAGCGAATGGAGCGAAAACTATCAGCCCACGGACGGCCGCAGCGAAGCCACCATCACCTCGCCCAGCCCGCGCAAATTCGTCCAGATTCGCTTCAAGATATCTTCTAAAGATCCCTTTAAGACGGCGAGAATTCGCTCGTTCCACATCGATCTAGCACCGCCGCTGGCCCTAGAACTGGCCGGGGAACTAGCGCTTGTGAGTCCGCAGGGCACGACGCGGCCGATTGGCGACCTTGGAGCCGAGCCTGGGGACTACGACCCCCCGCGAGGCATCGATCCGCTGACTCCGCAACATTTCTCATATTTCGCGCGCCTTGCCGCGCCCGACCCCGACGACCCGGCCGTCCGCGATGGTGTCGATGAGATATTGATCGTCGCCCCTCAAGCGGCCGAGCTACTAGGCGTGCGCATAGGCCGAGTCGAGATCGAGCGGCAGACATCCGATCTCGATCCGGCGATTTTCTCGACCCGCGTCCTCAAGACCCATTTCGACCAAGCCTTCGCGCGCGGACCCGACGGACGCTTACAAGACGACGACGGCCAGACCATAGCGATGCTGCCGACCGGTCCCGACTCGCTCTATTTGCGCTTCTCCGCCTCGCTCAACGCCGACTTGCCCCCAGACCTCCACGCCCTAGTCGAGGTGCAATTCGCCTCGCAAGCCTTCCGCGAGGGGCTCCTCTTCCCTGCCTTCGCCCGCTCTTCGACTGATCCTGTGGGCTTTTTCCAGCGCGTCGATGCAGAAGCGCAGGACGCTACCGAGCTAGTCGCCAGCGGCACGGCACGCGTCTCATTGCAATCGATCGGTCGCCGGTTAATAAACGATGTGCAGGTAGCTCGCGTTTTTACCCCGAACGGCGACGGGGTCAACGACCTGCTCCAAGGCCGCTTCGTGCTTTTGCGGATATTGGCAGAGCGGCGGCTGGACATCGCATTCTACGATTTGGCGGGGACGTTGCGCGGACGCGCCGGCAGCGACTTGGGGCAGGCCGGTCAGTGGAATTTCGCTTGGGACGGCCGCGACGAACACGGGCAGTTGGTGCCGCCGGGGATCTACCTGTGCCGGATCAAGATCGCGGCGGACCGGGGAGCCGAAGAGACGCTCTTTCCGGTCCACGTGGCTTATTGAGTCGAGCAATGGCGCGGTGACTTCGCCCGTCTTATCCCTCTTCCCGCACCCACGTCCCGCTCTGCCCGCCTTGCTTCTCCATGAGCCGCAACTCGGAAATCACCATCCCGCGATCGACGCCCTTGCACATGTCGTAAATGGTCAAAAGCGCCGTGCTCGCCGCCACCAGCGCCTCCATTTCCACGCCCGTGCGGTCGTCAATTTTGGCCTCGGCCTCGACTTCGACCCGATCCTCGCCGACGTGCAAATCCACGCTGACCGCAGTGAGATTGAGCGGGTGGCACAAGGGGATTAGCTCCCCCGTGCGCTTGGCGGCCATGATCCCGGCCAGCCGCGCTGCTTCCAAGACGTTGCCCTTGGCAACTTTATTCTCGGCGATCAGCCGCGCCGTCGCGCGGTCCATGCGGATCTCGCCGCGCACCCGCGCCAGCCGCGCCGTCGGCTCCTTGCCGCCGACATCGACCATCTTGAGGCGGCCCTGCTCGTCGAGGTGAGTCAGCTCGTCGGCCACTACATATTCTCGATAATCGCCGCGCCGAACTCCGAGCACTTGACTTCGGTCGGCTCGTCCATCAGCCGCGCAAAGTCGTAGGTGACGACCCGGCTCGCAATCGTCTGCTCCAGCCCCTTGACGATCAGGTCGGCGGCCTCGGCCCAGCCTAAGTGGCGGAGCATCATGTCGCCCGACAGGATCACCGAACCGGGATTGACCTTGTCTTGGCCGGCGTATTTGGGAGCGGTGCCGTGGGTGGCCTCAAAGATGGCGTGGCCCGTGGTATAGTTGATGTTGCCGCCCGGCGCAATGCCAATGCCGCCGACGCAGGCGGCCAGCGCGTCGCTGATGTAATCTCCGTTGAGATTCATCGTGGCGATGACCGAGTACTCGGCCGGGCGCGTGAGGATCTGCTGTAAAAAGGCGTCGGCGATCGCATCCTTGACGGTAATCTCGGTGCCGTCGACGACGATGCTAGTCCAAGGGCCGCCGTCGATTTCTGCGCCACCATAAGCCGTTTGCGCCACCTCGTAGCCCCAGTCGCGGAAGGCTCCTTCGGTGAACTTCATGATGTTGCCCTTGTGGACCAAGGTTACGCTGTCGCGACCTTGGGCCGCGGCGTAGTCAATGGCAGCGCGGACCAGCCGCTCGGTGCCCTCTTGTGAGATCGGCTTGACGCCCAAGCCAGCGGTATCTGGAAAGCGAATCTTGCCGTAGCGATCGGCAAAGTGCTCTGCAAGCAGCGACTTAAAGCGCGCGTTGTCGTCCGTGCCCTGCTCAAACTCGATCCCGGCGTAGATGTCCTCGGTGTTTTCGCGGAAGATGACCATATTCACCAGCTCGGGTTGCCGCACCGGCGAGGGCACGCCGCTGAAGTAGCGCACCGGGCGCAGACACACATACAGGTCGAGTATCTGGCGCAAGGCCACGTTGAGGCTGCGGATCCCACCACCGACGGGTGTCGTCAGCGGCCCCTTGATGCCAACTAGGTAGGTGTTGAAGGTCGCCACTGTGGCGTCGGGCAACCAGCTAGCGGTTCGCTCAAAGGCCTTCTCACCGGCCAAAACCTCCATCCAGGCAATCTTCCGCTGACCGCCATAGGCCTTCTCGACGGCAGCGTCGAAGACGCGCACGGCCGCGGCCCAGATATCCGGGCCGGTGCCGTCGCCCTCGATAAAGGGGATAATGGGCTGGGCTGGAACGCTGAGTTCGCCATCCACTAAAGTTATTTTTTTGCCGTCTGCGGGGACCTTGGGCTGCCAATCGGCCATAGTGTAAAACTCCTCGTCTTTTGTTTTATGGAATAATGGGCCCGGTTCGACTGCTGTACTCGGGGCCTATCTGTCGCAGCCTTTGAATTTAAGACTTTCGCTCGAGACGGCCAATGCAAGCCGCCAAGGCACTGCGCTCGACTTCGACCAACTCGCAGGCGAATACATCCGCATAAGCGCGCAGCAGTTCGGACTCGACTTCGCGCCGGTCCAATGCGCGGCCCAAGAGCGCGGCCATCGTAGTTATCTCCTCGCTCCCCAAGCCGCAGGGCTTGATCGCAGCAAAGTGGCTCAAGTCGGTAGCCACATTCAGGGCCAGACCGTGCGTCGTGATCCAGTGCCGCACGTTGACGCCGATCGACGCCACCTTGGACGAGCCAACCCAAGCGCCCGTCAAGCCGCGCCGAGTCGCTCCCTCCAAACCATAGGCAGCCAACGTGCGGATCAGCACGGCCTCCAAATCGCGCAAGTACTGATGTACGTCTCGACCGCGCTGACGCAAATCGACGATCGGATAGGCCACGATCTGGCCCGGCCCGTGAAACGTCACGCTGCCCCCGCGGTCAATCTCGACCACATCTAGCCCTTGGGTCAGGAGATGCTCGGGCAGCGTCGCCCGGCCACCGGTATAGGTTGGCGGGTGTTCGACCACCATCAGCATGTCTGGAATTTGTTCGGCTCGCCGCAATTGACGCAGCGACTCTTGCCAAGCCCAAGCCCGGGCAAAATCGATCTGCCCGACACGGCAAACGCGCGTTTCATTCATCGTCTGTAATACATAGTAAAGCCACTTGCCCCAATCGCCTTTCACAATGTACCTTTTTCGCAAAGGATCCGCTCATGCCCTACGCGTTCCTTGTGCCCTATCACGGAATGCCTAAAAAAGACGCATCCCTCAAATGATTCTGGATCAAGACCGAGAAGCCATCACCCGCCTCGCCGAGCACTATCCAATCACGCGCCTACTCCTCTTTGGCTCTAGCATTGACCCCACCCGAGAAGGCCGCGACATTGACTTGGCCGTAGAAGGCCTGCCTCCACAGGACTTTTTTCGCTTCTACGGCGATCTACTCTTCAGTGTCTCTAAGCCTGTTGACCTCATTGATCTTTCGCAAGACTCAAAGCTGACCCGCCAAATCCGCAAAGAAGGACTTCCTCTTTATGAGGTTGCTCAGAAAATACGTTGAAGCTGAGTTTGAACAGATCGAACGGGTCTTGACGGAATTTACGCCATGGATTTACAAGCTGAACGTCTGGGGCCTTTGAGTGAAAATGTACAGAAGGTATTCGACATATTCAAAAGGGATATGGAGAAGCTGACCATGGAAAACGACGCCTATCCCGAGCTAACTGATCTCGACATCCGGTTGCAGGAGCTAGAGAGCCAAGGGTACACCGTGTTCCCCGAGTATCTCGACCGCGACACTACAGCCGCAATTCGCGCTCATATCGATAGCCTCGTCGGTCCCGTTGTGTCCGTCGATCACAGTGCCGCCAGACAAGACCTGCGGCATCCCATTCCGGGGGCGATTATGGCCCGCTTAGTGAACAATCCGGCGACGCTCGAGCTTGCTGCAACACTGATCGGGTCGCGTGAGCTGCGCATGCGCGAGCAAGTTTTCATCCGCAGCGATCCCTCGCCGCCGCCGTACCAAGCTCCGCAGTGGCACATCGACGCGGCTTTTTGCCGCGCAGAGTTTGACGTCAGGCCGCGACAGGTCTATTACCAGATGCTGCATTGCTGTAGTACGGTTTCCACCGGAGGGGCCGCGTTTATGATAGTGCCCGGCTCGCACAAGTTGTCCCTCGAAGCCAGCGATAAGGCAGAGCGAGCGGAGGGACGAGGACCCATTCAGAATCACACCGCCTCAGTCCCCGACGCCAATGACGACGACGGCATTGAAATTTGCGCCAACGATGGCGATCTCATCGTCTTTAATCCCCTGTGTTATCACGCCAGTTCTCCCAACCGGACGGATCGGCCTCGCTACGTATATTTTACCTCGTTCTACCACCCCTCAGCGGCCCGCTTAATAGAACTAGTGCGCCGAACCCAGTACCGCGACGACTTTCCCGACTCCTTGCGCCAAGGATTGCCGCCCGAGCTTCAGAGTTTGCTCGATTAGTATTCAGGACGCCACCAGCACCACCCCTTTGGGTGTGGACAACAAGGAGCTATAAGCTATGAGCGCATGGAGACGGCAAGTTGTGAACTTGGTGACTGGAGGTCTCCTCGGGCTGGTGTTGCTGAGCGGGCGGAGTGGAGCGACAGAACCCGAGTCGCTGCTTGAAGGCTGGGTGCGGCTGGCCTCCGGGCAGCCAGCGACCGGAGTGCAGGTGCGGCTTTTCGATCTGACCGATCCGCGCCGCTCGGTCGGCACTACGGCGGATGAGGCAGGGTACTTCGCGCTGGCCGCTCCCCATCCAACCGATGCCCGCCCTCAAAACTTCGCACTGCTACAGAACTATCCCAATCCGTTCAATCCTTCCACGATTATTCCCTACCAGCTACCAGCACCAGCCCACGTGCGGTTAGAAATCTTCAATGTGCTTGGGCAACACGTTGCGACCTTGGTAGATCGAGAGCAACCGGCCGGACGGCACACGGCGACTTGGCACGGCACAGATACAGCCGGTCGCGCTGTAGCGGCTGGACTTTATCTCTATCGCATTCGTGGGATCGGGCCGAGTGAGACCCGGCGGATGGTGCTCGTCGATGGGTCAGTCAGTGCTCCGGGAGCGGCGATCTCCGCCGAGCCTCCGACGAGCTTGGCGGCCCCTGAGCCGACCTACGGGCTGACCGTCTCGGGCCGCGATGTAGTCACTCATGTGGACCCGACTTTCCAAGCCGACGTCGGACCGGTAGAAATCGTGGTCGAAGCACGAGTCACCGGCTCGACCGCGATGAAGGTGACCACAAGTGACCGGATCTGGGGCGACGTCGACGCCAATGGCCAAGTTGACATCTACGACGCGCTACTAGTGGGGATGTACAGCCTCGATCCCTCGATTGCCATCCCCAACGATGGCGACATCTCCCTAGGCGATGTGAACCGCGACGGCCTCATCGACATCACCGACGCTTATCTCATCGCCACCTATAGCGTCAATCCGACCGACCCCTCGTTGCCGGCGAGGATCGGCACCCTAGTGATCGAGGGCAAGATGTACTGGGTGGACGCGAGTCGGAATGGGGCTAACATTCAGCGAGCCGATCTCGACGGGTCACAAGTCGAAGCCCTCGTCACCACTGGACTGAAGGAGCCAATAGACCTCGCCTTGGACCTAGACGGGGGCAAAATGTACTGGGCGGATCGGAGCACCGGCAAGATTCAGCGCGCTAACCTCGACGGGTCACAAGTCGAAGCCCTCGTCACCACTGGACTGGATGACATATGGAGCCTAGCGCTGGATGTAACCGGAGGAAAGATATACTGGACGGACGCGGTCAGAGGGAGGGCTAAAATTCAGCGCGCTAACCTCGACGGGTCACAAATCGAAGATATAGTCACTACCGGATTGCGTGCTCTACGGAGCCTAGCGCTGGATGTTGCTGGAGGAAAGATGTACTGGACGGACGCGGTCATAGGGGGGGCTAAAATTCAGCGCGCTAACCTCGACGGGTCACAAATCGAATCCCTCGTCATCTCTGGATTAGAACGTCCAAGCGACCTTGCCTTGGACCTCACCAGAGGTAAGATGTACTGGGTGGAGGATTCATTTGAAAATAAGATTCAGCGCGCTAACCTCGACGGGTCACAAATCGAAGAGGTCATCCCTATTGAATCGGACGCTCCAAGCGGCCTCGCCTTAGACTTGACCAGAGGCAAGATATATTGGACCGACGTGGTAAAGGACAAGATTCAGCGTGCGAATCTCGACGGGTCACAAATCGAAAAGCTCCTCGCCACCGGCTTGAACGTTCCACGGGGTCTGGCCCTCGACTTGGCCGATATGTCAGAGGACCTCGTGAATCGTCCGCCGGTATTGGACGGCATCCGCAAGCAGAGTGTTGCAGAGGGAGAACTCCTTCGCATCGACTTAGTCGCCCGCGATCCCGAGGGGAGTGAGGTCTCCTATGAGGCGCAGTCCAACGCCCCCGGCGCAGCAACGGCAAGCGTGTCTGACCGCCAGCTAACGATCACCCCAGTAGAGCTTGGCGTCGCCACGGTAGCAGTGATGGCGAGTGATGCTAGCGGCGCGACCACCACGCAGACCTTTACGGTGAACGTGACGGCACCCGTACCCGAAAGCCAAGGTAAGATGTACTGGACGGACGCGGGAACGGACATGATTCAGCGCGCAAACCTCGACGGGTCACAAATCGAAAACCTCGTCACCACCGGGTTGGACGCTCCAAGCGGCCTAGCTCTGGACGTCGCCGAGGGTAAGATGTACTGGATGGACGCGGGAACGGACGTGATTCAGCGCGCTAACCTCGACGGGTCACAAATCGAAAACCTCATCACCTCCGGGTTGAGTTCTCCACGGGGCTTGGCCTTGGACCTCGCCGGAGGAAAGATATACTGGACGGACGAAGACTGGAGTATGAAAAAGATTCAACGGGCGAACTTGGACGGGTCACAAATCGAAAATCTCATTACCAAAGCAAGCACTCCGGCGGGCGTCGCGTTGGACTTGGCTGCAGGCAAGATGTATTGGACGGACACCGGGCGCTCTGACATAGGGCGGACCAACCTCGACGGGTCGCAGACCGAAATCCTCGTCTCCCGAAGATTGAACTTTCCACGGGGCTTAGCCCTCGACTTGGCTACAGGCAAAATGTACTGGATAGACGTGGGCACGATTAGAATCCAGCGCGCAAACCTCGACGGGGCACGAGTCGAAGACCTCGTCACCTCCGGGTTGGATCGTCCAGAAGGCATAGCACTGGATCTGGCCGGAGGTAAAATGTACTGGACAGACTGGGGCACAAACAAAATTCAGCGCGCAAACCTCGACGGGACTCGGATCGAAGACCTCATCACCGGATTGAGCGATCCAGTGGGCTTGGCCTTAGACATCGTCGTCCCAGATACTCCAGATCTGGTAATCGAGTCTCCTGTGGCGAACCCGCCCAATCTGATCCCAAGTCAATCCTTCACCTTATCGGTCGCCATCCACAATCGGGGTAAGGCACCGGCATCACCGACGACGGTGCGCTACTATCTCTCTACCGACTCGACGATCACCACCGACGACACCGAGGTGGGCACGGGCACAGTGAGCGAATTGGCCGCCCCAAGCACGACCTTCAAATTAATCCGGCTGACAGCACCGTCGAGCCCGGGGACCTACTACTACGGTGCCTGTGTACAGCCCGTCAGCGGCGAGAGTGATATTCAGAACAACTGCTCTTCAGCTAGCGAGGTAGTCGTAGTTGATCAATGACATAGCGACGCCTCTGTCCCCACCCGCTTCGGCTACCGGACATCTGGCAACTGGCGATACGAATTACTTCCGATCTCAATAGACTACCCTACCCTGCCGATCCTCGTCTGTGCGCTCGGCAAACGCGCTTTCATTCTTGCATAAAAACGACGCAGTTTCTATATTCAATTGCTCAGCTTTGCTTTTTAGCACTCTCTTTTTTTGAGTGCCAGATTTTTTGCAAAACGAACTCTTTCATCCACCCACCACCACCATCATTAGGAGGTATGTATTATGGCTGCCAAGCAGCTAGAATTTGATATGGCGGCGCGCGACGCGCTCCAACGAGGCGTCGATAAGTTGGCCGATGCCGTCAAGGTAACGCTGGGGCCAAAAGGCCGTAACGTCGTGCTGGACAAGAAGTTTGGGTCGCCGACCGTCACCAAAGACGGCGTCACCGTCGCCAAGGAAATCGAGCTCAAAGACGCCTATGAAAACATGGGCGCACAGATGGTCAAGGAAGTCGCTTCCAAGACCAGCGATGTCGCCGGCGACGGCACCACCACCGCCACGGTCTTCGCCCAGATCATCTTCCGCGAGGGCCTCAAAAACGTAACCGCCGGTGCCAATCCCATGGACCTCAAGCGCGGCATCGACAAAGCCGTTGCTGTCATCGTGGACGAGATTCGCAAGTCCAGCGAGGAGGTCAAGTCGCGCGAGGAAATCGCCCAAGTCGGCACCATCTCGGCCAACAACGACTCGGCTATCGGCGAACTGATCGCCGACGCCATGGAAAAGGTCGGCAAGGACGGCGTCATCACCGTCGAAGAGGCCAAGGGCACCGACACTAACCTCGATGTGGTCGAGGGCATGCAGTTCGACCGCGGGTACCTGTCTCCCTACTTCGTCACCGACCAAGAGGGGATGACCGCCGAGCTCGAAGACAGCTACATCCTGATCCACGACAAGAAGATTTCCTCCATGCGCGATTTGGTCCCGGTCCTCGAAAAGACCGCCCAACTCAGCAAGCCCTTGCTGATTATCGCCGAGGATGTCGAAGGCGAAGCTCTGGCGACGCTGGTCGTTAACAAAATTCGCGGCACCATCAAGGTCGCCGCGGTCAAGGCCCCGGGCTTCGGCGACCGCCGCACGGCCATGCTCGAAGACATCGCCACCCTCACCGGTGGCCGGGTCATTTCCGAAGAAGCAGGGCTCAAGCTCGAAGGCGTCACCCTTGACGACTTGGGCCAAGCCAAGCGCGTCGTCCTCGACAAGGACAACACCACCATCGTCGAAGGCGCGGGTCAGGCCGCGGACATCCAAGGTCGCGTCGCCCAAATCCGCCGCCAGATTGAGGAAACGACCTCGGACTACGACCGCGAGAAGTTGCAGGAGCGGTTGGCCAAGCTCGCCGGCGGCGTCGCTGTGATCAATGTCGGCGCTCCGACCGAGACCGAAATGAAAGAAAAGAAAGCCCGCGTTGAAGACGCACTGCACGCTACCCGCGCCGCCGTCGAAGAAGGCGTCGTCGCCGGTGGAGGCGTTGTCTTCCTCCGGGCCCAAGCGGCGCTCGACCAGATCGACGCCGAAGGCGATGAGGCCGTGGGCGTCAGCATCATTCGCCGCGCCCTCGAAGAGCCGCTGCGGATGATCTCCGACAATGCCGGCGCTGAAGGGGCCATCGTCGTCCGCACGGTCGCCGATGGCGAGGATGCCTTTGGCTTCAACGCCCGCACCGAGGAATACGAGGATCTGCGCACCGCCGGCGTCGTCGATCCAGCCAAGGTCTCGCGCACTGCGCTCGAAAACGGCACCAGCATCGCTTCGCTACTGCTAACCACCGAAGCACTGATTGCCGAGCTGCCTGAGAAGACCCCTCCGGCCCCGGCCGGCCCTCCTGGCGGCGACATGTACGGCGGCGGGATGGGCATGTAGCCCTTTTGCCGCAAATAGAAAAGGCTCGCTGCTTGTTTGGCAGCGAGCCTTTTTTTGTTCTTCCCTTTCTTCACATCCACAATCTATAAAGCAAGGGGTCGCGGAACTGCCCATCCTCTTGAACGGCGTAGTGCAACCCCGGCCCCCGGGAGCCACGTCCCTCGTCCAAGAGCGCTATGGACTGCCCCTTGAGCACGTAGTCCCCCGCATCGACGAGCAAGCTCGCGTTGTATCCGTATTCGGTCAACAAACCATTGCCGTGGTCGAGCATCACCACGTAGCCGAGGTGCTCGTCGTAGCTCACGTGCATCACTTGACCTGCGGCAGTGGCCCTTACCAAGCTGCCCGCAGCCGCGGCAATAACAACCGAGGGATGCTCCTCGCTAAAGGACTTGATCACGAGCCCGCGCAGCGGCCACCAAGTAGGAACGGTATGCACGTGACCCCAACGCAGCCGCTGCATAGAGGAGATATAAGGAAAATCATCGCTGGGCTGCGCTTCCTCTTCGTCTAATGCCTCTTGCTTGCCCAAGATGGCACGCAGTTGATCGTTGCCGCGCTTGAGACGGACCAACATTTCTTCAAGCCGATCTATCTGGCCGACTTGCTCTTCGAGCAGGGCGTTGTCCTGCTCGAGCTGCGCTACCCTCTGCACTAGCCCGTGCTTGTCGAGATAGGCACTAAGCCCAAAGGGCACGAGCACGAGTATGGCAACACAGCACAACCCCAGCAACCACACGATTGTGCTGGAGGTCTTAAACTCAAAGGTCTTGCGACCCTTTTCTGGAACGACGATAAAGGTAATGTTGCTGCGCTTGAACATCTCGTACCGGTCTGTTTTCGCTTATAGGATGGTATCAGCCCTTAATCCAATATATCTTATATCCGACGCTTGAGCCGTGCTTTTCTCCAAAAAAACAGCAGATCGCGCATGTCTCCATTCCGCCTCTTGCCTTTAGCCCTGTGCATGCTCGTGCCATGCAGCTCTATTCGCGCCGAGCGCCTAGTTATGACTGCGGCGGATATCGGGGAAAACTGGGTCTATCCCTCTGGCGGCCTGCGCCTCGACGAAGCAGGCTCGCTGCGACCGGTGCGGATCGACAAAGACATCGACCCGCTCTCTGAGGCTACTGTTCGCGGAGCCGGCGCGGCACAATCTACGGCGGCCCGCGCCTTTGACGGCAACCTCGCCACTAGCTGGAGTCCGCCGCCGGGCACGGCTCCAAAGGACTGGTGGCTCGAGATCGACTTGGGGCAGGTGTTTCCCGTCCAACAGATTCGCCTGCGCTTTGCCGACAGCGCACCGCCTCTGCCCTTTTTCAACCTCTCGCTCTCCAAGGGCGAGCGCTTTATCAACAGCGCCAACGTCGTCGTCGAAGGCACCCTACTCTACAGCCACAGCGAGCGCTTTGCCTTCAACGAAGGGCGCGACGTGACGATCGACCTCGACGACGAACTCGTCCAAGTTCTCCGCATCGAGGCCACTCGCGAAATGACCGGCGCGCCCGCGCTCGCCGAAATCCAAATCAAAGCCTTTGGCGACAATATCGCCTTTGACCTGATTGCCAAAGGTGGCACCGTCGATGTCGAGGCGGCCATCGTCGCCGTGGCCGGCATCCCCTCCGTCATGTTCGACGGCGATCTCTCGACCATGTGGCGCGTCAACCCCCTTGCCAAAGGCTCCAGCGGCGGCAGCGAGACCTTTGGCGATTACCGCATTGATCTAGGGGCTACCTACTGGATCGATTCGGTCTGGCTCTTGGGCGAGCCGCTGGGCATTCCGCCGCGGCTGCGGCTGGCCTACGCCAACTTCCTCTCCTATAAGCTACAGTACTCCGACGGCTCGCTGGCTCCCGACGGCTCGCTGGCCTGGCAGGCGTTGGCCTCCATTCCCCCCGATTCCCGCTACCTCTTCGACGTGCGCAATTTTCGCCACGATGTCCCTCTAATCGCCGCCCGCTACCTGCGTTTGATTTATCCCACCAGCCAAGGCGGCAACATCATCGGCGGCGGCCTGTCGGGCAGCGCTTTTGACAGCACCGGCCGCTTGGACGGCCTAGGGCTAGTCAGCGAGTTCCAAGTGTACGGCGAGGGGTACCCCGCCCGCGTCGTCCTGCGCTCGCCCGTTATCGACCTCGGCTCCAATTGGAATATCACGGCAGTTGAGTGGGAAATTGACGCGCCGCTCGGAGCTCAATTCACCCTGCGCAGCCGCACCGGCGACCACGTCGTCGAGCAGATGCGCTACTTTGACAAAAACGGCAAAGAAGTTACCAAAAGGCGCTACGAAAAGCTGATCGCCTCATTCCGTGGCCCCATCGAAACCACCCTCCAACCCGGCGATGGCTGGAGCGTGTGGAGCGAGGAATACCTCCATACGGGCACCCGCTTCCGCTCGCCTTCGCCTCGGCGCTACGTCCAGCTCGAAGCCGAGCTACGCGCCGATGATCCGCAGGCCGGCATTGCCCTCGACGCGCTGAGCTTGATCTACTCCCGTCCTTTGGCGCGCACCGCCGTCGGCGAAGTCCACCCCGCACTCGTTGCGCCGGGCGCACAAACCGACTTCACGTACTTCCTCCGCCCAGAATTCGCCCGCGACAGCCAAGGCTTTGAAGCTATCGCCCTCGAAGCCTCGGTGCCCCTCGCGTTCCGCGGCCTGCAAATCGACGACGCGGCAGTCAACGCCGAAGTAGAACAGACGAATGCGGGCCTCCGCTTGCACTTGCCCGAGCGCCTCTCGGCCGCCGAGCGCGTCGAGCTAGGTTTTGCCGCCACTATCTTCCAAAACAATACCCGCTTCCGCGCCTTTCTAGAACGCGCAAGCGGGCTTGACACCCTGCGTCAACAGGTCGATCCAGGCGATGCAGTTTCTGATTTGGAGGGAGCAGGCGATGCGGTCTCGCTGCCCGTGGACGAGAGTTTACTCACGCGCCTAGACATGGGCGCGGGGATTTTTACTCCCAACGGCGACGGCGTCAACGACGCGCTCACCATCTCTTTCGACGTGCTCAAGGTCATCGACGCCCGCCCCATTGAAGCCCGCGTCTATGACCTGCGCGGCCGGCTAGTCCGCACGCTGCGTGACGACGCCGGCGTGGCAGGCCACTACCAGCTAACTTGGGACGGCCGCGGCGACTCCGGCGCAATGGCCCCGCCCGGCCTCTATCTTTTTCGCTTGCAAATCGCTGGCGACTCCGCCACCCGCACCTTGGTCCGCAGCATCAGCCTGAGCTATTAGATTCCTAGCTCGCGCATCAGCGCCCCGTGCGCGCCACCGTGTAGTTCGGGCCGCATATAGACCTTGCGCACGTAGTCGAGCCCTCCGGACAAATGCTCGAATTGGTCCTCTAAGGCACCGAAGAGCCGCGCTTGCGACACGAAGCCGAGCTGCGCCAGTTCGGCTGCCGCTCCATAGGCTCTTCTGCCCTGCTCCAAGTAGTAGCCACCAAGCCCCTGCCGCTCGACCCACGTGCGGAAGAGCCCGGTGGTAAAAAGCGCGTAGTCGCCTGCGTGCCGGCGGATATCCATCTCGCGGTCGAAGGACCAACGCCGCTCTGGCTGACGCTGACGCCCGAGCTCCACCAGCATCTCGGCGATGGTTTCGAGCGGTTGGCCACGCAGATCGCGGATGCGGTAGAGTTGATCGGTGCGCGCAAAGCTCACCAGCAGATCGACGACGTAATCGACCACTTCGCGGTCGGCAATGCCTAGCGAAGTAAACCCAGGGAAGACCAACCGTTGGAAGAAGGACCGCAGTCCAGACGGCGAGATCGGCTTTGTGATGCGACGCGACATATCGAATTAAAAAACACCCTCAGAAGGTCGTATTGGTCATAAGGTAAGCAAAAGTCATATCCCCGTTCCAGTCCTCAATCGAATCCTTGTAACGAGTAACGCGAGTCATGCTGTCGTCGGCTATTACCCTCGACAGTCCGGCGACGACGGTAAAGCCGGGACGATATTTGTACGTAAGCGTCAAATCGACTTCCTCGCCCAAATGGCTCGACTCCAAGTCACCCTTTTGCGCTGTGCGGAAGGAGTGCCCGTGGACTCCGAGGGATACCTGATCACTCAGAGGCAGCGCCGCCTTGAGGGCCAAGTCCTGCAGCCCCAGCCCCCCAGTGTGGACCGGGATATTGAGAAACAAATCGGCGTACCCATAGTACTTGTGATTGGTCGCAAAGAGCGTGTCAAAGACCTTGGTCTTGTCATCAGCCAGATCGTCGTCGCCGGATAGGTAGTCGTACCACAGGGTGAGGTCCAGCTCGCCTAAAGACCCGCCAATCCGTCCACCGAACATGAAGGCCGATACGTCTTGGGCGCTGCGCTGACCGGTCTGAAACGAACCCTCGAAACGATACGAGTACGCCGTCTTTTTTCCTGCCAAGCGCGCCCCCATAGTGACCTGATCCGTGTCCTTGGCTCCGTCCTTGTTGTAGAGCGCGTACAGGTCCCAGCTGCCGGCCGGCAGTTGGTCCAAGGTCGCGTATGCCCCCGTCAAATAGGCGTCGTCTGCAAACTGCCCCGAGGTCGAGTCCGACTCGGCCACCTGAATCGCCGTCAGGTTCACCTGCCCCCAAGAGGGTGCCAGCAGCAGTTGCAAACCGTCGAAAACCCGGCCTTGCTGGGTCCACTCGACCGCGCCGATCAGCCGCTGACCGCCAAGGGCTACCATCTGACGGCCAATTTTGAGGGAGTGGTCGCCGTCGCCCAGTTTCTTCAGGTGGACATAGCCCTGATGCAGGTCAAACTTATCGGCGCTGTAATCCGTCAGGGTATTCTTTTCCTCGCCCCACAAGCGCACGTCTTGAAGCTGGATCATCAGATCGACATCGCTCTTGAGCGAGGCCACCATCTGAGTCCGCACCCGCATGGAGGTGAAGGAGTCGTAGTTGTTTGCGAACGGATCGCGGAACTCGTAGCGCGGCCGAATCTGGCCACCCCAGACGATCTCTTTTTTAGCGTAGCTAGCGCTGGATGCAACTACGCTTAAAAGAAATGTGGAATAGATTGCAAGACGCACGGCGTTCCTCCAACGTAAAGAGGGCATAGATACAGAATAAGTTAAACCGCGAATCTCGGTCAAGCTACCTGCTTTGGGGCGGTTTCGTCTAGCGTTTCCCGTTCCTCATCCGGTGCTGCGCCCGGTTCGACCAACGTCGGGCCGTCGAGGAAGCGCAGTACGTGGCCGCGCAAATCGTAGAAGTGCTCGTGCTCACACACCGTGCGTCGATCCCTCGGCCGCGGGAATTCCACCGGTAGAACGTCGCCGACCTTGGCCTGCGGGCCGCTGGTCATCATCACTACGCGGTCGGAGAGAAAAAGCGCCTCATCCACATCGTGAGTCACCATGATTGCGGTAATCCGGTCTCGCCGCCAGACCTCCAACAGCACGTCTTGCAGTTCGGTGCGGGTCAGCGAATCGAGCATTCCAAATGGCTCGTCGAGCAGCAGCAGCTTGGGCTTGAGCGCAAAGGCGCGGGCAATACCCACGCGCTGGCGCATCCCCTGCGATAACTCGGCCGCGCGCTTGTCGAGCGCGTCAACCAAGCCCACGCGGTTGAGATAGTACTCGGCAATTTCCCGCCGCTCGCGCTTGCTGCCGTGCGGAAAGACCTGTTCGACGCCCAGCAGCACATTCTCCATGGCCGTCATCCACGGAAACAGACTCGGCGACTGGAAGACCACCCCGCGGTCGGGTCCCGGGCCGGTGACCCGGCGTCCGTCCATGTAAATGGCCCCATCGGAGACCTCGTTGAGGCCGGCGATCATCGACAGCACCGTTGACTTGCCGCAGCCCGAGTGGCCAATGATGGAGACGAATTCTCCTTGGTCAATCTGCAAATCAAAACCCTTGACCACGGCTACTGGCCCATCGACCGTCGGATAGACCTTGGCGAGATCCGTGAATTCAATATACGCATTCATCGAGACAGCTCCATAGGTTCTAGATTGGGTAACGCAAGTTCCTTGAACTCAGTGTGCTGAGCCAACCCTTGGTCGGGCCGCACTTCGAGCAAATAACTGCTGATGGCGTTGCGGACGACTTTGTAGCCGACATCGCTATTGAGTTCGGTGCGGTCGCGGGGCCGGTCCAATTCCACCTGAAAATGAGGCCCCAGCGTCGCGGCCTGCGACGCGGCTCCGGGCTTGAGCGGGATGATGCGGTCGGCGAGGACCAAGCCCTCGTCAACGTCGTTGGTGATCAGCACTGCGGTCTTGCGCTCCTCGCGCCAAATCTTCTCAATCTCGGCCTGCAAGGTGCCTCGCGTCAGCGCATCGAGGGCGCTGAGCGGCTCGTCCATCAGCAAAATCTCCGGGTCCATCGCCAAGGCGCGCGCAACGGCCACCCGCTGGCGCATGCCCCCTGAAAGCTCTACCGGCCGCTTTTGCAGTGCCGGCATCAGATGGACCATCTCAACGTAGCGCTCGACGTGGGCGCGGCGCTTTTTCGCCGGCCAAGCGGGGAACAGGTGATTGACCACCAAGGCCACGTTGCCATAGACGGTCAGCCACGGCAGCAGCGAATAGTTCTGGAAGATGACGCCGCGCTCGGGACCGGGACCGACAATCCGCTTGCCGTCGATGAGGATTTCGCCCTCGTCAGGCTCGATCAGACCGGCGATCAGCGAGATCAACGTGGTCTTGCCGCTGCCCGAAAAACCGACAATGGCCACGAACTCGCCCTGCTCTATCTCCAAGCTGACGTTCGCGAGCACCTCGGTGCGCTCGGCACCTTCGCCATAGGCTTTGCTGACATTGCGCAATTCGAGAAAAGCCATGCCATACCCTCAGGTGCCGACCGGCTCGTCGCCGAAGCTGACCAGCTTGTGCAGGATGACCATCGCCCGGTCGAGCATAAAGCCGATAAAGCCAATGGTTAGCACCGCCACCAAAATTCGCGCCAGCGAATGGCTGCTACCGTTTTGAAACTCGTCCCACACGAACTTGCCCAAGCCTGGGTTTTGCGCCAACATCTCCGCGGCGATCAGCACCATCCAGCCGACGCCGAGCGAGATGCGCAGGCCCGTGAAGATGTAGGGCAGCGAGGCAGGCAGGACGATCTTGAAAATCCGGTCCTTGACTCCGAGGTTGAGCACCCGCGCCACATTGACGTAATCCTGACTTAGCGACGACACGCCCAAGGCGGTGTTGATCAGCGCGGGCCACAGCGAGCACAGCGACACAGTGACCGCCGAATTGATAAAGGACTTTTCAAATAGCCCGTCGTTGGTCGTGTAGAGGGCACTGACCACCATCGTCACCAGCGGCAGCCAAGCCAGCGGCGACACGGGCTTGAATATCTGGATCAATGGATTAAAAGCGTTCATCATCGTGCGGCTCATGCCGCAAAATAGGCCGAGTGGCACGGCCACCAGCGAGGCCAGCGCAAAGCCGGCGAAAACCGTGTATAGGCTAGTGCCAATCTGGTCCAGATACGTCGGCTTGCCGGTGTATTGGCGAATCTTGACTTGGGCTTGTGGGTTTGCGGCCAATTTCTCGGCGTTGCGCTTTTGCTGCCGCTCGTAGAACGCCTGCGCTTTTTCCCGTTCCTCCACGTGCTCTTCCCACAGCACGACCGCCTGCTGGTAGGCCTGCATCGGTCCTGGGATGTTGCCCAAGCTAGTCTCGATTTGGGCAGCAGTTAGCGACCACAGCATCAGGAAGGCGACGAACGCACTCACGGGCACGCCGATCAGGATCCAGATGTCGCGGACCTGCTGGCCAGGGTTTTCCCCGGCGGCCAGTTTGACCACCGGCGTCAGCCAAGTCAGCCCGACGAAAATGAGAATTTTATTCAGCTTATCAACTATCAATCTACCGCCTCCTATTTCATCGACGTTTTGGTGTAGTCGTCCTTGATACCCACGCGAAATTTGTGCAGATAGTCGTTGGGCTCACGGCCATTGTACTCGACTCCATCTATAAAGTCGCTGGTCGGCTCCTTGTAGCCGTCGGTTTGGGGAATCTCGTCGGCGGTCAGGTAGCCATCCTCTACGAGCAGGGCCGCGGCCTCGCGCCAGATGTCGGGCCGGTAGATTTCCTTAATCGTTGCGTGATACCAAGAGTCGGGTTTGGGGGCGTCGATCTGGCCCCAGCGCCGCATCTGGGTCAAAAACCAAACGCCGTCGCTGTAGAAAGGGTACGTGGCGTCGTAGCGGTAGAACACATTGAAGTCGGGCATGGTGCGCTTGTCGCCCTTTTCAAACTCAAAGGTGCCGGTCATGCTGTTGGCGATGACCTCAAAGTCAGCGCCGACATACTCCGAGCGGGAGAGGATCCGCGCCGCTTCAATGCGGTTTTTTGGCTCGCCATTTTCGCCTTCCTCGTCGAGCCACTTGCCAGCGCGAATTAGCGCCTTGACCACCGCTTTGTGCGTGTTGGGGTGCTTGTCGGCCCAAGCCTTGCTGACGCCAAAGACCTTTTCCGGGTTGTTCTTCCACACGTCGTAGTTGGTCGTCACCGGCACGCCAATGTCCTTGAACATGGCTTGTTGGTTCCACGGCTCGCCCACGCAGTACCCGTAGATGGTGCCCGCTTCCAAGGTCGCCGGCATCTGCGGCGGCGGCGTCACCGACAGCAGCACGTCGGCATCGGTCATGCCGGTTATGTCCTCGCTAGTGTAGTAACCCGGACTAATGCCAGCGGCGGCAAGCCAGTAGCGCAACTCGTAGTTGTGCGTCGAAACCGGAAAGACCATGCCCATCTTGAACTGGCGGCCCTCGTCTCGGTAGGCTTCTACAATCGGCTTGAGCGCATCGGCCTTGATCGGGTGGGCCGGCTTGCCGTCTGCGCGCTTGGGCACGTGGGGCTTCATTTGCTCCCAGACCTCGTTGGCGACCGTGATGCCATTGCCGTTGAGATCCATGCTGCAGGCGGTAATAATGTGGGCTTGGGTGCCGAAACCAATGGTCGCGCCAATCGGCTGCCCGGCCAGCATGTGCGCCCCGTCGAGTTCGCCGTCAATGACGCGATCGAGCAGCACCTTCCAATTGGCCTGCGCCTCCAAGGTGACGAAAAGCCCCTCGTCCTCAAAGAAGAACTGCTCCTTGGCAATGACCAAGGGCGCGCAGTCGGTCAGCTTGATGAAACCGAACTTGAGTTCGTCTTTTTCCAGTTCTAGTTCCCTAGCACCGATTCCCTCGGCGCAGGACAAGACGGCCAAGGCAACGGCTGCGATAATTGCTTTCATAATCTCCTCATTTAGCGGTGGTTTCTTCGACTCGTTCAATGCGCACGGCGCACTGCTTGTAGTTGGGCTCGCGCGACTTCGGGCAGAACGCCGGCAGAGTGAGTTGGTTGACGCACTGCTCGGCAAAGTGAAAGGGCACGAAGACTTGGTCTGGCTGGATCGTCTCGGTAATCCTCAGCAGCAAACCCTCGACGCGCCCGCGTCTGGAGACCAAAGAGACGCGATTGCGCGGACCGAGGCGGAAGCGCTGTGCGGTCTGCGGATGAATCTCGACCCAAGGCTCGGGTGAGAGTTTCTCCAGCATCGGCACGTCGCGGGTCTTGGTCCGCGTGTGCCAGTGCTCTACTGTGCGGCCGGTGTTGAGCAGAATGGGGTATTCGTCGTCCGGCGGCTCGGGCAGCGGCAGCGGCGCCGTATATAACAATCGCGCCCGGCCGTCTTCGGTGGGGAAGCGGCCGTCGGTGTATAAGCTGTCAACGCCCTCGGGATGCGCGTCGTTGCAGGGCCACTGGATCCCGCCCAAGGCGTCCATCTTCTCATAGCTCATGCCGCTGTAATCGCAGAGCTGTCCCTTGGATATTCGGCGCATTTCCGCGAACGCATCGGCCGGGCCTCGCCATGTGGGAAAGAGTTCGTCGCTGACCCCGAGCACCCGGGCCAAATCCATGAAAATATCGAAATCGGCCTTGGCTTCCCCGGGCGGCGACACGGCTTGCCGCACCCGGCTAGCGCGGCGCTCGCTGTTGGTATAACTGCCGCTCTTCTCGCCCCACACAGCCGTCGGCAGCACCAAGTCGGCCAACTCGGTAGTAGGCGTCGGGTGAAAACCGTCTTGCACTACGAGCAGATCGAGGCCAGCGAGCGCCTGGCGCAACCGCTCCTGATCGGGAAAGCTGGCCAGCGGATTGGTGGCAATCACCCACAGCGCCTTGATGCGGCCCGCCATGATGCCGTCGATGATGTCGGGATAGGCCAAGCCGCGCTTTTTCGGCAGTCGTTCCGCGTCCAGTCCCCACAACGCCGCTAGTTCCTCGCGGTCTGCCCGGCTTGCAAATTTGCGGTAGCCCGGCAGCGATGAGGCAAAGCCAAACTCGCGAGTGCCCATGGCATTGCACTGGCCGGTGATGGACAACGGCGCAGCACCTGTGCGGCCGATATTGCCGGTAATCAGCGCGAGGGTGTTGATCAAGCTGACGGTATCCGTCCCTTGCGTCGAGTGATTGACGCCCATGGTCCACACGAAGAGGACGTTTTCGGCCTTGGCGATGGCCTCGAAGGCCGCCCAGATCGCTTCGAGGCTTAAACCCGTGTGCTCCGCCACGACCTCGATGGGATAATGACTAGCGTGTTCGGCCAGTGCCTCGAAACCAGTGGTGTGGGCATTGACGAAGTCTTGATCGACATAGCCGTGCTTGATCACCAAGTTGATCAGGCCGTTGAGCAGATACACATCGCCGCGCGGTCGGATCGGCAGATAGAGGTCGGCAAACATCGCCGTCTTGGTCTTGCGCGGGTCGCAGACGATCAGTTTGTAATCTTCGTTCTGGTTGAGATGATGCCAGAGAATGGGGTGATTGTCGGCGATATTCGCACCGATCAAAAAGACCGTATCGGCCTCGCGCAAACCGCGATACGATCCCGGCGGGCCGTCCGAGCCAAAGCTCTGTTTGTAACCGGCCACCGCCGAACTCATACACAGCGTGGTATTGCCGTCGTAATTGCTCGTGCCAAAGCCCAATTGCACTAGTTTGCCTAGGGCGTAAAACTCCTCGGTGACGAGCTGGCCAGTTGACAACACGGCGAAACTCTCTTTGCCGTACTGCTCCTGAATCCGGCGCACCCGCCCCACCATCTCCTCGTAAGCCCGTTCCCAAGAGATGGGTTCGCCGCGCCACAGCGGGGCATGGGCGCGATTGGGGCTTTTCAGTGGCAGGTGCTCGCTCAAGCCTTTTGGACAGAGGCTGCCCTCGTTGACAGGGTGCTCCTCATCGCCGCGCACCGAGACGATTTCGCGGCCCTTGACTCCTACGACCATGCCGCAACCCACCGAGCAGTAGCCGCAGGTGGTCTTGACCCAGCGCTCGGGGATTTTCTTTTGCGACAGATATCCGTACTGAGGGTCGCGACCAAAGGCGTACTCGTCCGCCTTAATGTCAAAGCCAAGAGATTCCTTGATTTTCTGTATGAGTGTCATCGCTAGCCCCGTCACGCTACCGAGCGGTGGGCTTCGACGATGAAATTGCCCGCGATATTGGTGCCGACGACCGTGGTGAAAAACAAGTAGCGCTGCAAGAATACATAGGCCACCAAGCCAGCGACGCCCAAGGTCGCTGCCGCGATCGAGACCGCACCAACGCCCAAGGTCAAAAGTCCCATCAGCGCCAACAGGGCCGCACCATTTTTGTACATCCGCAAGCGGGCGAAGTGATCGCGGTAGAGCTCGGCGCTGGCCTTGAGTTCAAAGGTCTCGCTCTCCGCCAAGTGACAGACGAAGTCCGAGTGCAATTTCGCATAGGCTAGCAGCGCCAGCGCCGCAGCCAAAGCCGCGACCTGCACGCTCAATCCCGCTTCCCCACCCAATACCAGCGCCAGCGCCAGTACCGCCGGACCGACGATCCATGCTACGGCAAAGAAGTCGGCTGTGGTCTTGCGGAAATTCCACGCCGGACGGGCCGGTACTCGATAGAGCCGGGCGCTGGCGTAAATGCCGACGATGCCCGCCATGACCGCTCCCGTCCCCAACGACAGCCGCGCACCGACTCCACCCAAGGCTTCCGCACTCACCCACCCCAAACCTTCGGTCGCCAACAGGAACGCCGCATAGGCAAAGGCGACTTTGGCAAAAAGCGTTAGCGCCAGCACTTCGCGCGACAACCAAGAGGTGCGCCAGTTGCGAATCGCACGGAAGGCAAAGGCCGGTCGCCCCAGATGCAAAGTCGATGCGGCGAGCGAAAGACCGATCAGCCCCATCAGCACGGCGGCCAGCGTGCCGAGCGCAGTACCGGCTAACTGCACCGCGCCGCTGAGCGAACGCAGCAAATCCATCGCGTATATCGCCGCAAAGCCGCCCAAGCCGATCTGGGTCAGCACAGTCATAAAAATCAGCGGCGAATGCGGCTCCTCTGGCTCGACAAAGTCGCTGGTGACTGGGTGCAGACTGCTCGGATCAACGCCTTCGGGCAAGGTGATTTTCGTCGAAGGCATGGAGATTTCTGGCGCGGGCATTCCCGGGGCGGCACCAGCGTCCTCGTAGGTTGCCAATACCTCCTCAAGCGGCACGGTCTCAATCTCAATCGCCCCGGCCGGGCACGCCTGTGCGCAAGCGGGCTCGCGGCTTTCTTCGAGCCGATTGACGCACATGTCGCACTTGGAGACCACGCCGCGCTCGGGCTGGAAGCTCGGCACGCTATAAGGGCAGTTCCAAGTGCAGTACTGGCAGCCGATACAGACATCAGCTTGGTGAATGACGATGCCACGCTCATCAATTTTGTAGGCATCAACCGGGCAGCCCTTGGCGCAAGGGGCATCCAAGCAGTGGTTGCAGCCGCTAGAAAGGAAGAAGCGCAATGTGTCGGGGTACTCGCCGCCCTCGACCTCGCCGACGCGCCGCCACTGGGTATCTACGGGCAGGCCATTCTGTTCACTACAGGCCACCTCGCAGGCGTGGCAGCCGACGCAAATATCCATGTGGAAGTGGAAACGCGTCTGGGTCGAGCGGTTGTCTGTGCGAAAACCTGGTAGGTCGGGCTTTTCTATTATATCCATTATCCATGGCATTTGTTGGGACGCAAATGGTTGAGCTACAGACTCTAAGCAGAGCAAGAGTAATGCCAAAGACGGTGAGGAAGCGAGTGTAATTACATCCCAAATCATTGATAAAATTATACTTATAACATAAAAGAGACGTTTTTTGCAAAATGATTCGAACTTATAAAATCGTTCAAAAACTACAATTTTTGTACTATTTTAACACAGAAAAGAACAATTTTTGTGTTTTCAGACCTTTGAGTAAGTAATTCCTTCCCAACCAAATCCCGACTTTGCCGACGCTGAGCTGGAGAATACATATTTGTGATGTTTGCTGACATTTTTGTCGATTTTATGCAAAAATGTGCGCTCTACGGCGGCAAATCGGAATTGAGTTAAATAATGCCTAAATAGTTGATAAAATTATAAATACAGCTATTCTTCAAACTCCTGTACTCGCAAGCTGGTCTATGTTTTGCTTATTGGACTTAGTCTAGTGTTTACAGGAGAAAACCGATGATAGCACCAAACGACAACAATCCAGATCAACCGCACTTAGTCGTCGTCGGCAATGGCATGGTGGGGCACCGCTTTTGCGAGGAAATGGTCGCGCGCGACGGCCAGCAGCAGTTTCGCATCCACGTCTTCTGCGAAGAGCCGCGCTTGGCCTACGACCGCGTCGGCCTCAGCAAATACTTCTCGGGCACCCTGGTCGCCGACCTGATGCTAGGTACTATTGAATGGTATCAAGAGCACGGGATTGAAACCCATATTGGCGACCGGGCCACGGCCATCCAGCGCCAGCAGGGCATCGTCACCTCCCAGCGCGGAGAGGCCATAGAGTACGACCGCCTCGTACTGGCCACGGGGTCCGCCCCTTTCGTCCCACCCATCGACGGCGTCGCCAAAGAAGGCGTATTCGTCTATCGCACGATCGAAGATCTAGCAGCCATTGCTGCCTACGGCCAAAAGGCACGGCGCGCACTCGTGCTAGGCGGTGGGCTGCTGGGCCTCGAAGCGGCCAAGGCCCTCGTCGATATGGGGCTGGAAACTACCGTCGTCGAATTCAACACCCGGCTGATGCCCCGCCAGATCGACGATGCGGCTTCATCGTTGCTGGTTGAGGAAATGGAAAGCCTCGGGGTCGAAGTCCTGCTCGGCAAAGGTGCGCAGCGCTTTCTCGGCGATGACACAGTCACAGCCGTCTCCTTTGGCGGAGACGAGGAGCGGGCCTTCGACATGGTCGTCATCTCCACCGGTATCCGCCCGCGCGACGAGTTGGCGCGCGAGTGCGGGTTAGCAACCGGCGAGCGCGGCGGCGTGGTCGTGGACGACGCGCTCACCACCAGCGACCCACACATCTACGCCATTGGCGAAGTGGCCCTGCATCGCGGCATTACCTATGGCTTAGTGGCCCCGGGCTACGACATGGCCGCCATTCTCGCCGAGCGCCTCTGCGGGCCGGAAAACCCCGTCTTTACCTCGGGCGACTTCTCGACCAAGCTCAAGCTCATGGGCGTCGATGTCGCCAATTTCGGCGACGCCTTCGGCCAAACGCCCGGCAGCCGGGTTATCTACTTCCACAGCGATGTCGCCCGCGTGTACAAACGTCTGACCGTTAGCGGGGAGCACCTGCTTGGCGGCATGCTGGTCGGCGACGCCTCGGAATACAACCACTTCTTGCAGATGGTCAAAAACAAAACCCCCTTGCCCGGCGACCCCCACGAACTGCTGCTCGGCGCATCCAACGGCAAGGCCGTCGGCTTCGATCCGCACGACCTGCCCGACGACGCGCAGATCTGCTCGTGCAACAACGTCGCCAAGGGCGCACTCGTCCGCGCTGTAGCCGAAGGTTATACCCAACTCGGCCCGCTCAAGGACGCGACGCGCGCCGGCACGGGCTGCGGCGGCTGCATACCCTTAGTAACCGACATCTTAAACGCCGAACTCGCAGCCCAAGGCCTAGAAGTCAATACCCATCTCTGCGAGCACTTCTCCTATTCGCGGCAGGAGCTGTTCCAGATTGTCAAAATCAACCGCGTCAAGCGCTACGACGACTTGCTGGCCCGCTATGGCCAAGGACACGGCTGCGAGATCTGCAAACCCGCCGTCGCCTCGATCTTAGCTAGCACCTGGAACGACCTCATCCTCGAACAGGAGGAACTGCAAGACACCAACGACCGCTTCCTCGCCAACATTCAGCGCGGTGGCACGTATTCGGTCATCCCCCGGGTGCCCGGCGGCGAGATTACGCCCGCCAAGCTGATCGTCCTCGGCCAAGTCGCCCAAAAGTACAACCTCTACTGCAAAATCACCGGCGGCCAGCGCGTCGATTTGCTCGGCGCACGGGTCGATCAGCTACCCTTCATTTGGGAGGAGCTAATCGCCGCGGGCTTCGAGAGCGGTCACGCCTATGGCAAGGCCCTGCGCACGGTCAAAAGCTGCGTCGGCACCACTTGGTGCCGCTACGCCGTGCAGGACTCTACCAGCTTCGCCATCCGCATCGAAGAGCGCTATCGAGGCATCCGCGCGCCCCACAAAATCAAGGCCGCCTGTTCGGGCTGCGTGCGCGAGTGCGCCGAGGCCCAAGGCAAGGACTTTGGCTTAGTCGCCACTGAAAAGGGCTGGAATCTCCACGTTTGTGGCAACGGCGGTGCCAAACCTCAGCACGGGGTCCTGCTCGCCGCCGATCTCGACGAGGAGACCTGTATCAAATACATCGATCGCTTCCTCATGTATTACATCCACACCGCTGACAAGCTGACCCGCACCTCCACTTGGTTCAATCAGCTAGAAGGCGGCATCGAATATCTGCGCCGCGTAATCATCGACGATCACCTCGGGATCTGCGCGCAGTTAGAAGAGGATATGACCCACTTAGTGGCAACCTATCAATGCGAGTGGAAGGCGGTCGTCGAAGACCCGGAGCGCCGCAAGCGCTTCCGTCACTTCGTCAACAGCGACGACGTGGACGACAGTTTGCAGTGGACACACGAGCGGGAGCAAAAGCGGCCCGTCAACTGGGAGATAGTAGCATGAGCGAAGCCATAGCAGTAGAGCAGTGGGTGCGAGTCGCCCGAGTCGAGAATTTCCCCAGCAATGCTGGAGCCTGCGTCAAGCTGGGAGACGAGCAGATCGCAGTATTCAATTTTGCCTCGCACCGCGATTGGTACGCCTGCCAGAACATGTGCCCCCACAAGCGCGACATGGTCCTCTCGCGCGGCTTGATCGGCGATCAAGAAGGCACGCCCAAAGTCGCCTGCCCCCAACACAAGAAGACGTTCTCGCTGATCGACGGAAGCAACCTCGGCGACGAGGAGTACAGCATCAATATCTATCCAGTAAAGGTAGAACAGGGCTTCGTCTATATCGGCGCGGACGCGGCCAGCAACTAAACTACTGCGCTCCTCCGCTTAGCCCAGCAACCGCTCGCTAAACAGCGTCCGCGCCAGAGCACGCACATCCCGCTCACCAGCCAAATGGGTCTGCCCCACCGACACCAGCACCACCTCGACCTCCCCAAGCCCCACCCGATAGACGATGCGAAACCAGCCGCCCGGCGGACGCAGACAGCGATAGTCCTTTAACTCGCCGACCAAGGGCCAGCCCTGTTCCTCGGGGTCAGTCGCCAGCCCTGTGATATATTGGTCCACTTGCTCGGCGATCCGCCGGTTGAGCAGGCTTTGCCGCGACTCTAAGGCGCGCGGCGCCAAGACGACGCGGAAAGTCATTTCGCCTCCCAAACGGCGCACTCGCCCGCCTCAATCTGGTGGATGCCTTCGCGCAACGCGGCACACTCGGCCTCGTCGCCGAGCACCTCTAACGTTTCGACAATACCTTGGTAAAGCGACCACGGCATAAGGGCGAGTACCGGCCGGCCGCGGCGCGTTACGGCGAGGGCACTCGCCTCGGGTTCGGCGGCGAAGCGGTCGGGCAATTGATTCAGGATTTTGCGGGCTTCGGCGATGGGCATGGATTGGAGCATATTTTCTCTCTTGTACCGTATATGGTACTAAATTAAGTACTTTTGACGATGGTCTGGAAAATCCATAATTGTAGTATATTTCCATGAATCCGCGAAAGTGTGAAATTTACTAGTATATAAATCTATTAATAATATCTACTTATGATAATACTGAAAAAAGTCGCGTACTTGTATGTACATTTAACAGTACTAAAAAGCGTACTTTAATGCAAAGCTAAATTTTTAATCAGCCGCGACGGGATGTCGGCCGCGATTTGCTGCGATGCGGGCCGCTTTTTTGAGTGCTTTTACTTCCCCGTTGGCATACCCTTTTCCCGCGCTTATATTTCCGCGCATGTCCGACGGCGAATTCATCCGGCCTTTTCCCGCGCTCACCCCCGCCCAGCGCTATCACCTCGAAGTCTATGGCTATGTGGTGGTTGAAAACGCCATCGAGCAAGACCTGACGGATCGCCTGCTAGAGGCCATGCTGCGGCTCAAACGCGATCTCCTGTCCGCCCCAGACCCAGCCAAGGCCCGCGTCCGCAACTGCCGCCTTTCCTCCTACCGGCCTCACCACCTGCACTTTGCCCACATCCTCGAAGCCGATCCAGCGATTTTCGCATACCTAACTCATCCGCGCTTGGTCGGCATGGCCGAGGAGCTCGTCGGCGGCACCGTGCGCCTCGAAGAATCCGAGGCCGTCGTCAACGAGCGCGACCCAGAGATTGACCTCGCGGCTGCGCCGCGCTACGGCTTCCACACCGGCACCACCCCAGACGTGGGCACGTACGTCGAAAACGGCCTCTTCCACTGCACCTTTGTCAAAACCCTGACCAACCTCACGGAGCTAGGCCCAGATGACGGCGGCACTGTGGTCATCGCCGGCAGCCACAAGGTCAAATGCGACCGCGAGACCATCATCGCGGCGGCGTACGAGAATCCCACGCTGATTCACCAAGTGGTCGCGCCCGCCGGATCAACCCTGCTCTTTGGCGAGGCCCTGATCCACGCCACCGGCCAAATCCGCTCCGACCGCGAGCGCGTCATCGTCATCGGCGGCTATACCCCGCCGATGTTCCAAGCCTGGAACGGCCAAGAGCCGAGCGCTGAATTCATCGCCCAAACGCCCGAACCCCTCAAGCCGCTCATTGCCGGTAGCGACAAGTGGCACTGGCAGCAGCGCCGTCGCCGCCTCGACATGCCGGTCGCCCCGTGAGCCTTTGCTGGCCGTGATCCAGCTCGCCTTTGGGTTAACCAAAATTGGTCAGTAAAAGGAAACGATACTAAGACAATGTCGCCGAAGCTAAATTATCCCAGACTCGACTAACGCTGGGCTCAGCGATAGAAAAATCTGAGTGGGAGAGCGTCCCACCCATCTTCCCAGCGGTACCATCGGTCCGACGTGGGCTTTAGTCGCTAAGTGCGCTTGAATTCTAGCTCTCTATTTGTACCCTGTCTCGCCGTGGGGCATCAGCGAGCATCAACAGGCTTCGCGCCGTCTTCGGAATTGCCCCGCTCCAAGACCTGCGAGCTGACAAATTCGATAATCTGCGGCAGTGTCATAGAGCCAATACGTCGGGCCTCGCGCAACAAGAGCAGCGCGGCGACGGTCGCATCGGCACTCTCTACAACTCGTTGCAGGTTCTCCCGGATGGTTCGAGGCAGGGTATCCCCAATGGCTTCCAGAAGATCGGCTTCAATGCGTTGTTCAAGGACGCGCTCTCGTTCGTTTTCGTCCGCTTCGGACAGGACTCTGCGCCATTTATCGAGATGCTTTGAGCGAATTACCAGAAGGTCAAGCCCTGGATTGCCTAATCGAGCGGCACATTCCGCAACTATCGGATCGAACCGATGCGCTTCCCAAGCGAGGTCAATGCGCCCTTTAAGGTCGGCGACGAGCCTTGGGCCATCCTCTGGGTCATCAAGTAGGTCGCATGCTTCAATTGCGCCATTGAGTGCCTCTTGAAGTCTGCCGGCAAGATAGATGCAGCAATCGCAGTAGTGAGCGGCACTGTCTGGCGAGCCTCGCCCGCACGCCTCCTTGAACCAACGATGAACGAAGGCATACGTTTTCTGATCCCGTTTCTTGCTAATGTCTAAGTTGTGAGCCACGTAGGTTCGCAAAGTGGACATTTCGTTGCGAAGTGAACTATCGGCCTTTAGCGGCGGCAAGTTCGTGAGAAACGCGAGCGGGATCTTTGCCGCTTCGTTGACAAGCGCATATCCCCAGATGACCAAGCGATAGAATGCCAGTTCGTCGCTAAAATTGGCGGGCAGCGGCAGCGAGATTTCGGCGCAACCTTTCGGCGAGTGGATGGAGACGCGAGTGCGGAGTGTTTGGTACAGGTTGCTGAGTTCAATCGGAGTCATCGTCTCCGCCCTGGGCGCGAGAGCGGGTCGGCAATAGGGCCAATGTAGTTAAAGGCAATGCCAAAGTTTCGCAGTTCTCGACCATGGGCGAGATCGTCGTTTAAGAACTCTCGCGCTGGCACCCTGATTGGCTTGTCAATACCCTCTACTCGAACCCACCAGTCGTTTTCACCCCTTGCTTCGACGCGTCCCCGGAATTGACGCGGGGAACCACTCTCATCCGTATCCACAAGCCATCGCACCACCCGAGATCGATCCTCATATTCGGTATCGTGCGATAGAGACCGCCAGATCTCGATAGCGCGGTTAGTGTCTTTGAGGAGCCAACATAATACTGCTTCAAGGAATCGCTCTCGGTTACGTGCATCGGCACCGGCCTGTTCGTTGAGGGCACTCACGATCTCACACATATCCGAAATCTGGTCTCTGTCCCAAGGTGTGCGGCTGCGCTCATTAAACATCAAGCGCTCGCCCGTTGCCTGCGCCCACCGCAATCTGAGCAAGAGCCGTTGGCAGCGGTCGTCTAGCTCAATTCCTGCATTGACTCTACTATATATGTAGTCCGCCGCTTTCGCTGCAATTCCGCGAATCTTGTCGTCGAAAGGCGGCTCACTCATATAGACATGCTCCGCTTGATGCTTTGCAATAAGGAAGGTTGCTGCCGCAGGAGCGACACTTCCCAACTCGGCAAGCGTCTCATCGCTCAGTGTTGCATCCCCTATAACGGATGCAACACGACTGCGGCGCTCGAGATACCTCGCCTTTTGATCTAGGGCAACCAACCCTTCGTCTGGGTCGCTGTCTTTGTGTAAAGTGTTAGGCTTCCCAGCACTCTGTTCATTCACCCTGAAGACATCGTCCGCAACGTCAATGGTTGCATACAAGTCGGCCAACATTTCCGCGCATTGTACATCCGACAGTTCGCCCTTTTTCAGTTCGAGCACATCGCTCGCCGTCCAGAGAGCGATATCAATTGGGTGGGAGTTCCTGCCAAGCCCAATGGCTTTCTCGCTTGCCGTCCTAGCGGCGAGATAGTCTGACCAAAAGTCCTCTCCCGCGTTGGACTGCGCCCGCTGAACGGCAAGGTATCCGTATATTGCCGAACGTTCTGCAACAAGGCTTTGTTTCGTCTTTCTGGACACCGAGATTTTCTCGTCTGCGATTTGACGCAACGTTTTTTCGACCGTATCGCGAGCCTCATCCAAGATGGCAAATCGTTCGTCTTCGGTTCTATTGTTATCACAATCACTTTGTGACCGGAAAACTGCCCGTCGCCGGAAGACGCACTCGCGCAAAACGAGATCCGGGTCGGATACTCTATTGTGCTCCCGCAACTGCTTGAGCGCGTCGGCAAACCGCAGGTACCCAGAGCGGTACGCTTCTTTGCGCGGTCCGTTCCGATCAATCATGAACAACAGGTCAAGCAGGAACGTGTGCTCGGCTCTTTGATCCACTCCAAGTCTGACGCTGCCGATCAAATCGATCAGTCGCTCGATTTCCTGATCTGGGGAAAGCCTTCGTCTGCATATAAGCTCTGCCTCGAGCTGTATGCGTGGCGAAATCAGGAAGTCCGACCCCTCCCCGTCCTCGTCCCAGCGGAACAGATCGAGATCGGCAAGGAGATAGATGATTTGATCCTGATGCAGTCCGTCAATCTGACCAAGTGCCCGAAAAACGATATTAACGGGCACCGGACAATTCAGCCGACCAGCCACCATGACGTAGTCAATCAGTCGTCCCGCCTGAGCCAAACCCAAAGCCTCGAGCTTTTCATCCTCCTCGAACACCTGCGAAGTGCGACTAGCAATGCCCAACTCAATCAACTGCTCCGCTATGGCAGGAAGCCCGGTAGATGGCCGTGGTACCTGCCGTGCCCGCTCACGCACCACACTTTCAGTAGATCTCGCTTCCGATGATACGCCTGTGGCAAGGCGCTCGCGTGCGGCCGGTAACCTGCGGTACAGCATGGCGAAGATCGAATCAGTGATGGGCGGATTGTAACTTGGCAAGACATCATGGCCGAGCTTGCTCAGTAGTTCTTTGAACGCGGACAATTCATCAGGCGAAACGCGAGAAGGAGCCTCGACAAGTCGATCCAATTTGCCGCTGGCATGGGGCTCCATCCGATAGCATGTGCCTATTATGAGCAACCGTCGGCCACGACTTCGCAACGCGGAGGCCAAATCGTCGTAGCGTTGCGGGGCTTGGCTGGAGTCGCAGATCAAGATCGTCGCCATCGCCCCTAGGCGTTCGGACTCCAAGCAGAACGCTTCGATGTCCGCATGATTCGGAATCCGGTTCGTCGCAACTACAACAGGCAGGCGTAGTCCGCAACGTATCTTTCGGGCCAGCCGTGCGAGCGCGATGCTCTTTCCAGTGCCCGACTGCCCATGCAGGACGACCACATCGTCGGAGTCGGGTTGCCCAAGTCGCTTTAGTTTGCTGTTCACTGTATTCCAAAGGGTTTGCTCAAACTCTCGTTCCACCGCAAATCCTCGCGATACACCCTCCACTAGCAATCTGAAATTACCAAGCGTACTGTGGAAGCGGCGAAACGCGTCGTCCAACTCGGATTCGCCCAATGGTTCGGGATTTTCCGTCCATCCGTCATCGACAATGGCCGCAGACGCTTCCACTCGCAGACGCAGGGCCGGAGTGATGTCCAGTGCCCTTTCCCCGGAGATCGACACCATGCCCGGCTCGTCCGGGGCAGCGGACCCTGAAACATCAAGCACACCGCGGAGTTCAAGTTGGCTTATTGCGCTTGCAAGGGTCGTTGTGGTTTCAATGAGTGCTCCTTGCTCAATCATCTCGTCGGCGAAGATCGAGTCCGGCTTGCCCGAGGAGCCAAACCATAAAACCTTGGGGCCAAACTGGCCGGATAGAGGTGCCAATAGCGAGTCTATCGACATCCAATCCTTGCTTGAATCGTAGCCTGCTATGACCACCAAGCCGCGCACTGTCGCGGTTTCCGCGATGCGGTTTAGCAATTCCGTCGCGTGCCCGCTGAGGCGGCGCTGCAGATCGCTTTGCTTTCTAGGTGCTCGTGCCTCCTCGACGGTTTCATTGGACTTTCCAAGGAGATAGTGAATCGGCGGTCTTGATCGGCTACGCGGCACTCTCGCATAGGTATCTCTGGAAAGCACCGACTCGGGCTGTCGCCCTCTGGTCTCGAAACGCCGCGCAAACTGGGGATCTATGGACGAGGTGAACACCGCACTCCAAGCGACATCAAAGATGAGAGCAACGGCATCAGAGGGCACACTTCGTTCAAACCGCTCGGAAAGCCAATCCATGTCGACCGCACTCATGCCTTGCTTGAGCGCGGCGCACCATCCCGGATTGCGATCCGTGCATCCAAAGCGATCGAGGAGGGCACCAAGTATGGCATCGTGGGCCGAGTCGAGATTCTGGCCTGCGAACAGCACCAGCGGCCGCTTCTCCCGAAGCGCGTCGGTAAGTATTTCAAGAGGGTCAGTCGATGAGCTTAGCATGGTCTATCTCTATGAACTATCATTTTTAGTGGGTCTTGACGATGCGGAAAAACCACATCAGGCGAATAACCCCATGCGCTCAAATACGGGGAAAATCCACCCTGCTCTTGTTAATAAGGTACACTCTGCGAAAACTCCGCGCTATTCACGTTTTACCATAATTCCTATCTTATTTTTCATGATCCAACTCGCGCACCCATACCTATTGTTCCTCGGTGACGCCGCCGACCAGCTAGCCGCCAAAACGGCCGTTGGCGTCGCCCACTGGCGGCCCGAACAGTGTATTGGTCAGCTCCGCCTTCCCGATTGCCACGCCGACCTCGGACTGCCCGATCAAACCCTCGCCGCAGCCCGGGCCGCCGGTGCTCGCACCCTCATCATCGGCGTCGCCAATCGCGGCGGCACCATCTCCGATCTCTGGCGCGATACCTTCCTGCAGGCCATCGACCTCGGCTACGATCTCGCCAGTGGCCTACACACGCGCCTTGGCACCATTCCCGGCTTGGCCGACCACGCCCGCGCAAAGGGCAAACGTCTCGTGGATGCGCGCTTTCCCGACCGCGCTTTTCCCATCGCAACCGGCGTCAAACGCCCGGGCAAACGCCTGCTCACCGTCGGCACCGACTGCTCGGTCGGCAAGATGTTCACCGCGCTGGCTATTGAGCGCGAGATGCAGGCGCGAGGCATGGCCTGCACCTTCCGCGCCACGGGTCAAACCGGCATCTTCATCGCCGGGACAGGCGTTTCTGTTGACGCCGTGGTGTCCGATTTTCTCGCTGGATCCGTCGAGGTCCTGACCCCGGCCAACCACCCCGAGCACTGGGACCTAGTCGAAGGCCAAGGTTCGCTGTTCCACGCCTCCTATGCCGGCGTGTCGCTGGGCCTCATACACGGTGCCCAGCCCGACGCACTTGTCCTCTGCCACGATCCCAACCGCCCTCACATGCGCGGCCTGCCCGAATACCAACTGCCCGATCTACTCGACTGCATTCGCCTCAACGAGCAGTGCGGCCGGCTTACCAACCCGGCCTGCCGCACCGTTGGCATTGCGGTCAACACCTCGCACTTGCCAGAAGACCGCGCCTCCGAACTGCTCAGAACCATAGAAAGCCAAGCCGGCCTGCCCGCAGTCGATCCGCTGCGTCAAGGAGCCGCGCGCTTGGTCGATGCCCTGTGACCCGCTTCTCCGTTCGCAGCGAGAGCTTTCCCCTCGCCCAGACCTTCACCATCTCGCGCGGCGCCAAAACCACCGCCGATGTCGTCGTCGTCGAGCTGAGCCGCGACGGCTGCGTTGGCCGCGGCGAATGCGTCCCTTACCCCCGCTACAACGAAAGCGTGGCCGGAACCGTAGACGCGCTAGAATCGCTGCGCCCACAGGTAGAAGCCGGCCTCGACCAAGCGGCATTGCAACGCGCTCTACCGCCCGGCGCGGCCCGTAACGCCTTGGACTGCGCACTCTGGGATCTGGAAGCTAAAATCAGTGGCCGCCCCGTTTATGAACTAGCCAAGCTAGCAGCACTGCGCCCGGTAGCAACGGCCTACACCCTCTCCCTCGACGACCCAGAAACCATGGGTCGAGCCGCGGCCCATCACGCCGATCGCCCGCTGCTCAAGATCAAACTCGCCGGTCGCGACGATCTCGACCGCATCGCCGCAATCCGCGCCAATGCCCCAGACTCAACCCTGATCGTCGATGCCAACGAAGGCTGGTCCGCCGACCAGGTCGAGCCGCTCTCGGCTGCACTAGCTCGCTTGGGCGTCGCGCTCATCGAACAACCCCTGCCCGCCGCCCAAGACGCCCTGCTCGCCGAGTTCGAACACCCGGTTCCCTTCTGCGCCGACGAATCCTGCCACACCGCCGCCGATCTCGCGGAACTGGCCTCCCGCTACGAATGCGTCAACCTCAAGCTCGACAAGACCGGCGGCTTCAGCGAGGGCCTGCGCTTGGCGGCCGAGGCGCGCACGTGCGGATTGGACTTGATGGTCGGCTGCATGATCGCCACTTCACTAGCTATGGCACCGGCTGTCCTGCTGGCGCAACAAGCCCGCTTCGTCGATCTCGATGGCCCCCTGCTCCTGCAAAAAGATCGGGAACGCGGGCTGCGCTACGAAGGCAGCCTCCTCCATCCGCCCCATCCTCAACTCTGGGGATAAGCCAGCAGACTCTGCGGGCGTTACCTGCTGGACGCAGGTGGCGATTGAATGTATTCTTCCCCTAAGTACACGACAGTAGAGCGGTATGAGATACTCTCTTTGTGGTCAATGGTTTTATGCAGCGTTTTGGTAGAATTTTTCGCCATCGAAGTCTTGGTCATAGGTCCACACGCCCCAGATGGCATGCAGCAGCTTACGCATGACGGCGACGAGGGCTTGCTTGGGCTTTTGCCCGGCGGCGATGCGTTGGTCGTAAAAGGCTTGGATATGGCAGGCATGGCGCACGGCGACCAACGCGGGCATATATAGGGCGGTGCGTAGATGTTTATTGCCGGCTTTGGAGATGGGCCGGGGGGTATCTACTGAGGTGCCCGACTGGCGGGGTCGGGGGTCTAAGCCGGCGTAGGCGACCCACTGGGGCGGCTTCATATCGGAGGGCAAGGGGGCTAACTCGGCCAATAGCCGCACGGCCGACGTAGGGCCGATGCCAGGGATGGATAGCAGCCTGTGGTAGGCCATCTGCAGCGGAGGGGCCTCCACTAAGGCGTGGGCTTGCTCCTCTAAGCGGGCGATACGGCGCTGGAGGTGGCGGATGTGGACTTGCATATCGCGGGTGATCGGGTCGGACGGCAGCGCACGATAGCCTTCGGCGTGGAGTCGGCAGCGCTCAGCGATTAGATCGCGTTTGAGTTGGCCGATGCGTCGGGTCAACGCTTGCAGGTGTAGGCTCGACTCGTCGGTCGGCTGCCACGGCTGGAAGGGCATCCGCTGGATGTAGTCTGCGATCAAGCGGGCATCCAACGGATCGGTTTTGGCTCGTTGTAGGTGGGCTTGCGCATAGTGTTTGATGGCTTTGGGGTTGATGACCATCACCTCCAGTCGGCGATGGCCGTGCAACGCCCAAGCGATCCGTTGGCTATACAAGCCGGTCGCCTCCAAGCCCACGCGGACGGACGACCCGCCTTTGGTCAGCCATCCAAGTAACGTCCGATGGCCGAGCGGCGTATTGGCAAAGGTGCCCTGCTGTAGGCTCTGGCCTGGGCGGGCTAAGGCCACCTGTAAGGTCTTGGCACTCACATCGATACCTGCGTGATGGACTTGTGGCATGGCAACACCTCCTGATATATTGGGCTCGGGTCCCCGGACCTTGTACCGGGAGCTACCTACCTTGTCTATGCAGCCTCTTGGGGCTTGGATACTCTTCGGTATGGCTCCAGAAGGCGGGGGGCCTCTCTCACACACAAGGTCGATGCCTTCAGATGCTTGCGGCCTGCCCCGAGCGGATGGGAATAGGACATCCTAAAGCCTCCATACCGAAGATACAAGATGCTGAGCGGAGCAAAGCGAAGTCGAAGCATCTCAGCGCTCCCATGCCTAACGTCCACTGGATTACTGTCGTGTACTTAGTTCTTCCCAAACGAACCTAATGAGCAACGCACTTCTATTGTTTGCCCAAGGACTAGACGAGGCCGCGCTGCAACGCGCCGTACCGCCGTCCATTCGGCCAAATCAGATCGAGCCGTTGGTATGGCATGGCAACGAGTTCTCGTTTGACTTGCCTCCCTCAGCGCTAGAAGGCGTGCTAGAAATCCTGCCGTGCCTCTCGGTTGTCCACGGCGGCGCGTGGGGCTATCAGTTCGCGATAGAATGCGAAACCAAAGCTGGCCACAGCAGTCGGGCCGTCCTCGACCCAGTCGGCTCGTTTGTTGAGGCCGAGGCGGGCGAGACAAACGAAGCGGTCGCAGCGGAAATCGACCTCCTGCGTATCCGCAGCCCCTTGCAAGCAGCCACCCTACACCTGCGCGTCCAAGACGTCGCTCCCACGGCCCCAGCCTTGCTCTCGGTCTCGGTGCGCCGCAAAGGCGCAGTGCCCGCTCCGACCCTCGCCAGCCGAGATACGGCCCTCGCCGTACCGTCGCAAAGCCAGATGGTTCTGCGACCCGAGTTAGCTCCCCACGTCTGCTCGCCGACCAGCGTCGCCATGCTCCTCGCGTACTACGGCCATAGCGCGGACATCTACGACGTGATTGCTGAGGCGCGCCACCAGCCCAGCGGGCTATACGGCGTGTGGCCGGCTAATATCCACGCGGCTGCTCGCAGGGGACTCTTGGGCTATCTATTGCACTTTCCCTCTTGGGAGGCGGCGCACACGCTCCTCGACGCAGGTTTTCCCATTGTTGCCTCCGTGCGCTACGAGGAGGGCGAATTAAGTCGAGCGGCCATTGAGCGGACGTCTGGGCACTTGCTCGTCATCCGGGGCTGCGCGGGAGATACCGTACTGGTCAACGATCCAGCCGCGAACGACGAGGTCGCACGAGCGTACGACCTCGTGGAATTCTGCAAAATCTGGTTGGAGCGCAGCGCCGTGGGCTACGTGCTCTTTCCGCCGTTGTAACAAGCACTATGGACAAAGCGAACTTCACTTCCATCGTCTTCGGCGAGATCCTCTACGACTGCTTCCCCGACCGCACCTGCTTGGGAGGTGCTTCCCTGAACTTCGCCTGGAATCTGCGCCAACTTGGCTTTCCCGTGGCCATGGTCAGCGCCGTGGGGCGGGACGAACTGGGGCAACAGGCGCGGGGCTTTCTCCGGCGCGCCGACATCGATCAGCAATGGGTCGCCGACCGGCCCGAGCCTACGGGCACAGTCGATGTATTGCTCGACGATGGGCAGCCCTCCTACACCATCCGCGCCGGCGTAGCTTGGGACTACATCGAAACTAAACCAACGTTAGACCGGCCCCCCGACCTGATCTACTACGGCACGGCCGCGCAGCGCAGTCCGGCCAATCGTCCGGGACTAGAACACCTGCTGGCCGCCAACCCCCGGCATCGGCTTTTCGACGTCAATCTGCGCAAGGACTGCTATACGCCGCAGACCGTGCTCTTTGGCCTCGAAGCGGCGACCATGGTCAAGCTCAACGACGAGGAATGGGAGGCCGTGCGAGACATTGCCGAGGTCGCCGCACCCGACGACTTAATCTCCCGCTACGCGCTGGATTGCCTGGCGATTACCTTTGGCGGCGACGGTGCTCAACTCCACATTCCGGGGGCCTCGTTCGCCGCACGACCCGCGCCCGTGTCCGTTGTCGATGCGGTCGGGGCTGGCGACGCCTTTAGCGGGGTTCTGGCCGCCAGCGCCCTGCTCGGCACCGACCCGCAACAAGCCCTAGACCTAGCGTGCGCCGCCGGTGCCAGCGCAGTGCAGCACCCGGGTGCCCATTGCCCGCTGCCCGAAGCCGTGAAGGCGGCGTTTGCTTAGAGACAACGGGCGACTACAAGAGTCGCCCCTACACATCACCGAAAGGCTTTTCCCCATGCAGACTCCCATTCCCCTGTGCGACCCTCACTTCCACCTCTGGGACCTAGCCGAGCGTCCCAATCCCAACCTCGGCGATGTCATGCCAGCGTACCGAGCCGCCGACTACGCCCAAGACATGAGCGAACTGCCCCCTGAGTTGCAGCGGGTCAGCGGCGTCCACGTCGAAACCGTCGTCGGCCAAGTACCTAACGGCGTCCCCATCGATACTGTAGAAGAAACCCGCTGGGTCCGCGACCAGCTTGAACCGACCGAACAGCCCTTTGGCATTGTCGCGTACGTGCATCTGGAACGCGACATCGCCGCAGCCGGGCGCACTATCGAACAACACCTAGCGGCCGCTGGCGGCCGTCTATGCGGCGTGCGCATGATCCTCAATCACCATCCCGCCAATCCCGACCTGACTTGGCCGCAGATAGAAGACGGCGTCTTGCAAAGCGACCGCTTTCGCGAGGGCTTAGCCCTCCTAGAACGCCACAACCTCGCCTTCGACCTCTCCTGCAATCCCCACCAAGTGGCCGACGCGGTCGCAGTGTTCCGCGATTTCCCCAACCTCCGCGTCGTCACCAACCATCTCGGCTTCCTCCACGACAGCGAGGACCAAGCGCACGAGGATCTCTGGCGCGAAGGCATGGCCGCACTGGCCGCATTGCCCAATGTCTATATGAAGCTGTCTATGGCGTGGTTTGCGCGGGACGCCTTCCACGAGGATGAGGCCAAAGAGGCCAAAATCGCCGCAGTCGTCCAAGAGCTAATCGAACGTTTTGGCTCTAGCCGCTGCATGTTTGCCAGCAACTATCCCGTCGATAAACTGCGGGGCATTAGCATCGGCTATCTCTACGCCAAGTTCCTCGAGTGGAGCGCCGACTTTTCAGACGACGAGCGCCGGGCACTCTTCCACGACTCGGCTATCAGCGCCTATGGGCCGCTTGCGTAATAGCCATGAACGCAGAAGAATTCGACTATACCCAATGGCGCGACAGCACGGGCGCGCCGCTGAAGAAAATGCCCGACCGGCTCGGCGTGGCGGCCAATGGCTTTATCCGCGACAAGACCGGCAAAATCCTGCTGCAACAGCGCGCGGACAACGGCTTTTGGGGCCTGCCCGGCGGCCAAGTCGAACTCGGCGAATCCGTCGAGCAGAGCGTGGTGCGCGAAGTGTATGAGGAAACGGGCTTAGAGGTGCGCGTCGAGCGGCTGATTGGGATTTACTCCGAGCCGGAGAGCTACCCCTTCATGCGCTATCCCAACGGCACCGTCATCCACTACGTCACCCACGTCTTTATCTGCGAACCCGTCGCCGGCGCATTGCAGCTCTCCTCTGAAAGCACCAACATCGGCTATTTTGCCGCCGATGCCCTGCCTGAACAAACCTTGCTCTCGCACCGCATCCGCATCGCGGACGCCCTGACCGGCCTAGTGTATCCGTTTATTCGCTGAACCATGTTGACCGCACTGCGCCTAACAGCAAATATTTCCTTGTCATGCTGAGCGAAGCGAAGCATCACACACCCAAGGAGTCCGTGCGTAACATCAATTACTCGTCCCAACCTTCACCTCGTCAAGAAAAGGAACGACATGATCAAAATTGCCGAAGTCTTGCCCGATCACCCCACGCCGCTGTGGCGGATGGTCAAACAATGCGGCGTTGACCACGTGGTCGGCGGCTTCTCCACCCAAGGCGACCCCGCCGACATCCACCCCGACCAACGGCCCTGGAGCTTCACCAACCTCGTGCGGATGAAAACCGCGTTTAACGACGGCGGCTTCTCCCTCGACGTCATCGAGGCCCGCCCGCCGCTCAACAAGGCCAAGCTCGGCCTGTCCGACCGCGACGAAGAGATCGAATACGCCTGCGAGCTGATTCGCAACATGGGCAAGGTCGGCATTCCGGTCTGGTGCCCGGAGTGGATGCCCGTGCTCAACTGGACCCGCACCTCAATGGCGGCACCCGGACGCGGCGGCGCCATGGTCACCGGCTTTGACAACGAGCTGATGCAAAACGCGCCGCTGACCGATGCTGGCGTCGTCACCGAAGAGCAGCTTTGGGACAACCTTAAGTACTTCCTCGAAAAGGTCGTGCCGGTCGCCGAGGAAGCGGGCGTCAAACTCGCCATGCACCCCGACGACCCGCCGCTGTCGCCCCTGCGCGGCATGGGTCGAATCATGCGCAGCATCGAAAATTACCAAAAGCTCATCGACCTAGTGCCCAGCCCGGCCAATGGCATCTGCCTGTGTCAAGGCAACTTCACCCTGATGACCGACGATTTGCCCGAGGTCATCCGCCACTTTGGCGACCGCATCTACTTCGTCCACTTCCGCGATGTGCGCGGCACGCCCGAAAAATTCGTCGAGACCTTCCACGACGAAGGCAAAACCGACATGCGCGCCTGCATGGAAGCCTACCGCGACATCGGCTTCGAGGGCGTTCTGCGCCCCGACCACGTGCCGACGATGGAGGGCGACCGCAACGACCAGCCGGGCTATTCATCAATCGGGCGCTTGTTCGCCATCGGCTATATCAAAGGACTGCGCGAGGCCGTGTACGCGAGTTAAAGCCTGCTGCTATAGCCGTTAAAAACAGGTAGGCGGTAAAGCTATGTTCTGTGGTATTGCTCTGTCATTCTGAGCCTTTCGGCTTCGCTCAAGATAAACTCCGCGCAGCGGAGTCGAAGAATCTCCCACCGGCGAGGCTGGATAGGTAGGTTCAATGGAATGTGCGATCATTTAGCGACAAAAATCCGCACGTACTTGTCGATACTAGGCGCGCTCCTGCTCGCCGCCCAAGCCCTCGGAGCCGAGGAACTGCGCCTCGGCGGACCGGGCGGCTGGAGCGAGTGGACGCTGCCCGGCGACGCGGTCGATGTCGCCGACGGCGTGCTCAAACCCGCGTTCGTGCGCCAGAATATCGACGCGGTGCAAAACGCCGCGACGTTTGGCGGCGGCATCCGCGCCGCGGGCACAGCGCTGAATCGTGCAGCCCTGCTGATAGACGGAGATGTGGAGACGGCTTGGGTGCCTGCCGCAGAAGCGCCGCTGGAGGATTGGTGGATAGAGGTCGATCTAGGCCGGGTGGTCTCGGCGCGCACAATCCGCCTGCATTTTGCCGAGGCCGGCGAGCCGCTCGAATTCTTCAAGGTCTTCACTTCCGACGGCGAGCCTTTCTTCACCAACGCCGGTGTGGCCATCGAAGGGACCCTGCGCTACAACAAGCGCCGCCTGTACAGCTTTAACCAAGACCGAGTCATCGAGATCGACTTTGGCCTCAAACCCCTGCAGCACATTCGCATCCAAGCCGACAAGAAGACGCTTGGTACCCAGCTCAGCGAGTTGTCGGTAGAGAGCGTGGGCGACAATCTGTCCCTGGGTGCGCGAGAACGCGGCGGTCAGATCGACGTGCATAGCCTAGTCGGCTCGGGCCGGGACGAGCGCTACGAGAATCCCTTGATCAGCCGCAACCTAATTGACGGGGACATTACCTCGTACTGGGGTCGCAAGGAGGGACGCGGGGTGACGCCGATGGGGCTCTTCATCCTCGACTTGGGTGTGCTCTTTTGGGTGGACCGAGTGCGGTTGTTGGGGGATTTCACCGGGCTGCCGACGACCGGCGAGCGGGCTCGCACCCGCTTTGGGTCCATCAATTACCTGTGGTACAAGATGTCGGGGTCGGACGGCTCGCTGGCACCGGACGGCTCACTGCGCTGGGTCTCGCTGGGGGAACTGCCCGAATCGCTGCGCAACCGGCGCGATATCGTCCACTTTGAGGAGCGCTTTCCCTCGACGAAGTTGCGCTACGTCCGGCTTCTCTTTGGCATGACCTCCGGCGCACTCTCGGGCACGACCGCGGAGTTCCAAGTCTTTGGCGAAGGATTTCCCGCCGCCTTGACAGCGCTCTCGCCGATTTTCGACTTGGGCGGAAAAAAGACGATCTCGGCACTCGACTGGCGAGCCTTAGTACCGCCCAATACTCGCCTAGAAATTCGCAGCCGCACCGGCAATCTGCTCGACGAAGAGTACTTTTTCCACGACAAGAACGGCAAGGAAGTCTCCGCAAGGAAATACGACAAGCTCATTCCCTCTTTTCGCGGACGGATCGACACCGTGCGCACAATAGGCTCGGACTGGAGTAACTGGAGTCAGGCCTACGAGGTTTCCGGCCAGGGGTTTTTGTCGCCGGGACCGCGGCAGTTCGCCCAAATCGAGGTGCAGCTTCTGAGCGAAGATCCATTTAGCGCCCCAGCACTGGAAACGCTGACCTTGCACTTCCACCCGCCGCTGGTGCAACAGACGCTGGCAGAAATCTACCCGCCCCAGGTCGAGCCGGGAGCACCGCAAAATTTCACCTATTTCCTTCGCTCTACCACGACTTCGGCCAACCGGGGATTCGACCAAATCCTGCTGAGTTCGTCGGCCACCGTGCGCTTTAGGGCCTTGCGCATCAACGGGGAAGAAACCGAGGTCCAAATCGAGGAGCGGGCCGACGGCACCCTGCTCGTCCTCGACCACGCCGTGCGGCGCTCGGGGCTTTTGGAGATCGATTTCGAGAGTACGCTCTACCTCAACCAAACTCGTTTTGACGCGTTGCTCTTCAACAGCAATCTGGAGGGTCAGGTACAACAGGTTGACGCGGGGGATGCCAGCGAAGCTGTGGCGAGCGAGACAGTGTCCGTAGCCCTGCCCGCAGACCCCAGTCTGCTCGACGACCTGACAATTTCAACCCAGTTGCTAACTCCCAACGGCGACGGCGTCGGCGACCGGTTCGTCCTCGAATTCAACCTGCTCAAAGTGCTAGACCCGCGCACCGTGCGAGTGGCTATTTTCGACCTGACAGGGCGGCGGGTGCATCTTTTGAGCGAAGAAGAGCAGGTGGCCGGACGAGTGGCCTTGGCATGGGACGGACGCGACCACACTGGCGGTCTGGTGGCACCGGGAAACTACGTCCTGCGCGTCGAAATCAGCGGAGACGCCCGCACCGATCAGGTCAGCCGGATTGTTTCCGTGGCCTACTGAAATCATCCACGCCTAATTGGAATTACTCTTCTATACGGTCTCATCTGTTCCTTTATATCGCCAACGATTAGCATCGTCAAAGCAGCAAGGTAGATTCTCAACGGGTGCTCCTATCTGTTCACTTGTGAAAGAGGTGTTTCACGGCACCCCAAGAGCGTTGTTGGACTGCCGTCGGCGCAGACCGACTTGGGGTTACCGCCGGGTTGTACCCGGGCGGGTCATCAATGCCGACCTTGTAAGGCGATGCCAAATAATCGCCGCGGTTGTCCGGGACCGCGTAGTAATACCAGCCACTCTCTTCGTCATACACAAAATCCCAAAAGGGGTCGCCGCCGTTGTAGTTTATGAGGGGACTCTCATATACATCGTCTGTTACTATGGCGATGACATAGCCGTCCCCAGGGGAGCAGCATAAATCCCCGCCACCAAGGTGAGGCCTACTTGGCAATCGGATACCCGAGTAAGCATGAAACTCAGTTCCATCAGGCTGGCTAGCGATGACGGGTTCTGTTATTAGAAACTCCGCGTCTTTTTCGGCTTGACGGACGGCACTCCGCTGTAGGTTCAGGGGAATGCCTATCTCCACCGGGTCGTCCACGCGCACTTTATAAGGCGACGCCACATAGTCGCCACGGGCGTCCAGTTCCGCGTAGTAATACCAGCCGTCGTCCCCCAAAACGAAGACATAGCCGTCTGCGTACCAATCACGATGCCACCCCTCTCTCCATGCCTCAATTTCAGTACCATCAGGCTGATAGAACAATCGCGGCATTACTTGGTAAGGGTCAAAATTGGCCCAAAGGCCAGACGCCAGCGCCATTAGCATCGTCAAAGCAGTTATTATCGTGCGTTTCATCTCATGCTCCTTGTTCACAGGATAAGCCCTGACCATGTCGGCTTTACAGCAGGTCTCTCCCGTCGCAGGGCGAGGCCGATAGTGGAGGCAGAATACGACCTTCGCTGTTGGTAAAAATAGAGCAAAGCGACTAGACGGTTTCTACGCTAATGGGTAAAGGGACTACCGGGGCCGAAACGCTCTTTTCAATTGACCCCAAGATCTCGATTGAACATGAGTGTCACGTCGTTTGGGAACTTGGTCGTAGGACACCGCTTCTCCTGAAATAATCGCCGAAATAGACTCAAGGTCATTGAGATAGAGAAGGCGGACGGATGACAGAAGACCCAGAGCACTACCCCCAGAGCACTACCGTCGAGTAGTCTGTAGTAACTTTCATTACAAGTAAGCCCATACCCTGGTAGAACCAGAATGTCAATGCCCGAGAAGCCCCGCATATTGTTCGGAAGGTTTAGTTCAGGATAAGTGACGCCAAAACGAATCCCAATCTGGCTTTCATGCCTGTAACGACCAACAGCCAGCTTGGTAACTAGGTCTTCTCGAAGTGGATAGGCTGGAATTGAATATCTACTAGGATGCTGCGGGTTGAGGTCGTATAAAGGGACATCCTGCCCGTTCCAGCGAAACAGCAAGACGCCCTCGTCCGATAAGCGCACCTTCTGGCCAGCCCAAAAGAGCGTCGGTAGCGGTGGCCAGTCATAATCGGCATGGCTAAAGACAAAATACTCCCAGCCATCAATCATCTCTGTATGAGTGATCTCAATGGTGAACTCTCTCTCGCCCGAGAGGAGGGAATCAGGAGGGTGTCGGTACCCGCCGGGCACCTCAAATAGTATTCGAATTTCCGGGTTCCGCTCCCACCAACTCCCCGAGTAAGCGAGATTTAAATATCGCTGCTTATAGGTCCACTGATTACCAACCTCCAACGGGAGAAGATCCGTTGGGCGCTCCTCAAAGATGCCTTCGTCCTGCGCGGCGGCAGGCGGCAGCGAAAAGAGGAGGGCTAGGGCTATATAGTTGTAACGTACCATGATGAATCCTTTTGTTTTATTCCGCGAAAAGAGGAGATAGATAAACTCACGGAGCATTGGGGGAGGGGCGTGTCATCCTCTGCTTTAGCTGCCCCCACGATGTATCTTCTACAACAGTATTTCCCTGATCGCCTTTCTGCATATCCCGTAAGATCCATTCCGTTTTTTCCACATAGTCTATGCCGTATCGATCCATAGAGTCATTATCGTCATCGTCGGAATACATCGAAAAGAAATACTCGGTAAACGCATAATAGACGACCCCAACGTTGGGTGCTACAACAAGATCAAAATCGTAAGATTCTATCGGGTAGAATTCCTGAAATAAATAAAGTTCGGTTACACCCAAGTCTCGGAATTGAAGGAGGTCGGCACGACTCAAAGCAAGGGGAGAATGAAAAAAGTTTGTGAGATACGAATCGTATCGAACGGTATCTTCCTCGACAGTTTGAATCCAAGTATAGATCCCCTCATACCCAGGCTCAGGAATTGGGCGTAGTTCAAATGGGCCATATCTCGAAATACATTGGCATGCATATCCATCAACCACTGTTCTTTCTATAACAGAAAAGTCCCCAAGGGCATAGGACAAAGAGATCTCTGCCCCCCATAAATCCCAGATGATCTTTTCGTTTTTTGCCTCCGTATCATACCGCCAAGTTCGGCCCGCCTCATCTACGCGATATAGGCCTCCATCACTCAACGCAAAATAGGTCTGGTCCTCTATCTGAAGGCGCTCTACCACACGGATAGTTAGAGTCTCGGTGGATAGCGTATCAAGGATCTGACCTCTGGCCTTATGGATCTTCACAATGGAATAGGTCCAACGGTTACCAACTTCCAGAGATAAGGGAAGCGGGCGGAAAAACCGGTCAGAACCTTGGGCCGGACAGGCAGCGGAGATCATCAAGACGCCCCCGATAATGATGGGCAGGCAAATAACAGGTCTTCTCACGACAGCAAACATGCGTTTCATCTCATGCTCCTTGTTCACAGGATAAGCCCTGACCATGTCGGCTTTCCAGCAGGTCTCTCCCGTCGCAGGGCGAGGCCGGTAGTGGAGGCAGAATACGACCTTCGCTGTTGGCAAAAATAGAGCAAAGCGACTAGACGGTTTCTACGTTAATGGGTAAAGGGGCTACCGGGGCCGAAACGCTCTTTTCAATTGACCCCAAGAGCTCGATTGAACATGGGTGTTAAAGTCGCCTCTGGAAGCTTGTCCATACGACACCTCTTCTCCTGAAATAATCGCCGAAATAGGTTCAAGGTCATTAAGAAAGAAAAGGCTGATGTGTGAGAAAACTGGCAGGATAGGCTTACTTTGTTCGTAGTAACTTTCGTGATAGGAAAGCCCATATCCTGGTAGAATCACAATGTTAATGTACGGCGAGATATTATCCGGAAGGTTTATTTCAGGATAGGCGGCAAATTCGATCTGAATCTGTCTTCCAACCCTATCCCAACGCCGAACATCCAGCTTGGTAACTAGGTCTTCTCGAAATGGATATGCTGGAATTGAATATCTACCAGGATGCTGAAAGTTGAGGTCGTATAAAGGGACATCCTGCTCGTTCCAGCGAAACAGCAAGACGCCCTCGTCTGATAAGCGCACCTTCTGGCCAGCCCAAAAGAGATTGAATAGCGGTGGCCCGTCATAATCGGCACGGCTAAAGACAAAATACTCCAAGCCATCAATCATTTCTGTATGAGTGATCTCAATGGTGAGCTCTCTGCCCCAGATGAAGAAATCAGGCGGGAACTCAGGATTGTCGTATGGGTAACCGGGTATCTCAAATAGCATTCGAATTTCCGGGGTCTGATCCCGCCACCAACCCTGCTCGTAAGAGAAGTTTAAATATCGATGCTTATAGGTCCACTGATTACCAACCTCCAAAGGGAGAAGGGCCGTTGGACTCCTCTCAGAGACGCCTTCGTCCTGCGCGGCGGCAGGCGAGAACGTAAAGAGGAGAGCGAGGAAGATTATGATCGTGCGTTTCATCGTATTTTCCTTGTCCACAGAATAAGTCCTGACCATGTTGGTTTTACAGCAGGTCTTTCCCGCCGCGGGGCGAGGCCCTTGCAAGGAATCCTGCGCTTTCCCGCTCACTCCGCGCGCGGACTTGCTAAACAATCCAATCAAATAGCGGCACTTATCTCCATGATCCCCAACCCTTCCTCCAGTTCCTCGACGCTGGCAAAAGCCACCAAGGTGCAATGCACTCCCTCGGTCGCCAGCACCCACTGTATCGCCCGTTCAGTGCGCGGCACCAGCTCGCCCGGCTCGGCCAACTCGTGCCAAGGACCTGAGACAATCGGATAGACCAGCGGCAGCTCTCCGCGAATACCTTCCCCCCTCGGCGATAGCTCCTCGACCTTTGACTCATCTACGGCCGACCAATCGGTCTGCGTTTTGTCGGCCCAGCTAAGCCACTGGCCGCCCAAAGCCTTCATAATCAGCACGCCCTTTCCAGCCCGGGCCGACGCCGCAATGCCCGGAGCCTGCCAGCGGCAGACGTAGTTGTAGATGACCAAGTCGGCGTCTGCTTCGGGTTCGGGACCGCGCTCAGCGTAGGCTTGTTGGTCGGCCAGCATGTGCCGAATCAAGCACACGGCACGCACTTTGCCTTTGGCCTTGCACTCGGCGATGCGCTCGGCCAAGCCCTCGTTTTGCAGATAGGCATAGTGGTGTACCCGCAAAATATCGATGGCCTCGCGGCGCACATTGGCGAGGTGCTTGTCGATAGTCCCCTCCACCTCAGCGGCTGCCGGCGCACCCACCTTGAGCGAGAAGAAGCGGTCGTCTCGCGGGCCTTTCAACTCATCCGGAATGTGGACCTCGTCGCCGTAGCCCATGTCGAAGAGGTTGACACCCAGTTCGGCGGCCCGCAGGTAAATCCGGCGTTTCTCCTCGGGCGGCGGATGGCCATTGATGCCCTCGTAGCGGGCCAACAACCCACCCAAGCCAACGGTGCTCAACTCCATGTCCGTCTGTCCAAAGCGGCGGTATTCCACGATAACCTCCTTGCGTCGTTATGATGCGCTCACAGCTTGCTACGTCCAATATGGCACGTTAGTTTCTCCGGCGCGAAAAATGTATCCCACCAGCCCGTATCGTCCAAGGGAGAATGCAGTGACCGCCAAAGTCCTCATCATCGTCGGCGACGCCACCGAAACCGTCGATACGCTCTATCCCTACCTGCGCGTCCAAGAAGAGGGATTCGCGCCCGTGGTGGCCGGGCCGGAAGCCCGCCGCTACAACATGGTCCTGCACGAGGTCCCTGCCGAAGGTTGGGACATCACCCGCGAATTTGAGGGCTATACCATCCAAGCGGACATCGCCTTCCGCCACGTCGTGCCCGAAGAGTACGTGGGAATCTTTTTCTCTGGAGGGCGCGCGCCCGAATACATCCGCGACGACCCAGACCTGATCCGCATTACCCGCTATTTTTTCGACCGCGACAAGCCCGTAGGCTGCGTCTGCCACGGCGTCGAGATTCCCGCCCGCGCCGGTTGCGTCGAAGGGCGGCGCATGGCCACCGTGCCCAAGTGCCAATTCGACCTCGAAGTCTGCGGCGGCACCTTTGTCGATGCGCCCTGCGTCGTCGATGGCAACCTCATCAGCGGCCGCACTTGGCACGACCACGGGCACTACATGAAACACTGGATCAACTTGCTCATCGCCGAGCGCGAGCGCATGGGCGCACAACAGGAGGCCGTCACCGCGTGAAACTCTACTACAGCACCTATGGCATGAAGCAACTCGACGTCTTCGAAGCCCTGCCGCGCCTCGCCGACATGGGCTACGAGGGCATGGAAATCGCCGTCACCCCCGGCTGGCCGACCGAGCCAGCCAACATGGACGCGGCCGCGCGCAAAAGACTCGCCGACCTCTTCCGCCAGCTCGGCTTCCCCACGCCCGTGCTAATGGCCCTGCTCTCGCCCTGCGTCGAAGGCGAGGGACGCGCCGCCGCGCTGGCGCAGTTCAGGGCGACCTTTGAACTGAGCCGTGCGCTCCGGCTCGACGACCGCCCAATGATCGTCAGTACCACCCTTGGCCCCAAACCCGCTTGGGAGACTGGCAAAGAGCGCATCGTCGAGCTCGTACTCGAACTGGGCGACATGGCCGCCGAATACGACGTCATCGTCGCCATCGAACCGCATGCGGGTGACGACTTTGAGACGCCGGAAAAGGCCGCTTGGCTCATGCAGCAAACCAACCACCCTCACCTCGGCCTCAACTTCGACTACAGCCACTTCTGGGTTGAGGGCATCGACTTGCAGCACTCGATTGACCTGAATCTCCAGTACTCAGTCCACAATCACATCAAGGACGGCTATCTCGACGAAGAGGGGCGGGTGCGCTATCTCCTACCCGGCAGCGGCAAGCTGGACATGAAGGCTTACTACAAGGCCATACAAGACGCCGGCTGGGACAATTACATCTGCCCAGAGGTCACCGGCCAGATATGGAACGCAAACGGGTACGACGCCTGGAGTACAGCGCAGTTTTGCTACGATGTGCTAGCTGCGGCGGATGGACGAGACCTGACTGTAGGATGAATGAAAAGTGTATATGTTGTCGTCAAATTGTTGTGAAAAATGACGATACATAGTCAAATTTGCGGAAAAAACTAGTGCCTACACCGTCAACGACTTCGCCCATTCTCTTGACGGGCGCAACCGGCTACATTGGCGGGCGGCTGTTGCGTGTGTTGGAAAGCGCCGGGCATCGGGTGCGCTGTGTAACTCGGCGTCCCGAGGCACTCCAATCTTGCGTTGCGCCAACGACGGAAGTAGTCAGCGGCAATGTCCTCGATCAAGCAAGCCTAACAGGGACGATGGACGGCGTCGAAATTGCTTACTACATGGTCCACTCCATGGGGTCAAAGGGCGATTTCGAGGAACAGGATCGCCGGGCTGCGCACAACTTTGGCGCAGAGGCACAGCGAGCAGGCGTCGGGCGGATTATCTATCTCGGCGGTCTCGGCGAAACGAGCGGAGAGCTGTCTCCGCATCTTAGAAGCCGACAGGAAGTTGCCGAAGTCTTGCGGGCATCGGGGGTGCAGGTGGTCGAGTTCCGCGCCTCCATTGTCATTGGTTCCGGCAGTCTGTCGTTTGAGATGATTCGCTCGCTGGTGGAACGGCTCCCCGTAATGATCACTCCGCGTTGGGTAAACGTCACCGCTCAGCCGATAGCGATTGACGATCTGCTGCAATATCTCTCGGCCGCACTCGACCTCACAACTGATGCACATGCGGTTTTTGAAATCGGCGGTCCTGATCCGGTTTCTTATGGCGATCTGATGCGGGAATACGCGCGGCAGCGTCGGCGCAGGCGGCTGATGATTCCCGTGCCGTTGTTGACGCCGCGGCTTTCTAGCCTCTGGCTCGGTCTGGTGACGCCCTTGTACGCCCGAATTGGGCGCAAACTCATCGACAGCATTCGCCACCCGACGGTCGTCCGCGACGACTCAGCCCGGCAAACTTTCCCGCACATTCGGCCCCAAGGGGTGCGCGAGGCCATCGCCAGTGCGCTTGGCAACGAAGATCGCGAATGCGCCGCAACGCATTGGGCCGATGCGTATCAACAGGAGCCACGGGGCGCGGAAAGTCGTGCTAGCCGACCAAGAGCAAGCGACGGTGAGGAGATTTTATGACGGTGAAAATCAGCCAAACGTCTCTCTCGCTTGTGCGCGGAGATATTACAAGGGAACGAGTCGATGCGATTGCCAACGCTGCCAACGAGCGGCTCATGGGCGGTGGTGGCGTCGATGGAGCCATTCACCGCGCTGGAGGACCGGCCATCATGGCGGAATGCAGCGCAATCCGCGCCAAGCAGGGCGGTTGTCCCACAGGTCAAGCTGTTATCACGACGGGCGGCAATCTTCCCGCGAGGTACGTCATCCACACCGTAGGGCCGATCTGGCGGGGTGGAACTGCTGGTGAGGCCGAACTTCTTGCTAGCTGCTATCGGAAAAGTTTAGAACTTGCAGTGGAACACGGTATCAAGACGATTGCCTTTCCATCCATTAGCACCGGCGTTTATGGTTACCCAGTCGCGCAAGCGGCGATCGTCGCGCTCAATGCGGTGAAGCAGTTCCTCGCAGCGTACGACGGTCTCGATGAGGTGCGTTTTGTTCTCTTCGACGATGCGACGTACGGCGCTTACGAGAATGCCCTAGCGGACATGGGCGTGTAAGGCTAGCTAGTCGGGCGGACGCGAGGACCGTTCAGCAATCGGCCCAGCCAAGTGTAGCGGACGAGGAATTGGTAGATCAGCAGCAAAAGGCCGATGACTGCTAGCAAAACTAGGAAGTACTTTACCCCTGAAGCAAGAGGCCAATCGCGCACGGCCAATTGAGCGCCAATGATCAGCGGTACGTGCGTCACGTACAGCCAGTACGACGAATCCGACACATAGCGAATGGTTTTGTTTTCGCGGGTGCAGAGTTTGCGGAACAGGCCGATGAAACCAAAGGTCATCATCCAAGCGTAGATCACCTGCAATACTACCGCCGCGGTCCGGGACATAGCCGGATCGAATATCTCTTGGCGAAATCCGAATGAACCCGTTGAAAATTCGAGCCCGAACGGGAAGACGATGAATAGCCCCACGGGGAGCCCTAGCCACCACCATTTCCCGACCCGGCCGTCTGGGTCGTCGCAGTCGAAATACAGAGCGCCAAAGAAGAAAAAGAGGGCGTAGTAAAGTACTATGTGCGGCATGGGCAGTAGGCCCAAGGAGGTGTCTGGGCCAAAACTGGGTATGACCAGTCCCATGAGCGATTGCGGAATCATGGTCAGAGGGATCAAATAGAGAAAGCGAACGGGTGAAAGAACCAGCCACTTGGGTGGTCCTTGCCATTGCAGCCAATCAGCGAGGCGAGCGTAGAGTGCGAAGACGAGGACCAGCCAGCAGAGGAACCACAAGAACCAAAGGTGGTGAAAAAGCGGCACGGCAAAGATCGGCGATGCCATCGCTTTGAGGAACTCGGCCGATTCCTCCTTTGGCTTGTCGATTTTTTCCCGACCGTCGCCAGCGGAGGCTTGTCCGAACAGTCCGACGATTTCAACGCGGCCGTCCTTGACTTGTCGCACATCGAGTTCAATCTGCAACCAGTCTGCCAAATACTGAGTCAGTTCCCAGTCCGCTTCTAGGGCCGCCCGAGGCGTATCGCCGTTGTTGTTTTTTGCCTCAGGATCTGCTCCGTACTGAAGCAACAGTTTGGCGACTTCCACTCGTCCCAAGAAAGCCGCCGCGTGCAAGGGCGTGCCGCCGTTCTTGGTGCGGCCATTGACCGCGGCCCCGTTTTGCAGCAGCCAATCGACGGCTTCAAGCTGGCCGACCAGCGCAGCCCATACTAGGGGAGTCTGCCCGGAGGCCGGATCGATCCCATTGATATCGGCCCCGCCTTGCACGTGTCGTTCAATCGCGGCGAGGTCCCCGTTCTTGGCTGCGCTCCAGATGTTGTCTTTCTCAGTCTTGGCCGCGTTGGCTTCTAATCCAGATGCAATGGCCCAGCCGCTGATCCAGTTCACTGCGGGAACGATGGTCACCAGCCCGAGCAGGAACGGCAGCAACACGCGGCGCAAGCGGTGGGAGAGCAATGGTTTCAAGCCGCGCCCGCGCCAAAGCATGGCCGTAAAAAAGCCGCTCAGCACAAAGAACACCGGCATGCGGAAGCCGTGGATTGCAGCGAATAAAAACCAAAAGAAACCGCTTTGCCGCTCATCCTGGACTGCCCAGGGAAACGGGGTGAAGGACAACCCCGCGTGCAATGCGATGCCGAGCAACATCGTCGTGGCGCGCAAGGCATCGAGATCGTAGCGACGCGGGTAAGAGCTCCTGTTCACGGGTTGGTTTACTCGGCCCTCCTAAACGTCCCCCCATCCTGCACGGCTTCGTAAATCTGGGCAAACTCGCGGCTCCCGTCGTCTTCGACGGGGAGGCATTCGGAGCCGCTTTCGCAGACGGGCATGGCGTCGCGGGGGTATTCGTTGTGGAGGTCCTGCTTGGAGCAGCCATAGTAGGTGACTTCGCCGTTGGCGCGGACGTAGCGATAGACGTGGCGGGGCGGATCGACCCAACTGTAATCCACTCGGTATCGCTCTATGGCCTGCAGGTCAATTTCAATGCCGAGGCCGGGTTGTTCTGGGACTCGGTAATAGCCGCCGCGAAGCTGGATGGGGTCGGCCAACAGTTGACTCTCCCAGATGTTCATGCAGGTAATGGCCGGCCACTTGCTCTGGGGGCAGACCGCGCCCAAGTGGGCGGCCCACGTGGTGGTGATGCCCGTGCCGACGAGCTGGAGCCAGAAGGGCTTGTTGGCCACGTCTGCAACCGCGGATTGCTGCGCGATGCCGTGGGCTCCAACGCCGACGACAAAGCCGTCGGCCACGTCTTCTTGCAGAGTGGTGAGAATGGGTGGCGAGCCGTAGTGCATGGCCAGCGGGCGGCGGATGTGGTTGCGGATTTGGGCGTTGCCGGCCACATCGGATTGGGGGATCGGCGTCTCAATCATGGCCACCTGTGGGTATTGCTCCAAGGTTGATAAAAACTCGACGGCACTGGCGGCGTTGGCGAGTGTGCCGTTGAAGTCCAAGTCGAGCTTGAACTGCGGGGGGACGGCCTCAATAATGGCTTGGATGCAGGCGTGCAGGTCGTACCATGTTCGCGCCTTGAGCTTGGCGGTGGTATAGCCCTGCGCGACGGCGTCAGCGCACTGGCGCGCCCAATCTGCGGCCGGCATGTCCATCGCCCACCACGACAGTGGGCACCACGTGCGGACCTTGGTGCCCAACAGGCGGTAGGCTGGGGCACCTAAGACCTTGCCCACTGCGTCGAAAAGCGCCTGCTGGACCCCAGCACCCAGCGCATCCTGCCACAGCAAATCGCCAACGGCGCGGCCGACGATGCGGTCTTCGATGTCTTCGGGGACTTTGGCCCACGTGTAATTGGGGATGGTCTCGCCCCAGCCGATGGTGCCGTCGGCGAGAGTGATTTTGCAGAGTTGGACGATGCGCCAGTGCGGCAACCAGTACTGCATGTGCTGATTGGTGTGGTCGGTAAACGGAACGTCCAAGTGGATGAGTTCGACGGATTGGACCTGCATTGGGGGCTCCTTTTGGAAGTAGTGAGAGGGGGCTAGATACGGTGGGGCAGGCTAGGTGTCAAGGCAGGGGATGCGTTATATTGACGGCATGGAAATTCGCCAATTCGCCGAGCAGGTACTATTCGGCACGCGCTGGGAAGACAAGCTCGTGGTCCTCAACCGCTACGAGGACCGCGCGCCCGGTGCGGGAATTGCGACCCCCAGTGCGCCGGGTCGACCAGCCGGCTTGGGTCTAGACGAGTGGCACCATCGGGAAAAGCTCCGCTTCCGCGACGTGCGTCACTTTCACAGCGAAAAAGAGCGCGGGCTGGTCTTGCACTTTTTCGCCAATCACGAGTTGCTCGCCTTGGAGTTGATGGCACTGGCCCTGCTCAAATTTCCGCAGGCCCCGGAGAAGTTTCGCCGCGGCTTGGTGCAGACGCTTAAAGATGAGCAAGAGCACGTGCGGCTCTACCAGCAGCGGATGCAGGAGATTGGGGTGCAATTCGGCGAGATCCCGGTCGGCGATTTTTTCTGGAAGGCCATCGGGCCGATGGAGTCTCCGATGGACTTTGTAACGGGCTTGAGCCTGACCCTCGAACAAGCCAATCTCGACTACGCGCGGCACTACGCCGAGGTCTATCGGCAATTGGACGACCCGGAGACTGCGACGATTTTAGAGCGGATCTACCGCGACGAAATCGGCCACGTTAAACACGGATTGACATGGTTTAGGCGCTGGCAGGAGGCCGAGTTGAGCGAGTGGGAAGCCTATCGACAGGCACTGCGCTTCCCGCTGGGGCCGGCGCGGGCCAAGGGCATTGGCTTCAATCGCGCGGGTCGGTTTCAGGCTGGGCTTTCCGCGGACTATATCGACGAATTGGAACTGTTTTCGCAGTCGCGGGGACGCTGTCCGGCTGTGTACTGGTTCAACGCCAACTGCGAAGAGCAGGTGGCTTTGGGGCGGCCGGGTCTTACGCCGTCGCAGCGGGTGGTTGAGTTGGAAGCCGACTTCCAAGCGTTGCCCATGCTGCTGTGCGTCCGCGACGACGTGGTGCTGCTGCGCGAAAAGCCTTCGCCGGGCTTTTTGCGGCGGATGCAGGAGTTGGGATTTGCGATTCCGGAGTTTGTCGAGTGCAACGCAGAGGGCCTAGCGGTGCTTGCCGAGCGCAAGGTCAATGCTCTCAGACCCTGGGGTTGGAGTCCTGACAGCGCCGAGTTGCTTGCGCCGTTGGTTGAGGGCTTACCTCGCGGTGGAGAAGGGCCTTGCTGGAGCGCGGCGGTTCGGCAGATTTACGCCAAGTCGTGGAGCGCGGCGCGGCTCGGCGAATTTCTCGCGGTGCAGGAGGCCGACTATTTCTGCGGGACGGATGTGGTCGGCACGACTTGCGAGACGACAGAACAAGCCTTGGCGGAGATAGAGCACCTGGGAGAGGCGGGTTTTGGCGCGGTGGTAATCAAGGCCATCTACGGCTCTTCGGGGCGCGGGCAAATACACTGCCATGGAGGACAGATACGCGCGGAACAGCGCGGTCGCTTGGAAAATATTTTACGGCAGCAAGGCCAAGTCGTAGTAGAGCCGTGGCTCGACAAGGTGGTGGATCTGTCGCTGCATTTTGACGTGGGAGCCGAGGGTGCGGCGACGGTGGCTGGCTGGACTCGGTTTCTCACTGATAAGCGCGGGCAGTATCGCGGCTCGTTCGTCGGCTCGCTTACTGCTGGCCTCGATGAGGAGGTGAAGCGGTTTCTCTACGGCGATGGACGCGATGCCCGCCGCTTGGCGAAATTGGGAGAGCAGCTTGCTGAATGGCTCGCCGAGCCGCTGTGCGCTGCTGGTTATCAGGGGCCGGTCGGCGTGGATGCTATGGTGTACCGCGACTGTGACCGACTGCGACTAAAGCCGATTGTGGAGGTCAATCCGCGCACGACGATGGGGCGGGTGGCGCTCAAGTTGCAACAGGCGGTTAATTCGGCGCGCACGGCCTTGTGGTTGGTGATTAGCCGGCGCGAGGTCGCAGCGGCTGGGTTTGCTGACTTGGCCGAATGTGCCGCTGCTCTGGAGACTGCACATCCGGCCCGGATGATGCCCGATGGTAAGCAATTGAGCGGTGGGGTGCTTTTTACGACTGATCCGGCGCAGGCCCGTTCTTTCGCCACCGTGCTGCTGGTCGGCGAATCGCTGGACGAGTGTGAGGGGTACCTGCGAGAAGCGGGGCTGGCGCTCAAGTAGGAAGCTAACCGAGTAACTGACGTTATACGGCGACCCTACTCGGCTTCGTCTAGCAGGTTCCTAAAGGCTTCGAGGCTGGGTACCTGTATGGCCGACCGAAACAATTGCTTGAGGCGCTGCACATCGTCAATGGCCCCAAGGCGGGCGGCCAACGGATCCGACGCGGCCTCTGGCTGAAAGCGCAGTTCCAACGCTTCTTGGATGCTTTCGCGAATGCCTTGCTCAATGCCTTGCTTGATGCCCTTTTCCGCGAAATACTGCGCTACTGACGATTCGTACATGGTCGCCTCCGCGATGATGGTCATTATTGTTTCTGATTTATACACTAAACCGCTCAAGATCGCAAGATCGGCCAAGTAATTGGCCTTGATGGTCTCGTCCATCGGTACCTCTTGCGCCCGGTTGATACACTGACGCAACCACGCCTCGGCATCCACTCCCACTGGCCGCTGCATCAACGGCGCAAACGGCAACAAGCCCGAATGCCCCTCGTCGAGAATGCGTTGGCCGTCTAGTTCACTCAGCCGAATCACTTGGTATTGCACCAAGACGCGGAAGCCGTGCCGTTCTTGGAGATAATGCCCTGGATCGGTACGGCCGGCGTCGGGACGCAGATAGATGACGCTGGAGTAGATCGGCAGGCCATGTTGCCCAATAGCACGCCCGATATAGCCGACCATGCGCTGCGGCATGGGTGGGGTGCTGTCCGTGGTTTGAAACTCGTGATGGACCAACGGGACAAGCACATCGTGTTCGGTTCTCGCCGCGGCGACCAACTGGTGGTAATCGAAGGCGTTCCGGCTCTGGTTTGCGATGTGTGTGGCGACCAAATCATTACCGAAGACACTGCCCGTGAAATCGAGCGCGTCGCAACAGGTACGCCGATTGATTCAGCACCTTTATACCATTTTCCCCAAAAGTAGCTTAGAGGCGTCTTAGAGCCCTCGTTGGGTCGCCTCAAGGTTACAAGTCGAAAGAGCCTCGGATACCGGGGGCGGTTTCGGCCTCCTATAAATCAGCGATTCGCCAACAGTTCCTCTATCTCAGACGGAAAGCCGCGCTTCCCATCGCGGTTGAGGCTGGTGCCGATGAGGCGACCGTGCAGCACGTGTGCGCCGTCGGCTTCTCTGAAGATATCTTGGACAAAGCAAAAGCGCAGGCGGCTCTCCCGTTCTACGCGCAGTTCGACTGTGAAGCGGTCGCCGCTGCGGAGGGGCGTCTTGTAGTCGATTTCTGCGCGGGTGAGGACCAAGTCGTGGCCCTGTTCGTGGAAGCGGGCAAAGCTGAGGCCGAGGCTTTGCAGATACTGGTGGCGGGCGTGTTCGAGGTAGTGTTGGTAGATCGCGTTGTTGACAATGCCCTGTAAGTCGCATTCGTAGTCGCGGACGTCTAGGGTGAGCGTGAAGTCGGGAAGCTGTGCTGGCATGTTTTATTGTCCTATGGGCAAGAGGGGCTCTGCTTGTTGGATTGAGGGGACTTGGCTATTTTGTGCCCCGCAAAAGGAGGGCAAACGATGTTCAAAATATCCGTCTGGCACGGCGATCTGTCGGAATCGTACCTGCGCTACGTCACCCAACTCGGGGTCGATTGCTTGGACTTTGGCGCGGGCAACTACTTCCCCGGGGTCAAAGAGCAGGGCTATCCCGACTTGGACGCCGTGATAAAAATAAGAAAAAAAATCCGTTCTTGGGGGCTAGACTTCAATCGCGTGACTCTGCCGGACATAACTGAAAAGTTCATGTCTGGAGAGGACGATGGCGAGAAGGAGTTGGAAAACGCGGCCGCGGCGCTGGAGGTTTTTGCCGAGGCCGGCGCGCCCATTGCGCGGCAGCGATTCCACGGCGACGTATTCCCTTGGATGCTCCACCGCTGGAACTCGCCGCGTCGCGGCGGCTATCGCTACCGGGCCGAGAGCCGCAGCTTGGCCGAGAGCGATGAGGGGCCGCCTTCGCTAGAACAGCTCGATGCTTGGTGGGCGCGCTTTTGCACGGTGTACGAGCGCTTGGTGCCCATTGCCGAAGACCGCGACATCAAGCTGGCGATCCATCCTTCGGACTCACCGCTGCCGGATACGCCGCTGGGCGGCTTGGGTTTTCACAAGGTCATCGACGCCTTCCCCAGCCGCCAAGTTGGGTACCTCTACTGCTGCGGCACCCGCGCCGAGGCCGGGGGTTTGCCCTTAGTACTCGACGAGGTGCACAATTACGGGCGCAAGGGCCGGATCTTCATGGTGCATTTGCGCAATGTGCGCGGGAGCTTGGCCACGGCTGGGGGGTTTGAAGAGACCCTGCTCGACGACGGTGATATGAACATGGCCAAAATCCTTCTGGAACTGGACCGGGTGGGTTTCGACGGGTGCATCAACCCCGACCACATACCGGCGCTAGAAGGGGACGAGGGGGCACTGACGCGGGGATTGGCGTACTCGGTGGGGTACATCAAGGCGTTGTTTGCCGCGTTGGCGGCTATCAAATAGTGAGATAAAGATGAGCAAAAAGAAAATCGCGGCGATCATCACCGAATACCGCCCTCGGTCGCATGCCGACGTGATCGTCTCCAAGTTTCTCAAGGGCTTTCCCACGGATGAGGGCTTGTGCGCGCCGAGGGTCGAGGTCGCGTCTATGTACATCGACCAGTTCCCCGAAAACGATATGGGACGGGCGATGGCCCAAGAGCACGGAGTGCCGATTTTTAACAGCATCTCAGCGGCGCTGTGTCTGGGGGGACGGGAGCTAGCGGTGGATGGGGTGCTATCCATTGGCGAGCACGGGGATTACGCCTGGAACGAGAAGGAGCAGCAGCTCTATCCGCGCCGCTATTTTATGGAGCAAATCTGTGGGGTTATGGCGACGTCGAAGCGGGGGGTGCCGGTGTTCAACGACAAGCACTTGTCCTATAGCTGGACCGATGCGCTGTGGATGTACCAACGGGCACAGGCGGTGGGTGCGGCGTTTATGGGTGGGTCTTCGCTGCCGGTGTGTTGGCGGCAGCCCTGGGTTGAGCACAAGTTGGAAACCCCCGTGGAAGAGGCAGTGGCGATTGGGTTTTCCGGGTTGGATATCTACGGGTTCCACACCCTCGAAGTGCTCCAGTGCATGGTCGAGCGGCGGCAGGGTGGAGAGACAGGAGTGGCGGCGGTGACTTGTTTGGAGGGGGAGGCTGTGTGGCGGGCTGCCGATGAGGGATTGTGGTCGCGGGAACTAGCAGAAGCTGCCTGTGCGACCATTGTCGATAAGCCCGAGGGGACGATGGAAGAGCACTGCGAAAATCCGGCGCTTTTTGTCGTGGAATACAGCGACGGATTGCGGGGGGCTGTGCTGATGCTCAACGGCTACGTTCACGACTTGGCGTACGCGGCGCGGGTCGGCGGACAGGTGCAAGCCTGCGAGTTCCACGCCCAAGGGCACGGCGGGCCGGAAGGGGCGTACGCACATTTCAGCTATCTGTCGCTCAACGTCGAAGAGATGTTCCTGAGCGGCGAGGCCCAGTATCCGGTCGAGCGCACACTGCTGACCAGTGGCGTTCTTGAAGCAGCGCTGACCTCGCGCTACGAGGGGTACAAGCGGCTGGAAACGCCGTGGCTGGACTTGGAATACCGGTCGTATGATGCGTTCAGGTGGCGACCGAGTGGACCGCGGCCGACCGGGGCCTGTTTGGACCCGTGGCCGCCGAGTGCGTGAACAGTAAGAGGTCCGAACACAACGCGCTGTTGGCGTCGCACGGCTGCGCCGGCAAAGAAGGTTCCCTATGCCTACGCTCCAAGATACACTGCGTCTAGCCCACCGGGCCTTTGAAGAAGCGAGCGGGCCGGCGTGCCATACCCTGGCGCAATTGGGCTTTGACCAGCCCTATCAAGCCCTGCGGCGGCTGGACCTATTGGTCGATTTGGCGGGACCAGTCTATGCCCTAGATCCGCCGGTATCGCTGCTGGCGGCGGTGAGCCAGTCCGTCCAGCCGGACCAGGCCCTGCGGCGGTTGGAGCGGTTCTTGCAGAGAGCAGGCGGGATTACGGCACTACATCACCGGACCAACGACACCCCCGTTTTGGGGCAGCAATTGGCGCAAATTTTGGGCTACAGCGGCTTTTTGACCGATGCACTGATGCGCGACCCGGCGCACCTCTATTGGCTGCTGGCCGAGACGACCTACCTGAGCCAGCCACTGCCCCTCTCGGCCCTGCGCCGCACCCTAATCCAAGAAACGGATAGTGACGATCCCCTAACGGACTTGTATCGATTCCAGCGGCGCGAGTTGCTGCGGTTGGGCGCGGCCCAAGTGCTGGGCGTGAAAGATGTGCGCCAAGTCGGCCGCGAACTGGCCGATTTGGCCGACGGGATAGTCGATCAGGCCCTAAAGTGGGCTTGGGAGGAGTTGCGGCCGCGCTGGGGCCGGCCGCTGGACGAGTGCGGCCGGCCGGCCAAGTTTTGCGTGGTGGCCTTGGGCAAGTACGGCGGCCAAGAGCTCAACTACAGTTCGGATATCGATTTGTTGTTCATCTACGACGAAGAAGGCGAAACGCGCGCTCCGCGCGGCGGCTATTCAGTAGATAACGGCCAGTTTTTTCGGCGCTTGGGCGAACAGCTTATCCAGTTGTTGACTGAGATGACTGGGGAGGGATTTTTTTATCGCGTTGACATGCGGCTGCGGCCCGACGGAATTGATGGAGCCTTGGTGCGACCCTTGGCTAGCTACTTGAGTTACTACGAGGAACGGGGCGAGTTGTGGGAGCGCCAAATGATGATTAAGGCCCGCCGCGCCGCTGGTTCAACCCAAGTGTGGCAGCGCTTTCGCCAGATGCTGGTCCCTTTTGTCTTTCCGGGCCATTTCACAGATGACCCGCGCCAAGAGATTGCCCGCGTCAAGCAACGCATCGAAGCCGAAATAGCGAGTAGGGCCGGTGACAACAATATCAAGCTACAGCCTGGCGGCATCCGCGACATCGAATTCATCGTCCAGTGCTTGCAGCTACTCAACGGCCATACCCATCCCCAGATTCGCTCCCACAATACCCTGATGGCGATTGAGCGCCTGCGCCGGGCCGAATTGCTCACGCCGGTGGACGCCCAGACCCTAAAGGAGGCCTACCGCTTTTTGCGGCAGCTAGAGAACTTGCTGCAAATTCAGGAGGCCCAGCCTGTGTACGCGGTGCCTGAAGAGGAGGAGGCCCGCCAAATCCTAACGGAACTGATGGAACTGGACGAGCCGCTGGAGGCCGTCTTGGGGAAGCACTGCCAAGACGGCCGGCGACTGTACGATGAGATGTTTTGTTGACCAACTGATGTTACGCATCTGCGCCGAATCGGTAGGTGTAGGGGGCGGTTTGCAAACCGCCCCCTACGTTCACATAATCTAAGGAGAGATACTATGATGCAACGTCTCGCCACAATCGCGCTGGCCTTGGTGGCCAGCGCGGCTTTCGCCCAAGAGCCGACGGGCGATCCGTCGATTGTACCCCCAGGTGCCAAGCTCGAAGTGCTCTTCGACGGCGCGTTCTTTTCCGAGGGGCCGGCCGTGGCCTTCGATGGCTCGGTTTACTTCAGCGACATTACCTTTTCCATGGAATCGGGGATGCAGGCCGGGCACATCTGGCGCTACGATCCCAAGACCGGCCAGACCGCGATCTTCCGCTCGCCCAGCGGCATGTCCAATGGCCTCAAGTTCGATGCGATGGGTCGGCTGATTGCCGCTGAGGGCGCGGATTTCGGGGGGCAGCGCGTGACGCGCACGGACCTTACAACCGGCAAGGCTGAGATCATCGCCGGGCTGTACGAGGGCCGCCCCTTTAACGCCCCCAACGACATTTCCATCGACGAAAAGGGCCGCATCTACTTCAGCGACCCGCGCTACCTCGGGCACGAGCCGATCGACCAGCCGGTGATGGCGGTCTATCGCATTGACCCGAACGGCACCATTGAGCGGATCATCACCGACGCGGGCAAGCCCAACGGCGTCTGCGTATCCCCGGACCAGCAGTCGCTCTACGTGGTGAGCAACGACAACGGCAATACGGGGATATTCCAATTGCTAGACATGCCCGCACACAAGGGCCGGATGGCGCTGTTGGCGTACGACCTGCATCCCGACGGCACGGCCACTTTCCGCGAGGTGCTATTCGATTACTATCCCGAAGACGGGCCAGACGGCCTAGTCGTCGATGTTGAAGGCAACTTGTACGTGGCGGTGCGCGATGTGACGCGCCCGGGCATTGTCGTGTACTCGCCCAGCGGCGAGGAACTAGCCTATATCCCCACGCCCGTGGTCCCGACCAATGTGGCGTTTGGTCGCGGCGAGGAGAGCAAGACGCTCTACGTCACCTACGGCGGGGGCGCGCCGCCGGAAAACCCCGGCATCTTGGCCAAGATAACAGTCGGCAAGGACGGTTACCACCTACCGGCCCCGTGATGCGATGACCGCTTTAGACTGGGCCGTCGTGGCAGTACTCAACGGCGGCATCGTCGCCTACAGCCTGATTGCCTTCCGCAACAAGGGCGAGAGTTTCGACTGGTACCTCGCGGCCAAGTCCATGCCTTGGTGGGTAATCGGGCTGTCGGCGTTTGGCACGGCCGTTGATAGCGGCGATTACGTCGGCATTGTCGGCGGGTCCTACAACCTCGGGCTATCGCAGTTGGCGCAGTGGTGGCTGGGCATTGCCGTGGGCTGGACCGTGCTCAGCTTCTTCGTCATCGTGCCGATGTACCGCTCGGGGGTTTTTACCAACGCCGAGTGGCTGGAGTTCCGCTTTGGGCCAGCGGCCCGCCTGCTAGCAGTCTTGATCAACGTCCAGTCGCGGACCAACGTGCTGGGCAACATCTTCTTTTCTATGTTTCTGGTGCTCAATATCATCGCCGGAATCGAGGAGACGACTTGCTGGTTAGTGGTGGTGGGCGTGGCACTCAGCTCGGTGCTCTACATCGTGCGCGGTGGCTTGCGGGCTGGGGTGCTGACCGATGCGCTGCAAAGTGCGACGATGATCGTGGCTTCTTTTGTGCTGTGGGGATTCGTCTATTCGGGTTTGGGTGGTTGGGATGGAGTGACGGCGCGGCTGGAGGCCGTGGAAGAAGGACTGGCGGATACGCTGTTGCACGTGGGGGGCTATTCGCCGCCCGGTGTGCCTCCCTTCATCGTGATCTTCGGCTTTTTGGTGGTATTGACTACGTACGCGGTCATCAATCAGTACGAGGCCATTCGCTTCCTCGGCGCGCGCTCGGAGTGGGACTTCAAAATGGCCGCGCTGGTGGCCAGTATCGCCACGGCGATTTGTCTGTTCTTCAACGTCAGCTTGGGGCCGATGGCGCGGGCGCAGTTTCCCGGTCTGGAAATCGTCGATCAGGCCTATCCACTGATGATCGAAGCGTACCTGCCCGCGGGGTTGGTCGGGCTAGTGGTCGCTGGGCTGGTGGCGGCTGGGTATTCGACTTTTGACTCTATCGGCATTGGCATTTCCTCGCTGTTTGTGCGCGACGTGTACGCGCGCTTTATCGTCAAAAACGCCACGGACGCGCACTATACCAAGGTGGGGCGGATCTCGGTGCCGATCATTCTGGCGCTGGGTTTTATCTATGTGCCCTTTTTGGGCGAGAAGGGGATGCTGCTGTTCTACCTGCGGCTGGCCGGGGCCATTGCCGTGCCGCTGATGACGGTCATTTTGATGGGGGTCTTTACGCGCGTACACCGCGAGACCGGAATTGTCGGCTTGCTGGTGGGACTTGGCTATGGGATGTCGGCGATCTTGGCCGATTTCAACGAGTGGCCACTACCGGTGTGGTACCAGAATACGTGGTGGACCTACCTGTGGAACTTGGTGCTGCCTGCGGTGAGCATGCTCATCGCCTCGAAGCTGATCGACTGGCGGCGCGGTCCGGTGCGCGATGAAGAATTGCGCGGGCTGATTTACGTTCGCCACGAAGACCCGGCTGCACTGCGTCCGATCATGGCCCGGCGGCTCGCGGCGCTGGAAGGCACTTGGTTGCAGAAGACCCTGACGGAAGCACCCATCCGACCAGAGTATCCTTTCCCGGTCGGTGAGAACGGCCCTAAGTGGTACTTGCGGCCGGGGGTGTGGATTGGGGTCTATTTGGCGGTGGCCAGCTTTTTGCTTTTTGTGGTGCTGTGGTAGGTCAGAGAAACTCCGGTGCTTTTTCTATGCCTACCTGTCGGTTTCAAGTAAGAACACTCCAGACTGCTCAAGTGAGGATGGGCTATGTAGGTCAGCACTTGGCTAGCACCGTTATCGGTTACTTGTAAACCGTAGAAATGCGGGGTTCACGAGGAAGGAGAACGACTATGCAGGCGCAGGCGTTGGACAATTGTATAAAAGAAATCAGAACAGATTCCGGTATTTCCACCTTGAACGAAGAAGATGCCAAACGCAGGATCATTTTACGTATCTTGAGTCTGCTAGGTTGGGATATTTACAGTTCCGAGATTAAGGCAGAGCATGGCGTTGGAATACGAAGAGTTGACTATGCATTGCAGGTCAATGGCAGAAATAAAGTGTTTATTGAAGCAAAGAACCCGGGAGAGGATTTGGACAATCATCAGAAGCAACTCCTCGATTATTCCTTTCAGGAAGGTGTTGCGTTAGCCATTTTGACCAATGGGATTTCGTGGTGGTTCTACCTTCCCTTGAAACAAGGTGCTTGGAATGATCGCAGATTTTATACCCTAGATATTTTGGCGCAAGAAGAGGATATCGTTGGCATATTTGATCGTTTACTCTCTCGGGAGAATGTTGGGTCTGGCAAAGCGGTTCAGCACGCCGAGTCTATTCTGGAGAGACGCCAAAAGGAGAAAACCTTCAGAGAAAGCCTGCCCAAAGCGTGGAATAGGATCATTAAGGATAACGAGCACGATTCATTACTGGTAGATCTACTAAAAGAAACGACGGAGGATGTTTGTGGCTTCAGATTAGAGGAGGGTGACGTTAGCGAAATTTCGCGGTTCATTCGTTCTCATCAGGAAAAATGGCTCCTCTCCTCTGAACAGGAAGGAGCAGATTCATTGTCGACGAAACACTCTAAGGCCAAAACCGAAAACCAGACCAAGAGCAGGAGGAGTCCTGATAGAGCCCAACAAATGCAGATTGACGATAGGCATTATAAATTGACATACGATTTTGAAATATTGGTAAATACTGCTAATTGGCTTATTGACAAAGGAAATTTGAAATCGTCAGACTGTCCTATCGATGTAACCCGAGGCAACAAACGAGTATTAATTAATCGCAAACCTGTACATCCATCAGGTCAGGAATTTTTTGCTCCAAAAAAGTTAAAAAGTGGTCTCTATATTGAGTGCCATGCTTCTCGCAGAAGCGCTATCGAGTATTCTAAAAGATTACTTACAGAATACGAATACGATCCAGAAATGCTGAAAGTAGAGTAAAGAAAACGGTCAGAATCAGGATTTTTATGCAGCAGCCACCTGCTGCCGGCTGCAACCTCGGCGTTCTTTACCGCATCCCCCCCGCTTTCTAACTTATTCTATACGCTTATTCACTCTTCCTTCACAGATCAGGTACGCCATGAGCGGGATTGAGGTGCGCGTCCTCGCCGACGAGACGGCGGTGGCTGCTGCGGCCGCTGGTATGTGCGCCGCGTGGCTGCGTCGCCGTCCCAATGCCGTGCTGGGGTTGGCGACTGGTTCGACGCCCGTGCCGACGTACAGCGAGTTGGTGCGGATGCACCGCGAAGAGGGGCTTAGCTTTGCCCAAGCGCGTACCTTCAACCTAGACGAGTACTTCGGCCTGTCTGGAGAACATGAACAGAGCTATCGCTTCTTTATGCAGCAGCACTTGTTCAATCACGTCGATGTCCGTCCCTATAACACGTTCCTCTTCGATGGCACGGTGCCAGACCCCGAGCAGGAGTGCTTAGCCTTTGAGGCCAAGATCCGCGCCTTGGGCGGGGTTGACCTGTGGCTTTTGGGCATTGGCGGCAACGGCCATATCGCCTTTAACGAACCCGGCAGCGATCCAGAGAGCCGCTCGCGGGTGGTAGCGCCCAATCCAGAAACCGTCGCCGCCAATAGCCGCTATTTTGCCCATCCGTCCCTCGTGCCTCAGCTAGCCTTGACGGTGGGTTTGGCGACTATTTCCGAAGGGCGGAGCATTGCGCTTTTGGCCACTGGTGCTCAAAAGGCCGCGACTGTGGCGCGGGCTGTGGAGGGGCCTTGCTCGCCGGATTGCCCAGCCAGCTTGTTGCAAAACCATCCCGACTGTGCTTTCTTGCTCGATCAAGCAGCGGCCTCACACCTGACTGCGCGGGTCTCCCGCGAGAGGAGCTAAGCGATGGTCGATACCGAAGACCTCACCCCTGTCGAGCACCGCGCCGTAGCCGCCTCTCCCTTCGACGCCCTCTACCCGCCGACCGAAAAGATCAAAACCATTGTGGTGGAGAACTTCCCGGGGATGGGTAAGCTGGCGGCAATGCGCTTCATCGAATGGGTGCAGGAGCATCCCGAGGGCGTGATCTCGCTGCCCACGGGCAAAACCCCCCAGTACTTCATCCGTTGGGTCGAGCGGCTGGTGCGGCATTGGGACGAAGCCGAGATCCAGCGCACGCTCGCAGAAGCTGGCGTCAACCCGGCGCACAAACCGGACCTGCGCGGCCTGTACTTCGTGCAGATTGACGAGTTCTATCCAATAGACCCCCAGCAGGACAACAGCTTCTACAGCTATGTAAATCGCTTCTACATCGACGGCTTTGAGCTCGATCCAGCGAAAGCGCTGCTGATCAATTGCGCGGAGATTGGCTTGCGGCCCGGCCAGACCCTCGCCGAGGTGTGGCCCGATGGTGAGGTTGACTTGTCGCTGCGCCACCGGCCCGCGCGCACCCTGTTGGAGCAAGTGCAGCAAGACGCGCTGCAAAGGATCGACCAGTGGTGCTTGGAATACGAGGAGCGGATTCGCGCCCTTGGCGGCATTGGCTTCTTTTTGGGCGGCATTGGCCCGGACGGGCACATTGGCTTTAACGTGCGCGGCTCAGACCACTTCTCGACGACGCGGCTGACTGAGGTCAACTACGAGACGCAAGCCGCCGCGGCAGCCGATCTCGGCGGCATGGAGGTGGCGCGCAAGCGGTTGGTCATTACTATCGGCCTCGGCACCATCGCCGCTCGGCCCGATGCCTGCGCCATAATTATCGCCGCGGGCGAGGCCAAGGCGGGGATTGTCGCCGCCGCTATCGAAGAAGCGGCCGACGTGCGCTATCCGGCCTCGGCTCTGCACCGCCTACCCCGTGCGCGGTTTTACATCACGCGCGGCGCGGCCAAATTGCTGCGGGTGCGGCAGCGGGTGCTGTTGCAGCAACAGCAAGCCATCGACGACGAAGCGGTGGAAAAGGTCGCCGTCGAGCTGGCCAGCAAATTGGACAAGAAGGTCGTCGATTTGACCGAAGCGGAGCTGGTGCAGGACGAGCTGGGTGCGGTGCTTGTGCAGCGGCGCGCCGAATCGGTCGAGGCCCTGATGCGCATGGTGCGCGACCGCTTGATCGGCAAAATTGAGCGGGGCTGCCAGACCCTTTCCGGCACGCGCTTCCTCCACACCGAGCCGCACCACGACGACTTGATGCTGGGCTATTTGCCCTATATCGTCCGCCACGTGCGCGACGCCACCAATGTGCATTACTTTGTCTGCTTCACCGGCGGCTTCACCGCGGTGACCAATCGCTTTATCGAGGATCACATCGAGGGGCTGCGGCGCTTTTTATCCACGGACAAGTGCGCCGAGTTGCTGGCCGAAGGCTACTTTGCGCCGAGCTATGAGCACGGCCGCAACCGCGATGTTTGGCTGTATCTCGACGGAGTAGCAGCCGACGACCCGAGGATGTGCGACGAAGGGATGGCACGGCGCTTTTTGCGGAACCTCATCGCGCTGTATGGAGTCGAGGACCGCGAGGGCATTGAGGTGCTGCTGGCTGAGTTGGAGGCCTATTTTGCCAGCCGCTATCCCGGCCAAAAGGACACGCCGCAAGTCCAGACCCTCAAGGGCTTGTGTAGAGAATGGGAGGCTGAATGCACCTGGGGCTATCTCGGATGGGACTGCACCAGCGTCAAGCACTTGCGCCTTGGGTTTTACACGGGCGACCTCTTTACCAAGGATCCGACGGTGGAAGGCGATGTGCTGCCCGTACTCGCGCTGCTCGAAGAAGTTGCGCCCGATGTGGTTAGCGTGGCGCTGGACCCAGAAGCCAGCGGCCCAGACACCCACTACAAGGTGTTGCAGGCCGTCACCGAGGCCCTGCGCCGCTACGAACGGCAGCGCAAAGAAGCGCCCATCAAGGTTTGGGGTTATCGCAATGTGTGGTACCGCTTCGATCCCAGCGAGGCCAATATTTTCGTGCCGGTTTCGCTCAACATGCTCTCGGTGATGCAGAGCGCGTTTATGAGTAATTTTATTTCTCAGCGCGACGCTTCGTTCCCCAGCTACGAACACGACGGCCCGTTCTCCGAGTTGGCGCGCCGGGTGCAGGTGGAGCAGTACCAGAAAATCAAAACCTGCCTCGGCCGCGAGTGGTTTCAAGAGCACCCCAGCCCCCTAATTCGCGCCACGCGGGGCTTGGTGTTTCTCAGAGAAATGGACTTAGCCGAGTTGTACGAGCGCAGTCGAGTGCTCAAACAGGCAACTGAGAACCGATAATCAAGGAGAAGAAGATGCTTAGCGAAAAATTGCAACAGGCACTGAACGACCAGCTCAATTCCGAGTTTGCCTCGGCCTATACCTATCTGTCACTAGCGGCTTATTTCGAAGACCTCGAGCTCAATGGGTTCGCTCACTGGATGAAGATCCAGTACCAAGAGGAGCTGATGCACGCGGAAAGGATCTACGCTTTCATCAACGACCGCGATGGCCGCGTGCGCTTGCAGGCTCTGGCTGCGCCACAGAGCGAGTGGGACTCGCCGCTGGCCGCCTTCAAGTTCGCTTTAGAAGGCGAGCGAGCTTTGAGCGAGCGAATCTACGCGGTAGTGGATGAATCCCTCGCCGAGCGCGACCACGCAACCCACACCTTCATGCAGTGGTTCGTCAACGAGCAGGTGGAAGAGGAAGCCATCGTCCGCAATATCGTCAGCGACATGGAGCTGATTATCGAAAGCCGCGACGGCCTCTTTCTGATGGATCGAGACCTAGCGGACAGGAGGCCGCAGGGCGAGGAATAAATTTCAGGCGCGTTGGAGGGATTTCCAGCGGTCGCAATAGACGGGCAAGCCGGTGCGCACTGCGTCGTCGAGCAGGAACTGGAAGCGTCCCACGTCTTGGGGAGGTTCGTCTGCGCGGTATGCGTTTGGTCCTTGTTGGCAGGCTGGCAAGGTCAGCTAGTCCAATTCTCGACCACGAGATTGGGAATCCGAGAAAACTCCCTGTCATTGTTCGTCACAAGGGCACAGCCGAGGGCCGATGCATGTGCTGCGATCAGGGTATCTAGCGGTCCAATCGGGGTACCCTGGTACTCAAGTAAGGTTCTGATGCGGCCGTAATGCGCTGCTGCCGCGTCGCCGTACGCGATGATCTCCAAGGGGGCGACGAATTCAGCCAGAGCCAGCTTGTTTTGTTTCGGTTTCGAACTCTTTGAGACCCCGTATTCTAACTCGCTGAGCGTGATCGTGGAGATTCCGACTTGCGAGATGTCTAGGGTTTGTAGCCTGACCAAAGCTTGCGCTGGTTGTCTCTTGATGAGGTAGATGCAGATGTCGGTGTCGAGCAGGAAATCGATCACAGAGACGATCTCTCCTGCTGATCGGGCTGATTCCTCTCGTCCATAAAATCGCTGGAGAAGCGGTCTAGGCTGTCCACGAGCGAGGTCCAGGGGGATTCCTTGGGCAAGAGCATGACGATGCCTTGGTATTTCTTGATATAGACATCGTCTCCGCTGAAACGAAACTCCTTCGGCAGCCTTACTGCTTGACTGCGCCCGTTGTTGAACAGCTTCGCTGTCTTCATAGACGTACCTCCTGTGGCATGATATATATCATAGTATATATCTCGGGCTATGGCTGGTCAATCAGACGATTCGGCCTGTCGCGGCAAAACGACAAATCCCACCGAATCCACCGACGCCGAGCCGAACAGCCCAATGCCCCCTTCCACCTGAAAGAACGGCCGCTCGAAATTATCGCCGGCCAGCCCCCCAAAGCCGCCTTGGTTTTCCTGCTGGTCGGGGCTAGAGCGGGCGTACTCGAACCAGTTGTGATCGACAGCGTACACCTTTATTAGCGAACGCCCAGTATAAACCACGGCGAACCACGGCCAGCGCACGATTCCGTCGCTGGCGGCGAAGGGCGGCGATTGGTTGGCTAGCAAGTCATCCGGGGCCCGGTCGTACCTATCCGGGAAATCTTCGTCGAGCAATTGCGCGTCCTCTTCCAAGGTGAACAGTGCCGCTTGGTACGCTTCCCCGGCCTTTTCCAAGTGGAGTTCGATTATACCCTCCAAGTGAGTAAGCTGATTTTCCGGTGCCGTGTACACCTCGTCCCCAACTCCGGCAAAGGACTTGAGGGTTCGCATGATTTCTTGGGTGTCTTCGTCCAATAAAACCGCCTGCCGCACCCGCATTCGCTCTGGCGTGGTGGTGCTCGCCCGGACCGTCTTTCCCTCGACTTCTACTTCTAGCCGGTACTCGGTCAGGGGTTCCACTTGGGGGGACTCTGATGGTGGCAGATAGCGGCCGGGCGTAGCCGGGTCGGGTGCGTACTCGAAGATCTGGTCCCCTTGGAAGACGCGCACCTCGGCATCGGTCACCCCCGCCACATCCTGACTGTAGAATTGGCCGGGAGGCAAGGTGCGCCGCACGAACAATTCGGGCAGGGGCTGATCAACTAGCAGAATTCCATCCACCACCAGCTCGTTACCTTCTTCTACCGAGCCGAAGAGATCTCCTGGCTGGCGTTCGGCAGCGCAGGCTGTCAGGAACAGGACGATGAGCAAATAGCGCACGACTTCCTCCTTAAAACGAAAAATTGAAGCCCAGCGTCGGCACGATGGGTAACTGCTTGATCACTTGCGGCTCGGTCTCGGGATTGTCCGTGTCGAACTGCACGAACCACTCGTTGCGCCGGCTGTAGAGATTGAAAATTTGCAAGTAGAACTCGACGTCGAGGCCCCACAGTCCGAACTTGCGGCTGGCACTGGCATCGAGACGGTGATAGGGCAGCAGGCGGGCGCTATTGCGGTTGGCTGGTAGCACGTAGTCTTGCAGTGACCCAGTGGTCGGCTCGCGCAGCGAATAGCGGGCCGAGGCTGGGGTGAAAGCCTGTCCGGTGGCGTACACGAGATTCGAGCCAAGGCGCCATTTGCCCAAGTTGTACGAGACCACAAAAGACAGGTCGTGGCGGCGGTCGTACTTGGGAGGGAAGGCGCGTCCACGGTTTAGTTCGGAGAAAGTGCGCCGCGTCCAGCCCAGCGTGTAGCCCACCCAGCCGGTGAGCGCCCCAGTGCGCCGCTGCAAAAAGACCTCGACCCCGCTGGCCCAACCACTGCCCCCGCTTTTGAATATGTCATCCGAGCGCGTGCCTTCGCTATCGACGGCCACCGCGTTGTCTAGCACCACCAGATTGGCCAAGTCGGTGTAGTAAGCCTCCACGGAGAACTGGTAGCGCCGCGACGGGTTCCACTCGGTACCTACCACCCCCTGATAGGATCGCCCCGGCTCGACGGTGTCGTCGAGCGGCACCCAGAAATCGCCGCCGCTGAAGGCTTCGGAGGTGATCAATTGCAGGTACTGGCGGTACATCCCCGCGGCGGCCTTGACGCGGATGTTTTCGCTGAGGGCGCGGCTGAGGGACAGCCGAGGCATAAAGTGCAGGCGATCCCCAACGCTGAAATAAGTGCTCCGTCCCCCGAGCCGCAGCCGCGTGGTGGGCCCGGCTTGCCATTCGTCTTGGACGTAGGCCGAGGCCAACACCGACTTCTGGTACAAGGACTCTTCCTCTTGGTTAAAGGACTGGGAATAGTCGAACTCGAACAGGGTAGCCAGAAAGCCTAAGGTGAGGGTGTGGTCGCGGTTGGCAAAGTAATCCACGTCGCCCTTGAGCGACCAATCGCGGATACTGTTGGTAACGCCGAACGGCGTGTCGAAGAAACTAAACGAGAGGATGCTTTCGTACGACGAGCCCGCGGCCATGAAATGCCCAAACAGGGTCGGCGAAAACACCCGCGTCCAGCGCGCGGTCACGGCGCGGTTGCCCCAGCGCAGATCGACGAAGGACTCATTCTCTTCTTCTATGTCTACCCGCAGATCGTCTTGGCCCCAGTACGTGCTCACGGTAAAGGTGTCGTCGCCCCACCGCTGGTTGACTTTGCCGTTGAAGTCGTAGAAGTAATAGTTCAAGGGGATGTCTATATCGAAAGAGCGGACGGTGCTGAGCACGGGTTCTAGGTAGGTGCGGCGGCCGGCCATCATCCACGAGCCTTGGCCCACCGGCCCTTCGGCCAGCAAGCGGCTCGCAATTAAGCTGACGCCTCCTCGGCCACTGAAGCGCTGTCGGTTGCCCTCGCGGTTGTTCACGTCGAGTACCGCCCCGAGCGTACGGCCGTACGCCGCCGGGTATGCTCCCTTGTAGAGTTGGACGTCCTTGATGGCGTCTGGGTTGAAGGTCGAGAAGAAGCCGAACAGGTGCGAGGGATTGTACAGGGGGATATGGTCGAGGAGAATGGCCGTCTGGTCGGGGCCGCCGCCGCGCACGTACAGGCCGCTACTGATATCCGAGGCCGACTGGATGCCCGGCAGCAGTTGCAAGCTGCGAAGGAGATCGGCCTCGCCAACGGCCGGCATTTGCTGCAACGGCTCGACCTGCAGGGCGATAAAACTGCTCTGGGTGGCCTGCTCCAGCTCTTCGCTGCGCTCGGCCTCCACCACGACCTCTTCGCCAATGTCCACCGGCTTGGGCACCAGTGCCACGTCGAGCCGCACGGCCTCGTCGGTGCTAAAACTCAGCGTGTCCCACCGGGTTTGGTAGCCGATGTGCGACGTGTTCACCACGTGCGTGCCAGCCGGCACTTGTTTGACTGCGTAGTAGCCGCTGTTGTTGCTGGTCGCTCCGAGCTGAAGTTCCTCCACCACGACGACCGCCAAGATCAGCGCCTCGCCGTTGTCGGCGTCGGTGACAAAGCCGCTCAGGGTCGCCGCCTGTGCCGCGCCCGCCGCTAGCAGCCACACTGCCGCCAGCACTCGTAAACCGCTCCGCCCCTTTTGCGCGGTCTTGCGAATATTCGTCATACTTTGCTCAAATCTGCTTGGAATCGGGATTTAGAAAAACGTGACACGTTAATTTAGCACAATCTGTGCCGAGCCGTCGGCAAACGGATAAGTCCTTTATATATAAGGATATTATATGATCGAGGCGTGGGTATGGGGAAATTCCACGGTGACGCACAATGCAACGGTCAAACAGCACTGGAGGAGTGTAGGAAGAAGCCAACTCTTTGAACCTTATGTGGGTTGTGGAATGGTCTATTGGAAAATCTGGCGAGATGGGTTGATCTGCAACATTGTCGCATCTTGCAACAGTTAATCTAATGTACTCACATTAGATCAACATATTGAGGGTGTTGCACCCTTGCAAACAGCTCTCACAAACGCCGGTCTCGCTGCTAAAAAGAAAAGTTGAAGCCCAGCGTGGGGATTATGGGCAATTGCTTGATCTTGCGCGGGTCGACTTCGGGATCGACCGAATCAAGTTGCACAAACCACTCGTTGCGGCGGCTGTATACATTGAATATCTGCACGTAGAACTCGCTGGCGGCTCTCCACACCCTGAGCGACCGGCGGGCGCTGACATCGAGGCGGTGATAGGGCTGTAGGCGGGCGCTGTTGCGCTGGGTTGGTGACTCGGAGACCGGTGTGAATGCTTGTCCGGTGGCGTACGCGAGGTTCGCGCCGAACCGCCATACGCCCACCTCGTAGGAGGCGACAAAAGACAGGTCGTGGCGGCGGTCGTGTTTGGGGGGAAAGGGCTGGCCATCGTTGAGTTCGGGGAAGGTGCGCCGCGTCCAACCGAGTGCGTAGCCGATCCACCCGGTGAGCGCGCCGCTGCGCCGCTGTAAAAAGACCTCGACCCCGCCGGCCCAGCCCGTGCCGCCGCTTTTGAACACCGCTTCCGAGTCCGTTTCCTCATTGTCATCGGGCAGTTCGGTATCTACGGTCACTAGGTTGGCGAGGTCCGTGTAATAGGCCTCCACGGAAAGCTGGTAGCGCGGCGCAGGCGTCCACTCGACGCCGGTGACGGCCTGATAGGATCGCCCCGGTTCGACGGTGTCGTCGAGTGGCACCCAGAAATCGCCACCGCTGAAGACTTCGGTGGTGATCAGTTGCAGGTGTTGGCGATACACTCCGCCGGCAGCTTTGAGCCGGACTTTGTCGCTCAACGCTTGACTCAGGGACAGCCTCGGCGTGAAGTGCAAGCGATTTCCTTCGCTGAAGTACGTCCCCCGTCCGCCCAATCGCACTTGTGTGGTCCGCCCGACCTGCCACTCGTCCTGCACATAGCCTTCCAACAGCACCGGCTCTTGGCGCAAGTCGAGCTGGGTCCGCGCGTTGAAAGATCGGACAAAGTGAAACTCAAATAGCGTGGCCAACAATCCCAAAGAAAGCGTGTGATGGCGGTTGGCGAAGTAATCCAAGTCGCCTTTGAGCGACAGGTCGCGGATGCTGTTGGCGATGCGGACGGGCGCGTCGAGGAAACGGAGCGCGACGATGCTTTCATATTCTGAGCCAGCGGCCATGAGATGGCCGAACAGGGCCGGTGAGAACGCCCGCGTCCAGCGCGCAGTCAATGCGCGGTTGCCCCAGCGCATATCGACGAAGGATTCTCGGTCGTCTTCTAACTCAATCCGCAGGTCGTCTTGGCCCCAGTACGCGCTCGCGGTGTAGGTGTCGTCGCCTCGCCGCTGGTTGATGCTGCCGTTGAGATCGTAGAAGAAATAGTTCAAGGGGATGTCCTCCCCGCGGGCGCGGAGGGCGCTGAAGACGCCGTCCAAGTAGGTGCGGCGACCGGCCAGCATCCACGAGCCTTGGCCGACAGGTCCCTCGGTGAGCAAGCGGCCTGAGATCAGGCTTACGCCGCCGCGCCCGCTGGTGCGCTTGCGGTTGCCCTCGCGGTTGCTCACGTCGAGCACCGCCCCGAGCGTGCGGCCGTACGGAGCGGGATAGGCTCCCTTGTACAGATTGACCTCCCGGATGGCGTCTGGGTTGAAGGTCGAGAAGAGGCCGAAGAGGTGGGAGGGATTGTACAGAGGAGTGTGGTCGAGGAGAATGGCCGTCTGGTCAGGGCCACCGCCGCGCACGTACAGGCCGCTGCTGATATCTGCAACTGCTTGGATGCCCGGCAGTAGCTGCAAGCTCCGCAAGAGGTCGGCCTCGCCGAGAGCGGGCAACTGTTGTACCGGCTGGGGTCGGAGACTGATGCGCTCGGCCTCCACCGAGACCTGCTCGCCCATGCTCGCCGGCTTAGGCATCAGTGCCAAGTCGAGCCGCACGGCCTCGTCCGCGCCAAAGCGCAGCGTGTCCCACCGGGTCTGGTAGCCTGCGTGCGACGCGCTTACCACGTGCGGGCCAGCCGGTACTTGTTTGACCGCGTAATAGCCGCTGTTGTTGCTGACCGCCCCGAGTTGAAGTCCTTCGAGCGCGACGGTGACGCGGGTTAGGGCTTCGCCGCTGTCGGCGTCGGTGACAAAGCCGCTCAGGGTCGCCGCTTGTGCCGTCCCCGCCAACAGCAGCCACGCCAACAGCACTCGCCTACAATTTTTTTGCAATATCACCTGTTTGTATCTCGCTGACGTTGCGCATCGGTATGTAGAGAAACATATCGAGATATTGCGCGAGTTGCACCCCGAAGAGCCGCCAAAATCGGCCGCGCCCTATGCTGGCCTCTTGAGACTTCGTATTTTCAGGCCCTGCCATTACTACATACAAAGGACGGATCCATGACCAGCGATCGCATTTTTCACCGCGTCATTACCGACAACTGGCCGCAGATTTCCCACGGCAAAGACTGCTATCTCTACGCCGAAGACGGCCGCGCCTACCTCGACGCCTGCGCTGGCGTCCACGTGGTCTCCATCGGCCACGGCGTCCCGGAGATAGCCGAAGTCATGCAGGAGCAGGCCAACAAGGTCAGCTTTACCTACGCCCGCTTCCTCACCCAACCGCAAATCGACCTCGCCGACAAAATCGCCGCCATCGCTCCCGGCGACCTCAACCGCGTGTTCTTCATCTCCGGCGGCTCCGAAGCCACCGAGTCCGCGCTCAAGATCGCCCGCAAGTATCACATCGAGACCGGCAACCCGAAGAAGTACAAAGTCATCACCCGCTGGCAGAGCTGGCACGGCAACACCATCGGCGCACTTTCCATGTCGGGCCGTTCCACTTGGCGCGAGGACTACGTGCCCTATTTGCTCGACTTTCCGCACATCACCTTCCCCCACCCGGATCACTGCCCGTACTGCCAAGACCGACCCACCTGTACGCTCTCCTGCGCCGAAGAACTGGAGAGAGTCATCAAACAGGAGGGCAGCGAGTCCATTGCCGCCTTCATCGCCGAGCCGATCTCGGGCACTTCTTGCTGCGGCCTGATGCCACCGCCCGACTACTTCCCCACCATCCGCGCGATCTGCGACCGCTACAACATCCTGATGATCATCGACGAAGTGGTTACCGGCTACGGACGCACGGGCCTCAATTTCGGCATTGAGCACTGGGACGCCATTCCAGACATCATAGCCACTGGCAAGGGCCTCGCCAGCGGGTACACGCCCATTGCCGCCACCCTGGTCCGCGACGAGATCTACGACGGGATCTACAAAAAGCAAAACCACTACGTTCACGGCCACACCTACGGCGGCAATCCGCTCTCCTGCGCCATTGCCCTCGCCGTGCAGAACTACATCCAAGACCACGACTTGGTCACTCGCTGTGCGCAGATGGGCGACCTGATGCTGGAGAAGATGCAGCCCTTAATGGACTCGCCCATAGTCAGCGCGGTGCGCGGCAAGGGTCTGCTCACTGGTGTGGAGTTCGCAAAGGACAAGGCGACCGGCACGCCCTTTGACCCCGCTCAGGGCGTGTCCGCCGCGATCGTCAACCGGGCCTTTGCCAAAGGCGTACTCATCATGCCCGGCTCGCCCGGGTTAATCGACGGCGTCAGCGGCGACCACATTGCCATCAGCCCGCCCTTTACCATTAGCGAAGAACAGGTCGAGGAAGTCGCGCAGGTGATCGCGCAGGTGGTTGGAGAAATGGAGCGGGAGCTGGGATACTGAGCTAGAGAGAACACCGCGCATCTACATTTCAGAGGAGAATACCATGAAACTCGGCACCTTTATGATGCCCTTGCATCCCCCAGAAAAAGACCGCACCGAATGCTTTGCCGAGGACGTCGAATTCGTCGTCCGCGCCGACCGGCTCGGCTTCACCGAGGCTTGGGTCGGCCAGCACCACACTGTCGCTTGGGAGCCGATTCCGTCCAACGACCTCTTCATCGCCCACGTCCTGCCCCTGACGCAAAACATTCGCTTGGGCACGGGCGTCTCCATCATGCCGCAGCACCACCCGGTCAATGTCGCGGTGCGGCTGGCCTTTCTCGATCACCTGTCCAAGGGCCGCTTCAACTGCGGTTTCGGCCAGGGCGGCGTCGCCACCGACTGGGGCCTTTTCGACCTGCCTGATCCCAAGACGCAAGGGCTGATGACCGTCGAGAGCATCGACATGGTCCTCAAGCTCTGGCAGTCGGACGCCCCGTTTGACTTTGCAGGGGATTTCTACCGCATCAAAATAGAGGAGGCAAACTCCGAACTCGGCATCGGCGAACTGCTCAAGCCCTACCAGAAGCCGCACCCGCCCGTTGGCATGAGCGTGATAAGAGCCGACTCCATGGCCGCGACCATGGCCGGCCAACGAGGCTATCTGCCCATCAGCACCAACCTCGTCGCTCCTTCGACCTTGACCCAGCACTGGCAGACCTACAGCGCCGGGGCTACCGATGCCGGTCTGCCCGCGCCCGAGCGCACCCGCTGGCGCATCTCGCGCAGCATCCTCGTCGCCGATGACGAAGCGCGCGCTTGGGACTACGCCCTCGACGAAAAGAGCGCTTTCTGCCGCGCCTATGAATACCTGATCGCTGTACTCAGCGGTGCCAAAATGCTCCACATTACCAAGCACGACCCGAACGTTCCCGACGAGGAGGTCACGCCCGAGTATCTGATCAGGAACCTGTGCATCATCGGCGACGTGCCGTCGTGCGTAGATCAGCTACAGGGTTTGTGGGAGACGACCGGGGGCTTTGACACGCTGCTGATGATCGCCCACGATTGGGACGACCGGCCGCTGTGGGAGCGTTCGATGGATTTGCTCGCCAACCAAGTCGTGCCGCAGTTGCCGTCGGTGTAGAGAATACGATTTTGGACTACCTTGGGGACAAATTCTCTGTAAGCTCATTATATAGAAGGCTTGAGAGGCGGTGATATGCCCGAAACGATTCTCGACAGATGGGATGTGACCCCGGAAGAGTTTACGGAGCTAGTAGAGAAAAATCCTAGCCTCCGCGGCATGATTCTGGGTTATTTGGCAGAACTCAAGCTCGAAAAGCTCTGGCTGTCGGGCGACGACGTTTCAGAGGTTACCAAACACGATGACCACGATAGAAAGAAGAAAGGAGACCGAGTCATCCGGTATAAGGGACGGGAGTTCATCTTTGAATCGAAATCGCTACAGAGCGCGATGATCGAGAAGACCGAAGAAGGGTGGATGGGAAAGGCTCAAGTCGATGCGAGCGATCGTCGGGAGGTAGTGCTTCCAGACAACAGTCGCGTAACGACAACATGTCTGCGAAAGGGGGAGTTCGATATTCTCGCCGTCAACATATTTGCGTTTGAAGAGAAGTGGCGGTTTGTCTTCGCCAAGGACTCCGACCTTCCCACATCTAGTTATCGGAAGTACACTCCATATCAGCGCCAGCACCTTTTAGCGACCCTTGTAACCGTCCATTGGCCCCCGAAACCGCCATTCAGCGACGAGCCTTTCACGTTGATGAATGAGATTATTCAAGAGCGCATCTGATTCGCGGTCTTGCCCTTTGGGATCTTCACGAATACAAGAAAGTAGGAGTGGTTCTTTCTCGCGTGGACTTGTTTAAGAACGCGGCTCATCCCAGGTTTGTTTGGGCGAACGACAACGAATAGATCTTTGCAGAAGAATCCAAGCTCGGCGTAGACGTTGATGATCTCAACGTGGGTCAAGTTCTGGCGATTCGCGCTGACCTCATCTTGACACTTCACGATCAATACGCCTCGGTCGCGCAGCACTCGGTGGGCCTCGCGACCGCTATCCTCATAAAGTTCTACAACCGCAGCGTGCCACTTCCCGCCACCTCGCCTCGGTGCTTCATGTCCGTTGGAATAGTGGTCCCTGAACGCGTTGTGTGTCCCCGCGCCTGCTTTGATCGCTTTCCCGCTGCGGAAGAACCCTTCCATATAAGGCGGGTCGAGGACGAGCGCATCGAATGACTCACTTTCATACGGGAGATTGCGACAGTCTGTGCCGTCCGCGATATCTGACGGATGTAAGTCGTACTTTGAAGTATCGACGTTGCGCCAGAAGACGCCCTTGCCAAAAGTCACATCGGCGATTTTGGAGCCTTCCTCAATGTGCAGCCTTAGAATTGCCGGGAACACATCCGCGTTATTTCCGATGTGAGCAGAGAAAACTAGGTTTGTCGTGGCGTTGCCATCCGGGCTTTTCCGGCCAGATGGTGTCCTGCTCCCGCTCATCCCAAAGTCAAGCTCTGACTGACTCGCATTCATGCTACTTCTTCTCGCTTCATTTTGTTGGTCAGGCTAATTCCCTCAGTCTCCTAATTGACTGAGCCACATTGAGTTGTGTTGGCAGTGGACAGACTTAAAGGATGAATCTGAAGCTAGCGGAACGGGCGAACTCTGTCAATGTCTAAGATGCCTCTATTGACCTGTTAAAGCCTTCGCCTGTTGGCCCAAGGCGATCAAATCCTCTGCAATGGAGCGCAGCCGGGGCCTTGCTAGGAGTGCCGGATCGACGTCGAAGGCCCCGGCTGCGTAGTGCTGCATGGACCGTAGCTTGGCCTCGGTGTTGGGCCGGGTGACGAACTTGAAGGCGATGTAGCGCCGCTCGGGAAACTTGCCGTAGGCCGCGTGAAAGAGGCTGTGGTGGAAAAAGACCACGTCGCCGGGCATGGTCTCCACTGCGCAGAAAGGGATATCCTCGCCCCTCGCCCCAAAGCTGTCGCCGGTCGTGCCGTCCTTGAAGTGGTGGGATTGTAAAGGCCACAACCACTCGTGGAAGGGCATGCGGTGCGAACCGGGAATCACCCGCAGCGCACCCTGCTCTTTGGTGGTGGGCGTCAGGTAGAGCATCACCTTGAGCCGCCGATACTCGGCTTCTGCGGCTCCTGGCCGATCCGCATGCCAGTTGTGTTCCCCCTTCTCGGTACGCCCCTCCTTGTTGCCCTCCGATCCCGACCATAGGAAATCGGGTCCTAAGAGATCGGCGGCCACCTGGAAAATGCGGTCGTCTTCGGCTAAGTCCAAAAGCCGGGGGTTGTGCTCGGCAAAAGGCGCAAGGCCCTGGTGCTGGCCGTCGTCGGGTTGGCCACCTCGGTCCTCGCGCCACACTTGGTCGGCGGCCTGGGTAATCTCGGCCATCTCGCTCGGGGAAAACGCTTGGCGCAGACAGAGAAAGCCAAAGACGTCAAAGTGTTCTTTTTGTTTGGGCGTCAGCATCGGCAGACCTCCTCGTGTAGCGGATTATATGTCAGCAAGATAGACAAGGCCCGCACTGCGGCCAACCAGTGTCGGTGGCCGTAAATACCTTTTCTAGTTTAATTTTGTATCTACGTACGCGGATTCTCCGTTTTATCTCCCCACACTACGGATTCTCCGTTTTATCTCCCCACACTACGGATTCTCCGTTTTATCTCCCCCACACTAAACGAAACGACGATTTTCATGCGGATCATGCGCTCGCTAGTTCTATGCTTTATCCTTGCCTCGGTAGCCCATGCCGCGGACAGTTCCGTTCTCCGCGCCCACGCCTTCACGCTCTACGGCGACCCCAAGTACGGGCCTGATTTTACCCACTTCGACTACGTCAATCCCGACGCCCCCAAAGGCGGCGAAATCCGCCTCGCCGCCATCGGCACGTACGACAACCTCAATCCCTTCACCCTCAAGGGCGTCGCGGCCTACGGTTCGCTGATGCTCTACAACCGGCTCTGCACCAAGTCCAAGGACGAGCCGTTCACCGAATACGGCCAGCTCGCCGCGCAGATGCAGATGCCGGAGGATCGCTCTTGGATCGTCTTCGAGCTCCACCCCGAAGCGCGCTGGCACGATGGCGTCCCCGTGACCGCGGCCGATGTGATCTTCAGCTTCAAAATCCTCACCACCAAGGGTATCCCGTTCTTTCGCACCTTCTACGCCGACGTCGATACCGTCTTCGCCCTCGACGAGCGCCAAGTGAGATTCGAGTTCAAAGAGGGCACCAACCGCGAAATGCCGCTGATCATCGGCCAGTTGCGCGTATTGCCCAAGCACTATTGGGAGGGACGCGAATTCGCCGCTACCACGCTTGAGCCGCCTTTGGGTAGCGGCCCGTACAAGATCGCCGAGTTCGAACCGGGCCGCTCGATTACCTACGAGCGCGTCGATGACTACTGGGCGCGCGACCTGCCCGTGCACAAGGGCCGCCACAACTTCGACCGCATTCGCTACGAGTACTACCGCGACCAGACCGTGGCCATCGAAGCCTTCAAGACGGGGGAGTACGACTATCGCCTGTTGAGCGATTCCAAGGAATGGGCCACTGACTACGAGGACTTTGCGCCGATCACCGAGGGACGGATGATCAAGGTGCAGATTCCGCACCAGCTCATCCGCGGCATGTCGGGCTTTGCGTTCAACACTCGGCGCGACAAGTTCAAAGACCCCAAGGTGCGGCAAGCGCTCGCCTATGCCTATGACTTTGAATGGACCAACAAGAACCTGTTCTACGGCCTCCTCACCCGCAGTAATAGCTATTGGGGCAATTCAGATCTCGGGTCGTCGGGGCTGCCTACGGGGCAGGAGTTGGAAATCTTGGAAGCATACAGGGGGCGGATACCGGACGAGGTGTTTACCACTGTCTATGCGCCGCCGGCTACCAACGGCTCGGGCCAGCTTCGGCAAAACCTGCGCACGGCTAAAAAACTGCTCACCAAAGCCGGCTGGACCGTGGTCGATGGCAAGCTGACGCACGCTGGGACTGGCGAGGTAATGCGCTTTGAATTCTTGCTCGGGTCCTCGTCGTACGAGCGCGTCCTCAGCCCCCTCGTGCAAAACCTCGAACGCCTCGGCATTGAGGCGACCATCCGCACGGTTGACGCGGCGCAGTACCAAAACCGCGTCCAGGACTTTGACTTCGACATCATCGTCGCTTCTTGGCGCCAGACCTTGAGCCCAGGCAATGAGCAGCGCAACTTCTGGTCGAGTGCGGCGGCACAATCTGCGGGCAGTCGCAATTACGTCGGCATTGCCGATCCGGTCATCGACGAACTGATCGAGCGCCAGATCGCTGCTCCCGACCGTCCAACGCAGGTCGCGATAACCCATGCCCTCGACCGCATCTTGCTCTGGAACCACTACGTAATTCCCGACTCACACAGCCGCTCCTATCGCTTGGCCTACTGGAACAAATTCGGGCGGATGCCCAAGCCAGCGCCTAATGGGCTGGGCTTTCCCGACACGTGGTGGTGGGACGCGGAAAAAGCGGCGCGGTTAGGAGCCGAATGATTGTCATGAATGTAGCGGCTTGAATCGTCCATTGACAGAAAGTTGACTATGCACATCGCACTCGCTCTAATCGCCTTCCTGACGGCGTTTCCCGTCTATGCCGACAACTACGTCGGCCACGGCATCTCCCTCTACGGCGAGCTCAAATACGGCCCTGACTTTACCCATTTTGAATATGCCAATCCCGACGCTCCGAAGGGCGGTACGCTGCGCTTAGGTTGGATCGGCACCTTTGACAGCCTCAATCCCTATATCCTCAAGGGCCTTGAGCCGCCGCGCCTAGGTAGCTTGATCTACGACACCCTCACTGAAAGCGCCGAAGACGAAATCGCCACCGGATACGGCCGCCTCGTCGAGCGCATCGAAGTTCCTCCCGATAACTCTTGGGTGCTCTACACCCTGCGGCCGGAAGCGCGCTGGCACGACGGCAAGCCCATAACCCCCGAGGACGTGATCTTCACCCTGGAAACCTATAAGACCAAGGGGCATCCCAGATTCCGCAACTATTTTGCGGCCATCGAGACAGCCGAAAAAGTCGGAGCGCGCCAGGTCCGGTTGATCTTGAGTGGAGAGACCAACAAAGAACTGCCGCTGATCGCCGGCCAGATGGCTATCCTGCCCAAACACTACTGGGAGGACCGCAACTTTGAGGAAACCACACTCGACCCGCCGCTGGGTAGCGGTCCCTACCGAATCGCTGCGGTCGAGGCCGGGCGCTCGATTACCTACGAGCGCGTTGATGACTACTGGGGCCGCGACCTGCCCGTCAACAAGGGCCGCTTCAACTTTGACCGCATCCACTTCGACTACTATCGCGACCAGACCGTGGCCATCGAGGCGCTCAAGGCTGGTGAATTCGACTACCGCCGCGAAAATTCGTCCAAGGACTGGTCAACGGCCTACGAGGGAGAAGCCGTAGCTACTGGCAAGCTGGTCAAGGATCCACTGCCCCATAAGCGCGCCGCTGGTATGCAGGCTTTTTGGTTCAACACGCGCCGCGCCAAATTTGCAGATCCCCGGGTGCGGCAAGCCCTCGGCTACGCCTTTGACTTTGAGTGGACCAACAAGAATTTGTTCTACGGCCTCTACACCCGTAGCAACAGCTACTTCGCCAATTCGGAATTGGCCTCTGCGGGGCTGCCTTCGGGTCGGGAGTTGGAAATTATAGAAGAGTACCGGGACCGCATCCCCGACGAGGTATTCACCACTGAGTTTCAACTACCCACCAACGACGACTCGGGCCAGCTCCGCCAAAACCTGCGCCGCGCCAAAAGGCTGTTGCAAGCAGCGGGCTGGGTAGTTGTCGATGATGTCCTGACCCACGGTGAGACCGGCGAGGTTATGGAAATCGAATTCTTGCTCTCCAGCTCGTCGTGGGAACGCATTGTCGCACCGATGCTCCCCAACCTCGAACGCCTCGGCGTCAAAGCGACGATCCGCACTGTCGATCGGACTCAGTATCAAAACAGGGTCCAAGCCTTTGACTACGACATCATCTCACTGGTCCGAGGCCAGAGCCACAGTCCCGGCAATGAGCAGCGCAATAACTGGACCAGCACCACCGCAGACGAGCCGGGCAGCGGCAATGTCGCTGGCATCAAAGACCCGGTCGTCGATGAGCTAGTCGAACGATTGATTCAGGCCCCCAGCCGCGCCGAACTGGTGGCGACGACCCGGGCACTGGACCGGGTATTGCTGTGGGGGCACTACACCATCCCGCATTGGTACAGCGACAAGTTCCGCGTGGTCCACTGGGACAAGTTCGGCAAACCCGCAATCTCCGCCCCCTACACCGGCGACTACTTCGTCATGCCCTACACTTGGTGGTACGACGCCGAGAAGGCGGCGCGGCTGGAACAGGGCCGTTAGCCCACTTTTATGGGCGCTTACATCCTCCGCCGCCTGCTGTTGATGGTGCCGACGCTCTTCGGCATCATGACCATCAACTTCCTCATCATCCAGGCGGCACCGGGCGGCCCGGTCGAGCGCACCATCGCGGTGATTCAGGGCTTTGGCACGGACGCCACCGAGCGGGTCAGCGGCTCGGGCATGGGCGAGACCCTCGACACCGACGCGACGCCGGGCGGCGAGATCAGCAGCAAATATCGCGGTGCCCAAGGGCTCGACCCCGAGTTGATTGCCGAGCTCGAACGCATGTACGGTTTCGACAAGCCGGTACACGAGCGCTTCTTGCAGATGATCGGCCAGTACGTGCGCTTCGACTTTGGCGAGAGCTTTTACCGCGATCAACGGGTCGTCGACTTGGTCAAAGAGAAGCTGCCGGTGTCGATTTCGCTGGGGCTGTGGACCACGCTGCTGGTCTATTTTATTTCCATTCCCCTTGGGATCGCCAAAGCCGTGCGCGATGGCTCGCGGTTTGATGTCTGGACCTCGGGGCTGGTCATCGTCGGCTACGCCATCCCCAGTTTCCTCTTTGCCATCTTGCTGATCGTGGTTTTTGCCGGTGGGCATTACCTCGACTGGTTTCCATTGCGCGGCCTGACCTCGTCTAATTGGGATGAACTGGGCCTCTTGGCCAAGATCGCCGACTACTTCTGGCACTTAGCGCTGCCGGTTGCGGCGATGGTCATCGGCGGCTTTGCCGGGCTGACCTTGCTGACCAAAAATTCCTTCCTAGACGAGATCAACAAGCTCTACGTCACTACCGCCCGCGCCAAGGGCCTGAGCGAAACCCGGGTGCTCTACGGCCACGTCTTCCGCAACGCCATGCTGATCGTCATCGCCGGCTTTCCCAGTGCTTTTGTCGATATCTTCTTCACCGGTGCACTACTGACGGAAATCATCTTTTCGTTGGACGGGTTGGGTTTGCTGGGCTATGAGGCGGCGATTGGCCGCGATTACCCGGTGATGTTTGCCACGCTGTATTTCTTCACGTTGCTGGGTTTGCTGATGCAGTTGGTGGGCGATCTGACCTATACGCTAGTCGATCGCCGCATCGACTTTGAAAGCCGCGAGTCATGAGCGCTGTATCCGCCCCACCGCCTCCTCCGACGCGCTTGCTGGGCTTGCAGTTGTCGCGGCTCAATCAACGGCGGTTGGCCAATTTCCGCCGCAATCGACGCGGTTTTTGGAGTTTTTGGCTTTTCTGGAGCCTCTTCGCCTTGAGCTTGCCGGCCGAGTTCATCGCCAACGACCGCCCGCTGGTCGTTCGGTTCGATGGCAGCTATTACTTCCCGGTCTTGGCGACGTATCCCGAAACGACTTTTGGCGGCGATTTTGAGACCGAGGCCGAATACCGCGACCCCTTCGTCGTGGAGCTAATCGAGGAAAAGGGCTGGATCTGGTGGCCGCTGGTGTCCTATAGCTACGACACCGTCAACTACGACCTCAAGCAGCCGGCTCCTTCCCCGCCCGACGCTGAAAACTGGCTCGGCACGGACGACCAAGCGCGCGACGTAGTGGCGCGCGTGCTCTACGGCTACCGCATCTCCGTGCTCTTCGGCCTGCTGCTGACGCTGTTCAGCGCGGTGGTCGGCATTGCCGCGGGCGCGGTGCAGGGATATTTCGGCGGCTGGGTGGATCTGCTCTTCCAGCGCTTTATCGAGATCTGGCAGGGCTTGCCGCTGCTCTACCTGCTGATCATCCTCGCCAGCGTGGTGGAGCCGAATTTCTGGTGGTTGCTCGGCTTGTTGCTGCTGTTTCGCTGGATGGGCTTGGTCGGGGTGGTGCGCGCCGAATTCTTGCGCGCGCGCAACTTCGACTTTGTCAAAGCGGCCCGCGCGCTCGGTCAAGGCGACCGCCGCATCATGTGGCGGCACGTGCTGCCCAACGCCATGGTCTCGACCCTGACCTTTTTGCCCTTTGTGCTCACCGGCTCGGTAGCGGTGCTGACCTCGCTCGACTTCCTCGGCTTTGGCCTGCCGCCCGGCTCGCCGTCGCTGGGCGAGTTGCTCAACCAAGGCAAGCGCAATCTCCAAGCGCCGTGGCTGGGCTTTACGGCTTTTTTAGCACTGGCGGTGATGCTGTCGCTGTTGGTCTTTATCGGCGAGGCGGTGCGCGACGCGTTTGATCCGCGCAAAACCTACGCCGGGGAGGATGGCGCATGAGCCTGCTGGCCATCGAAAACTTAGGCGTGCGCTTCCACGTCGAGGGAGAAGCTGTCGAGGCCGTGCGCAGTGCTTCGCTGCACATCGAGCGCGGCGAGACCGTGGCGCTGGTCGGCGAATCCGGCTCGGGCAAGTCGGTGACTGCGCTCTCGGTGCTGCAACTGTTGCCCTATCCGCGCGCCAGTCATCCCCACGGCAGCGTTCGATTTGACGGTGAAGAATTGTTGGGCGCTGCGTCGGCGCGGTTGCAGGAACTGCGCGGCGACCGCGTGGCGATGGTTTTTCAAGAGCCGATGACCTCGCTCAACCCGCTGCACTCCATCGAAAAGCAACTGTGTGAAACGCTCATACTGCATCGGGGTCTAAGCCGTGTGGAAGCGCGCGACCGGGCTATGGAGCTTTTAGGGCTGGTCGGCCTCCCCGATGTCGAGGAGCGCTTAGACGCTTGGCCGCATCAGCTTTCGGGTGGTCAGCGCCAGCGGGTGATGATCGCCATGGCCTTGGCCAACGAGCCCGACCTGCTCATTGCCGACGAGCCGACTACGGCACTCGATGTGACCATACAGGCGCAGATTCTCGCGTTGCTCAAAGACCTTCAGGCCCGGTTGGGCATGGCGATTCTGCTAATCACCCACGATCTGGGCATCGTCCGCCACATGGCCGACCGCGTCTATGTGATGAGCGACGGCGAGATCGTCGAACACAATACCACCGAGTCTCTCTTCACCGCTCCGCAACACCCCTATACCCGCACGCTCCTAGCTGCCGAGCCCGAGGGCGAACCGGCTCCGATTGACGAGACTGCGCCCGAAGTCATCCACACCGACAACCTCAAGGTCCACTTTCCCATCAAGCGCGGTCTGCTGCGCCGCACCGTGGGCCATGTAAAAGCAGTCGATGGAATTTCACTCAGCATCCGCGCGGGGCAGACCGTCGGCATCGTCGGCGAATCCGGTTCGGGCAAGACCACCTTGGGGCAGGCGCTCTTGCGGCTGATGGCCAGCGAAGGACCCATCGAATTCGACGGCCGCGATATCCAGGGCTGGCGTCAGAAGGAGATCCGTCCGCTGCGGCGGCAGATGCAAATCGTCTTCCAGGATCCTTTCGCTTCGCTGAGCCCGCGGCTGTCGGCTTTTCAGATTATCGAGGAGGGCCTGCTGATTCACGCAATCGGCGGCGACTACCATCAGCGCCGGCAGCTAGTAGCCGAGGCCATGGCCGAAGTCGACCTGGACCCGTTGACCATGGACCGCTACCCGCACGAGTTCTCCGGCGGCCAGCGCCAGCGCATCGCCATCGCCCGCGCCATGGCCCTCAAGCCGCGCTTTGTGGTCCTCGACGAACCAACCAGCGCCTTGGACAAAACGGTACAGGCCCAAATCGTCGAACTGCTGCTGCAACTACAAGAGCGCCACGGCCTAGCGTATTTGTTCATCAGTCACGATTTGAAGGTGGTCCGCGCCTTGGCGAGCGAGCTGATTGTGATGAAGGAGGGGTTGGTAGTCGAACAGGGACCGACGCAGGAGGTTTTCACTGCGCCACAAGAGCCCTACACGCGGGCGTTGATCGCGGCGGCGTTTGACATTGAGGCGATAGAGGACGGAGAAGACGAGTAGGATTCGCTTTGCGCCGTATAATTGTTATTTATTATGCGTTGCGTATTGAAAGAGTCTCTATGTCTCTAAAACAGTCCTCATTCGGCCGCGTATTGTTATTCGCGTTGGTGATGGCACAGCCGGCACCCGCCCAGATCTCGGCGTGGAAGCTGGGCGGTGCTGGCCTGTCGTGGAGCGAAAGCGACACCACGCGTCTGTTCATCGACTTCGTCACCGCGCCCGGCTCCATCCAGCCCATCTACCTGACGCCTGAAAAAACGGTTTTTTCCCACCTCGACAACTGGGTTTTCTGGCGTGACCCCAGCGATATCGTCCTCGGCTATGTCGATGGTGAGACTCCGCGCACCTGGAAGTGGAGCGATGGCCTGGCTGCCCCCAGCGGCAGCCTGCTTATCGACGGCGACGACGCCACCTATTACCCGCCCCGCGCCGTGCCACTTGAACGCGAAGTTTACACGATGGATCTGGCCGTTGCCGTGCCGGCCATCTCCTTCGGCTTTACCACTCCCAGCCAGGGCTTTCGCTCCGACGGCACGCCCCTCAAGACCGACGCAATTCCCGGCTACGACGTGTCGATTGCCAGCGAATCCGAGCGGCCCGTCGTCGAAGGCACGCTGGAGCCTCTCTCACATATCATCGCCGACGTCGACGAGAATTTCGAGCCGCGCGTCGCCATCCCCTTCCCCCGCCGCTACGTGCGCTTCGTGCGCTATCGGCGGCAGGTTTCGGTCCTCGACGAGGACTTCCTCGCCTCCTTTGTCCGCGGCCAATACCGGGACGCCCCGCCCGGCACCATTGCCGAGTTCGAGCTCTTCGCCGAGGGCGTGCCCCGCAAGGCCATCTACAAAACCAGCATCACCGACCTCGGCCAGTCGGTGAACTTTGGGCGGCTGTTCTGGCGGACCACGTCTTTGCGCATGGTCGACGGAACGCCCGTGGAGACGCCCGACGCAGCGGTCGAAGTCAAGATCGAGGTGCGCACCGGCCGCGACGGGGATCCCGCCGTTTACCACGAGTACATGGAGACGGGTTTTGAACGCGTCGTCTCGCGCGAGCGCTATGAAAACCAGCTACGCACCCGCCAGTTCCGTCCCAACCTCGAGGCACCCATCGTCACCTTGGAACCTCGCCCCGGCCTGCGCGCCTCCGTTAGCTACGACGACGAGAACTGGACTTTCTGGTCCGTGCCCTTCACCCAACCGGGCTTGCCGCTCAACCTGCGCAGCGGTTCTTATTTGCAATTGCGGATTGCGCTCGAAAGCCGGTCCTTCGACGATTTCGTCCGCCTCGACTCGCTGTGGATCGAGACCGCCCCGCTTTTGGCTGGCGACATTATCGGCGAGGTCGCCCTGCGCACCGACCCGCAACCGGCGCGCGGTTTCACCGAGGTCGCCCTAGGGCAAGAGACCGACTTCGTTTACGACCTGCGGGCCGATTTTTCGCAGGTTGACGTCCCGGGCTTCGACGTGCTGCGCATCCGCACTGGCAGCCGCACCCGCTTCGCCGGCTTAGAAATGGGCCAACCGCTCGCAACAGTCGCACCCGCCGAGATTATCGAGTCAGCAGACGGCTTGCTCGTCCGCCTGCCCACCCGCGTCACCCGCGCCGACAACCCGCCGCTGCGCCTGTTGTTCTCAACCGCGCTATTCTCCTTCGCCACCACGTTTACCGGCGAGGTTTCCGACAGTGAGCGCGAGGTCTTGCCACAGCCGGTCGTCGGCGGTGACGCCGGCCAAGCGCTATCGACCAATAGCCTGCACGTGCTAGGGACGGCGGACTCTGTCTCCAGCGTGGTCCAGGAACTGAGCGTTTCGACCCCGGTGCTGACCCCCAACGGCGACGGCGTCCACGATCGCCTGCAGATCCGCTACACGCTTTTTCGCCTGCCCGAATTGGTGCCAGTAGTGCTGGAGATCTACGCCCTCGACGGCCGCAGGCTGGCCCGTATTGACGCCGGGCGGCAGGCCGCTGGCCCGCAGGAAACCGAATGGGACGGCCGCAACGAGCGCGGCGAGCTGCTACCGCCCGGCGTTTACCTCCTGAGTGTCGCCCCCAATGCCGAATTTGCCACCTCGGCACAGATCCTCCCTCTGGGTATCGCCTACTAAGAGGTAATGGCTATGTCGAGCAAGCACTTCGCCATCTGCGCCTTACTGCTGTGCGCGGTCCCGGTCTGCGCCGACCAACTGGTCTTCGACAGCGCCGCAGAATGGGCGACCTGGGAAAAACCCTTCGGCCTGACGCAGGTCGGGACCGAGGGACAATTACAACTGGTCAAATTCCGCAAGGATATCAACGCGGTACAGGACGCCCACCTGTTCGCGCACGAGACCAAACAGCGCGGCGACTCGGTTTTCGGTGGCATCTGGGAAGTGGGCTCCAGCCCGGAGACGGTCGCGCTGGCCATCGACGGCGATCACGAGACCTTCTGGCAGCCCGATCCCGGTGCGGCCCCCGAAGACTGGTTTATCACCATCGACCTAGGGCGCGCCGTCCTCGCTCGCGAAATCCGCCTGATCTTTCCCGACCGGGAAGGGGCCCGTCCCTTCAGGCAGTTTACCGTGCTGGTCAATACCGGCGTGCGCATCGTCGCGACCCAAGACGTCTTTCTTTTTCGCTCGGTCTATCGCACCACCCGACCTAATGAGGCGACCTCCATCGCCATACCCCTCGGATTTCCCGGCAACGACAGCACCTTGGTGATTGACGCCGGCCTGCAGGTAGAGCCGGATCGCCGCGACCACTACCAACTCATCCAGTACATCAGTATCATGGTCGAGGAACAGAGCGCGGACGGGGCCCTCGCCGAGATCGAGGTCATCGGCATCGGTGACAATATCGCCATCGGCACCGACCGGCGCGGCTCCTTCACCGACGGTGCCCGCGCCACTGCCACCGCCAACCTGTTCGACGCTAATCTCAACACCAACAACTCCATTTCCTCAGGCGTTGGCGAACTGGGTTGGAAGGCCAATGGCGTGTGGTTCGGAGTCGACTTGGGTGCGGTGTTTTTCGTCGACGAGATGTTTATCTATTCGATGCGCCAGCAGGAGGGCACTCTGGGCTTTGGCGTCGGCGGCACCGGTCCCGGCCACACCATCCTCTTTTCGGACGGCACCCGCGCCCTGGGCAGCGGCCTGCCGGTGGCGGAGCCCTTCGACTACGCCGAACTGCTCACCCACCTCAACCCCGGCACCGACCGCCTGCGCTATATCCGCTATCTCTTCAGACCGCGCAAAATGCGCTATTTGTTCTGGCACGGCGTCACCGATAGCGGCTGGGGCCAAGCCAAGTGGGGGGAGTTCATGGTCTTCTCACCCGGCTATCCCGCCGAGGTCGTGCTGCGATCCGATTTTATCGATCTGGGTGCTGCAGACGGCCGCCCCAAGGTCATCAACGCACTCTCCTGGGACGCCGAGCTACCCGCCGACACCCGCATCCAATTGCGCTCGCGCTCGGGCAACGCGCTCAGCGAGCAATACACCTTCTACGACAAGAAGGGGGACGAGGTCACCGAGGAGAAATACAATAGTCTTCCCAAGGTTCTCAAAGGTCCCATCGACACCGCCTTGGTGGTGGGCGAGGACTGGGGCGCGTGGAGCAGCGAGTACCAGTCTTCGGATGATCCCTTCAAGTCGGAGAGTCCGCGCCGTTTTGTGCAATTGGAACTGATCTTCGCTAGCGACGATCCCGAGTTCGCGCCGACGGTCCACTCGCTAGCGATCGAGTTTGAGGAGGCTTTGGTGCAGGAGGCCCTGGGCCGCATCGAGCCGCGCGAGGCACACCCCAACGAGGCCACCCGCTTCACCTACACCTTGGCGACGCGCGCGCTGCCCGCAGACAGCGGCTTCGACCTCTTGCGCTTTACCCTGCCTGGGCCGGTCGACCTCGAGGCTGGTGTCGAGGTTAGCGCGGGAGCAGCACCCATCGATCCCGTGGCGGTGGAAACGCGGGGCGACTCGCTCTTCATCGCCCTGCCAGAGGTGATCGCCGCCGACTCGCTCGAAGTCAGCTTTACTACCCGCGTCCTGCAAAACGCCGCCCTCTTCGCCCTCGACCTCGGCACCAACGAGCGACCGAGTCTGTGGCAATCGGTGGAGGCCATGACCCGTCGCGCCAATATCGTGCTCTTGCCCGAACTGACTGGCAGCCGCTGGCTCATCGACGACCTCGCGATAGACCCACCGGTCTTCACCCCCAATGGCGACGGGATCAACGACCGGGTCGCGATCCGCTTTGCCGTCTTGAAGGTCGCCGCGCCCGCACCGCGAGTGGACATCTTCGACCTGAGCGGGCACCAAGTGGCGCGGCTGAGCCCGTCATCGGCGGGCAGTTTGCGATCCTATTTGTGGGATGGAGTTGATATACAGGGCGCGGTCGTGCCGCCGGGGATCTACCTCTGCCGCATTGATCTGGGCGCTCAGACCGGTGAGGACAATGCCGTGCGTCTGATCGGGCTGGCGTACTGACGCCCGCTTCACCGCATTCGCGAGTTGCCCATCTTTAGTCTTTCTCTTTTTTTCCGTAGATTCGCGTTAATTCGCGGAGGCTTTGTAGCTTCTTCTTACATGAACCAATGTCATTAGAAAACAGGAGTTAAACGATGAAGATAACTGGAGTCGCTCCGTGGCTCGTTAAATCACCAGCGCCTTACCTAGATACCGCCGGTGACCGCCCCAACAGAGAACGAGAGTATGTCTTCGTTCAAGTCTCAACAGACGAAGGGATCACAGGGTGGGGCGAAATTACCGGCACCAGCCCAGTAGCAAATAGAGCAGTCTGTGCCATGCTTGCACAAACCAGCAGTCTAATTGAAGGCGATGACGCAACACGCATTGAGACGATATGGAACAAGGTTTTCCGAGCGTTCACCTACATGGGGACACGGGGAGCCACCTCAAATATCGTCAGTGCTATTGATATCGCGTTGTGGGATATTCGCGGTAAGCAGTTGGGATTACCAATCTATGAACTGGTTGGCGGGGGACCCGTTCGGGACTCGATAGCTCTTTACACCCATCCAGGGGGTGGGAAAGATCCAGAGAGCATAGCAGCGCATTGCAAAGCGATTGCAGAAACAGGTCATACCGCGTTGAAAACCGATCCGTTCCCTCACCATCCGGAAGAAGCCAACGGCTATTTGAGTGGGCAGATGGATGCCGCAGGAGAGGAACAGGGCGCAAATGTGATCGCTGCAATCCGAGAGGCGGTCGGACCTGACATTCAAATTCTCATCGACTGTCACGGTCGGTTTGATGTAGCAACAGCGATTCGGCTCGCGAAAAGGTTGGAACCTTACAACATCGGATGGTTTGAAGAGCCGGTCCCCGTTGAAAGCTACCACGCATTGAAGCAGGTCAGACAGAACGTCAGCGTGCCAATCTGCGTCGGTGAGCGGCTCCAGACCCGCTATGAGTTCGTGCCAGTCCTTGAAAATGAACTCGCGGACTATATCATGCCAGATGTGACGTGGGCGGGTGGTATTTCAGAGTTGAAGAAGATTGCGACGCAGGCGGAGGCGTACTACGTGCCGATCTCGCCACACGATGCAAGCGGTCCCATCAATGTGCTGGCTGGGGCGCATACGATGATGACAGTCCCCAATTTCTACAAATTAGAGACCAGTCGCGCCAAGCTCAACGCTTATGATGTGCTGATCGACCATCCGTTGGATGTCAGAGACGGCTGCCTACATCTGTCCAACCGTCCCGGCTTGGGAATTGAGATGAACGTCGATTATCTGCGCAGTAAAGCAATCGCGCCATTCTCAGGCTGAAGTGTGAACACTTTGTAGGATTCGATACCGTGCGTCTGATCGGGCTGGCGTACTGACGTCCGCTTCACCGCATTCGCGACTCCGCAGACCACATATCCAGATTGCGCCCGAGCGCCTCTTTGACCGGCTCGGTCAGCCGCTCCAGCTCGGCCATGGTCGCCGCGTCCAAATCCAGCGCCAGCGCCGGCAGGTTGCGTGTGAGTTCAGCCAGATTCCGCGCCCCCACCAATAGCGATGTTACCTCCTGCTGCTTGAGTACCCACGCCAGCGCCACGCTCGCCAGCGTCGCGCCGACTCGTTCGCGATGGTAGTGCGGATAGTCCATGTGGACTCAGCCAGCGACGCATATTAAATTTTCTGCCATGACAACCTCTCAAATATGGACCCCATTTGAAGCCCCCATCCCCGAGATCCTCGCCCAGTACCCCGAGCCGCTGATGGCCTTAGCGCGCGGCGAGGTCCCGGCCCTTGTGCTGCGCCAGCACTACAACCCTGCCCATTGCCGGGCGCTGATGCGGCGCTTCTACGAGCGCAGCCTGCTCTACGACCCCCACGAGGTTGGTGACGGCCAAGCGCGTCGCGTCGATATTGGCACTAGTTTTGGCCACCACCGCGGCGACCGCGAAAAGTTCCACGCCCACTCTGCGGCGACACTGGCGTTGTTCGAGACCCTTTTCAACGGCTATGACGATCCGGTCCGCACTATGTACGACGCTCTTTCCCAGCTAGCGCCCAGTAAGGAAGTCAAAACCGCTCGCGAACCGGACGGCCGCCTCTACGGCCCGGCCATCTTCCGCGTCTATCACCGGGAAACCGGCCACGGCCCGCACTACGACTCCGTCGCCAAGCGCACGAAGGCTTTCGAATATCAGATTTCGCGTTTCAAACACCAGTTTGCTGGGGTGCTTTGCTTTCAGAATAGCACCAAGGAAGGTGGCACGGGTGAGCCGTACCTGTACAACTGTCCCTTTCGCCCCGAGCTGACAGCGCATCTGGGACGCGAGGAATTCGCTGCCTACGTCGCCCGCGAGGGCATCGAGCGCGTCCAGGTCCAACTCGAACCCGGGGACCTCTATTTCTTTTTTAGCGAAAACATCCACGAGGTGCCCGCCGTCATCGGCGAGCAGCCTCGGGCGGTGCTGGCCATTTTCTTCGCCATGTCTCCGGACGACGACGAGATCTACGTCTGGTCTTGATGCCCGATCCGCTCTGCGCCTGAGAAGCGGTCTGCTTCACCGCGCTCTGGCGGCCCTCGTCCATAAAGGTCTATACTATCGCTATATCGCATCCACGAGGAGATACGCCATGACGGGTTCCCTGCTCCTTGCCCTCGCGCTGCTCGCTTCACCGCTGCTGGCCGATTCCACCGGCGAGTGGCGTTCGTACGGCGCGACGACGGCTAGCACCAAATACGCCCCGTTCGACCAGATCAACGCCACTAATTTCGCCCAGCTAGAAATCGCCTGGACTTGGGCCTCGGCCGACCAGCCCATCCTCGACGCCCATCCAGAAATCTGGACCATGGTCTTTGAGGGCACGCCGCTCCAAGTCGGCGACAGACTCTACGTCAGCACCTCGCTCAACCTAGTCGTCGCCCTCGACGCCACAAGCGGTAAAACAATCTGGACCTACGACCCGGGCACCTGGAGGTCGGGCACGCCAGCCAACGTCGGCCTAGTCCACCGAGGCGTTTCCTATTGGGAGGATGGCGATGACCGGCGCATCCTCTTTGGCACCGGCGACGCCTATCTCATTGCCCTCAACGCCGATACCGGCCAACCCATCCAGAGCTTTGGCGACAACGGTCGCGTGGATTTGACCAAGGGTCTGCGCCGGCCAATCGAACGCGAACTCTACGCGGTCACCTCGCCGCCGGTCATCTGCGGCGACATCGCCGTCGTCGGCGCGGTGGTCCTCGACGCCTTTGCCGTTGGTCGCCCGCCGGACGAGACCATGCCCCCAGGCGATGTGCGCGGCTTCGATGTGCGCACTGGTGCCCAGAAGTGGGTCTTTGAAACCATCCCCCAGGAGGGTGCCTTCGGCAACGAGACTTGGGAAGACGGCTCGTGGAAAAACACCGGCAACACCAACGTCTGGACCCTAATGAGCGCCGATCCCGAATTGGGCTACGTCTATTTGCCGGTCAGCACCCCGACTAACGACTATTACGGCGGGCACCGTCCCGGCGACAACCTCTTCGCCGAAAGCCTCGTCTGCCTCGACGCCGCTACGGGCGAGCGCGTCTGGCACTTCCAGACCACCCACCACGGGATGTGGGACTACGATCTGCCGGCTGCGCCCAACCTCGTCGATATCAACGTCGGAGGCCAAGAAATCAAAGCCGTGGCCCAAGTCACCAAACAAGGCTTCTGCTTTGTCTTCGACCGCCAGACGGGCGAGCCAATCTGGCCCATCGAGGAAAAACCCGTACCGCAATCCAACATTCCCGGCGAAAAGTCCTCGCCCACCCAACCCATTCCCAGCAAGCCGGCCGCCTTTGAGCGCCAAGGCCTGACCGAGGACGACCTGATCGACTTTACGCCGACTCTGCACCAGATGGCCAAGACCATTGCCGACGACTATAGCTACGGCCCGCTCTACGTAGCGCAGACCATGGAGAGCATGGAGAAGAAGGGGACGATCCTCGTTCCCGGCATTATCGGCGGCGCGAGTTGGGCCGGTGCTGCCGTCGATCCGCACAAAGGCGTGATCTACATTCCTTCCTATACGTTTCCGGCCGTGCTGACCCTGACCAAAGCCACCGACTCCAATGCCCCCTACCGCTATACCGGCGGAGTAGAATTCGGTCCCGATGGCCCGCGCGGCCTGCCTTTGCTCAAGCCGCCCTACGGTCGAATCACCGCCATTGATCTCAACACCGGCGAACACCGCTGGCAGATCCCCGTAGGCGAGGGCCCGCGCGACCATCCCAGCCTTGCCCATCTCGACTTGCCGCCCTTGGGCTGGGCACAGCGCAACTTCCCCATCATCACCGAGAGCTTGCTCTTCGCCGCGACTCAGGCGCAGTGGGACGTGGTCAACAACTCGCCCCGAGGCAACGCCGTCGAGGTCAAAATCAATCCCAATGCGCCCTATCTCTGGGCCTTCGACCCGGACGACGGCGCGCTGATCGGCAAAGTCGAACTGCCGCGTAACGCCTCGGGCCAGCCCATCACCTATATGGCCGGCGGTAAGCAATACATCGCCATCCCCACCGGCGGGGCCGACCAGCCGGCTGAGTTAGTGGCGCTGAGTCTGCCTTGATAACGGAAGAAGCGTGCGCATGAATTTCCTCTTCCGTCTCGACGGATTCGCCGCCATGCCCCAGGTATTCACTTGGTAAGCATCAACCATCTCCGTCGCCGCTTTAGTAGTCGATGAACTTTTTTCGCGGCTTCTCGCTCAACACAACCTGCTCCTTTCTGGTCTTTTCTTTGGGCTTTGTGAACTCGGTCCTGCTAGCCGATCAGCTAGGCCCAGAGCACTATGGCACCCTAAAGCTATGGACTGCGCTCGTCATGCTGGGCGTCCTAGTCTTAGGAGAGTGGCTCAGCAAGGGGAATATTTACGTCGTGGGACGAGAGCGAGAGCGAGAGGCCGCGATCAACCACACCTTGTTGTATTGCCTCGTCTTGGGTGCCCTCCTGTTGCTGACGGCTCCTTTTAGCCTAGCACTCGCAAAGGTCTTCGTGCCCAGTATTACCTTGATCCAATGGGTGTTAGGCGTTTGCGTGATTGCGTTCACTGTGCTACAAAGGGCGGGTTTGTCCGTCTTTTTAGGCGAAGATCGGCTCAAGCCCTACGCCCTGCTGCCCGTAGTCTTCATCGCCATCTATCTCGGCGGCAATCTAGTCCTTTCCCAGCTAGGATATCTCGAGTTGGAACGGGTGATGGGGGTGTGGGTAGGTGCAGTAGGGATAACGGGCTTGGCGATTTTTGCCCTATTCTTGTACCGGGGATTTCGCTTTCGGTGGGGCGGGCGACGCGTGCTCGGGCAAATGCTGCGCATTGGTTCGCGTGGCGAGGTCTGCTTGTTGCTCATGTTTTTGCTGCTCAAGAGCGACCTCTTTTTGATAGAGCGCTTTTTGGGCGAGAAGGAGGTGGGCATGTACGGAGTGGCGACGAACTTTACGGACATGGTGCAGCGCGTCGCCAACATTGCCTCGGTCATCCTGCTCGCCAAAATAGTGCGCGGGCAAGACGACACGCGGCTCTCTTTCGGCGTGGGCCAAGGAATCTTTGTCTTTTCCCTGCTCTCGGCGGTTGTCTTGATCTTCGGCGGACGCCTCCTGCTGAGCGTTTTCTTTCCCTTATATCCAGATGCCTACGAGCCCCTTGTTTGGCTGTTGCCCGGCATGTTGTTTTTGGGCTTCGGGGCCGTGTTCAACGCCAAGCTAATGGGCGAGGGCTACCCCTCCATGACCCTGTGGGCACCCAGTATCGCTTTGGCGATTAATGTGGCCCTGAACCTGTTGTTGATCCCCAAGCTGGGGCTGCGAGGCGCTGCCTTATCTACTTCGCTCGCGTATGCATTATGGGGAATACTGACGGCCTCTTATTACTTGCGTCTAAACCGACTGGGCTGGCGGGCCATCTTCGCGTTGCCCTCTTTTGAGCAAGAGGAAAAGCCGCCTACGTCTTCAAAGGAATCGCCATGAACTCACTATTTCGCCGCCAAGCACCCTCCGCAGCCGATTTAGACTCCTTTCACCAAGACGGCTACATCTTCTACCCAGACGTACTCAAAGACGAGGCGCGGCACAGCCTGACCGATGAAATCCTCGGCCTCGACTCGGTGCGCGGCTACCTCGACGCCTTGGACGAAAAATCCGCTGCGCCCCAATCCTATTTCGTCCGCCCTTGGAACGACCGCGGCCCGTACGGCGACCGCCTCATCGACGATCCCTTTGTCACCGCGCTGCTGCAAGCCACCATCGGCCCAAGCTACCACTTCTGCCACTCCGCCCTCAACCTCGCCCCGCGCGGCATCGGCTCCATTCCCTATCACCAAGACCACCACCACTGGAAGCACGAAAACCCCGTCAACCTCGCCGAGCGCGACAAATACTACGTCCAAATTCTCTACTATCCCAATGGCTTCACACTCGGCGACCGCAACCTCAAGGTCATTCCCGGCAGCCACCTCGTCGCCCCAACCGCCGAGGCCACGCCTGAGCGCATGCTGGCCGGAGCGTACGATGCAGAGGCCGGGCGCGAGCTAAAAGAGGTGCGGCTCGCAGTGCCTCCGGGCAGCATGGTCTATATCAACGCTCGGATCTTCCACGCCGTCGAAGCCAAACCCGCGGACTCTCCCCAGCCCTATCGCATCTTCAACATCGACATCTTCAAAGAAGCCGGGCCGCCGCATCGCTATACGCAGGAGATTCCGTCCGAGTGGATTACACGCGCCAGTCCCCAACGCAAAAAACTCTTTCTCCGCGAGCCTTATACGGAGGGATGCTGGGCGGCCTGAGCGTTTTCGGCTGGTCATGGCAGCACTCGACTCAAGACATTACAATACCACCTTACACTTGCCGTCTTCGCTATAGGAGCTCGACCATGAGAGTAGCCGCCATCGCCACCATCTACCATCCCAAATCCCATGCCGACGTCATTGCCACCAAGTTTATGAAGGGCATGTCCACGGATGAGGGACTGATGCCCCCAGAAATGGATCTAGTGTCCCTGTACATCGATCACGTGCTGGAAAACGATATCGGCGTGGGCTTGGCCCAAGAGTACGGGGTACCCATCTATCCCAGCATCCGCCGCGCCCTGCAAGCCGGTGCCGACAAGCTCGACGTAGATGCGGTGCTGCTCATCGGCGAGCACGGCGACTACCCTTGGAACGAGCGGGGACGCCACATGTACCCGCGCCGCTATTTCTTTGAGCAAATCGCCGGCGTCTTTGCCGAGAGCGGCCGCTCGGTGCCCGTGTTTTCAGATAAGCATTTTGCGTATGACTTTAGGGACGCCCAGTGGATGTGGGATCGGGCAGAAGAATTGGCCATCCCGCTGATGGCCGGGTCGTCGCTGCCCTTGTCTTGGCGTTCGCCTTGGCTGGAACACCCCAAGGAGGTGCCCATTGAGGAGGCGCTATCCATTGGCTACGGCGGCATCGAGGCGTATGGGTACCACGCGCTAGAGACTTTGCAGTGCATGGTCGAGCGGCGTAGCGGCGGCGAGCAGGGGGTAGTGTGGGTGCAGTGCCTCGAAGGGGACGATGTGTGGCGCGCCCGTGACGAGGGGCTGTGGTCTGGGGAGCTGGCCGAGGCCGCTTGCGCTGCGATTGCCAAAAAGCCGGATGGGTCTATGGAGGAGCATTGCAAAGAGCCGGCCGTTTTCCTCATGGAGCACGGCGACGGCTTGCGCACGGCGACGTTGATGCTCAACGGCTATGTCGGCGACTTCGCCTATGCCGCTCGGATAGGAGGGCAGGTGCAAGCCACGGAGTTCTACTTGCAGAACGAGGGACCGTTTGCCCACTTCGGCTATCTGTGCCGCAACATCCAAGAGTTTTTCAAAACGGGTCAGGCCCCGTATCCGCCCGAGCGCACCTTGCTGACGACTGGCATTATCGACGCGGCGATGAATTCGCGCCACGAAGGGCACCGCCGCGTCGAGACGCCGTACCTATACATCGCCTACCAGTCTTACGACCAGATGCCGCAGCGGCCACAGGGGACGCGGCCCAGCGGTGCCTCCATTGATCCGCAGTCGCCGGACATCCTGTAGGACTTAGTGTGCGCCGCGCCGGAAGAAGGCGTCGAGAGAAAAGCGTCCCGCGCCCGTTAGAAACAACGTGGCAAAGGGGAAAAAGTACAACAGGGCGAATTCCTTTTTCGCCCACGGATCGTCCCCGTGTATGATAAGCGCGGCCACTGCCATAGTGACCATGAGCGGCACGGCAGCCCAGCGGGTGGCGAATCCCAAAATCACCGCTAGGGCGCAAAACGCTTCGGCACCGGTGGCCAAGGCCATGCTCAGCGACGAGCCAATGCCCAAGGGGTCGGGAAACGAGGAGGAACGCTCCGCAAAGCTGGTCAATTTCCCCCAGCCGTGGCCGAACAACATCATACCGCCGACGGATACTCTCAACAGCAATAGCCCCAGTGAACCGCCAACGCCGGCCGAGGGCGGCGGGCCGAACAACAATTTTCTTAGGATCATATTCTCTCCTTGAGTCAACCAGCTTCAGTCTTTCAATTCGACGATAATATTGCGCCACGGCCCATCGCCTGCGTTAAACGCCTCGTGGACCGCCTCCCCTTCGACCGCGTTGAACCGCACCTCCCCATCCTGCATATCCCTAGCCTCCCCGCGATTTCCCTCTGCATCGGCCGCCTGCAACCGGCCGTCGCCAATAACTACGTATAGGTAGTCGTGCTCGTGCCGATGCACTCCCGTGCTCTCGCCTGGTGCCAATCGCAGATCCCAAACCCGCACCCGCTCATTCTCAAAGAGCAACTGCGTCCCTACTTCTGGCGAAATGGTTTTGTTCGTTTCCATAATCCTTCTCCTTTTGCGCCCAAGATATATTTAGGGTCACCTGCTCACAACCCTGCGCTTGCTTATCCCGCCCATCGCCCTTGAGACAAGGAGCAAATTGCGTTTTATTTGCGACCTGTCTGCGAGGAGAATGACGCCATGACGAACCAGATTGACTACACCTTCAAGGCCGCGCCAACCCATGACGAACTGAGCGAAATGGAGCGCGACTTGCGCTTCTATCCCAGCACAGTCGATACCCCCACTACCCTCACTACCGAACAGGTCGCCGCTTTCAACCGCGATGGCTACCTCAAGGGCTTTCGCATTTTCGACGACGCCGAGATTGCCGAGCACCGGGCCTTTTTCGACGAGCAACTGAGAAAGGTCCTAGCTGCTGGCCATGGCAGCTTCACTCTCAGCTCGGCGCATCTCAAGTTCGCCAAGGTCTATGACCTCATGCACCATCCCAAGATCCTCGCCCACATCCACGATCTCCTTGGCCCCGAGCTGATCGGCCTAGCCTCGCACTACTTCTGCAAGATGCCCAAGGACGGCACCACCGTCTCCTGGCACCAAGACGCCAGCTACTGGCCGCTGACGCCCTCAAAGACGGTGACCGTCTGGCTGGCCATTGACGGCGCTGACATCGACAATGGCTGCATGCGCTTTGTCGCGGGCTCGCATCTCCACGGCCAACTCGAATTCCGCCCGAGCGACGCCGCGGAAAACAACGTCCTCAATCAGACAGTGGACGATGTTGAGCGCTACGGCAAGCTCGTCGATGTCGAACTCAAGGCCGGCGAAGTCTCGATCCACTCCGACCTGCTTTTGCACAGCTCGCACTACAACGAATCGGATCGCCGTCGCTGCGGGCTAACGCTGCGCTACTGCACCCCCGACGTGCGCGCAATCCCCGGCTACTCTTGGGAAAAGGAAGGCGTGCTGATCAACGCCGCCGACCCGGCTGGCCATTGGGGTAACCCGGCCCGGCCCGAGCGCGACTACGAGATGGCCTGAGCTGCCTAGCGCGGATTTACAAACTGATGTTACACATCTGCGTGGAACCGATAGGTGTAGGGGCGTCCCTTGTGGGCGCCCACGCTACACGGCGCATTCAGCCCGCGGGCTCTTAAAAGGGCAACCACAAGGATTGCCCCTACAAGGCGTAACATCAGTTACAAAAATCAATCACAGGCTAGCCCCGATGCCCCGCCTAGCCTTTGCTACATATAAGAGATGCCGATGGCAAACGACAGACCGCACGTCCTTCTGATTTCCACCGACCATTGGTCCGCTTCCCTTTTGGGCGAAGCCAACCATTCCGCCATTCTCACTCCTACCCTCGACTCCTTAGCCCGCAGCGGCACTCGCTTCTCCAACGCCTATAGCGAATGTCCGGTCTGCATCCCCGCTCGTCGCACCCTGATGACGGGCACTTCGCCGCGCACCCACGGCGACCGGGTCTTCAAAACGACCGCCCCCATGCCCGAGCTGCCGACCGTGGCGCAGACCTTCCGCGACGCAGGCTACCAAGCGTATGCCGTTGGCAAGCTCCACGTCTATCCCCAGCGCGACCGCATTGGTTTCGACGACGTGCTCCTCGACGAAGAGGGTCGGCCGCACTTGGGGGCTGTTGACGACTACGACCTCTTCCTCGCGGACCAAGGCCATGCGGGCATGGGCTTTGCCCACGGCATGAGCAACAACGAATATTCCTTCCGTCCCTGGCACTTGCCCGAGGACTGCCACCCCACCACTTGGGCGGCGCGCCAAATGAGCCGGATGATTAAGCGGCGCAATCCGGCTAAGCCCGGCTTCTGGTACCTGTCCTTCCGCCACCCGCATCCGCCGCTGGTGCCCCTGCAGAGCTACCTCGACCTCTACCGCGATATTGAGATCGACGCGCCGCACCACGGCACTTGGGCACAGGACTTCGACGATATGCCCTATGCGCTCAAAGTCAATCAGGGTGCCAAAGTCCACCTCAAGGGGCCAGAGGTTCTGCGCATCCGCCGCGCCTTCTACGCGCTCTGCACCCAGATTGACCACCAACTCCGCGTGGTCATTGGCACCCTGCGCGAAGAGGGGCTGCTCGACAATACCATTATTTGCTTCACGGCGGACCACGGCGACATGCTCGGCAACCACGGCCTCTGGGCCAAGCGACTTTACTACGAGCAGTCGGCCAACGTGCCGATGATCTTGCTCGGAGGACGGGACGGACGAGTGCCGCACCACACGGTCGATGATCGCCTCGTCGGCTGGCAGGACGTCATGCCGACTTTGCTCGACCTAGCGGGTATCGACATCCCCGACACCGTCGAGGGTCTATCGATGATCGGCGAGGAACGGCGCAGTTATCTCTACGGCGAGTGCGGCGAAGGGGCGAACGCCACCCGCATGATCCGCGCGGGGCGACACAAGCTGATCTACTATCCAGTGGGTAACCGCGTCCAGCTCTTCGACCTCGCAAGCGATCCCAACGAGCTGAACGACCTAGCGGGCTCACCCGACCACGCCGCACTACAGGCCCAGCTCAGCGAGCGACTCGTCGGCGAACTCTACGGCGGCGACGAAGCCTGGGTCCAAGACGATCAACTCGTCGGCTTGCCCGACCAGCAATGGGCACCCCGGCCCAACCGCAGCCTCTCCGGTCAACGCGGCCAGCACTATCCCGTGCCGCCCCAGATCGATGCCGACAAGGTCGTTGGAGCGCCGTGAAACCTCGCAACTTCCTCTTCATCTTGTCCGACCAGCACCAGCGGCTCGCCAGCGGCTGCTATGGCCATCCGCTGGTGCAGACGCCCCATCTGGACGCCTTAGCCGCGCGCGGCACCCGCTTTCAAAACGCCTATACCAATTGCCCGATCTGCGTCCCGGCCCGCGCGTCGCTGGCCACCGGCCGCTACGTGCATCAGATCGGCTATTGGGACAACGGGCATCCCTATGATGGGACGCCCGCCTCCTGGCACCAGCGCCTGCGCGAACAGGGCTTCTGCTGCGATTCGATCGGCAAGTTGCACTTCAAGGGGCAAGGCGCAGACCACGGATTTAGCGAGGAGATTGAGCCGTTGCACGTAGTCGATGGCGTCGGCGATGTCCTCGGCTGCATCCGCGATCAGCCGCCCTTGCGCGACAAGCACGGCGAGCTTGGGCGGGCGGGCGCGGGCGATTCGACTTATTTGCAGTACGACGCCCGCTGCACCCAGCACGCCTTGCGCTGGCTCGCCGAGCACCGCGACGATGCCAAGCCTTGGGTGGTCTTCCTCAACTTCGTCTGCCCGCATCCGCCCTACATCGCCCCGCCGGAAATCTACGCCCGCTATCCGCTTGCCGACGTGCCGCTGCCACCGCAGTGGACGCCCGACACGTGGCCCGACCATCCGGCGCTAGACTACTTCCGCCGCTTCTTCCGCTTTGACCAAGGGCATAGCGAAGAGACGGTGCGGCGAGTTACAGCCGCGTACTACGGGACTACGACCTATCTCGACCAGCAGATCGGTCGCGTGCTCAGTGCACTCGACGAGTACGGCCTGACGGACTCCACCCGCGTGCTCTACACGTCTGACCACGGCGAGTGTTTGGGAGCCCGAGGCATCTTCGGCAAATTCACGCTCTACGACGAAGCCGCGGCTGTGCCGATGATTGCGGCCGGCCCCGACGTGCCGGAGGGGAAGGTGGTGCAGACGCCTGTTTCTTTGGTGGATTGTTTTCCGACGGCGCTCAAATGCGTCGGGGCTGCATTGATCGACGAAAACCTGCCCGGCCGCTCCCTGTGGCAGATCGCGCAAGAGGACGATCAAGAGCGCACCGTCTTTAGCGAGTATCACGCGCTAGGCACTGAGCACGGCACCTATATGTTGCGCCGCAATCGCTACAAGTACAATTACTACGTCGGCGCACCGCCGCAGCTTTTCGACTTGGCGGAGGATCCCGACGAACTAGAACTAAACGACTTGTCGGGTATGCCAGAGTACCAAGAATTGTTGCGAGATTGCGAAAGAGAGTTGCGCGCCTTGCTCGACCCAGAAGCGGTTGACGAACAGGCCCATGCCAGCCAGCGGGCAACCATCGCAGCGGCCGGCGGGGCCGCTGCGGTGATTCAACGCGGTGCCTTCGACCATTCGCCCACGCCCGGAGAAAAGGCCGCATTTAGGCCGCACAAGTGAGGAGTGAGTCTCCAGCAACTCGTCTCCGCAGCCAGTCGCGGCTGATCGGCGTCGCCGTTAGCGGCTCGATCAACAACGCCCTCCTCACTTCCATCGTCCCCCTCTTTCTCCTCTCTCTCGGTGCTTCGCCTTTTCTCATCGGCTTAGTCGCCACCAGCGAGTACCTCCAAAAGATGGGGCGCGTCGGCGGGTTGCAGCTCATGCAGCGCACCGGGAAGGCCGGGCTCTTCTTTTGGGGTAGGCTCTGCTCGGTGCCGGCGGGGCTAGCGCTGGCGCTGTTGGCGTTCTACGGCGCGAACGGGGTTTGGGCCGCTTGGATCGGACTAGCCCTGTTTAGCGCACGAGGTCTCATACAACAAGCAGGCAACACCGCCTGGTGGCCCCTAGTCCAAGACAACACCTCTAGCGGTGGAATCGGTGCCTTTCTCACGCGCATGCGTCTTCAGCAGCGCCTGCTCGAACTCGTCTTGCCCATCCTGATCGGCTGGTACCTCGGCTCTCAGCCCATAGCCGACGACTTCGGTCCGCTCTTCGCTCTGGCAATTTTTTCCACCTGCGGTGGAGCCTTCTTGGTGCGCGCAGTAGCTGAGCAACCGCTGTCCCCGCCCGAAGACGGTCTAACTCGCCGCTTGCGCCAAGCGTTGGCCGCGCCCCAGATCCGCGCCTACGCGCTCTTCATTATGGCCCGCACGGCTGTGCTAGCGGCGACTTTTCCGCTGTGGGTCGTGGCGCTCACGGATGGGGGGCTGCCCGTTAGCTACTTCGTCTGGATGACGCCAGTACAAGCCCTCGGCTATGTGATCGGGCTGCATGGCTGGGGGCGGATGGTGGACCGGCACGGCAGCCGAGGACCGCTGACCATCACCCTGTTGCTGCAAGCGGCCATGGCACCTGCTTGGCTCTTCTTGCCTACGGGACTCTCGTGGATCGCACTCTGGGCAGGGGTCGTCTATTTGCTCTGGGGCACGCTAGACGGCGGCTATCAGATGGGGCAATCGCGGGCGATGATCGACGCCGTTTCCAAAGAGTATCAAGCCGAGGGGTTCTCCCTTGCAATGTACGCTTCGGCACTAGGCGGTATCGTCGGCGGCATCGCGGGTGGAGCCTGTTTCCAATGGTCCGCTGCGTTAGTAGGTCCGCGGGGGCCGATTTTTTATTTATGTGCGGTTCAACTCGCATTTGTTGCGGCTTGGCTGCTCAGTACTCGGCTGGCCGGTTACCGCGAGCAAACCCCCGTGCGTCGCTTCTTGCGCTTGTCATCTTAGAGCCTCCGTCGTATGTTGCTTAATCCTCACTTCAAGATGCCCATGGACGCATGATTCACACTGCAAAAGCCCTTGCCGAACTTGTCGAACGCGCCCTAGACTGTGAGCGCGTTGCCCTAGACACTGAATTCGTTTGGAACCGCACCTACTATCCCAAGCTAGGCGTGATCCAATTGGCTCTCGCCAACGGAGACTGCTACCTAATCGACCCGGTGGCGATTGCGGACCTCTCGCCTCTTGGAACCCTGTTAGAGCACCCAGGGGTCGAACTGATTCTCCACGACGCCCAACAAGATTTGGTTATTCTGCGTCGGGTCACGGGTGCTTTCCCGCGCAATGTCTTCGACACCCGCTGTGCGGCCGGGCTTGCCAATATGAGTTCTACCACTTCGCTGGCCGAGCTTTTGGAGCGAACTCTCGGCGTGGTCCTCGACAAAACCGAGACGCTCACCAACTGGGTTCGCCGCCCGCTCTCCGAGGACCAGCTAGCGTACGCCATTGAGGATGTGCGCTATCTGCACGAGGCGCGCGACGTGTTGCAGGCGCGCGTCGAGGAAATTGGTCGCGGCACTTGGCTGGCAGAGGAAATGGCTGCGTACGACGACCCGAGTCTATACGAGGAGCGAGACCCACGCGAGCAATTCACGCGGATCAAGGGCACGGGCCGGGCGGCCCCGCGCGAGTTGGCCATCCTCCGCGAGTTGGCCGCTTGGCGCGAAGAGGAAGCCCAGCGCAGCGACCGACCGCGCAATCACGTATTGATGGACGAAGCCCTCGTGTTACTAGCCCGGCGCAAGCCTCAGTCGCTGGAGGAACTGGGTCGGCTCCGCGCACTCGGCAATCACCGCTATGACCGCTACCTGCTCGAACAGATTCGCCGTGGCTTGGCCGTCCCCGACGCAGAGTGCCCACCCCGGCCGCACCGACCGCAGCTCGACAAAGAGACCGTCGAACGCAAGCTCGCCCAGTCTATGGACCACTTGCGCCAGCAAAGCGACGCAGCGCAGATTGACGCACCTTTTGTCGCGGCCCGCGCCGAAGTGCGCAGCCTAGTCATTGACGCGGGCGCTGCCATGCCCGAGGATCATCGCCTCCTGCGCGGCTGGCGGCGCGATTTTATTGGCGACGCCTTATATGGCATCGCCACGTGTCCCGAGTAAGGCACAGCCAGCAACAGGCGCGGATCGTCCACGCAAGGTCGATGATGTCCTTCCCTAGATAGGCAGACAACAGATGCTCAACTCACTACGCCGCCAATTTTTCGAATGGGGCTTCGGCAAGGACCTCAGCGAAGACCTCGCCGCACTGGTCGCCTTGGCTGTGGTCGCCCTCATCGCCTTGCTCGCCCATCGTCTGGCCAGAGGCCCTTTGCTCCGGGGCTTCACCGCCATCATCCGCCGCACCGATATCCCTTGGGACGACGCCCTAATCGAGTGCCGGGTCCTACACCGGCTGGCCCATTTAGTCCCCGGCCTCATCTTTTATCACCTAGGGCCAATGGCCTTAGAAGGTCATCCCGTTTCCGTCAACATCATTCAGACCGCAGCGCATATTTATCTGGTGCTTTCCGGCTTACTAGCCGTTGAGGCATTGATAAACGCGGGCGTCCGCATCTACAACAGCACTAGGACCTCGCACGAAGTCTCCATCAAGGGGCCGGTGCAGTTTCTCAAGATCATCCTCTTTTTGCTCGGCAGCGTCGTCGTCGTCGCAACCCTAATCGGCCAATCGCCGCTTTACTTGCTCGGCGGCCTGACGGCGATGACCGCGGTCCTGCTTTTGGTTTTCCGCGACTCGATCCTCGGGTTGGTCGCCGGCATCCAGATCTCGGTAAACCGCATGGTCACCTACGGCGACTGGATTGAAATGCCCCAGTACGGAGCTGACGGCGACGTAATCGACATAACGCTGACAACGGTCAAGGTACAAAACTGGGACAAGACCATCACCACCATTCCCACGTACGCGCTGATTGGCGAGTCGTTCAAAAACTGGCGCGGGATGCAGGACTCGGGCGGGCGGCGGATCAAGCGGGCGATCTACCTCGACGTCAGCACCATCAAGTTTTGCGACGAGGAAATGCTCGCCCGCTTCGCCAAAATCCAGTACATCACCGCCCACATTGAGCGCAAAAAGCAAGAGCTAGCCGAATACAACAAGCTCAACCAAGTGGATCTTTCGCATCTGGTAAATGGCCGGCGCATGACCAATATCGGCACCTTCCGCGCCTACGTGCAGGCCTATCTGAAAAACCATCCGCAGATCAACCAAGAGATGACCTTTCTGGTGCGTCAGCTTGCGCCGACCTCCAAGGGGCTACCCCTCGAAATTTACGTCTTTTGCAAGGATATAGTCTGGGCCAACTACGAGGCGATTCAGGCCGACATCTTCGACCACATCTTCGCCATTGTGCCGGCCTTTGATCTGCGAGTTTTTCAGGAGCCGACGGGGGCGGACTTTCAGGCGCTAGGGGAATCGCAGTAAGACCGCTATGTCCACTGAAAACTTGCTCTACACCACCGTGTCCAGTTCCATCGGCGAACTGCTCCTAGCCGGCGACTCCACGGGCTTGCGGCACATCTATTTCAAGGACCGCGACTTTACCCCGCCGCCAGATTGGCAGGCCGTGGCTGCTCTGCCCTACCCGGTCGCCGACCAGCTCGACTCCTACTTCACCGGGCACCTGCACAGCTTCGACTTGCCGCTCCATCCCCAAGGAACGGCGTTTCAGCGCAAAGTTTGGGCCGCACTCGCGGAGATTCCCTACGGCGAGACGATTTCCTACTTGGAGCTAGCGCACCGCATCGGCAACCCAAACTCGGTCCGCGCCGTCGGCTTAGCCAACGGTCGGAACCCCCTGCCGATTGTCGTGCCTTGTCATCGCGTCATTGGCAGCAACGGTGCGCTGGTCGGCTATGCCGGAGGGCTGGCGATCAAAAGAGCGTTGCTCGCCCTCGAAGGCGCACTTGCGTCGCCAATGCTGGCGACGGGAAGCTCTCCTCAACTCGATCTCTTTTAAGGCTGGAGGTCTCATGTCCACGTATCGCATTGCTATCATCGGCACGGGTCGCGTCGGCTATCAGTTCAGTTTCTCCGACCTGCCCGACAACCACGCCGCCGCTATTGTCCAACATTCCTCCTGCGAATTGGTCGCCGGCGTCAACCGGGGGCGCGAAAAGCTCGACGCCTTTGGCGAGCGCTTCGGCGTTGAGGTTCTCTACCACGACTATCGGCAAATGCTCGCCGAGGTCCAGCCCGACATCTGCATCGTCGCCACCCACCCCGAACTCCACGCCGAAATGGTCACCAGTTGCGCCCAAGCCGCCTCGACCCGAGCCATCATCTGCGAAAAACCAATGGCTCTTTCGCTGGAGGAATGCGACCAGATGATCGCAGCCTGCCAAGCGGAGGACGTACTCTTGCAGATCAATCACAACCGCCGCTGGCACTCCGAGTGGGTTCTCGCCAAAACGCTCCTCGACGCGGGGGCTATCGGCGAGTTCAATCATATCTATTGCTACATGGATGGCGGCAAGCCGGCCCCTTGGTGGCGCAGCGAAAACGAAGGTCCCTTACTGCACGATTTCACCCACTATTTCGACCTGATGGATCTCTACGCTGGCGAAGTGGATTGGCTGTGCGGCATGGCTGAACAGCGCATGCGTCCCTGGGCTGTCGAGGATTTTTCGGCTGCGATGCTCAAGTTCAAAGGAGGGGCTACTGGGCTGATCTGCGGTGCCGAACTGACGCAGTACAACGACAACGCCTTTGAGCTGCGCGGCTCAACCGGCCTGATCCGCATGGATGCCGAGCAGGTCCGCCTCTTTCAGTCCAAGGTCGCGCTGTCTGAGCCCGACAGCGGCTTTGAGTGGAGCAGCCTCGAAGAAGTCGAAGTCGAACGGCCGACCCCGGTCTCTACGTACGTTGCTGCACTATCCGAGTTGCTCGACGCTCTGGAAGGACGTGGCACCTTGCGCAGCGACGGCGCTGTGGGCCGCCGCTCGCTGGAAATGGTCATGGCCATCTACCAGTCGCAACTAGAGGGCAACCGCCCCGTTCACTTCCCGGTCTCGCTTGCCGAATCCGGCGTCGAGGCGCTGCGTCGGGCGGGGAATTTTAAGGAGCGGGAGGAGTAACTTCCGCAGCCATTCAGATAGGCAACGCGACCGTGCATCTTCACGCATAGCTGCGCCCGGAGAATAGACATGGCCAAAGCCAAAACGCGTCCGAAAAACAAAAGCCGCGTCCGAAAAAAACTCCGCGTCGCCTTCATCGGTGCCGGAGGCCGCGCCCTAATGGCTCACTACCCTGCCCTGCGCGAAATCCCCGAGGCCGAACTAGTCGCCGTCGCCGAGCTCGACGAACAGCGCCTGCACAAAACCTGTGACCTCTACGACATCAAAGGCCGCTACAGCGATTACCGCCAAATGCTCAAGCGCGAAAAACCCGACGCGGTCTATGCCATCATGCCGCCGCACCACCTTTTCGACATCTGCGCCACCGCAATCGAACACGGCTGCCATCTCATCATCGAAAAACCTCCCGCCGTTACCACTGAGCAAATTCGCCAGCTCGCCGCTTTGGCCCGTCGGCACAAGGTACTGACCGGCGTCGCCTTCCAACGCCGTTTTGCCCCTGTTATTCGCCGTGGCAAAATGCTGTGCGAAAAGCGCGGCCCCGTGCACACCGCCCACGCCAGCTTTTACAAAAATTGGGTCGGCGGTACTCCCTACTATCGCGGGGCGTTGGACATGCTTACCTGCGATGGCATCCACGCCGTCGATACCTTGCGCTATCTATGCGGCGGCGAAGTCGAATCCGTTGCCAGTGACTCGCGCCGCCTCGACGCCGACCACTGGAATGTCCACCTAGCCCTAGTCCGTTTCAGCAGCGGGACCACTGGACTCTTGCTCAACAACTTCATGGCCGGTCGGCGGATATTCAGCGTCGAGATCCATTCCCCCGGCATCTCCTTCTTCGGCGACCCCGAAGAAGGCGGCCAGCTCTACGCCGACAACAAGACTGAGCCCATCGACGAATTGGACCCCTCCGTCTTGGCGGGCAGCGCAGAGGACTATCGAGCCTTCGGCCCCTACGATATCAACCGCCACTTCGTGGATTGCATGTTAAAGGGAAAAGATCCCGAGACGAATTTCGACGACGCGACCAAGACCATGGAATTGGTCGACGCGGTTTACCGTTCGCAGATTTGAGCAGCGCGGTCCGAGTTGATCGACGCTCTTAAATCACTCGGCGACGCACCGTCCATCCCTATAGGCCAAAATCGGCTCGTTGGGCACAGAGCAGTCCGAAGCTAACCCATAGCGCTCGTTCATCTCAGCTTCAAAAGCGTTATACGCTGTCAGCCGCTCGGCTAGCGCCGTCGAATCGGTGGACGAGGCGGAGTAAATTATAAACGCCCAAGGCCCGCCGCAGGGTTTGGAGCCCACGCCCGCGTAGCGACAGTCCGCAATGGACGCTCCCGCAGCATCGCCGACGAGCGCGTCGATTTCCCGTCGCATTTCCGCTAGCTGTGCACGGTCGCCTTCCTCGGTCCGCTGGTCGCCATTGTTGTCTCCAACGGGATCCGAGTCGCCACAAGCAACGAGAGAAACGGCGATCCATGCTGCCGCAATCAAGTACCGCATGGTCTTCCTTTCTGTTAGAAAAGAGCCATAGTCTGCACTGTGAAAACACCTAACCTGCTGCACGGTTCCCCCACCGCGTCGCGATAACTGCATCCATGAAAATCTGCCCTAGGTGAAACACAATACAAGGTATGGCTAACAACCCCTTCTGCTCGGGCGACACGGCCGAATCCGGCAAAAACGCCAGCACCGTCATCGCCACCGGCAAGGTCTTCTGGCTCGCCATCAGCACAACGGTCTTGCGCGCCGCCGCTTCAAGCTGCAAAAGCACGCAAGCGCCGCCGTTGAGCAGCAGGTAGAGTGCGTGGATTGCCAATCCAGACACTACCAGAATCAACAAGCTCGCAGGTTCTATCTGGGCTAGCCGCCCGGAAGACTCGCTGAATTTCATCCACGGAATCGAGATTAGCGCCGCGTTGCTGGCCAAAGTCAACCGCGAGCGCTGGGCGTCGATCCAATCGACGGCGAAGCGCCGCAGGTACTTGCCGACACCCAAGGGCAGCAAGATCGAAAGACAGAGTTTGGCGAACAGATCGCTAGCTGAAAGCTCGACCTGGCCTAGCGCACTCAGCAGATGCGCCAACACGAAAGGCACTGTGAAGATGCCGGCGATATTGGTCAGCACCGTCAAAAGCAAGGCCAAGGCTACGTTGCCTCGGGCCTGCGCCGTCAGCGCCACACCCGAAGTCAGGGTCGTCGGCATGCAGCAGAACAGGGCCAGACCAAATTGGAAGGCGGGCTCCATCGGGAGCTGGAATGCGATAGCGGCCCCTATAAAGGGCGTCGCGAGGAGGATCGAAACACAGCCCCACGACGTCGCCTTCCACGCGGCGAGAGCGGCGTGAACTTCGTCGGTCTTCAGCATCAGCCCTGAAAGAAAAAAGATGAGGCTGACGGCGATGTACTGAGTGGGCAACTCGGCCATGTAGAGGCCCGGACGGGGGAAGAAGAATCCCACCACAGCCACGACCAACAGACCTACAGGCAGAAATTGCCGCTGTAGAAAATCTAGCATGGTCCGCTCACAAAAAAGGCCGGACGCCGCCCGGCCAGACCGATAACACTGTGTCTTCTTGGAATCTACTCGCTCTCCGCTAAGGCAACGGTGCGGTAGCCGTAACAGATGTCCTCGCAGACAGTACACGATTCCACATCACCATCGCGACACTCTAGGGCACCATCGCGGAACGTCTGGAGAAACTCGTTGGCCGAGGGTTTTTCTGAAAACAACACGCGCAAAAAGCAAACCAACCGCTGCCGCGCCTCATTGCTGATTAGATGCTCAACCTTGCAGGCGTCGATCATTGCGTCGTCCTCATCCATACCGAGGGCGTCTCCGAGGAAACGCTGCACGACTAGGCGCGTGGCCTCGGTTTCCTGCACAACCTTTAGACCCTGTTCGGTAAGTTCGAGGAAGCGGTTGAGGTCCTCTTGCACATAGCCGCGCTCCTTGAGGTGCTTCATGGCTGTCGAGACGCTACCTTTGGTAATGCTCAGGTGCTTGGCGATATCCGAGACGCGGGCGTAGCCGTACTCCCCGCGCAGCTCGTGGATTGCCATCAAGTGGTGCGCGGCGCTGTGGCTTAGTTCGTTTTCTTCGTAGGCTCTCCAGACTTCCTCAAACATGCGTTTCGCCTTTCTGTCTCCGCCTAAGTAGCAGGGTCTTGTATTGAATCATTGGCCGAGCTTGCGCAGCAAATCCACACAGCGGTTGGAGTAGCCCCATTCGTTGTCGTACCATCCGAGGACCTTGACCATATTTCCTTCGAGAACATTCGTCGACAGCGCGTCGAAGATACACGAGTGTGGGTTGCCGATGATGTCGGCCAAGACCAGAGGCTCCTCAGAGTACTCGAGGATGCCAGCCAGCGAGTTGGCTGCGGCGGCTTTGAACGCCGCGTTTATTGCTTCGGCATCCGCTGCGCTTTTGAGTTCGGCAGTAAAGTCGGTCAACGAACCATCGGGGGTTGGTACGCGGATGGCCAAGCCGTCGAGCTTGCCGTCGAGCGCGGGCAGCACCTCACCTACTGCCGCCGCGGCTCCCGTGGTTGTGGGTACCATTGACGCCGCTGCCGAGCGCGCTCGGCGCATGTCGCTGTGTGGAGCGTCGAGCAGGCGTTGGTCGCCGGTGTACGAGTGAATCGTATTCATCATGCCTTTGACGAGACCGAATTTTTCGTGGAGGACTTTGGCCATTGGGGCTAGACAATTGGTCGTACACGAAGCATTGGAAATGATCTCGTGGTCTGCTTGGATGGCTCCTTCATTGACGCCCATGACCACGGTTATGTCCGCGCCCTTGGCCGGAGCGGAAATGACGACCTTCTTGGCCCCAGCGTCGATGTGGGCGCGAGCTTTGTCGGCCTCAGTAAAAAATCCCGTCGACTCCAGCACCACTTCGACCCCTAAGTCACCCCACGGCAAGTTGGCGGGGTCGCGTTCGGCCAAGATGCGGATCGCCTTGCCATCGACGATCAAGTCGTCGCCAGCAACCTCTATCTCGCCGGCAAAGCGACCGTGGGTGGAATCGTATTTGAGTAGGTGGGCAAGTGTTTTGGCATCGGTTAGATCATTGATGGCTTTGACCTCGAGCCCACCTTGCTCGACGGCCGCTCTGAATACCAAGCGGCCGATTCGACCAAAGCCATTAATGGCAACAGGTAGCTCTCCCATTTTCCAGTGTTTTCCTTCCTGTAAATAGCAGTAGATTTGGGGATCTGAGAAAAGTTAGCCGCTCATCCCTGCGGGCCATGCGACGATCCAAATGAATATGGTAACAAACGGATGAACGGAACTTTACAGCCCGATGTAAAAACTTATATTGCACAGTTGCGGAAAGCGGGCAAGGCGGGCAAATCGGACTTGATTCTCAATTTTTGCGTTTTTTGCGTTTTTTGCGTTGCAAAAAGCTAATGAATAAACCCAGCCTCAGCAAGAGCACTACCGCTGGCCCAGATGCGCGCTGGCGGGCTAAGCTGAAGGGCGGGGAGGACGATCAAAGAACAGAGAAGCGATGCGAGAGGAAGGCGTAGCCTTGGAAAACGCGCTGCTGTGCATTGACGAGCAGCAGCGGGCCTATATCGAACAACTGAAATCCTTTGTCCGCATCCCCAGCGTCAGTGCTGGTGCCGATGACGACACCGGCGACGGCCTCGCCCAAGCGGCCGACTTTCTCGTTGGCCAATTCGACCAAATGGGGTTTGCGGTTGAGAAGATTCAAGTACGGGCTGCTACCAACCCCCTAGTCGTCGCCCGTAGCTCCGCGTTTTCGTCGGACCGACCCACGGTTTTGATCTACGGCCATTACGATGTGCAGGGAGTGGACAATCCGCGCTCGGCTTGGGAGGTGGATCCCTTTGCCGCCGAAGAACGAGACGGCTTCCTCATCGCCCGGGGGGCCAGCGACAATAAGGGGCCTAGCTTCGCGCATCTGAAGGCGGCCGAAGTCGTCTTCGCCAATGGGAATCAGCTTCCGTTCAATCTGGTCTTCCTGATCGAAGGCGAGGAGGAATGCGGCAGCGCTGCGTTGAGCCAGTTTGTGGCCGAGGGTGGTCTTGACGAATTTGCTCCGGTGCTCTGTACGGTGATTTCCGATACCAGCATGTACGGGCCAAACCAGCCCTCGCTGACTTTGGGTCTGCGCGGCATTGTCTATACCGAGGTCGAGGTTTTTGGGCCGGTACAGGACGTGCATTCCGGCCTTTTCGGCGGCATTGTCCACAATCCCAATCAACTGCTCGTCAACGCTTTGGCTGGCTTCATCGACGCCGAAGGGCGCATTGCCGTGCCCGGTTTCTACGAGGGGGTGCAGCCGCTCTCGGCCCGCGAAAAAAGCCTCTACGCCACCCTTGCGGTTGACGAGGAGGCCTATTGCCGCACCTTGGGCGTTTCCTCGCTGGTGGGAGAGCAGGAGTACTCCGTCCTCGAAAGGCGCTGGACTCGGCCCACGCTCGACATCAACCTCCTCAGCGGCGGCAGCCCGCGCACGGTCATTCCGGCTGTCGCCCGAGCGGCCATCTCTTGCCGATTAGTGCCCGACCAAAACCCCGAGCGCATCCAAGCGGCCCTCGAAGGGCACATCCGCGCTCGGCTGCCCGCAGACACCCGCGTCGAGTTCAAAAACCAGCATTCTTCACCGGCTTACTACTTGGATTTAGACCACCCACTCGTCGAGCCTGCGCTCGCGGCTATGCGCAAGGGGTTCGGGGTCGAGCCAGTGTTTACCCGCGAAGGCGGCTCCATTCCCATCGTTGTCGATTTTGCCGCCGCGACGGACGCACCGGTTCTGCTCATCGGTCTAGGGCAAATCACCGACAATTGGCACGGCCCCAACGAGCGCTTTTCCATGCGCGACTTTCACTGCGGCATCCGCACTGCGGCCGCGCTCTTATGCGAGTTAGCGCGAGTATCTCAGCGCGCTACCTAATCCCGCCACCCTGCGCAAGACGAGGAATCTCCCGTGTATCTCACCCGCGAACAAGTAACCCATTTCAAAAATCACGGCTACGTTGCGGTGTCCGATTTTTTTGGTCCCCGCGAAGTCCGAGCCATACAAACCGAAGTCGAGCGCTTCAAACGCGAGGGCCTAGTCCGCAACGTCGCCACCGAGGGCGACGGCGAGACCCCTTCCTCCACTAAGGTCAACCTGCAACTGATCCCCCTGTACGACAAAAGCGATCTCATTCGCGCCCTGCCCTTTGACGAAAAAATCACCGTCGCCGTCTCACAGCTCATCGGCACGCCCTTCATCCTGCACCTAGATCAGATGTTTCTCAAGCCGGCCGGGCACGGCATCGGCACGGACTGGCACCAAGACAACGCCTATTTCAAAATAGACGACCCCTTAAAAGGCACTGCCATGTGGGTTGCCGTTCACGATGCAACCATTGAAAATGGCACCATCCACGTCGTGCATGACTCCTTCAAGGAGGAATATCCGCACGACCGCGATCCCTACTCCGATCACCACATCCACTGCCAAGTACCCGAGGAGCGCGCCGTGCCCATTGAGCTAAAGGCCGGTGGCGTCGTTTTCTTCTGCTACGGCACTGCCCACTCTACCAAGGAAAATACTACCAATCGCGAGCGCGCCGGCCTTGCCTTCCACTTCCTGCACACCGCCTGCGTCGATCGCGCCAAGCTCATCGGGCAAAGACGCGGTCAGCCCATCATGGTAGGGCCGGAAGCCACGGGTGGCCAAGCCGAATACGGCGTGCGAGTCGCTGGAACTTGGGAACGGGAAATCGAGCGCGTCCTCGAGGGAGCAACCAACTAATGCCGCACATCAAACCCGACGACCTGCGCCAGATAGGGTATCAGCTTTTCGAGACGGCCGGCTGCCCTCCCGCCAGCGCCCGCGCCGTGACCGATCACTTAGTCGAGTCGTCTCTCTACGGGCACGACTCGCACGGCAGCTTGCGCCTCTACGAATACGTCGAACAGATCCGAGACGGCATCTTTGATCCCAAGGGCCAGCCCTCTATTGTCAGCGAAAGACCCTGCACGGTGGTCGTCGATGGCGGTGGCACTATGGGCCAGATCGGCGGGACGTTCGCTACCCAGCTAGCTATCGACAAGGCCGCCCAGTACGGAGTCGCTACTGCCACGCTGCGCAACTGCGGGCATGTTGGCCGGGTGGGAGCCTATCCGCTACAGGTCGCTCGCCAAGGCATGATCGGCCTAGCCTTTTGCAACGCCGGTCATCTCGGGCGGCAGATCGCTCCCTACGGCGGGATCGACGGCAAGCTCAGCACTAACCCCATATCCTGCGCCGCGCCTCGGCGCAATGCCGATCCGATCTTAGTCGATATGACCACCTCGGTCTGCGCCGAGGGCAAGGTCCGCGTCGCCCACAACCGAGGAGAACAGCTACCCGAGGGTCGGATCATCGACCACGATGGCAACCCCTCTACCGATCCAGAAGCCTTTGTCGGCGATCCGCCCGGCGCAATCCTGCCTTTCGGCGGCCCGGTGGCCTATAAGGGGTACTGCTTGAGTATGATAGTAGAAATTCTAGGCGGGGCCCTCAGCGGTCAGGGCTGTGCCAACGGCGAGACCGTCATGCAGAGCAACGGACTGCACCTAACGGTGTACAACATCGAGCACTTCGTCGAAATGGACTCCTACTTCGACGAGCTCGAAAGCCTAATCCGCCATGTATCCACCAGCCGCGTCGATCCGCACATCGGCGAGATCCTGCTGCCCGGCGACCCTGAATACCGCACGGGACGCCAGCGCCAAGAAGAAGGTATTCCCATCGACGACACGACTTGGGGCCACATCGTCGAGGCCGCACGGAGCCTTGGGCTAGATCCTCAAACTTGGTCGCAATGATGACGGTACCTCCGCAGGGGGACCGACAGCAGGCGGGGCATCCTCATCGGGGCGGTGCTGGCTCTGGTGCTCAACATCTGCGATACCTACTCCGCATCAATCCGTCACTTTCCCGAGTGCTGCTACCTATTCCCGATAGCCGTGCAGTGCAATTCGATCCAGCAGGATAACCTGGTCTCTGTCGCCAAACAGGAACGCCACCCGGACATCTCTTACATCCCTGCCGGCATGTTTGTACTCAATTGTATATTCCCTTTTTGCGTTCGAGATGGTCACCGGCGTCGATGTCCAAAATCCTTCGCTTGAACCGGAGACGTCGGCCAATCGCACCTTGAGAGTTCCCATCCCACCCACGGACTTAGCTAGGAAGGATATCTTATAGAGCCTTCCCTTTCTCAGGGAGATCAGGTACCTACCCGGAGGACTCCACTTTCTCTTGGGGGTTTCCTGATAGATTTCGGCACGGTCCGATTTTTTGCTTTCCACTTTGAGTGCAGCCAAGCCGCTCAGGCCTGCGTTCCTCGCCACGGACATCTGCACGGACCCTTCGCTGGTCCAGTGATCGGTTCCGCGGCTGAACTCCGAATTGATGAGTGGCGACATCGGCGGGGGCGGGGGGGCCGTGACTTCCGTAAGAATATCAAGTGCGTCTTGGTTCCAACCGTCCTCGGTATTGAGAATGTTGAAGGCCCATTGGTTGTTGAAACCTGCACAATAATACATCCAGCCGATGTTGTGTTTCTTGCATTCGTCGGCCACAAACCCAACATAAGTCTTGAAGTCTTCAACCGTATGGCAGGGCGGCACCCAGGCACCCCATTCACTCAGCAGCAGAGGCTTGCTCCATTTCTTCGACCATGCCACCGGGTGTGACATCTGCTCTCTCACTTCATCCTGCCACCGAGGAACCTCGTCTAGCCCCGAGGTTCCATGCGTGAACTTGTGCGGTTGATACATGTGGAAGATGCCGATGATATTGGCGTCGTCCTCAAACCCTGAGCCGTCTTCCAGCCTGTACGTCAGGTATTCCGGTGTGACGAATTGCGCGAGTTCACGACCCCCGTTAAAGTTAGGTCCGCCGATTCCGAGCATGCGGTCTGGGTTGGTCTTCCTGATGATGGGGATCGCCGCGTTGAGATATTCCATAACGGTTTTGCCGTCCTTTATCCCCTGAATCCCTCCCGGTTGCACTATCAGCCCCGCCGGTTCGTTCCAAAGTTCGAAGACAAGGCTGCCGGGGTAGTCCTTGTAGTACTGCGCAATTCTATCCCAAATTGCGACAAACTCCTGTATCCCCTCTTTCGGCTTCGATGCCCATTGACCGCTCCCCCACAAGCAGATCACGACAGCAAGGTCTCGGTCAAACGCGTCCTGTATCCTATTTTTGTAGATAGCAGGATCTTCCCCAGCGACAACGAAGAAGCGGATGCTTTGGAATCCCGCGGCCTTGACGGCATCATACTGGGCAGGATCATACAACACCTTTTCGGGTGGACCACCTTCAAGATGGGAGACATCCACGTTGATACCTTTGCCGATTCGCTCGAACATGATCTCCCCTTTGCTCAACTTCGTCGTTGACTCCCCCAGTAGGGGAACGCCCAGAATGAGCGCTATTGCGATTTCGCGGAAGCGGAGTATGCTGTTTTTGCACCGGCAAAAGCGCCGGGGCCGCCTAGCCAGCGAGGAGCGATTCTTTTTTCCCATTTCAGCTTTTCTCCTGAAGTTTGCTCAATAGGAGCCGTAGTTGTAAGATATGCGAGCTTTGTTTAGTTTGCCGCCGTAGCGGTGTTCTCGGTAGGTAAGCCGCGGATGTTGAATGGGTTGAGTGGGACGGAGAGAGGCCAGAAAACACCGTCAACCCTCCAAATCCATCGAGGTCTAACTATGAGCATCGACACCTACACTGTGAACCACTGGAACGAGGCGACGCATGTGCACGAGCCATCGATCCTTACCATAGAGCAGAACTTCACCTTCGACGCGCTCGGGTTCGTCGTGCTGCCGCAACTCCTCAGCCAGGCCGAGCTGTCCGCGTGCCGCGACCGCGGCGATGGGCTGGGCGATCTCTGCAGCGAGGCCGGCGTTGTCGGACGCTACGTGCGCGAGCTGTGCGGCGATGGCTTTCGCCAAGACGGCCCTGCGAGGCACGTCCCTGCCACCGCCGCAGGAAGGTACGACGAAACCTCGCTGCCACTGGAAGGCGGGGCGCACACGCTGGACCGGGCGTACATCAACCTAGCGGGGTGGAATGGCCACAACGCCGACGGAACTCCGCTCACGCGGGCCGGCGGCGCCTGGGAAGAGGTCCGCATCCGGCAGTGCCAGGGACTGGTGGTGGCCATCGCGCTCACGGACTCCGCAGAAGGCAAGGGCCCGCTGGTGGTCGTGCCCTCCTCGCACAAGAGCGGGCTGCCGGCCCCACCGCTTCCATCCTCCAGCCGCTTCGCCGAGCGCCCGGCGCTGGCGGCGGGCGACGTGCTGCTGTGTGCCGCCAGCACGCTGCACGGGGTCTGCCCGCAGGGTGATGAGGGCGAGCTACTAGTGGTAAATTTCGTCTCGCGCACAGCTCGGCCACAGGGGCCACCTGACCAGCAGGACCAGCAGCCCCTGCCCGCATGGGCGGAAGAGCTGGGCGAGGCCGAGCAAACCGTGCTGGCGGGCGGCGACTCGCGTCGCTTGCTCCTATCGGACGGCACTACCACTTGGCTCACCTCCGCCGACGAAGCCGACGCGGCCCAGAGGGCCTCCTCTGCCCTTGAGTTCGAATGCCGAGATGATCATGCCGAGCGCTGGGCGTTTGACACCCAGGGCTTCCTGTTGGTCGAGGGCGTCATGGACGATGATTGGGTCGATGCGGCCGTGGCGGGCATCGACGCCAACCTCGACCGCCTGGTGTACCGGGGCGTAGGCGGCAAGCTTGACGGGGACGTGACGCTTGCCGATATCCCTGGGGCACCGACGATCTCGGGCACGGGCCGGCCGGACCTGAAGGACTTGTTTCAGCTACCGGCGCCGCACAATGCGCCTTTCCTCAAAATGCTGGCGCATCCGGCCGTCATCCAGCGCCTGAACTGGATGATTGGACCCGGGTACAGGGTAACTCAGAACACGGCCCTGTGCCACGTCAAAGGCTCGAGCGGGCAGATGCTGCACTCGGGGAACGCCAACCCGACCTGCGTCGGCAAGCACTACGAGATGGTAAACGGGCGCGTGCACACGAGGTCGGGCATCAACGTCGCCTGGCAGCTCAACGACGTCGGGCCCGGCGATGGCGGATTTGTCGTGGTGCCGGGCAGTCACAAATCGCGCTACCCCTTGCCGCATTCGGTGCGGGTCTGCAACGAGCGCGCGCCGATCCGCCACATTCCAATACGTCGCGGGTCTGTTCTCTTCTTTTTGGGAGGGACGGTCAGTCACGGGGCGTACCGCTGGGAGGCTGAGTCACCGAGGCGGACAGCGCTCTTCACGTACGGGCACGACGGCCGGCGTCCTTTTGCATGGCCCTCGAGCACACTGTGAGTTCCTGGCGGCCAATGCCCGCGCCCGCAGCCAGATCGTGCCCGGCCCGCCGTCCTACACAGCAGTTACCGCGCCTAACGCTGCTCCCTGTTATGCAATGGTCTTGCTGACAATGCGTTCCTTCGCACCTTTCACCGCCGTATCCGACTGCCACCGGTCGAGTCGATCTCGAAGCGCCGTGACGCGGTCCGCGCTCCCGCCATCGCCAATCAGGTTCTGGAACTCCCGCGGGTCCGCGCTCAAGTTATAGTACTCTCCTGACTCGTCTCCATAGACATTCAGCTTCTCGCTCTCGGTCCGGATCATCTTGATATCCCCGATCTGACTGAACACGGCGTCCCGCCAGCTTGGTCTAGGGGTGCCTTCGCGGATACAAGGCGAATCGTGCTGGCGCTCCCTCTTGCCCCCCGAGCGCAGAGGACGTATATAACAACAGAGGGTGTTTCGACAAGGCGGTTTAGACAACCAGGCGGTCTATTATTCCCCAGGATTGTCTCCTAACGTAAAGGGATAGGCCTTGATGAAACCCAAACATCTGCGCTGCGCCGTGCTGGTGCTCGCTGCGGCTGCGCCGCTCAATGCCGAGGAATTGCGCTTCGACAACGCCGCCCAGTGGCACCAGTGGACCCTGCCCCTGGGAATCGTCGAACTGACGCCCCAAGGGGTCGTCCGCCCTTTGCCGGCTCGCAAAAACATCAATGCCGCACTCGATGCCCTAGACCATGGCGGGGGCATCCGCGGCGTCGGGTCCAACCGCGCCACTGCGGCCCAGGTCTTCGACGGCGACCCTGCGACCGGCTGGCAGCCCGCTTCGGGTGACCTGGAAGAGATGGGCTGGATCGAGGTGGATCTGGGCCGCGGCGTCCCGGCCAGCCGCGTCTCCCTAGTCTTCGACGGCACCGCACCCCCTTTCGAGATTTTCAACCTGCTGCTGTCCACAGGGGAACAGTTCATTGACCACGCCAGAGTCCCGGTCCCCGGCACCCTGACCTACCGCATCGCCGAGCGCTTCGGCGCAAATAGCGCCCACCGCATCGACTTCGCCATTCCCGCCATACCCCCGACGCCGATCCAGTTCGTGCGCTTCGAAGCGCTCAAGGCCGCGCCCGATGCGCGGTTGGTCGAAATCGAAGTAGAAGCCCTGGGCGACAACCTGATCTCGGGCTTGCGCGAGCGGGGCGGGAACGTCGAGATCATCATCGGCACCAGCCGCACAGATTTCGAAGCCGCGACGCTGACCAATGCCCTGCGGCTGATCGACGGCCGAATCAACACCTACTGGCGCAGCGGCCGAGTCCCGCGCGCCGCCGACGATGTCTGGGCCTGGATCATGCTGGACCTGGGCGCCGTCTACTGGGTCGACGAGGTGCACCACATCGGCCATATCGATCGCGGGCGGCATTTCAATATGAACTTCCACGAGATGATGACCTCGGATGGCTCGCTGGCCGCGGACGGCTCGCTGCGCTGGACCAAGCACTTTTCCGGCGTCCTGCCGCCGACCATCCGCCGCCAGGGCATGGTTGCGCACCGCTTCGCCCCCATCTCCACGCGCTTCGTGCGCATCCTCTTTAAGACCTGGGACGCCCAGTGTACCACCGCATCCAGCACGAGCGCGCCCGGTTGCTACTCCAGTGGCCATACGGCGGAGATCATGGTCTTCAGCGAGGGTTTTCCGCGCGAGGTGCGCTTCCATTCCCCCATCCTCGATCTCAAGGGCCGGAAGAATGTCAATGCCCTCCGCTGGGCCGCCGATGTGCCCTCCGGCACCCGGCTCGAGCTGCGTAGCCGCTCGGGCGACGAACTGGAGCAGCATTTCACCTTCTACGACAAGAATCTCAAAGAAGTCACCGCAAGGAGGTGGGACAAGCTCATTCCCTCTTTCCGCGGCCCCATCGATACTACCACTACGCCCGGCGGCGACTGGAGTCCCTGGAGCAATATCTACGCGGCCTCCGGCCAGACCTTCCTCTCGCCCTCGCTCAGGCGCTTTGTCCAGCTCGATGCGCGTCTGGTGAGCGACTCCCCCCTGCGGGCGCCCTCCCTGGACTGGGTGAGCCTAGACTTCACCGATCCCATCGCCGAACGCGTCAGCGCCGAGGTCTACCCCTTCCAGGTCGAGCCGGGCACCATGGTGACCTTTTCCTACTGGCTGCGCGCCCCTGCTACGCGCGCAGGCTTTGACCGGCTGGCCATAGAGGCCTCCACGCCCCTGCGCTTTGTCGACACCCGCCTCGATGGCGCACCCATCGAGGTCCAAGCGCGAGAGGACAGCGCCGGCTTCCGTTTGCATTTCCCCCGCCGGGTGCAGAGCGGCGAACTGGTGGAGATGCGCTTTGAGGCCGCCGCTTTCCTGCAGGCCACGCGTTTTGACCTCTTTCTCGAAGACAGCCGGCTGGGCCCGGACGTGCGCCAGCGGGTCGAACCGGGTGACGCCAACCCACAGGTCGAAAGCAGTACCAATATCGTCGAGTTGCCCCTGGACCGCGCCCTCTTCGCCCATCTCTCCGTGAACCCCAGAGTGCTCACACCTAATGGCGACGGCCTAGGTGACCGCCTCTTCATCAGCCTGAACCTGATCAACGTGCTGGAGCACAGACCGCTGAAACTGGAGCTTTTCGACCTGACCGGCCGCCGGGTGCGCCAGATCTCGGCACAAGCGCTGGCCGGTGCCCAAGAACTGGTCTGGGACGGGCGAGACCAATCGGGCGACCTAGTACCGCCCGGCCACTACTTTCTACGGCTCAAAGTGGAAAGCGACGCCCGCAGCCAGAGCGTCAGCCGAATGGTGGCGATCGTCTATTGAAACCCCGGCGGGACGTTGGGAATCTGTCCCGCAGCCCTCACAACTTAAAATCTGGCGGGAACGTGTGGGAATCGAACCCACCCAGCGCAACTCTCGCTACGCCGCAACGGATTTGAAGTCCGCGACAGCCACCAGGCACGCATCCGCTCCCGCAATATGCTCGTCTGTATTACGCAGAAATATAGAACGACTTCCCGGTAGCACCAACGAAACCCACGGTGCTACTTTGTCCGCGCTGCTTCGGCCCGCGCCTTGCGCTCGGCCCGCTCGGCCGCCTTGCGTTCGGCTACCTCGGCCTCTGTCGGCAAGCGCCGCGCCGGCATTTCTGGATACGCCAGAGGCAGGTCCCAGCGCAGGGTTCGCAAGGGGACGTCGCCCAAGTTCTCGATCTGCAATTCGAGATAGTCGTCGTCGCGCCGGACAATAGGCGTCTTGTCGTCGCGCGGGCGATTGGGGAAAAAGACTCGGTAGTAGGTCTTGCCGTCGAGCACTTCTCCTTCGGGTCGGTCGCTCTGGTAGGGGTAGTAGTTGAACGTCCCGCTAGGTTGGAAGCGCTCTCCTCGCTGATTGACCAAGAACGTGCGCGCACCAATATCGGCAATATGCGGCTTGAGCTGAGACTCTCCGCTCGACAGATAAACGGTAAAGACCAAGCGACTGTAGAGCGTCAAGCCCCAACGGTCGTCGTACTCGTCGCGCAGGATGGGGAACTTGGAGTCGTAGATGACATCGACGACTTGGCGGATGTATTGGGCCCTCCAGATGTTGAAGGCGCGTTTTTGCAGGGGATTGCGCGCATCGAAGGACGGATTTACGTAGACGAGATACTGCAAGTAGAGGCTGTTGATGTCCGTGCCGTCTTCGGCCGGATAGGTGCCATCGACGTAGGAGTAGAGTAGCTGCTTGATGCGAAATTCGAGCTGCTCCTGTCCCAAATCCTCGCGCTCAGCCCGTGCATAGGCGCGGGAGATCTCATAGGCGAAGGTGTGCAAGGCCGCTTGCACCAAGACGCCATCGGCACCCCGGTGACTTCTATTTACCGTGCGCCATACTTCCTGCTCGACGCGCGTGAATGGCCCTTCCGAATGTTCCAAGCCGCAGCCGGTGGCCGCCGCACACATCCAGCAAAGGAACAAGACCTTGCCTAGCATGAACCACCTCCGTTGAGGAGGGAGAGACTCTAGCGTCGCGCTATTCCTTGACGACCCAGAGCTTGATCGCTGCTATTACCTCGGGGTGGAGGCGCACTTCGATATTGTAGACGCCCAATTCGCGGATGGGGTCTTCGAGGTGGATGGCGCGGCGATCTATCTCGTAGCCCTTTTCATCGAGCAATTCGGCGACGTTTTGGGAGGTTACCGAACCGAAGAGGCGATCCTCCTCGCCGACCTTGACCTGCGCGGTGATCGATTCCGTCTCCAGCTTCTTGGCGAGGGCCTCGGCGGCGCGGCGGTCGCGCTCGGCCAAGGTTTCTTGCTGTTTGCGCCGAGACTCGAACTGGGCCATGTTGGCAGCGGAGGCGACCAGGGCCTCATTGCGCGGAATCAGGAAGTTGCGACCGTACCCGTTCTTTACGTCCACGACCTCGCCAGCCGAACCCAAGGTTTCAATGTCCTTTAACAGAATTACTTTCACGACTTGTCCTCCACTTCATAGAAAACGGCGATGTTGTTTGGGCCTTACGCTTCTTCCTCCGTGGGAGCTGGGCGTAGCCGACGCCAGTCGAACCACGTATCCAAAAGCCCCAGTCCAGCCAAGAGCAGAAACGCCAACCCGGCGACAAAAAAAAGCCCTACGTAAAACAACAGTTCGACCAAGGGCGGCACCCGTTGGCGCTGGGCGAAAAAGCGCAGCACCGCCAGCCCTTGAACCCCGTAGATAATACCCATCAACACGATTAGGTTGAGGCCCAAATCGGCCAGCAACCCATCGCCCAAAAGACTTAGTCCCAAGGCCGCGATCAATACCCAAATCAGCTCTTCCCAAGGTCGCCATAAGGGCAGCGGCAGGGGGGCGGGCAACGACAATTCCAGCCGCAAGGCCAAGCCCTGGCTTAAGCGATACGCTACGACAAACGTCAACAGCAGGGTCGCCATCTCAATGGCCGGCTGCACCCGCAGGACGGCGTCGATCATCGCACGTAGCGTCTGGCCGCCTTCCTCAACGGCCATCCCCAAGGCTTGGAACTGCTCCAAGACGGCCGCGGCTTGTTCTTGGCGCTGGGTGCCATCGCGCGCCTGAATTAACTGCCAGAGACACAAGCCCGCCGCTGGCGTGCAGGCCATGGCCATGACGCGGCCATAGGTTTGCTGGCGCTCTATTTGCAAAGCGGCGAGCAACCCCATTATGGGCACTAGCCCCAACGCGGCCCCCAGCAGCATGGCAGAGCCCAAGCAAAGCAGGCCGATCAAGGGCAGGGCACCCCGCGAGCCGTAGCGCAAACTGGCCAAAAGCGACGCGACCGCCAGCGCTATGCCCACCAGAATCAGCATCAGCGCGCGCCGACTCTAAGAGTCGTCGGACTCTTGGACGACGGCCTCTGCTGCTGCTGGCGAATCCTCTACTCCCTCTGCCTTCTCGACCTCTCCTACCTCCACATCAGGGGCGGCGCGTTCAGGAGCCGCAGCGCGGGCCTCGTCGCGGTCCCTTGGGCCCCGGGAGTCGCGGTCCCTTGGGCCCCGGGAGTCGCGGTCCCTTGGGCCCCGGGAGTCGCGGTGCGGGCCGCCGCGGTCCCTCGGACCGCGGCTAGGCCGGGCAAAGGCTTCTTCAAGGAAATTGTCGGCGGCTAGCTCGGGCACGTGGATAAACTCGCCTTCGACCGCGGTGACGAGGTAGCGCAGCACCACTTCGTCGAGCTTGAGCGTCTGCTCCAGCCCTTCGATCGCCGTCGGCTCGGCGGAAAACTGGTAGAGCACGTAGTAGCCTTGGAGCCGATTCTTCAGGCTAGACGAGGTATAGGCCAGACGCCGCAGGCCCCAATTGTCGATTCGGGCGACTTGCCCGCCATTTTCCTCGAGTAGAGCCTCGTACTTTTCGACGAGTTGATCGTATTGGCCCTCGCCGGCTTGGGGATCCAAGATACATACGAGTTCGTAGTTTTTCATTGTATTGCGCTTTCTTGGTTCTGGTCTGGGGCACATCCCTCAGACGAAAAGCGGTGCCAGGACGAGAGATATCACCGACATCAGCTTGATAAGTATGTTTAGCGACGGCCCCGAAGTGTCCTTGAATGGGTCGCCGACCGTATCGCCGACGACGGCGGCTTTGTGGGGGTCAGAGCCCTTGCCCCCCAAGTTGCCCTCTTCGATCCACTTTTTGGCGTTGTCCCAAGCGCCGCCGCTATTGGCCATCATCAGCGCCAGCAGGACGCCGCTGACCGTCGCCCCGGCGAGCATGCCGCCCAAGGCGATGGGTCCGAGGCCGAAACCAACTGCGACCGGAGCCAAAACCGCCAGCAGACCCGGTAGAATCATTTCGCGCAGGGCCGCGGTCGTGCTGATCTCCACGCAGCGCCGGGTATCGGGCTTGGCTTTGCCTTCCATCAAGCCGTCGATCTCGCGGAACTGACGCCGGACTTCCTCGACCATCTTGAAGGCGGCCTTGCCGACCGAGGTCATGGTAATGGAGGCCGCTAGGTAGGGAATCATCGCGCCGATAAAAAGCCCGCCGACGACAATCGGCGTAGTCACGTCAATGACGATCGGCTCACCGGTTGCGGTCTCAATAGCGGAGGAATAGGCCGAAAAAAGCGCCAAGGCCGTCAACGCCGCCGAACCAATGGCAAATCCCTTGCCCATGGCCGCGGTCGTGTTGCCGAGTGAGTCGAGGCCATCGGTGATCTTGCGCGTGTCTTCGCCCAAGCCCGCCATTTCGGTAATGCCGCCGGCGTTGTCGGCGATGGGGCCATAGGCGTCAACCGACATGGTGATACCCACGGTGGCCAGCATGCCCACGGCGGCGATGCCAATCCCAAAGAGCCCGGCAAAGTGGAAGGCCAAGCCAATGGCGACGACGATTCCCAAGGTCGGCAAGACGACGCTCTCCATGCCGATGGCCAGGCCGGAAATAATATTAGTCGCCACGCCGGTCTTGGAGGATTCAGCAATGGTGCGGATGGGTTTGCCGCCGGTGTAGTACTCGGTAAAAAGGCCAATCGCGATCCCGGCCAAACAGCCCGCGCACAGTGCCCATACCGGCTGATTGGATAAGCCGATGGTCCCGGCGACCCACCAAGCACCCAAAATCATCAGTGCGGCGGCAACCCAAGTCGAGTAGCGCAATGCGGCACCGGGGTCGAAATTCTGCAGTATCCGCACCATCAACACGCCCAAAAGCGACGCGACTATACCGATTGTGATGACGATCAGTGGGAAGCTCATCGCCGCAAGTTTTGCCTGGGTCGGATCGGCGATGCTAGGAGCGAGCGTGGCCAGCAGTGACGCGGACGCGGTGGCGGCGATGGCAATGGTCGCAATAACCGACCCGACATACGATTCAAAGATATCGGCACCCATGCCAGCGACGTCGCCGACATTGTCGCCGACGTTGTCGGCAATAACGGCCGGATTGCGGGGATCGTCTTCGGGAATTCCCGCCTCCACTTTGCCCACTAAGTCGGCCCCCACATCAGCGGTCTTGGTGAAGATGCCGCCGCCAACGCGCGCGAAAAGGGCAATCGAAGAGGCCCCCATAGCGAAGCCATTGATCGTGGATGCTTGGCTTATATCGTCCCAGACACCAATGGCGCTAGCCAGTGCGCCAACGCCAAAAAGCCCCAAGCCAGCCACGGCCAGTCCCATCACTGCGCCCCCTGAAAAAGCGATGTTCAGTGCCGGCCCTTGGCCGTGTTGGTTGGCCGCTTGGGCGGTGCGCACATTGGCGTGACAGGCCGCCTTCATGCCGGTATAACCAGCCAAAATGGAGCAAACAGCGCCCGCCAAGAAAGCGTACGCGGTATGAGCGCCGACGAAGGCAAAAAGGAGGACGAAAACGATGACGATAAACCCGGCGAGGATGGTGTACTCGCGTTTGAGAAAAGTCATTGCTCCCTCGTGGATAGCCTCTGAGATTTCCACCATCTCTGGAGTGCCAGCCGGAGACTTTTTGATGTAAAAGTACAGCAGGAGCGAGCAGAGCAAACCGCCTAGACCTATGAATGGCGCTGCGCTTGTCCAAATTTCCATATGCGTTTGTAACCCTCCCTCGGCTACGTTGCTTTTTAACCGTTGAACTCGTTCATGGCCACCTCGATGCCTTCGGCGTAGTACACTTCGAGCGCCGCATTCCCGCGCTCGATCAAGTTTTCTACCTCGTCTGCGGGGGAAAATGGATCTAGGACGTAGTCAACGACGTCCTCGTCTGCAGATGGGATGCCGACTCCTAGGCGCAGGCGCGGTACAGCCTCCGTGTTGAGCGCTTCGAGTACAGAAGCCAAACCATTGTGTCCGCCATCACTGCCGCCACGGCGAAAGCGCAAGCGCCCAAAGTCGAGCAGAAAGTCGTCGAAGATGACCAATACGTCCTCGGGAAGCACCTCCCATTGGGCGCAAAGGGCCGCTGCGGTCCGACCACTGCGGTTCATGTAGGTTTGGGGCTTGGCCAAGAGTACTTCCCGACCACCCAACACTACTCGGACAACTTGGCCCTGTACATCCGCTCGATGCTGCCAGTCAACGCCACAGCGGGCCGCTAGGTGGTCTACTACCATAAAGCCTATGTTGTGCCGCGTTGACGCGTAGCGCGCACCGGGATTACCCAAACCCAAGGCTACTTGCAAACCTACTCTTCGCCACCCTCGCCGCCTTCGCCGCCTTCTTCACCTTCGCCGCCTTCGCCGGCTTCTTCTTCACCTTCGAGTGCTTCGGCCTCTTCGGCTTCTTCCTCCTCAGTGATTAAGCGCGGAGCCAAGATGTTGACAATCGTCCGGTCTGGGTCGGTGGTAATCCGCGGCTCTTGTTCGACGAGATCGCTCACGTGCAGACTATCGCCGATGACCAGTGCAGAGATGTCAATCACCATCGCGGAGGGCATCTCCGAGACGACGCATTCCATTTCAATTGCAGTCAGCGCCTGCTGCAAGGCCCCGCCTTCGTTGCGCACCCCGTCGGGCACTCCCTCAGTCAGGATTGGGACATTGGTGCGCAGCGTCTCGCTCGGATCGATGCGCAAAAGGTCTAAGTGCAGCACATCGCCGCGGACCTTGTGGTATTGGATGTCGCGGATCAGGGCCTGCTCAGAGTCCCTATTAGACTCTTCGTGCTCAATCAAGATGATCGCGTTTTGCCCGCCCTTACTGAGGATGAGCTCCAAGCTATGGGCATCTGTCTTGAAGGACTCAGCGGGCTGATTGTGGCCGTAGATCACCCCGGGCAACAGGCCCTGCAGGCGGCGCATCTGGCCCACAGGGCCCTTGCCCTGCTCTTGGCGGGACTGAACTTTGAGCGCGACCTGCTCGCGCGCTTGGATCTGTAGTGGAACTTGCGGCATCGGAACATCTCCTCAAAAGACTCAATCAAATACCAATGGCATAATGGCAGCCCGGCGAGGACTCGAACCTCGATAAACGGAACCAAAATCCGTTGTCCTACCAATTGAACGACCGGGCTACCTATTTCTATGCCTCGCACTTCCCTGAGCTAGACCGGCTGACATAAAAAAGACCGGCAACCTTGCCTTTGCAGTGCGCTCTGCGCCTGAGAGGCGGTCTTCCGGTCGTCGAAGACACCGTAAACCGTGGAGCCGCTGCCCGACATCGACGTGGCGCGGGCACCAACTCGGTCCAGTTGAGAACGAAGTCCTGCGACGATGGGATAGGCGCGATCTACCGCGGGCGTGAAGTCGTTCTCCAGCACTTCAAATAGCCTGTCGTGGTCAACGCACCCGCCGCTCAGGGAAACAACTAAGTTAAAATAGGGAGAATTTTCTGTCAAGATGGGGCCGAGTTGGCCATAAGCCCACGCCGTGCTGATCTCGACCTCGGGGTACGCCAACACGTAAAAGACCGCGCCCTCCCAGCTCAGCTCTTCGAGTATCTCGCCACGGCCTCTCAGTAGAGCAGTGCCGCCTTCCACCAGAAAGGGAATATCCGAGCCAAGGGTAGCGGCGATCTGGCAGAGGTCTGCGTTTGAAAATGGCTGATCGCAGAGGCGATTGAGCGCTCGCAAGACCGCGGCCGCGTCGGCACTGCCTCCGCCTAGACCCGCGCCTATAGGTATATTCTTTTCTAGATGGATGCGGAACGACTGGGCCGGGCGGTCGAGCCGGGCGCGAAAGGCCTCCACGGCGCGACACACCAAGTTGTCCGGCCCGGTCGATAGGCCATCGAGGCTACAGGTCAACTGATCGGCGGAAGCGGCTTCAAAGTACAAGACATCCGCTAAATCCACGCACTGAGCCACGCTGAGAATCTCGTGGTAGCCATCGAGACGGCGGCTGAGCACCTTAAGTCCCAAGTTTATTTTTGCGTATGCTTTTTCGACCAGCAGACTCGCCATCGCCGCACACCTTGACTGCATTTTACTATATTCTACACTCTAGCCTGTTACTTACGTGTCAGATTGGCATACTCTTGAGAGTTGATATGTTTCCAAAATTGATCTTAGTACTTCTCCTCGGCCTAAGCGCACAGAGTTGGGCGCAAACGAGCGCAGAGGACGACTTCAAACTGGCCCGCAACCTCTTCCGAGATGCCGGCGACTATGCCACCGCCGCCGGGCTGTTCGCCGAGTTTGTGCGCAATTATCCCGATAGTCAGCAGCTAGCCGAGGCTCGCCTGATGCTGGCGCGGGCGTACCGCCAGAGCGACCGTTGCGACCTAGCGGTGCCGGCCTATGAGACGTTTTATCTCGAACATCCCGGTCACTTGAATGCTGCCGACGCACGGCGCGAGCGAGCGGCTTGTCTGGCCGAGCAAAGTCAATACCTGTTAGCCGCTCGGTCATACGAAGAGGTGCAGCGTCGTTTCAGTGCCAGCGAATTCGCCGCCAAAGCCTTGATTGAGGCCGCGGCTAATTATACCCGCGCTGAAAATTTGCGGCAAGCCGAAGCTGTTTATGGACACCTGCTGACCGACTACGCGACTTCTAAGCAAGCGCATCTGGCCCGCTATCGGCTGGCCCAGTTGCGCTTTGCCGCTGGTCGGGTTGAAGAGGCCCAACAGCTACTCGGGCACATCGCCACGGCGGCACCAACGCCGTCTGAAGCGCCCAGCGCCCTGCTGCTCGGAGCGCGCATCGCGCTCTTTATGGACGACAGAGAAACCGCTGAAAAGCTATTCAAATCGCTGGAGCGGCGCTTTCCCCAAGCAGCGCAGACCGACAGCGCCTATCTAGATCGCGCAGACGATCTCTATCGCTCGCGCCTCTTTAGCCAAGCCGGGGACGCCTATCAGCGGGCCTATCGCAAAATTGACGAGCGCGCCCTCAAAGAGCACGCGCTCCTAGGGCTGGCCGATGCCCGCCGTAAGAGTCGTCAGACGAGCAAGGCCATCGCCCATTACGAAGAGCTAAGCGCCATGCTCCAACCCGGCCACCCCGCTTTCCTCCAGGCGCAGCTTGGCCGAGCCATCGCCCTAGGCCAAGCCGGACAATTCGCCCTCGCAGTGGGCCTGTTCCAAGGATTGATCCAGACCGGCGACAGCCCCGAAGCCATCAGTGCGCTAAGAGAACTGGGCGTCCTCTACAAGGGGCGCCGCGAACACAGCCGCGCGATAACTTGGTATCGCCGCTACCTACAGGAAGCCGAAGCCGCCCCCGATGCCGACGCCGTGCGCTTCGAACTCGCCGCACTCTACGACTCAACCGGCTACTACGAAGGAGCCATTGCCCTCTATCGCCAGCTAGCTTCGGGTCAGGACGAGGTGGCAACCAGAGCGCAATTCGCCCTCGCCCAAACCTTTGAGCAACGTGGGCAGCCGCGCACGGCACTGCGCGAGTACATGGCCTTTCTCGAACTCTTCCCCGCGGATCGCCAGAGCGAGGAGGTGCGCCAGCGAATCGAATATCTGCGCGAGTTCGCCGTCTTGGACCCGGCTGGCCTCAACCGGGCCTTACAAAAAGCGTGGATCGACGAGTTGAGCGGCAAGTCGCGCCAGCTCGTGCTGCTAGAGGTAGCCCGGGTGCTGTTCTCGCACCACGATTTTGTGACGGCTGCCCAGTCTTTCAAGCACTACGCCGCGGCCTATCCAGACGACCACAACCGCAGCGAGGCACAGTACTTTTTGGCCGAAAGCCTGCTCCGGCTCTCCCGCCAACGCCAGCTAGAAGCGGAGCCTGCCAGCGCGGACTCGCTGCGGGTCCTTGCTCTCCGGGAATACCGCGTTCTCACCGAGCAAGCCCCCATCGACAGCACTATTCTCACCGAGCAAGCCCCCACCGACAGCACTTGGGCCCGGCGCGCACGACTGCGCCTCATTACACTTGACGCCGAGGACCGCCCCGACTCGCTGCGATTGTCAACGCTCGAAGAGGGGCTTGCCGCCTTCGTCGCCGAGTTTTCCGAGCGCCGAGATGCCCACCTAGACCAAGCCCTTTTGCAGCTAGGCGATGCCCGCCGCCAGCTCGGGGCGACGGATACCACTACCACTTGGTTCGACGGGGCCATTGCGGCCTATGACCAACTCCGCCGACTCTCTGCCGACAGTCCACTCGTACCCCACGCTCTGTACGGCAAGAGTCTTTGCCTAGTGCAAAAAGGCCGACACAAAGCAGCGGCCGACTTGCTCGAGCGCATTCTGCGCGACCATCCCGACAGTCCGCTGACGGCACCGGTGCTCTTTGAGCTGGGCCATATCCGCTTGACGCAGGAGCGGACGCAAGAAGCCATTGCACGGTTGCAAGAGTTGCGCTGGGGTTACCCGACCTTTCCCCAGCGTCGCGCCGCGCAGAAACTGCTGGGCGACACCTATTTCCAACTCGGCCGATACGCCGCCGCCATCGAGCTGTACCTACCGCTAGTTTCCAACTCGACCATCGCCGACGACAGAGAGCCGATTCTGCGCCGAATCGGGCGCGCGTACCACCACCTCGACCGCTACGGCGAGGCCATGGAGACTTATCGGCAAATACTCGCCGAAGAACCCAACCCGGCCGGGCTCGATAGCATTTACTTCGCCCAAGCGGTTTTGCAACTGAGGTTGGGGCAAGAAGACGAGGCACTTCGGCTCTTCCGCAAGGTGGGCCAAGAGTTTGCCTCCAGCGAACTGGCAGCCGACGCCTCGGCGCGGGCCGGCCACATCGCCTTTGCCCAACAGCAATACAAACAAGCCTACCGACTCTATCAGCCGCTGCTGAAGCAAAGCGAGGATATCCTGATCCACGGACAAGCAGCCCTCGCCCTGTTCCGACTCAAACGCATAGAGGAGGGGCGCAAAGCAGCCAAGCAGTTTGCCAAGCGGTTCAAGGAGGAGACAACGTGGCGTCAACACTTCCGAGTTGAAGAAGGGAAATACTACTTGCAGGCGGGCAACCACAAGAAGGCATACGAGACGTTTCAAGAGGTGGAAGAACAAGGCGGCACCTGGGCGGACGACGGGGCCTATTGGATGGCCATAACGCTGTGGCAGCGAAACAAGGCGACACCCAGCGAGGAAGGAGCGGCCTATGCGTTGGAGGCCATCTCGCGTTTTGTTCGGCAATATCCAACAAGTCCTCAGGCCGTAGACGCTTACTTGCGCCTAGGCGACTACCACTTTTCACTGCGCAATTTCCTGCAAGCGGCCGGGGCCTACAAACACGCCTTGGACGCACCGGAAATCAGTAGCGAACAGACCCAAAATGCGCTGTGGAAACTCCTCAAGAGCTACCAAAATGCCCACGAGTACGAGGCCGCTCACCAAGTAGCCAATCAGCTACTGAGCCAATACCCCGACAACCCCAAAGCCGTCGAAATCCAACTCGAACTAGGCATCATCCTCAAGAACAAGGGCCAATACGCCCAAGCCATTGAGCAGCTAGCCGAACTGCTCTCCGAACAACTACTCGACGGCAACAGCGCTTCTGAAGCCCGGTTTTACATCGGCGAATCCTATCAGAACATGGGCGAGTACCGCAAGGCTATCGAAGCCTATTACAAAGTCAGTTACCACGGTGCCGCAGGGCTCAGCATGTGGATCACCTCGGCGGATTTCCAGCGCGCCCGCTGTCATGAATCGCTGGGCGAAGACGCCACGGCCATGACCATCTACGAGCGCATCGCACGGCGCGAAGGAGGCCAGAGCCCACAGGGACAACTAGCCCGCGAGCGGATCGAGATCCTGCGCCACAAGCAGGAAACCCTCAACTGAAGTGACGACAGCGGGAAGAACCATGACCCTGACGCAACGTCACATTTTGCTCCTGACTCAGCAGGCAGAGCTGGAAGCGGAGTTCAAGTCTGCGGTCCGCGACGCGCGGCTGCACGTACTAAACGCGGCCGCGGGCGATGCGCTTGGGCTACAGCTACGGCGTGGCGTGGATCTAGTCGCCTTTGACTTGGAACTTCCGCCCGAGATCCTAGCCGCGGGCGTCGCCGCACTCGACCAGCATCGCGAGGTGCCCGTCTTGGGCTTGGGTGCCGCCAGCGAGAGTTGGGACCGACTTTTGTGGGGATCGCCGCTCAAAGATCTCGTCGCCGTGCCCTTTGAGGCTGACGTGCTGCGCCGACATCTGGACCAGCTATTGGAGCGAGGAGACTTTTTGCACGGGGCCGAACTGGTGGGTCAGTCGGCCTTAATGCGCCAATTGCGCGAACGCATCTTACTCGTGGCACCGACGCCGGTTTCCTCTATCCTCCTGACGGGCGAAAGCGGCGCCGGCAAAGACCTAGTCGCCGAAGCGCTGCATCGCTACAGCAGCCGGAGCGAATGTCCCTTCCGCCCGCTCAACTGCGGTGCCATTCCGGAGAATCTGCTGGAAAACGAACTTTTCGGGCACGAGAAGGGGGCCTTTACCGACGCCCGCGCCCAGTACCAAGGCATTTTTGAACAAGCGAACGGCGGGACGGTCTTTTTAGACGAAATCGGCGAGATGTCCCCGGCGGCGCAAGTGCGTCTCTTGCGGGTGCTCGAGCAGCGCGAAGTGGTCCGCATCGGCGGTAGCGCACCGATCTCGGTGGATATTCGCGTCATTGCCGCGACCAACCGCGATCTACAAAAGGCGGTTGACCAGCGCGAGTTCCGCCTCGATCTCTACCACCGGCTCAAAGTCGTCGAACTCGACATCCCGCCGCTGCGCCGCCGGGCCGAGGACATTCCCCTCTTGATCGAGTACTTCATCGGCGAGTTGACCCAAGATAACAAGAGCCGCCTAGAGGGATTTTCGGCGGCGGCGATGGACCTTTTGCAAAATTATGCTTGGCCTGGCAATGTGCGCGAGTTGCGCAACCTAATCGAGCACTTGGTGTTCCTCGCCCCGCGTGCCCTCGTTGAACCCGAAGACCTATTGCCCCACCTCGGGAGCCAACCCACGCGCCACCTGCCCGTGCCAACCAACAAGACGCCGGACCAATCCGAGCGCGAGTTGATCTACTTCGCGCTCTTGGACCTCAAGCGCGAGGTCGCCGAGTTGAGAGCTGCGGTCGAGCGCAATACCCCACCACCCGTAGCACCAGCGGTCGTGCAGCCGGTCGCGCCAGAGGAATCAAGTCAATCGATTTACCCGGTTGAGGACGCCCCGTACAATCCCGCAGACCCCCAAAGGCCGGCGGCAATACGCATCCCCGAAAATGCAGCTATTGAGCCTTTGTCCACCCTCAAAGACATGGAACGGGAAGCCATCGAACAGGCGCTCGACCGCGTCGGCGGCAATCGCCGCAAGGCCGCGGCCATCCTCGGCATCAGCACTCGAACTCTCTACCGGAAGCTCAAGGAATACGGCCTCGAATGATGCGTCTTCACCGCGTCGTCTGGCGCGACAGCCCATGGGTGGGCATCGCCTTTATTGCCACGTTGCTCGTGCGCACGCTTCCGTCTATGGCGCAAACGCCAGCGCAGAGCACCCAGCCCCTAGCAGATCTCAGCAGAGCTTTTCGCCACGCCTATGAACAAGTGCGACCGGCCGTGGTTTTAATCGAGGCGACGACCCGGCAACAGAAGCGCCCATTGCCCCCCTTCCACCCGGAGATCCCCGAAGATTTTCGCGGCATGGGCTCGGGTACAATCGTCAGCGACGACGGCTACATCCTGAGCAATTACCACGTCGTCGCCAATGCCGACTCCATCCAAGTCACCCTCGCTGACCGCCGCACCTATCGGGCTAAGGTCATCGGCTTTGACTCGCTGATTGACATCGCCCTGCTCAAGGTTGAGGCGCAGGAGCTGCCTACTGTGCAGTTGGCCGACTCCGACCGGTTGCAAATCGGCGATTGGGTGCTGGCTATTGGCCATCCCTTGGGCATGGGGACCACGCTGACGCACGGCATCGTCAGCGCCCTAGGGCGCCAAGCAGGTGTTCTCAATCCCAGAAGCGACGAAGAAAATCGCTATGCCATCGAGAGTTTCATCCAGACCAATGCCGTGATTAATCCCGGCAACTCCGGCGGCCCTCTACTCGACCTACAGGGCAGAGTCGTAGGGATCAACACGGCCATTTCAACGCGCACGGGTTACTACATCGGCTATGGGCTGGCTGTGCCGATCAACTTGGCGCGCGAAGTGGTAGATGACCTGCTAGTCCACGGACGGATCGTGCGCGGCTACTTGGGCGTGGCCATGGAATCTGAGATGACCCAAGAGCTAATCCGCAAGCGCGGCCTCGACATGGAACGGCCGCGGGGCGTTTACCTCAAAGACGTGCAGCCCAACAGTCCTGCCGAGCGCGGGGGCCTGCTCGCCGATGACATCGTACTGTCGCTCGATGGGATCGCGGTGAACCACTTCAACCACCTACAGACGCTGATCTACGGTCGCGACCCGGGCGAGACGATCCACCTGCAAATCATGCGCCAGAGCCAAATCCGCCAAGTCGCCGTAGTGCTCGGCGAGCGCGAAGACGACCGGCGCTTCTCCGAGGGCCATCAGCGGCTGGAACAACTCGGGCTCTCGGTTGAATCCCTGCCCGTTGAACTGGCTCTTGAGTTGGGGTTTGGCGACGAGTTGGCCGCTGAACTGGGTTTTGCACTAGGCGAGAAGCCGGTGGTGGTCGTTGACGTAGACCCGGACGGGCTGGCCGCGGACAAGGGGATTCGAGTACACGACGTGATTACCGAGATCGATCAGGAGCGCGTCACCTCGCTAGAGCAATTTATGCGCTTTGTTTCCGGGCTGGATGAGGGGCAGTTTGCGTTTTTCTGGCTTTGGCGGCCCGACACCGGAATCAATGTCCGGGCGCTGATGATTCCGGAGTGAAAACCATGACGCACGACCTAAAAGGTGCCGATGCCCTGCTGATGATCGGCAGCAGCGAACGCTGCGCCAATCTGTTCTACGCCACCCGCTTTCGCGCTCCCGATCCCTTCGTCTTTTTGTGGACCCCTAGCGAAAAACTCATGCTGGCCAACAACCTCGAAATCGACCGGGCGCGCGACCAAGCCTGTGTCAACCGGGTATTGCCCTATGCCCAGTACGAGAAACAGGCTAGGGAAAGAGGAGCAGAGCGGCCCAGCAGCAACGCCGTCTTGTTGGAACTTCTGCGCGACCTTGGCTTGGAAAAACTGCAAGTGCCCGCTGATTTCCCCCTTGGTACGGCCGATTTTCTGCGGGGGGAGGGCATCGAACTCGCCATTGCGGCCGAGCCGCTCTTTCCCCAGCGCAACATCAAGGACGCCGAAGAGATCGAGAATGTGCGCCGGGCAATGCGGGCCACCGAAGCAGGCATGGAAACGGCGATTGAGGGACTGCGCGCCGCCGATGTGCGCGACGGCGTGCTCTTCCTCAACGGCGACGTACTCACCTCAGAGCGCTTGCGGCGCATGGTGCACCAGACGCTAATGGACTGCGACAGCATTGGCGAACACACCATCATCGCCGGCGGCGACCAAGGCTGCGATCCACACCAAGTGGGCTTTGGGCCTTTGCGCGCCAGTGAGACCATTATTATCGACATTTTTCCGCGCGACGAGAAAAGCGGCTACTACGGAGATCTGACGCGGACCGTCTGCAAGGGACCGGCTCCCAAGCCGATGCAGCACCTGTACGAAACCGTGCTGGAGGCTCAACAATTGGGCTTAGACCGCATCCGCCCAAGAGCCGAAGGCCACCTTATTCACGAATCAATCCAACGGTTCTTCAGCGACGCCGGCTACGAGACGGGAGAGCAAGACGGCTATATGCAGGGCTACATCCACAGCACGGGGCACGGGCTAGGTTTGGAGATTCACGAGGGGCCGAGGATCGGCCCGCATGGCGATGTGCTCGAGTCCGGGCACGTGGTGACGATGGAACCGGGACTCTACTACCGAGGCTTAGGAGGGGTGCGGATCGAAGATACGGTCGTCGTTTGCCAAGGCGGCTACGAGAACCTATGCAGCCTGCCTAAGGTGCTCGAAATATGAGCGCAGCCCTTTCCGCCAGCGGGGATACTCGTTGACAAGAAAGGGAAATTGAGCAGATTTATTCTTATGAGACGGCACAAATTCACCCTTGGCTCCCTAGTTATTGCTGCGGGTCTGATCTACCTTTTTGTCGCTGGCGTCCAGGAGTCGACGGCGACTCACATGACCCTGCAAACTCTGATGGAGGGAGCTACAGACGACGGCCGGCGCATCCAGCTAGGCGGCAGTACCGTGGTGCCCGGTTCGATTGAGTGGGACCGGTATCGCTCGCGGCCCGAATTTGTGATTACCGACGGGCAACACACGCTGCGGGTGCGCTACGTCGGACACGCCGTGCTACCCGATACCTTCAAAGACGAAGCACTGGTAGTTCTCGAAGGCGAATACGACTCTGCCGACCGGGTTTTTGCCGCTGAGATCGTCTTTGCCAAATGCCCCTCCAAATACGAGGGACAAAGTTATGAAGGCCACGTGCAGGCGATGAATAGCCCGAGCGGCTAGCCCGCAGCACCTTCTGACTTTTCCCAATTCTTTATGGTTGATATCGGCTACTTTGCCTTGTGCCTCGCCCTCCTAGCGTCCGGCTATGGAGCGCTGGCGTCGGCCCTCGGGGCGAGGCGTGGCCACTTGGGTCTGGTGCACTCGGGCGAAAACGGGGTCTTGGCGACCTGTGCCCTGCTGACGCTGGCGGTTCTCGCGCTGTGGCACGCGCTCCTCTCCCACGACTTCCAAGTCGAGTACGTGGCCGAAAACAGCAACCGCGCCATGCCTTTGTTCTATTTAGTAACGGCGCTGTGGGGCGGTCAGAATGGCTCGCTGTTGTTTTGGGGCTGGATTCTATCCCTCTACTCAGCGGGCTTGGCGACACTCTATCGCCAGCGCTATCGCGAATTGATGCCCTACGCGCTGGCGACCTTATCCCTTACTAGCTTTTTCTTTTGCATCGTGCACCTGTTTGCCGCCGACCCGTTCCAGCGCCTGCCCTTCACGCCAGAGGACGGGCGCGGACTCAACCCGATTCTACAACACCCCGTCATGGCCATCCATCCACCAATGCTCTACTTGGGGATGGTGGGCATGGTCGTGCCCTTTGCCTTTGCCATCGCCGCGCTCTTGACCGGCAAGCTGGACGCTACTTGGCTGCGCGCTGCGCGCCGTTGGATGCTCATTCCTTGGACCTTTCTCGGCTTCGGTCTCCTGCTGGGCGGCAAGTGGGCCTATGTCGAACTGGGGTGGGGTGGATATTGGGCCTGGGACCCGGTGGAGAACTCTTCGCTGATGCCTTGGCTGATCGCCACCGCGTTTCTGCACTCGATTATGATTCAAGAGCGCAAAGGCATGCTCAAGGTATGGAATGTGGCGTTGGCGATTCTCACGTACGCGCTGTGCCTCTTCGGCACCTTTATGACCCGCAGTGGCATCATCTCCTCGGTGCACGCCTTTGCCCAGTCCAATATCGGTCCCTTTTTTGGCACGTTTCTCGTCCTGACGCTGGTTTTTTCTTTTGGGCTCTTGTGGCTGCGGCTACCCCTGCTCAAGGCCGAAAACCGCTTGGAGTCTTTTGCCTCGCGCGAGACGGCTTTCTTGCTCAACAACTGGGTTCTCTTGGGGATGCTCTTCGCCGTGTTCTGGGGCACGGTCTTCCCACTGGTCTCCGAAGCCTTGACCGACGAGCAAATCACGGTCGGCCCTCCCTTTTTCAACCAGGTCACTATTCCCATAGGCCTAGTGCTCCTGTTGTTGACGGGGGCTGGGCCGCTCTTTGCTTGGCACCGCACCTCCAGCGAAAGCCTGCGCAAAAACTTCATCCGCCCGGTGACGGTGGGCGTATTCTCGTGTGGGGTCTTTTTTCTTCTCGGCGTGCGCGATCCCTATGTCGTGCTGTCATTCGGGCTGTGCGTCTTCGTGTTCGTCGCGCTTGGTTCCGAGTTTCACGCCGGAGCGCGGGCGCGGAAGCGCAGTACGGGCGAGCCCTATCCGGTGGCATTGTATCGCCTCTGCGCCAAGAACCGGCGGCGTTACGGCGGGTATGTAACCCACCTTGGGCTGGTATTGCTCTTTGCTGGCTTCACTGGTAAGGCCTTTACTCAAGAAGCCGAAGTCGTCCTCGACCAAGGGGCTTCGCGCCAGGTCGGCGAATACCAGATTACCTTCGCATCGTTGGCCTTCGCCGCAAACGCCAACCACAGCACCACCGCCGCAGCCTTGGCCTTGCACCGAGGCGATCAATTCCTTGGCACGCTGCTGCCGGAGCGACGCTACTACCCGGCTTTTGACCAAGGTACTACGGAAGTCTCCATTTACTCGACCTGGCGCGAAGACTTCTATGTAATTCTGGTAGGCTCTGCCGAAGACCAGAGCGCCAAATTCCAAATCTACATCAATCCGCTCATTAACTTCGTGTGGCTCGGTGCGGTCGTCCTCGTGATCGGTGCCCTGTGGGCGATGTGGCCGACGCCGCGAGATCGTCGGCTGGCGCGGCTGGATCGCCAAACCGCACTTGGCTCGGTCGCCGCACCGAGGCCGCGTGCGTCCGTGTCCGTATTCGCTGCGTTGGCACTGGGCTTCTCGCCGGTAGGGGCAGCAACAACAGCGGAAATCAAATCGGTGGCGGAGGAATTGGTCTGTCTCTGCGGTAATTGCCCTCGGGAATCCCTAGCCACCTGTCTTTGTACTGACTTTGCGGTTCCCGAACGCGAGGCGATTGGCTCAGCCCTAGACCAAAACCAGACTCGGCAGCAGATCATCGATAGCTATGTCGCGCGTTTTGGCCCGAAGGTCTTAGCCACTCCGCCGCACGAGGGTTTTAATTTGCTGGCTTGGGTCGCGCCCTTTTTGGCTCTTTTGTTTGGCGTCGCCTTAGTACGCACACTGCTCGTTCGCTGGAAGGACCAAGGCCAACCCCCACCACAGTCCAAGCCCCCGCCAGCCGACCGAGGCCAAGACGCGGATCGCCTGAGACGCGAATTGGATCACTACGACGATGGCTAGTTTGGCCGAACCAACGCGGGTCTGTGGGAGCCTAATATAAATATAAATGAACGCGATAGAACTCTTGCCCATAATATGTTCCGTCGCGCTGCTGTTGGGGCTCTTGCTTTATCTTGGCCGCCCGCTCCTAACGGGCGAGCGGACGGGCGCGGCGACAGGCCCGACGCGACAGCTTTTTGAACGCAAGGAGCAGCTCTTGGGCGAGATCGTCGAGCTGGAACTTGACCGCGAGCTCGGCAAAGTGCCCGCAGAGGACTTTCAGCGCCTCTTCGCCGAACTGGAGGCCGAGACGCTGGCGATTATCGGCGAGTTGGATCGGCTCAACGGCGCGAGCAGCGATCAATTCGAACGACGCATAGAAGAAGAGGTCGCGGCTCTGCGCCAAAAGACCGCTGTTTCTCTTTGCCACGACTGCGGAACCCCGCGACGCGAAGGCGATCTATTCTGTCCGCAATGCGGCGCTTCGCTAGCGGAATCTAGCTGAGCCATGGCCCTGCGTTGGCTTTGTGCTGCAATTGTCCTTTGCGCTTCCGACCTGTGGGGCGCGGCGATCAATGGGTATGTGCTCAACCCCTTTACCCAAGCGCGAATCCCGGGTATTCCCGTGGCCTTCTATGTCCGCCAAGACGGGCAGATCCTCGAGATGCTGCGCAAGGAGACCGACGCCGAGGGGCGCTTCTCTTTTACCGGCCCCTTCCTACAGAGCGGACTCCACTTCGGGCTGGCGGCCTTCTATGACGGTATTCCCTACTTTTCTTCGACCCTTGAGGCCGGGGCGCAGCAACAGGTCATCCTCGAGGTGTACGAAAAAACCGATGATCCCTCCGGAATCCGCATCAGTACTCATCACCTTTTTTTTTCTTTGCGCGAGGACGCGATTGAGTGCGTCCAGCTTCTGCAAATTCACAACGCCCTAGAGCGCACGTACTCGGGCAGCGGCGACGGACAAGAGCGCCAGGTCACCGAATTGGCCTTGCCAACGGGCCTCTTCAACCTCCAAAGCCACTCGGGTCTGCTCCACCAAGCCGGAGAAGGTCGCTTCTTCGACAACCAGCCCCTGCCTCCGGGCCGCTCGCAGCGGAGTTTTTCTTTTAATCTTGACGCGCGCAACTTCGCCGGTCCCTATGTGCATCAGGTAATCTATCCCACCGACCGCTTGGAGATTTTTCTCGATCCCCCTTCCACGGAGATCAAACCGCCTTTTATTGATCTAGGTATAATCGAACAGCACGGACGCCAGTACCAAAAGATTGTCATAGAAGACCTGTCGCCAGACCAGCAGGTGGCGGTCCCCTTGCCCCTAGCCCCTTCGCTGCGTTGGTCGTTCAAATGGGCGGCGTTGGTAGGCGCATTCCTCGCCGGGGGGGTCGCGCTGGCACTGAGCCGGCAACATCCAAGCACCGATCGCACCCGCGCACTGGAAAAGCGGCAGCATCTCATCGAGGAACTCGCTCGGCTCGACGACTCTTTTGCCGATCGGCCCGCAGACCCGCACTACCTAGACCAGCGGGCGCATTTGATGCGCGAAACGGTTGCCCTAACCCAAGCACTCGACGTGTAATGGGTGGAGACGACGCAATCGTCTTAGCGGGAGCGGCCAAGCGCTTCGGCTCCCACACAGCCCTGCATCCCACAGATCTGGTCGTCCCGCGCGGGCAAGCGGTGCTGCTAGTTGGTGCCAATGGCGCGGGCAAGAGCACCCTGTTGCGGCTGGTGGCCGGCCTTTGCCGACCTTCGGCGGGCAGCGTGAAGATCAACGGTCTCGATCCTCAACGCACCCCCGAGGCTCGGGCGGAGATCGGCCTGCTGTCGCATCAGACCTTGCTCTACGACGAACTGACGGCGAGAGAGAATCTGCGCTTCTTCGCCCAACTCTATGGTTTGGACAATCCAGACCAACGGCTCGCGGTGGCCTTGGCGACTGTTGGTCTGAATGAGCGGCTCGACCAGCGCGTGGGTTCGTTCTCCCGAGGCATGAAGCAGCGGCTAGCTATTGCCCGCGCCATCCTGCATGGCCCCTCTATCCTTTTGCTGGACGAGCCGTTTACCGGCCTCGACTCCAGTGCCAGCGCTGCATTGCACCACCGCGTGTGCCGCCTGCGGCAAGAGGGGCGCACCTGTATTTTGGTGACGCATCGCCTCGACGAGGCCGAAGGCCTAGTGGATCGCCTGCTGGTGATCGAGCGCGGGCAATGGCGCTTGGACCAGGTCCTGAGCGAAGATTCAGACCAACTGCGCCAGATCTGCGCTCCTTATCTCGACGCCGACTCATGAGCTTTTTCAGACGGGCGCTGGCGATACTGCGCAAGGATCTGCAGGCCGAGTGGCGCACGAAGGCACGCCTCAGCCCGATGGTCTTCTTTATCCTGTTGATGTTGCTGGTATTCAACTTTTCCTTCGATCTAGGCGGGGCCGCGCTGCGCGAGATTGGGCCTGGTACGCTCTGGTCGTCCTATGTCTTTGCCAGCCTGCTGAGTCTGAGCCGCTCTTTTGCCGATGAACGCGACAACGACGCGCTCGACGCGCTGCTGTTAGCACCAGGGGACCGCGGTGCCATATATCTAGGCAAAATGCTGGGTAATCTTGTTTTTCTTCTCGCGGTCGAACTGCTGAGTTTGCCTTTTTTCGCCCTCTTCTTTAATCTGTCTCTGAGTTTATCTTTGGTCCCGTTGCTGGCCGTCTTCGTCCTAGGATCGGCTTGTATGGCGGCGGCGGGCACGCTCTTTGCAGCGCTGTCGAACAACATGCGCTTGCGCGAGTTGATGATGCCCCTTTTGCTCTTGCCCATGATCTTGCCGGCGCTGATTTCCTGCGTGGAGGCGACGGGGCTGGTGCTGGCCAATGAATGTTGCGAAAAGCTCTTTCCGCACCTGCAAATGCTGGGAGTGTACGCGGTAGTTTTCACCGTGCTCTCGCTAATGCTCTTTGAATACGCGATCGAGGAATAATGCGTTCGGTGCCTTTCTCCTACCTGGTTTTCGTGGTCATGCTCGTCGCCTTGGGCGCGATTTTTCTTTGGGTGCCCACGGAAAAGGAAATGGGAATCGTCCAACGGATCTTCTACTTTCACGTGCCGGCGGCGTTTTCTTCGTTTCTGGCCTTTTTTTTGGTCTTCGTCGGCAGTATACAGTATCTGCGGACTCGCGAGGACAGGTGGGATCGCCTAGCGCTATGCTCCGCCGAACTGGGCGTGATCTTTGCGTTGATCGTGCTGATCACCGGGCCCTTGTGGGCCAAACCTATCTGGGGGGTTTACTGGCGCTGGGAGCCGCGCTTGACCTCTATGCTGATTATGTTCACCATCTACGCGGCGTACCTGATGGTGCGGGGATACGGAGCCCACTCGACTTCAGTCCAGCGCACCAGTGCTGTCCTGGGCATTCTCGCCTTCGCCAACGTTCCCTTGGTGTATTACGCCGTCGATCTGTGGGCGGCCGACCAGCAGTTGCACCCGCCGCGTAACGTAGCGCTTGAACCGACGATGGAGTATACCAAGTGGATTTGCTACGCCGCGTTCTTCCTGTTGCTCTTTCGCCTCCTAGCGCAACGCATGGAGCTAGCCCGCATCGAAAAAGCCGTGGCTCTCCTGCGGCAAAAACTAACGGACGAAACGTAAGAGACTATGGACAATCTCCACTACTTGCTCGCCGCTTTTGCGGCTGTGTGGATCATGCTTTTTGCCTATTTGGTGCGCCTAAACCGGCGTACCGGGGAGCTAGGCCGCCAGCTTGCAGACCTCGAGTTAAAGCTAAAAAATAAAGAGGGCGATTTGCCGGACAGCCAAGAGGCGCAAGCTTGTTGACACCTGCTTTGGCGTCGTATTATATTTCACCCATCAATCGACAACAGTCCGCTAAAAATCGCAATATACCGCTATGGTTCTGATGGAAGTCAAGGAGGTCTTAAGCAGCAAATCTCAGCCTTTGTTCCCTGAAGTAGTGCTCAAAGAAGTCGAGGGCAACCATTATCTGCACATTGTCATCGGCCGCTTTGAGGCCGCTGCCATCTCCATGGCCCACAGCAAGCGGCAACCCGCACGCCCCATCAGTTACGACCTAGCCCATCAAATTCTCGCCCTCGTCGACGCCCAAGTAGTTCGGGTCGAAATCACGGACTTTAACGCACACGAGGGAACGTACTACGCTGAGATTGCCCTCGTCGACGACGAGGGCAATACCCATACGCTCGATGCGCGGCCCAGCGATGCAATTGCCCTAGCCTTGCGCTTTCGCGCACCGATCTATGCCGCCATCGAAGTCCTCAAAGAGCTAGGCTGTGTTCGCTCCGACGATGACGAATGGGTCGCGGCCGAAGTTGAAGCCCTCGCCGAACCCATGACCGCACCCCAAGAAGATCATCCCTTCATCGCCCCGCCAGCCGCCAACCAGCTAGAACAACTCGAAAGACGCATGCGCCAAGCCGTCGCCGAAGAGATCTATGAGGAGGCGGCGCGGCTGCGCGACGAGATTAGTCGTCTCAACAAGGATGACTAATGAGTAATGCCTCTTTAGTCGAGATGACCGTGGTCAAGGTTAGTCCGTATTTGCGCGAGGACAGGCCCTTGGTATGGTTGGGAGAGAAGGAAGGTGAACAGCCGCGGCTCTTGCCCATTCCCATTGGCGAATTTGAGGCCGCGGCCATTCGGATGCGGCTAGAAGACGATGGGCCTGGCCGCCCGATCTCCTACGACTTGCTCTCTTCTATGGTCAACTGCCTTGCGATAAACGTGCGCCAAGTGGTCATTCACAACGTGCGCCGCTCAATTTACTACGCGCGGGTCGTCATCGAGAAGGATCGTACCATAAAGGATATCGACGCACGTCCCAGCGACGCCATCGCTTTGGCCTTGCGCACGGATTCGCCTATCTACGTTTCTCACGCGCTGCTAGATGAGGTGGGCTTGGAGCCCTTGGAAACCGACTCGGATGTCGAACACACCCTGAACCGCTTCCACGAATTTGAAGCACAGATTGCTAGATCGCTCAAAATGGAAACGAAGACGGCTAACATCCATCCACCAAAGGAGAACGCCGAAGAGGCCGTGGCTCAACGGCCCCCCGACAAAGAGCAAGACGAACTCAGCCTGCTACAGCATCAGCTACAGCATGCTGTTATCTGCGAAGAATACGAAGAAGCGGCCCGGCTCCGCGACGCCATCGAACTACTCGTTAGTAAAGCCAAGCGCTGAAGCCCTATCTGGGTAGACGCAGACGCAATCCCTACCACGTAGCTGAAATTGCTCAAGATATTGATTCGTGTGCTGCACACTATGGCCCAACTATTCCTTTGCCTCGCCCTCCTTTACGGCTGTGCCAGCGAAGGCCCAGACCAACGCTTCGCCCACCCAGCCCAGACCTTCCAGACCTACAAGTACGCGCTAGAAAACCGCGACTTCGACCTGCTGTGGGAATGTTTCAGTTCTTCACAAATGGAGGGAGAAGATCGTCAGGGCTTTGCCGAACGCTGGCAGCAAAAGACGCCGGCCGAGATAAAAGCTCAACTGCGGCGCGAAATCGCCGAAGAGCGCATCATCAACGAGCGCATCGGTTACTTACTCTTCGATTCCTCCACGCTAGACGATGAGCGCACGTCGCCATTCTTTTATTTTCTGCGCGATTCCGGTGGTTGGAAAATTACCTCCCACCTAGACAGCACCTTCCACCAAGAGTTAGAGCAAGCCATTGAGCGCGGCGAGTACAAACTACCCGACTTCTAAGCCGTTTCTTCCCATCAGACATGAACTTCTACTCTTTGCGGCGATGGGCTTGCGAAGCTGCCGCCTCAATTAGGTGGCTCTAATCCCCAAGTATCTATAAGGCCCCTGATCATAGTCCACTGTTGGTCGTCCATCGCCTCTACCAGAGCGAGCAGGCCCAACACATCGCGATCCTGCTGGTTTTTGCGCGCCCGGACAACTCTCTCTAGCCACGGTTGATCCCCGAGCAGAGCCGCGATTTCTGGATTGGCAAGCACCCCCAAGAGGGCTGGATCCAAAGGCTCTTCGCTAGATAGGAGCTTGTTGACCACTGGGTCCGACAGCGAGCGCATCATCTTGCCATAGAGTGCGCGGCCCTCCTCCGAACTCGCCTTGGCCTCATAAGCCGCAATCAGTACGGTGCTGGAATCGAGTTCCAATACCTCGGCCAACTTGATACATACTTCGTCGGAAGGAACCTTCTCCCCTTTCTCAATTTGGCCTATATAGGTTGCCCAAACGCCCTTGGGCCTTCGCGCCGTCACGAGTTGTTTGGCCAATCGCTGCTGACTTAGCTGGGCTTGTAGCCGGGCTTCCTTGATCATTTCAGCAAACTGCATCACAATCCTTCTGAATTACTTTCAACCAGTTCCTCCATCGAATATACGCACACACTTGTAAGTGTGCAAGACTCTGTTGTCATTCTCTATGCCGGTGCTTTTCTACTTGACAACACAATCTAGCGTGTGTATTTTTGTTTTAAATAGAGTGTGGCGGTCCGCTAGCGTGGCCACATCTTGATTCGCGAAGCTCGGATTTCCCTTTTCGGGTCGTTGGGATCTTCAAAACTACCTCCCCACACCGCCTCGTTTGAGGATCTCACTTGCGTTTCAAGATCACACCATCTGGCCGTCACACTCTTTATATTAAAAGCAGCCCATTTTTATATGGGCTGCTTTTTTATTTTTAGCCTTTATGCCGTTCTTTATACGCCATGCGCATCTGTATGGTCGCCTTCACCGACCTGAATTTCGACTACCGCATTTACCGAGAGGCCGCTTCGCTGCGCCGCGCTGGTCACCAAGTCGTCATTGTCGCCTCCTCGTTCAGCTCAGCCCCGCTCAAGGGATGGGACGATTTTGAAGTCCATCCGATTCCGCTAGACCGCAGCCGCTCGCTGCGCCGGCTCTACCCTTTGTTTTGGCAACGGGCCTATCCACTGCTGGTCGAGACCCAGCCGGATGCCTATCACGCCCACGACCTAGACTCCCTTTGGCCGACAGTGCGAGCTGCACAGCGACTAGATCTGCCCCTCGTCTACGACTCACACGAGTTTTGGACCGAACAATCCTCACTGGTCAAGCGGCCACTGATGCGGTCCTGCTGGAGTTTGCTGGAGCGGCGGCTGATCAGACGGGTGGATCGCGTCATAACCGTCAGCGGGTCTATCGCCCAATCGCTGAGGGAGCGCTATAGCCTCGACGGGGTCGTTGTCCTGCGCAATTTGCCGCTATTCCGCCATAAGGTCCAAAGCAACCTGATACGCGAAACGCTGGGCCTGCCCGACGACCGTCCTATTGTACTGTACCAAGGAGGATTTCTCACCGAAAACGGCTTGCGCGAGCAAATCGAGGCCGCCGCTGGACTTGCCGCGGCCTTCGTTTTAATTGGGGACGGGCCTAGCGAACAGGCTCTACGGAACCAAGTCCGCGCTGCGGGGCTGGACGACCGGGTTTATTTTATACCCCGGGTGCCCTTTCACCAACTGCACAATTACACTTGTTCGGCCGACTTGGGCCTGTGTCTGATCAAAGGCACGGGTAAGAGCTTCTATTACTCGCTGCCCAACAAGCTATTTGAATATATGATGGCCGGGCTACCGGTCCTAGCCAGCAATTTTCCCGAAATGCAGCGCATCGTCCACGAAACGCGCACCGGAGCTACGGTCGATCCAAGCAATGTAGCCGCTATTCGAGCGCAGATCGCCGCTTTTTTGGACAATGCAGAACAGCGAGAGGCGTGTGCCAAGGCGAGTTTGCAGGCGGCACAGCACTATAATTGGGAACGGGAATCCGTCCAACTCACCGAGCTTTACGAAACTCTGACATGAGTGCCCCACTGACGCTCAGCGTCGTAATACCTACCTATGACGAGCCTGAGCGCCTCGAAGCGGCGCTTAAGAGCCTCTCGCAGCAAGATTATCCCCACGAGGCGACGCAAATCATCGTGGTGGACGATGCCTCCCCCCACTTGGACGCCGAGCGGTTGCACGCGGCGGTCGCGCCTTTACAGTTGCTGCTGCTGCGCAACGAACAAAATCAGGGACGCGCTCGGGCGCGCAACGCCGCTCTTCGGGTCGCCAGCGGCGATCTCGTCGTCTTTCTCGACAGCGACATGACCGTGGGCGCGAATTTTCTCCGCGCCCACGCCCAACGGCATCAAAACCATGCGGAGGCCGTTTTTGTCGGCAACATTCGCTTTGCCAAGGAAATTCCCTCCACTTCCCTGACTCGCTATCTCGAAGGCCGGGGCGTTCACAGAGTCGTCGAAGAGAAGCCCATACCTTTCAACTGCTTTGTCACCGGCAACTCCTCGGTGCGTCGGTCGTCCCTGCTGCGCGTGGGTTTTTTCGACGAGGATCTCACGGCTTATGGCGGCGAAGACCTAGAATTGGGGTACCGCCTCCATTTGGCGGGTATTCCGCTTTACTATGCTCCTGAAGCCCTGTCGCACCACAATCACTTGCGTTCCTTGGAGCCGCTTTGCCGTCTGATGCAAACCTACGGCAGCAAGTCAATTCCAATCCTTTTAAACAAGCATCCCGAACTGGATGCCGTACTCCGGCTGGACTTTATCAAGGCCGCTGCACTTTCGCCTCGGCGGCTCGCACTTCAGCTAGCCCTGTTGTCGCCGATTCACTACCCAATTCGCTGGGTGACCCGCTGGCTTGTGAAAACCTACGTCCCGGATTTGTTTTTTAGTTACCTGTTCTGGTCCAGCCGCACGCGGGGTTACATTCGCGCTCTAAACGAATAAAGAATAACGACTTATATTATATAGTCATATGCATGCGCACTATCCCCGCTTCCCCCAAGTTCTCCGCGTAGCTCTACCTGCTCTCCTGCTAGCCCACTTCGCGGTTTGGCCCATCGTCGGCCTTTTATCCCTACATGCTGGGATTATGGCCGCCGAATGCACCTTGCTGTGGTTTGTGGCCCTTTACATTCGCCGTCATCGCCTGATCGCCGAAGACCTGCTTTTGCTCAACGCCACGCCGACAGCGACCCTGTTGCTGACAATCCCGGTGGCTATCTGCTGTAGTCTCGTGATCGCCGAATTCGACTTGTACCTGGCCCAACTGCTCGGCCGGATAGACCTATCTACGCCGCTGTCCTTTCAGAAAACCCTACTAGAGATTCAGGTTGTCCGCGGATTGGCCGATGTCCCTAAGGGGCTGGTAATAATAGTGTTAGCTCCTGTTATCTGCGAAGAGCCACTCTTCCGCGGGCTGGTGTTTACCAGTCTCTGCGCCCATTATGGCCCGCGCTGGGCGCTAGGCGGCTCAGCCCTGCTCTTCGCCGTTTCGCACTTCAACCCTTGGCAACTGATCCCCCTCTTCCTCTTTGGGCTCTTCCTCGGCGCACTAGTGTACTGGACTCACAGCATCTACCCCGCCATGCTCGCCCACGCGGTCAATAACTTGGCTTCGATAACTGGGGTCAACTTGCACACGTACTTCGGTCTAGAGGGCCTAGGCCCCTCCCAACATCTCCCCGTGCCCCTAGTCCTGCTCGCTGGCCTAATCCTGCTTGCCGGCCTCCTGCTTCTGAGCCGCCGACCCGCCATTATGCCGCTGTTGGTTAAGAGAGAATTCTCTTAGCCCGATTATTGGTTTGTCGGAAAAACGTCCCCGCTTGAATCAGCCCAGCGCCTGCTCTACCGTTTCCCCAATTTCCGCCGGACTCTCACAGATGTGAATCCCCGCCTCCCGCATCGCCGCCATCTTGTCCTCGGCCGTTCCCTTACCGCCTGAAATAATAGCACCTGCATGTCCCATCCGCCGCCCTGGAGGTGCCGTGCGCCCCGCGATGAAGCCAATGACGGGCTTGTCGTAGCACTCTTTGATATAGGCGGCCGCTTCTTCTTCAGCCGTACCGCCGATTTCGCCGATCATCACGACCGCATCGGTCTCGGGGTCGTCCTTAAAGAGAGCCAGCGCGTCCGCAAAGCGCGTACCGATGATTGGATCGCCGCCAATGCCGATGGCTGTGGACTGGCCCAAACCCCGCTCCGTAAGCTGCCCCACGGCTTCATAGGTCAGCGTTCCACTGCGCGAGATAATACCCACGCGACCGGGCTGGTGAATAAAGTGGGGCATAATGCCGATTTTGCACTTCCCCGGCGAGATGACACCCGGGCAATTAGGCCCGATTAGCCGAGTAGAGCGCGCCTGGACGTAGTGGTAGGCTTTAACCATGTCGCTTACGGGAATGTTCTCGGTGATACAGATGACCAACTCTATACCGGCATCGGCCGCTTCCATGATGGCGTCGGCGGCAAAGGGAGCTGGTACAAAGATGATTGAAGCATTGGCACCGGTGGCCTCGACCCCTTCGGCGACCGTATTAAACACCGGAATGCCTTCAAATTCTTGGCCGCCCTTGCCCGGTGTAGCCCCTCCGACCACCTTCGTGCCATACGCCAGCATTTGTCGCGTGTGAAAAGCCCCCTCCGACCCCGTAATTGCCTGTACAAAGACCTTGGTGTTTTCGTCGATTAAAACGCTCATTTCCGCATTCCTCTTATTGAATCGTCGCTTTGACCAGCGCCGCGGCGTCTTTTAGCCCGTGTCCAACGGCAAAGTCCATGGCGGAATTTTCCAGCATCTCGGCAGCCACATCCGCGTTGGTCCCAGCCAGTCGCACGACGATCGGCACATTGACTTCGATGTTTTTGCGCGCCTCAATCACGCCGGCGGCCACGCGGTCGCAGCGCACAATGCCGCCGAAGATGTTGATAAGTATGGCCTTTACGTTCGGGTCAGAAAGCAAAATTCGGAAGCCATTTTCCACCGTCTCAGCACTGGCACCTCCGCCTACGTCCAGAAAATTGGCCGGCTCAGCACCAGAGAGCTTGATGATGTCCATCGTGGCCATCGCCAGTCCGGCACCGTTGACCATACAGCCGATATTGCCGTCGAGCTTGATGTAGTTCAGATCGTATTTGGCGGCTTCGACCTCCAACTCTTCCTCTTCATCCAGATCGCGCATTTCCGCTGAGTCGGGGTGGCGGAAGAGTGCGTTGTCGTCTATGTCTATTTTGGCATCCAGCGCCAAAAGCTGCCCATCGGCGGTTGTCACCAAGGGATTGACCTCGACCAGAGAGCAGTCGGCATCGACATAGGCTTTGTAGAGGCTAAGGATGAAGCTGGCTGCTTGGCGAACCTGCTTGCCCTCGAAGCCAAGCCCAAAGGCTAGGCGCGTCGCTTGGAATGCCTGTAGCCCTACGCTGGGATCAACCGTTTCCTTGAGAATTTTCTCTGGGGTCGTAGCGGCGACCTCCTCGATCTCCATTCCGCCCTCTTGGCTGGCCATGACCAGTGGCTTGCTCTGGGCTCGATCAAGGGTGATGCCCAGATAAAGCTCGCGTTCTATATCCGAGGCTTTCTCCACCAGGACTTGCTTGACCTTTTGGCCTTCAGGGCCTGTCTGGTGGGTAATGAGCTGCATGCCGAGAATCTCGCTGGCCGCTTGGCGCGCCTCTTCGGGGCTAGTGGCCAGTTTGACGCCTCCACCCTTGCCGCGACCTCCAGCGTGGATTTGGGCCTTAATCACGACCTTTCCACCCAGCTCGGTAGCCATGCGTTCGGTTTGATCCGCTGTCGTGGCCACGTGGCCGCTCGGTACGGCGACTTGGTACTGGCGCAAAATTTCTTTGGCTTGATATTCGTGAATTTTCATGGGCGTTATCTATATCTATTAGGTGAAAGGAACGCAAAAGAGTATAAAAACCTTCCCCTATCAGCAAGGCGACCTAAGAAGCGACCAGCGCAAGTACCAAACTAGGGCTGTTGATCGTTGGGAAAGTCTCGTACTATTCAGGCATATCTAAAGATCCCGAGGAGGTAGCCCGTGAAAATCTTGTTAATCGGCGGGGCCGGCCACGTCGGCACCTGCACTACTCCCTACCTTAAACGCCATCACGACCTGCGCGTGTTGGACATCGCCAAGCCTCGGCACGAGGTAGAATACGTCGAAGGCTCTACTGCCGACCCGGAGGCCCTCGCTTGCGCCCTAGACGGAGTGGACGCCTTCATCAACATGACCATGAAGAGCGGCCAAGGCGGCCTCGACAGAGACCAAACCGAGGCTCAGATCGTCGATAATTACACGGTCAACTGTCTGGGACTACACCTGCTTCTGTACACCGCTTGGAGACTAGGGATCAAAAGAGGCGTCCACACCTCCACCATGAGCGCCCACCACCGCGCCCGCTCCTATTATCCGTCCGAGGAGGAGGTACCACTTGATAGCCCTAGTGTGTACGGCTTCACTAAGGGGTTATCCGAGGGCGTTTGCCGCTACTTCGCCCGCCAATTTGACCTGAACTTGGCGGTCCTGCGCATTACCGGTCCGCGCACCCGGGCGCAATTCCTCGAACAAGCCCAAAATCCACCCCACTATCCTCCCGGCGGCCTTTACTTTACCGATGAGGAAGATTTGGCCGAAGCCTATCTAGCCGCTCTAGACCACGTGTGCACAGGCCATGGCCGCTGCGACGCCTTCTTTATATCGGGCGACGCCGACCATCGCGAAATGAACATGTCCAAAGCACGAGCCGTACTGGGCTGGGAGCCTAAATCGCACCTGATGCTGGAGGAGTGAGAAGCTCCTGAACAAGACCGGTCGGAGCCTGCCTGTCTGCCTGTCACCTAGGCGCGAAGTCAAAAAAACAGGCCCAACCATGCTGGTAGAGCCTGCTTCAATACGATGGATTATTCGCGTTATGACTTGTGACTTATTAACGCATCTTCCTAGGCGGCGTAGACGCTTACCCGCTTGCCCTTCTTGCCAAAGGCTTCAAACTTCACCTGCCCGGCAATCGTAGCAAAGAGCGTATCGTCGCCGCCCTTTTTGACGTTGACACCCGGATGAATGCGCGTCCCGCGTTGCCGCACGATAATCGTGCCCGCACTGACCTTCTCTCCACCAAAACGCTTAACGCCCAGACGCTGGGCATTGCTATCGCGGCCGTTTTTAGAACTGCCGACGCCCTTTTTATGAGCCATGATCTAGTCCTTTCGCACTTCAGTTCGGGAGAACGATGTCCTCGACCCGGATCTCGGTGTAATCTTGGCGGTGACCCGTGCGCCGCCGGTATTTCTTGCGCCGCTTTTTCTTGAAAACGACGATCTTGTCGCCGCGGCCATGGCCGACGATTGTCGCCGAAACACTGGCTCCCTCGACCGTGGGGCTGCCAACCTTCGTCTCGTCGTCGCCGGCCACTAGCAGCACGTCGGTAAATTCCTGCGTGCTACCCTCTTCGGCCTGAAGCCGGGGTACGCGCAGACTCTGGCCCTTGTCGACTTTGACCTGATGGCCGGCTATATTGACAACTGCATACATGAATTGCACTCCTGCGCTAAGACTGCTTCGCAATCAACCAAGAAGCTTTTAAAGATATGGGGCGGAATTTTTTCTGTCAAACCCGAAACTCGGCAGTCACATCTAGACTGCGCTTGGTCGAGAAGAAACGATAGTCTTGGGGCCCCAAAGTGGAATCGGTCTCAATCTGGAGGCGAGCTTTGGTCGCCTTGCGCAGCGATTTGAGCCGTTCCTCGCGGTTTTCTAGCATATAGGTGGCCACATCGGGATGGACCTTTAATACGTAGCGCCGCTCGCGGGTGGCAGCATAGGAGCGCTGAAGCCAGCGCTCAATCCAAGTCAGGGTTGTGTCTGGCCCCATAATCCGGCCCGTGCCGCTGCAAATGGGACAAGGTTCGCTATGCGTGTGCAAAAGGTTTGGCCGGACGCGCTGGCGCGTCATCTCGACTAGGCCGAACTCGCTGATGTTCGGGCTGATAGAGACCTTTGCCCGATCCCGTTTGAACTCCTCGAACAAGCAGTCAACGACCTTTTTGCGGTTGCGCTCCTCGTTCATGTCGATAAAGTCGATGACGATAATGCCGCCAATATCGCGGAGCTTGAGCTGGCGGGCTATCTCGCGGGCGGCCTTCAGGTTGGTGTTGAGGTTGTTTTCCTCCTGATCGTCCGAGCCGATGTAACGAGCTGAGTTCACATCGATAAAGGTCCCCGCTTCGGCATAGTCGATGACCAAGGCACCGCCCCGCCGCAGCCACACCGTGCGGTTGGTTGCCTTCTCGATGTCTTCCTCAATGTTGAAAGCATCGAAAATGGGCCGACGTTCCCGGTAAAACTCAACCCGTTGGCGCAACTCAGGTGAAACTTGGCGCAAATAAGCGGTGATCTCCTTGTACAACTCTTTGCTATCGACGACTAGCCGTCCCACATTGTCGGTAAACAGGTCGCGTATTACGCTGGAGGTCATGCCCATTTCCTTGTACACTAAGGCCGGCGCTTCGACCTTCCTGCCCGTCTTGATCAGGCGCTCGTGGTTTTTAACCAACTGCTTCATATCGCGTTTGAACTCGCGGTCGCTCTGATTCTGTCCTTCCGTGCGCACGATTACTGAGTAGCCGTCGGGTTTGATCTTAAATACCAGATCTCTCAATCGCTTGCGTTCGTTCCGACTGATTATCTTGCGGGAGACGCCAACCCAGTTGCCGCCCGGAACCAGCACCATAAAACGACCTGGAAGCGATAGCTGCGTTGTAATACGGGCACCTTTGGTGCCGATGGGCTCTTTGGTGACCTGCACCAGTACTTCTTCGCCCTTCTTGATCAGGTTTTGAATCGAAGGATAACCGCGGTGGCGAGAGCGACGCCCGTTGCGCGCTCCATCGGTCTCGTCTCTGTCTGCTTCCATCATATCGCGCACTTGAAGGAAGGCGGTGCGGTCTTGGCCGATTTCGACAAATGCGGCCTGTAGCCCAGGCAAAACGGCCGAGACAACTCCTTTGTATACGTCTCCTACCGTCCGCTCATTTTCGGGTCTTTCGACCCATACTTCCGCTAGACGCCCCTCTTCCAAGATGGCAATACGGGATTCGTGAATGCCTTGGTTAATAAAAATCTCTGTTTGCACGATCTGTCCTCACACTTGATAGTCATAATTTAGGTATAAACGACTTTAACGCCTTGTTTAGCGCCGTTCACTTAGTTTCTTCCACGGCCAATACGCCCAAATACTGGTCTTGGTCCGCGAGCACCTCCATAGCCTTCGCCAGTTGCACATCCTGCTGCAATTCTGCGAGCAGTTGGGCCTTTCTCCCCCTGAAGCGCAAAATTAGTTCTCGACGTAAGGCTCTCTTTATATAAGGCTCTAACTTGCTGCTATACCGCCGCTCCCACTCCTGCGTCACTGCTGCTCGTAGCTGGTGGATCGACTCCTGTGCCGTCTCACCCCAATCCTTTTGCTTAGCCAAATCCTCAAGTTCTGCTATTTGACCCAACCCTTCTTGGCCTTGATGCAGACTGCTGTTTTTAGTGCGGACGAACTCCATAAAGCCCTCGACCATCTCATCACTGACGGTCAGGTTTGGATGATCCTCAGCCCAAGACGAGTCGGCCGACACATAATCTATGACAAAATCAAAAAAGAGTCGCCGCCGCTCTAACTCTTGTACGTAGGGAGGAAATGGTTTCGACTCAACACTAATATCCGGCCGAATACCGCCGCCGCCGAATACCTTGCGACCGCGCTGGGTATAATACGCGCGGCTCGCAATACTATCCGGCAGCCCAGCCGCTCCTATCTTGGATTTTCCCGCTAAATCGCCTAAACGGGTCAAGAGAATGCTCTCTGCGGACTCAGAACTCATGTCAAAACGGGATTGGAGCGCGGAAAGGGCCTTCGCCCTATTCTCTGAACGCAAAATAAGGTCCATCACGAACTGAGGCGGCAGTTCCCTGTCGCCGAACAGGACGCGATGCACGGGCTTAGCGGAGTCCTGCTCGCGGTGGATGCTACGCCCACTTGGCGCGTAATAGAGGGCCGTCGTCAGCTTCAAAGCACTAGAAGTCTCTTCGCGTAGGTCGAAGGCGGTCTGTAGGTCGAATATGGTCTGTACCGAACCTTTGCCAAAGGATGCCGATCCGACAATCACGCCTCGGTCGTTGTCTTGGATGGCCCCCGCAACGATTTCGGACGCACTGGCGCTCCCTTCGTCAATCATAACGACCAAGGGTACATCGCGCACAATAGAGTGATGGTGGGCATACTTGACTTCTTCTCTCCGCCCTTCGCGTTCCTTGATCTCAACGATCGGCACCCCTTGGGGTAAAAACAAATCCGCGACTTGGGTGGCTTGACTAAACAAGCCCCCTGGATTTCCGCGCAGGTCTAAAATTAGCCCTTCGACCTGGGGGAGACTTTTTATCGCCTCTTCCACTTCACTGGAAGTATGCTCGGAAAAACGCGTTCGGCGCATGCTTATATAACCGATTTTGTCTTCGAGCTCCTCGGCCAGCACAACGCTCTTGATCCTGATATCTTCCCGTTGAATTTCAACTTCGCGCGGCGTTGCTCCCAAGTGGGTGGCGACCGAGATTGCGACCTTGGTGCCAGGGTCCCCGCGTAGCGCATTGACCACAGACTCAAGCTGCATATCCAAGGTACTTTTGCCCTCGACGGCGACGATCAAGTCTCCCGGTCTCAGCCCCGCTCGAAAGGCAGGAGTATCCTCAATGGGAGAAATTACCACGGGGAAACGATCTTTTATCGCAACCGTAATCCCCAATCCCGTGAACTTGCCCGTCGTGTCCTGGCGCAACTGACGCAAGCCCTCCTCGTCGTAGTACTCGCTATAGGGATCTAGTTGGCCGAGCATGCCCTCGATGGCCGCACTCATAATTTCCCCTTGGTCCATACTAGAGTAGTAATTCTCCAGAATGCGCGAATACACGGCCCCGAAGCGCTCCCAACTGGCATTTACCTCCGCATATGGATCCTCTGTCGTGGCCGCGTAGATTGCGCCCGCGCTGGCAAACAAACCAATCAATCCCATTAAGATGCGTCGCATGATTACTTTTTCTCCTCTGGAAACCACGACCACCGCCGGCGTAGCGCGCCCTGAATTCTTTCGGCTAGCCGATTTATCTCTAGTTGCGCGTCAAAAACTAAGCCTGCTGGATCCCTGTTGGCGATCTCTTGGTAACCTCGGGCAACCTTCTCTTGTAGCGCCATTCCCGTCTGCTCTAACCGATCTGCGGAGTCCCGTTGCCCTAGGCGTTTCCAGGCCACTTCTACGGGTAAGGTCAAGTATATCGTCGCGTCCGGCAAACACTCTCCCACCGCCAGCCGATTGATTTGTTCGATCTCTTCCAAGTTTAAACCGCGGCCATACCCCTGATACGCTAGTGACGATGCAATGTAGCGGTCGCAAATAACCACATCTCCCCGATCAAGCGACGGTACGATCACCTCTGCTACGTGCTGTGAACGACTGGCTGCGTAGAGGAAGAGCTCTGACATGGGGGAGATGCCCTCTAGGCTTGGATCGAGAACGAACTGGCGAATCTTCTCGGCGACCGGCGTCCCACCTGGCTCTCTGGTCAGTGTGACCGGAAGACCCGCTTCCCTTAAATGCGACGCCAGCAGGCGAGATTGGGTTGTAGTTCCGCTGCCGTCAACCCCTTCAAAAACGATGAAATAACCCCGGGACACGACGGCAGGAGAAGCGTGTCAGGACTGCTGGACTGAGGCGGGTGAATTGGGGCCAGATTTTAGCTTATTGCGAATGTGAGCGAGGCGTTCAACAACCGTATAGTTGGTCGTCACCGCGAGTAAAACCAGCGCAAAAACCAAACCTTGATGGCCCATAAGGCTCCCTAGGGCCAAGACGATTAGGCGTTCCGGGCGCTGCATGAAGCCCACCTTACAATCCTCGCCCAGCCCCTCTGCACGAGCCCTTACATAACTAACCATCAGCGAACCAGTAATCGCAAAGAAGAGAATCCCCGAGGGAATCCACGCATCGCGGCCAATCAAATACGCACCGATTCCAAAGTAAATAAATATCTCAGAGTAGCGATCTGTCGTCGAATCCAATAAGGCTCCAAACTTGGTCTCCTTGTGGCCTTCTCTCGCAACCTGTCCATCCAAGATATCGCAGAGACCCGCAACCATCATAATGAGCGCCCCCCATTGTAGATGACCCTTGGCAAAAGCCGCGGTTGCCCCCACGTTCAGAACTAACCCCATTAACGTCAGCCAATCGGGCCTGAAGCCCAAGCGAATGAACAAATGCGCCAACGGTCTAAGGACGACCAGACACCACTTTTTCAGATATTTATCTAGCAAAAAACAGCCTACTCGGTAGAGAACCCGTGTCCTCGGGAACTAAGTTAAAAATATACTCGTTTTTTCCTGTTCTTCCAAAGGATTTACCGCAGAGTTTTCCACTTTCTTAAGAACAAGTTTTCCACACTACGCCTCACCGACTCTACTCAACACTTCGCCCAATCAGAGCCTATCTATTGGATAAAATTAGACATAGAAGCCTCCCAAAGGGGATGTCTCGCCTATTTTTCTTGCTTTTTGGTGTGGATAAGTATGGGTAAAACTACACCCGGAACGCCCGACTATGGGGCTGTGTCAGCGCTGGCAATTAGTAGAATAGCCCCAACGTACTCTCCTCCCGGTCTGTCCTCCACGCCAACAACTCTGAATGAGCAGCATCTTTTCCAAGTGTCGAAAGAATCCAACCATGAGGAGATAAATGTCTTTGCACTAAACCAAGCAGTTTCTCCGGAGAAGCCACCGCCCTCGCAGTGACCAAATCCGCTCCTATAGGACTCAAATTCTCTATCCGGTCGTTTACAACCTCTATGCGGTCAAGCCCCACAGAGCGCACAACTTCCCTAAGAAAATGCGCCCGCTTCCTCCTGCTTTCGACGAGCATAAAGTGCGAGTCGGGAAGAGCGATTTTCAGTGGAATAGCCGGTAATCCAGCTCCCGACCCCAGATCCACAACCAGCCGACGAGGAATGCTGGCTACAATCGGGACCGTAGTCAACGCCTGTCTCAAGTGCTTCGTCGCTAGGACGGACCAATCTCGCCGCGATACGAGGTTGATTCTTCTCGACCACTGGCTCAAGAGAGATAGATATATCTCTAGCTGCGGCCAGATATTCCCAACAGACCAAGAGAGATTTCCCTCTCTCTTTAACCGATCAAAATCCTCGCGAATCTCAGACGGCAGTTGCATGATCATATCCAAACATGTTCCACGTGAAACATTGAACCCCTTATCAACATGCTCCACGAAATCTTCACGCCGCACCAAGCCCGTTCAATTGTTCCACGTGGAACATTACTTGCCGATGCAAAACTGGGAAAATATGGAATCGAGAACGTCCTCTTCCACGGTCTCTCCCAGCATTTCACCCAGAGCGATCAAGGCGTCTTGAAGCTCGGCTACGACGCACTCATCAGGCTGACCGGAACTCAGAAGCTCTTCTGCTGCAGCGCCGGATTTAGCTACCCGCAAAAGGCAATCTTGGTGGCGTTGACGGGTGATCCCGACGCCATCTACTTCCCCCCTACGGGGCAATTGGGCCGTCACTGCCCTCTTTAATTTTTCAATGCCGAATTCCCTAAGTGCTGATATTTCAACGGATACCGAGGCCTGTGCTTCGATCTTAGATCGAGTACTAGTACCCGGCAAATCAATCTTGTTGAAGACAGCGATAGATTTCTTATCAGACGGAAGCAGGTCCAACACAGCCACATCGTCATCGCATAACTCGGTCGAACTGTCAAATACCGCTAAAATCACATCCGCATCCCCAATCGCCTGAGACGCCCGTTCAATCCCCTCTTTTTCGATCTGGTTATGGCTTTGCCTAATCCCAGCCGTATCAACCAGCCGTATCGTCTCTCCTGCCCAAGTAGTCCGGCCTTCTACTAAGTCTCGCGTCGTTCCTGGTATGGGAGTTACGATTGCCCGATCTTCGCCGAGCAACGCGTTGAGCAATGTAGACTTGCCTGCGTTGGGACGCCCGATGAGCACGACTAAATATCCCTCTTGGCGCCGCCTTGTTCCCTCGAATGTTTCGGCAAGCCGCAAAGAGGACTCAACCACCCTGTGCAGCGCGGTCTGTATTTCTTGACGCCCGATATGATCGATGTCTTCGTCGGAAAAATCGAGCCCGATCTCGAGCAGTGACAGCATCTTAACCAACTGATTCTTAAGCGCTCTTACCATCTTAGACAGCCGGCCACTGGCCAAGCCATAGGCATTGTCGAGATGCGCTTTAGAGCTGGCTTGGATGAGGTCGATTACAGCTTCCGCTTCTAATAAGTCCAACCGACCATTGAGAAACGCTCGTCGAGTAAACTCTCCTGGAGCGGCGGCAACGGCCCCCAAGCGAAGCGCTTCCTCGACGACGGTCTCCAACACAACTATACTGCCGTGGCAGCTAATTTCGACGGTATCTTCACCGGTATAAGAGTGCGGCGCTGCGAAGACCCAAGCTACGCCCGTGTCGATTGCTCGACCGCCAGCCCATATACGCCCGTATTCGACGAATCGGACTCGCTTGCCGAGCGGTGGACGGGAGCGAAAAATCTGCTGGCTAATAGATACGGCGGCAGGCCCGCTCAAACGCACGATCCCGATCCCCCCCTCCCCTCGCGGCGTAGAGATAGCAACAACAGTATCCGGCTGTATCAAGGATTCGAGGTCCGGCTGAAATTTCAAGTGCTGGAAGGAGCGGCTTTTTTCTTGAAATGATTGACCAATAGCTGCTGACCAATGGTCAGGACATTGAAGATAGTCCAGTAGAGCACTAATCCCGACGACATGCTCCAAAAGATAAAGATCATCAGAACTGGCATCATGTAAACCAGAACGGCCTGCTTGGGATCCTTCATAGTCATCTTCTGTTGGATGAACATGGAGACCGCCATTAACAAGGGCAGAACATGAAGACCGAAACCGCCGATAAGCAACTCGTCAGGAAGGGAAAGATCTTGTATCCAAAGAATAAAGGGGGCCTGCCGCAACTCGATTGTTTTGCCAAAAAGATTGTACAGCGAAATGAAAATGGGCATCTGCAACAAGAGAGGCAGACACCCGCTAAGTGGATTGACGCCTTCTTCCTTATAGAGCTTCATCGTCTCTCGGCTCAGGCGTTGATTGTCGTTTTTGTACTTCTCGCGTAGCGCCGTAATTTTCGGCTGAAGCTCCTGCATTCTCGCCGCAGACTCATACGTTTTGTGCGTGAGCGGATAGACGAGAATTTTGATGGCAACGGCGAAAAGGACGATGATCCAACCGTAGTTGGGGATATATTGATGGGCCGCTATGAATAGAATGAGCAGAAAGCGGCTTATCTGACTTACAATCGGCCAGCCGAAATCAATGGCCTGCTCTAATTCAGCCTCATAGCCGATGAGCTCGTCGTAGTTGAGTGGGCCGAGATAAATGGTGTTATGCCAGGAACCAGACCGTTCGAGTCGCCGACCTAGCTGAAAAGAATACTCGGGCCACAATTGCGACCCTTGGTGATCGCCCTGCAGGACGACGCGAGAGCGCTGCTCCCTATCGGCGGGGACGCAGGAAATCAAGAAGTACTTGTTGCGAATACCCGCCCACTTTAGTAATCCTTTGTCCTCTAACTCGTCCGATTCCCCATCATCTACCTTGAGTTCGACCCGTTCTTCATTTATATAGGCGAATGCCCGCATTTCAGGTAGGTCGATTTCCGGCTCGCGCTCGGTGAACGCTATGCCGTTTTGCCAAGTGAGTATGGCTTCGGTATCGTCGTCAAATCCTTCGTAGCGCAGCTGGAGGTCGAATCCATAGCGGTCCCCATTAAAGGTCAAGACCTTTTCTAGCCTCCTGCCCCCTCCGAGTTCGGCCACCATACTTAAGGAGCGCTCTTCACCGGGTCCTACCTGTAGACTTAGCTGATTGGCAATAAACTCCGCCGAGGAGATGTCCTCCCTATAGTTTGCTCTCTGTAGATGAATGCCCAAACCACTGCCGGCGGGAGGCAGCAGCTCGATAACACTTCCATCCATGTCTCTGTATTTTAACAGCTTACACGACGTAATAATACCGCCCTTTGTGGAGATGACAAAGCTCTGAAGCGGCGTTTGTACTACAATTTCTTCTGGGATAAAGGACGGATCTTCGGCCGATTCGGCCCTGTCAACGACCTGAGACCTAACGGGTGCTGGATCTTCCGAACGGAGCTGTTCCACGGGCTCGGGACCTCGTATGCGCTCGGGCTCGGCTTGCTCTTCGGCAACAGGGGCTACTTCAGGCACCGATTCTTGCGGCACCGATTCTTGCGGCACCGATTCCTGCGACGGAGACCGGGGCTTGGGATTTAGCCCAAACCATTCATTATAATAGGGAAGCAAGAGGAAAATCAGGCCGATAAAGAGAAAGGCCAATAGGGTCCGCTTATCTTCCATAGGTTTTTATTACCCTTTTATAAACAACGTTTTATGAAACTAAGGCAGCGGATCATATCCGTTCCCTCCCCAGGGATGACATCGACTAATCCGCTTTAGCGCAATCATCCCACCTTTGAGTGCCCCGTACTTATCTAGTGCTTCTTCGGCATATTGGGAACAAGTAGGTAAATAACGACAGGATGGGGGAAGATATGGAGACAGGAGCAGACGGTAGGCGCGGACGAGGAAAATGACGATTTGCTTCATCGTGGGACGAGACTTGCTACCAGGGAATCCAGTTCCCTTTCCAAGTCGGCAAAGGGAGTTTCGACGGCTGAGGGTTGGCAGAAAACGACTAGACTGCGAGGAAAGTACGGGCGGCTGCGGCAAATGCTGCGTAAGCGCCGCTTGAGTCGATTGCGCTGTACGGCATTGCCCAGTTTGCGTCGGACGACAAAGATTTGACCGCGATCTTCCCGATCACAACGGATCCAAAGGCAACAGCCTCTAACCCAAGCCATCAAACGCTAGACTGCTAGCTGCTTGCGGCCTTTCCGACGACGACGATTGATAATATTGCGGCCGGCCGGAGTGCTCATGCGCTTGCGAAAGCCATGCTTGTTGCGCCGCCGCCGGTTGCTGGGTTGAAATGTGCGTTTCAAAAATCCTCACCTCGCGTTAGGTTTTGCACGATATGCGCAGAAACGGTTCAATTTAGTGGCTATTCCAATAAGTGTCAACACTTTACCCCTTTGAACGCTAGTGAATTTTAACAGCAAATTAGGGGGAGACTCTTGACTGACATATGCCTTCTTCATAGGTTGAAAACTCCCCTTAAAAATTGCGAACTCGCTCAATAAATGGCACTGGAAATACAGGATCCCCAAGAACTCTGGGCCCAATGTCTGCTCAACATAGAGCGTCAAGTTCGTCCCCAGAGTTTTAGTAATTGGTTTAAACAGACTTCCGTAAGCCAATTCGACGAAGATTTGTTGGTCATCCAAGTTCCCAGTGCATTTTCTGCCGCTTGGGTAGAGGAGCACTACTTGCAGATGATCCAAGCAGTAGTAATGGAAGAGACGACGCTGGTGCCAAGAATCTCCTTTGCCGTTGCCCAAGCACCCCAGCCAGCCCTCAATCCAGTACTCCCCACCCCTGCTCGTGCAGAAGAATCCACAGAAAAGGAACTAGAAGAAGCAGAAGTAGGATCCGCTGCTGATCAAGTATCGCTCAGCAAGCGCTATACCTTTGAAGAATTTATCATTGGCGACAGCAATCAAATTGCCCTGGCAACGGCCTTAGCTGTAGCCAATGCCCCTGGCAAGGCGGGATATAATCCTCTCGTTATTTATGGCGGCGCGGGGCTGGGGAAAACGCATCTGCTCCAAGCGATTGGGCATCACGCGCATAGCCTCAACCTCGCTGAGAAGGTCGTTTACGTCACCTCGGAAAAATTTATGGGCGATTTTGTCCAAGCGATCCGAGAGGGTCGCGATAAGACGAATGAGTTTAAGAATTTCTACCGCAGCGCGGATATCCTCCTGGTCGACGACATCCAGTTTCTGATCCACGGCGAACAGACCCAAAACGAATTCTTTCACACCTTTAATGCCCTGTACCATTCCGAGAAGCAGATTGTCATGACCTGTGACAGTTCTCCTAGCCATCTTGAAGGGCTAGAAGAACGGCTGAAATCTCGCTTCATATGGGGTTTGGCCACCGCAATAAATCCGCCGGAGCTCGAAACCCGAATCGCCATCCTCCACAAGAAGGCCGAGCGCAACGGCATACGGATTCCCGATGATGTGGCTGTGCTGTTGGGGAATCACATCCGATCGAATGTCCGCGAACTCGAAGGTACGTTGATTAGCTTGATGGCCTACTGCTCAATCCAAAAGAAAGAGCTCGACATCGAGGCGGCCAAACACATTATAGATGATCTAGGCCCTAGCCCATTAGAACTGAACATTGAAGCGATCCAGCAGCAGGTCGCCGACCATTTTAACCTGACTCAGGAGCAACTCACTGGAAAAGGACGCAAGCAAGACGTGGTCACAGCACGGCACATTGCTATGTTCTTAATCAGGAGTCTCATCGGCAGTCACTTCACAGCCATCGGCCTGCGCTTCGGCAACCGCGATCACAGCACGGTCATCCACGCCGTGAGTACGGTTGAGAAGAAGTGTAAAAACGATCCTTCCTTCGCCAGACTAGTCGAAGATTTGTCCAATACCATCCGTCGACAAAACAGCTAGTACCCCTCCTTTCTCAACCCTCTCTTTAGTCGTCGTAGTCCGCTCTTAGTCCTTTTCGTCTGTATTCTTCACGATTATAGTGCCTATTTGGCAGTGGAAAACTATCAACATCTATCCACGCCTAGGCATTGATTTTATGTGGATAAATCTGTGCAAAAAGGAAAACGGGCATTTTTCGCCTTTTGTCTGTGCAAAACTCAATCTTTCCACTTCAGTATCCACATATTAACGTCCGTCGCAACATGGTCCCTTATGTTTTTAAGTATCTTATTAACAATATGTTTTAGTGCATCAGGATAAGCCCATTAAGGGAGTTATCCACATATCCACAGCACAACTAGAACTTCAAAAATAAAAGAACACAAAAAAGTGTAGTATTATTGGAACAGCGGATGTGGATTCCTCCCGCCTTCGTATTACACACCTTTTTATATTTTTATACATACCTGCACATATATTCCCTATTATTTTTTTTAAATATGGGACACTATATAATATAGAACTTGACGTACGTGGTCACAGGAGTTAACTTTGGTCTAAGTGTTTTAAGAACAGTATTTTCAGAAGTCAGAAGGGTACCGAGATCTGTATGAAGTTGAGAGTAGATCGCAATGAGTTGTGGCAGGGCATTGATACTGTATTAGAAGCCGTATCGTCGAAGCCCTCCCTACCGGTGTTGGCCAATATCCTGCTGGACGCCGATGAAGAAACCCTATCTCTATCTGCGACGGATTTAGATTTGTCCATCCGGACTCAAGTCCCTGCTGTAGTAGAAGAGAAAGGGAGGACGACTGTTTCGGCCCGCAAGCTGGCTGAAATCACCCGAGAATGGCCCGAGTCGGAAATGAGTATTGAGGCCGAGGACGAGCGACTCAAGCTCTCAGGACGGCTCGGGGGCACCGAGAGCAGCGAGGGAGCGTATAGCCTAGCGGGAATAGAGGCTGACGAGTTTCCCAGTATGCCGGCGGCCCTGGACGGCGTAAGCCTGAGTTTAGGGGAGGCTGAAGCCGAGCCCAATATTCTAGCGGGTATGATCAACAAGACGGTCTTTGCCGTCTCCGGCGATGATACGCGGCCCGTGTTCAACGGAGTGCTCTGGCGCATCGATGCTCAGGGCATGGAAATGGTGGCTACCGACGGGTCGCGCTTGGCCTGTTACAGAAAAGCCATCGATCTGCAGGAACAGGTGCAGGGCGACCAAGAGACCGCGGTCATCGTCCCCCCCCAAGCGTTGAACCAGATCGTCAAATTGTTGGGTAGCCACAAAGGGCCGGTCAACGTCACGCTAGGCGAGACGCAGATCCTATTTGATATAGGACATGCACATTTGCTGTCGCGTCTGATTGAGGGGCCTTATGTCAACTATGCCCAAGTCATTCCGCAAAACAATACAAAAGAACTAAAAATAGCTAGCGAAGATCTTCTGCCGGCCGTGCGCCGGGTGTCGATCCTCTCCAGTTCCTATACGCGCCAAGTGCGTTTTAAGCTAAACAGTGGCCAGGTGGAGCTATCGGCGGCTAGCCCCGAAATCGGTGGCGAAGCGAGGGAGGTTGTGCCGGCCCAGTACGCCTCTGAAGAAATAGAGGTTGGTTACAACGCCCAGTACCTGATGGATATCCTGCGCAGAATGGACTCGTCTGAGATCCGTTTTGAGCTCAATGACCACGTCACAGCAGCCCTGTTGCGGCCGATGGAACAAAAGGAAGGTGAGGACTACTTCTGCTTGCTAATGCCCTTGCGGCCAACAGGATGAGGTAAGCAGGAATAGTGCGGATCCGTGAATTGACACTGAGACCCTTCCGCAATTTTGCCGCGATTCGCTTGAGCTTCGCCGCAGAGCACATGCTCATTTTTGGTCCAAACGGCCGCGGTAAAAGCAATATTCTAGAAGCGATTTCCTACCTATCTATCGGCAAGTCAGTGCGCGGGGCCAAGGATCAACACGTCGTACCGCACGACGAGGACTTCTTTGATGTCCGGGCCTTGTGTACTGATGGTCGCCACGACCAGCAAGTACGCGTCTTTTACAGCAAAAAGGAAGGCAAGAAGGCATTTGTCGATGACAGTCCCTTGCCCCGGGTATCGGAGTTGCTCGGTACCTTTCGCACAGTTCACTTCTGCCCTGAAGACGTATCGCTGGTCCTGCGCTTCCCAGCCCAGCGCAGGCGGCTGCTCGACATACTTATCTCGCAGTCTAGCGCGGCGTACTTGCGGTGTATGCAGCGTTATTACCGGGTGTTAGCACAGCGGAACCACTTGTTGCGCACTGCAAAGAAGTCGGGGCATGGGCTTGCCGACAGTCGGGTAGTGGAACCGTGGGATGCCCAGTTGGTGGATTTGGGTGCCCAACTTCGCCTGCATCGCTTGGAGGCGCTGAATAAGTTGAGAGCGCCTTTTCTCCGCTATTACGGTCGCTTCGCCTTGGCCGGCGAAGAGGTAGGCGTTGTCTATCAGGGTACTAAGGAACAGGATCTGGAGGCCCTTAGGACCGAATTGCGCGAAGTGCTCTGTCGCCGCAGGGAACAGGAGCTCCAGATGGGCTTTACGCTCTGTGGACCACACCGCGATGATTTGAAATTCACGTTGAACGAAGAACCGGCTGAAGTCTATGCTTCCGAGGGCCAGCTGAGAACCGTACTCATATCGTGGAAGCTAGCCGAGGTCCGTTACATGGAGGAGCAAACAGGCCGGCAGCCCGTCCTGCTCTTAGATGATGCTTTTTCCGAGTTGGACTCGGGGCGGATAGGAGAGCTATTGGACATAGTAGGCGAGTTTGAACAGGTCATCGCGACGACCCCTCAAGAGCCCAATACAAGGCAGGAAGCTCGTTTTGAATCGATCGATCTCCAGAAATAAGGGCCGCAGTGTTGGTCCCCCCACCGTTTTGCACGGGTTGCTCGACGCTGCAGTCGAGGATCTGGGGATCGATGAGAAACTAGTGGAATGTCGGGCGCGGATGGCGTGGGAAGAAGCAGTAGGTCCCGCCTTGGCTCAGCACACCAGCCCACTGCGCTTGTCCAAAGGCTATCTGGAAGTGGCGGTGCCATCTGCCGTGTGGCGCACCCAACTGAACTTTATGCAGCGGGACATCGCGGCACGGATCAACGAGTTGCTGGGTGGGAAAGTGGTCGAGGGGCTGAAATTACTAAACCAGTCTGAAAACGTGGAGCGCAAAAGGAGGAATAGATGACGGAACCGGCCAGAAATTTTTCTAGGGAAGAAGCAGCGCAGGAGGAGGAATACACAGCCGATGCCATACAGGTTCTCAAGGGGCTCGAAGGGGTGCGCAAGCGCCCGGCGATGTACATTGGCGATACGAGCGAAAACGGATTACACGAGCTGGTAAAAGAAATCGTCAACAACAGCATTGACGAGGCCATGGCCGGACGTTGCTCGCGCATTGACGTAACAATCACCACACGAGGCACTGCCCGCGTCGAGGACAACGGGCGCGGCATCCCGACCGACTTTCACGTCGCCGAAAATAAATCGGGCGTCGAGGTGGTAATGACTATGCTCCACGCCGGCGGCAAGTTCGACAAGAAAGCCTATCAGGTCTCTGGCGGGCTACACGGCGTGGGCGCTTCGGTCGTCAATGCGCTGTCGGAGTGGTGTACGGTCGAAGTTTGGCAAAAGGGCAAAGTTCACTTGCAGCGCTACGCTCGTGGCATACCGGAAACGGGCCTGGAGGTCACCGGCGATACAGGCCAGACCGGCACCGTCATAGAATTCAAGCCAGACGCCGAGATATTCGAATCCGTGGAATTCAGCTTCGAGTTCATCGCCGTACGACTGCGCGAACTGGCTTTTCTGACTAGGGGCGTGGAGATCAATATACGGGACGAGCGCAGCGGAGAGGTCGACCGCTATCTGTACGAGGGCGGTGTACAGGAATTTGTGCGCTTTCTCAACGAGGGCCGAAGCGTATTGCACCCCGATCCGATCTATCTCCAGGGCGAGCGCGACGGCGTCGTCGTAGAGGTGGCTCTGCAATACAACGACAGCTATCAAGAAACCCTTTTTACCTACGCCAACAACATCAAAACCGACGAAGGCGGGACCCATCTGGTGGGCTTCCGCTCGGCGCTGACGCGGACGATCAACAACTACGCGGCCCGCAATAATCTGCTCAAGAACGTCAAGTTCAATGTCTCGGGCGAGGATACGCGCGAGGGTATCGCCGCCATTATCAGCGTCAAAGTGTCCGAGCCGCAGTTTGAGGGACAAACCAAAGGCAAGCTAGGCAACAGCGAGGTCAAAGGCATCGTCGATTCGTTTGTCTCCGAAGCACTGAGTACCTACCTCGAAGAAAATCCGGACATCGCCAAGCGGGTCATTGACAAGATCGTGGAGGCCGGCCGCGCTCGCGAGGCCGCGCGCAAGGCGCGCGAACTGACCCGGCGCAAGGGGATACTCGACGGCGGAGCGTTGCCCGGCAAGCTGGCCGATTGCTCCATCCGCGATCCGGAGCAGACCGAAATTTTCTTGGTTGAGGGCGATTCGGCCGGCGGCTCGGCGGCGATGGCACGCGATCAGAGCTTCCAAGCCGTGCTGCCGATGTTCGGCAAACCGCTCAACGTGGAAAAAGCGCGGATTGATCGCGTCTTGGGCAACGACAAGTTGCTGCCACTTATAACGGCGCTGGGCACCAACCTCGGCGAAGACTACAACTTTGAGAAGCTGCGCTACGGCAAGGTTATTATCATGGCCGATGCCGATGTGGATGGCAGCCACATCCGCACGCTAATCATGACCTTTTTCTTTCGCTATATGCGCGACCTGATTGAACGAGGCAGACTCTACTTGGCCCAGCCGCCTCTTTTTCAGGTGAAGAAGGGCAAGCAGGAGCTGTACGCCTTCGACCAAGCCGAGCGGGATCAACACATCGCGGCACTTGGCGGCAATGGTCATGGCGACGGTCGAGGCATCGTTATTCAGCGCTATAAGGGGTTGGGTGAAATGAACCCCGAACAGCTATGGGAGACGACGATGGATCCAGACCGGCGCACGCTGTTGCAGGTGGCCATCGACTACGCCGTTGAGGCGGATCACCTTTTTACCCTACTGATGGGCGAGCAGGTGGAACCGCGCCGCGAATTTATCGAGAAGTACGCGCTAGAAGTAAAGAATTTGGACACCTTCTAAGTTAAACTAAAAAGCTAGGATTTAATTAATGCTCGAACAGCAAGAAAACCGAGTCCTACGGGTCAAGATTGAGGAAGAGCTCAAAACCTCCTTCCTCGACTATTCCATGAGCTTCATACGGTCGCGTGCCCTACCCGATGTCCGCGACGGTCTCAAGCCGTCTCAGCGCCGCATCTTGGTAGCGATGAACGACCTAAGCCTTTTTCCCAACCGCGGCTACCGCAAATGCGCCAAAATTGCCGGCGATACCTCTGGCAACTACCACCCCCACGGCGAAGACATTGTCTATCCGACGCTCGTGCATATGGCGCAGAATTTTCGCTTGCGCTATCCGCTGATCCAAGGCCAGGGCAATTTCGGTTCCATTGACGGCTACCCTCCGGCGGCCATGCGCTACACAGAGGCGAGGCTGAGCTGGCCGGCAATGGAGCTGCTGGCGGATCTGGACAAGAACACCGTCGAATTTGCCAGCAACTACGACGAGACCCAGCAAGAGCCTTTGGTGTTGCCGTCTAGGTTCCCGAACCTGATCTGCAACGGCTCGATGGGTATTGCCGTCGGCATGGCGACCAAGATTCCGCCGCACAACCTGCGGGAAGTCGCCGGTGGCCTCAAGGCGCTGATTGATCGTCCTGAGATTTCCATTGTCGAGCTGATTGAGCACGTCAAAGCCCCAGATTTTCCCACCGGCGGAATCATCTACGGCATGAGCGGGGTACAGCAGGCCTACGCAACGGGCAGGGGGCTGATCTACGTCAGGGCGCGGGCGGATATTGAGACCCTCAAGAACGGCCGCGAGAACATCGTCGTCACCGAGATCCCCTTCTTAGTAAACAAGGCCAGCCTATTAGAGAAAATAGCCGACCTAGTGCGCGACAAAACCATCGACGGGCTTGCCAATATTCGCGACGAGTCGGGCCGCAAGGGCCTGCGCATTGTATTTGAGTGCAAGCGGGACGCCCAAGCCGAAGTCGTGCTCAACCAGCTCTACAGCCACAGCATGTTGCAGACGACCTACGGGGTGATGATGCTGGCCATTGTCGATGGCCGTCCCGAGACGCTCAATATCAAGCAGATGCTGCAGCACTACATCGATCACCGCCATGAGGTGATCTTGCGTCGCACGCAATACGACTTGGAGCGGGCCGAAGCCCGGGCGCACATCCTAGAGGGCTTGCGCGTCGCCTTAGACTACATTGACCTAGTGATTGAGACCATTCGCAACTCGTCGAATCCAGCCGATGCCCAAAAGCGGCTGGCGGTCCTCCACCCTGCGGACACAGACACTCCGATCGAGTTGAGCGAGCGGCAGGTCCAAGCCATCCTAAGCATGCCGTTGCAGCGCTTGACGGGCTTGGAGCGCGACAAGATTGAGGACGAATACAAAGAACTGATGACGACGATTGAGGACCAGAGGGGGATCCTCGCCAGCCGCGAGCGGCAGATGCAGATCATCAAGGACGAGATTGATGAGATGGCCGAACGCTTCGGCGACGAGCGCCGCACCGAGATCGTCTATGCAGCCGAGGAATTCGACATTGAAGACTTGATTGCCGAAGAGGACATGGTCGTCACCATCTCGCGCACTGGCTATATCAAGCGCCTACCCCCTAGGGCTTATCGCGTACAGAATCGCGGTGGGCGCGGGGTGACAGGTATGAAGACCAAGGAAGAGGACTTTGTCGAACATCTCTTCGTGGCTTCGACCCATTCCTATATCATGTTCTTGACGGCCAAGGGCAAATGCTATTGGCTCAAGGTCTTTCGCATACCCGAAGGCGACCGCACGGCTCAGGGGCGATCGATAGCCAACTTATTGCCGCTCGAACAGGACGACCAAATATGCGCCATCGTACCAGTCCGAGAGTTCTCCGACGACCAGTACTTGTTCACGGCTACGCGCAACGGCATTGTCAAGAAGACCAAGCTCTCGGCCTACCAGAACATCCGCCGCGACGGGATCATCGCCCTGAAGATCCAAGACGATGACGACCTGATTGGGGCGGCCATCACCGATGGTCAACAGGATATTGCCCTGCTGACGCGCAACGGCCAAGCCATGCGCTTTGGCGAAAGTGAAGTCCGCTCGATGGGCCGCGTTTCTACGGGCGTTAAGGGCGTTAACTTGCGCCAAGGGGACGAGGTGGTGGACATGGTTGTATTGCGCGAAAGCAGCACCTTGCTAACCATCTGCGAAAACGGCTATGGCAAGCGCACTAGCCAAACCGAATACCCCAGCAAGCATCGCGCTGGCCAAGGCGTCATCGACATCAAGACCTCTCCACGCAACGGCCCCGTGGTGGCCTGTAGGGAAATACAAGCCGAAGAAGAGGTCATGGTGGTAACCCAGAACGGCATTATGATCCGCATATCCGTACAGGGGATATCCACCATTGGGCGCAACACCCAAGGAGTTCGGTTGATCAATTTGGACGAGGGCGACCGCGTTATCGACATGGCTCCCCTGCCCATCACCGAGGACGAGGATGAGGACGAGGGTAGTCCGGAAAACGGCGCGACCGACGAGAAGGTCTTGGGTTGACCTAAGATAGGGCCCCATGTATATTTTTCTCCTTACTGGGACAAGGAGGGTTAGACCTAATTGGTAAGGCAGCGGTCTTGAAAACCGCCGGGCTCACGCCCTTGAGGGTTCGAGTCCCTCACCCTCCGCCATTTGATGCCGTCACATCCCATCTTTTAGCGGTGGGAGCACGTCAAGAGTTTGTTTTGTATTGGTCGCGGAGAGGTGACCGAGTGGCCGAAGGTGGCAGCCTGCTAAGCTGTTGTGCGGGGTAACCCGTACCGAGGGTTCGAATCCCTCCCTCTCCGCCATTATTTGCGTTCGTTGCCCTCTAGCACAATTGGAAGTGCGCCTGACTCTGGATCAGGAGGTTCTAGGTTCGAGCCCTAGGAGGGCAGCCAACCGGCTCCTGAAGGGAACGCTTCAGGAGCCTTCGTCTTTGGCCTAGCCGAATTCTCCCCGCATTAAGCCTCTCTCCTCAGCATTATCTCACGCCGATGAGTACCCGCAGCAGAGAACAACAGCTTGCTTGGGGCCTCCTCGCGCCGGCCCTTGTCGTGCTGGGCGCGTTTGGACTCTTCCCCATTGGCTATGCCCTGTACGTCAGCTTGCACAGGTGGCGGATCAAGAAGGAAGCGGCGATTGGACTCGACCACTATGTCCGCGCCGTGGGCGATGCGCAGTACCTGCTGCCCTTGGTCGCCGGGGTCGGCCTCGTCTGGATGGCCTGTCGTCTGCGCGCCGCATTATCCGGGCGCGGTCTGCGTCCCCGTTATGTCTACATCGCTTGGAGCGCAGTCGCACTATTGGGGCTTTGGCTGGGCGTGACTCAGGGCTTGGCTGGCCTAGTCGAGACGGGCGACCCAGCGCTGTACAACGGCTTCAAAGTCACGTTTTTTTATGCGGTGGGGACGATTCCATTCCAGTTGAGCCTAGCTACTGGATTGGCGTATTTGCTCTTCAAGATCACCCGGGCTAGAGGCGCGTTTCGCACGCTGTTTTTTTTACCGTACGTCACGCCGATTATCGCCTCAGCCGTGGTTTTCCGCACCATCTTCAGCCCGCATCCTTCCTCGCTGGCCAACCGCTTCTGGCGCGTTTGGGGGCTGGAGAATCAGCGTTGGCTCTACGAAAGCAAGTCCGCCGTCGCTCTGTTGCTAGAAGGAGCCGGTTTTGCTGCGTACCCCGCGTGGGTGGACAGCGTCTTCCCGAGCCTAGCCCTGACCTCGATCATCCTCTACAACATTTGGGTCTACGTCGGCTACGACACGGTGATTTTACTGGCCGGCCTCAGTGCGATCCCCAAGCAATACTACGAGGCCGCGGAGATGGATGGCGCTGGCGCGTGGCAAGTTTTCCGCCACATTACGCTGCCCCTAGTCTCACCCACTCTGTTCTTTTTGTCGATGGTGGCCGTAATTGGGACCTTCAAGGCCTTTAACCACGTATATATCCTGCGGACGCCGGGGGCCCGCGACTCGGTCGATGTACTCAGCATTGCCATTTTCGACCAGGTTTTTGAGTACCACAACGCGGGTTATGCCTCGGCGATGGCTTTTGTGCTCTTTGTCGCGATTTTGGCGCTGACGCTGTTGCAAAACCGGGCGCTCGGCAGGCGGGTGTTTTATGGCGACTAGGGGCGGCCAAGCTAGGCTGGTTTACTGCGGCTTGGGCTTGGGGGGGCTGGCTGCGGGCTTTCCGTTCGCGTGGATGCTGTTGGCTTCTTTCATGAGCCGCGGCGAGTCGCTGCGGCGGGTCTTGCTGCCCGAGCGCGTACAGTGGGACAATTATATCGAAGCGTGGCAAGAGGCGGATTTTGGTCTCTACTTTGAGAATTCGCTGATCATCGCCGTCCTCCAAGTCAGCGGGACCCTGCTTTTCTCACTGATGGCGGCCTATCCGCTGGCGCGTATGCAGTTTCGCGGACGAGATGTGGTGTTTACCGGCGTCTTGGCGACGCTGATGATCCCCGAAGCCGTGACCATCGTGCCAAATTTCCTCGTCGTGACGTGGCTGCACCGCAATACGCCGTTTGCTTGGCTCAATAGCTGGCCGGCCCTGACCATTCCCTTTATGGCCAGTGCTTTTAGCATCTTTCTCTTGCGCCAGTTTATGCGCGGCCTGCCCAACGAGCTGTGGGATGCGGCCCGGATTGAGGGCGCTGGCCACGTGCGCTTTCTGTTTCAGATCGCAGTCCCCCTGTGCCGGGCCCCCCTTTTGACGGTCGGCATGTTTACGTTTATTGGTTCCTGGAACGCCTTGGCTTGGCCCTTACTCGTGACTAATACGCCGGATTGGCGTCCGATCGCAGTGGGTTTGCAGCAATTTGCCAGTGAGGCCGGGACTGAGATCCATCTGCAAATGGCCGGGGCCGTCATTGCGACCGCTCCCGTGCTTTTGGCGTATTTTCTCATCCAGCGCGAATTCACCGAAGGCATTTCCATATCTGGGCTCAAAGGATAATGCGATGAAACTGAAATATGCGATGACATTGGTTTGGTGTGCCTTGCTATGGGCTTGTGGCGGCCAACAAGAGGCCGTTGACGAGCAACCGACCAGTCTCGAAGCCCTCGATCCACAAGGACAGAAAATCGTCTTTTGGTATCAACACACCGGCCAGCGCGAAGATGCCCTGCAAGAATTGATTGCCGACTTTAACCAGACTAACCGCTATGGAATTGAGGTTCGCGGCGAGTACATGGGGCGCTATGGGGACATCTACAACAAGATGAATGTGGGTATCCAGAGTGGTTCGCTGGCCGCCAGCTTGGTCGTAGCCTACCAAAACCAAGCCCACGCCTACTACCAAGCCGACGGCATAGTGGACATAACGCCCTATATGGATTCGCCCCAATGGGGCTTGTCGTCAGCAGAGCGTAGCGACTACGTCCAAGCGTTTCTGGAGCAGGACAAACTCGGCGGAGTGCAGATCGGCTTCCCGCCGAATCGCTCAATGGAGTTACTCTACTACAATGTCGATTGGTTGCGCGAGCTGGGCTACGACGGGCCACCGGCGACGTGGGACGATTTTGCCGCGATGTGCCGCTTGGCTAAAGAGCAACCCTTTAGCCAAAACGAAAACCCCGCGCGCAGCTTGGGTTTTTTGCTCGACGTGGACGCCAGCCGCCTCGCCGCAATGGTCTTCAGTCGCGGCGGCGACCTAGTGGATTCGACCGGCAGCGCCTATGCGCTGGACTCGCCAGAAGTTAAAGCGGTACTGGAACTGCTGCAGGAGCTAGCACGGGAAGGCGCAATAGACGTCGCGGCCGAACGGGACGTCGAGGTAAACGAGTTCGTCACCGGTCAGATCCTCTTCTCGCAGGATTCTTCCTCTGGGCTGCCCTTTTACAAAAGTGGCATTGAGGACTCAGGGCTGGACTTCGAGTGGGGAGTAACTCATCCGCCGCAGGCAGGCTCGCGGCCAGTTGTTGACGTGTACGGAGCCAGCGTATCTATCTGCGCCGGCACGCCCGAAAAACAGCTAGCGGCGTGGCTGTTCCTCAAGTGGTTTACAGCTCCACAGCAACAAGCGCGGTGGGTGCGGGCGAGCAACTACTTTCCGGTGCGCAAGAGTACGGCGCAGGAGTTGGAGAGCTATTTTGAGCAAAACCCGCACTATGGAGCGGCGTTTGTCATGTTGGACTACGGAAAATCAGAGCCGACGATGGCAGGCTATGAACGGGTGCGGCGATTGATTCGAGAGGCGATGATAGAGGCGATGGAAGGGGAGAATGTCGAACAGGTGGTAGAGGAGTTGCAACGCGCAGCGAATCAGACGCTTGAGCCATAAGCGAAAAGGAGAAGGGGTGCAAAATGGCCGGAGACAGTAAAAAACCAAACGTCATCGTCTTTTTTACAGATCAACAGCGCTGGGACACAACGGGGCTACACGGCAATCCGATGGGCCTTACGCCGAATCTCGACCGCTTGGCACGCGAGTACACCCACGCGGCTCATTCCTTTACGTGCCAACCCGTCTGTGGCCCGGCGCGCTCTTGTCTGCAAACGGGTCTCTACGCCACGACCACAGGCTGTTACCGCAACGGCATTCCCTTGCCCGCAGACAGCCAAACCCTCGCCCACTACTTTGCCGCGGCCGGCTACGATACTGGATATATCGGCAAATGGCATCTGCACGAGCGCGGAACCACCGGTCCGGTGCCAGCAGCGGACCGCTTTGGCTATCAGTACTGGTTGGCGTCGAATGTGCTCGAGTTTACTTCCGACGCCTATAGCACGGTCCTCTACGATAACGACGACCAACCCGTCCGCCTACCCGGTTATCGAGTGGATGCGGTCACCGATGCCGCAATCCGCTACGTGGACGCACATCAAGATCACCCCTTTTTTCTGTTCGTCTCCTACATTGAGCCCCATCACCAGAACCACTTGGACGACTATCCGCCCCCCGATGGCTACCGGGAAGCCTATACCAGCGGCTGGATCCCGCCCGATCTAGCGGCATTGGGCGGCTCGACTCACCAGCACTTAGGCGGCTATTATGGGATGGTCAAGCGGCTCGATGAAGCCTATGGCCGCCTGCACGACGCGCTCAAGAGCTTGGAGTTGGCCGACGATACCGTCGTGCTCTTTACGTCGGATCACGGCTGTCACTTCAAGACGCGCAACAACGAGTACAAACGCTCTTGTCACGAAAGCTCGATCCGCGTGCCGACGGTCTTGACCGGACCCGGTTTTCGCGGCGGCCAATTGCAAGAGTTGGTTAGCTTAATTGACCTGCCGCCAACGCTTTTGGATGCGGCCGGCGTGGAGGTCCCCGAGCAGATGCAGGGCCGCTCGCTCATGCCGCTTTTGCGCGGTGGAGTAGCCGACTGGCCCGCAGAGGTCTTCGTGCAGATTAGCGAAGCCCAAGTGGGGCGGGCCGTTCGCACCCATCGGTGGAAATACGGGGTGGATGCTCCAGGCGAGCAAGGCAGAGATGTGGCAGGAGCCGAGCTCTACGAGGAGCAGTATCTCTACGATCTACAGGCAGACCCCTACGAACTGAACAATCTAGTCGGCCACGAGTCGCATCGAGAAGTGGCCCAAGTAATGCGGGAACGGCTCTTGAGACGCATGGAAGAAGCCGGAGAGGCTCGTCCCCAGGTCAAAGAGGCCCCGCCGCGCCGCTCTGGCCAGCGGAAGGTCCGCCCCGAGGAAGCGGGCTCCTAGTCGTAGTCGGCGATTTAGTTCTGCTGTTGGGACCGTAGCGGCTAATGAGTAGAGTCTAGCTCTTCGCGCAACGATTGGAGGTCAAACAGTCGCTTGACAACCAAAGAGATAGAGCGGGCGAACTCACTCAAGATGGTCGCCGGCTGTTCGGGGTGACCAGATCCGCTTCTGGGCAGCCCTAGGCCTAGCATGCCCTGGGCAAAAGGCACGTCGATCAGCAGTCCGGGGTGATAGGTGGAGTCCGAGAAAATTTCTTGGGTCATCTGGCAAAAATCCTCGTCGGCCTCGCGCTCCCAGATCTTGCGGCGGTTCCAGTGGCTAACCAACCTTCGCAGGGAGGCAAAGTGACCGAGCGATTCTTGGAGAGTTACCTCGTTCTGTAAGGAGCGGTAACCGCGCGCTGCGGAGTAGGCTCGATAGCAAGTCAAGCGGTTTCTTTGTTCGTCGATGATCTGCAGGTCAATGGCCTCGAATTGGATTCCCATAGCCTCTAGCTCGTCGCCGAGAATGCGCAGGATCTTGCCTAGGTCGCACACCGTTTCGGCTTCGTAACCGGCCTGTAAGACGCGGATGGCTCCTTGCTGACAGTAGTGAGCAGTAATATCGTGCGCGCTGGCCAAGCCCCCCTTATCGTCCATTAGGGAGTCGGTCGAGACGCCGAGCGCATCCGCTAAATTTTTTAGGGCCGACGCACCTGGCTGGCGCACTCGACCGGTCTCAATGCGGGAGATGGTGGCTTGGGATACGCCGGAGCGGTCTGAGAGATCCTTCTGGTTGAGCGATTGTTTCTGTCGTAGCTCTTTCAGGTTGCGTCCTAAGGAGGACATGGGTTGCTCCTATAAATGGGGCCGTTTTGATATGATACGGCACGAAGAGGCTGATTGCCAAAGCATCGGGCGATATATCGTCCATAGGGCTGTAAAACGCAAGGATTTTGATATAATATTACAACGAAGAGGCTGATTGCCAAAGTATCGGGCGACAAAAAGGCGATATATCATCCTTCTGAGGCGGCCAATTACAAGGATTTACGCATGAAGATAACCGAAGTGCGGTCGATGTATCCCCACTATCGCGTCGCGCCCGCGGCGTGGCGCCGACACTTCTGGCAGATGGTCGTGCGCATCGATACGGATGTCGGCGTCAGCGGCTGGGGCGCGGGTGGCGGTGGGATTGCGGCGGTAGAGGTGATCAACCGCCACCTACGCGAGTTGCTGGTGGGGCGCAGCATCAACAGCATTGAAGAGGTCGCCCGGCTCTGGGACGACCAGTACAAAGCCAGCCTGCCCTACGGCCGCAGCGGAATCGCCGTCATGGCCATCAGCGGCGTGGACTTGGCGCTATGGGATGTCTTGGCTCGGGCAGAAAAAAAGTCCGTTTGCGACTTGTTGGGTGGTCGGCGGCGGGAAAAGGTGCGGGCTTACGCCACAGGCCCTGATAGTGCGTGGTACCGCGACTTGGGTTTTAGTGCCCACAAGTCTTCGCAGACGCGGCGAGAAAGCCAAGCGGCAGACGCGGCGCGCATACTTGAGTGGGCCGAGCGCGCGCGCCAGACCCTGGGCAAAGATGCGCTCTTGATGATCGACGCGTACATGTCGTGGTCGCCCGACTTTGCCTTGTCCGTAGCGCGGCAACTCGCGCCATTCAAGATATACTGGTTTGAAGACGTGCTACTCCCCGACGACCTAGACGGTTTGGCGGCCTTGCGCCCGCAGATCCAACCCATTTTGTTGGCTGGCGGCGAACACGAATTCACCGCGCGGGATTTCAGGCACATCGCCAAGGCGCGGGCACTGGACTTGTGGCAACCGGATGTGACTTGGTGTGGCGGTTTGACGGCGGTACTGCGCATTGCCAAGCTGGCCCAAGCCCACGGCGTCCCCTTGGTGCCTCACCGTGGCGGCGAGGTTTGGGGGCTGCATCTTTTGGCGGCCGGCGGCGGCGAGAATTTGGCCGAAATGGTCATGGGCAAGCGCGGTGCCGTGCGCGACGAGCTGTGGCTAGACGAGCCACAACCACAGGAGGGGGATTTAGTACTGCCCGAAGGCTCGGGATTTGGCGTTCAGGTGAATGAGGAACTGCTATAGGCTTCCCCCAAACAGCCAATCGTCGAGAGTCTCGCCGCGTGAGGCCCTACTCTTCTTTAACGGCCAGAGATAGTAGGTACGTCCCTCGCTGTTTGATCTTTTTGTAATTGCCGAAGACTTCCTTGAAATTGCGCTTGATGTACTCCTTTAGCCCGGCAATAGTGACGACCCACAGGTGCCCGCCCGGCTTGAGGCGGGTGCAGGCGTCGTGCATGATGATCGTCAGGAGTTCGTTGCCCGTCTTCGCAGGCAAATTGGAGGCGATGGTGTCAAAGCGCACGTGGGCGGGCACGTGGCTGAAGGCGTTGCTCAAATAGGCGCGACAGTTGGTCAGTCCGTTGCGTTCGGCGTTTTGTGCCGCGTAGTCAACAGCGACGAAGTCCTTGTCGATCAGGTGGACCGCGCCCTCGGGGCAGAGATGGCCCAAAGCCAAGCCGATGGGGCCATATCCGCACCCTAAGTCGAGGCAGCAGTCGGCAGGCCCGGCTTTGATCTGGTCGATGAGCAGCCGCGTACCCGGGTCAATGCGTTTGGGGTTAAAAAGACCCCAAGTGGAGTGGAAGGTGAAAGCGCGCCCCCGGAGGTTCTCTTCAAATACAATGTCTTCGCGCAAGCGGCTTATATCTCTAGCAGGCATTGAATAGGCGCTTTTTGGACCAAGGGCGGCTGGGCCTAATAGGCCAAGCCTAGCGGCTGCTGGTGGCGGAAGGTTTTGAATTCCGCCTTGAGGGCGATTTCCATCACATATAGACCCGGTACCAACAACTCGCCGTCCGCATCGCGGCCGTCCCATTGCACAATTTGCGGTCCGGCCCCCTGCATTCCGACATCGAGACCGCGGACCTGGACGCCGCGCAAGTCGTAGACGTTGAGGGCCACGGGTACCGGGCCGGGCAGGCGGAATAAGGTGTAGCTGATGGCCAGCACATCATTGGCCCCGTCTCCGTTGGGGGTCAATACCCCGCTCGAAAAAGCGAGGTTTTCAATGGGTGTCCCGGCGTCCTGCGCCCCACCCAAGACCCGCAGGCTGTTCGTGCTGACCTCGTCGGTGGCGTTGCCGGCCTCAATCTGCTGCGGCAGACTCTCCCCGCCCGTGTCTAAAACCTCGCCGGCGAACGTGTTGGCAAAGATGAAAACTTCTGTGCCGAAGACTAGCCGCACCGGTTCGTTGCGGCTGCGGGTGACCGACTGCGGCAAGTGCACGACTAGTTCGTCCGCTCCCTCTATCACCTCGGCAGGTTCTAGTGCTTGGAGGGGCTGGCCCATCTCTAGCCGCTTGAACTGGGGCCGGCTGCCCGTGCGGATCCGGACCGCATCAAAGCCCGGCTGGCTCGCCGCGTCGAACTGGGTGCGCACATCGTAGGTAAACTCCGTCATCTCACCCAAGTAAACCTCGGTCAGGCCACCATCGGGCGTCGGCTGGTCAAAGCGGGCGACTTCGCCTATGACTTGCGAGGCCAACGGCGGGGCCGTCTCAACCCACAACGAGTCGAGCCGCACGAAGTCGAAGAAGGAACTGCTCTCAAAGGTGAGTCTCACTTGGATGTGGTTGCCGCGTTCCAGCGGGGCAGGCTGTCCAGACTCGGCGATGGGAAAAGACCAGAAGGTCCAGTTGTCTTGGTCGTAAATGATGGAGGCTCTAAGACCGGGCTTGCCTTCTTGGATCTGGCCTTGGGTGGTTTGGTCTGGTTGCTTGAGTTCTTTCTCGAAGCGCACGCGCGAAACCGTGCGCTCGGCACCGGTGTCCGTGAACTCGTGATAGACGTTGGGGTCGTCGTCGCGGCCAGAGCGCACGGAGATCGCAAGTTGGGCTTGAGCGTCGTCAACGGGAGTAGGGATTCCATTGACCATGCGCATGGGCGTGGCGTCCCAGAATAGACGCCCGAAATTCACTGTGCGACCGAGGGAGATGATTTTAGAGAGATAAAATACCCGCTTGGGCACCCCTTCGCCCTTGAGTTCAAACTCGCCGATGGTTCCCTGCTGGACATTGGCTTGGCCCGAGGCAAAGGCTTTGTCGTCGATGGAGGGGTTGCGTCGTAGGCGGATGAAACGCACGTACTGTTTGGGAAAGTCGAGTTGGATATTGGCGTCGAAATTGAGCGGCACATCGGCGATCAAGGTCTCTAGGCGGTGATAGTCGTTGTCGTTGTTCTCTAGGTTGAGGACGGGGTCGAACTCTTCGGCGATTGAGACTTCAAATGCCTTAAAAATATCGTCGCGCAGCAGCGTACCGTCGGCGCGAAAACCGTGCGGCGGAGTATAGAATCCGACCACATCGGCGGGCACGGGGACCCCTACGTCAAAGGTGTACCACTCTGAATTGATGCCGCGTGCTACCGGCGGGCTATAGGAAGAACTGTCGCCATCGACCCACTCGGTCGTCAGGGTTCCGGCCGTGAACCAATAGAAGCCGTTGGCTGCGCGCCAAACCCGCGGAATGAGGCCGTCTTCGTAGCCCAAGTCGGTGGGAAACTTAAAGGGCGACCAGAAAGGGAGCTTGGAAAGGATGTTTTCCTCGCCGTCGAAGTAGGTCGGCGCTATTGAGCCGGGAAAAGTCTCAAAGTCGATAAAGACTTCACTGCTGTCACTCCGGCTCCAGGCCAAGCCTTGGCCCCCTAGTTTCCACAGCGAAATCTGCGCTGATGCCGGTGCTATAGTCAGCGCGAATGCGATTAGAATCGACCATTTGTGCACAAGTTTGCTCCTCGAGCCAGCCGCCAAGGTTGCCAGCGACTCTTTTACGCAATCCAAGTTTTCGCTTAATCTATAAGGCTTGTATCCCAAGCTCAAGCCGACAGACGATAGAGAGAATATACGCAACCGTCCGTTTTGCCCATGGCCGATAGAATAACGCGCGGGCCGCTGAGGTGGCTCCGCGGCGATATGCACAACCATTGCGAGGATCACGCCTTGGTCGCCGAGCTTTTGCAAGGGGCCGGCGACGCACTCGATTTTATAGCGCTGACCAACCACGCGCAAAAGCCCGTCTTCTTTGAGCAACACCGCATGGTTGAGCAAGCGCGCCGCATGCTGCCGGGGTTCCCCATCTTCTTCGGGTTAGAGTGGAACGCGCCGATGGGAGGCCACGCAGGGCTCGTCTTTCCGATAGGCGAGCGCGAGGCTGAAAACGCCTATGCCTTTGCCGCTGCCCACGACCGGTTGGGGGCAGCGGACTCTGTTGACGTAGAATCCGCATTAGCGCATCTGAGTGCACTGCCGACAGAAGAGCGCCCCGTCCTCTTCTTCAACCACCCCGCTGCCGGCCAGTGGTCCGCAGAGAGCATCAACCGCTATCTAGCCGCTGACAGCGCGTTGGGGCGCGGTGAAGCAGCGAGCCTCGTCGTTGGCATCGAAGCCTTGCACGGACACCAAGCGCACGCCAAAGTCGCGGCGATGGACCCGTATGCCTATCCGGGGGGAGCCGTCGGCGGCTTGGTCGACCAAGTGTACGCCTGCCAGCGGCCATTTTCCCTGTTGTTGAACTCCGACTTCCACGTCCACAAGCAATCGCGTCAGCCCGATTATCCGCTAGGCGTCTTCAATCACACTTGGGTCGGCGTGGAGGCGGGCCAGCAACCCTCCCCAGAAGCGATATTTGCCGGCCTGCGCCAAGGGCGTGCTTGTGCCTCTCAAGGGCACTGGCTGGACCTCGTCGACTTTTCGGTCGATAACCATTTCGTCGGCGACTCGTGGACGGGAGGTGCTGGTGTTTTGCGCGTTGCCTTTGAGGCGACCGAAGCGGTCGAAAAGGCCGAGTTGATCGGCCAATGGCAGCCGAATGCCGCACCTGCCGTGCTGGAGTGCCTAGCATCCCGGCCCGCTGGGCGCTGCGAATGGACGCTGGAAATCCCGCCCGCGGCTCAGGGCTTTGTGCGCCTGCGCATAATTGCCGAGAGCCGGGTGCGCCCGGCACCAGGACCACCGGCTCCCAAACACTTTCTCACCTCGGCGATTTTCTTAGACGCCGGTCGCAATCGTTAGACCTTAAACACCGGAATGTCTCATGTCTGTTCTGCCCGTCATACGCATCGTCGCTATAAAGGTTTCTACGCTCTCCTACCTGCTCTGTATGCTTTTCGCAACTTCGGCCCTCTACGCCGAGTACCCTCCCGGTCAGATCCGCGTAACGCCCAAGATTGATCTCCACCTCGAACCAACGCCGGTCGAGGGCCTCCCCAACCGCACGCTCAATCTCCCGCCCGGCTTTAAGGTCAAACTCTTTTCCGACCAAGTAGATAAAGCCCGCTTCATGGCATGGGACGACCAAGGCGTCTTGCACGTGGCGAATATGAAGACTCGCGGAAGCAATCAATGGAGCCCGGCCTCTGGCCGCCAAAGCACCGTGTTGGCCTTGCCCGACAAAGACGGCGACGGCCGCGCCGATACCGTGTACAAGGCCGCTGATGATTTTCACTGGCCCCACAGCGTCGCCTTCTACCAAGGAGCGCTCTTCGTCGCCGATGACTTTGCGATCTACCGCCTCGAAGACCAGGATTCGGATGGCTTTTACGAGGAGCGCACCGTCTTCGCCGAGGTGCCCGGCTTCATGGGCCGATCCTCTGAGCACGTGACGCACACGCTGGTCTTCGACGAGTCCAACGACAAGCTCTACTTCCACATTGGCTCAGGTTGCGACCTGTGCCGCGAAGACGACCCGGAGCGCTCTACCGTCATACAGATGAACACCGACGGCACCGGTCGGCGGATTTTTGCCTCTGGGCTGCGCAATGCCATCGGCCTCGACCTGCATCCCGTCACCGGCGAGTTGTGGGGCGCAGGCAATGGACACGACCGCGAGGGGCGGGACTTGCCGCCGGAGTGGATCACCCCGCTCCGCGACGGCGGCTTCTATGGCTGGCCGTTGGCGTACGCCTATCAGGTTTGGACCGATTTCTCCATTGGAGCGTACCAACGGGCGATCTTCCCGCTGACCGATGCTGACTCGCTGTTGGTTGCCAGCATGGAGCGTCCGGCGGCTCTCGTCCCCGCCCACTTGGCACCCATGGGTCTGCATTTCTACAAGCACGACCAGTTCCCTCCCCAGTATAAACACGCCGCGTTTGTCGCCTTCCGCGCGGGTGTCTTGGGCAACGATCTCGGCTACAAGGTCATGGCGCTCTTTGCCGAGCCGGATGGGTCCAACGCCCGCGTCGCCGACTTTCTCACCGGCTTCCGTCCCGACCCCAACAGCGATTCCTTCTGGGGGACGCCGGTCGGGCTGACCACCGACGAACAGGGCGCTCTCTATCTGACGAGCGATCGCTTCACGCAGGCGGTTTTCCGCATTGAGGCCAGCCCCCTCCAGGGCACGTGGGAAAATCCCCCGCCCGACACCCTGCTCACCGGCGCAACGCTATCCCTGCGTTCGACGATTCGCCTCCGGCGGCAGGCTGCAAGCGCGGAATCAGTCCAATTAACGGCTGATTTAGCTGCATTGGGTGGTCCGGAGGCGTTGCCCCTGCAAGCGATCGACGACCAGACGTATCGCTTGGAAGCCGATCTCTCGGCCGGTGAGCACAATGGCCGCAAAAAGCTGGTGGTGCATCTCGCCCAAGGCGACGAGGCGACCAAACTGGTGCATTCTGTCGTCGTGCTGCCCAAAGGGGATCAAGTCCTCTTTGCCGACGAGCTCGCTTGGGATCAGGGTGCGCTCTACAGCGCACAACTCGACCCGACCCATGCCGATACCGTCTTTGCCGGTCAGCGGGCGATGCGGGTGGAAGCTCGAGGTTTTACCATTGAATTCCTGCCCCGCGAGCCGGTCGCCCCAGTTGGCTACGTCGGGCTGCGCATGGCCCTGCATCCCGGCACCGCCGTCGGCGGGTTCCGGACCTCCTTTGGCCTTGTCGTCAACGGCGAGACCGCCCGCCCGCTGAGCCTTATTGACCAAGTTGATCTGGACTTGGACCAATGGCAGACTGTCGAGATCGCCTTGGACGAACTGGCCCTCGATGGCCCTATCGAATCGCTGCGCTTAATCGGCAGTCTGCGCGGAACCTTCTACCTCGACGAGATCCGCTTGGTCGCCGCTCCGTACTCCGGAAGTATTACGGCTGTGCGGGAAGAGGAAGACCAAACCGGTGCGCCGCGCGAATTTGCCCTAGACCCGAACTATCCCAATCCGTTCAATAGCACCACAACCATCCGCTACCGCATCGAAGAGCCGGGCCGGGTGCGGTTGGAAGTTTTCGACATCCAAGGCCAGAAGGTGAAGACGCTCGCCGACGGCGACGCAGGACCGGGCGTTTACCAAGTTGAATGGGACGGGATGGACGCCAGCGGGAAACCTGTGGCCACGGGCGTTTATCTAGCGCGTCTCCAGCAGGGCACGGCCTCCTTGGTCCACAAGATGCTGTTGCTTAAATAGGATGCAGCACCTCAACCTACCGGCCGCGGCGTTTGACGTCCGCCAAATCGAAGGCAAGCGCGAGATACTCGACCCGTTGCGCCGCAAGTACGTGCGATTGACGCCCGAGGAGTGGGTGCGGCAGCACTTGGTGCAATACCTAATCTCGGACTTGGGTTACCCGCGCGGGTTGATCGCCATTGAGAAAGGCATTGACCTCCACGGCAAGCAGTTTCGCGCCGATGTCATCGTCCACGACCGCGCGGGCCGTGCCGTGCTAATGGCCGAGTGCAAAGAGCCGGACGTTTCCATCAGCCAGCAGACCTTCGACCAGATCGCCGCGTACAACCGCGTGGTTCAGGCCCGCTGCCTTTTGGTCACCAATGGCTTGGTCCACTACTGCTATGTCGCCAATCGCGGCTTCATCGATCAGGTGCCGCGGTACGACGAGCTATGCACTAGTGGTCCCTGAGAGCGATCGGGCTTTTACCCGCTATATTCACGCCTTCTCCCAGACCTACGAGTCCGGATCGGTCTTAAAGCGGCCTTGATCGTCGATGTGCAAAGAGGCCCGCGTCTCCCCTTCTTCATCGTAAAAGTCCAGCCGTGGACTGCCGCCGGTCGGCACGCCTAACCCCGCGCGGAAACGCTGTTCATCATCGAGAACCCCAAGCCAAGCGATTCCATCTTCCAAGACGCCGACGATGGTGCGCGTGTGGCCGTCTTGGTCGCGCATTTCGAGCAGGGTCATGCCATCGGCCCGCACGCTCAAGGAGCCGCGCACCTCGCCTTGGGCGTCGTAGAGCTTGAACGAAGGCTCTTCTTCGTCTTCGATGCCGCTTTGCTGCCGCAATCGTCCTTGGGCATCGAAAAAACTCAGTCGCATTGCGCCGGCGTGACCGCTGCCTAGGCCAGCGCGCGGCCGCCCGGTCTCATCGTAAAAGGCCAAACTGCCGGCTCCGTCCTCGCTCAGCGAAAGGCCGGCCCGCACTTTGCCCCGCTCGTCGTAGAGCTCCAGCAGCGGAGCCCTATCATCCTCCAGCCGCAAGTCGGCCCGCACCCGTCCTGCGCGGTCGCACAACTTGAGTCCACTGCCCAGCACTGCGGTGATTTCGCCTTCGGCATCCCGCAACTCCAACTCGCCACCATCGGGCCCTTGCACCAATTGAGCGATTGGTTGGCCCTCGTCGCCGCGCAAGACAAAGCGCCGCGCCCGCACCGTCCCCATCCGCCACCGCGCAACGAGCAGCCCCAGCGAGACCAGCAGGGCCGCTCCACTGGCCAATCCCACCATATAGACGACTCCCTTCAACGCCTGCAGGTCCTGCTTCGATGCCTGTTCGGCTTGGGGCTGCGCTGCGCTAAACGAGCTGAGCAGGACCAGCAATAGTACTGCTCTCAGCCAATGGATCGACATGCCGCAGTTTTCCGTTTCTAGGCCGTTTGCGTTGCGGCCCCAATGCTGAGGCCGGACCGCTCTTTGTTCACCGCTTGGATCATGGCGATGATATACCCGAACTGAAAGGCCCAAGCTTGGCGCACCCGGCCCGATACGCCCTCGGGAGCCTTGTCGTCGGGATGGGACGGGGCGTGGTCGGGCATCAGCATGTACTCATAGCCTACGTCCCGCAAGGTGCGCGCCACCTCGTGCATGTCCACGTCGCCTTCGTCGGGCCAGACCTCTTGGAAGTTGTGCAGCCCGCCCTTGATGTTGCGGTAGTGGATGTTGAAGAGCTTCTTGCGTTCGCCGAAATAGCGCACGATGTCGCAGAGTTCCTCGGCCGGATTCTCCAACCCCTCAGACGCCACGCCGCAGCAAAAATTGAAGCCGTGATACGGGCTATCGACGAGTTCGGAAAAGCGCTTGAGCCCCTCCATCACCGGCCAGTTCCAGCGCTCGACGCCGCGCAGGATGGGAGCGGGTGGGTCGTTGAGATGGCAGGCCATCTGCACCTTGTTTTCCTCGGCTACCGGAATCACGCGCTCGAGCCAATAAGCCGCCCGTTCAAACGCCTCTTCGCGGCTGACCTCGCCCGCTTCGCTCAGCGTTTCGTTGTCGAATTTTGCTAGGTCGAATGAGCTGTACGTCACGCCTCCGCGCCCCGGCGTGGGCTCGGTGCGCTGGTGCGGCAGGATGCAGAAGTTGTAGAGCAAGGCTCGCAGCCCGGCCTTGCCCGCGTTTTCGATCCAGCGGCAAACCTCGTCGAGGTCCCGGTCACGCTGTGGATCCTGCGCCAGCGTGACGCTTTTGGGCACGCCGATGTGGATCGCCTCCATACTCACCCCGTACGCGGCGGCCTCCTCCTTGTGCCGCACCAAAGTCTCGACCTCGTTGTCCTCAACAGAGGCGTCCATGTGCGTCACCCCGTGCCGCACCAGAAACTCCAGCTCCATCTTTGAGGTCCCGATCCCCTGCACCCCGACGTGCATGCTGCTTTGTCCGTCACTCATTTTCATTGCTCCTTGCTAGTAAAGTGGCAAGATGGACCATCGCTAGGCCGACGCCCCAGAGTAATGCCGCACTCCCCACAACCAAAACGCCCGCGCTCCTACCAGCATCCCCGCCGCCATTGCCAACGCCCCCCACAGCACTTCCGACGACAACCGCCCCACCAAGGCTTCCGAAGGCACGGTCACTGCAAAGGCCACGGGCACCAGAAAGGTCATCGCCAGCTTGAGCCAGTGCGGATAGATGGCCACCGGATACTTGCCCGCGCTGTAAACGGCTTGGAAGATCACTAGGATGTTCTCCGCGCGGATAAACCAGAACGCGGTCGTTGCTAGCACTAGCCAAAAACTGTAGACGATTGCCGCGCCAGCCGCAAGCGTCAGGGCAAATCCCGCGGCGTGGGCAAGGCCCGTCCGCATCCCGATTTCGACTAGGGCCACCGCAATCAGGGCCATCCCCTGCACTACGTCCAAGAACTTCCAGATCCGCACCTCGCCGACGCTCACTAGCACTTGTGAGTCCTCCGGCTTGGTGAGGGTAAAGTCCAGTGTGCCTAGGCGCACATCTTCCATAAAGCGCTGCATCGACGGCTGGATCAGCGCGCCAATCAGGCCGCTCATCAGGAAGAACACCCCCAAGAGCGCCACCAGTTCGGCCGGCTGCCAACCGCCCAGTTCCTCGGTATGCGAGAAAATCACCGCCAAACCCGCCAGCGCGACCCCTAGATTGAGCAAGCTCTGCAAGAGCTGTACCCAAAAATTGGCTCGGTACGCCAGCTCGTTCATCGCGCCAATGCGCAGGAAGATCCACAGTAGGCGCAAATAGTTCACGATCCCACCGCCGAGTATCTGCGCACGCCGCGCGACCAGACCGCGGCCATAGCTCCCCAACTCAGCCCCAGCCACGCCACCTGCGTCGCCGCGCCCCAGAGCACCTCGGTGGGCGTGAGTCGGCCAAGCAGGAGCTCGGTGGGAAAGGCCAGCATCCAGCGGAAGGGCAACAGCGCGGCCAGCGTTTGGAGCCACTCGGGCAAAAGAGACAGTGGTGCCATTTGGCCTGAAAAGAAAAGCAAGGCCGCGAAGTAGAGCTGGTTGGCCGCGGCCGTGCGCGTGGTCCACAGGGCCACCAAAGCCAATGCCCACTCGACGAAAAAGCGCATCAGGAACGCCAGCAGGACGACCGGTATCGCGGCCCAAATTGCCCAAGTCGGCGGGTCGAAGACCGGATCGAAGATCCAGATCATCAGCCCCAGCGTTGGCAGCATGACCGCGAGGGTCAGGAACTTGTAGGAGATATTCTGAGCGATGTCGCGGTGGATCGGGTGCAGGGGCTGGAGCAGCAGCGGAGAGAAGGCCCCCGACCGCACCCGATACTCAAACTCGAACATGAACCAAGTAAAGGTCAGGTGCCCCATCATCATCATGACGATATAGTAGGCGGCAAAATCCCCACTGGAGAAGTCCCCCACCTGCCCCCCCTTGGAGTGGGCCACTGCGGTCCACACCGAAAGAAAGACCAGCGTATCGACGATGCGCCCGATCAGCCAGATCACCATAGCCGCCCGGTACTGGAACTGCACGGCCAGATCGGTGCGGAAGAGCGTAGAGTAGATGTCCGCTAGGCCCTTCATGCCCGTTCAAAGACCTCTTCGATCACGTCCTCAATCGGCGGATCCTCCACCGTCAGATCGAGAACCGGCTGCTCGCTGAGGATTCGTCCGGTCACCTGCGCCGTTTCCGTCTTGGGCACTCGCAGCGATATGCGCCCCTCGCTACTGGCGACGATCTCTCCATAATTGCCGAGATCTCCGTGCCCGTTTTCCAGTTCGACGATGATCGTCTTGTGCGGTGAGAAGCGCTGCACCAGCTCGGTGAGCTGGCCGTCAAAAAGCAGCAGTCCGTGGTGGATGACCACCACCCTTTTACACAGCGCTTCGACGTCGGCCATATAGTGACTGGTGAGGAGCACGGTGGCCCCGTAGCGCTGATTGTATTCGGTTAAAAACGCGCGGATTCGACGTTGCATGGTCACGTCGAGGCCGATGGTCGGCTCATCGAGAAAGAGGACTTGCGGTTTGTGCAAAAGCGCGGCGGCAATTTCGCACTTCATGCGCTCGCCCAAGGAGAGGTTGCGCACGGGCTTGTCGAGCAGCGCGTTTAAGTCGAGCAGCGCGGTCAATTCTTCGACCGTTTGCTGGTATTCGCTTCGCGCTAGGCGGTAGATGGCCCGGTTGCGCTCAAAGGAGTCTATTACGGGGATGTCCCAGATGAGTTGATTGCGATTGCCCATCACCAAGGTGATCTGGCGGAGGAAATCGCGCTGCCGTTTGAACGGCTCAAAACCAAGGACTCGCCCTTGCCCGCCGGAGGGGTGCAGGAGGCCCGAAAGCATCTTGAGGCTGGTGGTCTTGCCCGCGCCGTTAGGCCCTAAAAAGCCGACGATTTCGCCGGGAGCGACCGCAAAGCTCATCTGCTTGACCGCCTCGACCTGGCGCGTCTGGCGCTGTACGAGGCTCTTGAGCGCCGCGGCCAAGCCACCTTCGCGCACGGGAACCTCATAGGTCTTGCTCAATTCGCGGACATCAATGGCGGGTGCTGCCAAAGGTTTCGCGCCTCCCACGGGTTAGAGGGAAAGGGCCAATATAACCGAAAGGATTAACAGAGAAAAGCAACCACCAGCGCACCCCAATCGCCGAAGATGCCCGTCGATTTCCCTTAGGCGAGGGGGCGACCGCAGAGTCGGGAGCGCATGGAGTCGAGAGGAAAGGCCGGGCCGGGATCGACCTTGCGCGAGGGGGCGATTTCTTCGTGGCCGAGGATGTATTGGATGCCGTAGCGTTGGAGCAGCGCGGCGCAAACCGTCTCGACAACCGCTAGCTGTTCGCCCGTGTAGCGGTGCCAGTAGGAGGCCTCCGATTGGTTGCGATGGACGCCGCGCATCACTTCCTCGGGCGGATAGCTCTGCCCAAACCACGACTCGTAGCGGCCGTCCCGCTCGCAAAGTTGGCCGGCGTTATCGATCTCAATGCCGAGTGCATACTTGTTGAACCCCGAGCGAGTCCCCCATTGGCTCACGCCCGCGTGCCAGCCGATGATGTCGAAGGGCAACAACTGCGTCACTGCGCCGTCGCGGGCAATTACTAGATGGGCCGAGACCTTGTTTTCGCGCTGGTCGTCGCAGAGGGTGTGGATGGCCGACTCGGTGTTGGCACCGGCCGTATAGTGAATGACGATGGTGTCCGGCAGCCCCGGGGCAAAGGGGCCGCCTTGGTTGGGCGATTCGATGTAGTTGACGTCTTTGAAGCGGTGATTGAGATCTATTTCCATAGTATTTAACTGACCTTACGCAGTAGGGGCGACTCTAAGAGTCGCCCCTACTTTGTGCAGATCAAAAGACATAGTGCAAAGAGAACACCGACACAAGGGGATGTTTGTTGTCGCGGAGTGCAGTTGGCTAATTTTCGTTGAAAATATGACAATTTTTAGCTAATTTTTGTTGAAGAGCAAAGATTCGCCCGTTCAGAAAATGATTAAGCATGATACAAAGAGATTTGGAAAAACGTCTGCTTGCACACCTGACCCATCGCGTTGAGCATCCGAATGTCGCCCTGTTGGAAGGTGCGCGGCAGGTTGGTAAGACCACGCTTATAGAATCCATCAGACCGAAACTCGACCGCGAAATCCTCTACTTGAATTTGGAGGAAAACAGCCGCGCGGTTTACGAACTCAATTCTTGCCGGGATTTTGCAGATTTTGAAACGTATCTTGTGACCGCGCACCAGTTCAAAGGCGACGGGCAACGCATTCTGTGTATTGATGAGGCGCAAGAGAGTTCTGCGCTGGGTGGGTTTGTGCGGTTTATGAAAGAAAAATGGCAGCACACACAGGTTATTCTCACGGGCAGTTCCATGACGCGAATCTTCGGGCCGGAAACGCGCTTTCCAGTTGGAAGAGTCACGCGATTCTTGCTGCAGCCCTTCAGTTTTAGGGAATTTCTGCGCTGTGGCAAACAGGAAGAATTGCTCGCTTGCAAAGACCCTCCACCGTTTTTACACGAACGCCTTCTCAAATACGTGCAATCGTATCTCGACGTGGGGGGGCTACCGGCGGTTGCATCAGCGTTTTTTGACCAGCTAAACTGGCGGCAGTTGCGTCGGGATTTGTATCTCGACTATCGCAGTGACTTTGCTAGAATTTTTTCGGCAACCGAAGCATCTTTATTCGATCAATGTTTGCGCGGCGTGGCATCAAATCTCGGCAGCCCAAGCAAATACGCGCAGATGGTGCGGACGACATCAGCTCTTTACAGAAAGGTACCGGATTTTCTGGAATTACTCGAGTCGTGGAAACTCATCTACAAGTCCGATACCCGGGGCACGCGCCCAGAGCAGAAGGGCTTTGCGCCCAAACGCTATCTTTACGATCCGGGATTGGCCAATGATCTGCGACTGACTGCGCTGCCGCGTATCGATATCCTCTCAAGTCTCGACGCTGCTCAGCGCACGCCCATTGGGGGTATTGTAGAGAACGTGCTGGCGACCGAACTCGTGGCCTTGGGACAGAATTTGACGGGTTGGAAAAAAGGCGTCAATAGTTCCGAAGTCGATTTTATTTATCGCATGACAATGGGCGATACCATACCCATTGAATGCAAAGCATCACTTGTTACAAGACCGCGGGATACAGGGGGTCTGGCGGAATACGCTGCGCGGCATGGAAGCAAATTGGGCGTTCTCGTCAATCTCGCTATGCCGGGGAAACTCACGACATCTACAGGTCTGAAGGTGATCCACATACCGGTTTACCTGATTGACAGGCTCGCTGAAATAGTAGAAGCATTATACGAAAACACGTCGAACTCCACTGACCCTTTAGGGTTGACTACCCATGACAACTGACGAACATACCGCTGACCTAGCGTGGCAGCACGCGATTCTGCAAGATGTCTCACGCACATTCGCGCTCACTATTCCGCAGCTTCCGTCGGGCCTGCGCGATGTCGTCGGCAACGCGTATTTGCTGTGCCGCATTGCCGACACTATCGAGGATGAGCCGACCCTTTCGGCTAGTGAAAAGCGCGAGTTTTCCGAGCGATTCATCCGAGTCGTCGCCGGAGAGGAGCCGCCCGCCCCATTTGCCGCACAGCTCGCGCCGCGCCTGTCTGACAACATGTTGCCCGCCGAGCATCAGCTCGTGGCCAACACCCCAAGGGTGCTGCGACTCACCCAAGGGTTTTCCGAGCGGCAGCGCACCGCACTCGTGCGCTGCGTGCGGATCATGTCGCGCGGTATGGCCGAGTTCCAGCAAAGCCCGGGCCTCAAAGGCCTAGACGACCTCCCCCACCTCGACCGCTATTGCTACCACGTCGCCGGCGTCGTCGGCGAGATGCTCACCGAACTGTTCTGCGACTATTCGGCGGAAATCGACCGCCAGCGCAAGAAGTTGTTGCAGCTCGCCGTGTCGTTCGGCCAAGGCTTGCAGATGACCAACATCCTCAAGGACATCTGGGATGACCGGGCGCGCGGCGCGTGTTGGCTGCCGCGCGACGTGTTCCAGCAAGCCGGGTTTGATCTGCGCTCACTCGAGGCCGGCCAGACAAATCCTGCGTTTCGCACGGCACTGAGCCAATTGGTCGGCGTGGCCCAGATGCACCTCGGCAATGCGCTGGCGTTCACGTTGCTCATCCCCGGACGCGAAACCGGCATTCGCCGGTTCTGTCTTTGGGCGTTGGGCATGGCCGTGCTGACGTTGCGCCGCATCCACGCCCACGCAGATTTTACCAGTGGGCAGCAGGTCAAAATTTCGCGCCGCAGTGTGTGGGCAACCGTGGTCGTGACCAGCCTTGCGGCGCGCAGCGACGTGGCGCTCAAAGCCCTGTTTGCGCGGTTTACGCGCAAGCTGCCCTCGCACGTGGAGGTATCAGCCTGAAGTTGCGGCGCGTAGCAGACAGCGGGACCGTTCTTTATTTTTAAGCCTCCATCAAATTCTCGGAGAAGTCTCACTATGCAATTTGATCTCGTACTCAAGGGCGGCCATCTGATCGACCCCCAAAATGGCATTGACGCGCCCAAGGACATCGGCATTCAGGGGAAGGTAATCGCGGCCGTAGATGCGGACTTGCCGACGGAGGGTGCCGGTCAGGTCATCGACGTGAGCGGACTCTACGTGACGCCGGGACTCGTGGACATCCACATCCACGCCTATGCCACGGCTGGCCACCGCGACACGTGGGCCGGCGACAACAGCATCCTGCCCGACGGCTTTAGCTTCCGCACCGGCGTGACGACGCTGGTGGATACCGGGAGCGCGGGCTGGCGCAACTTTGAGGACTTTCGCTATCGGGTCATCGACCGCTGCCAGACGCGGCTCTTCGCGCTGGTCAATATCGCCGGCACCGGGATGACCTCAATCGACCACGAGCAGAATCCGCACGACATGGATCCCGACAAGACGGCGGGCGTGGCGCGAGAAAACGAGGACGTGGTCGTCGGCATCAAGACGGCGCACTACAAAGGTCCCGAGTGGATTTCGGTCGATCGCACGCTTGCGGCAGCCGAAAAGGCCGCGACGCGGGTGATGGTTGACTTCGGCTACTTCAGAAAGGAACGGCCCTACTACCAGCTCTTGGGCGAAAAACTGCGCCCGGGCGACATAAGCACCCACGTCTTCCGCGGGCCGACGCCGTGGTTTGACGCGGAGGGCAAGGTGCTGCCCTACCTACACGAGGCGCGGGCGAGGGGCGTCATCTTGGATGTGGGGCACGGTGGCGGCAGTTTCTGTTTCCGCAACGCGGTCCCAGCCATCGCCCAAGGCTTCTATCCAGACTCGATCTCGACCGACCTGCACGTTCTCTGCATGAACATGGGGATGCTCGACATGGCGACGACCATGTCAAAATTTCTGGTGATGGGCATGCCGCTCGGCGAGGTCATCCGCGCCTCAACCATCAACCCGGCGCGGGAGATTGGCCACCCCGAGTTGGGCCACCTGTCGGTAGGTGCTGTGGCCGATGTGGCAGTCTTGAAGCTGATGGAGGGAGATTTTGGCTACGCCGATTCGTTCGACGGTCGGTTGGGTGGCCATCAGCGGCTGTTTTGCGAGCTGACGGTCAAGGATGGCGAAGTGGTCTGGGACTGGAATGGCCGGGCGGGGATTGACTATTCCGAACTCGGCGACAGCTATGGGATCCGCGAGGGCGAGTACTTGGTCCTGCCGCCGGAGTAAGCACCCGTGAGCACTGCTGCCGAACGCGATTACTTGTTGGGGACCGACGAGGAGGAACTGCGCCGCCTGCAAGCGCAGCACGACACGTGGCACCCCGAGACCGCAGACTTGTGGGAGCGTGCCGATTTCAATGTCGGGCAGGCGATTCTCGATCTAGGTTGCGGACCGGGCTTTATCAGTTTAGAACTGGCCGAGCGCGTGGGGGCAGAGGGGCGCGTCTTGGCGGTTGATGGATCGCCGAAGTTCGCGGATTTTCTCCGGCACCGCGCCGCGTCAGCCGGCTTGCAGCAAGTCGAGGTAGCGGTAGCGGATGTCCGCACCCTCGACCTGCCGACCGCTTCTATGGACGCTGCGTTTGCCCGCTGGTTGCTCTGCTTCATAGAGGAGCCGCAAGGGGTGATAGAGCGGGTGGCGCAGGTGTTGAAAACGGGCGGTCGCTTAGTGGTTGTGGATTACTGTGCTTATGGGGCGTTTGTCGCTCGGATTGAGTACCCTCACTTGCGGCGCGTGTTGCAGGCGGTCCATGAGAGTTTTGGAGGGAGGTTGGATATCGGTGGGAAGCTGCCGGAGCTAATGGCGCGGTGCGGTTTGGAGGCCGTGGAGGTCGTCCCCATCGGCGGTATTGCCCGCCCAGGCAACCGCATCTGGCGCTGGATAGAGCAGTTTTTGCGCGTGTATCTGCCCGAGCTTGTGGTGCGCGGCGCATTGCGCGAGGAAGAGTGCACCGCGCATTGGGAAGAGTGGCAGGCAAACGCCCGCGATCCGCAAGCGAGCATTTCATCGCCGCCCATGGTCGGCGTGATTGGCCTCAAGGTCTGAGGGCCGATAGCCGTGTACAAAAGGAAACATCCGGTGAAAATCGTCTCCGCGCTGTTACTCGTCATCATCGGATGCGGACAAGAGCATACCGGCGACCCCATCGTCGTGCGCGACGCTTGGATCCGCGAGCCGCCTCCGCACAGCCCGGCCGCTGGTTACTTGGTTATTGAAAACCGAGGGGGCGAACCCGTCGCATTGGTCGCCGTGGCAACCGAAGCCGCCGAGCAAACCGAGATACACGTAATGGAACACAAAGACGACCGGATGACGATGCGCCGAGTAGCAAAGCTGCAGATTCCAGCGGGCGAGGAAGTTGCGCTGAAGCCGGGCGGAACCCATTTGATGCTGATGGAGTTGCGTCAGCCGCTGCGAGACGGCGACGAGGTGGAGCTGGTGCTGCGCTTTGGCGATGGAACGGAAAGGCGCACCCAAGTGCCGGTGCAAAAGAAAGGTCTTTATGAAAGCGATTGAAGCGCTGATTTTTTGCGCGGTTTTTGCGCTGCTTGCAGCCTGCAGCGCTCAGCCGGAGGACCAAAAGGACCCGGTCGCCGAAACCTCCGCTCCCGTGGAGGTCCCCTCATTGCGGGATTTCGGCGGCATTGGCGGCGACTTTGCGCTCGTAGATCAGCACGGCGCGTCCTTTGAGTTGCAAAGTTTGCGCGGCCAAGCCGCCATGCTCTTCTTCGGGTACACCTATTGCCCCGACATCTGTCCGGTGACCCTGTCGAAGATGGGCCGCGTCTATCAGCTCTTAGACGAGCGCGAGCAGGAACTGACGACTCTTTTCGTCTCCGTGGACCCCAAGCGCGATACGCAGGATAAACTGGCGGAATACCTCGACTACTTCGCCATTGATGCGATTGGCCTGCGCGGCGACAAAGAGGAAATCGACCAAGTGGTGCGCCAGTATGGTGCCCACTATTCCCTCGGCGAGGAGCAGGACGCCTACTTAGTCGATCACTCGACCTATACCTACCTGATCGATCAACAGGGCAAGGTGCGGTTTCTCTTCCGCCAGAGCGACGGCCCCGAGTTGATGGCCGCGGTAACCGAGCAACTCTTCACTGAGGTAGAAAAGCCGTGAAAAGCGTTTTGTACAAAATAGTCAAAGTCGTCCACGCAGTGCTTTGGTTTCCGCTGAGTCCAATCATCGGCCCGGATTTTCCGCAGCGCCTTCTGTTTCGGGGCCGGCGAAAGAAGCCGACTCGGCCTAGGACGTAGCCGACGTTCTGGCTTCATCCGCACAACATCTCCAAGGAATCCACGCTAACCATGCAGCGACCGAATATCCTCATCCTCTACACCGACCAGCAACGGTGGGACGCCCTCGGTGCCAACGGCAACGCCGAAATCCGCACGCCGCACTTGGACCGGCTGGCGGCTACCGGGGTAAATTTCGACCACTGTTTTGTGCAGAATCCGGTCTGCATGCCCAGCCGCGTGAGCTTTCTCACCGGGCAGTATCCGTCCACGCTGAGGCTCTCGCACATGGGCGTGCCCGTGCCCGAGGATGCGCCGACCTTGCCGCGCTTGCTGCGCAACTACGGTTATTGCAGCGGCCAGATTGGCAAGCTGCACTTTTTGCCGCACGCCAACCGCGACCACCGCGACCCTCATCCCGACTATGGGTTCGACCATTTGGAAATCTCGGACGAGCCGGGTTCTTACCACGATGCGTACCGCGCTTGGGTGGCGGCGCAGGCCCCTGAGCAACTCGACCACGTCAGCCTCGGCGAGGCCCCCAATTCAATTGAGTGGAAGCGGATTATGAACGTCCGCGACGGGATTGCGCATCCAGAAGAGCGCTTTGTCAAGCGCGCCTTGGCCAGCCGCTGCCGTGGCGACCTGACTCACACGGCGTTTGTCGCCGAGCAGACCATGGAGTTTTTGACGCGCCACAAGGATGGCCCTTTCCTCTGCGTCGCTGGTTTCTATTCGCCGCACGATCCCGTGGGTGGCCCCCCAAGAATTCCTCGATCTCTACGATCCAGCCGCGCTGACGTTGCCGCCCTTCCCTCCGGGTCTCGACGCCCGCCGTGGCCCACAGCACTTTTCCGACGACGAATTGCGCTCTGCGCGCCACGGCTATTACGCCATGGTCTCCGAGGTCGATCACCACGTCGGTCGCATTCTCGACCGGCTCGACGGGCTCGGCCTTGCGGACAATACCATCGTCGTCTTCACGTCTGACCACGGCGAGTGGCTCGGCGAACACCTGCGCTACGGCAAGGGCTACCCCGGGCACGATGCGGTCACGCGCGTCCCCCTGCTGATGCGCTGGCCCGGCGGCGCAAGCGCTGGTGGACATTGCTCCCGCGTCGTCGAGGCATTAGACGTGGTGCCGACGCTGCTGGAAGCCGCCGCAATTCAGCGGCCGGACGCATTGCAAGGCAGCTCCCTGCTGGCCGATCTGTGCGGAGAGGAGGGCGACGGTCGCGGCTGCGCCATCACGGAAATGACGCCGACCAAACCGCAATCCAACTGGAAAACACTGCGCACGGAGGGGTTGCGCTACGTGGTGGACGCGAGCGGGACGGAGTCACTCTTCGACTTGGAGCGCGACCCACTGGCCTACGAAGATGTGGCAGGTGAGAGCGAATACGCCGACCGGTTGCAAGCGGTGCGCAAGCAGCTACTAGAGCGACTGCTAGAGCGCGAACGGCCGCTGCCGCGACAGTGGACGTACTGACCCTAGGAGTTGTCCCGCCTCGTCGGTCGAATCAACTGCTGCCAAAGCGCGGGAATGAATCGCGGCGATGGGGTGTCTAATTAGCCGCAGTGTCCCGCAAAACTTTTACAAGGAGAATCGAGATGCGCATTCGCAAGATGGCCTTATGGATTGTCGCTATTTGTTTGTCGAGCGCCGTGGCGCTTGAAGCCCAGCCAGGAGGTAGGCGCGGCGGCACGAGCGGCGGAGGCGTTACACCGGAGCAGATTTTTGGCCTACTGGCCTTTGACGAGAAGTTCAAAGTGACCGACAAGCAGGTACTGGCGCTGCGGGAGGTGCTTGGGCCGCTATACGTCGAGCAACGGCAGATGATGGCGGAAATGTTCAGCCGCGACCGCGGCGGCGAGACCGATTTTCGGGCTCTGCGCGAGAAAATGCGCGAGCAGCAAAGCAAGATGCGCGAGAAGATGATGGCCGCGCTCGCCACGGCATTAGACGCCGAGCAGATCGAAGCGCTAAAGGCGCATCTGCAGCAGGGTCAGCGCCAGCGCGGTGGGTCGCGGGGCGGTGGCGGGCCGCGAGGAGGAGGAGACGGTCCGCAGGGCGGTGGGTTTTAGGGCCACGCGACCAGTCCAACAGCAAGACGGTCCAGCAAATCGGCCCGGGCTAGGGCATGTTCACAGCTTCTTCACGACGTCTCCAACCCGTATCACGCCCGGGCGAATGACCTTGGCGTTGACGCCGCGCAGTTGAAGCTGTTTGCCCGCTGGAGAACTGATGAATTTCAGGGCGTCCAATCCAAAGCGCGCGGCGTATTTTTTACAGCCAGTGTGGGGCGGCTCGGTGATTTGGATCACGGCCGCGCCTATGGACAGACGAGTCCCGGGCGGCACGTTATCCACGCTTAGGTCGAAGTCGATATATAGCTGATCTCCGGCTAGGGGCCAATGCCGCTTGTCTTGGGCCACTAGGGCCGTCAAGCGGGCATTGGTCAGGGTGAGCTGCATGTCTGGGTGCGCCGATCCATCGGCGGTTTGCGAACTGCCGCGCTGTTTCCAATTGTCGCCCACCAGTCCTTCGGCTAGGTCGAGTTCCCCCGCGTCCAAGACTTCCCGCGTCTCCGTCTGCGGCCGCCGTACGATGAGTTCCAGTACGCCCGTGGCTTTGGGCGACTGACGAACGTCGTCTAGCCCGGCGGTTAGCCTTTCCATGGGTAGGTGTTTTACCTCAGCCACTATTGACCTCCTAAAGGTTTTGTCTCTGCCGACATTTTACCGCCGATGCGCACACGGCGATAGGCATGCGGCCACAAGGCTGTGGCCGGACTGCTCTTATTCATGGTAGCTCGTCTGTTTTTGACAAATGGCAGCGCATAGTATGCGCAACGAGTAGGCCGAAAACAACCCTGTGCCAACGCGCAAATGGCCGAGAGGCATGTGCGTCGCGCGCTTGACAATTCGCTGCGTCTCGCTACAGTTTTCCGCGCGGTGGGCGCGGGAGGTGCGAATCGCTACGTTGTCAGCAAAAATCAAGGCAAGGAGTGCTATGGCCAAGGAGCGCAAGCCCAATTTCCTGTGGATTTCATTTGAGGATACCAACCCCCGGTATGGCTGCTACGGCGATCCAGTGGCGCGTACGCCTACGTTGGATCAACTCGCAGCCGAGGGATGCCGCTGGACGCGCTGCTTCTCCACGGCTGGCGTCTGCGCCCCGGCCCGGTCGGCTATCATCACCGGCATGTACGCGACCTCGATCGGCACCCACCACATGCGCACGACGCACGCCAATCGCGCCACACCGGAGATGCCCACGCCGTATTCGGCCGTTGTGCCGCACTACGTAAAGTGCTTCACGGAATATCTGCGAGCGGCTGGTTACTACTGCAGCAACAACGCCAAGACCGACTACCAGTTCACCCCCCCGCTGACCGCTTGGGACGCGCTCGGCCCGCACGCCCACTGGCGCGACCGTCCCGATCCAGACCAGCCGTTTTTCGCGGTTTTCAACCCCACGCGCACCCACGAAAGCGGCATGTGGCCCGAGAAGTGCCCGGAGCCAGAGTTCGATCCGGATGCCATCCCGCTGCCGCCCTATTTCCCCGATACCCCCGCAGTGCGCCAAGCCATGGCGCGGATGTACACGCATATTGCACACAGCGACCAAGAGCTTGCCCAACTCCTGCAACAACTCGACGAAGACGGCTTGTCCGGGAATACGTACGTCTTTCACTGGAGCGATCACGGCCCGCTGCCGCGCGGCAAGCGCTGGCCGTACGACTCAGGCATTCACGTGCCCTTGATCGCCCGCGGCCCGGGCATGGAAGCGGGACAGGTCTGCGAGGACTTGGTAAGCACCGTCGATCTAGGCCCTACAATGCTCTCGCTCGCGGGGATTGACGTGCCCGCCCACATGCAGGGCCGCGCGTTTTTGGGCCGCCAAGCCCAACCGCCGCGAGAGTACATCTACGCGAGCCGCGACCGGCACGACGAGGCGTACGACATGGTGCGGGCCGTGCGCGACCGCCGCTTTAAGTACATCCGCAACTATCGGCCAGACCTTCCCTACTTGGCGTGGATCCCCTATCGCAATCGGCACCCCATTGTGCAGGAGATGTGGCGCTTGCACTTGGCCGACGAGTTGGACGAGACGCAAGCGGCCATGTTCCGCTACCCGCGGTCGGTCGAAGAGCTGTACGACACCGAAGCCGACCCGCACGAGATCGACAATTTGGCGGCCAATCCCCAGTACCTGCCGGAGCGGGATCGCCTGCGCGGAGCCTTGGATGAATGGCTGGAAGAAGTGGGCGACATGGGCCGCATGGCGGAAAGCGAAATGGTGCGGCAGTGGTATCCCGATGGCCAACAGCCACAGACGGCCCCGCCGGTGTGCGTGCCCATCTGCGCCGACAGCCTTGGGACTGAGCCGGCGCTGGAAGGCGGTACATTCCGGGGGCCGCTGCTGGTGCAGCTCCACTGCGCCACGCAGGGGGCTTCTATGGCGTACGCCGTGGACGACGATCCGCACTGGCACCTCTACACTGAGCCGTTGTGCATGGAAGTTGGGACGACCACCCTACGGGCCAAGGCGATCCGCATTGGGTACGAGGAGAGCCAAGAGACCCGTGCTACCTTTGTCGTCGAGTGAGATCTGCGGACGGATGACGAGACGATTCCAATCTGGTGTGGAGGTAGAGACGTGAACGAAGAATTGCAGGCCGCGGCCGAGCGTCTAGACGCGTATGGGTACTGCGTGCTAAAGGACCGCATACCCCGCGAGGCCGCCTTGGCGTTGGGCCGCCGCTGTCTGGCGCTACACAGTGACCCGCGCTGCGAGGACTACATCGTGGGCGACGAGTACTATCAGACCTTGTTCGGCATGCTCAATCAGGACGACGAGGTTTGGAATTGTGCCTTCCACCCGGATACCGTGGCTCTTGCGCGGCACTTTTTGGGGCCGCGCTGCCGCGTCGTCGAAGCGTGCTCCAAGCCGACTTGGCCCGGAGCTCCCACTCAACATTTACACGCGGATTCTGCAGGCTCGTTTGCCCAAGTGCCCGACGTGCCGTGGATGATCAACAGCATCTGGATGCTGACGGATTTTACTGAGACCAACGGTGCCACTGGCGTCGTGCCCATGAGCCACCGGTCGCGGCGGCCTGCTCCGCCACCCGATATGGGTGCTGATAGCCCGTTGATCAAGCCCGTGGAAGGCCGCGCTGGTTCCGTGATGCTGTGGCACGGAGGGCTTTTTCACCAAGCTAGGGCCAATCAGAGCGAGGACGTGCGGATAGGGCTGAATATCGCGTATTACCCACCTTGGTTTAACAATTGGATTGAAGGCGGCCACCAACCTCTGTGGCCAGAGACGTACGAGCGCATGCCCGAGGATTTTCGCCTCCTGTGCCCAAAGCTATTGGGTCGCCGCCGAGCCGACCGCTATGAGGAGCGGTGAATAGCAGGCGACTGTCGTGCTGCCATCGGCCATTTCGAGAAAGGAAACCCCCATGAAAACAGTAGTCTTCGGTGCCGCCGGTTGGCTGGGCCGCGCCGTCTTGCAAAACCTGACTGGCAAACACGATATCCGCGCCTTTGACTACGGCCCCCAAGCGTGGGAGGCGTATCGCGACACAGACGGCGATTGGAATGGCGGCGAGGTGATTCACGGCGATATAGCCGATTCCCTCGCGGTGGAGCGAGCCATCAGCGGCGCGGATTGCGTCATTCACACCGCAGTTTACTTCGTCGGCGATCTCAACGACGACAAGCCCTTCCTCATCAACCTCAAGGGTTTGTGGAATGTCCTACAAGCGGCCCAAGAGCAGGGCGTCCGCAAAGTAGTGCACATCGGCTCGTGCCAAACCGTGCATCCCGAGGGAATTTTCTTCTCTTCAGAGGTGCGGCGGCCCGACGGCAGCTTGTACGCGGTGTGCAAGCGACTGCAGGAGGAAATGTGTCGCCAGGTCCACGAAGCCTTCGGACTGCCCATCGTGGTCTTGCGGCCCGACTACATCGTGGATTCGCGCTTGGGGATCGGCAAATATCGGGAACCTTTGCAAAACATCCGCAACGGATTCGTCTGCCGCCACGATTTGGCCGAAGCCTGCCGACTGGCCTTGGAACGGGACGAGGTCAAGTTTGACGTATTGCACGTGGTTGGCACGCCCGAAGCCGACGCCACCTGCAATACGGCGCGGGGCCGGGAAGTGTTGGGCTTGGAGTACAAGGGGAATTTGGATCAGTACCGCTGAATTTGCCGAGGGGCGTTGTTGCTAATCAGAACAGTTGTCTTAATTGTTTACCCTGCTTGTTGACAAAGATACTCTACTGTTTGTGTGTGTAAACACTTACAGGCAGTTGGCGTCTTTTCGCCATGCGGAATTCGTTTGTACGTCGTCTTCGTCTAAAGAGGAAAAGGAGCACCAAGATTTATGTCGTTTCTCATGGTCTGCTTGGTTGGTCTGTTGGTTTCCGTTGACGCGAGTCCGGTTTCGTCGCCGATGATTGAGGGTCAGGTGCGGCTGTCAAACGGATCGCCGGTGGTGGGTGCGCAGGTGGTGCTGTTTGACGTGGCCGATCTGCGCCGAGGGCCGGTGGGACAAGCCACTACGGATGAGGCCGGGCAGTTTGTGCTGCCGTTGGCGGCGGGAGGGGGTTGGGTGCTGCCGTCAGAAGTTGGACTGGGGCAAAACTATCCCAATCCGTTCAATCCTTCGACGCTGATTCCCTATCAACTGGCCGCGTCTTCGCCGGTGCGGTTGGAGGTGTTCAACATCTTGGGGCAGCGGGTAGCGACGCTGGTGGATGAGGAGCAGAGCGCAGGGTCCTATCGGGCGCGGTGGGATGGCACGGATGCGGCGGGTCGGGCGGCGGCCTCGGGGGTGTATTTCTATCGTTTGACGGTAGATGGTGCGCATTGGACGGGCAAGATGGTGCTGGTGGATGGGCAGGCGGGGGTACCGCTGGGTGGAGCGCGTGTTGCGGCGGTGCCGCTGGCAGAGGGATCGTCTGCGACGTATGGGTTGGTGGTGTCGGGGGACGGGCTGGTTACGTATGTGGACTCGGACTTTGTCGTCGCGGCGGGTCAGGGGCCGGTGGCTATTGAGGTGTCGGCGGAGCCGAATGTGCGGGGGAAGGTGGTGGCGTCGCTGGAGGGGATACTTGGCGATGTGGACAATAATGACCGAGTGGACATGGACGATGGTCTGCTAGTGGCCATGTTGAGTGTTGATCCGGCTCTTGCGCTTCCCCACCACGGCTTGATGACGCTGGGCGATGTCAACTGCGATGGGCGGGTTGAGCTGGATGACGCGGCGCTGCTGGCCGCCTATGTAGACAATCCGGCGGATGCGGCGGTCTCGTCGCTGCGGATTGGCCAACCGGGTGGATATTCGCTCGATCCGGTTACGGAGATAGTGTGGGGTTCGATCCTCGGCACAGAGAAAAAAGACGCCACGGTGGTGCGTATTCTCGCCGGGGTGCCGGTGCTGCTGTCGGGGGTTCGGCCTGTAGACGGCGAGGACCGGCTCTACTTGGGCATTGACCGCGCGTACTGGACGCAACAGGGCGGCAAGCAACTCTACGAAGCCCTGAAGCAGCGGTTTCCGGCCACGCCGATTCACGTGAAGCCGTCGGCCGGTATGCGCCTATTAGCCGGGAAGGTGCGTGCGCGGCCAACCACGACCGCGCTCAGGAAGGTGGCTCCGGTGACGCGCTTTGGGCCGCCGATGTCCTTTGCTGACTCGCCCAACGCTGCGTTGCCCGATAACAGCAAGGCCCCGAAGGTGGTGGGCAGCATTACCGTGCCTGATGACGTGACGGTCGGCTCTGTTGCCGTGGCGGTGGACATCACCCATCCATCCCGAGGCGACCTGAAAATTGAACTCGTCGCGCCGAGCGGGGTCGTGGTTCCCCTCTACAACGGGATACGCCGTGGTGTGGACCTTGCAGACAATATCACCGGCACGATCGCGACGACGGATGCCCTACAGGGACAGGCGGCGAAGGGTACCTGGCATTTGCGCGTCGGCGACTATGAACAGGGGGATGCAGGGACGCTGAACGCATGGGAGCTTACCGTGACCCCGGCGCAGGAGACCCCGGCGACCGAAGAGCCGGTCAACCTGTTTTTGGAGACATTCCAAGAAGGACTGGGGGCATGGCGTACTACGACGTGGGAAGCGGCATCGTTTGATACCGACAGCGGTGTTCCCGGTGAAGGGCCGGGCAACATTGTTGCCAAAGCAGAAGGCTGTTCGGTTTGTTTTCTGACCCTTGACACGCCGGTTGACCTGTCAGCGCACGACTCCGTTACCCTGTCGTTCTACCGCTGGCTGGATCCGGGGATGAGCAACAGTGAGTTCCTCGGCGTTGACATTGGCAACAACGGCTCCTACCAACGGCTGCAAAACTGGAGCGGTCAGCACGCCGACGGCAAGTGGCATCTGGAGACCTTTACCCTTACCGGCGATCAGATCAGCGACAGCTTCACGCTTCGATTCTTCGGTATCGCACAAAACAACTTCACCACCGTTGCCATTGACAACGTGATGATTGCGGCGACACCGGGCACCGTCACCATCACGCCGGAGACAGCGCCAGATCTCAAAGTAACAGAGACAACTATTACCCAAGAAGACCCGCTCACGTTGCAGACAACGATACAGAACATTAGTGCACCGACAAGCACCAGAACAGTTCAGGTCTATCGACACACCCAAAGAACACAAACGCCAAAGCAGGGAGGCACTATCGTCTCTGTTGTCGGCACTGTTGTTCCGACTAATGGAACAAAAACAGTTCAGATAACAACAACAAAACCGCAGGAGCCGGGTACTTATTATTATTACTCCTGTGTTAACGCTCTTGAAAACGAAGAAGATACAACAAACAACTGTACCCAAACGCCTGCAGTTTTGGTCGTGCAAGAAGAAGAGACAACACCAACAGGATCAGGGCCAGATCTGATTATTAAGCACGACATAAAGTCATCAAAAACGGTGCAAGCGGGTGCGACTATAACATTTTATCCACGAGTCACAAACCAAGGGGAAGAAGTTGCACCTGTAACAGCAATTCATATCTATCGACACAATGCAGAAACAAACAATCCACGACAGGGAGGAGTGCAGCACTCAACGACTGCAAAAACATCATCACTTGCGCCGGGACGGTCAGTCTTGACCTTTGCACGTACAACAGCGTCACAGACGCCGGGGATTCACTACTACTATCTCTGCACCGAAGCCGTTACCAATGAAACAGACACCAGTAATAACTGTTCTGGTTCGGTAACAGTTACCACTGAAGGAATACCGGAACAGGAACAGGTAGTAGAAGCACCAGATCTTGCAACAACAAATGCAACAGCAACGCAATCAAACAACACGATTACTGTGCGAGCAACGGTTACCAATGTTGGTACACAACAAGCACCTGCAACAACAGTTCGTGTTTATAGGCATACCTCGACGACGAGCTCGCCAGCAACCGGTGGTGTTAGAGAGCCAAACACCGCAACAACACCAACCGTTGCATCGAAAGTATCAATTATCGTTACCAGTACACACACAGTGCCGTCAGTAACAAGAAGCACAACGTATCATTATTACGTCTGTCTTGAGGTTGTAGAAGGTGAGCAAGTAACAAATAACAACTGCTCCCCAGCAGCTACTGTCACAGTTGCGCCTGTGCAGGAAAAGCCGATTCTCGTCCCAAGCAGAGGTAACATTCCTATGGGGGGAGATTATGAGCTTGTTAATCAGAAAGATATTGGTTTTGGGTCAGCCGGAACCATCACCCTTGGTGGTCTTGAGACCACTTCCGGTGTTCCTGGCTTCGTTGTCTCTGCCCACGTTGTTGCTCCGGACAAACCGAATAGGTATGAAGACTTTGCTGCCGGTTACAATACTTTTGTTGGTCAACGGTCAGCCGCTTATACATTTAGACACCTTCTCGGTAAAGTCTTTCGTATGCCGACCATTGAGAGGAAAATGCTCGAAGGTGCTCAACGTGATCTCCTCATAGCTGACGCTGCATTCGTTGCCTACCCGCAATTAATGAAGTCTGGGTGTCAGGAGACGTATAAAGAGTATGATGAGTTTGAGGATAGGGAGTATTGTCTTGATGCTGATCCTGATGATACATTTCTCGAACGAGTTGCACCACTCAAGATCCGAGGTGAAGGTGATACTACCTATACAGTCACTGGTTCGAAAGAGCCAACAGACGGCAAGACTATTTGGCTTACTGGTGGAAAAACAGGTGTTGATAAGGGACGTCAGATCGTTAATGGGGGAGGTAAACTTTTAACATTTGGTCGAGGGTATGTTAGGTTCACGTATCACGCTAATGGTGATCTATTAATTGGAGGTGATAGTGGTTCTCCTGTCTACACGAAGCCAGATGCATCAGGGAACACGAACATACTGGGTATCTTGGTTGGGGGCTATTACAATAGCGAAGAAGACAAAGGAGTATTCTTCTCTGCTTGGTCCGATGTTGAAAAAGCACTCGACCTCAAGCCGATTTCCGCTCCCGACAGCCCCAGCCCCGCCGAGGAAGACGAGGAAGAGTTGGCGGGATTGTTTTCAGCCTTTGATTGAGCCGATCCGCTGCAATGCCCACCGCTGCGAGAGCCGTCACCCCAGCAGCGGCGTCCGCGTCGCCGAAGCGAATCGTGCTATTCGGCGGCGTCTAACAGATGCCTAAAGGCGTCGAGGCTCGGCACCTAGCCCCCCCCCCGAAACAACTGCTTGAGACGCTGCACATCGCTAATGGCCCCAAGGTGAGCGGCCAACGGATCCGACGCGGCGAACCCAAAGCGAATCTCCAACACGTCGAGCAGAGCTTCAATGGCGCGTTCTCGGCCTCCTTGCTCAATGCCTTCGTTGACACGGTTTAACGCCAACTCTTCCTTCGCTTAGGATCCTGCTAATAAACGAAGAGAGGAGAAGGCATGAACAGACGAGCCTGTGGGGCCTTGCTGGCGCTGTTAGCGCTCGCGCTTGCAGCATTTGCCAGCGATGTCGATTGGCCGCACTACGGAGCCGACCAAGGTGCCACCCGCTACACCCTGGCGGACCAGATCAATCGCGACAATTTCGATCAGTTGCGCGTGGTCTGGCGCTACCGCCCCCCCGATCAGCAAATCTACGAGACGGCTGGCTCCAACCCGGAGGAGCGCAGCCTCTACTTTGACAACAATCGCGGTACACCTCTCGCCGTCAATGGCGTGATTTACTATGGCTCGCCCTTTAACGTTCTCGTGGCTCTCGACGGCCAAAGCGGCGAGGAACTGTGGACCTTCGACCCAGAGGCTTGGCGGATGGGTTACCGCTTCTTGGGCAACTTGCGCGGAGTCAGCTATTGGACCGATGGCGAGGTCGAGCGGATATTTATGGCGACTTCGACCTCCTTTTTGTACTCCATCGACGCCAAGACCGGCGAGCCCGACCCGAATTTTGGCGAGGGCGGGCGCGTCGATTTGGGGGCCTCGCTGCGCCGGCCGCTGGACGAAGGGCAGCGCTGGAACTACGGGGTCACCTCCCACCCTGTAGTCTGCCGCGACGTGGTCGCCGTTGGCTCGGCCATGGGCGACTGGCGCTTCCAGCCGCCACCAGAGTACACCCCTCCCGGCGACGTGCAGGCCTTCGACGTACGCACAGGCAAAAAGGTGTGGGAATTCCACACGATTCCGTTAGAGGGCGAGTTCGGCAACGAGACATGGGAGAGCGATGCGTGGAAAAAGTACGGCGCGGCCAATGTGTGGGCGTCGATGACGGCCGACGAGGAGTTGGGCTATCTCTATCTGCCGGTGAGCACGGCCAGCCACGATTACTACGGCGGTGAGCGCCCCGGCGACAACCTGTTCAGTGAGTCGGTCGTCTGTCTAAAAGCTGAGACCGGCGAGCGGGTGTGGCATTATCAGTTGGTCCACCACGGCCTGTGGGACTACGACCCGCCGGTTGCGCCTCTGTTGTTGGACGTGGTCGTCGATGGCCAAGAGCGCAAGATCGTCGCCCAGCTTACCAAGCAGGCCTTTTGCTTTGTCCTTGACCGCGTGACCGGCGAGCCGATCTGGCCGATCGAGGAAAAGCCCGTGCCGCAATCGCAAGTGCCCAGCGAGAAGACTTCGCCGACGCAGCCCTTTCCAACCAAGCCAGCCCCTTTCGAGCGCCAAGGCATCAGCGAAGATGATCTCATTGATTTCACGCCTGAGTTGCGCGAGGAAGCCAAGGCCATACTCGCCCGGTACGACTACGGTCCGCTCTACACGCCGCCGACCGAGAAGGGCGTTTTGTCGGTTCCAGGTCAATGGGGCGGTGCCGACTGGGCGGGCGGCGCGGCCGATCCGCGCACGGGCGTGCTGTACGTGCCGTCGCACATGGCCATTACCACCGTGCAATTGCATTCGGTAGATGACCCGGAGGCCCACTCGGCGTTTTCTGCCACCGCCAACACGCACGTGGTCGGCCCGCGTGGTCTACCACTGGTCAAGCCCCCGTACGGCAGCATCACGGCAATTGACCTCAATAGCGGCGAGCATATATGGCGGACGACGGTGGGCAAGGGGCCGGTTAATCACCCGGCGCTCAAGGGCCTCGACCTGCCGGATATGGGCTGGGACAACCGCACCTTCGTCTTGGCCACGCCGAATCTCCTGTTGGCCACTTCGCAGGACCCGCATGGCCTCGCCGACGCCGGCGAGGATTACTTCGTCGATCGGGATGCGTACCTGCGGGCGTACGAGTTAGCGTCGGGTGAGGAAATTGGCCGCGTCGAATTGCCCAGCAATGCCTACGGTGCGCCGATGAGCTATACGGCTGGTGGTCGCCAATATGTGGTTGTGTCGCTGGGCAACTATTATCTAGGCGAATTGGGACGCCCGCCCGAATTGGTCGCCTTGGCCATTCCGCACGAAGGCGAGGAACTGCCGCCCCAAGACCCCAACCGCAACGATGCCGACCACAAAGCCTTTTACGAGGCGGTAAAAGCCATCGACGCTGGCGACAGCGAGACGTTACAAAAGCTGCTCGCGGAGTACCCCGAGCTAGCGACGGCGCGGGGCTATTTCGACAAGTATTACGAATACCCTTATTTTCGCGGGGCGACGCTCTTGCACCACGTAGTCGGCGAGCCGCAACGAGCGCCGCTGCCCGAAAACGCGGTTGAACTAGCCGCGGCCCTGCTCTCAGCCGGTGCCGACCCCAACGCCACCACGTATGATTCGGTCGCTGTGCTGGACTTGGTGGTAAGCAGTGACCAGCTTGATTGGGCTGGGAGCAAGGCCGAGATGGTGCAGCTTTTGGCCGCCGAGGGCGCGGACTTAGAGCGCAATCGAGGTCGGGTGTTGTGGGACGCGCTTATCGAGGAAGACTCGGACTTGGCGCGCATGTTGATCGCGGCGGGTGCGCCCGTGGATTTGCGTTTTGCCGCCGGGGTCAACCGCGTCGATCTGATGGCGGAATTCTTTGACTCGGAGGGCCAGTTGAAAGAGGGGACCAGCCACCTCTATCACCCGAATCCGGACACCGTGCTCACCGCCGAGCAGATCGTGGTGGAAGCGCTTAACTTTGCGGCTTACAGCGGCGCGTTGGAAGCGGCGGAATTCTTGCTGGATCGCGGTGCGGATATCGACGGCTTTGCCGGTGAGTTTCACCGTTACGACCACGGTAGTACGCCTCTGCACAAGACCGTCATGGCCAACCAGCTAGAGATGGCCCAATTGCTTTTGGCGCGGGGCGCGAACTCGCTCGTGGGAGACCGGGCCTATGATACGCCACCGTACGGGTGGACCTACTACTTAGAAACCTCTGAGGCCCTCGACGAGCTGCTCAAGGAGCACCACGAGGCCGCCGTAGAAAAGGCGGGTACTCGAACGGAAGAGGAGCATTCCAGTGAATAGACGTGCTTATCGGGCCTTGTCGGTCTTGTTGTCGCTGTCGCTCGCGGGAGTGGCATTCGCCGACGAGGTCGATTGGCCGTACTACGGGGCCGACCAAGGCGGCACCCGCTACACCCCCGCCGACCAGATCAACCGCGACAACTTCGATCAATTGCGCGTGATCTGGCGCTACCGGCCCCGCGACCAGCAGATCTACGAGATGGCGAGGGCTAACCGAAGCCGGGATCGGGATCGGGACCGGGGACGAGGTCGGGGTGATCGGCGGCGTGGCGGTCCCCGCTTTGGCAACAATCGCGGCACACCGCTGGCCGTCAATGGCGTGCTCTACTACGGTTCGCCCTTCAACATTCTCGTGGCTGTGGACGGCCAAACCGGCGAGGAGTTGTGGGCGTTCGACCCGGAGTCTTGGAAGGTCCGTTCCACGTTCTTGGGCAATTCGCGCGGGGTGAGTTATTGGACCGATGGCGAAATTGAGCGGGTGTTTCTGGCGACGTCGACTTCCCACTTGTATTCCATCGACGCCAAGACCGGCCTACCCGACCCGAATTTTGGCGAGAACGGGCGCGTCGATTTGGGGGCTTTGCTGCGTCGGCCGCTGAGTGAAGAAGAGCGCAGGAGCTATGGAGTCACGGCCCCGCCGGTAGTCTGCCGCGACGTGGTCGCCGTTGGCTCGGCGATCGTGGATGCGAACTTCAGGCCGCCGTCCGAGTACATGCCTCCCGGCGACGTGCAGGCCTTTGACGTGCGCACCGGCGAGAAGGTGTGGGAATTCCACACGATTCCGTTAGCGGGCGAATACGGCAACGAGACGTGGGAAAGCGATGCGTGGAAAAAGTACGGTGCGGCGAACGTCTGGGCGACGATGACAGCCGACGAGGAGTTGGGCTACCTCTACATGCCGGTGAGCACGGCCAGCCACGACTACTACGGCGGCGAGCGCCCTGGCGACAACCTGTTCAGCGAATCAGTCGTTTGTCTAAAGGCCGAGACCGGCGAGCGGGTGTGGCACTATCAATTGGTCCACCACGGTCTGTGGGACTATGACCCGGCGGCCGTGCCCCTGCTGTTGGACGTGGTCGTCGATGGCCAACCGCGCAAGGTTGTCGCTCAGCTTACCAAACAGGCCTTTTGCTTTGTCTTTGACCGCGTGACCGGCGAGCCGATCTGGCCGATCGAGGAAAAGCCAGTTCCGCAATCGCAAGTGCCCAGCGAGAAGACTTCGCCGACGCAGCCGTTTCCGACCAAGCCGGCGGCCTTTGAGCGCCAAGGCATCAGCGAAGACGACCTGATTGACTTCACGCCTGAGTTGCGCGAGGAAGCCAAGGCTATTCTCGCCCGGTACGACTACGGTCCGCTCTACACGCCGCCGACGGAGAAGGGCGTTTTATTGGTTCCGGGCCAAGCGGGCGGTGTCGACTGGGCGGGCGGCGCGGCCGATCCGCGCACGGGCGTGCTCTACGTGCCATCGCACATGGCCATTACCCATGTAGAGCTGCGGCCGGTGCGCGACCTAGATGCGTATTCGGCGTTTTCTGCCCGCGCTGGCCGGCACATCCGCGGTCCTCGCGGCCTGCCGCTGGTCAAGCCGCCGTACGGCAGCATCACGGCGATTGACCTGAATAGCGGCGAGCATCTGTGGCGGACTGCGGTAGGCGAGGGGCCGGTTGATCACCCGGCCATCAAGGACCTCGACTTGCCAGATATGGGCTGGGACAATCGCACCTTTGTCCTAGCCACGCCGAATCTCCTGTTGGCTACTTCCGAAGACCCGCACGGTCTGGCCGACGCGGGCAGGGACTACTTCGTCGATCGCGACGCGTATCTGCGGGCGTACGATTTGGCGTCGGGCGAAGAGATCGGTCGCGTCGAATTGCCGAGCAATGCCTATGGTGCGCCGATGAGCTATACGGCTGGTGGCCGCCAATACGTGGTCGTCCCAGTGGGCAGTTCCAGGCGCCCACCCGAATTGGTCGCCTTGGCCATTCCGCACGAGGGAGAAGAACTGCCGCCCCAAGGCCGCGACCGCAGCGACGCCGACCACAAAGCTTTTTACGAGGCCGTAGAAGCCATTGATGCCGGAGACAGCGAGACGCTACAGAAGCTGCTCGCTAAATACCCAGAGCTAGCAACGGCGCGCGGCTATTTCGACGAATACTACGAATACCCGTCCTTTCGCGGGGCCACGCTTTTGCACCATCTAGCTGGTGAGCCGCAACGAGTGCCGTTGCCCGAAAACGCGGTTGAACTAGCCGCGGCTCTAATCTCAGCAGGTTCCGACCCGAACGCCGCCACGTACGACTCGCTTAGCGTGCTGGATATGTTCATAGAAAGCGATCAGCTTGAATGGGCCGAGAGTAAGCCCGAAATGATCCGACTCCTAGTGACCAACGGAGTGGATGTGAACCGCAACCGGGGCCAGATGTTATGGAACGCACTTAGGGAGAGAAATCTAGAACTGGCGAGCATGTTGGTCGCCGAGGGAGCGGACGTGGACTTGCGCTTTGCCGCTGGCGTCAATCGCGTCGATTTGATGGCGGAATTCTTCGACTCCGGTGGCCAGTTGAAAGAGGGAGTTGGCCATCTGTATCACCCGGATCCGGACACCGTGCTCACCGCCGAGCAAATTATGGTGGAAGCGCTCAATTATGCGGCCTATAGTGGCGCGGTGGAAGCGGCGGAGTTTTTGCTGGATCGCGGTGTGGATATTGACGGGATTGCTAGTGGGTTTACCCGTTACGACCGAGGTAGTGCGCCCTTGCACAAAACCGTCATGGCCGACCAACTAGAGATGGCCCGTCTACTCTTGGTGCGGGGGGCGGACCCGCTGGTGAGGGCGCGGCGCTTTAGAATCACGCCTTATGAATTGTCTAACTACTTGGATACCTCCGAGGCCCTCGACGAGCTACTCAGAGAGCACACGGAGGCCGCCGGAGGGCAGGTGGACGCAGACTCCAGCACCGCTCCTCCGCGGAGGCGTCGGGGGAACCGCGAGGGGGCGCGATAAAGCATCATGGGCCAAAAGACAGAACCGTTCGATGAAAGGCTGCGCGAGTTATTCGGCGCGGACGCCCGCAACGAGGGTCCGCTGGCTGCGAGCGGTGCCGGGCGGCGCTTCTTCGGTATAGATCTGTGCCGCCCGCTCAATCCCGAGCAGGTCGCTTTTTTGCTGGACGCCCTGAGTCAGTTTCGCATCGTCAGCATTGCCGGGCAGGACTTGGAAGCCTTTTCCCTAGCCCATTTCGAGCGCTTCGCCAACCACTGGGGCGCGCCGGTGCCGCATCCCAACAACTTTATGCGCGGGGGCAAACCAGCTCAGCAAGATGGCGACAGCGACGGTCCCTTTGAGCTAATTCCCTTTGAGCGACGCACGGCCGCTGGGGTCAACGCCACCTTCCCCGGCCAACTGCAATGCCTGCCGCACGAGTCGCCTGCGGTGCTGGTGGTGTCCAACTTTCGGGGGGAACGCAGTGCCGCACCTGCTAGGGTGACTGGGGGCGGCTCGTGGCACACGGACATTGAGTACGAGCCTTTGCCGATCTACGTCTCGATGTTCCTCGCCCACAAGTCGCCGGTGGCGCGCGACGCCCCGGGCGGGAATTGGGTGCAGGCACCCGACGACGACAAGGCTCATCCGTACTACGAAGGTTCGGATAGCGAACTCATGCGGCTGCGCAAGTGTCTGCCGTTGAACGGCGAGACGGCCTTTGCCGACACGGCCGCGGCCTTTGCGGCGCTGCCGCCGACAGAGCAGGCGGCTCTGGAGCAAGTTCAGCTACGGCGGCGGTTGAACGAGGGCGACCAAGGCTGGCTGGCCCCGCTGGTGCGCACCAACCCGCGCTCTGGGATCAAGTCTCTGCACAGTCCGATATGGGCGTCGCGGCCACGAGTGCGGCCGGCCGTCGAGGTGGAGGGAATGTCGGCAGAAGCGTCGCGCGCGTTGCTCGACCGGCTCGAAGCGCATGTGTTGCAGCCGCAGTTCCGCTACGATCACCTGCACGCGCCGGGCGATGTGACGCTGTGGGACAACTACATGACCCTGCACAATTCGCCGCCGATCAAGTCGAATATCAACTCGCTCGACGACGCCCGGCTGCTGTACCGCTTGAGCTGCAAGGGCGAACCGGTCCTATCGCTGCCGCGACGCGATCCTCCGGAGTGGCTCGCCGCTCACATCCCCGGTGGCTATGGGACGCCCCCGGAGATTATCGGCATCGCGTAAAAATTGACAGAACTTCAAAAAATCGCTCGGGAAACCGATTGGGAGACGCTTCCTTTCCACCTACAGGATGCCGTTGACGCCCTGTTAATGGAAGAAGCTAATGAGGAAAATGGCGAATCCCGGCCTTTGCGAGATCTTCTTCGTGAGACCGGAGAAGCATCTTTGATCTAGGCTCAGTCGAGATTGGCCTCGACGATTTCGGCGTGAACCTGGAAGATATGGCTGTCGGCTGGATCGACGATTACCCGCAGATAGTGGATGTCGGGCGTGCCGAAAGGCTCGATGCGCGTGAAGCGCGTCAAGCGCTGGCCCGTGGACGCTTGGCGCAGCGGCTTGTCCACGCGGAAATAGTGGGAATCGCCGTGGGCTAGGGCCACTGGCCGGCCAAAGCGGATGACTTCTTGCTCTAGGGCCTGCAAAAAAGCCGCGTACGGTCCGTCCGGCTCGTTTTCGCGCTCCTCAAAGCGCGGATTGGCGTGGATGATGAGGAAGACGGCGCGGTGGTCCTGTTCTGCAGCTTGGGTGAATGTTTCACGCATCCAGGCAATGGCGGCGGCGGTGCGACGTTTGACTTCATTGTCATTGGCCCGAGTGCGGCCTTTAAACTTGGCGGTGGCATTGCGACTGCCGACGATGTGCAAGACCGCAAAGCTCGTCCGCCCGTGGGTCCAGCGCACGTGCTCGGGGAAGGTGCCCCCTTGGGTGCCGACGCGCATGGGGTGCTGGCCCAGAGTCCAACCCGGCTGCGGAAAAAAGAGCGCTCGCACGCGCGCCAGCCGGTCCAGCGGCTGGTATCCGCTCCGGTGGCAATCGGTCCAATCGTTGTCGCCCGGAGCCAAGATGAAAGGGCGTGCAAATTGCTGGAACCACTCGAAGCGGCTCTGTAGTAGGCCATCGCTACAGGGGCTGCTGCCGCCCTTGATATCGCCCACGTGAACGACCCATTCCAAGCCCTCGGCCCGATTGATTTCCTCGACGAGCCGCCCAAAGCGGACGCTGTCGGTCGGAGAATATGGCATATCCGCGATCAGGGCGAAGGCGAAAGGACCATCGGCGGGCGGGTTTTGGGCGCTGGCAGCGTCTAGCAGCGCGACGATTAGGGATAGACTCAGAAGATACCGGGCCATACATTCCTCCAGATAGTTGTCAGGGCACTGCTTGATGTCGGCTAAGCGCACTAAAAAATAAAGGTAGTTTTGGTAACAATGTTAAGGAAAAGCCATGAATAATCTCATAGATCCCTCCCTAGCCAGAGAATTGGCCCAAGGCACGCCGACCCAGAAAGTCGATGCTTTATTCGCGTACATGGAGCGGCGGGGCCAGTCCTTTTACGACGAGGTCGTGACCCAACTCGAACACGCCCTGCAATGCGCCCACCAAGCCCAACAGGCCGGAGCTGATTCGGTGCAAGTGGCCGCGGCCCTGCTGCACGACTTGGGTCATTTCCTAGTTGATGAGCACAGCGAAGAGGCCGATTTCCTCACCGAGGATTTCCTGCACGAAAAAGTGGGAGCCGAGTATTTGGAGCCCTTTTTCATCGACGCCGTGACCGAGCCGGTCGGGCTGCATGTGCCGGCCAAGCGCTATATCTGCACGGTGGATAGGTCCTATTACCAGACCTTGTCGCGGGCGTCTAAGCGGAGCTTTGAGCTGCAGGGCGGCTTCATGTCGGCGGAAGAAAAGGTGGCCTTTGAACAGAATCCCCATTGGGAAAGCGCCGTGCAGTTGCGCAAGTGGGACGACTTGGCCAAGGAGAAGGACCTAAAGACGCCGGGTTTGGAGAGCTATCGGGCGGCTGTGCAGGGCTGTTTGAAGTGATTGCGGAGGTGCCTTCGGAGCCTCTGCTTCACTTGACCAACGACACCTTGCGCTCCTGCACAATCTCGCCCATTTGCAAGCGCACGAGGTACACTCCGCTGGCGAGTTCGCTCGCGTCCCAGAGCACCTGGTAAGCCCCTGGTTTGCGCCACGCCGCTACCAGCGTTTTCACCCGCTGTCCAGTCTGGCCGAAAACCTCCAGCCGCACCTTGCCGGCCTGACCCACGCTGAAGTCGATGTGCACCCGGCTGTTGAAAGGGTTGGGATAAGGCGGCAATAGCTGCGTTTTCTGCGGCGTGCTTTCCACAGCATGTACGGCAGTAGCTGCGGCCTCTCCCACATACGCCTTTACATAGCCGTCCGTGGTCGTCACCACCGCATCCAAAAAGCCGTCCCTATCCGCATCGGCCAAGGCGATATCACTGCTGCGACCCTCAACTTCGAGGGGCCAGGCCCGGCGCAGGGTGCCTTCCTCCTGTTCCACGCAGATCAATTTGGTGCCACTGCCAAACAGGAACTCGTCGCGCCCATCGCCGTCCACATCGCCGGAGACCACGTCCGTATGGGCCCGCACCCCGTCGTCGAACTCCAGCAAAATTGCGCCGTCTGCCGCTTGAAATAGGCGTACCCCGTCCGCAGTCGAAGCCAGCAGTTCCACGGTCCCGTCGCCGTCGCTGTCGCCCACCCCCATCAGCGATCGCACTTCGGTGTTGTTGCGGTACGGGGTCTGCCAGATGCGCTGGCCGTCACCGTCTAGAACGGCGCTCAAATAGCTGCAGTGCCCCCAGAGGAGTTCCGGTCGGCTGTCGCCAAACAAATCGACCACCGCCGGAAACGCATAGCCGACAAAGGAGTCGCTCTCAAACAGCGGATTGAGTCCGTCGCCATAAGCCTGACGCACCACCTGCGCCGTGCCCGTGACCCCATCGACAATGTGCAGTCGGTCGGGCCACATCACCACGATTTCCTCTAGGCCATCGCCATCCACATCTCCCACGGCGCTGGGATGCCCGCCCAGACTGCGGCCGCTGCCGTTCTCGGGCAGGATGAAGCCCTTGGATTCCCAGACGATTTCGCCGTTGCGCCCATCAATTAAAAAGCCGACTTCGCTGCCCAACTTGCCGCGCCGCAAACTGGCGAACACATCCAGGTACTCGTTGCTGCGGAAATACCCGACGCTCCAGTAGGACAGGCCGCTGAAGTTCCATATAGGCATACTGCCGTCAAAGCCGACGAACTCGGTCTGCCAGCGGACGGAGCCATCGGCCGCGAGCGCCACCAAGCTGGCATTGCCGCTGGCCGCCTCGCGCGCTGCCAGCACTTCCCGGCGGCCGTCGCCATCCACGTCGGCGGCGACTAGTCCCCAGTGGTAGGGCGCGTTGTTGGTCTGACCGTAGCCCGGTACCTGCCACCGCAGTCGGGGTTCTCCCCCGCCCTCCCCTGGAGCTTGCAGACACAGCACTTCCCGGGTCGCGGTCTGCACGACCACTTCCACCCGGCCATCTCCTTCCAAATCGGCCACTACTGGCGTGCCAGCCGGGGTAAATGCCTGGCGACTCCACTGGTGCAGCTCTCCCGAGGCCCGCTCCAGCATCAGCGCTTGGTTAGGAAGTCCACTCCCCTTTAGATACAGCAAAGCCGCTCCATCGTCCGCCACCGCGGCTGTCTCCAGAGCCATCCCGGCTGGACCGAGCACCGACCACCGCGTTTCAATGCGTCCTGCGGCGTCGCTGCCCAAAGCGATTAGCTCTTCGCCGGCCCCATCCGGCGCGAGGGCAAAGAAATCGCGTCGCCCATCGCCGTCCACATCGCCGGTCGAAACCGTGCGCAAGCCGTCGGCCGCCCCAGTGCTCACCGTCAAGGGCAATTGATTTAGCAATACCGTACTGAAGCGCCCCCGCTCGTGGCTCCAACGCACGGTTGCTGCTCCCTCCTCTAAGGACCAAACCGCCAGCGGCGCATAGGTCGGCAGAGCTTCGCCGCTGGTGGCCGAGACGAACAGTTCCAAGCGCCCATCGTCGTCCACATCGGCCATACCGTGCAAATGGTGCTGGGGAAAATCAAAGATAGTCTCGCCGCTGAGCGCATCGACGCCGATCACGTGCCACTGGCCGTCGCCTTGGTCGTTGTAAATGCTGTACACCAACTCGAAGCGCCCGTCGCCGTCCACATCGACTAGAGCCTGCGGTTTGGGCCGCACCACCTTGGTCGATTGCGATGGATCGGGCTGAATGTCGCGCAGCCAGCGCAGCGTCAGTTTTGTCCCGTCGTTGTCAATGATCTCGGCGTGCATGCTGAAATCGGCCACCACGCCGAATTCGGGATACGGATCGTCGTCGATGTTGGCCGCCCCAAACCAGCCGTAGTTGCGGTAGCTGTGGTACTGCAACTGCATCTTGGTCTCCCCGGTGGCCCCGTCGAAGACGAGGATGCGGTAGTGGGTGGCCACGACGATATCGAGCTGGCCATCGACATCGACGTCAACCACGAGAACATTGGGGTCCCAAGTATTGGTAAAGGACTCGGTTTCCCACACTACCCGAGGCTCGCCGCTGTCGTACGCGAGCAGCCAGCCTTGCTTGGGCTCGGCCCCGCCGTCGCTGAAAGAATTTCCCATTTCAAAGCGCTGCAAGCCCTCTGCTTCGGGCAGGATCTGGGCCACTTTGAAGACATTGTCCACTGGCATGACCACCTCGCTGCCGCCAAGGTCGAAAACCTGCGGCCCAATCCCCCAGACCCGTCTTTGGGTGCCGATGTACCCAGGAGCTACCGGAGCGGCAAAGGGTAAGGACACCGAGGCGTCGCCCGCGTGTTGGGCCACTTCCACATAGCCCTCCCAAGCGGCAATGTCGTAGCGCCAGCGCTCTTGCGGCAGCTCGTGCATTTGGCCGACTCCCGAGGCCCGACCACTCATGTGGCGATCGCCGCGCAATTGCAGCCACTCGCTCGTTTGCCCGTGTGCCCCTCCCGCCAGCATTGTCAGCAGTAAAACTTTTTGGCTCATTATGGATTCCGGGGAGTTGTCTTGAAGGGGTAATCCCACCGGCTTATCTTGGTGCTGTGCGCCCTTTTTCCTTGCCTTCCAATCAGGCTTTTCACCATGGTCAATATCCAAAATCTCATCGATGATGCCAAATGCTTTGAAACGGTTCGCGCCTTGCGCTGGTCTGATGGTATTTTCTGTCCGCACTGTGGTTCGGCTCGGCTTATCAAGCGGGGCTTTGATGACACGCAGCCTGATCGCCAACGCTACCGATGCCACGGCTGTGCTCGGGACTTTGATGATTTGACCGGCACCGTGTTAGCGGGTCACCACCAACCGTTACGGGTTTGGATTCTGTGTCTGTATTTCATGGGCTTAAATCTATCCAACCGGCAAATTGCCCAGGAACTGGGATTGAATAAAGATGATGCGCAGCACATGACCACGCACCTGCGGCAAGGCCTCGTCGCCCAGCAGGAGCCCGCTGGTCTTGATGGGGTAGTCGAGTGCGATGAAGTCTATATTGTGGCCGGTCATAAGGGGCATCCTACGGCGGTGAAAAAAAAGGACGAACAGGACGACGCAACCGACTCAAAGGCCGTCGAGGACGGGGCACCTTAGCCGGAGAAAAACCGCCGATCTTGGGCCTGATTCAACGCGGGGGGGAGGTGTGCATTCAGATGCTGGACAATGTCCAGCAAAAAACCATTGAGCCGCTGATTAAAAAGGCTGTTATACCGGACACGCTCATTTATACCGACGAGTACAACATCTACGGACGGCTAGAAGCTTGGGGCTATGCCCATGCCGTGGTTCATCATAGCCAGGGGGAATTCGCACGGGATGACGATCAAGATGGCTTTTGTGAAGTGCATGTCAATACCATAGAAGGGCTCTGGTCTTTGTTACGTTCTTGGTTGAGACCCCACCGAGGGATCTCGCAGGAAAAACTCCCCCTCTATCTGGGCTTCTTTCAATTCGTTCATAACATGAGAAAAAGGGGCAAAGCGCTCCTGGAAAGCCTCATTAAAGGCATCCTGGGAATAGCTCCCTGCAATCCATAATGAGCCAACTTTTTTGGTCATCTCGCCGCTTTGATCCCTAGGAGCACCAGTAGCCACGTCTTGTGCCAGTAGGCACTATTGATATAAGGGTTCTCTTCCGAGGGCCAGTAGGTCCAGTAGGTCTGATTGTGGGGAATTCGGTGGTACCACTGGACCAGAGGAATAGCGGGCAACTCGCGCAACCAGATGTCCATGGCCGCGCGAAACAGTTCCACCAGTTGCGGATCATCCGGCGGTGTGCGTCCCATGCGGTCCACTAGTTGATCGAACTCGGCATTGCGCCAGCGCCAATAGCGCTCGGAGTGGGTCCCGGTGGGTTGGACGTAGCGGCTGTGGAAAAAGTTGAGGGTGAAGTAGGGATCGCGAATTGAACCGACGCTTCCCATCATAAAGGCCCTTGCGGTTCCCTGCGCCATGCGCGTTATGCTATCGGCTGTCATGCGATGACTCGCATGGAACCCAGCGCGCCTGAGTTGTGCCACCAGTACCGGTGCCAGATCTTGGTGCACGGTGCCAATGTCAATGGGGATCTTGAAGCGAGTGCCGTCCCGTGCCCAGAACCCTTCCTCATCCCGCCTCCATCCCTTGGCTCTCATTATGGCGGCCGTCCGAGCCGTGTCGTACGTGGCCACGCGGTACTTTTCTACCAGCGGCGCGACCTCGTCGAGGTACTGCCGCAGTGCCGGGAAATCGGGAAAGGGAAGAAAATTCGCTTTCCCGGCTCCCTGCCAGCCTACTTTCACCAGTTCCTCGCGGTTGATGGCGTGATTGATGGCGTGGCGAATCTGCGCATCGCGGAAGGGTTCCTCTAGGTTGTTGAACCCGAGGTTGACCGGCCACCAATCGACATACCCGTAGGGCGGCGCTTCACCCGTCCAAGACACGATATTGGCATTCTCATCGAGGGCCGTTTTGATATTGGGAGGACGCAGATCGAGGGAGAGGTCGATGTCGTTGCTGATTAGAGCCTGAACGCGCTTGGCCTCGTCCATATAGGGGAGAAAGATGAGTTGCTCGACTTCGGGCAGGGCATGGAAGCCGATCTCGGCCGCCCACCAGTCATCTCTCCTAATGAGAATGCGCTGCTGCGGAACCGAAAGGCCGAGGCGATAGGGACCGCTGACTACCGGCAGTCCCTCGCCGCAGCAATTCTCAAAGGTCTTAGGGTCTTTGCCCTCCCAGATGTGCTTGGGAACAACGACTATCCCATTGAAGAAGCAGTTTGTCAGGTAGTTGAATACAAAGCGCGGGTTGGGCTGCTTGAGCACGAACCGCGCGGTCAGCTCGTCTTCTACCTCCACGCGCTCGACCCAAGTCTCCATGTCGGTAGATAGGAACAGTTCGGGGGCATTCTCTTTAAGGGCTGCGACCGTATAGGCCAAATCCGCGGCGGTCCACGGCGTGCCGTCGCTCCACGTTACGCCCTGCCGGATATGGACCGTGACTTGGGTGAAATCGTGGTTGTACTCGTGTCCGGTGGCGATCCACGGGATGAGTTGGTCGTCCTCGTCATAGGCGCTGTAGAAATACAGCGGCTCGTACAGGAAGTGCGCACCGGTGCGGGAGGACGAACCGAGGAGAAAAGGATTGAAGGTATTGTAATCGACGATCTGTCCGCCGCAGGTATTTATGTCCGAGCAGTGGGTGATGAGGGTGCGTTCTCGAGGAATGGATCGGGTTCCCTCTTGGCCTGTCTTGCCCGGCCTCTCTTCCGCACAGGCCAGCAATCCCATGCTGCAAGTGAGAAACAGCCGGATCGCCGATTTCGATGCGATGGAAAGGAAGTTTGGTCTGATAGCCATAATTTGCTACAGGCCTCCAACCTCAAGCGAGAGGCGTCGCGTTCCCTCCCACTCCTTTAGCTCTACGTGCGTACCGTCGTAGTCAATCCGCTCAACGCCGGCAAAGTCGCTTGGCACTTCGACGAGGAAAGTGATGTACGATCGACTAATTGTTTCGCCTGCATCGATGTAATCAAAGAGGGTGCGGCCGAAGATGCGTCCTTTTTCCACGAGGAAGCCGAAGGGGGTCCCCGGTCCCGTAGTACCGAATTCGAGGCCCCGGGCGAAGGGACGGCCATTGCGGATATGCCGCCACGCTCTGAACCAAGGGTACTCGGCGGTCTTCCAGAGATAGCCTAGGAGCAGGCCGTGACCCGGCGCAGTGGCGGTGGTCCAGCCGTATTCATCGTCGATTACATAGACGACCACGGCCGGTTCTTGGTCGTCCACGAGCTGGCGCATATCAACGGGCATCCCCGCGGCGAGGGCTTGGGGCCAGTACACGGATGGTTCCTCCGGGTTCGGCATGGGACTGCTGAGCATGAACCCCTGGCGTGCATTGGCGTCCACCAGTGTGCTCTCGTCGAGGAAAGGCGGCCCAATCGTGGGATGCTGCACTATGTTGTATATGCGCCCTAGCGCATTGGTATTGGTTACCTCCTCGCGAACACTGAAGTAGGCCCCTGATAGTCTCACGACGCGCCGCACGTGCATCCCCGCCAAGGGCAGGTGAGTGCTCATTTCCGCCACTACGGCATCGCCTTGTTGCTCCGGCTCGCCGAGGAGTTCCCACATCCTGCTCGCCGCCTCGCCGTGAAAGGGCATGCCATTGGCCTGCTCCGCAGCCGACGGACGACCCACGCGGTCCAGACACAGGAAGTGCCCGCGATTGCGCGGCTCCAGCTCGCCCCCTTCACCCTCCCACTTGAGCGGGTTGATGCCGTTGGACAGCAGGTGAAAATCGACGATACCGCCGCCGGCGAGATCGATGGACAAATGCGCCTGCTCGCCGCGCAGAGTAATCACAGGCCGTTCAGCGCCTCCTGCTTCCCGCGTCCACAGGTTAGGGAGCAAGGCCGTTGTTACTAGAGTTACAGCTATCCATCTTCTCATACATCCTCCTTTGATGATGTACCATATCCTCACGGTTTCCTTGGTGTTGTCTGCTTGCGCTGGCCAGCGGCAAAGATCAGGGCACCCCCACGCTTACCCAATTGCCCACCATGCCTGTCAAGTAATCTATGGCCATCCAACTCGCGCCGCAGCTAATCTGTCCCGCGATCAGGCCGATGAAGAAGGGCCGTATGGTGCGATACAGACGTACTCCCCCATAGCGCACGATAAACAGCTTAAACAGCCACCCGATCATAATACTGAACCAACCTACGCTGATCGGTAGCGACGTAGCGATGGGAAAACCTAGGTAGTGAAGCGGCCAGTTGATAAACCGGTGCCGGGCGTACATCAGTCCAGCCATGACGGTGCCGCCCAACCCCGCAAAGACGACCCGCGGCAGGGTGATGTCGCTGCCGAGGGGGTTCTGGAGCTTGTCTCCGACGAACCCGAAGACGGTCTGGGGCAATCCTAAGAAAGCCCAGCGCTGCAGATTGATTCCCCCGTATGTATAGGCGAGCCACACGGTCATCAGGCCCGAACAGATCGTGCCGATCAGCGCCGCCAGCACAATGGCCCCTAAGAGGGGCCGCGGCCGGCGAACGCCAATGCTGTCCATCATTTTCAGCGCGTGCATTACCGACGCCATCAGCGGGGAGCGGATCTCGGAACTCCAGGTGTAGGTGAAGCCCAAGCTAGTCAGTCCCGTAGGCCCTACGAGCCCAGTCCCAAAGGTGTAAACCGTGAACACGGCCGGGACGAGTTGAGTTCGGGAAAAGCCGACTCCGCCTTCGGCGATGATCCGGGTCAGGGCAAAAAACGCGGCAAAAGCAGTGCCTACGAAGAAAGGCGTGAGCCACAGCGGCATCCCGCTAGCGTTGAGCCACAGACCCATGCCGACCAGTCCAACCAGTAGCGTAATCACCGCTGCCCGGTAGGACATGATTTCGTCCCTGTCGTCCACGTGTGGGGCGGTGCCGAAGGCTTTGCCGAAGACCGAGGCTAGATGCCGACGACCGGTCCACAGGACGAACAAAACCAGCGCAATGGTAGCCCCCATCGCCTCGTGGCCGACCGCGACCGTTCCCCCTCCGCCGACAAAGACCTCTTCGCGCCCTGGGATGTCGTAGCCGATAATGTTTAGCAGGCCCGATTGTAGCTTCATCAGCAGGTGGAAGAACCAGAGGCTAAATCCGATTTCTAGGTTCACTAGGTAGGTAAACCCGATGACGGAAAAACTCAGGAGAACGCGGAACGGGGTGGTATCTCTGAATAGCTCGAAGTAGGTGTTCGTCTCGATCCTAGGGATGTAGTTGAAATAGGCGTGTAGCCCATGTGTACTCAGGACGATCCAAGGCAGCGCGATCCCCACCCACAACAGCGGTTGCCGGAAAAGAGATCCTAGGATGTGCCCTGTTTGGGGGGGCTGGAGCATCTCCAGCGGCACTTGGGTCAGGGGGAAAACGAGCCGCTCGTGTTCCACCCACTGACGCCGGACGATTACCATGCTGCTGATCATCACGGCAAAGAAGGAGGCGATAAAAATTCCCCACGCCGCGAAGGGCACTAGCCACGCCCCCCAAGGGACCGAGACATGGGAGGGAGCGCCTTCGTAGAAATACTTTATGGCGAGCGGGTCGTGAGGTCCTATCCAGTCCGGGATCAAGGGCAAGATCAGCTCGGCCCATTCGTTCTCCGGCGTGGCGTAATAAGAAGCTCCTGGTAGCACGGGGATCATATTCGCCATCAGCGTCTTGGTCGGGATCGTGGAAGCCACGATCATCATCGTGTAGATGACGACGAGTTCGCCCGTTGTAAATACCCAAGGGGGATGGATTTTCCGCAGTGCGGTATTGACTACAAAGGTGAGTAGGAAAAACAGGAACACGGCACCGGCCGTGATGGAGTCGGCGTTGAGCGGTGCCGTGTGGTTGACGAACTGGACATAGAGCGGGCCAGTTCCAAGAAACGCCGTCAGCAGGCAACCGAGGAGAAAGGCGCGCACGGTAAACACGCGCCCTCCACCAGCCGGCAAATCCGGCTGCCCCTGCGTAGTCATAGCATCAGCGCGCGTCGGGGTAGTGGTCGGGGGGGTGCTTGGCAAGTTCGGATTCGATCAAGTCCGACCCTAGACCGGGCCGTTCCGGTAGAATCAGGTGCCCGTCCTGCACTTCAAAGGGATGACTCATCAGGTCGTCTCGCCACGGCGCGTCGTCCACATCGAATTCTAGGATGTAGAAATTGGGCACGGTGGCACAGACATTGGCCGACACCAGCGTCGTCAGCGGGCTGTGGCAGTTGTGGGGGGCAAATAGCACGTCATAAGCGTGAGCTAAGTCGGCGAGCCGCCGGCCCATCGCGATCCCGTTCCAGGCTAGGTCGGGCATGACGATGTCTTGAGCGTGGAGTTCGAGGAAAGGTCGAAAGTCAGTGGTGCCAAAGAGGCTCTCGCCAGTGCAGATCGTCGTGGTCGTAGAATCGCGGATGGTCCGCAGTGCCGCGGCGTCGAGGGTCTCCGTCTCAAGCCACATCAGGTCGTACGGCTCCAAGGCTCTAGCAAGGCGCGCTGCGCCGCCCAACTTGAAGGAGAATCCCACATCCAGCGCGATTCCCACATCCGGTCCGAGGGCCTCTCGGAAGGTGCCGATTATTCGCTCCGCGCGGCGCAGGACTGCGGGGGATGCATCGCCGACGCCACTCCCGGTGCCCTAAGGGCATCAGGTTTGTCTTGATCGCCGTGAAGCCGCGCTCCAGCACCTCTCTGGCCAAATCCTCCAAGTCGGCAATCGTCCGCACTGGCCGCAGCCCCAATTTCTGCGTCCACGGTCCAGCTCGGGTCGAACCGCAGTGAGACCAGTAGAGCCGGAGCCGGTCTCGCATGCGGCCGCCGAGCAGTTGCCACACGGGCGCGTTTAGAACCTTGCCGCGGATGTCCCACAGGGCCGAATCAATGCCAGACATCGCCTTGTAGGCAATGCCTCCCATGTGGCGAGCCGAGAAGGCGGATAATTCCCACCAGATCGCCTCGCTCGCCATGGGATCCTTGCCGATAATCCGCTCAGCGTACCGCTCTACCGTCGCCGCCACGGGGCCGGGAGATCCCCAGTCGGTGCAGTCCCCCCACCCCACGAGGCCCGGGTCGCTGGTTTCGACCTTCACGAAGGTCCAGGGACGGAAACCGCCATCTACGATGTACGTCTTGACTCTGGTGATCCGCATCGCCTGCACTCCAAAAAAATAAAGGGTGCCGACCGCCTCGGACGCTATCGCATCCAAGACCTGCCGGCACCCTATCTTTAGAGGCCCTAACAAAACCCCTGCTGGCGTCGCGCGGCTGCGCCGACCGTGGCCGGCGTTACCCTCGGTCGGCATATTGGATAATATGCCTCCCTCGGGTGCCTTGGCCACGGCCTTGCTCGCGCACGCTTGGGCCGACGCCGGATGTTTTGTTAGGGCCTCTTAGAACGACCGCTGCTGCGATCCTTCAGACCTACCGGTACTGCGCCTTGACCCGCGCCCAGCTTGTGGCTTCGACGGCCGTCTGTTGCTCGACGAACTCGATGCCTGGATCAACTGGCGACAGCAGCACGTCGGTCGTCCCGTTGGCCGCAGCACCAGAGGGAGATGTGGACCACTGCGTCTCTCGGTGCTGGTCCTCTGTGCCCCCTTCGTCGGTGTCGCTGATCATATTGCCCCAATGGATGATCATGCCTTCCTGCAAGATGCCCTCGACCGCTTGGTCTTCGGTGGCGCTCTCGCTGTTAGGCATTTCGGCGATTGGCCGGATCCTGAGTTCGTAGAAGTAGGTGCTCTCGCCGAACTCCTCACCTTCAAAAGAGATCCCAATGTCGAACCACCTCGTCCCACTGGTCAGCCAAGGCAAGTTCCCTTGCGGCTCATAGAACTGCCACTCCCCTTCCAAAGGAGGGTAGGCGAACTTGTACTTCTGCAAGGTCACGATGTCCCCATCGTTGAAGGTCTGATCCTCCGACGCTTGGTGCTTGAAATTCAATCCGTACTCGACGCTGTCGTCGAGCCAGAAGCGGGCGGGGTCGGGGCGCCCGATGAAGTGCAGGTCGTCAAACACCTCGGTCAGGATGTAAAAGCCGTTCGTGGTAGGGCTCCATCCTAACTTGTGTTTAATCTGGAAGTCCGCGGGGTTGATGTCCCCTTGGGAGGCGTTCTCCAGCGCTCGTCCTTCCCTCGTCGCCGCACCGACCGGATACATCAACTCGCCCACGGAACCGTAGGTCTCCACCGGAATGGGTGCCCATTCGACGGGGTTGCCATCGATGACGGGTTCTGCCCCCGGTGGGAACTGCGCCGCCGGGATGAGTAGATCCGGTGGATCGTGGGCCCACGTTTGGGCCGACAGACCAATGCTTAGGATCGCCGCACTCAGGATGATCCGCTTGCCTAGCATCATTTTAAACCTCCTTTTAGAAGTGAGATAATTGCGATAGACTGCTACACGACAATATGCCTCTTTCAATGCCTACCATAAGGAAATCTCTTCTCGCTATCAAGCCTTTTTTAATCGAAGTTTTCTACCCCATTACCGCAGATTCTCCAGACCGGCAAAGACGGAAATGAACGCACGCGTATTGGTGAAGCTCTCCTCTCCCTCTGGATTCCTGCGCTCCAACAGAATCCCCGATTGCATCGTGATTACATAACCGAGGTACGAAGACCAGTTCGTCGCCTGGAGGGCGATCGATTGAGAATGGAAGTCCCCTTGTTCGTCGCCAAAGTCTTTCTCGAACAAAAACTCGCTGCCCACCTGTAGCTGCGTGGAGTGCAAAACATCCAGCACGGCGAATGCGCCAAATAGCTCGGTGAGCGTCTCCTTGTCTTCTGCGTCGAACAGGCCACGGGACTGCTTCCTGTATTCGCTCTTATAGAAGGGCTGCAATCCCACTCGTCCCAATTCCCGCTGGTACATCGCCTTGTTTATGAGTCCAAAGAAGAACTCGTTTTCGTCCAATCCCAGCCGGCGACGCTCCTCGCGGGCTAGGCGCTGATGGAAGAGCACGTGATTCAGTTTTGATTCGATCAGTATTTTTTCTGTCTTGAGCTGATGACCGATGAAGAATTGATTGACGAAGCTATCGCGCCCCAAGAGGGGATCTTCCATCTCGCGCTTGCTCTCTTGAGGTTCGGCCAGATCAATCAGCGTATCGGGCGCATACTGGAGCAGCGGATCCCCGATGTCGTCCTGCACGGATTTGACCATCTCGTACATTCTCACGCGGCCATAGCGCGGCCAGGTCTCGTCGTAATCTAACATGCCATAGACCATGTGATTCTTCTGATCTGAAGAGATTAGCTGCTCCCGCAGGATTCCGCCCAGAATTCTCAGACCCGATCGCAGGCGGAATCCCGTATAGACGTTCCACCCATCGTGATCTCTGTCATAGGGATAGTCGGGGTCCTTGTCGTTTTCGTAGAGATCGGGCCAGAAGTTGTTGTTCATGTCCCGCCCCCACAGCATTTCCGGGCGGTCCACCCACAACCGAATAAATGGTTCCCTCCAGTCGGGAATGGCATTGCGCCGGACCTCGTTATCGTTCTGGTTGAAATCCGGTTGAAAGTCCCCATTCTGGTCCCACCCCGGAAAGATCAGCAGATCCGGGAATAGCCAGTCCCCGCGAAAGGCGTCGGGGACGCGATCTTGGTCGTCGTTGTCCTCTACGAGATCGACCTTGTACTGGGGTGCCTCGTAATCGATGAATCCGTTTTCGTTTGAGATAAATGTCGTCGTGTTGTACTGGGGATCGATGCTATAGGCTTCGGCAAAACCAAACCAGCGTCCGCGATGGTTGGACACGTTGATCAGCCAAGCATCGTTGTGCGGCTCGTCCGTCAGCCCGGAGCTGGTCCTGTGAATCTCTTGGGAGACATTTGGATATTGCCGGATATTCCAGTTCCGATCGATCTCTCCGTATAGCCGAAAGCCCAGCACATCGCCGACGCTGAGGCTGCCGCCGAGGATTTGGGTGGCCGTTGGCAAGCCGTACTCAAACCGCAGGGTCCGCAGGTTGCTCAGATCCTGGATATTCCCCTCGGCTTGGGTGACCGGAAGCAACACTCTCGCTCCCGCAGAATTCAACTGGCGGTCGGAACTCATCGAGATGTCGTAATCGTTGGCCACAGTGAGTTCGAATTCGACTTTCGAGATCTCGTCCTTGGCACCGCTTGCGCGGTTGACAAAAATCTGGTCGTCGAAGGAGTAGAGGAGCCGGATCTCTTCACTGCCGTTGGCCTCCAACCGCCCCCCCGCTGGGATGCCGCCCTCCAATACGGGTTCGAAGCCAATCTCCTTACCCCGGTTGACGAGGCCGCTTTCATAGGTGATGATGATGTCCGAGGAGCCGGGGAAAAACGCGGCTCCGCCGGTGCCGTCCTCGGGAGATTCGTCGCGGAGGACGATCTCAATCGCGGAAATGGGCACGGCATTCTGATCTTCCGTCAGCCTTCCTTTGAACAAGCTCGCCACCGGAGCCTCGTCGATTTTCGAGTTCGACTGATGGGAGTTAACCCCGTGTACGCCCAAGGTCACGAAATCGCCGACAGCGGCCGTAAACCGTCCGCCGAAAAAGGTCGTGGTATTGGTGCGCCGGTCGTCCCGATTAAAGGTCAGCCGAGGGCCACTAATTCTAGAGAAAATCAGCGTCTGCTGGTACTTATCCGTCGCCATGTCGAACTGGATTCCGTCCATTTGGACTTTGCTCAAAACCAGCGGCGTAAGGGTCGTCCGCAGGTTGTTGGACGTTGTCAGCGCGTAGTACGTACCCCCTTTTGCATCGGCGGCGACCACGACTTGGCTGAACCACCGTTCGAATCGATTCCCCTTGAAGAGCCGGTTGCCGAACTCTTCGGGCGTGTTCTGCTCCGTGTTGTAGATGAGCCATCCCTTGGATACGGCATTGCCGAACATGTCGTAGAGGTAGTCGCCCTCGATGCCGGGGGCGACGTAGCGATCAAAATCAGTGCGGGCGTGGTTGGTAGTCTGCCACTGCCGCCACCGGTATTCGGCGAACAACTCCTGGGGCACGTACCACTTCCGCACCGCTGGATCAATCGAGTTGAGCGCTACTTGCACTCCTTGGGGCAGAAAGCTCGTCTCGTGACCCCATTGCGTTCCCAGTCGGTTCCCATAGTCGGGCCGACTGCCCGACTGGGCGCTCGTCTCTCCGGCCATTCCCAGCACCGTGGCCACGACGACGAGCTTCAGACTACGTCTCATTGTGTTTGTACAACTCGACACTAGATCCTCAATAGCTATGCTAGCCATTCAGCGGACTCAATACACCACGGATACTATACCCGTGCTCAATTGCTTCCCTAGGTCCGCCTCCACCTTTACCGTATAAACATACGTGCCTGGGAGCACGCGCTTTCCCGCTTCGTCCCGCCCGTTCCACTCGCGCTCGTACACCCCCGCTGCTCCAGGCGCTGTCTCCAGCCGGCGAATCACCCTGCCCGCCAGATCGTACAAGGTCAGCACATGGGGCACGCTGTTGCCCAGAACGCGAACTTGGTATTGGATTAGGACGCGGTCGTTCACGCCGTCGCCGTTGGGACTGAAAGCCGTTGGAATCGCCTTCAGCTCGCCGACGAGTTCGCCTCCCCTAGGGGTTTTCACGGACAGGGAGTTGGTACTGAAGCGCAAGGTGGCATTGCCCTCCTCCACCTGTTGGCGGATGTCGGGATCGTCGCTGGAGAAAGCGAAGCCAGTGAACTTTTGTCCGAAGCGCAAAACCGGCACCTCGAAGACCACCTCAATGCGCTTTTCAGTATCCGCGCTGCCCACGAGCTTGTCGAATCCAACGACGATGCGGTCCTCTTGGATGTCTCGGAGGAACTCCTCTCCTACCTCCGCATCATCCAACTTTACCGAAAGCAGTCGCTCCACGCGAGTGGCGGTGGCGATTTCCAAGCGGTCGAAACCGCTGTTGCCCTCGCGCAGGATGGGCCGGACAACATAGGTGAAGGTGTGGGGTTGGAAATCCGTGGTCTCCGTCGGTGAGATTTCCCCGATCACCGCGTCGGCCACTGAATCGCCAAAGAGCAGTTCGATTCGCTCAATGCGCGGAGCCGTTTCACCGGTCGGAAAAAACAGCACCTCGAACTGGAGGTAGCGGGCAGGGCTCTTCGATAAGAAGGTTGCGCCGTCCGTCCACGCTGAGGGCGGCGCGGTCGCATCGCGCAAGCCAGCGGCGAAATCGTAGGCCGGAGACCAAAAGCTCCAGTTGTCGGTATCTATTTCCTTCTTGACCAGTTCAAATCCCCGCGTGCTGCCGCTAGAGAAGGGATCGGCCACAGTCACCGCGTTGAAGACGTCGTTGTATTCTCGCCGGTCCACCACGGCGAACTGCCCGGTGCGCTGCTTCCTGCTGTAGCGGAACGGCTGCTCTGTGTTACCCGTGCGGGTCCGCACCTCCACCCTCGTCCCCTCCGGCTCTACGCCCTCCCAACGAACTTTGCTCCAAGCGACGGGCCGCCCGAAATCCAGAATGTCCGTGCGGTAAACAGTCTGCTGCACGTAGCCCTCGCCAAATACTTGGAGTTCGGCTACCTCCCACGTGCGCTCGGGATTGATGGGCCGGAGGGTGACCCACTTCACCGGCCGAGTGGGAAACCGTCGGTCCACCACGACATCGAGGTTTTCCGTAGTGCTTTCGATGATGTCGATGATCGGGTCGTTCTTGGCCGTCAAGCCCCGACTGATTTGATAGAACCACCGCTGACCCCGCCGGGCGATGGAAGGTCGGTCGACGATCGGCGCGCTCCCCGGAGCCACGCCCAACTCGAACCAGGGGAGGAAGTTGTCCTCAAAGGAGGGGCGGGGAAAAAACCGAATTCGGTTTATGGGCAACTCCCACCCGAGGTTGACGATGGCGTTCTTGATCCAGCCGTGGTTGACGCCTGTTTCCGTCGGCGATAGATCCACTGCCCTCACCATCGCAGTGGTGGCGTCTCCGTCGCCGATATTCTGCAGGACGCCCTGTTCGATTCTTCCCCCTACGCCACCCCCAGAGCTAGCCACGAAGCCACCTCGTTGTTCGACCGTCTCCACTAGATTCTCGCTTGGGTCGATCCACACAGGGCGGAGAGAGGGTTCACTCGTATCCATCATGCCATTCGCTCGCGCCCCTTCGCCAATGGTGCCCCAGTCCCTGATTTCCTCGTCCGCGACCCGATCGTAGGATACCGGCACAACGCTCCCTCGGTCGATGATCTGCCCATCTTGGTCGAACACCAAGTATGCACCCCCTCCTTCGCTGGCCATGTCGATGAAGGAATTGTCCGCACCGACGCCCACTTGGAATTCAGACCGCGCCCATCCTCCATCTCCACCCGCCAGCAATAGCGCGCAGCTCAACAGACAGCTAGGTCTCCAGAGAAACATGCCCAACTCCTTGCGCCAGATGGTCAATATGCGACTCCGATCGCTCGCGCCGCGCCGGTGCGGCGCGCATCGGCCTGAACTTCGACTCGGACCACGTACACGCCGGGTGCTACTAGCTGCCCCAACTCGTCTCGGCCATCCCAAGCCAAGTCCCCGAAACGCTGCGGATCGTACAGGCCGTTCGTTCCTAAGCGAGCTAGGAGCTGTCTTATGCGCCGACCCGACAGGTCGAATACGGCGGCATTGATCCCGGCTTGGCCCACGATAGTCACTACTTCAAAACTGATTGACGCCCGATCCCAAATTCCATCCCCGTTGGGGCTAACCACGGGGTTGACCTCGAGATTGCGCACTAGCCGCCCTGTGGTAAGCTGTGGACTCAGCACGGTGACACTGGAACGTCCTGGCGCGTCGTCAGCGCCGAGATAGGCTGCGTTGCCCGAAAGCACATCTTGAAACGCTTCCTCTTCAACTAACAGCACCCGTCCCTTAAAAGTATTGCTAAAAGAGAGCATCCTGCCCACGAATCGCACCATGACGACGGTGCCGCTCTCGCGCACTTGGGGAAAGCGCACCACAAAGCGCCTCTCATCCAACTCTTGGATGGCTGCATCCTCTTCCGCTGTCGGCGCATCTTGGACTGCAAAGTTCCGCTCGAGAATGCGGTTCTGGTCGCCGTCAAGGATCTCGATTCCCTGCACGCTCCTGATCGGCTGGTCCGAACGCACTTCGATTGCGTCGAATCCCTGCAGTCCGGCCTCCATTTCCGTGCGCACCGCAAAGACAAAGGGCACGTCCGTTGCTCCCGCCACCTCGCGGGGGAATACCTCGCCCACCACTTCCCTAGCCAGTGGAGGTGAGGTGAAAGTGAAGGACAGGTTCTCCAGCGCGACGGCGGAGTTCAGGTCCTCACTGATGAAATCCGCGCGGATTTGGACGTACTGTCGCGGGCCTGGCGAGGTGATGTCCGTACCTTCCTCGCCGGTGCCCGCCACAGGGTCGTACGGTGCCGACCACGGGCTCCAGTTTTCCACATCGTCGCGCACAGATCCGCGCTCAAACTCGTCCTTTCCCACAACACCCCGGACCGGCAAGGCCATGTATTCCTTCCGCGTCAGCGGTTCGAGCGAATTCGCGAGGGAGGTCGCGATTTCCTCGGCATCCCTTCTACCTACCTGTTTACGGGTATATACAAAGGGTGTGATGTCGCTGCCGGTCCGGGTGCGGATTTCCACCCTCGCAGCCTCCTCATTGCCGATTGCGACCTGATCCCAGCGGAGCTGTCCCCAATTGGTGCCGGCCTGCATGTCGATGATGGGCGAGATATATCTGGCGGTGGGAAGGAATCCCTCCCCGAAGATCTGTATCTTCTCTAGCTCGAAGGAGATACCCGAAATCGCTTCTAACCGCACGAACCTCAGCAGACGGGGCGGATTCAGTGGAATCGTGGTCACGGGGTCAATGTTATCGTTCTCGACCAGAAATTCCTCCCAGATTGGATTGCCGGCGTCGGTTAGATTGAGGCCATCGTTTACCCGGATCCTGAACTTCCGTAGAAAGTCCGCCTGGAACGGCGCTGTAGGGTTGGGAAACACCGTGTTGCGGGGGAAGAAGCGGATGCTGCGGACGCCTATGCGGGTTCCGAGGTCTATGTTGACGATGGTTCCGAGGGCGTTGTTGTCCTTGCGCGCTAAAGCCAGCCCGGTGGGGTCCTCAGTGATGAGGCTCTCGAGAACCTTCCTCTTTTCTTCGCCCTCAATGTCCGCTATTGATGGCGCGGTGATCGAACCCCCGAAATCGAAGACTTGGCTGGCGACGTTGGTCCCCTCTCTGACCTGTCGGGGTAGAATGGCCTCGGGGTGATCCCCGCTTGCAAACTCGATCAGGTTCGACGGTGCGATCCCTATCTCGGTAACATTGGGGTCGAGAAACGTGCGGTGCTCGGGGATGATCGTCTCCACGTCTGCTCCGCTCGACGCTCCCTCCAGCCAGTCGATTTCTCCGTCTTTGCCGAGCGTCAGCCTCTCGACCGCCTGGAGCGCCTGCGGTCCGCTCAGCCCTAGGCCCATCGCCACAAGCGCCGAATAGACCCACGGTGCCGCCGCTCGCATTCCTGTGCCTTGGGTCGCCAATGCTGGCGACGGACACCTCCCCAATTCGGCAGTTGGGGAAATTCGCGTGGCATAGTCGAACAGGGTCATGTTCTCTCTCCCTCAGCTACGGAGCGCCCCCTTGGAGCAGTGCTTCCAGATTTCCCAAGACCCGGCGATCGGCCCGCTGGCGCAACCGCTTCTCCCGGTATAGCTCGGCGGCCCGGCCCGCTTCCCCGGGTTGCCCCATAGCTCGGTAAACGCTTTCCATCAATCCGTAGGCGCGGTGCTCGTCTGGATGCATTGCCGCTATCCTTTGCAAGTGCATTAGGGCTTCTTCGTTGCGGCCGGTTCTATGCAGTAGGCCCGCCATACACAATAGAGCCGGGGCCGAATCGGGATGATCTGCTAGTACGTCGCGCAACAGCTTCTCGATTCGCCCCAAGTTATCTTTTTCCATGCGGCCCAATACCTGTGCTAGCCGCCACCCCACAAGGCCCTCCCACTCCGCTAACCCGACTATGATTCCATAGTGGACTGCTGCGGAGTCCAGCGCGGCCTGCTGCTCCCAAGTGCGGGCTAGCTGGAAGCGCACGCGATGGCTATCGGGCCAGACCGCCACGACCTTTTGGTAGGCTGCAATGGCGTCCTCAAGCGCCCCTTGGGCCGCACGGGCGTCGCCCAGTCTCCCCGCGAGAGAGGGATCGTTCTCTTGCGCCATAAGATCGGCGTAGATCGCCGCTGCTTCCTCCGCCCGCCCTGCCCTTAAATACGACTCCGCCAGCGCGATCCAGATGTCCCTGTTGACTGCCTGCCACTGCACCAGCGAGAGATAGATTTCCGCGGCGTGTTCGTACGCGCCGGTGTCGAAGTAGATTTCCGCCAGTTCCGCGTACGGTCGAATCCCAGCATCTTCGGCCTCGATGGCCCGCTCGTATGCAGCAATGGAATTGGCATTCATGTCCAACTCTCGGTAGGCATAACCCGCCCATGTGTGGTGTGAACTCTGAGCCCCGGCTGCGGCTGCAATAGGGAGATTCGCCACCAATAGAACCAGAGCCAAAGCGATGCCCCAAACGCGCTGTCTTTTTTCCAGCAACAGAGGAATCGCCGCCAACGCCCCCGGAAGCAAGAACAAGGCCGCACTCAATCGCGAGCGACCGGACGCCTCCTCCAAGAGCGATCCCAGCATCCAAGCGCCGGCAAACAGCAGTGGCAGCGCTCGATACCGATCCATCCCCTCCCCGCGGACTGCGACGAGAAATCCCACTAGCGCCAGAGGCCCTACCAGCCCAAAAGGAAATCCCAACAAGACTCGCCACATGAGGGGAGCCAACACCCACGAAGGCGCCGCGGCGCGATAGGGGTCTATATCGCCCAAGACCTCGGCACCATGCCAAAACAAATACGTCCGCGTTGCCATTTCCTTCAGCCCTAAACCACTGACCGAGGGTACTAGCCCCTCCCAGCCCCATACCGCCCCTCCCAGAACCAGTACCAGAGCTGCTCCCGCAAAAAACCACCACGCCGCCCGCCGGTCTCCGCTTCCCTGTGCCACCCATGCAAACGCCGCGCCGACGGCGAATAGCGCCCGAAAATCGACCAGTGAAGTCACGCCGCCCACTACCCCCATAACCCCAGCCCTCAATGGCCCCATACCAGCCGATCCCACCAGCCCCCGCAGGAGCAACAGGCTTGAGAAAGCGGCCAACACCGCCGGCGTTATCTCGCCCCCGTAGTAAATCGCCGGACCGTACAGCACAGCCGCAATACCCGCCCCTCGGCCCACTGCAGGTGAGAATAGCTGTCTGCCGATTGACCACACCAGCACGCAGGCGAGCCCTCCCATACCGACCTGAATCACGCGCAGTACCCATAATCCCGTCTCCTCCTGCAGCGCGACTGCGCACAGCGCCGCGTAAAGTGGCGAGTACCACTCTCCATCTCCCAACCCGCTCGCGTAATGCGCCGCAGCCCCTACTGCCACTTCCCCCAAAGCGCTCTTCTCCCACTGCCATACGTGCGCGAGCCGCACGGCAATACCGGCCGCCAACAGCCCTGCCCACTCCCAAGCATTTGCTCCCTTCATTGCCAATCCCACTACATCTTTGCTTTCCATTGCCCATCTAGTGCAGACCTGCGAACACGCTTACGAAAGTCGTATTGGTCGTGACGGCGTCTGATAATTCGAAGTCCCTAGTCCGCAACCGCATCCCGGCCAAGGCCACGATTTTATATCCGAGGTACGTGGATCGGTTGGTCAACTGTAGCCCCAGCGACACGGACCTGAAGTCGTTGGCATCGTCCGCGAAATCCTCGTTCCAGAGGTACTCTAGGCCCCCCTGTAGCGTACTGTCGGTCAGGAAGTCCATTTCCACAATGATGCTGAACAACTCTCTTAGCTGTTCGCGCCGTTCCTCGCCAAACAAGCCGCGCGTCTGTTTGAGGAACTCGCTCTTCCAGCGTGGCTCGATAGCCAAAACGCCTATTTGACGGCGGTGCTTGACTTTGTTGATCGCCCCAAAGAAGAAGTCGCTTTTGCGCAGGCCGAGTTCTGTGCGCGTGCGCTCGTCCATGAGCTGGTGAAACAGCGTGTAGTTCATCCGCGTCTCGACTTTCGTCCGGCCGATATTTACCTTGTGCCCGACGAACAGGTGATTCACCCAGGTGTCGCGTGCGAGCATGGGATCTTCCACCTGCGTCAAGGTGCCCCCGTCGATGGACTGGCTGGGCAGCCATTGAAGCAGGCGATCGGGGATGTCGTCCTCGACCCGCTTCGACATCTCGAACAGTTTAAAATCACCCCAGCGCGCCCAGCTTCCGTCCATTTTCACGAGCGCGTAGTATTGCTCATTCTTCTGGTCCGACGATATCTGGTGCTCGCGCATCGCGCCCCCTGCCACCTGCACTTCGGGCGTTAAATCATACGCGGCATATACGTTGAACCCTCTGTGGTCCTTGCGGTACGGATAGTCTGGCTGATCGTCGTTTTCGAATTGGTCCACCCAGAAATTGTTGTTCATGTCAACACCGAACAGGAATTCCGGCCTATCGACGTCAAAGCGCAGGAACGGCTCGTCGTAATCGGGCCGGCGATTGGCGCGGACCGCGTTGTCATTCTGGTTGAAATCGGGGATGAAGTCGTTGTTCTGATCCCAACCGGGAAAGACGCGGTCGTCGCCGGGCAGGAAGTCGAAGCGGACATTGTCCGGGTAGCGGTCGTGATCGTCGTTGTCATCGACGAATTCCACTAGACCGCGGCGCGGACTTTCGTAGTCGATCTGGCCATTGCCGGCGGTCACAAATGTCGTGGTGTTGTAATGCGGGTCCATCCCAAAGGCCTCCGCGAACAAGGAGACCGGCCCGGCCCGCTTCCAAGCGTTGATGAACCAAGCGGGCCGATACGGCTCTCCAGCAGTCCCCGAACTCGTGCTGTGCCTCGCTAGGTTCTGATTGGGGAATTTCCGGTAGTTCCAGTTGAGGTCGGCCTCGCCATAGAAGTTGAAGCCGTGCACATCGAGCAACTCGAAGGTTGCTCCCATGATATGGGTGGCCGTGGGTAGGCCGTATTCAAAGCCCACAGTGCGGATATTTGACACGTCCTGTACGTTCCCGGCGGCTCGTTCTATCAGCAGCAGCACGGTCTGGCCTTGCCGATTGATCTGTCTGTTTGAAGTAGCCCAAATCTGGTAGTCGTTGCCCACCACCAACTCGAATTCCACCTGCATGATCGAGTCCTTGGGGGCGCTCGCGTTCGCCGTAAAACGAGGATTGTCGAAATCGTATTTCAGTCGGATCTCCTCCGTCCCATCCGCGGCCAAGAACCCCGCGCGCTGAAATCCTCCAGAGATCGCCGGGCCAAAGCCGATATCCGTCCCCCGATCTACGGTTCCATTCGTATAGGTGATGACCACGTCAGAGCCAGATTCAAAGAACGCGGCTCCGCCCACCCCATCCCCTGGGGAATCGTCGCGCAGCACCACCTCGACAAAGTCGATCGTCTGATTCTGATCAATCGTCAGCCCGCCCTTGAATGGATTGCCCGCCAACTCGTCGCTCAAGGTGTTCGATTGGTGGGCGTTGATCATGGTCAGCCCCAGTATGGCGAAGTCCGTCAGTTGGCCCTGTAGGCGTCCGCCGACCAAGATGGTGTTGTTGGTGCGTTGCAGCTCTAGGTCGGCGGTTGATTCGCCACCGGGGTTGCTAATGCGCGAGTACAATACCGTGCCCTCGACTCGATCCGTGGCAATGTCGAACTGCACCCCGTCGAAGGTCGGTTTGCGGAAAGTCAGCGGTGTGAGAGTCGTGTTCAGCTCGCTGCTAATCGTCAGCGCATAGCCGTACTGCCCCTTCTTGTCTTGGGCGATGACGACATTTGAGAACCAGTTATCAAAGCGAGTCGATTTGAACAGCGTATTCCCGAACTGGGCTGGGCGGTCTTGGGCATTGTTGTATATGAGGAAGCCACGAGTCACGAAATTTCCGTAGATGTCGTAAAAGGAGTCTCCTTCGAGGCGGATATCTACGTAGCGCTGGTACAAGGATCTGGCGTAGTTGGTATATTCCCACTGCTGCCATTGGTACTCGTGGAACAATTCTTGGTTGACATACCAGCGCCGAAGGGCGGGATCTACGGCGTTGACTAAGACGATCGGCCCCTGGGTCCGCCCCGGTAAAGGCGCTCCGAGCGATTCCCCGATGCGCGCACCGTAGTCGTCCCGGGCGGCGCTTTCGCCAATCTGGAAAACAAGTGCGCTCAATACGGCCCAAGCGGCTAGATATCCGCTTCTCACGAGTACCCTCCCTTGAGTTGCCTGCTAGCGTCAAGTGCCATTGAAGTTCGAGGTTCAGTAGGCGACGCCGACGATTCGGCTGCGCCGGGTGCTGGCAAGTCCTTGCTGATCGGCTCGTCCATGCACCTGGACAATGTACAGACCCGGAGGCACGAGAGTCCCTCCGGCATCTCGCCCATCCCATTGCACCAATCGGCGTCCACCGAGCAGATTCTGCTCAAAGCGCTTCACTTCCCGGCCGGCTAGCGTCGCTATGCGGACGGTCACCGGGCGGGGTTCGAACACGCGGAACAGCGAAAAGCCGATGGTCGCCACATCGTTAATTCCGTCGCCGTTTGGGGTAAATAGGTTGGGTTGGATTTCCATATCCCGCACCAAATCGTCCGCTCCAAGTGCGCTCACTACCAGCCCGCTTCCCGGCGTCAGGGACGTCACCTCCCCTCCCCCGCCCAACTGGAACGGCAGTCCGACAGTGGCGTTCCGGCCCGCTAGCTTCAAGCGGGTGCCATGGAGGAAGACCTCGGCTGCGAACCGCAGGCGCACTAGGCGCGTCTGGCCAACCACCTTGCCCTGCCGACTGCTGGGCAGACTATCGTACGCTTCGGCCGTGAGTGGGTCGCCGCGTTGGTCGAAAGCGGTCTCCCCTGTCAACGACGTCGCCTTGCGGAAGAATCGCACCGGCCCTCTCGCCTCTGGCGCGAGATTGGCGAAGGTTTGTTCATCTACTTCCTCCAGACTCTCTCCGTCGTCTTCTGCGAGCTTCTGGAAGTAGCGGATCGCCCCCTGTTGCTGTTCGGGGAGCCTGCTGTATGCTACTTGGTCCAGCAGAGTCCCTCCTTCGCTCGTCGGCACCTCTTCGCCCTCCTCGACGCGGCGGTAGAAGATATTGCTTGCGTTGCCCATTGCCTGATCCAAGACCTCGGGGAACCGAACTCGCAAGGAATCTCCCCGACCGCTCAGAACGCGCAGCAGGTCCCCTGCGGCCGCGGCCAACCCCTCCTCCACGCGACTGGCGTATAACCGATAGGGCGCTCCCGCGGCAAATTCTGCTTCCGTGCCGAGGGCTACGTCGATTAACGCCATGTCTAAAGCCGGCTCCGAGCGCAGCCGCAGTTCGTCGAATCCGGGACTCGGATTGGGGCGCTCCACGACGGCGGCGCTGACGAACACCGCAAAGGTATCGCGCCTGCCCGGGACGACCTCCTGAGGCCAGATTTCCCCGACCAGTCCAACGACCGATGGATCAGTGTACTCCACGCGCACCGACTTGATGGATGGCGGATCGACTCCTGCCTCGGCTTTTAGACGCGCCTCAATCTGAAGAAAGCGGCGCAGGCTGGGGGAAGTGATTTCGGCTCCCGGCCGGATATAGGCTTCGCTCCACTCGCTCCAGTCAGCCGTGGGAACGAAGACGGTGTCGATCGGTCCTCTGAGAAAAAAGGCGAGCGTTTTGTGTTTTTTCGCTGTGACTTCGCCGCCGCCCGAGTTGTAGTACTTGATCTGGCGCTCGACTTCGCTGCCCGTCCGAGTCCTCAACTCGACGCTGGTTCCCGGAGGCGTCTGTGCCCCCCAATTTATCGACACGAGATTGGACTGATCGGGCACTGTTAGCGGGCCGGAGGTGAGGATCACTTCTGCGGGAGGGCCTGCTGAAAAGACCATGAACTCGCCAATCCCTGGAGTCCGGCTGATCGTGACCGTGCCGCCGGGATCGTTTTCTAGGGCGCGAAACTCGAAGAATCGCACCTGCCGGGCCGGTTCGAGGATGTCGGCCAATTCGAGGAAGAATCCCACGCTGGAATTGATCTCCCGCTCTTGAGAGCTGATCCGCGTGAATTTCAGGCGGCCCTCCGAATCGCGTTCGCCCGCGCTGCCCCGGAGCAGGTAGCCCCGGATCGAAGGCGACTGGAAGTAGCCCTGAGACATCACCCGGAACTCTTTGGCCCACACGGTCCCGCCGAGGTCGGCGATCATCATATTCTCAGTCGGGGTTTCTTCCAGCCAGTAGTTGTTCTGGTAGAAACTGGCCAATACTCCGTCAAAGGCCTGCTCCCCTCCCCCGCTGGGAAGCTGTTGGATGATCCTGCCTCCGCCTTCGATCATGTTAAAGGCCACATTGTCGCCCCAGCCCCACACATCTACTTCTGCTAGACGAGGCAGTTCGCGCCGGAAGAACCGCCTTTCGCCGCGGCGGTCTGCTGGTAGTTCGAAATAGGTTGTCGAATCCACCGGCTCTCCCCGACCCGTCTCGCTCTTTGAGAGGTATTCGATGTCGCCACGCGCCTCGACGGGCAGCGTTAGGTACTCGCTCTCCGCGATCTCTTCGGCCCTGCCTCCCTTGGTGTCAGTAACCTGAAAGCGAATCGTCTCGATGAGCTTCCCGTTCCAACTCAAACTCGCCCTAGGTTGCTCTAGCTGTTTCTCCACCAAGCCGCTCCCAGCCGGAGGCAATAGGCCGCTGGTCTGCGTCGCGTCGATGACGATCTCCCGTTGCTCCTCGTTGATGCCCGGAAGCGGTTCTAGCACCTCGAACTGAAAATTTGCATCTTCCTCCACCAGTGGAAACTGGGCGTCCTCAAAGAACACGAGCAAGCGCCGGAAAGGGTCGCCCAATTCCGCATCGACGTACTGCAAACGAAGCCGCTCCACCGGAACCGTCCGACCCAGCGAAATTTCCACCCACCAGTCTTCCATGGGACGGTTGCGATCTGGTTCCCAGAACGTCGTTGGATCTCCATCCAAGAGATTGGGCGCTAGTTCTAGATTTGAGCCGGCCCTGCTGGGGCCGGGACGGAGGAAGTGATCGAAAACGGGATTGCCGGCGGTGTCCTCCTTGAAGTTGCCCTTCACATCGACGGATCGAGTGCTGTCCAGATTCATCACCCGAGATTTGTCTGAGCTAATATCTACTTGTCGCCTGAAGGAGCGATCATCTAGGAGATTATAGACGGAGCGAAAATCCCGGACCTGTACCGTCCCGCTGTCGTCCAGTCGCACCAAGTGGTTAGGCATTTTCCACGTCTGCCAATGCTCCAAGCGGTCCACGACGAGTTCGTTGCCCCGCAGATCGAACCCCTCGGCCGTTTGGGCTTGCGCCGGTTTTGGAGTCAGCTCTCCGCCAAACCACAAGATCGGACCTGCCGCGACGGCCCAGACCAAAACTTTACGGGAAGTCTTCATCCGCTACAATTCCTCCACCTCACCAAGGGGAAGGTCGTAGAGCGTTATTTGGTTTTGGTGTTGCTCCCTGAGCTTGCGAATAAGGCCAGCCATAGCTTCGTCCTTTCTCGCCTTGAGCAGCAATCGGCGCGCTTCTGGGCGGGCTTCGTCATACGGCTGCACCCCCGGCTCTAGGTGCCCTAGCACCTCAAAGACCGCAAAGCCGTCTCCGACCGGCACTGGGCCTACGACATCGCCCGTCGCGGCACCGAACGCCCCTGCGACCAACTCCGGAAAGTGCGCCTCGTGAATGCGGAAAAATCTCCGTACCCCCTGCAACTGGGGGTGGACGTGGCGGGCGACTAATGGGCGTTCGAGGAGGGCGACGAGTTCTGCTCCCGCATCGATCTCCTCGCGCAAATCCCGCGCCTGTTCATAGGTATCCACATAGAGACGCCGGATGACGACGGATTCTGGCACCCGGAACTGCCCCTTATTGCGGTCGTAATACGCGCGGAGATCCTTTTCCTCCATAGGTCCGCTCTCTGCCGCGGCCTGCTCCTCAAGAGCTTCCAACATCAACTGTTGCTTCTTCTTCTCGGCGAATTCTTGGAACTCGGGCTCTTTATCCCACGCTTGGCTACGGGCCGCCGCGGCGAACAGGTAGATTGGCAGCACCTCGGAGCTCGCCAACTGCATCACGTGGCCGCTGTCCCTCAAGGCACCGCGGAAGCCAATGCGCAGCAATGCGGTCAAAAAGTCGCGCACGGTCAGCGAGTCTCCGTCGAAGTCGCACAGCACTGGGGCACCCAATGGCTCCGCTATGCTCTGGGGAGCGACCCCAGCACCGCCGAGTGCGAGGGCGGCTTCCATTCCTTCCGGCCTCACGCGAAGCGCTAGCTGGTGGGCCAGTTGCTCGTACTCTTGGTGGCTTTGCCGGCTCCGGCGCTCCCTAAGCGTCCGTTCGTGCACCAGATCCCACACATCCGCCAAGGGCCGCGAGCGCGTATTCTCGAACTGGTAGATCTGCCACGCCCCGCCCAAGTCGGCGACAGGAGCAAGCCGCCTATCTTGGATGGAGAAGAACACTTCCTCTGGTATGCGGTAGCGAGCTAGGGCCTCGCGGCCGATCCAGCCGACGGTCCCATCCCCTAGCGCGAGCGAATCCATCGCTCCGTACGAATGCGCCACCTCAGCTAACTCCGCTCCAGAACGAACGCGCCCGAGGGCTTCCGCTAGCAGGTTTTCGTCGGCGACGATGAGCCGGGTGAGGAGGCGCTCCTTATCGAACCCCAGGCGGAGAAAGGTCCGCTCTACATCGTCTGCGGAAACCGCGATTTCCGCGATCCCGCTCCGCTCCCTGTACAGCTGCGCCAGCCAACGGCGTTCTTGGTGGACTAGTTTGCGCTGAATCTCGGCGTCGGCAGCCAGCCCTCGTCGATGGGCTTCCGCGAGAATGAGGTGGTGGTCGATGAGCGACCAGACGTGATCCGCGATCGCGACGCGGTCGGTATCCTGGCTGCGTAGCCCTTGGGGCAGCCGTTCTACAAACCGCTCCACCTGCGACAGCGAGATTTCGGCGTTGCCGACTCGGGCAACGACCGGATCCCCTTGCCCGCAGGAGACCACTGAGACGGCTATTAGGGCGAGGACGATTCTTGGCTCCATATAGTTCGTAAGTATTTATTTTTTAGCAGTTTGTGAATACAAAAATCCTATTATCATAAATCTTTATTTATCAACAACTTATAAAAATTATCTAAAGTGTTGGTCAAGATAATCTCTACAACCTAAGTTCGTCAAGTAATTTAACTGACGTTACGCCTCTGGGCCGAACCGCTAGATGTAGGGGCGTCCCTTGTGGACGCCCAAGCGACACCGCGTACTCAGCCAGCGGGCTCCGACGAGGGCAACCACGAGGGTTGCCCCTACAAGGCGTAACGTCAGCTAGTCAGTAGGGGACTCTAGCACAAACAGCGTTTGATCCGTCTCCACGTTGACCAGATGCTGCACGCCACCGGCGGGCCAACGCACTGAGACTGAATCCACTGCGGCGTGCGACCCTAGGCCGAAGTGGAGCCGCAGCTCGCTGTGACTTAGGTAGCTTCCGGCCCCCCGTACTTCTCGGCACTGTCTCAGCTCTCCAGCCCGAACGCAGACCTGTGCGCCAATTCCGTCTCGGTTGCTAGATTGTCCTTGCAGCTTCACTCCGAGCCAGTGATGCCCATTTCCCCCTTCGTTGCGCAACAAGGAAAGCCGTTCGCCGATATTGGCTACTAGCAGATCGACAGCGCCGTCTGCATTCCAGTCTGCGACGGCACTCCCCCGGCTCACTCGAACTTGGGCCATCCCCGGTCCGGATTCAGCGCTCACTTCGACGAACCGATTTTCTCCACCCTTGGCTGCTCCGTTGTTATGGAACAGCAGATTGCGCTGCGGGTAGGAAGTGGATGGGTCGAAACGCTCGACGTTATCCAAGACGTGCCCATTGGCGACGAATAGGTCGAGCCATCCATCGTTATCAAAGTCGAAAAACGCAGTCCCAAACCCGAGGAAAGGGAGCGTCACCCACCCGGTTCCCGAGCTGTACGTGGCGTTGGCAAAGAAACCCATCCCCGTGTTTTGGTAGAGATCGTTTGGCTCTCCCTGGAAATTGGTGACCGCGAGGTCTGGAAAGCCGTTGTTGTCGTAGTCCCCGAAGTCAACTCCCATACCAGCCTCGGCCTGCCCCGACAGTCCGTAGGCCGTCCCCGAGGCCGCTCCCGCTTCCTCGAAGCTCCCATCTCCTCGGTTGTGGTAGAGGAAGTTGGGATTTCCGTCGTTGGCGACGTAGAGGTCGGGCCAACCGTCGAGGTTGTAGTCGCCGAAGACAACCCCCAGCCCCCTGCCGGCAATAACGTCTGTGTTCGTCTGGTCGCTGATGTCGGCAAACCGCCCATTTTCGTTGCGCAGCAGGCGATCTGGACTCGCGGGAAAACTGGAGGGTCGCGGATAGGCTGCTGGCAACTCTTCGCCCTCTACCCGGGCCAGTGACAGATCGGCGAGGTAGGGAGCCATTTCCCCTGTTTGACGCTCGGGATCAAATTCGACGTAGTGGACCACATACAGGTCTAAGTCACCATCCAGATCGACGTCGCCGAAAGCAGCACCCGTGCTCCATAGGCTGTCGTTGAGCCCGGCGGAGCTAGAGACCTCGTCGAACTGGCCGTTCCCGTTGTTGCGGTAGAATGTATCGAATCCGTAGTTGGTCACGAGGAGATCCGGGTCGCCGTCATTGTCGCAATCGCCGACCGCACAGCCCATGCCAATCCCGCCGTGGTCAACCCCCACCGCAGCACCCACTTCGGCAAAACGCCCTGTGGCAGTCTGGCGGAAAAGGGCGTTGACGGGTGCCTTGCCGGAGGTTTTGGGCGGAGGGACTACGGGAGCGCCGTTGACCGCGTAGACATCAAGCCGCCCGTCTCCGTCGAAATCGAGAACGCAGACCCCTCCTCCCATCGTCTCGGGCAGGTAGTGGCCTCCCCAAGCTCCGGTCTCATGGTGAAATACCAAGCCCGTCTCCTCGGCCACATCTACGAAGCGGACTGGCGTCGGGTCCGTTGCTCCGAGCGGATTGGCGATGATGTGGAGCACTATGATCAGCCTAGTTCTTTCCCATACTCGGGTCATCGCATTCTGCCCTCTAACTCTCGCTCGGCCCGCTCAATCTTGGCGGTCAGCGCTGTATCGCCAGATGTTGTCTCCGCGACGCGACGCCAGTTCTCTAGCGCCTTCTCCAGCGCCCCGTCCAAGAAATACGCGTCTCCGAGTATCTCCCTCGCTCCGTGCAGTGTAGAGTCGATCGCCAGGGCCTTTGCTGCCGTTCGGCGCGCTTGCTCGGCCTGTCCCAGATCGCGGTAGGCCCGTGCTACATTGGCCCAAAGAGGGGCCTGTTGCGGAGCGTCGCGAGTAGCTGCCCCAAATTGCTCAATGGCTTCAGCATGGCGGCCTCTGGCGTGGTAGATCAGCCCTAGGTTGTTGTGCGCCGTGGCCAAGGTCGAGTCGCGCGCGAGGGCTTCCACAAAGAGAATTTCGGCTTGCTCCAACTCTCCCGCAGACATCGCAAGAGTTCCGAGGCCCTTGTAAGCGCGCCCGTACGAAGGATCCGTTTCCAACGCTCGCCGGTACGTCTGCTGCGCCAGCACCAATCGTCCCATGCGGGCGTACGCCACCCCCAAGTTGAAGTGCGACTGGGGACGATTCGGATAGCGCGTGGCGGCGTCGCGCAGAGGGCGGAGTTCCTCCTCCTCTTGGCGTATTCTCTCCGCCCCCTTGAGGATCAGCCGGGCGCTGTCGGCCTTGCCTTGGCGGGCCATTGCCTGGCCTAACCCCACTAGGGTCTGGGGGTCGTACGGGGACCAACGCGCCGCTTCTTGGAGGGATCGCTGGGCGCGTTCCAGTTTGCCTTGCTGCAGATAGGTCAGGCCCAGTTGGCGGTGGGCTTCGGCCGATGGTATTCGTTTCACCAAGCTGGCGTACACCACGGTGGCGCTGTCCAGTTCGCCCTCGCGCTGGTGGACGAGCCCCAGTGTATAGCGAGCCCGCTCGTGGTCAGGGTCGAGTTCTAGGCTCTGCTGCAACAGTGCCTTGGCCTCCATCGCCTTCCCCTGCTTTTCGTATAGAAGCCAGCCGAGTCTGGCCAAGGGGTCCGCTAGGGTTGGATCCAGCTCTGCTGCTCTGCGGAAGTGGGCCTCGGCCTCTGTAAAGCGGCTGAGCTCCACTAGGGCTGCGCCGAGCAAATTGTTGAGTTGGGCGTGATCCGGGGCGACCTCCAAGGCTTCTCTGAGGATTCGTTCCGCTTCCTCGGGCTGACGCACATTGAGCAGATTGTGCGCCTTGTCGGTGGCGGCAGCCGCAGCAGGGGGGGCCGTTCCAACCTCCGCAATCTGAGGAGCAGGCCGTTCTTCTTGATGGCCGCAGCCCGCGATATGCGAAGCTAGAACGAGAATCGCCTTGAGTAACAGCAAGGTGCCTAGCGAGAGTCGTCGCCTCATTCGGGACCCATCCTCTCCCCATCTCCTCGGACTGTGAGTCCGTCTTGGTAGTGGAGCAGATAGAGACGATCTGCGGTCAGGTTCTGGTAGTGCTGCACCAGCCCGGAAGGCCAGCGCACCTCCAAGCGGTCTACTAGGCGCGCTGTTCCCAGCCCGATGAAGAGACGCGGGTCGTTTTGCCCCATAAACCCGTCGCCGCTGAATACTTGGCGATGCTGCTCGCGGCCCCCCGAACGCACTAGGACGTAGGCACCAATCCCGTGGGGATTTCCAGGTGGACCATGCAGGTCCAGTCCTAGCCAGTGATGGATGCGCTCGCCGTCGTTGCGCAGTAAACTCGGCGGTGCGTCGAGATTGGCCACTACTATATCGGGATCGCCGTCGTCGTCCAGATCGCCATGGACTGCGCCGCGACTTATCCTCGCCAAGCCAAATCCAGGACCAGCGCGCCCGCTGACCTCTGTAAATCTGCGGCCTTCGTCATTGCGGTATAGCTGGTTTGTCTGCGCGTAGTGTAGCCCGCTACCGGCATGGTCAATGGCAGGCATGAGGTGGCCGTTGGCGACGAACAGATCGAGGTCGGTATCGCCGTCGTAGTCGAAAAAGAAGGTGGCCCACCCCATGAAAGGGCGGCTACTGCCGGCTAGCCCGGCTTGGCCGCTGATGTCGGTGAAAAATCCAGTGCCTGTATTCTCGTAGTACGTGTTGTGGTCCTGGGAGAAATTGGTGACGAAGATGTCGCACAAGCCGTCGCCGTCGCCGTCGCCAAGAGCCACCCCCATCCCAGCTTGGGATCGGCCATCGCCGCTGAAGGCCGCACCCGATGATATGCCGATATCAGCAAATTTCTCGCGACCGTCGTTGCGCAAGAGGGAATTGGCGTGTCCATCGTTGGCCACGTACGCGTCGAGATCGCCATCTGCGTCGAAATCGCCCCAAGCGACTTGCATGCCATAACGGGGAGGATCGTCAATCCCCGCAGCCGCGCTCACGTCACTGAAGCTGCCGTTTCCGTCGTTGCGAAATAAAACATCTCTCTCTGCGTTGAAGCCAGCCGGACCGCAAGCGGCCTTTATTCCCCTGTGATTACACCACTTGTCGTAGAATGGGGGACCATTGAGCTCGAACTCGATGTAGTTTGCGACGTAGAGATCGAGATCGCCGTCGAGGTCGTAATCGGCGAATGCCGCGCCTATTGCCCAGCGATTGTCATCGACTTTGGCGAGCGCAGCGACATTGGTGAAGCGCCCCCCGCCCTCATTGCGGAGCAAGGCGTTGTGACCCCAGCGCGTGACGTAGAGATCGTCGTCGCCGTCGAGGTCGTAGTCGGCCGGCGTGGCCCCCATGCTCCATCCCTGCAAGCCCGCGCCGCTACCTGCTGTTGCGTTGGCGAACTGCCCGCCCTCGTTGCGAAATAGGGCGTTTGCCGGCGCTCCTTCTCCTTTGAGGTGAGACCCAATGGTGAAGTACAAATCGGGATCTCCATCGAGATCGTAGTCCCACGCCGTTACACCCGCGGCTTGGGTCTCAATTATGTACTTCTTCTCGGGAGAGCCTGAGACATTGGCAAAGTCAATCCCCGACTGCACCTCGACGAAGCGAGTCTCGGCTGCCGCTTTGGTGAGGATTGAGGCCAGCAGCAAAACCACCGTCACCACATTTGCTCTACTGCCTTTGGAAAGCCTATCATTGGGCATTGCTTCTTCCTCGGTATCGCCATACTAAAAACCACGTAAGTCAATCTGCAATGGTTTCGCCGCGATGGCTACCTTCAATCACTAGAATGTCCGCCAATTTTGGCGGCGATTAATCTATCGCTAGCTGGGGAGCTTAGAAAACCAGATGGACCCGCAACCTCTCAAGGGAAAAAACGCCATTGTCACCGGTGCCGCGCGCGGCATAGGCCGCGCCATTGCCCAGCGCCTTGCCGCCGAGGGTGCCCAGGTGGCCATCTTAGATATCGACGCCGACGGTGCGCAACGGACGGCTGCTGAAATCGGCGGTTCGACCATCGGCCTTGCCGCTGATGTGGCCCAAGCCGCTTCGGTTGACCGGGCCTTTGCCCAAGTTGCCGACCAGTTGGGCGGCGTCGACATCTTGGTGAACAACGCCGGCATTGTCGGCACGGACACGCCGGTCAAAGACTTGGCCGAAGACGACTGGGACCGCGTCCTCGACATCAATCTCAAGGGAACCTTTCTGTGCTCGCAGGCGGCCCTGCGCTACATGCTACCGCAACAGAGCGGGGTCATCTGCTCGCTGGCCTCTATCTCCGGCAAAGAAGGCAACGCCAATATGGCACCCTACTCTGTATCCAAGGCGGGCGTCATCTGCTTTACTAAGACGCTGGCCAAAGAGGTTTTAGACTGCGGCATCCGCGTCAATTGCGTGGCTCCGGCCCTGATTGACACGCCGATATTGCAGGGCATGGACCAGGACCGCGTCGATTTCTTGACCGCCAAAATTCCCCTCGGCCGCTTGGGCCGCCCCGAAGAAGTGGCGGCGACCATTCTGTTCCTAGTATCGGACGAATCGACCTTTGCCACGGGCCAGTGCTTTGACGTGAGCGGCGGTCGGGCGACCTATTGAATTGTGGAACTGTTTTTCCCTAGTCGGCCAGATACCGACGGATGGCGTTTTCCGTGATTTTGGCCACGGCCTCGTCCACCAAAATGGAAGCCGGCCAACAGATGGAACCCACGGAAAAGACGGCACCGCCGCTGGCGGTCGTGTGCTCGACGATCTCGGCCCCGCCTTCTTCCGGGTTGAGCCCCTTGGCCAACAGCCGCGTATTGGCCGGCGACTGCGGCGAGATCTTGTCGGTTTCGTGGCCCGAGGCCCCGCCCGGTATGCGCTGATGCAGGCTTTTTTCGCCGAAGACATCGCCGTTTTTCAGGCCCGTCCCCGCAAAACACCAGTGGGTATCGTCCAATACCCGATACGGTGCGGCGGTCATGATGCCGCTATAGGAAAAGACCACGCCCAATAAGTTGGCCTCTGATTCCACCCGTCGGTCAAAGCGGCTCTCGTACTCCCGCCCGTCCACGGCGAATTGGGGCTCGGAATGGCTCCAGTTGGTATTGTGGTACACGATGCGGTGGTCGTCGAGGAATTCGACCTCGCAGTTGAGGCCGTTGCCGCCTAAGTACAGCAAGCGCCCACCGCGCTCGAATACCCAGTGCTTGAGCCGGAAGTACATCTCCTTGGACCAGTACTCGGGATGAGTGCTGATCACCAGCACTTTGTACTGGTCGAGCGGCACTTGGTCAAAGTGGAATTGCGTCTCTCCGTATAAGTCGTAGTCAATGCCCTGGCGCTCCATCCAGCCGAACAAGCGCCATTCAGCCGCGGCCATGTGGCAGCCCTGGCGACCGGCAATGGGATCGGTCAGCCCTTCGTCCTCGTCGATGTGGTTGTACGGGTCGGGTCGTTCCAGCGACAGTGGCGCGTACGTCTTTGCATTGTACGTGCGGTGCTCTTTTTCGGTGTAGCGCTTTAGTTCGAGGCGCGAGTTGATGGTCGGCGTAGCGGGAAAGCAATCGGCGTGGATGTAGTTGCTGCGGCCGCCAAAGCTATTGTACGCGTTCCAGTTGATGTCCGAGGCCAGCACTGCCACCGGTGCTGTGGATTGAGTCGGTGCCACGACCCAGGGGAAGGTAAAGAAGCGTCCTTCTTTGTCGCGGGCGTGCAGGTAGTACAGCCCCGAGTGCTGGGGAGCCTCGACGAATTGGTTCAGTGCCTTGCTGTGGTACCCGTGCTTATTCCACTGCACGCCAGTCTGGGTGTAATCGCCGTCGGGTGTGATCTGCATATTGGCCCGCGGCCCGTGTTCGTCAAACGTGCCGATGCGGCGGATGAACTCCTTTGCGGCACCGTAGCGCCACAGTTCCAGTTCGTACTCGACCACCCCGTGCACCCGGAATTCGGCCCATTCCCCGCCGCGCACGCATTTGGGCCACATGTAGCCCAGCAGCCCGTCCGACAGTAGGCGAAACTGGTATGGCTGGTCTTGCCGCACCTCCATGTGCACGATCTTTGAACCGTGGTCTGGCCCGCCCAAGATGACCTCGTACTCTCCAGGTTCGATGTCTGCGTACACTGCACCTGAAATGGTCGAGCGCGCCGTTGCAACCCGGCCGGCGCGGCGAAATTCAAATAGCATATCGGCCAAGGCGACATAGCGTTCATTGCTGACGTATCCGACGAGCATGTCCGTCCTCTCAGTTAAGCGTGAATCGTTGCGCTCTCAATTCCAATCGAGTGCTAAACCCGTTGTTAGGCTAAAATCACTTCCATCTACTCCATGGAGCGGATCGCTATCGCGCTGGAATGCCACGGACGTAGTCGAGGATAGTGCTTCGGTGATCGACACTTTTAAGACCACGTCCCACAAAACGCGATAGTCGTCGAATTGCCGCACCGCGGGCTGCACGTAGGCCGTTCCCGCTAGCTGAGTCGTTTCACCGAGCTCGATATCGGCCGACAAGTAGTTGCTCCAGCGGACAAGAGAAGTCCGAGCCGCATGGTCGTCTGCCGATGTGAGCTCATTGCGCTCGTGCTCGAACATAAGCGACGAGCCTAGCCAAAAAGACGACTCGCCTGGAGTGATGAGAGCCAAACGGATGCCGCTGCCGACAAGGCCGCGAAAATCCAAGCGCCGGGATTGGTCGTAATTAACTTGTCCGAAGGCTTCTCCGTGTAGCCGCGCGCCCAAGGCGCGGACGTAGCGCAGATGCGCCAGCGCTTCATTGGAAAAGCGCTCCTTACCCTCCCAGCCGAGGTCGCCTGAGCCGATAAAAATGAACGTGTCCTCGCCGCGACCGTAACTGAGGGAAAGCTCGGGACCGCATTCGAATAACTCGACATTACCGGCCCGCAACGTCAGGTCAATCGCCACGGAACCGAAAAAGCCCGCTTGATCGTCTCGGCGCAGGCTTTCGATATCGACTTGCGCCCACAGGGGATTCGCCAGCCAGACTAGGGCCGCTAGTAAGAGGCAATAAGGCTTCATTGCCAACGACGCATCTGTTACAGTCCCCGCTCGGGATCGACATCCACCGAGTAGTCAACGCCCGCAAAGCCAAAGCCGAAAAGCCCTAGAAACTCGGAGCGATAGATTTCGATGTCCGACAGCGATTCGAGGTTGTCGGTATTGACCTGCTCCCACAGCGCAACGACTTCCCGCTGCACGTCTTCGCGCATTTCGCGGTCGTCGATGCGGATGCGCCCTTCGGCGTCGGTGGAGGCACCTGCATAGAGGCCGAAGGCGAAGAGCCGGTGCATCTGTTCGATGCAGCTTTCGTGGCAGCCTTTTTCCTTCATCACCTTGTACAGCAGCGAGATGTAGAGCGGCACGACGGGGATGGCAGCGCTCGATTGGGTCACCATGGCTTTGTTGACGGAGATGTGGGCACTGCCGCTTTTGGCCTGCAGATGTTCGTCGAGTGCCTTGGCCGTCTGTTCCAGATGATTCTTGGCTTGGCCGATGGTCCCGTCGCGATAGACTGGGTGGGTAATTTCAGGACCAATGTAGGTATAAGCGATCGTGCGAACGCCGTCGGCGAGCACACCTGCTTCGTCGAGTGCTTCGATCCACATCTGCCAGTCTTCCCCGCCCATGACCGCTGTGGTGTGGGCGATCTCTTCTTCGCTCGCCGGGTCGATGGCGATGTCGGAAACCTCGCCAGATTGGACGTTGACGGTCTTGTTGGTGTAGGTGCCGCCGATGGGCTTGAGGACGGAGCTGAAATTTTCGCCAGTGCGCGGATGAATCCGCCGTGGGGAAGCTAAGCTATAAACGACCAAATCGACTGCTTGCAGGTCCTCGCAGATGGCGGCGATGGTTTCGGCCTTGATCTCGTCGGAGAAGGCATCGCCGTTGATGCTGCGGGCGTAATAGCCGTCGTTGCGCGCAGCCTCGTGAAAGGCCGCGCTATTGTACCAGCCGGCTGTTGCCGTGCGTTTACCGGATGCGGGCCGCTCGAAGAAGACTCCGAGCGTAGCCGCACCTGCGCCAAAGCAGTTGGCAATGCGCGACGCCAGCCCGTAGCCAGTCGAAGCGCCGACGACGAGGACTTTCTTGGGGCCGTCGAAGGGAGCTTGGCGTTTGACCCAGTCGATTTGGTCTTGGACGGCACGAGCGCAGCCGTCGGGATGGGCCGTAGTACAGATAAAGCCGCGAACTTTAGGTTGGATGATCATAGAAATTCCTTGGGTTAGGTGAGTTATTGACTGATTACGACAGGCACCTAGGTATGGGATGCTTCGACTCCGCTTGCGCTCCGCTCAGCATGACAAGTAAGGCCAAAGCTTAGCGCACAGGCAGGACGATGCGTAACGAATAAAGGCTCGCGTTGTGGTCGGGCGCAAATGATCCGCTTGGCTGACCTGTTTCGGCGGAATAGTTTAATAAAGGGGCAACTATTACTGCCAGACTCAGCATTCAAAGAAGACGAACGAATTATGAATATAGGTCGGCTCGGTCTTTTGCTCGTGCTGCCGGTGCTTTGCGCGGCCCCAAGTGCGGCGCAAGACACCGTGCCTGAGGCGCAAGCCTTATTGGAACAGTTCGATGAGATGTACCGCTCTGCGGGTACGGCGGCGCGGATCGAGATTAAGATCGAGCGTCCAAAAAAGGTACGGACGATGAGGATGCGCTCTTGGAGCCAAGGAGAAGATAAGGCGCTAGTCGTCATTGACGCGCCGGCCCGCGACGCTGGCACGGCCACGCTGCGGGTCGGCAGCAATCTGTGGAACTACCTGCCCAAAATCTCGCGCACGATCCGCGTGCCCCCCGCGCTGATGATGGGCGCGTGGATGGGCAGCGACCTGACCAACGACGACTTGGTGCGCGAGTCGTCATACGCCCACGACTATGAGATTGCAGGAGTAGGCCCGAGCAAAGAGCCGCCCGGCTGGCAGGTTGATCTCGCGGCCAAGCCCGAGGTGCCGGGTTTGTGGGAGCGGGTGGAGGTCGTCTTTGCTCGCGCAGAGCAGTTGCCCATACTCGTGCGCTACTACGACCGCAAGGGTCGGCTCTCGCGGACGATGCAGCTCGAAGAGATCAAAAAGATGGGAAAGCGGCAGATCCCCACCCGGATTGTGATTGTGCCCGAGCGCGAGGAGGGCCGACGCACGGTGCTGACCTATTTACACGTAGAGTTCGACGTCGAGCTGGACGAGAGTCTCTTTAGCTTGGCGCAGTTGGAGCGCAGGCGCTAGATGGCCGCAAACAGCACACTGCGCCTAGCTTGGCGTGGCTTGGGCCGCAACCGCAAGCGCGCGGCCTTGGCGATAGCGGCGATAGGGCTGGGGCAGTTTGCCTTCTTGGCCACGGCCGGGATCATGCGCGGCTATGCCGACCACTACTTCGATTCGGTGACCGGTCCTTTGGTGGGCCACGTGCAGATCGTGGCGCCGGGCTGGCGCGAGGAACGAGCCGTCGATCAGACTCTAGACAACGTCGAGGCCATGCTAGCGGCGATTCGCGGGCAGTCCCAAGTGGAGCGGGCCGTACCGAGGATTTACGCGCCAGTGTTGGCCGCGCTGGAAGAGGAAGGTTTTGTGGGGATGGTAGTTGGTGCCGATCCGGCGCTAGAAGGGGTTGCGGACGGCCTGTTGGGCAGCGCAGAGCTGGCCGGCCTCTTGGGAGACGGTCGAGTACTGGTGGGGAAGGGCTTGGCGCAGCAGCACGGTATTGAGGCTGGTGCCGAACTAGCCGTGGTAGGCCAAGACATTGACGGCTCTATTGCCAGCGCACTGTACGAGGTGGCGGCGGTTGTCGAATCGCCAGTCGAGCTGGTCAACAGCATGGGCATAGTCGCCGGATTGCAAGACGCGCGGGTGCTCCTGAGAATGGATGACGAAGCGCACGAGATTACCGTCCGCTTGCACGAGGCCGAGCAGATAGATCAGGCCGCAGACTCGCTCGGCGCGCAGCCCGCACTACAAGGGACGGAAATCAAGCGCTGGCACGAGGTCATACCCCAGCTAGCCGGGATTATCAAAATGATGGACATGTATTCGCTGGTGGTTTTGGGGATCGTCTGCTTGGCGTCTATCGCTGGCATTGCCAATACCATGATGATGTCCACGTTTGAGCGCCGCCGCGAGTTGGGGATGTTGCTGGCACTGGGCGCGAATCCAGGCCGGCTCTTTCGGATGGTGGCGACCGAGGCCGTGCTGTTGGGTGCACTGGGGGTGTTGCTGGGTACTGCGCTGGGCGCGTGTTTTGCGGCACTGACGGCTGGATCGGGTTTTGACCTCGCCGAGTTGGGCGGCGAAGAGTCCTTTGAAATGGGCTTCCAAGGCGTGCAAATAGCCTCGCGGGTCTATCCCGAGGTGCGTGGATCCGACGTATTGGCGGGCGTGTCGGCCGTACTGGTGACGGCTCTCGCGGCCTGCGTCTGGCCGTTGCTGCACGTGGCGCGGCTGGAGCCGGTGGAGGCGATGCGGGCGTGAGTGGAAATCTATCGGTTAAATACGCCCTGCGCTCGCTGGGGCGCAGTCGCCGCCGGACGGGCCTGTCCGTCTTGGGCGTGGGGCTAGGATGCGCGATTGCGCTCTTTGCCACGGCCTTTATGCGCGGCGGCCAAACCATGCGAGTGCAAGCCATTTCCCAGAGCGGGTACGGCCACTTGCGGATCGCGCCCGAGGGCTGGAAGCAGAGCCGGCGCGACGAGTTGCGCTTGCAGGACTCGGCGGCTGCGATCGAAGTCGCGCGCAGTCTCGAAGGTGTAGCCGTAGTGGCTCCTCACGTGCGGGTGCAGGGCCTGTTGGCCTTTGGCACGCGGGTGGCCGGGGTCCAGCTTTTGGGCGTGGATCCAGCCGCCGAACCGCGGCTCAACAGGCTGGTGCGCACCATTGACGAGGGGCGTTACTTGCAAGCAGGTGACGAGGGCGCAGTAGTCGTCGGCAAGGCCCTCGTCGAGCGCTTGGACGTAGAGTTAGGAGATGATTTGTTGTTGACGCTGACGCGCGCCGACGGGGAGATGGAGTACGCGATGTTGCGGATCGTCGGGATCGTATCTACCGGCAGCCGCACGATTGACGAGACCATCTGCCACGCGATGCTTGCCGATGTCGAGAAGCTGACGGGCCTGCAGGGCGTGGCCGAGGTGTCGGTAGCCTTTGCGGACCCGCAACAGGTGGCCGCGCTCTCGGCCGAACTGGCGCAGCGGGTGCAGGGAGACGAGGTGCTCACTTGGCGCGAAGTTCTGCCAGCGATGGGCGGCGACGAGGCGGCTGACCGAGCCTTTTCCAGCTTTTTCATTGTGGTCGTGGCTGCGGTGGTAATTTTGGGCGTGACGAGTGCCCAACTGACGGCCATGCTGGAAAGGAGGCGCGAATTTGCCGTGCTGATGGCGCTGGGATTAGGAGAACGCAAGCTCGTGAGCTTGGTGCTTTTCGAGGCCGTGTTCATGGGCGCGCTCGGTGCGCTGTTGGGCCTGTTGCTCGCGCTGCCGCTCGTTTGGCACACGGCGACCGAGGGAATTGATTTTTCCGCAGCGATGGGCGACGATATGACGGTCATGGGCGTTTTCTTCGACCCGATAATCTACGCGGACATGGGGCTGTGGATGCTGCCCTACGCTTTCGGCTTGGGACTTTGTGCGACGCTGTTGGCTGCGCTTTATCCGGCTTGGTCTGCCACGCGCTTGGATCCAGCGGCGGCCCTGAGCCAGCGGGATGCGTGAGATGGGAATTAGGAATTAGGAATTCCCGGCCCGGCCCTAATTCCTGAACACTGCATAACGTCAGTTATAAGATGATCCGCAGATGGACGCAGAATGGGATGCACAAGACGATCCACCTCTAGAATCGTTCAAATTTTCTGGATTGCTATATGGATAAAGTGCTGGTAGCGGCCCAAGGAGTGAAAAAGGTATTTCGGACGGGCGATATTGCCGTGGAGGCCCTGCGCGGAATAGACCTCGAAATCGGCAGCGGGGAGTTCATGGCCACCGTCGGGCCGAGCGGCAGCGGCAAGACGACGCTGCTCAATCTGATCGGCGCACTCGACGTGCCTACCGGCGGGCGCATTGTGCTCTTTGACCGCGAGTTGGGGTCGCTGAGCCGCAGTGAGCGGGCCGAATTGCGGCTCCGATCCTTGGGCTTTGTGTTCCAAGCCTACAACTTGGTGCCGGTGTTGACGGCGCGCGAGAACGTGGAGTTCGTGCTAGAGTTGCAGGGCATGGACCCCAAAAAGCGGCGGGCGCGGGCAGAAGAGACGCTAGCTGAGTTGGGGCTGGGAGAGCTAGCCGACCGGCGGCCCAGCCAGATGTCGGGGGGCCAGCAGCAGCGGGTGGCGGTGGCGCGGGCCGTAGCCTCGCGGCCGGGCTTGGTGCTGGCCGACGAGCCGACGGCCAACCTCGACAGCGACAACGCGCAGGCGCTTTTGCAGATGATGCGGCGGCTGCGCGACGAGATGGGCATGACCTTTGTTTTTTCGACGCACGATCCCTTGGTGGTTTCGTATGCCTCGCGGGTGGTTACTTTGCGCGATGGCGAGGTGCTGAGCGACGAGCGCAAGGATACATGCGGTTGACGCTGGCGGTTCTTTTGGCGGCGCAGCCCGCGTTTGGCGTCAGCCTGTGGTCGAGTGCTGACGGGAGCCGCTATTGGGCGCTGGATACCGCGCTGAAGTGGAGTGCGCTCTCGTCGCACGCTCCTGACGCGCCGTTGCTGTATCCCGAACGCTGGAGCGCGGCCGCGTTGGGGAGGGGACGGCTTGCGCTGCGAGGCCAGGCCGCGACGGATTTGCACGTGCGCGTGGCCTATGAGCAACGGGTGCGGGCGGTTTCTACGGGTGCGGGCGCTGGTGGGGGCGCGGGTATCTTGGTGCCGGAGATCCGCGCGCCGTATCGGCTCAGACAGCTCGATGATGCGCTGGCTACGGGCGAGAACGTGGCCTATCGGCACGAGCTAGACCGCGCATTTGTTGCTTGGCACCTAGGGCGTGGCGAGCTACAGATCGGTCGTCAAGCTATTGGGTGGGGGCGCGGCGTGCTCTTTGGTGCGGTGGACATTTTCGCGCCGTTTAATCCCTTAGAAAGCGATCGCGAATGGCGGCGCGGGGTCGATGCGCTGCGCATTTCCGTGCCGCTCGCGGATCGCTTTTCGCTAGACGCGGTAGCAGCCTGCGGCGAGTCGGTTGACGAATCGGCTTTTGTGGGGCGGCTCTACGGCCACAGTGGTGCGCTCGATGGGGAATTGCTGCTAGGGCGTCGCCGCGGCGATGGCTTTGTGGGGGCAGCCGCATCTATGCGGGTCAAAGGTGCTGAGATACACGGCGAACTGGCGTCGTTCAAGACGCTCGCCACAGAAGGAGGTGAGGTGGTGTTCAAGGCGCTTTTGGGCGGCTCGTACGCGTGGGACACCCAAGGCGGCCTGTTGCTCGTGGGCGAATATCACTTTTCGGGCTTTGGCGTCAGCGATATTGTCGAGCTAGCGGCGTCCCCGTACCTAGCGCGTCTGATCCAAGGAGACGCGCAGATCTTGGGGCGGCACGCCGGTGCCGTGCAGCTATCGCAGGGAATCACCGGCACCGTGCCGAGGACGCTGGGTTGGCTCTTCTCGCCAAGAGATGGCTCCGGGGTGCTAACGGGCGTGGTGACGTGGATTTTCTCCGACGCGCTGACGCTAGCGGCTAGAGCGTACTGGCCCTATGGGGAGAAGCCGAGTGGAGCTGTCTTGCGAAGCGAGTACGGCGGTGGGGCAAAGAGCGGGTTATTGCAGATTAGTTTTTACTACTGATGTTATAGGCCGGTAACTCCTCCCGGTGCGCTAAGCGTCAGGCGCGGCTTTGCAAAAGCGCGGCGATTTCGGTGTGGCCCTGTTGCTCGGCCCAAGCTAGCGGAGCCGTCCATGGCGCACCCGCCAGCGGCTCGACCGAGGCCCCGTGCTCCAAAAGCAAAGCAGCGAGCTGGGCCAAGCCGTAGCGGCAGGCGTGGCCCAGGGGCGTGGATTGGAGTTCGTCGTCGCGGGTTTCCAAGTCGGCACCATAGTCTAGGAGCAATTCGGCGAACGGGAGCTTCTCTTCGTCGGCCCAGTGCGAAGTCTCGCCGGCCAAGCGGTGTAGGAGCGTCATGTTCTTGGCATCCGTGGCCTTGGGGTCGGCCCCTTGGGCGAGCATCAGGCGCAGGATTTCGACTTTGTCGGCGTGTTCGTCCCCTTGGCCATTAGCGTAGCGCCGCATGGCCTGTCCGCGCCGACCGCGCAACGGCTGATAAAGCGTCCTGAACGAATCCATGCCCGACACATCGTAGCGGTAACACAGCCGCACCAGAGCGACGTTGCCGCTGAGGGCCGCGCCCCAGAGGATAGTAGCCGCGGGCGCGGGCGTAGGCGAGGGCACTGGTGGCGCGGCGGTTGGGGTACACGCCGCGCTGGGGGTCGGCCCCAGCCGCTAAGAGCGCGGCAACTATCTCGGCGTACCCCTCGCGGGCGGCGAACTGGATCGCCAACTGGCCGTTTTGGGTGATGGGCTGGCGGGCGAGCAGGGCGTTTTGGGCAAGTATCTCCTCGACTTGGGCTAGATCGCCTGCTTGGGCGGCATCACACAACTGTTGCACGGTCGGCGTTTGCTCGGCCATGGTGCGTTCCTTTCTTTGAGAAGTTTCTGGCGATACTAGCCGGCCGATATAACCGCCGCAAGCGTTTTTCCTAGCTAAGCAGAGGTGTTGATGGCGATAATCACCCCTCAGCAGGGCTTAGCTGTGGCCAAAGAGCGCATAGAGAGGCAAAAAACGAGTTTCAACGTCTTTGGCGATACTATCCAGCCGATATGAACACCGGGCTCGGAGAATGACTTTGCCGACCTTGACTGAGTTTGTGGATTCCATACAATGAATTATCGAAATGATTCAGACATTTGGACATGACTTGGCGGAGGATTTGTTCTATGACAGAAAAAGTAAAGCGACTCGTTCATTCTCTGCCCAGCTTCATCGGACAGCTAGGCGGAAACTGCTCTACCTCCACGATGCAACAGACTTGAGAGATCTGAGAACACCGCCGGGGAATAGATTGGAAAAGCTCAAGGGAGAGTGGGAGGACTTTTACTCCATCAGAATCAACGATCAGTGGCGATTGGTCTTTCGATGGAGCGACGGGCAGGCGTATGAGGTGCGGATTGCCGACTACCACTGACAGAGGCAAGGTAAAAACTATGGAGCGACAACCTGAGAACCCCTTTCACCCGGGCGAGATGCTTCTCGAGGAATTTCTCGAACCCATGGATATGGATCTGACGGCATTTGCGGAGAAAATCGGCTGGTCCCAAACTCGACTCAATGCGTTCATTCAAGGCGAACGCGACGTAACGGCCGATGCAGCACTCGACCTTGCCGAGGCCCTCGGGACATCGGCGAAGCTTTGGATGAACATGCAGTCAACATACGATTTAGATAGAGCTGCCAAGGCACGTAGCTTAGTTGTTTCGAGTACTTAGCAAATTCCCAAGCACATGTATGGCCTGTTCGGCTGTCGGTACCTAGGCCCTACTCTTAGGAACAGGTATGTCGATAGTCACCGTCATCGGCCGCGGCCACTCGGGCACGCGCGCCATAGCTCACACGCTCTATGCCAGCGGCGTTTTTATGGGCAGTACGCTCAATCGCTCGGGCGACAAGTTGCCGCCGCATGCCCTCTACGATGCCTGTAGGGTCATGGCCAAATACGTCAAGTGGAAGGGTGGCTTGGAGTGGGATTTCGACGATTTGCACAGCGCGAAAATCGACCCGGAATTTGAGGACTTGATCGGCGAATACCTGCAAGACATTGCGGCCGACCGCTCGGAGCACAAGGGTTGGAAGCTGCCGGAGACGACGTTGATTTACCCGTGGATTGTGCGGATGTTTCCCGACATCCACTACATTCACTGGATTCGCGACCCGCGCGACAGCATCATCGGCGCTCACAAGACCGATGACCTAGCGGATTTCGGCGTCGAGTACGAGCGCACGGACGATATCCGGCGGCGGCGGGCCATTTCGTGGAAATACCAATACGAGCTGATGAAGGCCACGCCCAAACCAAAGAAGTGGATGTTGGTGCGGTTCGAGGATTTTGTGCTGAAGCAGGAGGAGGTGTTGCGGGAACTGGAGAAGTTTCTGGGATTTGAGTTGGGTCGGATTGTGGTGCGGCCGGAGTCGTTGGGGCGGTGGGAAACGGACCAGGAGCAGCATACGTTTGACTTTTTTAGGGATGCCATGAACGAAAACGGATACGGAGAGATGCCATGAAAATCAGCTTTACGACGTTGGGCTGTCCAGACTGGGACTTGGATACCATTTGCCGCCGGGGCCGCGAATACGGGTACGAAGGCGTCGATTTCCGCGGATTGCAGGAGACGATGGACGTCACCCAACTGCCGGCCTTCACCAGCGGGGCCGCCCAGACCCGCCGCCAGCTAGCAGATGCTGGCATGGAGGTGTCGGGAATCAGTTCCAGCATCCGGGTCTGCGTGCCGGAGAAGTTAGCGGAGAACGTAGAAGAGGCGCGGCGCTCGATCCCGGTGGCCAATGCGTTGGGCTGCGGCTCGATCCGGGTTTTTGGCGGCGGCGACTCCAAGACCTATTCCAAAGAGGAATTAGCTGACATCGGGCGGGAGACGATGGAACAGATCCTCGCATTGGATGGTGCCTGCCAGCTCAAGTGGTTTTTTGAGACCCACGACGAGTGGATCAAGGCGGTGGAGTGCAAGCTGCTGCTCGACCGCATTCCCAACGAGGCGTTCGGCGTGCTCTGGGATATGGGCCACACGGCGCGGGTGGGCGAGGAGTCGCCGGAGCAGACCTATCAGGCGGTGGGGCCGCGCATCGGTTATACCCACGTCAAAGACGCCGTCTATGACCCCGAGCACGCCGAGGCGATGCGGGACGGTTGGCGCTACGTGCCACCGGGCGCGGGCCAGTTGCCCTTAGAAGAGGCGATAGCTCTGCTCAAGGGACACGGGTACGACGGCTGGATCATGTTTGAGCACGAGAAGCGCTGGCATCCCGAACTAGCGGAGCCAGAGGAGATATTCCCGATTTTTCCGACTTGGGTCAGACCGCTGCTCGGTTAGTCGGTGATGAAGCGATACTATCCCGAAATCGCCCTGCACGTGCCGTCCCTGCTCTTGCCGAGGGCGGATATTCCCCTTGAAACGTGGTCGGTCATTGCTTGCGACCAGTACACTTCGCAGCCCGAGTACTGGGAACAAGTGCGGCGGATTGTTGGACCGGCCCCTTCGACGCTACATCTGGTTTTTCCCGAAGCCTACCTCGAGGAGGCTTGCCGCGAACAGACCATTGCCGGCATTAACCAGCGAATGCAGGAGTATCTCAAAAGCGGCGTGCTGGTGGAGCAGCGACCCGGATTTATGCTGGTGGAGCGGGAAGTGGGGCGCGCTGCGCCGCGCAAGGGATTGGTCGTCGCCTTGGACTTGGAGCAGTACGACTACCGCGATGGAGCACAGAAGCTGATTCGCACGACCGAAGGCACCGATCAAAGTCGGCTGCCTCCGAGGATCCAAGTGCGGGAGAAGGCACCGCTAGAAACCCCGCACATCATGGTGCTGATCGACGATCCGCAGCAGACAGTGATTGAGCCGCTTGGCGCAAAAGACCTGGAACTGGCCTACGATTTCGAGATGATGCTGGAAGGTGGCAGGCTTCGAGGCTGGCACATCGACGATGGGGCATTGATTGACGAAATCGCCGGGCATATCGCCCGACTCGCGTGTGGCGAGCCACCGATGATCTACGCGATGGGCGACGGCAATCACTCCTTCGCCACGGCGCGCGCCGTCTGGGAGCGACTCAAGGCGCAAGCAGAGGACGAGCGCCAGATAATGAATCACCCGGCGCGCTATGCCTTGGCCGAACTAGTCAATGTCCACGACGAGGGGTTGGAGTTTGCGCCCATCCATCGGGTGGTTTTTGGAGTAGATGCGGCCGATCTCTTGCGGGCGATGGAGACGCACTGCACAGGGAGTGGACTTAGCCGTCGGACCTTTGCGGACCGGGACAGGTGGGAGGCTGCCTGTCGCGATGTGGCCGTCGGTCCGGGACACCACACTCCCTACATAAGCGGAACCGAGCGCGGCCTGTTGAGTATCACCAAACCGAACTTCCAGCTCGAAGTAGCGTCGTTGCAGGCCTTTTTAGATCGTTATATCGACGCGCATCCTCGCGCCCGCCTCGACTATATCCACGGCGAGGACGTGCTAGAGCAGCTAGCTGCTGAGCCGGACAGCATCGGCTTCTTTCTGCCGACTATGGACAAGCGCGATTTGTTCAAGACGATCATCATGGACGGAGCCACGCCGCGCAAGACGTTTTCGCTGGGCGAGGCCGCGGAGAAGCGGTACTACTTGGAGTGTCGGCGGCTGGTGCCGTGAGCGTTGGAGCCTACTCGGAGTAATCGTACTTTCGATTGCGGCTGATGTAGTCGATTGGTCCATCGACAAATTCTGCTACCGTCTCCAACGCACTATCTGCAAACAAATCTTCCGTCCCCTTGGGAAACAACAGCGGCTTTTTCGTGTGCCACCAGTGCGCCCAGTGGATCATGGCGATCATCGGGCGGGGCTGGTCGGTGAGGTTGGGCATGCCGCGATGCCAGAGGCGCATATCGCGGATCAGCACGCTGCCGGCGGGCACATTCGGCTGCTGGGGTTTGCACTCGGCGCGGAGGCGTTCTTCGATTGCGGGCGATAGCTTGATGTCGCTGTCGTTGAGGGCGCGGGTGGTGTCTAGGTGGGTGCCGGGCCACAGTTCGGTGCTGCCGTTTGCGGGCGTGGCGTTGACGACTGGTACATTGACGACAATGCCGTAGGCTGGCGTCGCTACCTCGAGATTGGGCCAGAGCTGACCGGCGTCAACGTGGAGGGGCTGCTGAGTGGTGTTGGGTAGGCAGGTGTTGCCGCTGTAGAAGGCGTTTTTGACGCCCTCACCGAGTACTGCGTGATTTATTTCGACGACGAAATCATTGACGAGCACATCGCGGAAGAGGTACGGCGGAAAGGGCGGCGGGTCTTGCTGCAGGTGGCCGTCGTTGAACTGATAGGGGACGTCGGCGAGGGCGAGGATTTCTTCGACGTCGGCGAGCATGCGCTCGCGCAGCATTTTGATGTGCGCGGGATCAATGGCGCGGTGGAGGACGACGAAGCCATCGTCGTGCAGGGCGGCGACGGCTTGTTGCAGGTGCTCTGGTTTTAGCTTGTGCGCGCTGTGTTCGCCCGCACTCAATTCCAACTCGACCATAGCGTTCAGGCGCAGGTGGGGTCTTCGAACGGCCAGCGATTGAACGAGGGCAAGTTTTTATCAGTCAGTCTTTCTCGTGCGTCGTACCACGATTGCGCCCAAGTCGCTGGATCGCGCAGTTCGCTGTGGGGATCTTTGCGGCTGCGGGCGACGAAGCCGGGAAAGAGCGGTCGGCCGGTGGGCTGGCCGGTGGGGTTGTAGCGGAGGTCGAAGCTGATCCGCACCTGCTCGCTGACGTTGGGCAGCGACGAATGGCAGGTCTGCCGGTGCATGAAGAGCACATCGCCGCGCTTCAGTTCGGCGGTGACGACGCGGTCGAGGGCTAGATCTTGGTCGCGGATAAAGTGGCCGACGCCCTTGAACTGGCAGTGGTGTAACAGCCCGTCGCGGTGACTGCCGGCGACGACTTCAATGCAGCCGTGTTCGCGGAAGGCGTTGGTCAGCGGCACCCACACGGTGAGCATGTCGGTCTCGTCGGCCTCGGGCAGAACCACGCCGTTGTCTTGATGCCAGGGCGTGGCACCGACGGCGAAGCCCGCGATGCGGCCGTGGTGGTCCTTCGGGACACCGGGCAAGTACTGCTCGGGCGGTTTGATGCGGATGTGCTGGACGGGGTTGGAGTAGATTTCCGGGCCGATGAGGTTTTCGATGATGTCGAGGAGCTTTTCGTTGCGCAGCATGGCGAAGGCGGCGGGGCCAACGGCGATGGGCGAATCCGGGCCAATACCGCCTTGGGGCAGCGAGATGTCGAAGTGCTGGGCGTAGACTTGGCCGGTTTCGTTGTAGATCTGGCAGAGGCGCTCGTCAAAGCCGAGGTCGGCGTAGGTGGAGGCGATCTGCCCTGCGGCAAAGAGTTCGTTGGCGAGCTCGTCGAGGATTTCGTCGTATTCGGCTAAGACGGGATCGATGTCGGTGGTGGGGTCGAGGAGGTCTTCGACGAGGACGAAGCCGTGCTCTTGGTATTGGTCGAGTTGGGATGGGGTTAGTTGGGGCATGGGTTGGATTCCTGTTTGATGCGTCATGGTGCCCTCGGCGTATTGGACGCACGAGTACGATCAATTTCTCAAACGAATATGATGCAGGTGTCATAACAGGTCAATCAACAAATGTGTGGTTCGCTTGCGGTAAAAGAACCATCTTCTAACACGGTGCCCCGGCTACGAGCCTTATGTCCCTTCCGAGCAAACCGCTCCGTTACCCTGATTGGAGTCTGCCATGAAGCTCAACCGCGACGAATTTCTGGAAACCGGCTACCTCATCGTCAAGGAAGCCGTGCCGTGCGACAAACTCGAACGCGTCCGGCAGGCGTACGAGACGCTCGTCAACCGCCAGCGCGAGAACTGGAAGGCCGAGCGCGCGGAAGGCGATCCGCCTGGGGGCGTTTGGGAGACTGGGGCGCAGCCTCGCCTGCAACTCTCAAGGGCACCTCTCGTCAATCAGATTGACCCGGAGACCGCGCTGGCGGTCGAGGTATGGCTTGAAGAGAACATCCATGGGGTCAGCACAGAGCTTCTCGGCATAGCGGATGGGGCCGTCACAGAAATGATGATGATGTGCAATCCCATCAGAGATCACGGCCCAGCGAGGTGGCACCGCGATCTCCACCCTATCGACACCGCGCCGCTTCAGGGCTACATCGACGACATCGTCGAAGGAGGTCCGCGCTATGTCCAGTGGAACATCCCGCTCTACGACGACAGCGTCCTGTGGGTGGTGCCGGGTAGCCATTTGCGGCTGAACACGCCCGAAGAGAACGAGGTAATGTTGGCAGATTCCCCCCGCCCCCTGCCCACTGGCGTGCAGACTCATCTCGAAGCCGGGGACGGCGTCGTTTATATCCTCCCGATCCTCCACTGGGGCAGCAACTACAGTCCCAAGATGCGGCGTACCGTTCACGGTGGTTTCTCGACTTTTACGTCAATTGACGATCTTTCGTTTATCGAACATATCTCCACAGACGCACAGGCGGCGTTCACGCGCTGGAACGACCGCGGTGAGAAGATGAAGCAGCATACGGACTCGGCGCTGCGGGCTGTTGTCGCGGGAGATGGTGCCGCGTATCTGAACGCTTTGGACGGCCTGCATCCGGAGCGGGGCGAGAAGGGTAGGATTCTGTCAACGGTCTTTCTCTGCAAGGCCGCACTGGCGATTCGGCTGCACAAGGATCCACCGCTGCAGGGAATCGCCGAAGATCTCCAACGTCGCGTTCTGGGGAAGCACCCTATTACGCTCAACTGGGGGCCGGAGTTCGCCGATCGATTTACCTCGGATGAGGCGCGCTTGCTTTGGGATCGCTTCGGTCCGCTTGAGGATCTGTTGCAAGCGGACGAGGAACACTTTGTGCCGGGATTCCAAGCCGCCCCGATGAAGCATTACTTCAACGAGATGCCCGCGGACTACGGCGCGGAAGACTTTATCGCCAGTTGGACAGCCGCGTGATCTGATACAACCCGCGCTTACACGACTAGCAAAATTAACCGGGAGAAAGACGAAAATGAGCCAACTCAGCATCGGCGTCGCCGGGCTTGGCCACGGCAGAACGCTGCTTGGTGCCAATCAGTCGGAAAGCAGCTCCTTGCCGATCCGCGTCACCGCTCTGTGCGATAAGCAACAGGACAAGCTCGAAGCGCTCGGCCGCGAATTTGGGATCGACGCTCTGACATCTGATTTCGACGAACTGGTCGCGCGCAGCGACCTCGACATTATCGGTATCTACACGCCTGGACCACTTCACGCGCAGCAGATTCTGACTGCGCTCGACGCGGGCAAGCACGTGATGGTCACCAAGTCGATGGTGTACACGATGGAAGAGGTCGAACAGGTTGTGGAAGCTGTTGACCGGTCCGGCAAGGTGCTGCTCGTCACGCAGAGTCTGCGCGGGAGGTATGACTTCATGGAAGCGAAGCGCGCCTGCGATGCCGGCGAGATCGGCGAACTTTTCATGGCTGAATCCCACTACGTTCACGATCTCCGCCCGGTCTATGACTACTCCCCTTGGCGCGTCGAGATGCCGCAAGATCTGATCCTGGGCGGCGCCTGCCACCCAATCGATCTTTTGCGCTGGTTCATGGGCGACATCGACGAAGTCCACTGTTACGGGCTGCGCAGCGGTGTCGCACCGGACTATCCTCAAGAGGACAACTTCGTCATCAACGCAAAGTTTACATCCGGCAAGATTGGCCGCATTGCGAACTTTCTCGGCATCGTACATCCGCATGAAGTCCCAATGAACAGTCTGGCCGTTTACGGAACCCGTGGCACAATTTGCAACGGCGCAAAGAGCCTCGATCCAACTGGCGACCTGCCCTCGCGCAAGGTCACCGCCGAGTTTTCATCGGAGCGAGGTCACGCCAGCGAGATGATCGTCATGCTGCGGCACATGGCAGATTGCGTCCTGAACGGTGCAAAGCCTTGGGTCGGCGTTCGAGAAGGGGCCAGGGTTGTTGCTACAGGACTTGCGTGTTGGGATTCGCTCAGATCGGGGATGCCGGAGAAGGTGCGGAACGATTTCTGACGGTCGTAGATAGGAGGATTTCATGCCCGTTTATGTTCCCGAAGATGCTAGGCGCATCATGCCGGATATGTTGCGCGACTTTACTACTGAAGTATTGCGCAAAGTCCATTTGCCCGACGGCGATGCTGCGTTGATTGCGCGCTATCTAGTGGATGTGGATTTGCGTGGGGTGGTTTCCCACGGTACGCGCCAATTGCAGCGGTATGTGGCTGAGTTCCGCGAGGGGCGCATTAATCCACGACCCGAAATCGCTCAAATCATGGATGCCCCTTCAATGGCAATTTTTGACGGCGATGGCGGTACAGGTTATTTGGTGGCAACGCAGGCGGCAGAGGCGGTCATTGAAAAGGCGCAAGCAAATGGCATTGCCGTTGTGTGTACGCGCAATCACGGGCATGTGGGCAGCGTGGGGATTTATGCGCGGCTGGCACTGGTGCGCGACTTGGCGACCTTTTCCGTGGCAGGGGGTACTGCTTGGGAAAAACCGACGCATCCCGATGCAACGGTGTGGGATGCGATGGGTGCCCCGCCGATGTGTTTTGGCATTCCAACGGCAGAAGACCCACCGTTCGTGCTGGATATGAATGCGAACATGTTGAAGGACCGCAGCAAGCTCCCCGAGGCATTGCAGACATTTCCAGACTTTGTTTTCAAGAGTTTGGGAATGCGATTTACGTCGTGGTTCTTGGCGGGCATTTTAGCGGGTACGGCGACGCCTGAATCGCGCAACCCAAAATTTGCAAGTGCCACGCGGGCATTTACGCTGGTGGCGATTGATGTGGCGCGGTTGGGCGATTTGGAGGCTTATAAGGCGGAGCTTGCTCGCATCTTGCGCGAGAGTCGGTCGCTAAACCCCATGCCGGGACTGGCAAGTGCCGAAGTCCCCGGCAGCTTGGAATGGCAGCGCGAGCAATCACGCGAGCATAGTGGTATTCCGATGACTGAAGAACACCTCGACATGTTGCAGCACATCGCCACGGAGATCAATGTGCCCGTTCCTTGGGAGTCGTAGTGGACGATAACACGGGGGGGATGGTTCTGCGTGATCGCTTCGGCGGGGGTGAGGGTTTGCATGGCCAACGGCGGGGATCAGCGCGGACCGCAGCTATCCTTCAAAAGCAAGCACGCGCAGTGGAATGGCGTCGGTTTCGGCAGCCGGTAGCGGCTGGGCGAAAAGATAAATGCGGGGTTGTCGCAGATCGCCTAAGCGGTCTAGGCTCTCGATTAGGGGAATGCCGTGCGCGAAGAGCAGGTGGTGGTTGGGCAGGCTGCGGTCGCCCGGAATATCTAGGCCGGGGGTGTCGATGCCGAGCAGTTTGACGCCAGCTTCGACGAGCCAGCGCAAGGCTGCGGTCGTGGGATAAGGCGGATAGGAACCAGCAGTAGCTCGTTGATCCCAGTCAAAGCGAAAGAGCGCGATGTCCCCCGAGCGGACGCCGCCACCCGGTTCGGCGGCTCGTTGGAATTGTTTCGGCGAGAGCGGCTCACCGAGCGGAGCATCGCTAAAGTCGAAGACGATGGCCTCGCCAAAGAAGCGCTCGACGTCGAGGTCGGCGATAGCTGGGCCGTCTTGGACGGCGTGTAAAGGCCCCTCGACATGGGTGCCGGCGTGACCGCCCATTTCAATGCTGGTGGTGATGTACCAGCGGTCGGTCGGCGGGTCATCGACGGGTACGCACGCCGTGCGGTAGTGAATGAGGCGACCTTCCGACGGCGCGATGGTGCGCGAAAGATCTACCATACGGCTGTAGGCGAAGGAAGGAACCTTCACGCGATGGCCTTTTTGAGGGCGATCGCGGTCTCGCCGTCGTCGGCATAGACCGGCAGGGCACCGCTCAGCGTTACGCGGCCATCGTAGCCGGATGCGCGCAAGGTATGCAGAAAGAGCGCGTGGTCGGCTGGCGTGGTTTGCGGTCGGCCGCGCCCCGGCTCGGCAATGTGGGCGTGGATCAGGTGCGGCCCAGCTTCTTTGAGCGCGTCGAAGGACTCGCCGTTGAGCTTCATGTGAAAGAAGTCGGCCATCAGCTTGGCGTGCGAGCGGTCGACGTCCGCTATGAACTCGGTCGCTTCGGAGACGGTGTTGAGCAGGTTGGCGTCGTCGCGGTTGTAGGGTTCGAGCGCGACCTTGACGCCGCGCGGCTCGCCGAGGTCGGCGCACAGATGCAAGAAGTCGGCGACCTGTTGGCGGGCTTTGTCGCGGTCGAAGCCGTCGGGCACCCAGCGCGAACCGCCGCTCCCGTAGCCGATGACTTCGACTCCAGCCCGTTGCATGAGGTCGAAGACCCGCGTGACAAAAGTACGCAGCCGTTCCAAGCTGACGTCGGGGCCGACGACCATTAGCCCGCGCCCCTGCGGATCGCCAATAAAGCCGCACATCGTCTTCATTTGTAATGGGTGCTTTTCGAGAAACGCTGAGAACTCGCGCTCGGCCGCTTGTGGGTCGTCTGCATCGATACCGAGCAGACCGGGGGAGCCTTCGAGATAGTCGAAGTCCCAGTCAGCGGACTCTTCAAGCTGTTGGCGATTGGTAACTAAGAGGCCGATCTGCATGAGCTTTCCGTCCTCTGAATGGGGGACGCCTATTTGTCCCTGACCCAACTCATGCCCTCGCCGCGCACCAGAAAGGAGCGCTCGTCCCAATGGCCGGGCCGGGTGACGGGCATACGCCCCTCCTCGACGGCGACGTCGAGCGGGTTGTCGCGGGTTTGCAACGGTAGGGCCACGCGCTCGTGCAGCCTAGCCGACTCATAGACGCCCATCATGATCTCGGTGGCGGCTTTGCCGTGCTCGGCCTTGCCGTAGTAGTCCTCAAAATCGCCCTCGATCCAACGGCAGATCCCGTACGCTTGGTCGACGAAGGCGTTGCCGTAGCCGCTGGCCTTGTCGGTGGGGTCGAAGTCCTGCCAGCCGCCGGAGGTGGTCGTCATGTAGCGCAGGCTGTTGTCGCTGACGACCATCATGCCGTCTTCGCCGTAGATGGTCGCCCCCACCTGATAGATGTCGTTCATCTCGTTTTCGATCACGCCCTCGACCCCGTCGGGATAGCCGATGATCCCCACGCAGCGGTCTTCGACCCGGTGGCCGAAGACAAAGTGGTCCGTGTGGCGTTCGACCGAGCCCATGACCCATTCGGCCTGTGGATCGCCGAGGGCGTAGAGCTGGAAATCGATGCAGTGGGTGCCGGTGTTCATCATCCCGGCCTTGACCGCGGACCACAGCCGCTGCGGCCTGCCAATGGCTCCGTCGGCGATCATCCGCCGCGCCTCGCGCCAACAAGAGTAAAAGCGGCGCTGGTGGCCGATGGCGAGTTTGACGTTGTTGCGCTGAGCAGCGATGACCATGGCCTCGGCCTCGCCCAAGGAGATGGCCATGGGCTTTTCGCAGAGCACGGCTTGGGGCCGGCGGGCGCAGGCGGCGATGGACATTTCCGCGTGTTGGGGATCCCAAGAGCAAACGCTGACGATGTCGAGGTTTTCCACGTCGAGCATCTCGCGGTAGTCGAGGTACTGTTTTTCGACGTTGAAATCCGCGGCGTAGCTGGCCAAGGCTTCGGGATGCGCGTCGGCGATAGCGGCGATTTCAGTGAGTTCGCACTCGGCCCAGCCGCGGCCGTGCTCGCGGGCAATGCGGCCGGAGGCAATGACGCCAACGCGGTATTTAGCCGGCATGGAATCCTTTCGGCTTGAATGAGAACTGACGTTACGCATGTAGGGGCGACCGGCCGGTCGCCCCTACGCTTGTGGTCGATTCGTTGAGGTTGCCGATTTTGGGCAACCCCAAGGGTTGCCCCTACTTGGCGTCGCCTAGGTGCATCAGCGGCAGCGGTGCCGGGCTATCGCCGTTGAGGAAGTAGATCTTGGCGGCCGGGTCCTTGGAGATGGCTTGCAGGGCTTCGAGTGCCTGGAGCTTGACGTAGTTGGGGTTGCGGCCGATGGCATCGTTGATCTTGGTGATCTCGTAGGCCCGGGCGTCAGCGAGCAGGCGACGCTTTTCGGCTTCGGCCGAGGCGGCGTCCTTTTCGGCTTCGGCTAGGGCGATCTTCTGCTGCTGCTCGGTGTTGTAACGCTCTAGCTCGGCCTTTTGTTTTTCGACCTCCTGCTCGCGCTCTTTTTTGGCCTCAATGGCCTTGGTGATAAAGGGCGGCAGCGAGATGTCGCGGATCAACACGGCCTCGACTGCGACCCCCTTGGTGCCCAGATAATCTTTCAGGCCTTCGAGCAGGGCGATCTGCAACGTCGCCTGGGTCTCCTCCAAAAAGAAGTCCTCGGCGCGTTTGATGCTCTTGCCCTGTTCGCGGATCTGCGAGCGCAACTTGGGGACGATGTGCACGGTGAGCACGTCGCCAATATCGCCGGTCTCTTTTAGGATGCTCGGCGTTTGGCTGGCGACGAGGCGGTACTGAACACTGACGTCAATCTTGGTCTGTAGCTGGTCTTGGCTGGGGACGTTGGAGGTTTCGGAGTGGGTCTTCTGGCGCACGTCGTATAAGTGCCATTGGTAGAGCGGGTTGACGATGTGAAAGCCCTCGGGGTAGTGCTTGGACTGGACTTCGCCAAAGAGAGTGGCGACGGCGACATGGCCGGCCGGGATGCTTTGGTAGAAGCGCGGGCCGATGAGGAATAGGACGAAGACGACGGCGATAATGCCGAGGACAGACTTAGGTAACTGGATCATGGGGGGCCTCCTTACGGGCTCGGACATTTTTACCTACCTTTATCGGGATGGGGAGTTGATAGTATAGAAGGTAAATCCTCCACCTGAAAATGTCCATTAAAACACCTAAGACTATATATACGGCATATACGGCTGCAAGCGGGCGGATGTCGTGCTCCTGACCATAAGTACGGTCCATCAACCCGCCACGGACTTAGGCTACCTCCTGCACAAGCACCCGGGCCGCGCCCAATCCCTCGAACTGCCCTTTGGGACGGCGCACGTTTTCTATCCAGAAGCCTCGTCTGAGCGATGCACGGCCGCGTTGCTCCTCGACGTAGATCCAACCGCGCTCAAGCGGCGCTCGGCGTCTCCCGACTTTGCGCTGGCGTCTTATGTCAACGACCGTCCCTACGCAGCCTCTTCCTTTACCAGCGTAGCCATTGCCCGCGTGTTTACCTCGGCCTTGAACGGACAGTGCCGAGAACGGGCCGAGCTAGTAGAAGAGCCGCTGCCGCTGCGAGTGGGCGTTAGCGCACTACCCTGCCGGGGAGGCGAGGACTTGTTGCGCGGCCTCTTTGAGCCGTTGGGATATGCGGTAGAGGCCAGAAGCTTCTTGCTCGATGAGCATTTTCCAGAGTGGGGAGACAGCCCCTATTACGAGGTCGAGCTAGCGTGCGTGCGGCCGTTAAAAGAAGTGCTGGCGCATCTGTATGTGCTGATTCCGGTGCTCGACGACGAGAAGCACTACTACGTGGGCGAGGAAGAGATCGACAAGCTGATGCGGCGAGGTGGGGAATGGCTGACAGGCCACCCGCTGCGCGACCTAGTCGTCGAGCGCTACCTAAAGCACCAACGAGGTCTGAAGCAGGCCGCGCTGTCACGGCTGTTGGTAGAGGAAGCAGGAGAGGCTGAAAATCACGCGGGCGAAGAGGCGCTCGAAGCGGAGTTGAGCTTGAACCAACAGCGGCTGACCGCGGTGTTCGAGGCGCTCAAGACGAGCGGTGCCCGGCGGGTACTGGACCTCGGCTGTGGGGAAGGACGGCTGCTCGCGCTGTTGGTGGCGGAGGCGCAGTTTGTCGAAGTGGCGGGAATGGATGTGTCGCCGCAAGTCCTGTCGCGCGCTCGGCGGCGATTAGAGAGGTTGCCGCGCGGCGAGCAGGTTGTGGTGTTTCAAGGCTCGCTGGCCTATCGCGATGCCCGGTTGAGTGGGTATGACGCCGCGGCGCTAGTGGAGGTCGTCGAGCATTTGGATCCGCCGCAGCTACGAGCCTGCGAGCGGGTCGTGTTCGAGTTCGCCCGCCCGGCTACAGTAGTGATAACCACTCCCAACGTCGACTACAACGCCCATTGGGACGCGCTGCCGGCCGGTGCATTCCGCCATCCCGACCACCGCTTCGAGTGGCCGCGAGCGGAATTTGGAACGTGGGCCGAGCAGGTGGGGAAGCGCTATGGATATGCCGTGTGCATCGCGCCCGTCGGCCCGGAGGACCCCGCGCTAGGTGCGCCGACGCAAATGGCGATTTTCTCTGCGGGGGGAACTCGTGGCTGACGAAAAAAATCGGCTCTCGATACCCGACCTCTCGCTGGTGGTGCTAATCGGCGTCTCTAGCGCGGGCAAATCGACCTTTGCCCGCGAGCACTTCCTTTCGACCGAAGTGCTGTCAGCGGACTTTTTTCGCGGCGTGGTCGCAGACGACGAAAACAGCCTAGAGGCCACGGACGATGCGTTTGCCTCTCTGCATTTTGTCGCTGCTCGCCGCTTAGCGCGGGGCCTGTTGACGGTGGTAGATGCGACCAATGTTCAGCCCGAGGCGCGCAAGCCGCTGGTGGAACTGGCCAAGCGCTATCACGCCCAGCCGGTGGCCATCGTCTTTGACCTGCCTCGGGCGCTCTGCGAGAAGCGTGCGGCCGGACGTACAGACCGCGATTTGCCTCCCCACGTAATTCCCCGGCAACATAGTCAGCTACGCCGCGGCCTCAAGGGACTCAAACGCGAGGGCTTTCGCCGCACTTTTGTGCTGCGCTCGCCCGCGGATGTGGCGCGAGCCGAAGTGGTGCGGGAGAAGCTGTGGCCGGACCGCCGCGAGGAGCGCGGTCCGTTTGACATCATCGGCGATGTACATGGGTGTTGCGCCGAACTCGAAGTCCTGCTCGACCAGCTAGGGTACCGCATTTCAGAGGAAAAGGTGGAGCCGCCGCCGGGGCGCAAGGCCGTCTTTGTCGGCGACTTAGTGGACCGCGGCCCCAATGCCCCCGGCGTCCTCGCGCTGGTCATGCGCATGGTGGAGTCGGGCGCGGCCCTGTGCGTGCCGGGCAACCACGACGCGCGCTTGGTTCGAGCCTTGCAGGGCAGAAAGGTCCAACGCACGCACGGCTTGGCGGAGACGCTGGCCCAGCTTGACGACGAGACGGCAGAGTTCAAGAAAAAAGTCGAGACCTTTTTCGGCGGCCTAGTCAGCCACTACGTCCTCGACGGGGGCGCACTGGTGGTAGCGCACGCTGGTATGAAGGAGGAAATGGCTGGCCGCGCCTCTGGGGCGGTGCGGGCGTTTGCCCTGTACGGGGATCCGACGGGCGAGGAGGACGAATTTGGCCTGCCGGTGCGTCGCGATTGGGCGGCCGAATATCGGGGCCGCGCCCGCGTCGTCTATGGCCACACGCCTCTGGCGCAGCCCGAGTGGGTCAACAACGCGATCAACATCGACACTGGCTGCGTCTTTGGCGGCGCGCTGACCGCGCTGCGCTATCCCGAACTGGAACTCGTATCCGTCCCGGCCAAGGCGCAGTACTCCGAGCCGGTCCGCCCCTTGGCGGCGCAACAGACGCGCGACGATGTGCTGGACTTGGAGGATGTGGCTGGAGGTCGGCGGGTGGAGACGCGATTGATGGGCCGAGTTTTCGTCCATGCGGAGCGGGCGGCCGCGGCGCTGGAGGTAATGAGCCGCTTTGCCGTTGATCACCGGTGGCTGGTCTATCTGCCGCCGACGATGGCCCCGCCCCAAACCAGCACCCGCCCCGACCTGCTCGAACACCCGGATGAGGTCTTGGCGTACTATCGCCGCGGCGGCGTGCGCGAACTCGTCTGCGAGGAGAAGCAGATGGGCTCGCGGGCGGTGCTGGTCGTCTGTCGCGATCCGGCGACCGCGCAGCGGCGCTTTGGAATAGAGGACGGCAGCGCGGGCATCTGTTACACGCGCACGGGCCGTCGCTTCTTTACGGATGCAGGCTTGGAAGCGGGGGTCTTGGATCACGTGCGCCGAGCCTTTGAGCGCAGCGAATTGTGGGGTGCGTTGGCGACGGACTGGGCGATCCTCGACGCCGAGGTCATGCCTTGGTCGGCCAAGGCGCAGCAGCTACTCGAAGACCAGTACGCCGCGGTGGGCGCGGCGGCGCGGGAGTCGCTGGCAGCGTCCGTGGGCGCACTGGAGCAGGCGGCGGCGCGGGGCATGGACGTAGAGGAGCTGTTGAGCCGTTGTCGCGGCCGGGCCGAGTCCGTGGCACACTACGCCGCGGCCTATCGCCCCTACTGCTGGCCGGTGCGTTCGCTCAAGGATCTCAAAGTGGCTCCTTTTCACCTCTTGGCCACGGAGGGACAAGTCCACGTCAACCAGACCCACACTTGGCATCTGGAGACCTTGGATAAGCTCTGCGCGGCCGAGTCAGAATTGCTGTGCGCGATAGATCGTCGGCGGGTGGTTTTAGACGACATGGACAGCAGTGGCGAAGTAGTCCGGTGGTGGGAGGAACTGACCGCAAACGGCAGCGAAGGATTCGTCGCCAAGCCTTTGGATTTCGTCTGCACCAGCGGCCGCGGCCTCGTCCAGCCGGCGCTCAAATGCCGGGGCCGCGCGTACCTGCGGCTGATCTATGGGCCTGAGTACGCGGAGCGCCTAGAACTTTTGCGCCACCGCAACCTCAAGGGCAAGCAGGCGTTGGCACTGCGGGAATTTGCGCTGGGGGTGGAGGGATTGGAGCGGTTTGTCGCCGGGCAGCCCTTGCGTCGGGTCCACGAATGCGTATTTGGGGTCTTGGCGCTGGAAAGCGCGCCGGTTGACCCGAGATTCTAGGAATGGGCCGCTTGCGTTGCCGCCCATTATCTCGGTATTATCAAGTAGTTACGTCTCGACGGAGGACAGACCATGATTACCATTACCGAAGCAGCAGAAGAGAAGATTGCCAATCTAGTCGCCGAGAGCGAAAAGCCGATTAAAGGCCTGCGCATTGGCGCCCGCCTCGACCCCGCCAAGCAGGTTGACTACAAGCTGGCATTCATATCCGACCAGCAGGTAGGCGGCGACGATCAGATCGTTCGCTTTGAGGGATTTGACGTGTACATAGATCCCGAAAGCGCCGATTTATTGGCGGAAGCCAAGGTGGATTACGTAGATGGGCTGATGGGTTCGGGTTTCAAGATTGAGCGTCCGCGCAAGATGCCCGCTCACCTGAGCGGCCCGGTGGCCGAGGCCGTCCACCGCGTCATCGAAACCCAAATCAACCCAGGCGTGGCCTCGCACGGCGGCGTGGTGACCTTAGTGGACATCAAAGGCAACACGGTCTTCGTGCAAATGGGCGGAGGCTGTCAGGGTTGTGGCCAAGCGGATGTGACGCTCAAACAGGGCATCATTCGCATGATCAAGGAAGCCGTGCCCGAGGTGGAAGCCGTAGAGGACGCAACGGATCACGCCGCGGGAGAAAACCCGTACTATTAGTCCCGAGGAAAGGCTCTATGACAACGGCGTTGCCGCTGATGGCGCGGCCCGATCTCGAGGGCTATGTGCAGGCGATGAAGGAAGATGGGTACGCCTATTTTCCCCAGGTGCTCAACGAGCGAGAAATCGCCGACTTGCGCCAGGCTATGGACGAGCTGACCGCGCTAGAGGAAAGCTATGACCGCCACACCGACCCGGCCTCGCACGGCTTTCTCAACAAGAGCATCAACAACGCGTTCAACCGCGACCCGATCTTCGTCCAGTACTTGGACCGGCCCGAAATCATTGACCTAGTCGAGGCAGTACACGGCGACGACTGTCACTGCATCGGCATGACGGCTTGGATAACCGGCCCGGGCCGCCCAGACCAAACCCTGCACGCCGACTGGCAGCCGCTGACCTTGCCGGAAGAAGTCATGGACCATCCCGAGGTAGAGATTCCGATCTTTATCACCACGGCCCATTACTATCTCGACGATTTGACTACGGAGCTGGGGCCGACTCACTTCGTGCCGGGCAGCCACCGCGCGGGTCGGCGGCCCCGGGCGGGCGAGACCAGTTTTAAGGGCGTCGAAGAGCAGAGCATCATGTGCAAGGCCGGTGACTGCGTGTTGTTCCGCTGCGAGGTTTGGCACCGGGGCACGGCCAATACGAGCAACCAGACGCGCTATTTGCTGCAAGTACACTACGCCCAGCGCATTATCACCCAGAAGTACCCACCCTATCTGAACAAATTCCAATTCGACGCGGCCCTGTTGGCGCAGGCCACACCACGGCAGCGGCGGCTTTTGGGCGACCACGTGCCGAGCAATTACGACTAGAAGCCATCTCATACACCCGATTACGGCTCCCACCGAATGGATGAATAATGCACTATGGCTAATTCCCCCATATCCGTCCTGCTCGTCGAGGACAATCCCATTCACGCTCGCCTGTTGCAGGGCTTTCTAAAACCGGAATTTGCCGTGGAAGCGGTCGATCACCTAGCGGCCGGCTTGGCGCGGTTAGCGGCCGGTGGCATCGATGCAGTCCTCCTCGACTTGGTACTGCCCGACAGCCAAGAGTTGGCCACCTTCGAGCGCGTCAAAGCAACCGTTCCGAATATCCCCGTATTGGTCTTGACGGGCCTCGATGACGAAGTGCTCGCCGCAGAGGCCGTAGCGGCCGGTGCCCGCGATTACCTAATCAAAACGCAGATCGATGGCGAGAGCTTGGCCCGGTCTATCCGGGAGGCCGTAGCAGGTTAGCGATGGAGGGCGACCCCCGCTTCCTTCGCGGGACCTACTGGCTGGCGCGATTGGCAGCCTCCACGACCGTGCTAACGGGCGCGTTGGTGTTGTGGGGCTGGAACGTCGACGACGAATACCTCAAAAGCTTCATGCACATCAGTTGGGTGGCGACGCACCCGCTCGTGGCGATGCAGTTTATCTTGGCTGGCGCGGCGCTTTTGTTGTTGCAGGCCGAGCCGCTGAGCCGCTGGCGGCGGTCTGCGAGCGTGGTGCTGGGGGCGACCGTAGTGGTGATCTCCGTGCTCAAGTTGATCGGCTACCAATACAACTGGGAGCGGGGAGTCGATTCATACCTTTTTTATTTTAAGCTGGGCGGCTACCGGATGTCGCCCAATGCGGCTTTTTCCTTTTTGCTGATCGGCTTGGCTTTGGTGCTGATGGACGTGCGGGTGAGGGGCCGCGCCTATCTGTGGCAGATCTGCGGGATCGCGGCAACAGCCGTTGGGCTGTTGTCGATGAGCAGCTACTTCCACAACGTGCTGCTGCTCTACGGGATCGCCGGGTACGTGCCGGTCGTCCCAGACACGGCGACCGAATTTCTCATCCTCTGTGCTGGCCTGATCTGCGCTCGCCCGCACCGCGAGCCGATCGCCACCATCATCAGCACCACAGAGGGCGGGTCCGTAGCGCGTCGCCTCTTGCCGGCCGCTTTTGCCATTCCCCTCGCACTCGACTGGGTGCGGATGCAGGGCGAGTCTCTCTATGGCTACGAGTTTGGCCTCTCGCTCTTTACGCTACTCAACATCTTGGCCTTTGCCCTGCTCATTTGGTGGAACGCCGCGTCGCTTTCGCGAGTCGATGCGGAAAGGCGGCGCTCGGAAGAGCAGCTACAAGAGCAATACCGCCTAACCGCGGCAACCGCGCAATCCGAGCACGAGGCCCTGCTGGCACTTGAAGAGTCGCAGGAGGCCCTGCGCGATGCCGTGGAGCAGGCCGAAGCGGCCAACCACGCCAAGAGCGCGTTCTTGGCCAATATGAGCCACGAGATTCGCACCCCAATGAACGGCATCATCGGCATGACCGAGCTCTTGGGACGCACCCGGCTCGAATCGCAACAGCGCAGCTATTTGACCTTGGTGCAGCAGTCGGCGGAATCCCTGCTATCCCTGCTCAACGACATCCTCGACTTCTCCAAAGTCGAAGCAGGACGCTTGGCCTTGGAGGACATCGAATTCGACTTGCGGGACGAGGTGGGCACTGCCGTGCAGACGCTAGCCATGCACGCGGCGAGCAAAAACATCGAGTTGGTGTGCCACATCCCCACGGACGTACCCGACCGCTTGGTCGGCGACCCGCGCCGCTTGCGCCAAGTGGTGATCAACTTGGTGGGCAATGCCGTCAAGTTTACCGAAGAAGGCGAAGTGGAAGTTGGCATCGCCGTGGAAGAGGCGTTGCCAGATGCCGTGCGCCTGCGCCTGTGGGTGCGCGACACTGGGATCGGCATTGCGCCGGAGAAACAGGCGCGGATATTCGACTCTTTCAGCCAGGTCGATAGCTCGACCTCGCGGCGCTTTGGTGGCAGCGGCTTGGGTTTGGCCATTTCGCAGCAGCTAATCGAACTGATGGGGGGCCGCATCTGGGTCGAGAGCGAAGAGGGCACAGGCAGCACCTTTTACTGCACGGTCCGCTTTGGGCTGGGAACGCCGAAAACCAAGCGCACCGATCTGATCTCGCTGCGGGGGCTAAAAGTCTTAGTTGTCGACGACCATGCGACCAATCGGCGGATTCTCGAAGAGATCCTCAAAAGCTGGGAGATGGAAGCTGAACTCGTGGAGAGCGGCTCGGCTGCCATCGCAGCCTTGGAGGCCGCGGCGCAGCCTTTCGACATAGTGCTGATGGATCTGATGATGCCGGAGATGGACGGCCTAGAAACGGTAGCGATAATCCGCGAGAACGCAGCGTTTGCCCAAGTGCCGGTGCTGCTGCTTTCCTCGGCCGACCGAGCCGGGTACAGTGCGCGGTCGCGTTCCTTGGGTATTGCCCGCAGCCTGATCAAGCCGATCAAGCAGTCCGACCTGCTAGAGGCCATTGGCGCGGCTCTCGAAGCCACCCCGTCGGTGGAGACGCATGTGCTTGGGGACGAGCCTGTAGCAGTCGAGAGCCGCCGCATCCTCTTGGCCGAGGATGGGGCGATCAACCAGCAGGTGGCCGTGCGGCTGTTGGAGGAGCGTGGCCATTCCGTAGTAGTAGTGAACAATGGCCGCGCGGCCGTGGAGCAGGTGGCGGCGCAGCCCTTTGACGTGGTGCTGATGGACGTGCAAATGCCGGAGATGGATGGCCTAGAGGCCACCGCGGCCATTCGCCAAGCAGAGGCACAGAGCGGTGGGCATATCCCAATCGTCGCCATGACCGCCCATGCCATGAAAGGCGACCGCGACCGCTTCTTGGCGGCGGGAATGGATGGTTATGTGGCCAAGCCGGTGCGCCCGCACGAGCTGTACGCGGCTGTGGAGGGTGGCGGCCCCAATGCTGAGGCCGAACTGCTTGCGCCGGCGGATGTGCCCTTCGAGTGGGATGCCGCACTCGAAAACGTCGGCGGCGACGAGGCCATGCTGCGCGAGCTCGCGGAGATGTTTTTTGCCGAGTGCCCCAAGCTGATGCAGCAGATCCGCGAACACATCGCCGCCGCGGATGGTCCTGAATTGCGGCGGGCCGCGCATACGCTCAAGGGGTCGGCGCACGTTTTCGGGGCGGAGAAGGTGGCCGAGGCTGCGCATCGGTTGGAGGAAATCGGACGCGAGGAAGCGTTTGCTGGCGCAGAGGAAGCGCTGGCGTTGCTGGAGGATGAAGTGGCGCGGTTGTTGCCGGCCTTGCGGGAACGGATTGCGACCAGCGCGTAACGCCGAAGGAGGAAGCAGACGATGGAACGAGTTTATACTACGCAGGATTTGGCCATGCTCAGCCACCTCAAAAACTCGCTGGCCGCACAGGGCATTGAATGCGTTTTGCGCCGTCAGCACCTGCTCGGCGGCGTGGGCGAATTGCCTCCGATTGAGTGCTGGCCGGAGTTGTGGGTCTTGGACGACAAACAGGCCGCGGCCGCGAAGTCGCACATCGATACTCTGTTTGCAACGGCTGCGGAAGATAAAGAACCCTGGACCTGCGCCGCGTGCGGCGAGGAGTGTCCGGGAGCGTTTACGGACTGTTGGAGTTGTGGGGCGGCTAGGGCCGAAAAAAGCGAAACTTCCTAAATACGGCTCCCTCGTCGGCGTCTCCCTGAACCATTGAACCATATTGACCGTGCGGTCGGCGGAAGGATACGTATGTCACGCTTTTTGCTTGTGCTCGCTTTCGTCTTGTCGCTGTCCGCTCCGACCCGCGCACAAGCGTCGCCAATGCTGGCGACGGGAAGCTCCGCCAACAGCCTGCTCGTCAGCGGCAAACAGATGCTGGGTGAAAACGGAGGCTCTCTCGACGCGATGCACGCGGCGAAGGCTGCGTTTGAGCGCGCCTTGGCCGACACCGCCTTGGCTGCGTGGGGCCACTACTACATCGCCTTGGCCGACTACCGCATCGCCGACCACCTGTTGGCCGCGGGCGAGGAAAACAAAGGCGCGGCTTCTGAACACCTCAAAGCCACTGTCGAGCATTTGCAAAAGGCTACTGAGATCGACCCGCAAGCGGCCGAAGCCTATGCCCTGCTATCGAGCGCATATGGACGACAGATCGGCCTCAACCCGATCAAGGGCATGGTCTTGGGACGCAGAGCAGAGCAGGCCCTGAAAAAAGCAGTGCAGCTCGCACCCGACAATCCGCGCGTCGTGCTGTGCACGGCCATACGCGACTTTAATACCCCCAGCATGTTTGGTGGCAGCAAGGAAAAGGGTTTGCAAGAATTCCAGCGCGCCGCCGAACTGTTCGCCCGAGAAGAGCCGACCGATCCCGTCCATCCCGCATGGGGACACAGCCGCACCTATGCTTGGCTCGGCCTCGCTTACCAGGACCGAGGAGAGCTAGCGCTGGCGCGAGCGGCCTTTGCAAAGGCGCTCGCAATCAATCCAGATTTTAGTTGGGTCAAAAACGTGCTGCTGCCCGAATTGGAAAAGGCCGTTGAGCAACATGAACAAGACAGAGAATAGCGCGCTTAATATCATCCTGATCGTCACCGACCAGCAGCGCTGGGACACGCTCGGTTGCTTGGGCTACGACCACGTCATCACCCCGCACATTGACCGGCTGGCCGCTCGCGGCGTGGCGTTCAGTCACGCCTTTGTGCAAGGGGCCGTTTGCGGTCCGTCGCGCAACAGCATCGTCTCGGGCCAGTACGTCCATACCCACGGCATTGACCGCAACGAGGCGTGGCTGACGCCCGACCAGCCCAACTGGATTGAGCAACTCAGGGACGGCGACTATCATACGGTCAACATCGGCAAGATGCACACCGCGCCCATCCGCCTGCCGTGCGGCTTCCGCCACCGCACTGTCGTCGAAAACAAAAATTATCGGCAAGGCCACCACGGCCCCGACCCAGACGACTACGACTTGTACCTGATGCAGTTCGGGCTTAGGCGACCGGCGCTGACTTACTACCGCGACGTGCCCAATTGGCCGGATTACTTGGGCGCGGCCGTGTGGCCGCACGACGAAGCCTTGTTTATCGACAATTGCATTGGGCGCTGGAGCGTGGAGGCCATTCGAACGCACGACTTTGCCGTGCCGCTCTTCCTGTGGAGCGGTTTCGCCGGCCCGCACGACCCTTTTGACGCGCCTGCGTCCGCGCTGGCGCGCTACGAGGGCGTGGACATTCCCGACCCCGTGGGGATCCTCAACGAGCTCGACACCAAGCCCCCGCCACAGCGCCAAGCCATGGAGGGCATGGACGGCAAACACGCACCCGCAGCGATCTGGTGGAGCCGAGCGACCCCAGAGCGCATTCGCCGCATGCGCCGGCACTACTACGCCAATATCACAGCTATTGACGATTGGGTCGGCGCGATGGTCGCGGCCATGGACGAGCGGGGCGAGCTGGACAACACGATTTTTGTGTTTACCTCGGATCACGGCGACTGCCTCGGCGACCACCACCAAGTCTACAAGTTTTCGTCTCACTACGACTCGGTGGCGCGAGTGCCGCTGGTTTTTGCCGGTCCCGGAGTCGAGCGGCTAGGGGCACGCGATCCGCTAGTAGAGCTGATTGACCTAGGCCCGACCCTGTTGGAAATGGCGGGATTGGAGCCGTTGGCTGGGGCGGCGGGACTTTCTTTGGAGCCGCTGTTGTGCGGGGAAGAGGCTGTATTGCACGAGACCGCGTTTTCCGAGTATGGCCCGCGCATCATGGCGCGAACCGAGGCGTGGAAATTGGTTTTTTACCCCGGGGAACCCTACGGGGAGTTGTATCATTTAGAAGAGGACCCGGACGAGTTGTACAACCTGTACGACGATCCGGCTCATGCGGGAGCGCGGGGAGAGATGGTGGAGCGGATGATGGATTGGTACGGCAAGACGCGGATGCAGCGCTAGCCGAGAGATTGACAATGATGTGGATGGATTATCCCGAGTTGCGGAAAATCAAACGACTGGCGAGACTCGATAAGGAAATACGGGCGCTGACCGGCATCCAAATCGGCGAGATGAACGACAAGACGCGCGGAGGAAAACAATCCGCGTCAGCGAAAGGAGCACACTGTGAACATACACGTGGGCAATTTGGCGAAGACAACTAAAAAAGAGGCGCTGGTCCAGCTCTTTCAACCGTATGGGACCGTCGTGGCCGCTACCATCGCCCGCGACAAAAAGAGCGGTGCCTCGCGCGGTTTTGGCTATGTGGAGATGGCTACCCGGCACGAAGGTGAAGAAGCTATTGCCCATCTCAACGACAAGGAATTTGAGGGGCAGAAGCTGCATCTCAGCGAGGCGCTTGAGCGCAAGGGCAAGGGCGGGCGCGGGTCGGGCAAGGGCGGCGACCGCGCAGACCAGCAGCACAGTAGTTTTTTCTCTCCTCGTGGCGGCCAGCACAACTCGGGTAATATGCGAAGGAGTGGACGGCGGGGTTCCTAGTCTGGGCGATCATAAAGCAGTAACCGCGCGAGGATGGGGTCGTGGTCGCTGGCTTGGTTGGGGAACTCGGTGTTGACGTGGACATGGTCGAACTCGGGCTGGAGCGCGAGCAGGGCCGAGCTGACTAGCAGGTAGTCGAGCTGCTGGGAAACTCCCTGAAAGTTATAGGAATAGGCCAAGTCCCCATCTACCACGTCGCCGAGATTGAAGAGGATCGGCGGAGTGCCGGCGAGCGTTTGCAGGACATCGCCCGGCGGCGGTTGTACTGGGGCGAGCGGAAACGGAAGTTCGTTGAGATCCCCGAGCACGACGATGTTGGCGTTGGGATTGGCGGCTAGCAGTTCGGCGACGAGGTCGTGGACGAACGCGGCCTGCGCGAGGCGCTTGGCAAGCCCACCATTCGGCGGCGGCTGGATTCGACCGAAGAGGGGTGGACTGCCAAACTTGGACGAGAAGTGGCAGTTGATCACCGTCAGCTTGGTTCCCTTGAAATCGAACGCGGCCTTGAGCGGTTTGCGGCTGTGGTGGAAGGCATCGTCGCCATCGGTGTCTTCAATGCGTTCCACCGAACCAATCAGGGCCACCCGACCGGGCTGGTAGAGGTACCCAACGCGGATATTGCCTCCCGGCTGGCCGCCGTCGGCCCCATCTGGGGGCGCGACATCCGCGTACTCATACCTCGGGCCACCGGCCGCAGCAATGGCGGCAATGAGCGTTTGCGCCGTCTGGTCCGCTGAAGTGGTGCCGTCGTTGACCGCGCCGCTGTTGTCCTGCACTTCCTGCAAGGCCAGCACATCCGGTGCGCCCAAGCGATGGACGATTTGGTCGGCAATGGCCGCGAATTGACCGTCCGCTAGATCCGCACTTTTGTCGTCGTCATTGGGGTCGAGATTGAACACGTTGAAACTGCCCACCGTCAGATGCTGGGCCGTGCCGACGAGGGCGGTTATTTCCGGCACCAAGCCAGCGCTCTCGACCACCGGCTCGGTCAAGACGAGCACCTCAAAGTTGCCAAAGCGGTAGCTAACCGGGCCGCGCACATGGCCGAGGGCATCGCCGACCTGCGCGGCCGGCATGGTGCCGGGTAGTAGGCTGTCGTCGAGCTGGATGCGCTGCGGATGCAGGGTATGCGGCGTTAGATTCAACCCGCCCCGCGAGTTGAGCCGCTGCCCCGCACCCGCATCGGCGAGGACGACAATCTCACCAAAGCGGTTGGTCGGACTAATGGCGACCGCGTCTGGCACCTCCACCAGCATCCCTTCTAGCGACTCGTAAAAGTCAATGCCGTCCTCGGCTGGGTCGAAAACTGCGAAGCGGTCGTCGTCAATGACCCTTGTCGGCGGCTGGCGGCCGGCCGCGCCAAGGACTACTGGGGCTGGCGTGGGGTTGCCGGTTGACAAGGTCTGAATGCGGTCAGGTTGCGAGAATTCGGTTATCGACAGATTGTTGGTGGCCGCGCCGCCGGGAATGTATTCGATCACGGTACCGGTCACCTGTACCTCGTCGCCGACGGAGACCCTCGGGGCCTTTTTGGTATAGACGAACATCCCGTCGGACGTGCGCTCGTCGCCGTCGCCGGTTGGGTCTTGGAAGTAGAAGCCACTGCGGGCGACAGCCGTTACAATGCCCCGCACCGAGACTTGCTCGCCCTTGTGCGGCGAGGTGTGGCCAGCCCCTTGGATTTCGCAGATCCTGAGCACCGAGGGAGACCCGACGTGGGCCGCGCTTGGGGTCGCGTCTGTGCCGAAGACTTGTTCGGCATTTACGGTGCCAAAGCTAGATTGGCTCGGTATGCTCCAAAAAAAATCCCCCGGCGCGGTGCCGTTGCCCTTTAGTTGCAGGGAAAAATCCCCCGGCGTGGAGCCGGATTCGGCCACCCGGATGTCGGTGCTGGTCATGCCGTCAGCGGGTCCACCTACTGCCGTGAAGGTCCCTTCGTAACTGAGGAACTGGACTACCTGCCCGTTGGCGATTAGGGCGATCCCGTCGGGGGCACCGTTTTGGATGCTTTTTGCAAAGCTGAAGGAGATCGCTCCGAACCCATTGGCCTGATCCGGTATGACCCCACTCAAGTGCTTAGTGCGGTATAAGGTACCGTTCCTCCCATTGTAGAGCGCGAGTGTCCAGCCGGAAAGATCGGTCCCGGCTGGCCCGGCGATCTCGATGGCTTCGCCGGTATCTTTGCCGATGTTGTCGTAGTGAATTTCGTTGATGAATGCAGTTTGGCTGAGCAACGGCCCGGCCCCAAGCAAGAGTAGCGAGGCGCAAAAAGCGGATAGGCGAAGCCAGCCGTGTTGGGGCTTGGCGTATGTAGCGAACATGGTCAACCCTCTTCGTTGGCGGCGAGTAGGGGCTTACGGAATGTTTTCAGCCGCGTGCCCGATGCACCAGCGCGAGCAGCTCGGCGTGGCTTTGGACGCGGAAGTCGGCTTCAGCCGTCCAGAGGTCCTGACCGGCAGCGTCGTAGTAGATGGTGGTGACTTCGGCGCGGCGGCCCGCTTCGAGATCGTAGCGGAAATCGCCGACCATTACGGCGGTTGCCGGCGCAGCATCCCAAGCGGCAAGTAGTTTGTGAATGCCATCGGGATCGGGCTTGGGGGCGGCCTCATCGCGGCCTAAGACGTGGGCGGGATCGAAGAATTCGGCGAGGTCGCAAACGGCGAGCGTCTGCAACGCATTGGCGTGGTTGTTGCGGGTGAGGATGCCGAGTTGGAAACCGCGTTCGACTAGTGAACTCAGCAGCTCGTGGACACCGGGTAAGGGCTGGGCGCGGAGGGCGTACTCGCGTTCGAGCGCGGCAAGACGGCGTCTGAGCATGGCTGCTTCCTCAGCGGGGCGGGTGTCAATCTCTTCGAGCATACCTTTTCCCAAAGGCAGGCCCAATTCCTGGCGCATAACATTGAAATCAATGGCGCTATCGGCTAGGGTGTTGTCGAGATCGAAAATCCAGTGGGTGAAGTTCATACCCCCAGAACTTCTCGTGCGGCCTGCGTAGTTTCGCGGACTTGGCCTAGGGTGCCCATCCCAAACATCGAGGCCGAGACGCCCACCTCTTTGAAGACATATTCGAATGCCTTGTGGCCGAGGTAGCGACCACCGGCCAGCGGCTTGATGGCGATGACGGGTTTGCTGGCATTTTTGATCGCGTCAATGGCCATATCGCGGGTGGGGAACATGAAGGTGCCCGGGGCGTTGACGGTGGTCAGGTAGCCATCGACGGGAATGTCTTCGGCTTCGAGGAGCGGTAGGGTGACACCTGCGTGGTGGACGCTGGTGATCACGGTGTCAAAGCGCTGGCGCAGGAAGCCCAAGTACTCGCGGATCAGGTCGAAGCGGCCAGTCATCGCCAACAGGTCGATTTCGGCACCAGGGTCGGCGATGAGGATAGCGCAGCCGGCGAAAAAGCCCAGGTATTGTTCGAGGATGCCGTAGTCAATCTCAAAGCGGGCCGCGTCTTCTGCTGTGTACGGTGGCACGGTCTCCGGGGTGACGATGCCGTCGAAGGTGTCGCCGAGGTTGTAGCGGATGATGTCGTCGCGGTGGAAGTGGTCGCGGAAGGCCGCGCCGCCGAGCGCTTCGTTGCGGGCGTAAAAGGTCGAGTGAGCGCGCTCGGAATAGGAGACGATTTCGCCGTCCAAGGTCACCGGGATTAGAATATAGGCCACCATGCCGATTTGGGTGGCGGTCTGTTGCTCGGTTTCCCAGATCGCTTGCAGGTGCAGGCGGTCGAGTTCGGGCAGCATGTGATCTACTTGGACAGCGGTTATGCCGCCCTCTTCAACCGCGTAACGCAACACGTCGGCCACGGATTGGGCGCGGCTAAAAGCGCGAAAGTTTTCAGCGTCGCGCTCCTTGTGCTGATAGGAACAGCCATCGTAGGGATGGATCCCCATAATCAGGCGGGGAATCTCGGCTTGGCCGATCTGCGTCGTAGGGACGCCACAACCTTCGAGATAGGTTTTCATCGCGCTGTTCCTATTGGTTTATGTCTGGCGCTCGGCGAAAGGGGTCCAGCCACGACCGGGCTTGTGGACGGGGGTCTGCTCGTAGCGGGTGCGGATTTCCTTGAATTCGGCGCCGTCGGTGACTTCGCGTGCTGGGTTTTGCGCGTCTTTGATGACAAAGTCGCCCTCCCCAGGCCAGCAGGCCATGGTGACCGGGTCGCGTTCTGGGTCGAAGTCTTTGGGGTCTTCGTCGATGTTGTTTGGAATCTCGGCGTCTTGGTAGCGGAGATCGACGCTCCAGCGGACGATGTCGGTGTTGTTCTCAAAGGAGGCGTGCGGGGTGAGATTGGTCATAAGGAGCACCGAGCCGGCGCGCATTGGGCAGGCCACAGGCTCGGGGATTGGCAGATCTTCGCGGGCGATTTCGAGATATCCGCCTTGCCCGCCGGTGTAGTGGCGATAGACGCCGCGGCGGTGCGATTGGGGGAGGACGTACATACAGCCGTTTTCAATGGTGGCATCGACGAGGGGAATCCAGCAGGTCACGATCAAGCTCCCATCGCAGTGGGGCATGAAGTAGCCCGAGTCTTGGTGCCAGGGCACGGCCCCGCGAGAGTAGCCGGGAGCCTTGGGGCGGACGCGGTACACGGACGAGCCAATGATGTCCGGGCCGACGAGACTTTCGATGCAGGAGACGAGCGGTGGATGGCGCAAGAAGTCGAGCATGGCCCGTTCCTTGAAGCCACCGCCGCCGTGCCCCATGATCGTTCGGGTCACGCGCTCGCCGACTTCGACATCGGCTTTGAAGAGGGCGCCGAGCCGGGTTTCAAAGGGTTCGGCGGCAAAGGTCTCCGCGCCGAGTAGCCCTTCTTCTTGCAAGGTGGCACACGTCTGGTCAATGACGGCGGTGAGGCCGTCTTTGAGGGGTTGGAGATCGGCTTGGGAGTAGATGTCTTCTTTGACTGCGTAGCCGAGGTCGTGGAATTGCTGGCGTTCGGCAGTGGTTAGGCTCATGACATGCTCCGGGTTGAGGGGGTCGTCAAAGGGTATTTCCTCTATTCGCTCTAGTCAATGGGGTCCCGGAGTAGTATTTTTCTCGCGGCCTCGTTCTCCGACGCGAACAAAAATGCGGCGGCGCTGTCGAGATGTGTGGCCACCCGCCCGTCCGCCGCGGCTTGCTGGCGAAGCTGGTATAGGGCGATGGGTAGCCGCAGATCTTCTGGGTTGTACGGAAAGGGCTTGCCGGCGAGCTTTCTGCGGTAGTTCTGTAGCACTTCGAGATAGCGATAGCCGAATTCTATCGTCGGCTCGATTATGGTGCCCTCGCCGTAATCGTTCCAAGTGACGATCTGGATCAACGACGCGCGTTCCCCAGCGCGTTCTAACGTTTCCCCGAAAACTGCTCCCTCTTGGTCGTCGAGGTACCCGTAGCTTTCGCGCACACCGGCTTCCTCGTAGATGTCGTGGAACTTTGGGAACACCGTGCCGACGCCGCCCTTTTCGTAGAGCCGACTTAGGTAGGCGCGCCAAGTGTCAGGAGACACGACGCGGTCGCCGTGTACTGGAGGCCAGCCGAACACCCCGTCGGCCCCTTCCTGCAGCGTGTTCAGCGTATAGAAGTACGGAGGTTGAGGCAAACCCGAAAACAGCTCTTTCCACGACGCCCCTTTGAAGTACTGCGGCCCGAAGACGAGGAGCAGAGGCCGACCGGCGATCTTGGCGTATTCGTCGGCGACAAACCAGTGGTCCTGCATCCAGCGCAAGACCTCCTTGCCGTGGCTAAGGGCTTCGTTCTCGTCGATAACTCCACCGTTTACGAGGTGCTTTACCGTTTGGTCTTCGTAACAAATGGCGAAGCTCAACCCGGCCTTTTTAATGTACGCGATTAGGTGGTTTGTGTTGCGGTGGATCGCGGCGTAGTCGTAGTGATCTTTAATGCCGTACCAGTCGATGATCGCGCCGTCGATGCCCGCAAATTTCATAAGCAGGACGTGACATTCCAAGGCGTGTGGATCGTTTGAATCGTACGGCCCGATCAATGGGTAGTAGTGAGAGGCTATTTCGCGGCGGCCATCGTCGGCGATGGTGTCGGGATCAAAGTGATTCATGGTCCAGTGCCAACCCCATTCGCCGCTGATCGGTTTAGACGCATACCAGGGCATGTAGTGGACCATTATTTGGGGAGTTGCCGCAGACAGAGACTGAATGTCCGAGTCAACGAGGCGTTTGCCGCAGGAGTGCAGCGACACACAGCACAGGGCGATGAGCGGCAGGTGTTTCACTTAATTCAGGGTTGAGGATTTTCTTGGGTACCTTGGAGGGGGCTGGCCTCAATGCGGAAGATGGCTTGGGTGTTTTCGTCGCTGGTCAAATAGAGGTGTCCGGCCTCGTCGGTAATCAGCCCAACCGGCTTACCCCACGTGTTAGCGGAATTAAAAGAGAAAAAACCGAATAACCCACTCAATCCAGAATCCCCGTTGTCGTCGGAGTCGAGCCGGAAGCCGGTGAGAAAGTCGGCGACGCGGGCGTTGGAGCCATCTGGCTCGGCAAAGAGCACCATGACTTTGTAGCCGGGATCGCTGCCCAAAACTCCGGCGCGGCAGGCGACAAATGCGGCGTGTTTGTACTGGGGCGGGAACTGGTCGTGTGTGTAGAAATGCAGCGCCATGGGTGCCAAGTGGGCGGGAATGAGGACGGCTGGAGTATCCATGTTGGCAACCAACAGCGAATCGGCCGCGGTCAGCGGCAAGATGGACCTTCCGTAGGAGGAAAAATCGGTCCAAACTTTGTCTCCGTAAGCAAACGGCCAGCCATAGAAGCCACCGTCGCGGAGCGGGGTGATCCACTCCGGCGGCAGGTCTGGGCCTTCGCGGTCGTGTCCAGTGTTGGCAGCCCACAGTTGGCCGGTGACGGGATGCAAGTCGAGGCCAATGGCATTGCGCAATCCAGAAGCATAGATCCGCCGACCCGTGCCGTCGGTGTTTATCTGCATGACGGTGGACCGCTCTGGGTCGTCTTCGCGGCAGACGTCGCAACCTGAGCCAATGTGGAAGTAGAGCTTGTCGTTGGACTCGTCGAAAATTAGCGTATGGGTTACGTGCTCAACGGCACGACCCATGAAACCGGGCACCTCGGCGAAAACGGCGCGCTCCTCGTAGAAGCCGTCCGCGTCCCGGTCTTCGAGGCGGTAGATCGCATCGTCGTCGGCGACGAAGAGCGCTCCTTGGTAGAAGGCGATGCCGTGCGGCCAATTAAGGTCATCAACCGCTTTGTACACAGTGTCGGCGCGGCCATCGCCGTCTTGGTCGGGCAAGGCCAACACCGTGCTTTGGCGGCCGGGGACCGGGGCCCATGTATGCCGAGGCTTCATGTTGGCCACGTGTAGGACGCCGTGGTCGTCCCAGGCCATAAAGCGGGCTTTATCTACTTGGTCGGAGAAGAGTTTGACCTTAAAGCCGGGGGGAAGATTGAGCGTGCGATCGGGGAGTCCCTCAACAGGGGTTGGTTCGAGGTGGAGGTCGATCTTGGGCGTTAGGCGGATTTGACTGGGAGCGTCCTCGCCACGGAGGGTGGCGAGATACTCGTCAAACCCTTCGCGCGAGCCGTGCCGGCGCTCGTACAGCGCGGCTAGGGCCGCCTGGCAGGGGTTGGGTCCCCAGGTTTGGACCTCGAGACCGGCGCTGTAGGCGTCCGCCGCCTTGTCGAGCCAAGTGCCAGCTGCTTCGACGGCATCCCGAGCCTCGGGCTCGGTCGCCATGTGCTCGAATACCTGGCCTAAGTGATAGTGAGCACGGGTGTTCCTACTCGAAAACTCCAGTGCCCGCTCGATCTCGTCGCGGCCTTCCTCGACGCGACCCGCTTTGTAGAGAGCCCACCCGAGGGCGTCGTGGACGAGGCCCAAGTAGTAGTCTGGCCGCTCCTCCCACGCTTCCTCTTCGGCCCTGTCGAGCATGGCTTGTATGAGGTCCCGAGCGATTGCTGCCGCCTCCTCGGCGTACGGCGTGTGGTCGGTCATCAAGATAAGGGCACTGTACATCAGGTACGGGAAGATGGACTGCTCGTACTGGACTAAGTCGCGCACCGTCTCGGCGAGTTCCTCAGCCGGAACCGGGTTCATGGCGCTTAGGGCACTAAAGAGCGCTCGGTACGGCCGGTCGCGGAAGCTATCGTCGTAGAGAGGTTTTTCGAGGAACCGATAGGCCGCGTCGCAGATGAGGCGAAGCTGATTTTGGTACTCCGGCGTGTCGTGGCCGATGCGGTCTAACTCGGACTGTAATCGTCGGTACTCCCGTTGGAACCTCTCTTGGTGGATCTGCGACGCATGTCGACCCGCGGGAGCCTGCGCCAGCAGCTTGGCCTCGAACGCCGCGGCCTGCTCTTCGTCCCCGAGTACGTTCCTATAAGCCGTGGTGAGCAGGGCGAGGCCGCGTACGGTCTCTGGCACGGCCTGCCGATACGCGGCGATGCCGGCCTCAATGGCGGTGCGTTGCTCCTCGGCGGGGAGCGTCTCGTTGAGAATCTGCCAATGCAAATAGCGCACATGCGCGGAGCCTGGGGAGAGACGAACGGCCTCTTCGATCAGCGAGAGCGCCTCCTGCGGCTTGTTGGACCGGTAGAGCTGTTCCGCAGCGCTAAGGTAGCCGCTGACGTGATCGGGCCAACGCGCTCGAAGCGTGGCCAAGGTAGCGAGGCTCGTATCCGCATAGGCGGGATCCTCCAGCGGGTACTGTGCCCGGTACTCGAATTCTGCACGGGCGTGGAGGACTTCGGGATGCTGGAGCGTCGCCGCATCTAGGGAGTCCAGAAATGCCATCCCTGCTTCCGCGTTTCTGAACCGAAGCGCCTGAAGGTACGTCGCGGCAAACTCAGGCCGGGGCAGCAGCATCCAAGCGCGTAGGCTAGACTCGGCTGCCTCGTCGGAATACTGCCAGTCCGTCAAAAACGCGAGTGCTTGCGCGTAGAGCCCCCACGGGTTGTCCGGCTCCCGCTCCAAGATCGCGTCGGCTTGCTCCAAGATCTCTCGGTGTCCGTACAACTGTCCCTCTAGCTGACGCGCGTAGAGTGCCCGCAGTTCGGCGTCCTCCGGTGCGCGGCTCGTCCATTCGCGGCCGAGTACGGCTCCCGCCTCGAACGTCCACAGTCGATTATGTTCGCGCAGCTTCGCTTTTGCCGCTTCTAGCTCTTGGGGCGAGTAGGGTTGCTCGGCGTTGCTCGCAGTGCAGACGCAGACGCTCAACATCAATCCGATGAGACGGCCGAAGGCAAATACCTTTAGAAAGGGTTTTGAGGTGGCTCTTTTTAGAGACGATGCGTGAGTAGGCTGGACAGACATGGCAACTCCGGCGATTTGAGGCGCTGCTATTTTTAAAACATAAAGGAAACGGGATGTTTCTGTTAAAACTTAACCAACGACAACACGGCCCGGCCAATGGCGGTGGTCTACGCGGTCCTTGACAGAGAATGATGGTATTATTTTAATATCAGTATGAAATCGCTTCATATCAGAGATGTGGATCCCAACACGCTGGCTGCCCTGAAACGGCTGGCTAAGAGCCACCGTCGCTCGCTTCAAGGAGAACTGCATACAATACTGGAGCGGGCCGCTCGCACCGCACCGCCCGAACAGCCAGAGACGATATCTTGGATTACGGTGGAGACCGGCCGAGCCACATCGACGTGGTCTCGAAGCGAGATCTACGATGACGACGGCAGGTGAGATCCTGTTCGCCGACACCAACGTGTTTCTGGCGGCCACAGATCGTTCGCGCGAGCATCACGCCGAAGCTCGGGAACTATTGCAAGCGGCAGGAGCAGGCAACGCGATTCTGGCCATCAGCGGTCAGATAATCCGCGAATATCTCGTGGTCGCCACGCGTCCTGTCGAAGTCAATGGTCTCGGTTTGGCCGTGGAAGACGCGTTGAAGAACATCGATGTCTTCACCCGCCCACCCTTCCTGTTCTGCGAGGAGTCAGAGAAGGTGGCCCGCCGCCTGCGGGATCTCGTGCAGACGCATCGCTTGACGGGCAAGCGCGTCCACGACGGCAACATCGTGGCGACCATGCTCGCGGAGGGAATCGATCGTCTGATCACCGAGAATGCGGGGGACTTTGCCTCCTTCAAAGAGATCGAAGCCATCGGTTTAGAGGCCGCGGGTCCTTGAACCGACTCTTGTTGCCGCTAACTTAGCACCTCAGGGCACTAAGGACTCTCCTCGGCAGCGCGCAGCGCCTCGACGCGCCATGAGAACTCTTCCTCCAGATGCGAGTCGCTACTCCCTCCCCGTTTGACAAACTGGATATAGCCGTCGCCATCGACGAACCAAGTCGTGGGCCAACCCTTGATGTCGGCCGTTTGCACGTATCCGTCGTCTACTAGGACGGTAAAATCGTATTCATTCTCCACCATGAACCTGTCGAGCACGTCGCGCGATTTGTCGTTGCTGATGGAGATCACTTCCACTGCGGGGTCGTCGAGATAGCGCGCGTGGAACTTCTGATACTCGGGCAGCTCTGCGACGCAGGGGCCACACCAAGTCCCCCAAAAATGAAGGACGGCGATCTTGTCATCGAAATCGGCGGAATCGACGCGCTCTCCATCGAGCTTGGGGAGGGCGAACGGTTCGTAGGTGCGGGCCGTATCGAGCCGTGATTCTATAATCCGCTTACGTCTTTGGAGCCGTTCCCGTTCGATAAACACAGCGAGATACTCGTCGAGCCCTTTGCGCGAGCCGTGCCGGCGTTCGTACAGTGCTTCTAGCGCTTCCCGACTGGGATGTTGGCCCCAGCTTCGGGCCTCAAGGCCAGCAATGTAGGACTCCTCTGCCTTGTCGAGCCAATTGCGGGCTGCCTCGGCTGCATCCTGAGCCTCGGCCTCGGTCGCCATGTGCTCGAATACTTGGCCTAGGTGGTAATGAGCACTGGTATTTGTCCCCGAGAGCTCCAGCGCCCGCTCAAGCTCGTTGCGGCCTTCTTGGATACGCCCCGCTTTGTAACTAGCCCACCCGATGGCGTCGTGGACGAGGCTCAAGTAGTAGTTTAGGCGACTCTCCTCCCACCCTTCCTCCTCGGCCTTATCGCGTATGGCTTGTATGCCACCCCGAGCGAGTTCGGCCGCCTCCTCGGCGTATGGCGTGTGGTTGGCCATCGACATAGGAGCAATGGAGTATTTGAAGTGCGGGTTGAGCTGCTCGCACCGGACCATCTCGCGAACTGCATTGGCGAGTTCCTCGGCCGGAATCGGTTTCATGGCTTTGAGGGCCTCGAAGAGATTTAGGTACGCCCGCTCGCGGCCGCCGAAGCTGTCGTCGTAGAGGGGTTTCCCTAAGAATCGATAGGCTGCATCGCGGACGAGGCGAAGCTGGTCTTGGTACTCCTGTGAGTCCTCGCCATGTTCGCGCTCGATGCGGTTTAGCTCGGACTCTAGCTCGGACTCTATTCGTTCATATCCTTGCTGGTAGGCCCACGATGCCTGTCTGCTCTCGGGAGCCAGCGCCACCAGCTTCGCTTCAAACTCCGCTGCTTTCTCTTCGTCCTCTAGGAAGTCGCTATAGACCGTGGCGAGCATGGTTAGGCCGTGTAAGGCCTCCGGCACGGCCTGCCGGTACTCGGCGATGCCGGCCTCAATGGCGGGGCGGCGCTCCTCGGCGGGGAGCAGATCCGCGTAGTTGAGGATCTGCCAATGCCAGTAGCGCACATCGGCGGAGCCCGGCGCGAGGCGCACTGCCGCTTCGATCAAAGAGAGCGCCTCCTGCGGCTTATTGGCCCATAGATATTCTGCGGCGCGCCGGTAGCCGCTGACGTGATCCGGCCAATGCTCTCGCAGCAGGGCCAAGGTAGCAAGGCTAGTGTCCGCATAGGCGGGATCCTCTCTCGTGCGACGTGCCTCAAACTGTGCGCGGGCATGGAGGACTTCGGGATGGTGGAGTGTTTCCGCATCCAGGGAGTCCAGAAATGCCATCCCCTCTCCTACGCTTTTAGAGCGAAGCGCCTGAAGGTGCGTTGCGGCGAACTCCGGATGGGGCAGCAGCTTCCAAGCGCGCAGGCTGGGTGCGGCCGCCGCGGAATAATTCCAGTTTGCCAGAAACGCGAGCGCCTGCGCGTAGAACCCCCACGGATTGTCCGGATCCCGTTCCAAGATCGCGTCTGCTTGCTCCTGAATCTCTCTGCGCCCGTAGATCTGCCCGTGCAACTGACGCGCGTAGAGCGCCCGTAGCTCTTCGTCCTCGGGCGCGCGGTTCAACCATTCCCGGGCGAGTATGGCTCCCTCTTCGAACGTCCACAACCGATTGTGCATCCGCAGCTTCGCTTTCGCTGCTTCTAGCTCTTGGGACGAGTAGTGCTGCTCGGTCCCGTAGCTAGCACAAACGGCGAGAACGGCCAAGGAACCGGCGATTAAACGGATTGGAAATCGATATGACATAGGGGGTCCCTCCTTGGGGGAGTGATTGATTGTAGGAAAACCCTTGGTGATTGTCCAAGCTACGGGGCTGGCAGTTGCGAGGTAGCGTTGGGTCGTTTCAGCCCGTACTTGCGCATTCGATACCGCAGCTTCTCCGGGCCGATGCCCAACAACCGAGCCGCCCCCCTCGGGCCATAGATCCGCCAGTTGGTGGCTTGGAGGGCTGCCAAAATTTGCCGCTTTTCGGCCTCCGGTAGTGTCATCAGGGGCATAACCAAATTCTTTCGGCGAAGCGTCGTAAAGACGATGGACCTGTTGGCCTCGACTTAGCTACCGGCCTGCAGCAGAGACTTGATTTGCTCTTCAGTAGGCGGCAAGTGTCGTGATTCCAGTGTGTCCGCAACGGCGATGCGGTTATCCCGGCCAATCAGGATGTAGTGGGGTATGCCCTTGACGCCGTAGCGCCAGGAAGTCTCGCCCGTGTCGAGAGCAATCGGGAACGGGTAATCATGCTGGCTGACAAAGTCATCTAGATTGTCGGCCATATCCGCCGAATGCAGGGCAATAAGGCTATGAATAAGATGTTAGATGCATATCATGGGGCTGAAAGCAGCGATTTGATCCGTCCCCATGATTGAACTTCGACACTTGTAGCAGCAACCGAAGGGACGATAGGTTGCCAAGCGGGATAATCTCCGCCCAAACCATCGGTCAGATTGACCAAGTTGCTCCCGTCTATATCAACAACCCAAACCTCCTCGTCCCCTTGCTCGTTTTTGGCAGAAAAGGCGATTCTCATGCTGTCGGGCGACCAAGTAGGCTCAGGGGTGGTCGTTATAAACTGGCCGGGTTCAAGTTTGGCTTGTTGATAGGGTAGATCAGGAAGAGGAATCTTCCGAGAATCTATCCGGTTCAGGAGATCTTCTATCTGCTCAGAAGGCCGCGGGATCTCACCGGGAGCGAAGATAGCTAGGGATAGGTAGGCATCGCCCTCAGAGTCCTGCAACACGACGGATGCCATTTTGGTTTCGTCTGGAGAAAGACCACGATTATAGGGGATATCTTTGACTAGCCAAGCCGCCTCCCTCCAGTCCATAAGTGAGGAGCCACTGCCGTCAAGCGCCACAACGAACACTTCAGAGCGGTGCTGTATGTATCGATAAATGAAACTACCGTCTTCAGCCCAAATAAGATCATAAAATCCGAATTCGGGGCTTGTTAGAGATCCCATTTGTTGCGGGTTGCCGCCATCGGCGTCCATCACCCAGACGTCATCAATGGGATCGTCACTAAAGGCGAGATAGGCGATCTTCGTGCCATCTGGAGACCAAGCTGGGCTAACGCAATGAGCATGCCGACCTTGGGTTAAGTTGACGGGGTCGCTCCCATCCGCATTCATAATCCAAACGTCGGCAAGTCCCTCGCGATCGGAGATAAACGCGATTTTACCGTCGGCTTGCCCCCAGCCAGCGACTGCTAACCCCAGCGTTGCCAAACAAGCGATTAGTAGGGATCGATAGTTCATAACGTGCCTCCTTGCACATATGGGTTCACCCCGGTAACGTCGATGATCGCCAACCCGTTCCTGGGCTGGTACCCGACCAAAAATCGAGCAACCGCTCCAAGTAGAGGCTGCTTAACCCGAACTCACGTTAACGCACATTCTATGCCATAAATCAGAGCACGAACAAAAAATTCTTTAGGAGTTACCCTAAAGGATTGAAAAACATGGGAGTTAAATAGCGGGAAAATGTTGCTCTATGAGGCGGACATTAGATAGCGTCGCAAGCTGATCTACGATTTTCCGTTCAAATAAACGACTTTTGAACGGGATTGAACGACTTTTGAACGATTTTATAGGTCAACCGTAGCCCCTCTAATCCGTGATCTCCGCACAGGCACAGACTCTTACTGCGACGGCTTCTCTGGCCGTTGCAACCCGTGCTTGCGCATGCGATACCGCAGCTTCTCCGGGCCCATGCCCAACAGCCGAGCCGCTCCTCGCGGGCCATAGATCCGCCAGTTAGTGGCTTGGAGGGCCGCCAAAATGCGCTGCTTTTCGTCCTCGTCTTCAGCACCCCAATCGAAGCCTTGTTCAACAGGCAAGGCAAGCTCTGCCCCGGCAGCCTGAAATGGCACATCCGCCACCTGAATGACGTCCCTGTCACCCAATACGACCGCCTGCTGAATTACATGCTCCAACTCGCGCACATTCCCCGGCCACGCATACTGCTGCAAATGCGCCACCACCTCCTCGCCCAAAACTGGCGTCGGTCGCCCGAGTTGTTCGGCGCATCGGCTCGCAAAATGCGCTGCCAAGAGCGGGATATCCTCTTGGCGCTCCCGCAGGGGCGGCAGTACTACGGAGAGTACGCTCAGCCGATAGAACAGATCCTCGCGGAACGTCCCCGCCTGAATGGCTTCTTCGAGGTCCTTGTTGGTCGCAGCAACGACCCGCACGTCCACTGGGATAGACTGCTCGCCACCGACGCGCGTCAGGTGGCCCTCCTCCAGAATGTGGAGCAAGGCCCGTTGGGAGTCTAAGGGTAGATCGCCCACCTCGTCGAGGAACAAGGTGCCGCCATCGGCCCGTTCAAAGTAGCCGATCTTTTGGGCGTTCGCGCTGGTAAAGGCTCCCTTTTCGTGGCCGAACAGTTCGCTTTCGATCAGCCCGGCGGACAGGCCTCCGCAATTGACCGGTATAAAAGGGTTCGCTTGGCGCGGGCTGAGGTTGTGGAGTAGCCGCGCCAGCACTCCCTTGCCGACTCCGGTCTCGCCCAGCACCAGCACCGTCATATCCGTCTCGGCCATCGATTCGACCTGATCGAGGAGCCGTGCCATGGCTTGGCTCTGGCTGAGAAAACCCTGATTCGAGACCCGCAACATTTGCTCTAGACGTCGGAGATGGGTGGGGACCACTCGCATCTCTAGGCGAGCTATATCCGACATCAAGCCATCCCGATCTACGGTCCGCACCTCAAAGTGGAACAGGCCGGCTGGCACGTCTTGGTACGTCACTCGATTGGCGGGCGCGAACGCGCTCCACTCTTCTGCCGAACCGTGGCCGACGAGCCGATGGCTGTAGCGCATCTGCTCGGCACCGCTCCTGAAGCTGAGGCCCTGGAAGTGGAACTGAATCTCGGGCGTGCTATCCGGGCAGGACACGGATTGGGGTTCGTCGAAAGTCCGCCCGGCTACGACTTGGCGGATGCGGATGCGAGGCGGCGTCTCCTCGGGCTGATACGCAATCAGCCCCGCCCGCGTCCCGAACCACAGTTGGCCTTGGCTATCGCGCAGAATGGCATCGACGATATTCTCAAGCGCGGACTTTCCGAGGCGGATGCTTTGGAAGGTTTGACCGTCGTACTTCAGCACGCCCCCACCGCTGGTTCCAATCCACAGACATGCTTGCTGTGGGTCGGCCACCAAGGCCAGAATGCCATTGGCGGACAGATCGCCTTGGTCAACCGTAAACTGGCGCACCTCTTTGGATTGGTAGTCAATGGCGAAAAGGCCGTGGACGGTTCCCACCCAAATCGCGTCCTGGTACTCGCACAAAGCATTCACATAGACGACGGCTTCCATGCCGGCCATGTCATACGCGCGAAGATGACCGTCCTTGTAATTGTATAGAGCCGGCCTCGTCCCATAGAGGCCGAGCCAGAAGGAGCCTTCTTGATCCTGTAGCACGACTCTATACTCCTGAGGCCGCAGTTCCTCAATCGCAATGAAGCGGTTTGCTTCGATCTGTCCTAGTTGCCCTTCGGAAGTGCAGGCGATTAAGTGCCCTTCTCGGCCTTGGAATAATCTCTCGATTTCTACACCCCCTGCTATCACCGCGATCGCTTGGGTTTCTCTACCTGCCGACTTGAATACTTGTCCATCGGGGCCATTGCTCCAAATCTGCCCTTGTCGATCTACTGCCATAGATAAGACAGTATAGCCGACCTCCACCGGACGGATCCGGCTGTCCTCTAAGCAGGCTAAGCCTCCGGTCGTGCCAATCCAGATCCGGCCCTCCTGGTCTTCTCTCAGACACCGAACCTCGCCGTCGGGTAGGCCGTCTTTTTTGTCGTATAGCTGAATACTGATTGGATCGCAAAAGATCAGCCCGCCACCCCACAGCCCTACCCAAATGTTTCCCTCGCTATCCTCGTAGGTCAGGCGCGTATCGGAAAAGTGAACATCCGGCAAGCCGGCTGAGAAAGGATGCCATTCCTCTCCGTCGTGCACTAGCACGCCCCGGCGGCTCAGCCAGAGCCGATCGCGGTCGTCTACGCGCACATGGCGCGTTCCATGCTGGACGACTTCCGCCCCCTCAGTCCCATCGTCCACGCGGATGAGCTCGAATTGTTGGCTCGCGGGATCGTAGCGGCCGACAACCACTTCTGTGCCTACGTAGCAGAAAGCGATCCACAGGTTGCCAGCGGCGTCTTGAGCGAAATTCCAAGGCCACTGCATCGCGTCGTTCCCCGTACTCATGCGTCGGCCGTCCATGCTGAGGACTCCGCGCCCCTGCGTCGCCAGCCAAGTCGTGCCCGCCGAGTCGGTCGCCATATCGTACACCAGTCCTAGGGGCTTACCCGCTAGTTCCGTTATGCACTCTACGCACTGCCCTTCGACGAACCGACCGATCCCCGCCATGGTCAGCACCCGCACCGAGCCATCAGCTTGGGGTTGCAGGCCGAATATGTCGTTGGACGGCAGCCCATGTTCGGTGGTGTACACCTGAAAGCCGCGCCCGTCGTAGGCTGCGATCCCGCCGCCGAACGTGCCGAATAACAGCCGTCCGTCCGCGTCTTCGACGATAGTTGTTACGGTGAGATGGGGCAGCCCGTCCGACAGGCCAAAGGTGTCAAAGTGCGCTCCGTCAAACCGGCTTACGCCGCCGTCGGTTGTGCCGACCCAGAGGAGGCCGTGGCGGTCTTGGTAGATGTCTTCCACGTACATCCCGGCCAGCCCGTCGAAAACTGTGTATTGCTGTCCGAGGATGTGACCGAATGCCTTCTGGCTTGGGGCCGCATGGTTCATCGTTGACCTCGTCCGCCTTGGGACTCCTTACGGCGTCGGCGCGTCTTCCCGCAACAGTCCTTCCGCCTTTAGCTCGGCCCACAGGTCTGTTGGTATTTCGTGCTGAAACCACTGGGCGTTGGTCTCGATGTGCGCCGGTGTCTGCGCCCCCGGGATAATCGCCGCGACGAGGGGGTTTCCGAGCGGGAACTGCATGGCGGCGGCAGGTAAGGGCACGTCGTGCCGCTGGCAGACGGCTTGGATGCGGCGGGTCTTTGCGAGGATTTCGGGCGAGGCGGTGTCATAGGCGTAACGGGCACCTTCGACCGGGCCGGAGGCGAGGATGCCGGAGGCGAAGACCGAGCCGATGACGATGCGCACGTCGCGCTCCTCGCAGAGCGGGAATTCCTCGTCGAGGGAGTCTTGGTCCAAGAGCGTGTAGGGCATGGCGACGATACAGAAGTCGAGGTCGGCCGCGTCGAGCAGACGCGGCATGGCTCCCATGCGGTTGAGACCCGCGCCGACGGCCTTGACCAGCCCTTGTGAGCGCAGCTCGTCGAGGGCGCGCCAGCCGCTGGTGATTAGGTGGTTGACGTGGGCGGAGAAGCGCTGCTCGCTGTCGTGGAAAAAGCTGTCGAGGTCGTGGATTAGGAGCAGGTCAATGGAGTTGAGGCCCAGCCGCTGCAAGCTGTCTTCCCACGAGCGCATGATGCCGTCGTACCCGTAGTCGAAGCGGAAGTCAAAGGGCAGGCCGCCGATCCAGAAGCCCTTTTCGAAAGAATCGAGGTTGCGAGTGGCCGTGAGCACTCGGCCGACTTTAGTCGAGAGCACGAAGTCTTTGCGCTCTTGCTGACGGAGAAAGTAGCCGAGGCGATGTTCGCTTTTGCCGTAGCCGTAGAACGGAGCGGTGTCGTAGTAGCGGATGCCAGCGTCCCAGGCCGCTTGCAGGGTGTCTTGGGCTTGGGTTTCGCTGACCGGATCGAACAGCTCGCCCAAAGGAGCGCCGCCAAAGCCGAGCGTGCTTAGCTCGACGCCGGTGCGCAAAGCGCGCGTGGGAATGATGGACATAGGATGCTTCCTTTCGTTTGCAGGTTGCTACCGTTATATCTTTTTATCGACCGTGGCTCCGACCATGCGGTCGGAGAGAGAAGCGTTGTCGTGTCCGTTAGGCAACGATGAAACGGTTTAAAGCATTGCAAAGGCTAGCCAGACGACGTCCTAGTTCAGTTTGTCGTAACCGAGTCACGTATGCGCTCGACTAAAAGGACATTGACTAAGGTTTCAACCGACACGCCTTGTGCTTGGGCATTCTGCATGAGTTCTTCCGCTATTTCAGGGAGAATAGCAACGCGAATTGCCCGCTTGTGCGGCGTATCGAAGCGAAACCATTCCCCATCGTCTTCCATGAAATCAGCGGTATCTAGATTATCCCAAAATGCAGCTTCCTCTTCATGGCTCTCGAATTCTGGGACTTTTAATTTTTTCATTGTATATAGCTTCATTGACTAGAAGCGGCCGTGATGCGATTCGGCTGGTGCCTGGTACTCCACCTTGAGGTGGGGTGTTTCGAGTAGCTTGTGGCCCTCCACCTTGGAGGTCAGGCAGCTTTCGAGTGCGCCGCTGACGATTAGGGTGCGCTCGGCGGGAAAGGGCGCTTGGCCGGTCTCGATCATTTCCCAGATCTTGGCCACCAGACAGGCCGAGTACGTGACGTTGGGCGTCGGCGGCAAGAAAAATTGGGTCGAGATCGGATCGTCCTCGCCAGCTATCTTGCAGGCGAAGCAGTAGTCGCGGATGGCACCATTGAGCATCAGGAGGGTTGTCTTGAGGCCGTCGTTGTGCTCGATGAAGTACGCGGCTGGCTCTTTGACGAGCTGGGGCAACTCGCCGTTGCCGAGCAGGTCTTGGGTGCGGCCGTCCTCGTCGGTTTTGCCGCAAGGGGAGTCGCTGCGCGAGAGGGCGGAGTCGAGCAGTCTTAGCGAATAGCGCCCGTCCTCGCCCGCTTTCCACACATCGTCTCCTTCGATCAATTGCACGGATTTGACGCCGGTTTCACCGCCTGAGCGGCGCTCGATCATGCACTGCATGGCCTCTAGCGCGTGGTAGTCCATGGGGTCGGAGCCGCCGACGCCGACCATCAGCGCCTCTTCGATCTGGCAGCCCAAGGGCAACTCGACATCGGGCAGACGCCAAGTGACCGGCAGCGACGAACCGGCTAAGATTGGGAAGCCGAGCCGGTGGCCGTCGTCAACCATTTCTTGCGCTTTGTCGAAGCTGTAGGAGAGGTGCTTGTCGTTGTAAACTGGTACGGAACGGCCGTCTTCTTCAAAGACTTGGACGCATTCTTTGAAGAATTCGTAGCGCGGGTACAGAACCTGTCCTTTGTCGTTTCTGGGGTACTCGCCGTGCTCGCCGATGATCAGCACTGCGTCGCAAGCTAGTTCGTCACCGCCGCAGCGCAGGGCCTCGGCGATGGTGGGGTACACGGCAAAACCGAATTCGCGTGCCCGGTCTTGGCTTTGGTCGCCTTCGGGCTGCTGATCGACGTAGAGCGAGACGATTTTGCAGCCGGGACGGTGCCAGCGGCCGCCGTAGGGATAGCCGACTACGAAGCGGTCGGCAAAGTGCTGGGCGTGCGAGAGGTAGCGATAGATGGTAGCGATGACGGCGATGCGTTGGTGGGACTGCTGTTTTTCCCGACGAGCCATTTTACGTCCTCCAGAAAGTGGATTCTTTGGTGGCTTGGTAGGCGGTGTTTAGATGGGGCGTTGCTATTTGGGCTTGATCTTGCTGAAGGCTATCGACGCCGGCGATGACCAAGCCCGAGGTGAGTAGGGTGCGTTCGACAGGATAGGTTGCTTTGCCAGTCAGGAACATCTGCTCGATGTTGTTGGCCAGCGGGCTGAAGAAATTGGCCAGCGTGGTGCGGGCCGGGGGCATGGGCAAGTACATCTGGGTCGAGAGCGGCTCGTCCTGTCCCGTGATTCGGGCAGCGAAGTTAAAATCTTGGACTAGCCCATTCATCAGCATCATGGTCGAGAGGAGGCCGTCGGCGTGCTCGTACTGGTAGGCGACGGGGCTTTCGACTAGGTGCTTGAGTTCGTCGATGGTGGGGAAGGGGTTGTTGAACCCGGGCCTTGCCGGAGTGAGCGTGTGGCTGCGGCAGAGGCAGGCTTCAAAAAGCTCGCGCGACCACACGCCCTCGGCATGCGCTTGCCAGAAGGCATCGTCGCGGTAGGCCCGGAGCCATTTGACGCCGGTCTCGCCGCCCTTTCTGCGCTCGACCATGCACTGCAAAGTCTCCAAGCCGTGGAAGTCGTAGCTATCGACGCCGCCATAGCAGACGCAGACCGCTTCTTCGACCTCGGCACCAAGGGGCATGTCGAGTGAAGGGGTGCGCCAAGTAACGGGCAGCGATGAGCCGGCCATAAAGGCGAAATCGAGTTCTTGCGAAATATCGTACATCTCTTGGCACCAGTCCCAGTTCCAAGAAAGATGCTTGTCGTTGAATACGGGCGCGCTCTTGCCGGTCGTGCGATAGACCGAGACGATCTGTTTGAAAAGCTCGTAGCGCGGGTAGAGGTGCTGGTCCTTTTCATTGCGCCCGTAGGTGCCGTGCTCGGCGATGAGCAGGATGCCGTCAACAGCTAAATCTGACCCGCCCAGCGTCAGGGCGTCGGCGACGGTGGGGTAGATCGCCATGTGGGGAAAGCGGGTCGCCCGATCTTGGCTCAGATCGCCTTCGGGACGCTGATCCACGTACAGCGAGACCAGATCCATGGGCGGGTGGTGGTGTCGGCTATTCCAGCCGTAGCCTTCGAGGAAGCGGTCGCAAATATGCTGGGCGTGGGAGTACTTGCGGTACTCGGTGACGATACCGGCGATTTTGGGGCGGTCGGCCATGATATTAGTCCCTCGACAGGGGGTGGTATTAGCGGTTTCGGAGAGGGAAGGTAGGAGAAGGGAGTTGGGGGAGCAAGCCACTATCCGGCGGCAACTCGGTCGCATCGTATATTGTCATGCACTCACCCAAAACCAAACCGAGAGGCAACCATGCAGACGATCACTGTATCGCGCAACGACGAAATCTACGAGGCATTCGCTGATGTGGCCCAAGCGGCCGACGGCACCTTGGTATGCACGTACCGCGAGAGTATGGGACACAGTTCGCGCCCCTTTTCTTGCATAATCGTGCGCCGCAGCTTCGACCGCGGCTTGACGTGGAGCCCGCGCCAAGTGGTGGTGGAGCGCACTGAGGAGGAAACCGCCCAGAGGCTGGGACGGCTCAACTGCTCGCGCATCGCCGCTTGCCGCGACGGGACCTTGCTACTCATCGTTGACTTGCTGCTCAGGGATACTTTTGAAGAATACTTGGAGCCGGGCGTCTGCATGAACCTCCTGTTGCGCAGCCACGACAACGGAGCCACGTGGGAGGGGCCGGAGGAGACCGGCATGACCGAGGGCATCGTCCCCTCCATCAAGGAACTGTCCAACGGCGACCTGATCGTCGGCCTCACCGAACAGTGGCCCGGCCAGCGGGGGACCGAGGATTTTGTCGAAGTGCAGACGTGCTACCTGTCCGCCGACCAAGGCCAGACGTGGGAAGGTCCTTTCAAGGTGCCCGACCCCGAAGGTTCGCCCTGCACCGGGGGCCCTTGGCGCTTAAATGAGGGGGATTTCGCCGAAATGGACGATGGCACCTTGGTGCTCTACATGCGCGAGGACGGCGAGGGCCTGAGCGGCTGGAAGAGCTTTTCCGGCGATGGCGGCCGGACGTGGTCAACGCCGGTGCGTACGCACATGATGCGCTGTCTGGGCCGCCCCTCGGTGGGCCGCCTGCGCTCGGGGGAGGTGGCCATTACCTACCGGGTTGCCTGTGGCCTTTCTACGTCCTTGGGGCTCTACGTGGAGACTGCGGCGGAGGCTTTGCGCGGCTCGCCTGCCCGGGCGGGTGCTTCAGCCGACCCAGAGCAATCTCAGGGCGACACTGAGGCCCGCTTCGCCTTTTTGGACAACGACCGCGCTCTATCGGCTGATAGCGGCTATTCGGGCTGGGTGCAACTACCCGACGGGACGCTCTACGTGGTCAATTACATCACCGACGACGCGCCCCGTGCCCACATTCGCGGCTATGTAGTGGGCCGAGAGAACTGGTATCTCTTTCCCGAGGGAGCGATCCACTCCAACACCCCCTTGTCGAACAATCCCCACTACTACGAAAAGGCCCAGCAAATGGCCCTTGAACAGCGACGCTGGGTTGACGAGCAAGATTGGTCGCGCCGCGTGCCGACGCAGAAATAGACCTTATTCGGCCCGTTCGAGTGCGGTCAGGTCAAACGGATTGGACCACGCCTTTTGGCCGCGGTCGTCGATGATCTCAAAGCGCACCCAGCGGGCGTTGGCTCTGAGCGCGAAGGTCGCAGTCTCAAAGAGAGCGCCGTGCTGGTGGTACTCGGTGCCGAAAGAATCGGACACCGCGGCGATGCGCTGCGCCGGCGAGCAGGACACCGTGGCTTCGACTTGGGTGCGGTCGTCGCCTTCGCGGTCGGTGCGGCGGAACTGGATGTCGTGGATTGCGGGCCCGGTGCTGCCGTACGATGCGCCCGCGACTAGAGCGGCGACGACTGCGTCGGCGGTGCGCTCTTTGACGCGGACATAGGTCCAGCCTTGGTACGTGTCGCGCTGGTCGGCTTCGAGGGCGTGCGAATCGTCGTTGGCCAGCGCGGGGTAGAGGCGATCCTCTAGATCCATCCAGTCGTCCCAATGCACGCTCGACTCGCCGCGTCCAGCGCAGCGGCAGGTGGTGTTGAAGACCTCAATGCCGGCGAACCCAGTCAGCGGCACTGCGTCGCGCAGGATGTTGACCGAACTCCAATGGGGGTGGGCCAGCCAGACCGCACCACCTTGACGGCGGACCTCGTCGATGACGTGCTGGGGAGGCATCTTATCCGCGTTCATGTCCTCGTGGATATTGATACAGACAAAGTGGTGTCGCTGGCCGCCGAAGGGATTGTCCGGATGCAGTTCGGCCCCTTGGATGAGCACGAAGTCACTCGGGGCTTGGACGGTATCGGTAAAGGTAATTTTGTGGTGGTCGGACAGGCAGAGGAAGTCGTAGCCTTGGCCGACATAGCCGTCGAGCCGCTCTTGGGGAGCGGCCTTGCCATCGGAGTTGGTCGTGTGCGAGTGGAGATTGCCCTTGAGCCAGGTGTAGCCGTCGTCCGTGCTGAGGGCAAATGGGTTGGTCAGTGCGCCCTTGGGTGCGTTGTCCGACATTTTGGTCCTTTCTCTGGGAGGGGAGTTTAGCGCGGGTCAGCTTGAACGGCATAGTATAGCGCGGCTCTCTTCGGGGAGCAATGGTGCTTATGCGTTGGCGGCGTTGGCGGCGAGGGGTGCGATTCGATGTGGAGAATATGTAACAGCCCCGTCGTGAAATCGTCACCTAGGCGCGCTAATGTATCACCACTTGCTTCCCCTAACTTCCAGTTGCTGCCCCATGATTACTCGTCTCGCCGCCGCCGTTTTCCTCCTCTCTCCTTCGCTCTTTCTCGCCTGCACCGAGCGCGATGTGGATGCCTCCGCCGCAGAAAAGGACCACAAGCGCGCGGCTATGGCGACCTACGCCGAGATTGCATATAGCGGATATGCCGACAGCCATGCGCTGGCGCTGGCGTTAGAGGAAAAGGTCAAGGCCCTCGTGGCCGCGCCATCGCCCACGACCCTGCAAGCGGCGCGCGACGCTTGGCTTGCCGCCCGCGAACCCTATGGCCAGACCGAGGTGTTCCGCTTCTATGGCGGTCCGATTGACCGCGCTGGTGGCCCCGAGCCCCTGATCAACGCTTGGCCGCTCGACGAGTCGTATATCGACTACGTGATTGGCGACGCGTATGCTGGTACCATCAACGACCCCGTGCGTTTCCCTACCATCGACAAGGCCCTGCTCGTCTCGCTCAACGAGCAAGGTGCTGAAGAGCACGTCAGCGTTGGGTTCCACGCCATTGAATTTTTGCTCTGGGGCCAAGACCGAAACGCCGATGGGCCGGGCAATCGCCCCTATACGGACTACTTGGTCACCGGCGAGGCGTCGCATCCGCAGCGTCGGGGTCGCTACTTGGTGGCCTGCGCCGAACTGCTAGTGGAGAAGTTGGCTGAGGTGCGCGACGCATGGGCACCGGATCGTCCGCACAACTACCGAGCCGAATTCTTGCGGCTACCCCTGGATGAGGCGCTGGTCAAGATGCTCACCGGGATGGGGGTACTCAGCAAAGCTGAACTGGCCGGCGAGCGGCTTTTTACTGCGTACGACAACCGCGACCAAGAGGATGAGCACTCCTGCTTTAGCGACAATACCCACCGCGACATTGTCAACAATGCGCTCGGTATCCGCAACGTCTATCGCGGCGAGTACCTGCGCGTAGGAGGAGAACGCGTTGCCGGGACGGGCTTGGGCGCAGTGCTGGCCGAGGTCGATCCCGCGCTCGACGAGCACATCTTGGCCCTTCTCGATACATCGAACGCGGCGGTCGCCCGCGTACACGTGCCCTTCGACCAAGCAATTGTGCTGGCCAGCGAGCGGCCGCAGGTGCTAGAGACGGTGCGCGTGTTGCAGCGGTTGGGCAACCAGTTCGCGCAAGCGGGTACTGCGTTGGGTCTGCGCGTCAATACCACCCTGCCCTAAAGCCGTGTCCCGGTGGCTACCTCCTCTCGTCCTGTTAGTCGCTTGTCTGCCCATGCTCAGTGGGGAGGCTGCCTTGCACGAGGAGGGCGAGGAGTACTCAGGCGGTCAAGCCACGGTCTTCGACGTCACTCCAGACGCCTTTAGCCGCCCGGCCCCGGGCCTCGACGACGACCAAGAGCTGCTGTTTTTCGTCGGCGATTCCTTCTTTGAGCAGAATTGGGTAACGGCCCCGGCTTCGGCGGCTGCCCGCGACGGTCTCGGTCCCTTCTTCAACAGCCGATCCTGCGCCGGTTGCCACCTCAAAGACGGCCGCGGTCGCCCTCCCACAACAGCGGACCAGCACAACACGGGCCTGCTGCTGCGGCTGAGCCGTCCGGCGCGCGACCTCTACGGTCGTTCATTGCCGGACCCGAAGTACGGGCATCAGCTCCAGGATCGGGCGGTCGCTGGCGTCCGCTCGGAAGCGCAGACGCAGATTCGCTATCGCGAGATAGAGGGGACTTTCGCCGACGGTACTGGGTACACATTGCTCCAGCCGCAGTACGCGTTGGCAGCTCCGGCCTACGGCGCGCCCCATGACGAGTTGCTCGTCTCCCCCCGCGTCGCCAATCAGATGATCGGCTTGGGGCTATTGGAGGCCGTGCCTGAAGCGGACTTGCTGGCCCGAGCTGACCCGAACGACGCCGATGGCGATGGCGTGTCGGGCCGGCCCAATTACGTGTGGGACGCATTCAATGGGCGGCGCGCCTTGGGCCGCTTTGGTTGGAAGGCCAATCAGCCACACCTTTTGCAGCAGGTCGCCGCGGCTTTTGCCGCCGATATGGGCATCACCTCGGCGCTTTTCCCGGCCGAGGAATGCACCGACGCGCAGGCCGAATGCCGCGCGCAGCCGACGGGGGGTGCCCCGGAGATCGCCAGCGACGATCTGCATAAAGTTGTTCTCTATGCCAGCGCGTTGGCCGTACCCGCCCGACGCGATTGGGACGATCCGCAAGTTCTAGCAGGTAAGCGCCTTTTTCGCACGCTCGGCTGCGCCACTTGTCACGTGCCCGTGCAACAGACGGGCATCCACCCGACAATCCCCGCGCTCTCGCATCAGCGCATTCGTCCCTATACCGACCTTCTGCTGCACGACATGGGCGAGGGCTTGGCCGACGGTCGCCCCGATTTCGAGGCGAACGGGCGGGAGTGGCGCACGCCTCCTTTATGGGGCATCGGCCTGTTTGAGACCGTCAACGGCCACACTCGCTACCTCCACGACGGCCGGGCGCGCAACTTAATGGAGGCCGTGCTCTGGCACGGGGGCGAGGCCCAGCGGGCCAAGGAGCGGGTCTTGCGCCTGACTGCGGTAGAGCGCCGCGCCTTGCTCGCCTTCTTGGAGTCGCTCTGAGCTATGTGGATGGGGTGGTGCGCGCTGTTGGTCTTGGCCAGTTGCAGTGGGGAAGGGGTACGCTCCGGTTTTGACCGCCGGGCGATGTTGGAGCACGCGGCAACGGCAGTAATTCTGCCGCTGCATCAGCAGCTCGTGGCCCGCGCGGCTGAGTTGGCCGAGGCCGGAGACCGCTTTGCACGCGCGCCTACTGCTGCGGCCTTGGGTGAGGTGCAGGACTGCTGGCGGCGCGCGGCTGTGACGTGGAAGCGGTGTACGCTCTTTGAAATCGGCCCGGTGCAGGATGCTTTCATCCATTATTCAGTCTATAAGCGGCCGACGAATGTCGAGTTCGTCGAGGGCTACCTCGGCGGCGATCAGGTCCTCGACGTGGACTTTGTCGAGACGCTCGGCTCGACGGCCAAGGGCTTGCCGGCCATAGAGTACTTGCTCTTTGACGCCGCGGCCGACGACGCACGAGTGCTGGCGCTTTTTCAGGATGGGCCAAGGGGCGTGCGCCGACGGCAGTATCTGCAGGCGCTGACCCGCAACTTGCAGCGCAAGACCGAGGAGTTGCTGGCGATCTGGGCGGCAGAGGGACAGGACTTTGCCGCCGCGTTTGCCCGCTCCGATGGCGAGGGGCTACAGCCGCAGGGATCCATCGCCCTGCTGACCAACGAAATGATCCGGAACATCGAAAGCATCCTTCAGTTTCGCTTGAGCAAGCCCTTGGGATTTAGCGGCCACGGCGTCCAGCCCGATCTAGTTGAAGCCCGGCTCAGCCGATATTCGCTGCTGTTGCTGCGCGCCAATATCGAGGCGTTCGCACTCGCCTTTAATGGCGGCCACGGTGAAGCGTTGGGCTTGGACGACTACGTGGACTATCTCGATCGGCCCTATGGCGACGAAGCCCTGCTGTCGGCGCGGATCAAGGCGCAGACAGCGACGGTGCTGGAGACTATCGACTCCTTTGACAAATCGCTGTACGAGACCATTGCTGAAGATCCGACGCCCGCGCGCCAGCTCTTTGCCCAGGTGCGCCAACTGCTGGTGCTGGTCAAAGTGAACATGGCCAACGTGCTCGGCGTAACGGTGACGTTTAACGCGCTCGATGGGGACTGAGCGTGAGCGCTGTGTACGCCCGCTTGCAGCGCCCGATGGACCTGGTACCACTGGCTCTGTTTCGCATGGCTTTTGGCGCAGTGATGGCGATAGGCGTTGTGCGCTTTGTCGCCAAGGGGTGGGTGCATGCGCTGTACATCGATCCGGTGTTTCACTTCAGCTATTGGGGGTTTGGTTGGGTAGTGCCTCTGCCGGCATGGGCCATGTACGCGGCCTTTGCGGTGATGGGGCTGGCGGCTGTGATGATGATGGTGGGTTACGGCTACCGGATCGCCTGCGCGGCGTTCTTCGTCCTCTTTACATACATCGAGTTGATCGACCAAGCCTATTACCTCAATCACTACTACTTGGTCTCCCTGCTAAGCTCTTTGCTGCTGTGGTTGCCCGCGGCTAAGCTGCTCTCTTGCGAAGCCCGCGCTCGATCCGCCACTGGGCCAGCGTGGATTCTCTTCGCGCTGCGGGCGCAGGTCGCGCTGGTGTACTTCTTTGCCGGCGTGGCCAAGCTGCAAGGCGACTGGCTCCTGCGCGCCATGCCCCTGCGCATTTGGCTGGCGGCCAACGCAGACTGGCCGCTCGTCGGGCCGTTGCTCGATCTGCCTTGGGTGCCGTACGCGGCGAGCTGGATGAGCGCGGCATTGGACCTTGCCGCCCCGTTTCTGCTCGGCAACCGTCGGTCGCGCCTGCCGGCGTATGCCGCGCTCTGCGCTTTCCACTTGGCGACGGCCGCGCTGTTCCACCTAGGTCTCTTTCCTTGGCTCATGATCGCCTGCGGCCTGCTTTTTTTCGACGGCAGTGACTATCGCCGACTGCTGGCTTGCTTAGGTGTGCAGTTGGCAGGGCCGACGGCGGTGGTTCGAGGGCCGCGCTGGGCACCTTGGCTGATGGTCTTGTTTATCGCCGGGCAGTGCCTGTTGCCTTTGCGGCATTGGCTCTATCCGGGCGCAGCGCGCTGGACGGAGGAAGGGTTCCGCTACGCTTGGCAGGTGATGCTGGTCGAGAAAAGCGGACACGCGGTTTTCACGGTGCGCGACCCGGCCAGCAAGCGGGAGTGGTGCGTCTATCCGAACGAGTATCTAACACCGCACCAAGAGGGCCAGATGGCCTTCCAGCCGGACCTGCTGCTGGCGTTTGCCCATTTCCTCGCCGCTGAGTTCGCCCGGCAAGGCGTCGCCGGAGCACAAGTGCGGGCGGAGGTTTTTGTCAGTCTCAATGGCCGCCCGCCGCAACGGCTCGTCGATCCACACGTCGACTTGGTGCAATGCGCCGAGGGTCTGTGGCCCAAGCCTTGGATCCTCCCCCTGTCTATGACGGCGTTGTAACGCAAAGTCATAGGTCGTACACCTCGCTGTAATACCTCTGTAAAAGTTCATTGCCATCCTTTTACAGGGCCGGAAAACCATGCAGTTCCTCCCCTTGTATGGTCGCCCGACCTGATCGCTCCCCTCACCCCTTTCCCATTATGGAGGAGATAATACCTATGCGCCACAAGCTCATCGCTTTATCCATAGCCCTCGTCTGCGCTGGCTCGGCTCCGGCCCAAGTCAATCCCCCAGACGCGGGCCTTGAACTCTTGCTGGCGGGTGCCGAGAGCAAGCTGATTTTTTCGACCCATTCGCACGCCCTGAAGGATGGCTCAACCCCGCGTGGCATGTTTGACGGCCTCGTGTGGATCCCCGCCCCAGCCACCGCGTACGACGGCAACGACGGCTTCCTTTTTATGAACAACGAGCTGCAGATCAGCAACGATCCCTCGGGGGCCGTCACCCGCCTGCGCTATCGCAACGGCGCGGTTACTGAAGCCGAGATGTGGGTGTCTGGCTTAGCGCGGCCCTGCTCGGCGCACGACAGCCCTTGGGGCACTGTGCTGACCCATGAGGAAAGCTACGACCCGGAGGACTCCTCGTTCAGCTACGTGGTCGAGATTGACCCACTGAACAAGGACAATTGGCAGCGTCACACTGCGATGGGCCGCGCCTCTTGGGAACAGTCGATCGCCCATCCGGGCACCCGCGAGTTCTTCCTCATGGACGACGCCCGCCCGACCAGCGGCGGTGGCGGCTTCTACAAATTCGTCCCGGATAGCTGGGGCGACCTCAGCAGTGGCAAACTCTTTGTCTTCAAGGTCCCCAACGACGACGTGCTTGCCGAGAGCAGCGTCGGCCAGTGGATCGAGATCGACGATCCGGTCATGGCGCGGGATGAAGCCCAGATCAAGGGTACGCTCTGGGACCGCCCGGAAGACATCGAGTACAACCCGGCCGATGACCGGCTCTACCTGATGATGACTGGCGACAGCCGCGCTGAAAATCCCGAGCGCACCTTGGGCCTCATCTACGCCTTTGATCCGTATTCCAACACGATGGAGCTATGGCTCAATGCCCGCGATTCCGAAGGCCAAGACTTCAAGGCCCCGGACAATCTCGACATCGATCCGGCGGGTAACTTGTGGGTCACCGAAGACGGAATCCGCGGCACGGGCATCAACAATCGCCTGCTGATGATCTCTCCAGATAAGAAGGTCACGACCGTCATGATGGGTGCCGATGAAAATGGCGAAGTCAGCGGCGTGTTGTGGAAGCCCGATGGCAGCGGGTTCTGGGTTGAATGGCAGCACGGGCAGGACGATAACAAGTACGGCGGCGCGGACTTCGACGAGCTATACGAAGTTACCTTGCCGGCTTCCATGCAGGTAGCCAAACCTTGGATCTACCGCAACGTGCCCACCGCCATCGTCGAGGTTGAGGGTGCGGCTTTGCCGGAGAATTTTAACCTTGGCAACGCCACTCCGAACCCCTTCAACCCGACGACGACTATCCGCTTTGAGATTCCGCACAGCAGCCGGGTTGAGCTGGCCGTGTACAACATATCTGGACAGAAAATCGCCACCCTGACCAACCGCGAGATGCAGGCCGGCACCTATGTGGCCGATTGGGATGGACGCGACAGCAACGGCCGTTTGGTCGCCTCGGGTACTTATATCTACACCCTGCGCGCTGGCGAGTTCGTCGAGTCGAAGAAGATGTCGCTACTCAAGTAGGCAACTTCCATGTGCAGTTGTAAAGAACGCGATCGGGGACGGCTGGCTAAACGGCCGTCCCCGATTCGTTGTTGGGATACAGATGAATAAACCTATGCTCAGGATGTGCTGGCTCGCCGCGTGGGCGTTGGGGTCTGCTTGCGGCCCGCTCTCCGACCGCGAGCGAGCGGACGCCTTTTTTGCGGAAGCCAATTTTGCTCGCGCCTTAGATCACTATCTGCTTATAGAAGATGCGGATGTGGCGCACCGGATCGCCGCATGTAGGAAGTTGCAAGACTTGGACTTTGAGTTCGTCCTCGTGTCGCCGAACGCCGAAGTCGCGGACCGGCCCTACCGCTTGGGCCTCTACGAGGTCACCCAGGCCCAATGGGAGGGCGTCGTCGGCGCGAATCCGAGCCGTTTAAAGGCTCCGGCCCTGCCCGTCGATAGCGTGAGTTGGGAAGAAGTGCAGGCGTTTATCGGCGAGTTGAACCGCTGGGCCGGTGGCCCGTATTTCCGCTTGCCAACTGAAGCCGAATGGGAGTTTGCCTGCCGCGCCGGGACGACGACCCGCTGGTTTTTTGGCGATGACGAGGGCCTGTTAGGAGAATATGCTTGGTACGCAGACAATGCAGGCCAGCAAGCGCGGCCCGTCGGCTTGAAGAAACCCAATCCTTGGGGTCTGTACGACATGTACGGCAATGTCTGGGAGTGGTGCGCCGACGCGTACGTCTCCGACCGCAATACCGCGGCGATTGATCGCAAAAACCGCGCCCTCAGCGTCAAAGCCCAGACCATGGACCAAATCGACGAGCAGCGGGTCAACCGAGGCGGTAGCTGGTCCAGTATGCCGCGCTATACAACGTCGTCGTTCCGCGGCAAGCACATCGAGGACAAGCGCGCGATTAATCTGGGGTTCCGCTTGCTCTTCGACGGGGAGGCGGGTCGGTCGCGGTAAGCCTATGCTTTAGACCGCCGCCCCAATCCCACCTGCGAGATCAGCATTCCCGCAAACATCAGCCCACACCCGACTAGCCCGCGCAAGGGCATTTTCTCGTCCAGCAAAAGCCACCCCCCCAACGCGGCGAAAACCGTCTCCAGACTGAGGATGATGGCCGCGTGGCCGGGGGCCGCCCGCCGCTGAGCTACTACCTGCAGGGTGTAGGCCACGCCCACCGATAGCACGCCTCCGTAGAACAAGGGTACGGCCGCATCGACGAGCGGTTGCAGGGCGATGTGCTCGGTGCCGATGGCGACGGCTGTGCTGAGCAGCGAGCAGACGAAGAATTGCAAAAAAGCCAGCATCGCCCAGTCGAGCTGCCGCGAGAGGCTGCCGATGACCAGCACGTGCCCAGCCCAAAAGAGTGCGCTTACGAGCACGAGCGCGTCGCCGCGGGCAATGGCCAGTGGCGGGTCCACGCTCAGCAGATACAGGCCGCTGGTCGCCACCAAGGCGCCGGTCCAAGTGCTGCGACGACTGCGATGTCGTAGCAAGAGACCGAGGATCGGCACCAGAATTACGTATAGCCCGGTGATAAAACCAGCCTTGCCGGCCGTAGTATAGACGATGCCGACTTGTTGCAGGGAAGCGGCGGTAAAGAGGAAAAGCCCGGCGAGCAGGCCGCCTGGGAGGGTGTGGCGGAGACGGGATGCGAGCGGTGTGGCGGTGGTGCGCAGGACAAATGGCAAAAGCGGCAAGCAGCCGAGCGCGAAGCGCACGCCGTTAAAGAAAAAGGGGCCGACGTGCTCCATGCCGGCGCGTTGGGCGACGAAGGCAAAGCCCCAGATAAGGGCTGTGAGCAGGAGCAGGAGGTCGACGCGAATCTGGGTGGAGCGCGCCGCAGCAGCGTCCATCTCAGCGGCTGACGGGTAGCGGCCGACCCGCGTATTTTTGCGCCAGCGCGTGGACCAATAAGTTGGTGCCGAACTGCAAGCTGCGGTTGCGGCCTTCGGCGTCGAAGTTGCCCCAGAACCAGCTAATGTTGAGGTCGCTGAAGATAACAGCGGTCCGGCCCTTGAGTTCTATAGCTTCCAAGGCGAAGACGTTGCCCCGGTTCGTGCCGCTTAGGGGCGGCCCATCGGGGAAGTCGAAATAGGCCGAGTACAGGGGGTCGTTCTTGGGTAGTTTGCGCCAGTGGCCTCCGGCGCTGCCGAGGACTTGCGGGTCCTTGAGCAGGGCCTTGAACTGCCGGTCGAAGGGGGTGCCAGCTATACCAGCGGACCTGCGGAAATTCGTTTCTAGGGGCAAGATGTCCTCGGCAAAGAGCAGGCCGCCGCGGCGCAGGTAGTGGGCGAGGCCTTTTTTTTCGCGATCGCTTATCTGCATGACGCAGTCGAAGCCGGTCATGTAGAGCATCAGTGCGTCCGCAATCTTCGGATCGTCGAGCGTGAGGACGCGCGAGTGCAGCGGCACTTCGAGTTGGGTCGATATGCGGGTGAACGTCACCAGTTCCTGCACGGCCAGCGAGAGATAGTCGCGCTCCTTGATCGCTTCTTTGTAGATCACTTGGACGATGGTCAAGGGGGTGCCCGGTGTCGGCGTCACGCGCTGGCGTTCGGGCTGGGGAATTGATACAGGGGGGCGCTCGTCTTGGGCTAGGGCTGGAGTGGCGAGCAGGAGTGTAAGAAGGAGACTTGCTCTCGGCCGGCGGATGAAACGGTGGATAGTAGCCATGTTATATCCCAAGGTCGCGCCGTGGCGACGGGTATTGGGTAGGGGGCGGTTTGCAAACCGCCCCCTACTTGTTGACCACTTGGATGAGGGCCTGCATAAAGCCGACGCAATGGGCGCGTCCCCTGTGTCCCCAAGGCGAGTCGTCGACGATATGGGGCACGTGATCGGTGATCATAAAGCCGTCAAAATCGACTGCCTTGAGCGTCTTGACGACCTCAAAGGTATCGACTTGGCCGCAGTCGATGAAGGTCTCGTGGAAATCCTCGACCGGCCCGATGACGTCGCGGAAGTGGATGTAGATGATTTTCTTTTGCCCGCCGAAGTGGCGGACAGCGCGGATGACGCTGTCGTGATCGCCCATCTCCGACCAGCACCCCATGCAGAAGTCGAGGCCGTGATGCGGGCTGTCGAAGGTGTCCATGTTGCGCTTGAAATCGTCGAAGGAACTGCATATCCGCGCTATGCCGCCGAGGGTTGTGCCGGTGGGTGGGTCGTCCGGGTGCAGGGCTAGGCGCACGTCAGCTTCCTCAGCTACGGGCAGGATGCGCTCCAAATACCAGCAGTAGTTTTCCCACATTTCCTCGTGGGTGAAGACGCGGCCGTGGGTCAGCTCTTCGGGGTCGTGCTCGGCGAGGGCAAAGCGAGTGGCGCGAGCGCCGCCGCGCAAGGTCGCTGGCTCGGGCGTGCGCCAGACGCTGTTGGGAATCCAGTGGTAGCCGAGGATTGGGATGCCGGCCTTGCCCATGTTGCGCACGGTGTTGATCATGTGCTGGAGCTGTTCTTCGCGGCCGTTTTGGCCGAGCATGATCTGGTCGTAAAACGAGGTGGGCACGTTTTCCAGCGCCATCAGCCGCAGTTCGGCGTCGTCGGCCCGCTTCTTGAGCGCGGCCAAGTCGTCGTACTCCCATTGCTTGTCGCCAGGAAGCCTAGGGGTATTCATCAAAAAATCGTCGCAGCCCATTTGCTTGATAAAGGCGAGCTTTTCGTCGGTGAGTTCGTTGAATTGGCCTAGACCTACGCGCATTTGCAGGGACATAAGTGGCCTCCAAAGGTGAGGGGTTGCAGAGCGGGAAATTTGCCGCAGCCGCCGGGGCAGGTCAAGCGCGGCTGCCGACGCCGGCCCCGGTGGGGACGTGTACCTCTAGGCCGGCCGCAGAGTCGGCGACTAGATCGCTGTCAAAGGCAATCGCCCCCGGCTCGAAAAGCAGCACGACGGTCGAGCCGCCGAATTGGAAAAAGCCCTTTTCTTGGCCGCGCTCACAAGGTCCTATCGAGTACGTCTGGACGATGCTGGCGACGTTGATGGCACCGACTTCGATGTAGGCAATCTTTCCGAAGGCGGGCGTGGTCAGCTCGCAGACGGAGCGCCGGTTGCGGTGGAAAACGTCGGGCACGCGGGCGAGGGCGATAGGGTTGACTGAGTGATAGGTGCCGTCGATCCACTGGGTTTGACCGACTTGGCCGTTGGCTGGGAAGTGGAAGCGGTGATAGTCGTAGGGAGCGAGGCGGACGACGAGGGCGGCTCCGCCGTGGTATGGGGTGGGATCGATTGCTTCGGCTAGGAGTCCGCGGGCTGCGATTTGGCTACTTTTGACCGGCAACACGTCCTCGGCCGCGAGCTGAGGATAGACGAGGATTTTGCCATCGGCGGGGCAACAGAGGCGCTTGGGGTCGGGGTCGCAGGGTCTGGCTCCAGGCTTGAGGCGGCGAATGAAAAAGTCGTTGAAGCTGGAATAGTGGCTGAGGGGGTGTTCGATTTCGTCGAGGTCGATGCGATAGCGCTCGACAAAAGGGCGGATTTGACGCCGAGTCCAAGTGCTTTGCTTCCACCAGCCGTAGAAGCGGGAGAAAAGGGGCCGGTTGAAGACGGCGCGAAAGACAAGATGCCCCGTATTCGTGCCGTAGAACCAACGGAGGAGGGACTGCCCTGGAACGTGTTCGACGACGATAGATCCGGTTTGGCGGTCGCGGTAGCGGGTTGGCGTGGGGACTGTTCCAGTCACGCCCGAATCAGTGGGATAATTTTTTGTTGGAATTGAGGATCGAGGTCTTGGCTTGCTATGGCAACATTATACATCATGTTGGTTTTTGTAACGTCTATTAACGCTTCATTGATCTCGTATTTTCCAGTCTTAGTCATCCAAGCCAGAATCTGAGATAGATGCCATATCGCCGGTTTGCCATCGCGCACTGGTGCAGGAAAGGTTGCACCGGCGCGAATCATGAGTTTGCGCATGTTCTGTCGCGTGAAGCCCAATAGCTCGGCAACCTCTGTCAGCCCGACAAGGTCGGGAACAGCTTCTACCAGTTTCGCATTGGGGAGCACTTTGCGAATATCTTTTATGGCACTTGAGACAGCTTCGTAAGCAGATATCGATTCTCGCGTAAAACTGAGCGCAATGCGCCCGCATTGACCAATGCCAATTAGGGCATCGTCGCATCCGGCTTTACCCAATGGCTCGACGTATTCCTGCGGGTCGGCTTGCGCGTTTTGCAAGCTGAATTTCAAGGTAAACTCGTACTCGTGCATTTTCATCCCTCGCCGTTTTCGCTTCTCATACGGGTAGTGCAGTGGTCAACGACTCGACGAATTTGTCTTGCGTGGTTCCCAAGGTTGCGCGGGGTGCTCCAAATGCTGGCTATGCAGAATTCCCCGCATCTGCACTCGCTGTCATTATAGGGGCAGTAGATTTTACCCCATGCGTGTCCACCCCCTACTTCGACTCTCCATCCGTGTGCTTCTGCATGTTTGAGAGCGGCCTCGATTTCTCGTTTGGGATGAGCTTTTCTCGCCATTGGGATGCAGCTTCTTACAAAAAGTGGAAGGAAGTTGAGGGGTTGTCAAGTGACAACCTGTGTTCGCCTAGTTCATTCTTGCTCACGTAGCGTTCCTCCCAATACGGTAACTTGGCTATACTTTATCACCCTGACAATCAAACAATTTATAGACGAGGACAAGCGATAAGCAAAAGGCAATCTATGGGAGAAATAGACAAAGAAGCCGTCAAAGCGTATTTGCTTGGATTACAAGATGAGATTTGCGCGGTCTTGGAAGCTGAGGACGGGGGCACTTTCCGCGAAGATAGCTGGGAGCGGCCAGAAGGGGGTGGTGGCCGCACGCGCGTGTTGGAGGGGTCGGTGATTGAGCGAGCCGGGGTGAACTTTTCGCACGTGCGGGGCAATGAGTTGCCGCCGACGGCTACGGCGCGCCGCCCCGAGTTGGCGGGGCGAGGCTTTGAGGCGATGGGCGTCTCGGCGATTGCGCATCCGCACAATCCCTATGCGCCAACTTCGCATTTGAATGTGCGGTTCTTCACGGCAGAGAAAGAAGGGGAGGAGCCTGTGTGGTGGTTTGGTGGTGGATTCGACTTGACGCCGTACTACGGTTTTGAAGAGGATGCCGTGCATTGGCATCGGACGGCCAAAGCTGCGTGTGATCCGTATGGCGAGGGACTCTATCCCAAATTCAAACAGTGGTGCGATGAGTATTTTTTTCTGCCGCACCGCGACGAGCCGAGAGGGATCGGCGGCCTGTTCTTCGACGATTTCGACGAAGGAGGCTTTGAGCATTGCTTTGCTTTTGCCCGCAGCGTCGGCGACGGCTATATAGCTGCGTACCTGCCGATTTTGCAGCGTCGCAAGGGATGGGAGTACGGCCGTCGGCAGCGGCAGTTCCAGCTCTATCGCCGGGGCCGCTACGTGGAGTTCAACTTGGTTTGCGACCGGGGAACGCTCTTCGGCCTACAATCGAAAGGGCGCATAGAGTCGGTCTTGGTCTCGCTGCCGCCCTTGGTGCGCTGGGCGTACGATTGGCAACCGGAGGAAGGATCGGAGGAGGCGCGGCTCTACGAGGTGTTTCTCAAGCCGCGAGATTGGGCCGCGAAGGCGGGCTAGGGCAGCAGGTCGGCGACGGAGATAGAGGTATCGGAACGAGTGAGTGGGGAGACCGTGGCGTTGGGGGTAAGTACTGTGCAGGACCGATAGGTTTCCCGTTCTTGATCTGGATCTCTATAGACCTCTAGGCGGCGATCTATCAGATTGAGGATCCAGTACTCGGGAGTACCACTGGCGGCGTACAATCCTTTCTTGTGTTCCCGATCGTATCTCAGCGAGGAATCCGAGATTTCGACGATTAGCACCGCGACCGTGGGATGGCACGCGAGGTAATCGCGTGGTCGGCCGCGGACTACGGCGACATCGGGTTCAGGCTCGGACGACTCTCCCAAGGCCATAGGGACTTGGACGCGCACGGTAAAGCCTTGGACATATACTGCGCTCAGGACTTCATCCACTAGACAGACCGCTGTAGCGTGGGCTCTGCTTTGTGGTGTCATTTCGAGGATTTCTCCGTTGATCAGCTCAAGTCGGTCCTCTGGATGAAAAACGCCGGCGGACACCATTTTCTCGTATTCTTCCCGCGTCCATAGGTGGGGTTGTAGGGATATTGCATTCATAGACCGCGATCTCCGCTTTTTGATAATTTAACATACCACTTTAGCCCTGCCAATCGGGATTGGGTTGGGGAATTTTGGCTTCCACGTTTTCGCGCCACTCGCGCAGCAGTCCGTGCAGCCGGTCGCGAGTTTGCGGCACTTGCTCGGCTAGGTTGCGCTCCTCGCCGATGTCGTCGCGCAGATTGTACAGTTCCAGCCGCCCATCTTCAAAAAACTCGATCAGCTTGTAATCGCCAGCGCGCACGGACGAGCCGGGGGTGCCGCCCTGATTGCCGTAGTGCGGGTAGTGCCAAAAGATGGCTTCGCGCTCAATGGATTCGGCTCCGCGCATAAGCGGCGCGATGCTGGTGCCGTCGCAGTGCTGTGCGGGGATGGGGTCTAAGCCGGCTAGTTCGAGGATCGTCGGGTAGAAGTCAGGACTGGTCACTGGGACTGGGCAAGTGCTACCGGCTGTGACTTGGCCGGGCCAGCGCACCAGCAAGGGTTCGCGGGTGCCGCCCTCGTACATCCAGCCCTTGCCCTCGGCCAGCGGCGCGTTGCAGGTCGGCGAGCCTTCGGAGGTGGCGAGGCCGCCGTTGTCCGAGGTGAAAAACACGGCGGTGTTTTCGGTTTCGCCGAGCGCGTCGAGCAGGTTGAAGAGACGGCCCAAGTTTTCGTCGAGGCTCTCGATCATGGCCGCATAGACCGGGTCGGATTGGATGAGCCGCCGCTTGACGCGCTGATCCTTCTTGTGCTCGCAGGGGAAGTACTCCCCCTCGGCAAAGGAATCGACTTGATCCAAGCCCAAGGCGCGGGCTTTGGCTTCGTATTTGGCGATTTTTTCTGGTTTAGCTTGGATCGGCGTGTGGACGGTATAGTACCAGAGATTCAAGAAGAAGGGCCGCTCGTCCTTGTGACGGATTAATTCGAGCACTTGGTCGGTCAGGTAGTCGGTTAGGTACGTGCCCTCTGGGACGTCGGCGTCGGCGAGCGGGGGAATGGTCCAAGGGCTGAAGTACCCGCCCTGCCCCGGCGAGCCTTGGTGTGCGCCACCAATGTTGACCTCAAAGCCGTGGTCTTCGGGCAGATGCCCGTCGCCGCCCAAGTGCCACTTGCCTACGTGCCACGTCTGGTAGCCGCCTTCGTTGAGCGCGCGGGCCAGCGAGTGCTCCTGCGTTGGCAGTTGCTTGAGATACGGCACATCGACGAGTTGGCCACGCGCTGGGTGGATGCGCCCATGCACGTCGATCCAATCGGTGATGCCGACGGTGGCAGGGTACTTGCCGGTGAGGATGCTGGCGCGGGTCGGCGAGCAGACCGGGCAGGCCGCGTACGCGTCGGTAAAGCGCATGCCCTCGCGGGCGAGGCGGTCGATGTTGGGCGTTTCGTAGAAGGAACTGCCGTAGCAGACGAGGTCCTTCCAGCCCATATCGTCGATGAGGATGAAGACGATGTTGGGTCGCGTCACGCGAGGGCCTCTTCGATGGCGGCGACTACTGACGGATCGTTGGGGGTGGTTCGGGGCGCGAAACGGGCCAGCGGTTGGCCGTCCTTGTCGATGAGGAATTTCTCAAAGTTCCAGGAGATGTCGCCGGGGAAAGCCGCGCCCTCGCCAGCGAGATAGGCGTAGAGCGGATGACGGTTGGGGCCGTTGACTTCTATCTTGCTAAAGAGCGGGAAACTCACGTCGTAGCGGGTCTGGCAGAAGTCGAGGATCTGCTCCTCGTTGTTAGGCTCTTGCCCCTTGAATTGGTTGCAGGGGAAGCCGAGGACCGCTAGGCCTTGGTTGGCGTATTGGCGATGCAGGGCCTCTAGGTCGGTGTATTGCGGGGTCAGGCCGCACTCGCTGGCTACGTTGACGACGAGGAGCGTCTTGCCGGCGTAATCGGCTAGGTCGGAGTCTTGGCCGTGGATGGTTTGGGCTGTGAAGTCGTGGACGCTGCTCATGTTTTTCTCCTTATAATTCGATGGTGCGGTTGAAATCGGCTTAGACTCTAATATTGCCACTCGCCTAGCTGCGTTCAATGCCCGGTGCATGTCCGGTACATCTTGCCTATCTTTTCATACCCTTCCAACCCAAGCAGAGAAAGAGACCATGAGCGAGCGACCGGCCATCGAAATTTACTCAATCGGCACTGAGCTTTTAAACGGACAGATCCAAGACACCAATTCCTTCTGGATGGCGCAGCAGATCGCCGCGCTCGGCGGCTATGTGCGTCGGATCGCGATCCTCGACGACGATATGGACGAGTTGACCGGCGTGCTCAAAGACGCCTGCCAGCGCGGAACCCGGGTGGTGATCACCACCGGGGGACTTGGGCCAACGCCCGACGACATGACGGTCGAGGCCATCGCCAAGATCATGGGGGTGGGCACAGAAGTCGATGAAACTTTGGTCAAACGCTATATGGAAAGCCGCGGTATTGAAAAACGCACTGACGTCAGCGAAGGGCTGATCAAAATGGCGACCAAACCGGAAGGCTCCGTGGCCCATCCCAATCCGGCGGGCGTGGCTCCTTGCGTGGAGTCGCAGGTCGGCGGGACCACGATTTACAGCCTACCCGGTCCGCCGCGCGAGGTCGAGGCGCTGTTCCGCCAGTCGGTAGAAGATGCTTTGGCCGGGATATACGACGATGTGCGGCTCTCGTTGCGGGTCGCCGTCAACCTGCCCGAATCGCAGTGCGGCCCGATCCTGCATAGCGTGATGAGCCAGTGTCCCAATACCTATCTCAAGGCCTTCGTCGCGTTGAGCGAGCGCACGGCCGATGGTCAGCGGTTGCCGGTGGATATCGTCGTTTGGGGCAAGGAGGCCGAGGAGGCGCAGGCCCTGCTCGACAAGGCGTTGGCGGAGTTTAGGGCCCAAGCGTTTGAGAAGGGTAGCGAGGTCGAGGTTAGCGACGAGGGGTAAGTGAGTGAAGTAGCAACGGCCTGCTCGTCCTTTGATAATCCATAGAACTCGAATACAGCCGCGTTGCAGGCGTCAATATCGCGGCGATTAGCAGCTTCCCTTAGCTCGACTTTATCCATTCAGTTAGCGTAACAGACGGTGTGTATCAAGCGGTTAAATAGGGTACGCGGTATTTTTACCATGTCGTCTTGCGGTTGGGTAGTTGAAAAAGTCGCCCAAATTTGTTTTCGGACTCCAGCCAACACCTCCGCAAAAGTTGTCAACGGGACTCACGTGTCGATAATTCGCCGACGCCTACCTTGCAAACGGTCCAGCATCTCTAGGCATCGCGGCCGACGGTTATTCTCCTCTTGCAAGGAAGCCAAATACTCGTCCCACTCCTGCTTGCGACCGGCCCGCGTGAGCGCATTTTTCATTTTTCGCAAATAGGGAGCGGCCGCCTCGTATCCACTCGTCTGTACTTGGGCGATATTGCTCTCTGCGGTTTCCTGCCAAATAGCTATCGCCCGCTCCGGGTGAGCCGACTTGATGGCCTCGGCCACCTCGGTGGGGTTGACGAGGAAGTCAGACAGCCCCAATCCACCCTTTTTGCGGCCAGCATAGTCGTACCACTTGAGCACCTCATCCGGCTTCTTATCGGCAATAGCCAACTGGATTAGTATCCCGGTCATCGGTGCCTTTGTTTTCTCGATATTGGGCACCTCGACTTCAGAGGCCGGCAAAGGCCAAGCTACTTTCGGATCGCTCTTGCGTTTTCGCCCCACCCCGGGCCGCCGACCCGTTTCGAGATAGTGCCGCGCCCAAGCCTCGACGCCTTGGCCGACGCGCGCCTTGCGAGCGGCTTTGCACAACTCCTGAAAACCGAATAGACCAGGCGCAGCAAAAAACTCCTCGGCCTGAAGGGCCAACCCAGCGAGCGGATTGCCACTGCGCTCGTTAATCGTCTGTAGCTTCTTGTGCAAGGCCGCTTTAATGCCCGGATAGATGGAGGAGACCGCCTCCATCCCCTGACGGCACCAGTGCCGCGCCTCTTCCCAGCGGCGTTTGGCGATCAGGAGGTCCACCAAGTGAGCATAGGTGTTGGTGATGGGCGCTTCGCGCTCCCACAGCGGGATAATCTCGTCTTGGCGACCAGCCTTTTCCAAGGCGCGCGTCAGCCAGTCGGCCATTTGGCTCCGTTTGAAGTTAGGCGAAAAATTGTCCTCTTCCTCGGTAGGTCTGATGGCTTCGAGACGCTGCGCTAGCCGGTCGCACACCGCGGACCAATCGCTTTTGGCGTAGCCTTTCTTCCACAGGTGTTCCAAACCAGCGGCGCACAGGCTGTACCCGTCGGCCTGTTCCATATCTATGGCCCATTCTATCTGGTCCGCTGGCGATAAGGAGGCCGTATTTAGAGCCTGAAAAAGCACCTCGAAGCAGTCGGCGAACGCTGCGTCGGATTCGCCTTCGTGATCGTGCTCAAGTGCCCGGCTGCCCGCGTCCAACAGTTCCGGCCCTAGTCGCACGGCCGCGTCGGCCTGTCCGGCTGCGACCAACCCTTTGAGCGCCGCCTTGAGGCGACCTACGTTGGCCGCAGGGTCTCGGTGGTTGTATTCGTCCCAGAACGACTCTTCTAAGGCATGGATCTCGCGGCGGATCATCTGGAGAATTTTTTGCGTCTGCCCGGAAGCCAAATCGCGGCGGTCGGCGAGCAATTGGCGCACTGCGTCGTGCGCGTCCGCGAGTTCAATCACCAGCGCTACGAGTTCGTCTTTGGTCTGCTCTTGGAGGTACGGACGCAGGGAAGCCGCTTTGGATTTCTTGGATTTTGACCGCCCGGAACGCGCCTTGAAGTTTTCTTCCTCCTCTTCCTCGTCCTCTATCGCTTCTAGCTTCAACAAGCGCGGGTCGTCCTCGTCAATTTCGCCAATAGCACTATCGGTCTTGAGGCGTTCCAAGCATTCCAGCACCACCGCCACTGCGTGTTTGCAGGTGGCCCAATAGGGACAGGTGCAGGCGGATTCCAAGCCGTTCCGCTCGGTAAGACGCACTCGGGTGGCATAGCGCCGCGTCCCTCTGACCCAAGCTGCCAACGTCCCGCCCGCAGTGCGTCCCAAGTTTTCAACCGCTCCGCGTCTCTGATAGGGGCGTCCTCGTCCGACTATGACGTTACCCGCCCATTCTTCTAGGTCTTCCCAAGTGAGTTTCGAGAATGGGTCGGAAGACTTTTGCTCCTTAGTGGTTTTCTTTTTTTGCCGCGCCATTTTCGTTTATTCCTCTACTCTTGGATGGCGATGTTGTGGCTTCTTATATCAATTGTCCTAATAAGGGCCATATGCGACATTCCTACAACGGGCTTTCAGGGAAGGTATGGCGAGCGATGGAGACGAGGAACGAGAAGACTAGGGCAAAGACAGCCGCCGTCCGTGCGTGGCTAGTATCCCTTCTGCCAGCTCTCGCGGCTCCCGTCTAGGGCCTGCAGGTGGAGAGCTTCACCAGCGCGGCCGTGTATAGGGCCTCCGCAGGGGACACACGAGACTAGGAGCCGCGGGAGTCACTCCGCGACGTGGGATGCCTCGGGCCGGGCTTCGGGCGTCTACCTGTGTAGGCTGACAGGGGCTGACCAGGTCTCGCGGATGCAGAAGATGGTCTTGATCAAATGAGGCCCCGAAGGCCGACAACGGCGCTCGCACGGCTCGGTTCCTTTATTTGCCGTCGATCTCTTCCAGCCGCAAGAGGCGCTGGTCCATATTGTCGAGGACGGGCTTAGGATCGTCGATAAACATCCGGGGAGAGCGCAACCGACGGCTATGGATTTGGTGGTGCCGCTCCAAGGTCTTGAGGCTCTTTTCTAATTCTCGGAGGGCCTGATGGGTCTCAAAGTGGAGTCGTCTGGGACGGCGTACTCGCAGGGCCGGCTGACCAGCGCGCTTGTAGAGCCGGCGCAGCCGATCGGCTAGTTGTTCCAGCCGTTCGCGGTTCTTTTCTTCGATCCATCCGAAATACAGGGCGGGAAAAAAGGCGAGAAACAGGGCGGAAAACGGGGCGAAATAGGCTGGTATCTCTGCTCTCCATCCGAGATACGGGCCCCGAAAAGGAATAAAAAGAAGCAGAAAAAAATCTATGAAGAAAAAACACAGGGCATAGACTGGTATCATAACAACTCCTATAGTCAGTTCTCATCCATCCGCCGCAGCTACGGTACGCTATCCTTCTCTTTGACGCGGGGCACTTCCTCGCTGCGAATGAAACCATTGCAAAGATTACAATGAATGACCCGCAGGCCCGGTTCCTTCCCTTTGGGCGTGCAGCGTGAGGACAACGCGCGTGTTGGTGACGCGGCGACAGTGGGGCAATAGGTAGTGGACATGGACAATCCTCCGCAAAAGTTGCCAATGGAACTAGGCGAACAGAGACAGCAGCGAATCGCGAGGCTTCGCGTTGGGCACTAGCAATTTTTTATAACAATTATACTAATAAACTAGTACATTAATTCACATGCAGGTTAGCATCAACTTGCGTGACCGCACTCCCATTTACATCCGACTGGAGCGGGGGTTGAGAGCGGCGATTGCCGCAGGACGCCTCCGTGCTGGTGACCAACTACCGACGGTTCGGCAACTCGCAGGCGATCTCCGCGTCAATGCGAACACGGTCGCGCGCGTGTACAGCGAGCTCGAGCGCGCCGGCGTGCTCGAAACCCGGCGAGGGGTCGGCTCGTTCGTCAGCGCCACGCGGGCGCAGGTCCGGCCACGACGTGAACGCGACCGACGCCTGAACGCGTTCGTCTCGCGGCTGCTGGCCGATGCCGAAGCTGAGGGCTTCACCAGTGACGACGTCCTGGCGGCGCTTCGCGCACATGTACAGGGAGGAACATAGCCACAGCAACTTATCGATCAGCGTTCGAATCCGTGGGGTCATCGAATGGGCTCCGCAGAGAGGGAATTGAAGATATGATCGACGAGAAGATGGAAAGCTACTTTGCCGATTGGGCCAAACGGGAGGAAATCGCCGAGTCCATGGTCCCGCTCATCGGCAAACTCTACCGGGATTACGGCGTGGTCACCACGATCTACGGTCGCTCCCTGGTGCACAACTCCACGATTGACATCCTCAAGGCCCATCGCTTTGCTCGCCAGGTGATCAAGGACGAGCTCTGCATGTTTTCGAGCTTTGCGGTCCTCCAGGCCCTGTCCCGGCTGGATCTGGCCCCGACGCGGATCGATATCGGCAAATTGACTACCAGATTCCACCGCAGTAAAGCGAACGTGGATGTGGACGCTTTTGTGCGCCAGGAACTAGCTGAGATCAACGGTGGGAAGACGCGACTGGACAAGCCGCAGGACGTGGTGCTCTACGGCTTTGGCCGGGTCGGACGCATACTGGCGCGGATCCTGATCGCGCGTAGCGGCGGGGGCGATAAGTGGCGGCTGCGGGCCGTGGTGGTGCGCACGGGCTCGGAGGACGATCTAGTGAAACGGGCCAGTCTGCTGCGGCGAGACTCCATTCACGGCCCCTTCAAGGGGACCATCGTCATGGATCGGGAAGAAAACGCCATCGTCGCCAATGGCAACATGATCCGCCTCCTCTACTCGGACACCCCAGAGGACGTGGATTACAGCGCCTACGGCATTGAAAACGCCATTGTACTCGACAACACCGGCGTCTGGCGGGACCGCGAGGGCCTCAAACGCCACCTCCGGGCCCGAGGGGTCGCCAAGGTCGTTCTGACCGCACCCGGCAAGGGCGATGTCCCCAATATAGTCTACGGCATCAACAACGATTGCATTGTGGAGGAAGAACAGATCCTCTCCGCCGGTAGCTGTACCACCAATGCCATCGCGCCGGTGCTCAAGGTCGTGCACGACCGCTACGGCATCGCCAGCGTCCACATCGAGACCTGCCATTCCTATACCAACGACCAGAATCTCATCGACAACTATCACAAGCACGAGCGGCGGGGGCGCGGGGCGCCGCTGAACATGGTCATAACAGACACCGGGGCGGCCAGTGCCGTGGCCAAGGTCCTGCCGGAATTAAAAGGCAAGCTCACGGCCAATGCCATTCGCGTGCCCACCCCCAATGTCTCCCTCGCCATCTTGAATCTGAACCTCGAACGGGAAGTCGGCACAGAGGAGATCAATACCTACCTGCGGGATATCTCCCTCGATGTGCCCTTGGGAGGCCAGATCGACTACACGAGCTCGCCCGAGGTGGTATCGAGCGACTTCATCGGCAATGAGAAAGCTGGCATCGTCGACTCGGGGGCGACCATTACCCAGGGCAAACGCTGCGTGCTGTACGTGTGGTACGACAACGAGTACGGCTACAGCGCCCAGGTAATCCGCATCCTGCAGCACATATCCGGTCTCGAACTGCCCTATTTCCCCAAGTAACCAATAGCTGGGACGGATCTCCATGCGAGCAAAGCGAGAAGCCAAATACCGGGTCGGCGTCATTGGCTGCGGACGGGCCGGCACCAGCCGGGCCCGGGCCTTTGACGTGCATCCCTTGTGCAAGGTGGTGGCCATTGCCGATACGGATGCAGAAAATCTGGCGCTGGGCTGCCGCCGCTTCGAGGTGCCCGGCTACGCCACCTACGAGGAGATGTTGGCACGCGAGTCGATCGATATCGCCATGCCAGTGCTGCCGGTGAGAGCCAACGCCGGAGCAGTAGTAGCCGCAGCCCAAGCCGAGGTCAAGGCCATCTTTTGCGAAAAACCGCTGACGGCCCGGCTGTCCGCAGCCGACCGCATGGTGGAAAGCTGCCAGCAGCGGGGCGTGTATCTGGCCTCGGGCGTCATGGTGTCGAGCCATCCAGACTACCGCCGGGCCTACGAGTTGGCCGCGGACGGGGAGATTGGCCAAGTGCAGCGCATCAATCTGTACGGCGGCAACGGCCAAGGCGGCTGCCACGGTTTGAACTTGGCGCGCAAGTTTGCCGCGAAGGCACCGGCGGAGTGGGTCGTCGGCCGGGTCGAGGGCGATCCCCACAGCGATTACGAGGAACCCTACGAAGAAGGAGCCAGTGGTTTCGGTGGAGTGGGCGGGTACATTCGCTTTGGCAATGGCATAGAGTGCTTCAGCAGCTTCCCGGGCCCGACTTGGCGAGGGATTGAGGTGGTGGGCAGCGAGGGATTGATCTGCAATTGGAACAATACGGGCCTCGGTCTGCGCCTATTCAAGCCCAGCGGTCGAGGTGGCCCTTTGGTCGAGGAGGAAGGGGTGTTCAAGCAATACATTGAGGAGGAGAGGGGGTACGACGACGAGGGCTGGCAGGATCCCGGGGCGGTGATGCGGGCCATTGTCGAGGATATCGTCCGCGTCCTCGAAGAAGGCGGCGACTTGGCAATCACCAGCGGCGACGATTTGCGCCATGCCCTAGAGTTGGCTGTGGCCCTGCGCGAGTCGCACAGGCAGGGCGGCACCCGGGTGTCCCTGCCCTTGGCGGATCGCTCCCTGGTGATGTACCCGGAAAAGATGCGCTGGAACTACAAGAAAGACCTCATGGGTCGAGCCGCCTATATGGCGCAGATGGCGCGCCAAGTCGAGGAGGGTGCCTGAGAAGCCCTAGCGAATTTCCTTTTCCGTCAAACGAGGGAATACCGCGGCGTTCAGAACCTCTCTAATCAGTAGTCCCGCAGGGCACCGTCGGGTCCAATCACCGGCTCCCGGGTATACGGCTCAGGCGGATAGTGCGGGAACGCTTCGTCGTTCAGTTCAATTCCAATGCCGGGAGTCTGTGGAACAATCAGGAAACCGCCCTCGCGGCGCAACGGCGTCTCGACCAGATCTCGTTTCGGGGCATCGTACTCGTCCCGTGGATACTCCTGAATGGCGACGTTGTGGATGGCGGCGTCGAGTTGTACGCACGCCGCGGTCAGGACGCAACTCAGGGGGTTGTGCGGGGCGACTCCCACGTAGCTTGCTTCGGCAAGCGCCGCGATCTTTTTGCAATTCGTGATCCCGCCGGCGAGCGACAGGTCCGGTCGGATGTACGAGGCTCCCTTGTGGGCCAGCAGTTCGCGGAACTGGTAGGTGGTGTAGAGCCGCTCGCCCATGGCCACTGGCACCGGCATATTGGCCGCGACATGGCCCCACGCATCCATGTTCTCCGGCTCGATAGGGTCCTCGAAAAAAAACAGGCCATAGGGCTCGAGCGCCTTGGCTACCTCGATGGCCTCCGGCGGCGTGAGGCGGTTGACCACATCCACCATGAGATCGATCTCGTCACCCACGGCGTCGCGCACCGCCTGCAGGGTAGCCGCGGCGTGCTTAGCCATGCCGCGGAACGACAGTTGCTCTAGGCTTGTGCCCTCGCCGGCCGCAAAGGCACCGAACGGATAGAGGCGCAAGGCTGTGTAGCCAGCTTCGACCATGCGCCGGGCGTCTTCGGCCAACTCCGCCGGGGAGTCGCCATGCAGATGCGAGTACACGCGTACGCGCTCCCGCGTGGGACCGCCCAGCAGCGAATGGACGGGTAGCTCGGCTACCTTGCCCTTGATATCCCACAGCGCGATGTCGATTGCACCAATCGCGGCCATAGTGTCTGCGCCGCCGCGAAACACGCAGCGGCGGAACATGTGCTGCCAGTTGCGCTCAATGTGGAGAGGATCCTTGCCGATTAGGTACTCGGCGCAGTAATCCACCGCCGCAATGGGCGCAAACGGCGTGCCGCTGGTACCGCTTGCGGGGTGCAACTCGCCGACACCCGATATGCCCTCGTCGGTGTGCACTCGCACGTAGATAAAGCGGCTGGCCCGCAGGGTCTCGATCCTCGTAACTTTCATATCGCTACACCCCCCTCACGTCCCTGCAACGCCCCACTCCCCACCATCGCGATCTCCAGCGCCCTCAGCCCATCGCGGTGATCCACGGCAAAGGGCACTCCAGCGCGGCACTGGTCGATGTAGTGGGCCACTTCGGCCTTGTACGCCGGCCCGAAGCGTTCGATAAAAAACGGCACTTCCGCGCCGTAATCGCGCAGGGCAAATTCCCGCCGCTCGATTAAGCCCTGCCGCCCAAAGGCATCCACTTCCACCGAGAGCGAGTCCTCACCAAAGGCCCCCACATGCACCAACCCCTCCGTCCCGTAAACCCACGTCTCATTGCGATACCCGGCCACGTGGTTGCGGCTCACCGTCACTTGGCCGACCAGATTCTCGGGAAAGTACATCTGCAAGAGCGCATCGTCGAAATCCTCTTTGACGTCTGTGTGCTGTTGGTTGTAAAGCAGGCTGCCAAAACCAGCCAACCGCTCGGGCTGCTGCCCGCCGAGCCAAAGGATCTCGTCGATATTGTGCACCGCCATATCCGAGAGTATGCCAGAGCTATTGTACCCCTCGGGCGGTGGCACTGGATCTTCGAGGATCGAGACGATCTTGAACGGCGCGCCGACCGCGCCTTGATCCAACAGGGCTTTGGCCCGCAGCAGCGGCTCGTCAAAGCGGCGCATAAAAGCCTGCATCAGCGCCGTGCGGCGAAAGGCGTCGGCGTCTAGATAGGCGGCAAACTCTCGCGCAGTGGCCAAAGAGTGCGTCAGCGGCTTTTCCATCAGCACCCGCCAGCCCGCGTCGATTAAGGTCTGGGCCTCGCGGTAGTGGTTTTCAGTGCGCGAGGCAATGAACGCGCCGTCGGCTGCATCGGCGGCGACTAGTTCCTCTACGTCTTTGAAAACACTAATCGCCGTTTCTTGACCAGCCTGTAGCTGAGCCGCAACCTCGGCGGCCAAGTCGCCGTAGCCGTCCACTACGGCAGTCAACGCGCAATCGCCCCGCTCGCTAGCCAACTCTTGGACGTGGCGGGCGTGGAATGCGCCAATCCGGCCGACGCCTACGACCGCTATTCTGAAGGGATTATTCATCAGTCTAGGTACTTTCCGTAGAGCACCCAGAGCCGCTCCTTCGCCTCTGGCGAAATCACCGCTGGATCGGTGATGATGGCGCTTTCGGCCGCGCGCAAACAAGGGCAAGCGGATTCAGCCGGTAGGCGCGTGGCAACCTCAGAGACGACCTGCTTGGCCAAGGCGCTGTTGGCCCGCAGCACCGCTAGCACTTGATCGACGGTCACATCTTCCTCCTCCTCGTGCCAACAGTCGTAGTCCGTGCCCGTCGCTAGCAGTGCGTAACACATTTCCGCCTCGCGCGCCAGCTTAGCCTCGGGCAGAGCGGTCATGCCGATCACGGCCGCGCCCACGGCGTTGCGGTAGAAATGCGACTCAGCGCGGCTGGAAAAGGCCGGACCCTCCATACAGAGGTACGTGCCCCCCTCGTGGACGTTGGCACCTGCCTCCTGCGCCGCCGCGATGACCTCGCCTCGTAACGTCTCGCAGAACGGGTCGGCAAACATCACGTGGCCGACGATCCCGTCGCCGAAGAACGTCGATGGGCGGTGTCCGCGCGTGCGGTCGAAAATCTGGTCGGGCACGATCATGTCCCCAGGCCGGATATCCTCCTGCATGATGCCGCAGGCGCTGATGGCCAAAACGTGGTTCACACCTAGTTGCTTGAGCGCGTGGATATTGGCACGTGAGGGCACTTCACTTGGTAGCAGCCGATGCCCTCGGCCATGTCGCGGTAGGAAATGCACCGTGTTATCGTCGATGCGCGCCTCGACGATAGCGTCCGAAGGCGCACCAAAGGGTGTATCTAACCGATGCTCGGCAATCGTTTCGACCCCTTCTATGTGGTACAGCCCCGACCCGCCAATGACGCCTAAAACTACGGATTGACTCATCATCGTCTCCTGTGAAAATGCAAGTGCCTAATAGCGGCCCTATATTATAACACCATGCCCCCGCGCCTGCTCAAAACCTCTGTGCGCGAACTGGTCGGCTTCGTGCTGCGCTCCGGCGATCTGGTTTTCGGTGGATTTTCCCGTCCCGATCGCTTGGTCGAAGGCACCCGCGGCCACCAGAAGATCCAACGCGCCCGCCCCGCCGACTATCAGGCGGAAGTGCCCATCTCCTACCTAGTCGAAACCGACGAGATCACCCTCGAAATAAGCGGCCGCATCGACGGTCTGCTCGTCGAAGACGACGCCGTACTCATCGAGGAAATCAAGACCACCGAGGCCGACCTCGACGAGATCCCTGAAAATCCGGCGCACTGGGCGCAGGCCAAGCTCTACGCCTTTATGGTCGCCGAGCAAAGTGGCCTCGACGCCATCGACATCCAGCTAACGTACCTTCAGTTAGATACCTATGAGCGCCACGAGGATCGCCGCACCTTTGCGCTCGACGAACTGGCGGCGTTTTGCGCCGATCTCATCGAGCGCTACCTGCATTGGGCACGCATCTATCACCAATGGTGTGCCGAACGCGATCTTTCGCTTGAAGCACTCAAATTCCCCTTTGCCGAATACCGACCCGGCCAGCGCGATCTGGCTGCGGCCACCTATCGCTCTATCGACGGCCGCGGTCGGGCCTTCGCCCAGGCACCCACTGGCATCGGCAAGACCATCTCGACCCTGTTCCCAGCGGCCAAAGCCCTCGGCTTGGGTCATGCCGAAAAAATCTTCTACCTGACGGCCAAGACCAGCGGGCGCAAAGTCGCCGAAAAGGCCATCGACGACCTGCGCGGCGGGGGCGCATGCATCAAGAGCCTGACGCTGACGGCCCGCGACAAGATTTGCTTCAAACCCAACGGCGACAGCACCTGCGATCCCGAGCAATGCGAATTCGCCCGCGGCTACTACGACCGCATCAACGACGCCCTTGAGGACATTTTCACCCACGACGCCTTCACCCGGACCCTCATTGAGGAATGTGCGCAAAAGCACACCGTGTGCCCCTTTGAGTTCTCGCTGGACCTCGCGCTGTGGTCCGACGTCATCATTTGCGATTACAACTACGTCTTTGATCCACGCGCTTTCCTCAAGCGCTTCTTCCAAGACGCCAGCGGGCAATACGCCTTTCTCATTGACGAGGCGCACAATCTCGTCGACCGGGCGCGCGAAATGTTCTCGGCCGATCTGTGCAAGACCGAGATCTCTGGGCTCAAGCGCTTGGTCGGCAAGACGCATCCCGACTTGAGCAAGCAGCTCGACGCCCTCAACCGCTACTTTGCCAAGCTCGGCAAGAAGGTGGAACAGGAAGGCGACGGCGAGAGCTGGATCAGCCCGCAGCTATCGACGGACCTGATGGCACTGGTCCACAACGTCCTCCGCGCGGCCGAGAAAGTCCTAGAGCAGGGTGCGGCCTTGCCTTTTTGGGACGAATTGATCGAGTGCTACTTCCGGTTGTTGGGCTTTGAGCGCATCGGCGAGCTGTTCGACGAGCACTATACCACATACACCGAAAAACAGGGGCGGGATATTCGCTTCCGTCTCTTCTGTCTCGATCCAGCGCACAATATCCGCCAAGCGCTAGCGCGCGGCTGTGCCGCTGTATTCTTCTCGGCCACGCTCTCGCCGCTGGCGTACTTCCGCGACCTGCTCGGCGGCGAGGAGGGGGATACCCTGTTGAGCCTTGGTTCGCCCTTCCCGCCCGAGCACCTGCGCCTGCTGCTGGCTGACCACATTGAGACGACGTACAAAAAGCGCGGCGAGAGCTACGACGACATCGCCGAGTCCATCGCCGCCCTCGTCAGCCAGCGCGCGGGCAACTACCTCGCCTTTTTCCCTTCGTACAAATACATGGAGGAGGTGGCCACGCGCTTTGCCGAGGCGCACCCGGACATCGACCTTCTCGTCCAAGAAAGCGGCATGTCCGACCGCCAGCGCGAGGCATTCCTCTCCGCATTCGACGCGGAGCCGTTGCAGGCCGAACAGTACACAGTGGGTTTCGCCGTGATGGGCGGCGTCTTCGGCGAGGGAATCGATTTAGTCGGCGAGCGGCTAGTCGGGGCAGTGGTCGTCGGCGTTGGGCTGCCGCAACTGTGCTTGGAGCGCGACCTGATCCGCCACTATTTCGACGAGCGCGAGATTCCCGGCTTTGCCTACGCCTATGTCTATCCGGGCATGAACCGCGTGTTGCAGGCCGCCGGCCGCGTCATCCGCACCGCCAGCGACCGAGGCGCAATCCTCCTCGTCGATCGCCGCTTTGCGCAAAGCCGCTACCGCCAGCTCTTTCCCTCCTCTTGGCACCCAGTGCATTCCGTCCGCAATCCAGCCCACATCGCCCAGTCGCTGGCCGATTTCTGGCACCATGACCCTACGCACACTTAGCGTACTGCTCTTGCTCTGCCCCGCGCTGGCCGCGGCCCAAAGCGTGTTCGCCGCCGCTAGCCTAAGTTCTGCACTCTCAGAGCTAGCCACCCGCTACGAGGGGATGCGCCTGTCGGTTGCCAGTTCTTCAACCCTAGCCAAACAGATCGCAGCAGGTGCGCCAGCCGACATTTACTTTTCTGCCAATGCCGAGTGGATGGACTACCTCCAAGCGCACCAGCACATTGAGCAAGGCACCCGCGTCGATCTCCTCGGCAACGCCCTCGTGGTCATTGCACCCAAGGAAGCGCCGTTCGCCGTCCGCTGGGCAAGAGACTTCGACTTTGCCGGCGCTTTCGCTGGCCGCTTGGCCCTCGGCGACCCCGATCACGTCCCGGCCGGCCAGTACGCCCGCCAAGCCCTAGAGAAGTTGGGCTGGTGGCTGACGATTAAAAGCCGCATCGCACCCGCGCCCGACGTCCGCGCTGCCCTGGTATACGTCGAGCGCGGCGAGTGCGGCGTGGGCTTAGTGTACGCCACCGACGCAGCCCAAAGCGACCGCGTAATAACCCTAGGGACAGTACCAGACTCACTGCACCACCCCATCGTCTATCCAGCGGCCATCGTCAAGGGCCGCGCCAACGCGCAGGTCCGCAGCCTGTTAGCGTTTTTCAGCTCGGAGACGGCCGCCGACATCTTCCGCAAATACGGCTTTACCTTTTTGGGCAATCACCGTGTTCAGCGCTGAGGAAGTACAGGTTCTGTTGCTCTCGCTGCGCGTGGCCTTTTGCTGCGTGCTGCTGAGCTTGTTGCCGGCCGTGTTGTTGGGCTGGCTGCTGGCCCGGCGGGAGTTTCCGCTCAAGATCGCGCTCGATGGCCTCTGCCACCTGCCGCTGGTCCTGCCGCCGGTGGTCACCGGCTATCTGCTCCTGTTGCTTTTTGGCCGCCGCGGTCTCTTCGGCCCGGTGCTCGCAGTCTTCGACCTCCAGTTGGCCTTCGACTGGAAGGGCGCAGTGCTGGCCTCAGCCGTGGTTGGCTTTCCCCTGATGCTGCGCTCCGTGCGCCTCGGGATTGAGAGCGTGGACCCACGCCTAGAGCGCGTCGCCCGCACTCTCGGGGCGGGTCCGGTGCGCACCTTTTTGACCGTAACCGTGCGCCTCGCCGCTCCTGGCCTGCTGGTCGGCTCGCTGTTGAGCTTTGCCCGCTCGTTGGGCGAGTTCGGCGCGACCATTATTTTTGCGGCCAATATCGCCGGGCAAACCCGCACCATCCCTTCGGCCATTTACACGTACCTCAACCAACCAGACGGAGAAAGCCGCGCGGTTGGGTTGGTCCTGCTGTCAGTCGCACTCTCGCTGCTGGCTCTCGTGGCCAGCGAGTGGTCGGCCCGTCGCCTGCGCTCGAATTAGCAATGCTCTGCCTCCGCGCCCAACGCCAACTAGGCCCCTTCGCCCTCGACATCGATATCGAGTGCGACCACGCCGTCACCGCCATCTACGGGCCATCGGGTGCGGGCAAGACCTCGCTGCTCAACGCGGTCGCCGGACTAGTGCGGCCGGACGCCGGCGAAATATCCTTGGACGGCCAAACCCTCTTCTCCTCGGCCCAGTGCATCGATTTGCCGCCCGAGCACCGCCGCATCGGCTACGTATTTCAAGACGACTTGCTCTTTCCACATATGAGCACTGAGGAAAACCTGTGCTATGGTCGCGATCTGCTACCGACAGCGGCGCGCCGCTTTGCCTTGGACCAGATCGTCGATCTGCTCGAAATCGGCTCCCTGCTCAAGCGGCGACCGGGGCACCTGTCCGGTGGTGAGCGCCAACGCGTCGCCTTGGGCCGCGCCCTTCTCACTTCCCCGCGCCTACTGCTGATGGACGAACCGCTGGCTTCGCTCGATCAGGGCCTCAAAAACCGCATCATTCCCTACTTGTGCCACGTGCGCGACGCCCTGCAGATTCCCATTCTCTACGTCAGCCACTCGGTCGCCGAAATTCTCGAACTCACCAGCCAAGTCGTGGTCCTCGAGCGCGGCCAAGTCGTCGCGCACGGCGACTTCTTCACCATCGCCGCCCATCCCCAAGTCCTGCCGCTAGTCGAAGAACACGGCTTTGAAAACGTCCTCGACGTGGAAATTGCGGCGACCGACGCGGAGCGGGGTGTCTGCGAGGTCCTGTGCCACGGTCAGCAACTCAAAATTCCCTACTGCGACCAACCCGTTGGCAGTCGCCTCTTCATCGGCATCCGCGCCGACGACATCGTCCTCGCTCGCCAGCGACCCGAAGGGCTGAGCGTGCGCAATGCGTTGCAGGGGACCATCAGCGCAATCGCCGATGTGGGAGGGAAACAACTCATCTACGTGGATGTCGGGCGGCGGCTGGCCGCCAAGACGACTCCAGAAGCCATCGAGGAAATGCAACTCAGCATCGGCGACTCGATCTACTGCCTCGTCAAAACCCATTCCATCCGCTTGGGACCGCAGTTAGGCCGATTGGAAAAACGTTGACACGGCAAATACTCGCCTTTTATACTCTTTACACGATGAGTACAAGCTGGTACCTGAGCACTCACTCCAACCTAAGAGACTCGCCATGAATGTCATCACGGTTGCCCGTCAGCTCGGCAGCTTTGGCGACTGGATCGCCGAGCAGTTGGCTGCAAAGCTAGACTACGAATTCATCGACCGCCGCCTCGTCGAAGAGATCGCCAGCATCACCGATACTTCGGTCGAAGAGGTTGAGCGCTACGACGAGAAGGGGGAGGGCCGGCTCAGATTTTTCCTCAAGAAATTGCTCGTGCCCGAAGTCGCTCCGGGGACATTCCCCTTATCGGCTGCCGCGTACGCGCCCGAGTTTGGGCTCGAGTTTCCCCACATGCGCGATCACGAGGTCAGCGAAGCGACGTACCTCGACCGAGGTACGTACCAGCTACTCATCACGACCCTTGTACAGGATTTCGGCCAAAGCGGTAGGGCCGTCGTCGTCGGTCGGGCCAGCCAAGTCGTCCTCGCCGATTTCCCCAATGCCTGTCACGTCAAAATCATCGCCCCGCCCGAAACGCGAATCGAACGCTTGATACAGAGCCGCGACATGGATCGCGAGCAAGCGCAGAGACTCATCGAGCAACACGACCAGTGGCGTCAGAGCTACCTGCGCAACTTCCACAACGCCGACTGGAACGACCCCCTGCTCTACGATCTGACGATCAACACCGGCAAAATAGATCGAGAAGACGCCGTTGATCTGCTCGCCGGGTTCTTAGCCGAATCTTAGAGATCAAACGAACGGGGCACCTGCTGTGCCCGTGCCCCGTGTAAAAACGCGTCGTCTGGCTGCGGCCAGCGCATTGCGTACTGCCGGCTGCGCTGGCGGCGATAGCCAGCATTGTAGTACGTGCTCGCGGCGAGCCAGCGCAGCAAACGGGCCGTAAGCTCGCTTTGCAGTTCTCGATGTTCGGGTCGTCCCCAGAGATTCCACAGCTCGTGCGAATCCTGCTCCAAGTCGTATAGCTCGCCCTGATCTTGGCCGATGTAATAGACCATTTTGTGCCGCTGGCCGCGCATCATCACCTGATAGTTGTCCTCGCAGAACACCCACTCGCGCGGCGCGCAATCCTCAGATTCCTCCAAGTATGGCCGCAGCGAACGTCCCTCCAGATAACTAGGCACCTCCACGCCCGCCGCTTCTAGAATCGTCGGCCCCAAATCCATCAGCGAGACCAAGTCGCCGATCTCGCCGCCCTTTTGCGTCTGTCGGCTGTCGCGCACAATCAGCGGCACATGTACTATCGGATCGTACATCAGCCACTTATACGCCAGTCCGTGATCGCCCAACAGCTCGCCGTGATCCGAGCAGAAAATCAGCAGACTATTGTCCAGAAAACCCCGCGCCTGCAGCGCATCGAGGACCTCGCCCAACTTCTCATCCACCGTGGTAATCTTAGCGTAGTAGTGCCGCCGCATGTGGGCGATGTCCTCTTCGCTGGGCGAGAACATGTCGATCGCGGACTCGTGCTCAGTCTCAGCGTGCATCTTTCTCTGCGCCGCGTGCTGGGGCGGCTTGTCGTCTAACTCGCCCTCGCGCAGCACGCGCGGGGGCATTGGCCGCTCCGCGTATTGCTCCAGATGCCTCGGCAGCGGGTCCCACGGCTCGTGTGGGCCGGTAAAACCCACCTGCAAGAAAAACGGAGACTGGCCCTTGTAATCGCGGATCCAAGTAAGGGCCGAGTCGCCGATAAAGACATCCGAGTGAAAGCGCTCCTCCAAGTGCCAAGGGACGCCTTGGTATTTCTGCAGCCAATCGGGATCGGTCTTGTTGCGATCGTTGGGCCGCTCCAAGCCGTGAATCCGCAAATAGCGGCCCCAATCGTCGTCGGCCCCACCCATGTCGAGGTTCTTGCTGGTGGGATTTTCCACCACGACCCGCTCGTGGAAGCCCCCGGCGACATCGCGCGGAGCAAAGTGCATCTTGCCGATGTTGACGCAGTGATAACCCGCGTCGTTGAGGTCTTGCACCCAATTGCGGTGGTCAGCCCAGTGGTCAAAGCTGTACACACCGGTATTGTGCGGGTACATACCCGTGAAAATCGCCGCCCGCGAGGCAATGCAGGTCGCGCCCGGACAAAAGGCATTGCGGAAGGAAAGCCCCTCCGCGGCCAAGCGGTCCATCGCCGGCGTAATCGCGTAGTCGTAGCCCCAAGCACCGATCGTGTCGAAGCGCTGTTGGTCGGTCATAATGAGAATGATATTGGGTCGATCCATTACGGTACCTCCTCCAATCCTGTTTCTGCAAGCGCCCCCAGTAGCGACGGCACGCCAAAAAACACCAAGCTCAACGCGGTCGGGTGCATAGCCACCGCGCCCCGGTAGTCGGGGCGGTCGCTCCAGTCCTGCTGGTCAATCAATTCGGCCAGCACTGCGCACCCCACCTCCAGATAGCCCCGCTCCCCAGTCAGCCGCCAAGCGTACGCCAGCGAGCCGCAGAGCACGCCGTGGTAACTTTGGGCACGGGCAAACTCAGCGTCAAAGACGCCTTTGCCGCCGCAAAACCAATCGACGGCCCGCACGAAAACCTCGGCCACATCCGCGCGCCCGGTCATTCTGTGTAGCCGCTCTAGGCCGACCATCAAATAGTGCGTCTGATAGCCCTTTTGCTCCTCGTAGGGCAAAACTGGCTTTAACGAGCTAAAGCTTCCCCCTAGCGCGAGGTACTCTTCGGCGCTAAACGGGATCGCCGTCCCCATTTCCACCGCGAGGGTCGTGCCCTCGGTGGCCATGCCGTACGGCCCTTGGTCGGGCAGCTTGGCCTCAGTGGATACCTGGAAGCGCTTGTGCCAACTGCCGTCCTCGTTTTGGCCTCGCGCTATTGCGTCGTACACCTCTTCGGCACGGCGCATAAAGCGGTCTTCTCCGGTCAGCTCGTACAGATAGAGCAAGCCCCGCAACGCGTTGCCGATGGAGCGCAAGCTGAAGCTGTAGCGCGGGTCTTCGCTCCAGCGGTAGCGCAGGAGAAATTCTCCGGCTTCGTGCAAGACCTCCCGCGCCCGCTCGTCGCCGCTCAAGTAGTAGTAATCCACCCAGTTGTCGATAAAGGTGTGCGAAGCGCACGGCTCGTCGCCAAAGTGGTCCATGCTGTGGCGGAAACAGCCGCCGACCATGTAGGGCCGCAACGGGTGATAGTGGCAGGTATCTACGTCCAGCGAGTGCCGGGTCATGGCCTCGGCGAGCGCGTAATAGCGCCCCTCGCCCGTGCGCAAGTACTGCAACCACACGGCGTGGCGCGGATCCCATTCGCTGTTGCACCAACCCCAGCGGCCCTTGAAGCGCCAGCCGCCCTCGCTCTCTTCCCACGTGGCCATCACGTCGCCCCAATCGAAAAAACCCTTCCAACGATAGCGCTCGATGTGCCTTTCCATCCAGGCGACAAAGCCCGTCAACATGCGGTCGGAGCGCGGGAATTCCGCGCCGGTTGCCAAGCCACCGACCGCCCCGCTCCGCACCACCCAATCCGGCGCGACGCTCACCTGTGGCGGGTGCAAAAGGCCCTGCAACCGTTCGCCATCGGCGGAACCGGCGCGAAAAAAGTCGACGAAAAACTCACTGCTCTTCGCCGTGCCCGTGCCGTCGGCATAGACCCCTTCGCCCTCGTGCCAAGCCACCTCCTCGGCGTAGCGTTTGCAACTGAGCCGTCGGCCCTCTGGATCGCGCCAAAAGAACACGTCAATGCCTTGCGCACCTAGGCCGAGAGCCTTGGGATACTCCTCGGCCATGTAGCGCAGCGCGACGCCAACGCCGACGCGGCCGTTCTCAACGCAAATCCAGCCCTCGGCCCGCTCGCCCTCGGCCCGCACGGCCCGCTCAACGCCCTCGTATTCCTCCCAATAGAAGTGATTGTCCAGCCGCTGCGAGAGCAAGGCATAGCGCTCGGGGACCCAAGGCCCCTCCATAACCCGCTCAGCCCCGACGCACCAAGTTCCGCTGCCTTTGGGCAAGATCGGGACGCGCAAGCCCAGTTCCTCGACCTCGGTCTCGCGCGGATTACAGGTGACGATCACCGTATGCACCACCCGTACCTGCGCCTTGCCAGCATAGGCGTAGATCCGCGTCGCAAAGCGCAGCGGGCGATAGCCAGCGTAGTGGTGCATGGGCGCGGTTGATTCGTAGGCCCCCCGGCAGCAAATCACCGCCCGCAAGGGACCGGCCTCTTCGATCTCGACGGCGTATTCCTCCACCCCCTCTGACGCCAGACACGTGCCCCCCATCCCGTAGATCCGCCGCTGCGTTCCTCCGGCGAACTCGGACTCGGAGATTTTAGCCCAAGCGTCGCCGCCGCCCCGAGGTGTGACTTCTACCTCGGAGACAAACGACCCTTCAGTTCGGTCCCCTAGCTCTACCCCGTCAAAAAGCGCGAATGCCTTTTTGCCAATGCCAAAGCGCAGGGGTCCAGTACACACCTCAAAGCGATCTTCCCGCTCGGCGATTTCCACGCCTTGGACGCTCGCCGCGGCTTTTTGGTCCGTGTATCGCAAGGTGTACACGGCCTCTTGCCCCGCTTCCACATCGGCCTGAAAATCCACCAAGACCCACTTCGCGCTCTCGTCCGGCCAGCGGCCCAAGACCCGTACCTGCACTGGGACATCTTGGCCCTGTGCATCCTGCAAAGACAGGTTTTCCACGCCTGTTACGGCACCTTGCGGTAGGGGGACGCCCCTTGTCAGGGGGTACTCTCGGCGGGTAATGCCCTCGGTCTCTACTACTTTTAAGGCAATGCCTTCGTCGGGTATGCTCACGTGACTTCTCCTTGGCCTCGTCTGTGCGGCGAAAAAAAATAAGCAAGCGACCAACGCCCCACCAATCCGCATTGACCCACCTCCACGCCCCTCCTATCTTCTCGCTGCCCAAGCCAAAGGAATCGCCCCGTGAAACCAGACCAAGACCTGAACGCCCAAAAGCTCCTACCGTCAATCCAGCGCTTTTTAACCCTCACTAGCGCCAAGATCCTCGATCTCGACAGCACTTGGGACCCGGATCGCGGCACCCCAGTCTTCACCCAGCAGGGGCGTTACACCACCCGAGGCTGGACCGAGTGGACCCAAGGCTTCCAATACGGCTGCGCCATCCTGCAGTACGACATGACCAACGACGCGCGCTTCCTCGCGCTCGGCCGCGACCACACCATCGCGCACATGGCACCGCACGTCTCGCACGTCGGCGTCCACGACCACGGCTTCAACAACCTCTCCACCTATGGCAACTTGCGCCGCCTGATGCTCGAAGGCCGCATTCCGCACGATCAGCGCGAGTTGGAATTCTACGAGTTGGCCATCAAGCTGTCGGGTGCCATACAAGCCGCGCGCTGGACCGAGACCGCGTACGGCACGGGTTTCATCCACTCCTTCAATGGCCCGCATTCGCTCTTTTCCGACACCATGCGCTCGCTGCGCATCTTGGGGACGGCGCACCAGCTAGGCCACGCGCTGATGGGCGAAGGCGACAAGCGCATCAGTCTGCTCGGCCGCTTGATCGAACACGCCCAGACCAACGCCCGCTTCAACGTGTACTACGGCGAGGGTCGCGACGCGTTTGACACACCCGGCCGCGTAGTTCACGAATCCATCTTCAACACCCGCGACGGCCAGTATCGCTGCCCCAGCACCCAGCAGGGCTACACCCCGTTTTCAACTTGGACTCGCGGCCTGTCGTGGGTGCTTACGGGCTACGCCGAGCAACTAGAGTATTTCGCCACACTCGGCGAGGCCGACGTCGAACCATTCGGCACCAAGGCCGACCTCGTGCAAACCATGGAAAAAGCCGCCCTAGCCACCGCTGAATTCCACATTGCCAACAGCTTTGCCGACGGCGTGCCCTTCTGGGACACCGGCGCGCCCGGAGTCGCCTCCTTTGGCGAGATTACTGACCAGCCCTCCGACCCGTACAACGACGCCGAACCGCTCGACAGCTCGGCTGCGGCCATCTGTGGCCAAGGCTATTTGCGCTTGGGCAACTACTATTTGTCCAAGGGAGACGAAGCGAAAGGGACGCGCTATCGCGCCGCGGCCTTCACCATTGCCCGCGCCCTGCTAGAGGAACCGTATCTCGCCGTCGATCCCCAGCACCAAGGCATCACCCTCCATGCGATCTACCATCGCCCCAACGGCTGGGACTACGTGCCCCAAGACCGCAAAATCCCCTGCGACGAGGCGGCCATGTGGGGCGACTACCACACAATGGAGCTGATGAGCCTGATCAAACGCGAAGCAGAAAGCGCCCCTTATCCACTCTTTTTCTAATAGCGAGACCTACCGTGAAAATCACTGCCATCACTCCCATCATCGCCCGCTTCGGCAACCGCCCCCGCGTCTTGGTCAAGGTCGAGACCGACGAAGGCATCACCGGCTGGGGCGAGACCTACTCCATCGGCCCCGACCTAGCCGTCGGCCCCACCGTCGATTATTGCTTTGAGCTCATCAAGGGCATCGACCCTCGGCGGATCGAGTTCATCATGATGAAGCTACACCAGCAGTTCCGCTTTCCCCCGGGTGGGATCGGCCTGTCGGCCATCTCCGGCATCGACCACGCGCTGTGGGACATCTCCGGCAAAGCCGCGGGCGTGCCGGTCTATCAGCTTTTGGGCGGCCACGCCCGCGACCGGGTGCGCGTGTACCGCGGGATCGGCGGCCGCGACGGCAAAGAGGCCGCCGATCAAGCTCGGCGCCTCAACGAGGAATACGGCTTCACCGCCTTCAAAACCAGCCCCTATCAACTCGACCCCGACGCCAACCGCTGGGGCCGAGTCTGTGCCGAGGCGACCAAGTATTTTGAAGAATTGCGCGTCAACTGCCCCGACGACTGGGAGTTTGCCTTCGATCCGCACGCCAAGATCTTCGAGCCGATTCGCGCCTTGCAGCTAGCCAACGCCCTCGCGCCGTACGACCCCTTTTTCTACGAAGAGCCGCTGCGCCCCGAGCACATTCCGGCGTGGACCAGTCTCAAATCGCAAATGCAGGTGCCGCTGGCCACCGGCGAGAGCCTCTACGCCCGCTTTGAGTTTCTCAACCTAATCGCCAGCCAAGGTGCCGACATCATCCAACCCGATATCTGCGTCTGCGGCGGCTTGCTCGAAATGCGCAAGATCAACGCCATTGCCGAAGCCCACTACATCAGCATCGCCCCGCACAACCCCATGGGGCCGTTGGCGACTGCGGTCAATCTACACTTCTGCGCCTCGGCACCCAACTTCAAAATCCTCGAATACCTCCTGCCGACCGAATCCGAGTGGAACGACTGGGTGGACGAACCCTATCTGCCCAAAGACGGCTACTTGGAGCTGCGACCAGACCGGCCGGGGCTAGGCGTCGAGGTCAACGAAGAAGCCATCGCCGACAACGAATACATCCATTGGGAACGCTCCAGCCCGACGCGTCCCGACGGCTCGACCGGATACATCTAATGCTCAGCCGCGACCACACCGCGCTCGTCCTCATCGACATTCAGGGCAAGCTGGCCTCGCTGATGCACGAGCGCGAGGCACTCTACCGCCAACTCCAGATTCTCGTCCAAGGCGCGCAGATCCTAAGGTTGCCCATTCTATGGCTGGAGCAGTACCCCAAAGGGCTTGGCCCCACCATTCCCGAGGTCGCCGACCTGCTCTCCAACCAAGAGCCACTGGCCAAGACCTGTTTTAGCGCCTGCGGCCTCAGCGCTTTCCAAACCCAACTGCGCCAGAGCGGCCGACGCCAGATTCTCTTGGCCGGGATCGAAAGCCACATCTGCGTCTATCAAACAGCCCGCGATTTGCTGGACTCGGGCTACCAAGTCGAAGTCGTCGCCGATGCCGTCTCCTCGCGCACAGTCGAGAACAAGGAGTTGGGACTGCAAAAAATGGCATCCGCTGGCGCGCAGATCACCGCGGTGGAAATGTGTCTATTTGAATTGCTGCAGCAGGCGGGTACGGCCGAGTTCAAGCAAATTGCCGCCTTGGTCAAGTGAGCGGTGCTGTTACCTCTGAGGAACGGCATCGTTTCTACAAGGCAACAGCACGACGCATACAGCACATAACGCTACCAGAGGGAACGAGCAGCCACCCAAGCATGGGTATTGGTTGCGTTTGAAATCGGAGGCGGTCTTCTTGGGCACCCACTACCTAAATTCCCAAAGTATAGGAGCCAAAGATGGCTAAAATTATATCTTCTCAAGAGCAATCATCGTTTGAAGTTATCGTGGAAGCCGAAACCCTGAGCGAGGCGATAAAAGAAGCTGCGTCATTGGCAGATGATGTGAAGACGCATGGATATGTAATTTTTCAAGTAGAGGAAAATTTTTTCGGAAACATCGATGATACTCGGCAATGGCGTCTCAAGTGGTACGGAAAGGAACGTTAGTGGGTGCCCCAAAAACAAGCCTTATATTTCAAACGCAACCACTACCCTATTATCTTTCTCGCCCTTAGCCGTCGCCGTGCTCAAGTGACGCCCTAAGCTCGCTCCGGAAACCGCTCCCGGTACTCTCGATCAAATTCTTCACTGCCGTCGTCGAGCCACACTTGGAGGTCCATCCCCGGATAAAAACCGGTGATTTTGCCAGCGGTAAAATCGCTGCGATACCCTCCGCCCGGTGCCCACAACTCCCGGCCATCGGGCCAGCGCACGGCGTGTATTTGGCGCACTGGCGCTTTCGCAAAGTCCGGCTCGACGCGCAAGCGCTCCACAGCATCCCGATCCAACTCGACCCCCAAACCCGGAGCCTCCGGCACCCGCAGATGTCCGCCCTCCACGGCAAACTCCTGCACCAAAACGTGCGAATAGATGTTGACGCAGGGAATCGCCGGCCAGCGCGCTTGGTTTAGCACCGCCCCCAAGTGAGCCGCAAAGGTCGCCGTCAGGCCAGTACCCACCATCTGCAACCAGAACGGCATTTGCGCCCGCGCCGCCAAATTGCCGTCGCTCAAGACGCGACTCACCCCGCCGCCGATGACAAACCCGTCGCACACGCCCTCGCGGATCGCCGTCATGGGCGGTGGCTGACCTATGTGCATGGCGATTGGACTTTGAATCTTGCGCCGCAGGAGCTTGTTGCCCTCCACATCGTCCTGCGGAATCGGCGACTCGACGATGGCGAGGCAGGCGTTGTCTCGCTCTAAGCGCCCAATGAGCGGGGCGGCTTGGTCAACCCCCAACAACATGGTGTTGAAGTCGGCGTCCAGCTTGAAGTGCTGAGAAGTGGCCTCATTCACGGCCTGTAACTGCGCCGCAATATCGTACCAAGGCCGCGCCTTGACCTTCATAGTGGTGAAGCCATGCGCCTCGGCCGCGCGCGCCTCGGCCGCCCACGCTGCCGGCGGCATACTTTGCGCCCACCAAGAAACCGGGCAGGCGTCGCGGTGCTGCGGCCCCATCAGCCGGTGACAGGGTACGCCTAAGTGCTTGCCCGCCGCGTCGAACAGCGCCATCTGCAAGCCAGCCCCCAGCGAGTCGTCCCACAGCAACTCGAAAACATTCTGGCCACGCACGCGGGCAAACTCCGCCTCGCGCGAGTGGCCCCACGTATATCCCTGAATCGTCTCGCCAATGCCGACAACGCCGCCCTCGGTCTCCACTTCGACCAACTCGACGATGGACCAACCCGGCCCATAGACTTCCATGGTGTCGGCGCAGCGCTCGTGGAACGGCACGTGTAGCACGGTGCGCACGACGTCTTTAACAACACAAGAACTCATCGCATCCTCTCTCAGGCCCTACTCGGCCATCCGCCTGAGTACTGCGTGTAGGATCCCCCCATTGCGGTAGTAGTTAATCTCCACAGGGGTATCTATCCGGCATAGCACCGCAAAGCGCTTCTCGCCCTCGGCGCTCTTGGCCACCACCTCCAACACCTGTCCCGGCTGCAGGTCGTCGTCGAGCCCCTCGATATCGTATGTCTCCTCGCCAGTCAGCCCCAGCGCGTGGCGGTCCTCGCCGGGAGAAAATTGCAGCGGCAGAATGCCCATCCCAATCAGGTTCGAGCGGTGGATGCGCTCGTAGCTCTCGACGATTGCGGCCTTGACGCCCTGCAGGAAGGGACCTTTGGCAGCCCAGTCGCGGCTTGAACCCGATCCGTATTCCTTGCCCGCAATAATGATCGAAGGCACGCCTTCTTCGATGTAGCGCATCGCCGCGTCGTACATGGTCATCTGCTCGCCTGAAGGCAGGTGGCGCGTATAGCCCCCCTCAACGCCGGGCACCAACTCATTGCGGATGCGGATATTGGCAAACGTGCCCCGCATCATCACCTCGTGGTTGCCGCGCCTAGAGCCATAACTGTTCCAATCCTTGCGCTCGACGCCGCGGTCGGCGAGATATTCGCCCCCCGGGCTGCCTGCGGCGATTGAACCAGCCGGCGAGATGTGGTCGGTAGTCACGCTGTCGCCGAGCTTGGCCAAGACGCGCGCGCCCTGAATCGGTTGGATCGGCTGGACCTCCTTGGTGAGACCGTCGAAGAAATTCGGCTTGCGAATGTACGTGCTCTCCTCGGCCCAAGCGTAGCGCGTGCCCTCGGGCACGGGAATGGCGTTCCAAGTCTCGTTCTGACGGAACGCATTGCCGTATTCTTCCTCGAACATCTTCGGCGTCAGCGAGCGGACAATTGCATCGCGGATCTGGTCCTGCGAGGGCCAGATGTCGCGCAGGAACACCTCGCGGCCCGCTTGGTCGCGGCCCAGCGGCTCGCGCTCGAAGTCAATCGTCGCCCGGCCCGCGAGCGCGTAGGCCACGACTAACGGTGGCGAGGCGAGGAAATTGGCCCGCGTCACCGCGTGGACCCGGCCCTCGAAATTGCGGTTGCCGCTGAGCACGCTACACACCACCAAATCGTTGTCGGCCACGGCCGTGGAGATTTCTTCGGGCAAAGGACCCGAGTTGCCGATACAGGTCGTGCAACCGTACCCAACTGTGTGGAAGCCGAGGGCCTCTAGACTCTCGGTGAGGCCAGCCGCGTCGAGGTAGCGCGAGACCACCCGGCTGCCCGGTGCCAAGCTGGTCTTGACGTAGGCCGGAACTGAGAGTCCCCGCTCCGCCGCATTCCGCGCCAACAGTCCCGCCCCCACCATCGCGCTCGGGTTGCTAGTATTCGTACAAGAGGTAATGGCGGCGATGAGTACTGCGCCGTGGTCCAGTTCGACCGCGCCCTGCTCGCCCAATTCGACGGCGACCTTTTTGCCGCTGTCCTCCACCTCAAAGCGGTCCGTTAGCGAGTCGGCGAAAGCACTCGGCACGTCCTTGAGCGCGACCCGATCCTGCGGCCGCGTCGGTCCGGCCAAGCTCGGCTCGACCGTGCCCATATCCAGCGCCAAGTGCTCGCTGAAGATGGGATCGGGGGTTTCGGCATGGTAAAACATGCCCTGCGCTTCCATGTACGCGCGGACCCGCTCGACCACCGCCTTCTTGCGCCCGGTGAGTGCCAAATACGCCAGCGTCTCTTCGTCAACCGGAAAAATGCCCATCGTCGCCCCGTATTCCGGTGCCATGTTGGCAAGGGTTGCCCGATCGGCCAAGCTCAGCTCGCTCAGGCCCGGCCCGTAAAATTCGACGAATTTGCCCACCACACCGTGCGCACGGAGCATCTGCACCACCGTCAACACCAAGTCCGTCGCCGTCGTCCCAGTGGGCAAGGCACCCGTCAGTTTGACGCCGACCACTTCGGGCAAAAGCATGTAGATCGGCTGCCCCAGCATCACGGCCTCGGCCTCAATGCCGCCCACGCCCCAGCCAAGGACGCCGAGGCCGTTGATCATCGTCGTGTGGCTGTCCGTGCCCACTAGGCTGTCGGGATAGAACTCGCCATCCTGCTCCTGCACCACCTGCGCCAGATATTCTAGGTTGACCTGATGCACGATGCCAGTAGCCGGCGGCACCACGCGAAAATTGTCGAACGACTCCTGCCCCCAGCGCAAAAACTCGTAGCGCTCGCGGTTGCGCTCGAATTCGCGCGCGGCGTTCATGGCCAGTGCCTCGCGGATGCCGTAGTAATCGACCTGCACCGAGTGATCAATGACCAAGTCAACCGGAATCAAGGGATTGACCTTCTCGGGGTCGCCGCCCAAATCGGCCACGGCGTCGCGCATCACGGCCAAATCAACCACCGCGGGCACGCCGGTAAAATCCTGCATCACCACTCGCGCTGGCTTGAAGGGAATCTCTTCCTTGCCTGCGGTCTCGGGACTCCAGCGCGCAATGCGCTCGACGTCCTCGCGGGTAATCTCAAACCCGTCGCACTGCCTGAGCGCGGCCTCTAGCAGAATTTTGATCGAATAGGGCAACCGGCTCACTTCGGCTACGCCATCTTCTTCTAATTTTTGAATGCGGTACAGGACGCCGCTACCGCCGCTGCTTTCCAGCCGGGTGCGCGCCCCGAACTCGTCGTTTCTCGCCGTCATGGAAAACCTTTCGGAGATGGAGATGTTTTAGCAATTTGATTTTGAGACTTTTAATATATTCAAGACCAACCCTACCTTCCACCTGCCGCTCTAGGCCGCCCATGCACAACCTGCGCCAATTTCTCGATTGCCTGCGCCGCGAAGGCGAACTCGTCACCGTTGACGCCCCGGTTTCTTCCGATCTCGAAATCGCCGAGATCCACCGCCGCGTCCTTGACGCCGCTGGCCCGGCCCTGCTCTTTACCCAAGTCGAAGGCGCGGACTTTCCCTGCGTCACCAATCTCTTCGGCACGGCCCGGCGCGTCGAGCTGGCCTTCGGCCCTAGGCCGGAGCAGTTTATCCAGCAGCTAGTGCAACTCGCCCAAGACCTGCCCTCGCTCTCGCCGGGCAAGCTCTGGCCGCACAAAAACCTGATCCCCGCCGCGCTCAAGGTCGGGTTGAAGACCGTCGGCAAGGGCCCCGTCGGCGAGTGCGTGCAGTCGCCGCCCGACCTAGCGCGCCTCCCCCTGCTCAAAACCTGGCCCGAAGACGGCGGACACTTTATCACCCTGCCGCTGGTCTATACCGAACACCCCGATACCGGCCATCACAACCTCGGCATGTACCGCATCCAGCGCCACGACTCCCAGACCCTCGGCGTCCACTGGCAAATCCAAAAAGGCGGCGGCTTCCACTACCACGTCGCCGAGCAGCGGGGCGAAGACCTGCCGCTGGTCATCTTCGTCGGCGGGCCGCCGGCGCTGATCCTCGCGGCCATTGCGCCGTTGCCCGAGGACTTGCCCGAACTGATTTTGGCCTCCCTGTTGCAGGGCGAGCGCCTGCGCCGCGTGCAAGGCTCCACTCTGCCCTTGATCGCCGAAGCCGAATTCGCCATTGAAGGCGTGGTTCCGCCGCACGTGCGCAACCCCGAAGGGCCTTTCGGCGATCACTACGGCTATTACTCGCTGCAACACGACTACCCAGTGCTCCAAGCTAAGCGCCTCTACCACCGCAAAGACGCCATCTTCCCGGCCACCGTAGTCGGCAAGCCGCCGCAGGAAGACATGTTCCTCGGCACCTACATCCAGCAGCTCATGGCACCCCTGAGCAAGCTGGTAATGCCCGCGATCAAGGCCATGTGGAGCTACGGCGAGACCGGCTATCACTCGCTGGCGGCCATCGTCGTCGAGGAGCGCTACCCACGCGAGGCCATGAAATTCGCCTTTCGCATCCTGGGCGAGGACGGCGGCCAGCTCAACCTCACCAAGTTCTTGGTCGTAATCGATCGCCCCTTGGACTTGGGCGACTTCCGGCAGGTGCTCGCGTATGCTCTAGCGCGGGCGCAGCTTGCAACCGACCTTTTCGTCATCGCCAATCTCGCCATGGACACCCTCGACTACACGGGACCGGCCGTGAACCAAGGCAGCAAAGGAATCCTCATCGGCGTGGGCGATCCAGTCAACGAATTGCCCGGAGAATTCAGCGGCGATCTGCCCGGCGGTGCCCGCGCCGCCGAGGTCTATTGCCCTGGTGCCCTCGCAGTACAAGGCCCGACGTACGCGGAAGATCCCGGCTACGCCCAACACCTCGCCGCAGACCGAGCCGTCGCAGCTTGGCCGCTGGTATTTTTAGTTGACGACGCCAGTGCGGCCACCAAGAACGTCACCTTTCTCTGGACTACCTTTACCCGCTTTGAGCCGGCTGCCGACACGTATGCCGCCGCCGTCCAACTCCGTCGCCACCACCCCTGCTATACGCCGCCGATCGTCTTGGATTGCCGCATGAAACCCGGCTATCCAGACGAGTTGATAACGGACGAAGAAACGGCACAAAAGGTCAGCCGACGCTGGCAGGAGTACTTTCCCCAAGGCGGCGTCGAAGGCGCGGAAGACCGACTCGGCTATACCGGATTTTCCCTGTTGGATTAACCCTGAGCAAAGGCCGCCTCATGGATGACACCCTAGCTTTTGCCCCCATCGCCGAACTCGCCACCCTGATCCGCCGTGGCGAACTTTCCCCACTCGAACTCACCGATCTATACCTAGAACGCATTGAGCAATACAATCCGGCGCTCAACGCCTATCTCGCTGTCACATCCGAGCGGCCGCGCGCCCAAGCCCGCGCGGCCGAAGCGCAAATCGCGGCCGGCACCTACCTCGGCCCTCTGCACGGCATTCCCCTCGCCTTTAAGGATCTCGTAGATGTCGCGGGCCTGCCCACCACCGGCGGCTCAACCCTGCTGCGCGACAACATCGCCGCAGCCGACGCCACAATTGCCCGCCGCCTCTTTGCCGCGGGAGCCGTGCTTTTGGGCAAAACGCATCTCGTGGAATTCGCTTTTGGCGGCACCGGCGTCAACCATCACTACGGGACCCCAGTCAACCCCTGGGACCCCGAGATCCACCGCCTGCCGGGCGGGTCGTCCTCTGGCTCGGGCGTGGCCGTGGCGGCTGGACTGGCCCCGGCCGCCCTCGGCTCGGACACCGGCGGCTCAGTGCGGATTCCCGCGTCCTTTTGCGGCCTCACCGGCCTCAAGCCCACCTTTGGCTTGCTCCCCAACACCGGCGTCTTGCCCCTCGACCCGACCCTCGACAGCATCGGGCCTTTGTGCCGCACGGCGCAAGACTGCGCCCTGTTGTGCCAAGCCATGGCGGACCCCCTGCCCGGTGATTCGCTTGTGGATCACTTGGAAGGCGAGGTCGCCGGCCTGCGGCTGTGCTTCCCGCGCGAGTATTTCTGGGAGGATGTCGATGCGGAAGTCGAAGCAGCAGTGCGCGCCTCAGCGAGCGTTTTCGCCGACCTCGGCGTCTATGTCGATGAAATATCGCTCGAAGTGCTCGACGACCTAGTCGAATGGCGCAGCGGGCCTAGCACCACGGCCGTCGAAGCCTACCTTTATCACCGGCACAACCTCGAAGCGCACTTCGATCAGTTCGACCCCATTGTCTCGGCGCGCATACTCGACGGCCGCGATATCCTCGCCGCGGACTTCCTTGGGCAACTCAGAATACGCGACGAGTTGCGCTGCAAAGCCCGCACGGCCCTCGAAAACGTCGATTTTCTCATCACCCCAACCACCCCTTTTGCCGCCCCAATTCTCGACGAGATCGACCGCGACGATGTCTATTTCCCCATCAACGGCCTCTGCCTGCGCAACACCATCGCCGTCAATCTCCTCGACCTGTGCGCCGTTTCCTTGCCCTGCGGGTTCACGCGCGAGGGCTTGCCCATCGGCTTACAACTCATCGGCCACCCCCGAGACGAGGCGCGGCTGTTGCGCCTCGCCCGCGCCTTTGAGCAAGCCACCGACTACAATCTCCTCACGCCCGCACTCGACGCTTTTGCCTAGCAAGGTGCGGCTGGATGTCTTGCCAATATCCGGGGCTATCTCTATATTTTTTTCCCTTGCGTGCTCCCATCGTCTAGCGGTCAGGACCCAGGGTTTTCAACCCTGTAACCGGAGTTCGACTCTCCGTGGGAGCACCATTTTTATGTACACTGAGGAGGAACTCATGTTCGACATTGGCATCTTCGCCCCCTTTGGGGCCGACCACGCTCGCAACATCGCCTATTGCCGCGACGCCGGCGCTAGCCACATCGTCTTGAGTACGGGCAACATCTCTTCAGACGACGCGCCCGCGGCCGAGGCGCTCAAGACACTAGCCGACCAATACGCCAGTGCCGAAGTGGTGCTGGCCGGGCTGACCCCGCCGCGCCTCAGCCTCGACGCCTGCGTTGACGACGCGGCCCGCACGCGCGAAATGGGGTACATGCGCCGCCTGATCGAAAACATGGGCCACGCGCAGATACCTTTAGTGCATTTCTACCTCAGTGCCGACGCAGCTCCTACTGACCCAGACGAGCGGCAGCAGCACTGGCAGGGCTTGGTGGGAGTCTTCCGTGAACTCGGCCAAATCGGCGACGGTGCCGGCGTGCGGATCTCCACCCACACGTTTCACGTACCCGACCGCCTGATCTGGAACAGGGAGACCTTTGGGAATCTCATGGACGCCACCGACTCGCCGGCCCACGGCCTGACCTTCTGCCAAGGCAAGTCGCAAATGGCCGGCGACAGCCTGCCCGAGGTCATCCGCCACTTCGGCGACAAGGTCTTTATGGTCCACGTGCGCGACATCGCCACCAAGGCCGAGGGGCCGACTACCCCGGAAATCGAGCAGCGGCTGGCGGACTTAGGCTACCTCGAAGTGCCCTTCGGTGCGGGGGAAGTCGATATGGTCGGCACCATCCGCGCACTCAAAGAGATCGATTACCAGGGCCAGATTTACCCCGAGCACTTCCCGTCCATCGCCGGCGACCACGCCGCGGGACTAGCTTGGACTCTTGGCTACATCCGCGCCTTAGACCAAGCGGTCGTTGTCTGAAGGGGCGACCGGCCGGTCGCCCCTACGGCGGCAAATGGACACCCCCTTTTAGCCGCTCTATATTTGCCTTTTCAACCACATTGGAAAGGTACTGCTATGCCTCATCTCACCTCCGCCGACAAGCGTTCCTTTAAGGAAAATGGCTGTCTCATCGTCCGCGACGCACTCACGTCCGCACAAATTCAAGCCGCTCAAGACGCCCTCTGGACTGGCATTGACGCCGACCGCGACGATCCTGCAACCTGGATAGAAGCTGGGCCACGCACCCCTGTGCCCGCCCATCACCCGGCCATCCACGCCGCCGTCCACGAGTCGCCACTCTTCGCGATGATGGAGGAGATGGTCGGCGAGGGCCGACTCAATCCCAACAACGCCGGTCCCGCGCTGGTGTATCCAGCCAAAAACAAGGCTTGGTCCCTGCCCGAGCGCGGCCATCTCGATGGCTACTACACCCCGACCAATGGCGTGCCCGAAGGCACGGTCGGCTACATGACCATCAACGTCACGATCTACGTCGAGGACATCGGCCCGCAGGGCGGCTGCTTCACCTATTGGCCCGGCAGCCATAACGTGGCGTACGAGTACTTCCAGACGCACTCGCTGCTGTCGGTGCAGGGCGGCGTTTCCAGCGACGTATTTCCCGAGGGAACCTTCCCCCAAGGGTGCGAATTCGTCGGCCAAGCCGGCGATGCCATCTTCTGGCACGGCCAGCTCTTTCACACGGGTTCCAAGAACGTCAATCGCAATATCCGCATGGCCCTCATCGGCCGCTTTTCGCGCAAAGACACCAACGATATCCGCTTTGAGACCTGTGACGATCAATGGGCGCATTGGGAGGGGATTAGCTGATGCACCTCGTCTTCAGCCCGACCCTCTGCCCAGACCTTCTCTTGCCCGAGGTGCTCGACCTCGCCAAAGCGGCTGGCTTCTCTCGCCTCGAACTCTTCCGTGCGTACACCGAGAGCACCCCCGTCCACCGCGACTGGTCCGTGCCCATGGTCCGCACCGCCATTGCAGACGCCGACGTGCAACTCGCCGGCTTCAACATTCGCAACCTCACCGGCCGCAAAGCCGACTCCGACGAGCGCAACCTCGCCTACAACCTGCGCCAGCTCGAATGGGACATCCACTTGGGCCGCGCCCTCGGCGTCAAAACCCTGAACACAAAGGGCGGTGCCCGCACGGACGAGGCGCTCGCCGACCTCATCGAAGGCGTCAACACGCTTCTCGACAACATCCCCGATATCGCCCTCAACTTGGGCAATCACCAAGGCAACCGCCTCCAAGGATTGGCCGACTACCAAGCGGTGATGCCCGAGCTACCCGAACGGGCGCGCGTGCTCTTGGACACCGGCCACCTGCTGTCGGTCGGCGAGCCAATCATGCCCTTTGCCGAAGCGCTCGCCGGGCGCATTGGTCTCGTCCACCTGCGCGACCAGCAGGGCGAAAAGCCCGTGCCCTTCGGGGAAGGGGAGTTGTCCTTTGCGGAGTTGTTCGAGCTGTTAGTGGATAGCGGTTACGACGGCCCCCTCGTCGTCGAGCTCGAGGAGGTCGATTGGGACGAGCCGCTGCCAGCGGCTATTGCCGCGCGAGGATACGTCGAGGCTCTTCTCGCTTAACTTTGGGTGCGGTACCCCGTAGGAGCTGTTTTGAACTTTCGATTAAGCGGCTTTTGGCTTGACGTAAATTTCGACTTGCATCCCCGCCCGCGTCAGCATATTAATCAGTTTATCCACACTAAAACGACTAATCTCCCCCTGCATTAAATTGCTAATGCGCGGTTGGGACTCGCCAAAAAATGCCGCGGCTTGACGTTGGGTCCACCCTCTGGTTTCGATGTACTTTCTCAGGTCGAGCATTAAATCAGCCCGGACTTTTAGGCTCGCCGCTTCTTCCCGCTCGAAACCGATATCCTCGAATACGTTATCGCGGCCTTGGGTCACTTCCATAGTGTAGTCTCCTTATTATCCCTGCCTATGTCTTAGCAGCATCCGGTATCGTTGCTGGCCAAGTTGAATATCTTGCTTCGATGTACGCTGAGTCTTTTTCTGAAAAGCATGCAAGACATAAATACCTTCTTCAAATTTAGCCACGTAGAAGATGCGATAAGCATTGCCAATATTGATGCGAATCTCCATGACGCCTGGGCCAACTGAGGGCATAGGTTTACAATCGGTTGGTGTCTCTCCCCGCTGTAAGGCTTGCAGTTCAAGACCCGCTTTGCGGCGGGCCGATGTGGGGAAATTGCGTAGGTCATCTCTTGAAGACGCGACCCAAGAAATTGATTTGTGTAACATACCTTAATATACCTAATTTGGCATAAAAGCAACTAGAGGGTTGTCCATCCCCTCGTCTTCGCCTGAGTTTGGGCGCGATGCATACTAGGGCAGAGCAGACCTCGCTCCTGCTGTTTGCCCCACCCTGTCTCACCCCCTACATTCCCCGCATAGATCCGACCCCCACAGAGGAGCCTACCATGAAAAAGATTACCACCACCGACTTCCGCGATTATCGCCGCGACCGCTTCATCGACGCCCAAACCACCCCCGCCGCCCGCCTCGCCCCCACCTATATGCTCACCAACGAAATGGGCGTTGACGGAGATATTTGCGAGGAACTCACGCCCGCCCTGTGTGCAAAAGTCGAATTCGACATCCCCTCGGCCAAGACCAAGGGAGCCGAACTACTCTTTTACGTCAACGCCGACAAATCCACCGCCGACAAACCCATGCGGCTCCAGGTCAACGGCCACGTCCTCACCCACCGCCAAGACCGCGAGCGCATGCTCACCGGCGGTTGGGACCGCAAGAAAATCGCCGCCAAATACCTCAAAGAAGGCACCAACGAATTCGTCTTCTCGCACAGTGGCGTGTTGCACATTGACCCCTTCCCAGGAGGTCTAGCCGACGCGCCCTCAAGCCATTCGAGCCGCAGCTTTGACGGCGGCAAGACTTGGCACCAAGGCACCTTGGGCGAAGCCCGCGCCATTGAAGGCGAGTACCTAGTGCGGCTGCGCGTCAAGGGACATCCGCCCCAAGGGACGCTCTGCTCGCCGGTTATCGACCTCGCCGACGAAGACGGTAGTGGCCGCATCGCTCCGCGGCTGGGCATTCGCCGCCTGCACCTGAAGGCGCGGATGCGCCAGCCGCAGGGAACCCAAATACACTTTGAGCTGCGCACGGGTTCGACGCCTTCCTTTGATCCGCGCACTTGGACGGCTTGGGAGCGAGACACCGCCTTGCAGTGGCCCGGACGCTTCGTGCAGTGGCGCGCCATCCTCGAAACCGACGCAGCCAACAAGACCCCGACGCTCCAAGCCGTCACGCTCGAAGCCGAGATCGAGGAGGACGCCAAGAGCCTCGCCCCCTTCAAGCGGACAGAGTTCGACCAACCCGAGTTCGTACACAGCTCGTACCCCTTCGCCTATATGGGGCTGCACCCGCACCAAGAGCGACTGCGCAAGCAGTACCGCCTCGACGAAGTCATCGCCGCAGGCAAAACTGAACTCGAACAGCTAGCCCTGTTGCGCGACTGGGTCCACAGCCAATGGCTGGGCTGGCAATCCGACAAATATCCCCACTGCCCCTCCTGGAATCCCATAGAGGTCCTCGACACCACCAAGGGTGACTGGGGCTTCGGCATGTGTACCCACTACGGAGCAGTGTTCGCCGGCTGCGCCTCGTCCCTGGGATGGGTGGCTCGCTCAATCGTCGTCGATCACCACTGCTTGGCTGAGGTCTGGTGCGAAGAGTTGCAAAAGTGGATCCTCGAAGACGCCGGCCCGGCCCGCGAATTCGACGCCACCTACGAAATCGACGGCGTGCCCATCAACGCCCTGGAGCTGCACGAGGCCGCGGCGGACGAGCGGCGCGCAACGATCATGGCCAACAAGCTGCCGCAAAAAGTCGTCGAGCCCATGGCCAACTATATCGACGTCTTCTGCCGCTTCGGCATTCCACTGCGCAACACGCACCTGATCTTCGCCGAGCCGGCCGAGCTGCGCCACGGCGCTGGGCAGTACCACTGGGATGGCTATCTGTGGTGGTCGGACGACGTCGATCCGCGCTACGCCGAATACTCCTTGCAGACCTCTCGCATCGGGGACTTCTACTGGTCGGTCAACCAGACGCGGCTCTACCTCCAAGTGGCGGAAAAGGCACGCACTTTGCAGGTCGATCTAGAGCACACCGCGCCCAACTTCTCGCACTTTTTGGTGCGCCAGGATGGCGGCCCGTGGCGCGAGGAGCGCGAGGCCCGCTTTGAGTGGACGCTCGCCGAGGGCGAAAACCTGCTCGAAGCGCGAGCGGTCAATATCTTCGGCAAGCAGGGCCGCATCGCCAAAGCGCGTGTCGAAGCGTCGTAAAGCTACCTAGCCTGTGAGCGCCTCGCTCTCTCTGGCCACGCGCGCCCTGCGCGGTTTTCTCTGGAACGGCAGCGCCTCTGTTATCCAACTCGGCGTCATGCTGGCGCTCTACAAGCTCTTGCCGCTCGAAAAGTTGGGCCATTTTGAGTGGGCACTCGCCCTAGTGATGCTCCTATCGCTGGTCGGCGACTTAGGCTTGGGTGCGGCCCTGGTCCAGCTACCAGACGCGGGCGAGGAACACTTCGACACGGCCTTCTGGACTTGTTTGAGCTGGGGACTGCTGCTGACCGCCGCAGTCATCGCTGCCGTCTCTTGGCTCGCTCCTCTTTTGGGGGGCGAAGACCCGCACACCTTCGGCCGCGTCCTGCGCACGCTCTGCTTGGCAATCCCCTGCGCCTCACTGGCGGGCCTGTTGCGGGCCAGACTGCAGCGCGACCTCGACTTCCGCGCCGTGGCCCTTTCCGAGCTCGTTTCGGTCCTGACCTTCGGCCTTACAGTGACGCTGCTGCTTTTCTGGCGACCCGAATTGGGCGTCCTAGTCCCGGTTATCGGATCAGTTGTACGCGAACTAGGTCTCTTCAGCAGCCTCGCCCTCTCGGCCCGCTGGCTCCCGCGCCTGCGCTTCCGGCTCCAAGCACTGCGCCAGATCCTTGGCTTCGCGCTAAATCTCACGGGTTCGCGCGTGGTGGCCCTTCTCAATGGCAAGATCGCTTACCTCTTTATCTTCATACCTCTGGGGGCCACGGCCCAAGCCTATTACAGCTTGGCCGAGCGATTGACCTTGCAACCCCTGACCCGGCTGGCTACGACCATTCAGCGCGTCTCCTTCCCAACCTTTTCGACGATCGTGGACGACGACTCGCTCCTGCGCCGAGGCTATTTGTCCTCGGTACAGGGCTTCGTGCTAGCGCTGGGTCCGGTCCTCGCGGGGATATTCGTCTTTGCGCCGGAGATTGCCGTCTTGCTCAACACCGAGCCGATGTGGATGGTGTTGCGCCTGTTGGCCGCGGCCACGCTTTTGAAAGTCGCCAGCACCTTGGTCGGCTCGATTTTTATGGCCAAAGGCAAGACCAACTGGTCTTTCTATTGGTCGCTCTTTAGCATGGCGGTGCTGATCCCGGCCCTATACTTCTATGGCCTGCCGCGCGGCGTCGAAGGCGTGGCCAGCGTCATCGCCGCCGCGGCTTTGCTGTTCTTGCTGCTTTCGCAGTGTCTCGTCAACCGCTTGATCGGTCTGCCTTTTGCAACCTATCTCGCCGCCCTCAGCCGCCCCGGTTTGGTAGTCGCCTGCGTCTTCACTGTCCTCTTGCTGGCCCGCCCCCTGCTGCCCTGGTCACCGCTCGCTGTCCTCGTCGTTGGTGCGGTCCTCGGCGTCGGCGCGGCCTCAGCCGCCCTCTTGCTCTTCGCCCGCAACCTTTGCCGCACCTACTGGCAGAGCCTGCGCGGCACCTGATTCTACCCCGGACGAAAATTGCGTGAGGGGATGTTTTGGAATATGTTTTTAAGGAACTGCTCTAAAGGAGATTCGCTATGAGCGAGATACAAAACGGCCAGACTGGCACCCTGCGCCTCAAAACCGGCCTCGCCGAAATGCTCAAGGGCGGCGTCATCATGGACGTCGTCACCGCGGACCAAGCCAAGATCGCCGAAGACGCCGGGGCGACCTCGGTCATGGCACTGGAAAGAGTGCCCGCCGACATCCGCGCGGAAGGCGGGGTGTCGCGCATGTCGAGCATTGAGAAGCTGCGCCAGATCATGGAGGCGACCTCCATTCCGGTCATGGCCAAATGCCGCATTGGCCACTTTGCCGAAGCGCAGATGCTCCAAGCCCTCGGGATCGACTACGTCGACGAAAGCGAAGTCCTAACGCCGGCCGACGAGCACTATCACGTCGATAAGTTCGCCTTTGAAGTCCCTTTCGTCTGCGGTTGCCGCAACCTCGGCGAAGCCCTGCGGCGGATTGGCGAAGGCGCGGCTATGATCCGCACCAAGGGCGAAGCTGGCTCGGGCAACATCGTCGAGGCCGTGCGCCACATGCGCTCGGTGACCGACGAAATTCGTCGGCTGACCGTGCTGCGTCCCGAACAGCTAATGACGGCAGCTAAGGATCTGGGCGCACCGTATGAATTGGTCCGCTGGGTCGCCGAGCACGGCAAGCTGCCAGTGCCCAATTTTGCCGCCGGCGGCGTCGCCACGCCAGCCGATGCCTCGCTGATGATGCAACTCGGCGCTGAGGCCGTTTTCGTCGGCTCTGGGATCTTTAAGTCCGGCGATCCGGCCATCCGCGCCAAAGCCATCGTCGAGGCCACCACCCACTACGACGACCCAGAGGTCCTGATCCGCGTCTCCGAAAACCTCGGCGAGGCCATGGTCGGCATCAACATCGACACCCTCGAAGAGAAGGACAAACTACAAACTCGCGGCTGGTAGGACGCCGCACAGATGCAAACGGAAAATACCCCGTCTCTGCTCTGTCAGGGACGGGGTAATCTTATGACATGATTGGAATTTTGGGACTTCAGGGCGACTACGCGGCCCACGGCAAAATGCTCGACGCATTGGCCGTCGAATCTCGCGTGGTCAAAAAGCCGGAACAATTGTCCACAGTTGACGGCCTAATCTTCCCCGGCGGCGAGAGCACGACGCTAATCAAGCTCATGGACTCTTGGGGTTTCTGGGCACCGCTGCGGAACTTCGCCGCGACCGGCAACCCCATTTTTGGCACCTGCGCCGGAATGATCCTGTTGGCCAAAAGCGTCTCCAACCCGCCGCAAAAGTCCCTCGGCCTAATCGACATCGACGTCGAGCGCAACAGCTACGGCCGCCAAGTCGATAGCTTCGAGGGGACGGGCGTTTGGACGGCGGATGGGCAACCGCGATCACTGCCGATGATCTTTATCCGCGCACCCCGCATCGCTCGGTTGGGCGACGAGGTCGCAGCGCTGGCGACCTGCGGCGACGATGTGGTCGTGGCACGCCAAGGCCAAATGCTCGTCGCCTCGTTCCATCCTGAACTGACCAGCGATTTGAGCATCCATCGCTATTTCGTCGATATGGTTGGGCGCTAGGAAATCAAAAGCAGTCGGTATTGAGAGACTTCTAAATCCTCTAGGAGGCAACCATGCGCCTCGCACTGACCTTATGCCTGCTCTTATTCGGCCATGCCTTGGCCGAAGCTCCGCTCCCCATCGTCGAGCAAGGACAGAGCCAAGCTCGCGTCGGCGTCCACCCCGAAGCGGGCGAGTGGGAGCGCCGCGCCGCCAGCGACTTGGTGCGCTATATCGAGGAAATGAGCGGTGCCCGCCTACCACTCATTGACCAGTCCGACGCCCTACATCAAGCCCTAGCCGAAGCGACCCCGCTCATTCTGGTAGGCCGGGCTGCCCTCGAAGCCGAGCCATTCTTAGGACCCCGCCTACAAGCCCTGCAAAAGCCTCGGCCCGTCCTGCGCAGTGACGCCATTATCGCCCAGCGCCAGGACAACCGCATCTATCTGGTCGGGACCAACGACGAATCGCACTACTATGCCGCTATAGAATTGCTGCACCACTGGGGTTGCCGCTGGTACCTACCCACTGACTTCGGCACCAGCATCCCCCGGCAATCCACCCTAACCATCGACACCTTCGACGTAGCCTATGCCCCGCCCTTTGAGGTGCGGCGCTACTGGCTCTCTTGGCACGGCGACAACAGCGGTCAGGCTGAATTCATGCGACGCAACCGGCTCAACGACCTGTCCGTGCCGGCTGGCCACGCCTTGGGCCACTACGTCGAGGATCTGCTGGACGATGAAGCCTCGGCTCAAGCCATCTGCCTATCCGATCCCGCTACGGCCCGCCACATTGCCGCGCAAGTCATGGAGCGCTTTGCCGAGGGAGCCCAAGCCGTATCCCTGGGCATGGACGATGGCCTCTACGATCTGGCCTGCGCCTCCGACTCGGTCTTGGCCGCCGGTCTATGGGACAAAAACTTCATGTCTCCGGCCCTCACCGACCCTTTCATGGCCCTGTACAACAACGTCGCCGAGATAACCCAAGTCCGTTTCCCCGACCGCCGTATTGGCTTCCTAGCCTATTCCAATATCACCTTGCCACCCCAGCGCCGCACGGAGGCTGCCGAGCCTCTGGTTGCGTACCTGGCACCCATTGACGTCTGCCCCATCCACGGCATGGACGATCCCGCTTGTCCACCCAGCCAAGAGTACCGCGACGTCATGTACCGCTGGAGCCAGACCATGCAGGGCCGCCTCATCATCTACGACTACGACCAAAGCATGTTGGTCTGGCGCGACATCCCCAACCCCTCTATCCAAGCCATTCGCCAAGACATCCAGCACTACCGCGCCGCTGGCATCCTCGGAGTCGATACCGAGAGCCGGGGCGCCATGGCGACGACGTTCCTCAACCTGTATCTGAGAGCTCGTCTCTACTGGGATCCCGATGTGGACGTCGAAGCCGTGCTAGAAGAGTTCTATCCCCGCTTTTTCGGCCCAGCCGCCGCGCCCATGCGCGCCTATTGGCAGGCCATCCACCGCGCTTGGGAACAAACGTCGTCCCACGAGCACGAATTCATGCTAGCTCCCACAGTGTACACGCCGGAATTAGTGCAAATGCTGGCCCTCCACGTCGCCGAGGCCGAAATCCTAGTCGCCGACTTGACACCCGATGACTTATTCGTCCAGCGTGTGCGATTTGTCAGGGCTGGCTTTGGCGTTTTGCAAAACTACATGGACATGGTCGCCCAAGCCGTCACGCAGGTAGATTACCCAGCCGCCGTCCAAGCCGGTGAAAGGGGCCTTGCTTGGCGCGACAGCCTGACGCAAATGCACCCTACGTTCACCACCATCGGCCTAGAGCAAGGCGACCCGTGGTGGACCGGCGAAGTCGAGCAATACCGGGATCTGAGCAAATTGACGCACGGTCCCCAAGGCCGTCTAGTGCAAAAGCTCCCTCTCGAATGGACCTTCCGCACGGACCCGCACGATGCCGGTCTGCACCAAGGCTGGGGGCGTCCCGATCTCGACCTGTCGTCCTGGCGACCGCTGCGCACCGATCTTTACATGGAAGTCCAAGGAGTTGCTGCGGCCGATGGCGGCGAGTACAATGGCTTTGTCTGGTACCGCACGGATATCGAGATCAGCGCAGCGGAGGCCGGCCAAGCGCTGCACATTCGCTTTCCCGGCCTATTTGGCAAGGCTTGGTTCTACGTCGATGGCTACTTAGTCGGGCACCGCGACTGGCGTCCCATGTGGTGGCACAACGACTACCGCTTTGAATGGGATGTCGATCTGAGCGAGGTCCTGTCTCCCGGCACCCACACCCTAGCTTTGCGCCTGCACAATGAGCATCACATGGGCGGCATCTGGCGCCGTCCTTTTCTCTACGAGAAGCGCATGTAGCGCGCAGGTCAAAGCATTCAGATCGAGGGAGTCCCAATCCTCGACCAACCTGAAAGGAACCGCCCATGATCGTCGATACCCACGTCCACATCTGGGAAATGTCCGAGAAATATCCTATCGGACCCACCGCCCCCAACTGGACCTCCAAGCCGGACGAACCCGCCACCGCCGACGAGCTGATCGAGGACATGGACCAAAATGGCGTTGATCGCAGCGTCTTGGTGCAGACTAGCTGGTCCACCTGGGACAACGGCTATATCGCCGATTCGCAGGCCCGCTTCCCCGACCGCTCTATCGGCCACGGCATGCTCGACCCGCAAAACCCGGACAACGCCGATCAGGCGCGCTACTGGATGGAAGAACGCGGCTTGCTCGGTTTCCGCTTCCATCCCATGTACTACCCGGACGAAAAAGTCCTGACCACGCCTCAGAACCGTCCCCTGTGGGAAGTCCTAGCCGCAATGGACGCTGTCATCCAATTCCATCTCAACGCCGCTTGCGCCGATCAAATAGCTGAAATCGCCCGCCGCCATCCGCAGATGCCCCTGCTGTTGGACCACATGGGCTATCCCAACCTCGACGAGCCAGCCGAGGCTTTTCAGCCCATCGTCGAGCTAGCTAACTTCGACAACGTGGCGGTGAAAATATCGGATGTCCACGGCCGCTCGCGGGAAAGTTTCCCCTATGCCGACGTACACCCCTTCATCCAGCGTCTGCACCACGCCTTTGGGGCCGAGCGCATGCTGTGGGGCACGGGTTATCCGGGGCACCACCGCACCAAGCACAACTGGCCGACTCTAGCCGAGGAGTTGCGCCTAGTGCAGGAGGGTTTCGACTTTCTCAGCCAGCGCGAAAAAGACCAGATGCTAGGCGGTACAGCCGCCCGTATCTGGGGACTGACCTGACCTTTGCAAGTTCGTTCATCCACAATCCACAAGGGAGGCCCGCATGACATTGGACACCAGCGACCAAAACATATACCAAGCCATCGGCGTCGAACCCATCATCAACTGCCGTGGCACCTTTACCATCATCGGCGGTTCGGTCGAACTCCCCGAAGTTGTGGCAGCCATGGAAGCAGCCTCGGGCTACTTCGTCCAGTACGACGAACTCGCCGAAGCCGTCGGCCAAAGACTGGCTGACATCACTGGGGCCGAATGGGGCCTGATTCCGGCGGGCTGCGCCGCTGGTCTCAAGCACATCACCGCGGCTTGCGTCACCGGCGGCAACCCCGAAAAACTGATCCGCATCCCGGACTTGACCGGCCTAGACAAAACCCAAGTCATCATCCCCCGGTACTCGCGCAATGCCTACGACCATGCCGTACGCAGCATCGGCGTCGAAATCGTCATGGTCGAAACCCAAGCCGAGCTTGAGCGGGCCATCAATCCCCGCACCGCCATGATCTACATAACCACGGGGGCTGGCTCTGCTACCGACCAGCCGCTTTCCCTAGAGGTCATTGCCGACGTGGCCCGCCCGCACAACATTCCCATCCTCGCCGACTCCGCGGCCGAAAACCTCACCATTCCCAATGTCCACTTGCAAAGGGGGGCTACTGTCGTGGCCTATAGCGGCGGCAAAGCTCTGTGCGGGCCCCAGTGTGCCGGCTTGGTGCTAGGCGACAAAGCCCTGCTCCAGTCGGCGTGGCAATTCAGTTCGCCGCACCACGGGCCGGGCCGCGACGACAAAATCGGCAAGGAAGAGATCATGGGGATGCTGGCGGCGGTGGAGGCTTGGGTGCGCCGCGATCACGACGCCGAATGGCAGACTTGGCTGTCCTATCTCGACTATATCGCCCAGCGGGTGCGCGGCATTGACAGCGTATTGACCGAGGTCAACGAACCCACCGGCCTGTCCAACCGCGCCCCGGTCCTCACCATCAGTTGGGACCCAGCTATCTTGCACATTACCGGCGCAGAGGTCGCCGAGGATTTCGCCCGCAATACACCCCGCATTGCCGTGGCCAGCGGCGGTGCCAACGGCCGCACTTCTATCGGCATCACCCCTAACCAGATGCAGCCGGGCAACGACCAAGTGGTCGCCGACCGGATTCACCGCATTCTATCCGCGCAACGGAGTCCTCAATCGACGGAGCTAGCCCCTCCGACAACTGATGTCAGCGGTTCTTGGGATCTCACCATCAACTATTCGAGCAGCAGCAGCCAGCACCAGCTATTCCTCGAACAGGAGGGGCATTGGATCGGCGGCACCCACATAAGTGATTTTTCCCAGCAGCCCATCGCCGGCGTCATCGAAGGCGATCAGGTAAAGCTGCGCAGCCAAGTGAGCCGCCCGGGCGATACCATCCCCTTCCTGTTTGCGGGTCGCGCTGCGGAAGACCGCATTTCGGGGTCTATTCACCTAGGCGAGTACCGCAACGCCGATTTCACCGCCTGCCGCTCCCAGTACGCAAAATCGCCGATCTCTATTAGCATACCCCGAGGAGCACCGCTGGCGACCTAAGCGGCTTTTTTGGGGAATTATATACCTGAGTATCTAATATGGAATAAATATTTGTAAATAATATACTTATGTCATTTTCTTCTTTTAACTGATTGTTCGGCAATTTATTCCGTTTTTGGCTTGACAGAAGATATTAAATAGTGGTCATTTCTTTCATAGACGAAGGAGAAAATCATGGACAAAGACCTAGATATTATCAGAGAGCAAAGCGAGGCTGCGATAGACACCTTGGTTTTTATGATATCTATGTGCGTTGCTCAGCAAGGCCCTAGCGCCATAGAAAACATGATTGAGAATCTTGACAAGGTTAATTATGACTCTCAATCAAACATAAAGCAGGAACAGGCGTCTAAGATGGTTGATCTTATGAAGTCCTATCTAAACAAGATTAAGAAGCATATAGAGGTGACGGAATATGCCTGACACAGATAGTTGGTTTTTCAAAGAAGGCGTCAACGTCATGGTCAAGACCGAGGGCCGCCTGAGTAACCTAGAGGGGCAACTACAACATTTAGCCACAAAGGACGATATAAACAAACTAAAACTGGGTATACTTATATGGCTTACCCCTACCATTATAACTACTATTGGAGTATTCGCAGGCATATTTAAGTACATTTGCAAATAATCTCTCCCCTCCCTCTTAGCCCCTCACCACTTAGATCTAGTGGCGAGGGGCTTTTCTGGGTGGGTTTTCCCTATTTAGCTCTGCGGAGCAAGTGAATCCCAAGAAACTACCGATTCTGTCGATGCGTCGCCTGATGTCGAGGATGAGCGTGAAGTCGCTTTCTCATTCACTGCCGACAGCCAAGCCCTATTCCACGCCTGGAACGCCCTCGCCAATCTCGCAGACTTGTCGGGGGAGGTCTCCATCAGTGCTAGGGCGAAACCAAAAAGCGGGTTCGACAAGAACACGCTGGAGTACGGCGTCTTGGAACCGCTACGAGAACTCGGACTGATCGATGATGGTCAGGACTGACATATACCAAACGTGCATTGTGCAAAACGCACTTGCAATCTAACGGAGGGACGATGAAACTTACTAAAGTACGCATTACAGGATTCCAGAGCATTTGGGACTCGACCGAGTTCGACATCGGTGATGTCACGTGCTTAGTTGGTAAGAATGAAGCGGGCAAGACTGCACTATTGAAGGCTCTATACCGCTTGAATCCCATTATTGATAAGTATGGCAGTTTTGATGTCACGCGCGATTATCCGCGGCGAGCAGTGAGCGAATACAAGGACGATGTTGAAGCTGGACGCCGAGAGCCGATAACTGTCATACAAGCCACATACGCATTGGAACCTGAAGACATCACCGCAATCCAAGAAGTCTTTGGACCTCAATGTTTCCAAGACGAAACACCGACTCTGACACTCCATAAAGGATATTCAGATGAAGATGAAGGTGAAGATGAATTCACATTCAGCGGCCTAAATATGGACAAAGAAGCAGCTATAAAGCATCTCGTCGAGGCTTCCGGCCTTTCCCAAACGCTCATCAATAAGCTGCTTGATCTGAATACAATCGAAGAAATGGTAAAGGCTCTTGATAAACTCCAACAGGACGAAGATGATGGACTCCAACAGGACGAAGATGATGGACTCCAACAGGACGAAGATGATGAACTCCAACAGGACGAAAATGATGAACTCCAACAGGACGAAAATATGCAGGAGCTAATGCTCACGCTTCAGGAGGTTTCCGAGCAAGATGTTTCTGGCATCGCTTACGACCGTATCCTCGATGACCGAATTCCGAAGTTCCTTTACTTCGATGAGTATTACCAGATGGAAGGTCAGGATAATGTCGATGCCCTCAAGCAGCGCGTAGCCAATCGCAATCTTAAGGATTCGGATCATCCGCTCTTGGGCCTAATCAAACTCGCAGGTCTCAAGCTCGACCAACTCACTGATCCGGATGAGACGGAAGACCTAATCTCAAGACTCGAGGCCGCCGAGAACCGACTTACCAAGAGGGTACTCACTTACTGGTCTCAGAACCGACATCTTCGTATGAAGTTCGACATTCGCCTAGGACGACCTAGAGATCCGGACGGTATGACTTCAGGTATGAACATTTGGGGACGTGTACACGACACGAGACACATGGTAAGCACGGCGCTTGGTACCCGCTCCCGTGGCTTCGTCTGGTTTTTTTCTTTTCTCGCTTGGTATTCTCGTAAAAAAGATGAAAACATCATCCTCCTTCTGGATGAACCGGGCCTCTCTCTCCATGCCAAGGCCCAAGCAGACCTGCTTCGCTACTTTGAAGAGGAACTCAAACCTCATCACCAACTCATCTATACTACCCATTCACCGTTCATGGTTGACCCAACCCGATTTGATCGTGTCCGCATCGTCCAAGACCTAGGAATCGAATCCGACTCAGACAATCTGTCTGAGGAACAAGAAGGGACCAAGGTCATTACCGAGGTTCTCGACGCAACACCGGATAGTCTATTTCCTCTTCAGGGTGCCCTCGGTTACGAGATCTATCAAACGCTCTTCGTTGGCCCAAACTGCCTAGTTGTCGAAGGAGTCTCGGACCTTCTATACATTCAGACCATTTCTTCCATTCTTCAGGATAATGGAAAAGAGGGGCTAAGTAGCGACTGGACGATCACCCCTGTTGGTGGGGCTGACAAGGTACCCACTTTTGTTGCTATGATCGGTGCTCAGACCAATCTGAACCTTGCCGTTCTTATCGATTACCAGAAGAAGGATCAGCAGAAGATCGAAGACCTCTACAAAAGAAAGCTGCTGAAGAAGAGTAATGTTCGAACCTATGCAGATTATGCTCAAGGATCCGAAGCCGATATCGAGGATATGTTCGAACCTGAGTTTTATCTGAAATTGGTGAAGGGAGCGTTTGGGGTCTCTATCAGCTTGACTGACCTGTCTAGCGGGCATCCTCGAATACTACGTCGGCTCGAAGAATATCTGAAAAGTAATCCCCTTCCCAATAAAGAGACCTTCAATCACTTTCGGCCCGCTCGCTACTTGAGCGAAAACATCGGCTGTCTTGAGAATGAATTGAGTGAACAGGAGCTTGATCGATTTGAGCAGGCCTTCAAGGATCTCAACGCACTGTTGTAGATAAGAGCGATCTGCTGAAATGCCGAAGAACAACGCAAAGATATTCCCGGTTGGCCAATCTCTCCCTCACACAGGAGAACCTACCATGCCTTTCACCGACGCTCAGATCGAACACTACAAAACCCAAGGCTATCTGTCCGGCGTGACCGTCTTCCAGCGCAAGGTCTGCGCCGCCAGCAGCCCGACGTCTGGCGTCGGCAGATCGCCGGTCGAGGGCTTGAAGACGCACCCCTCGGCCAGCTCCAAGGGCGGTTGCGACAGGTCGCGGCGGTAGAAGCGGGAAGAGGGGAACAGGTCGCCCGGGTAGGTGAAGTTCTCCAGCGTCGCCAGTTCCACGCAGATCGATCCCCCGAGAGCGCTTTCGAGCATCCCCCCGACCCACACCGGCACGCCGGCGTCCCTGGCCATATCGTGCACGGCGAGGGCGTTAGTCAAGCCGCCGATCCTTCCCGGCTTGATGTTGATGTAGCGACAAGCGCCGATGCGCAGCGCCTGCTCGGCGGTGCGCGGATCGACGATGCTCTCGTCGAGACAGATGGGTGTACCAATCTGTCTCGCGAGTTCGGCGTGGTCGAGCAGGTCGTTGTACGCAAGTGGCTGCTCGATAAAGGCGAGCCCCATGCCGTCGATGGCCTTGAAAAACGGCAGATCGTCGAGGGTGTACCCGGAATTGCAGTCGATGTGGAAAGTGGTGTCGGGGAAGGTGCTGGTCGCGATTTGTAGCATTTCCAAATCCCAGCCCGGGGCCACTTTTAGCTTGATGCGCGGGAATCCAGCGTCGATGGCCTTCTCGATGTTCCCGAGGAGCATGTCGTAGGAGTCCTGGATGCCGAAGTCAGCGCCGGCCACCACGTCGCGGGTCTGGCCGCCGAGAAGCCGGTGCAGGGGGGTGCCGGTGATGCGGCTCTGCAGCGTCCACCAGCCGATCTCCACGGCCGCCTTGGCAAAGCTATTGCCCTTGAAAATCGCCAGCCGCTGGTTTAGCTCCGCGGCCGTGTCGTACTCGCGCCCCACGACCCAAGGCCCCATCACCTCGGAGACGTGGTAGAACGCGGACCCGGCGCTCTCGTTGAGATAGGTGGGCGCGAAGAAGGGGGTGCTCTCCGACCAAGCTTCGTGCTCGCCGCTGGTCAGCTTGACGAGCACCGAGTGGATGTCGGCATCTTCCCCATACGCTGTGCGCCAGGGATAGATAAGCGGCATCACCACGTAGTACACGTCGAGTCTGTCGATTCGCATCTATCGCCTCCCGCTGTGCGGACTATCGAACGCTCACCCCGGCCTGGAAAACCATCTTGACGTCGCTGAAGGCGGCCACGTCTGCCGTCGGATCGCCCGCAAAGGCGGCCAGGTCCGCAGCTTTGCCGACCTCAATGGTCCCCACCTCATCGGCAATGCCGAACGCCTCGGCCGAGATCCGGGTCGCCGCGACGAGGGCTTCAGCCGGGGTGAAGCCGCATTCGACCAGCAACTGAAGGTCGTAGTCTAAGTGGCCGAATTCGAGGCTGCCCACTCCTGAGTCCGTGCCGGGCACCACGCGCTCCTTCAGGCAGTAGTCGAGCATCTTCCGCATCACGTCCAGCCGCTTCTCCGCTCGTTGTTCGAGATGGGTGAGCGCTGCCTCCTCTTTGGCACCCATAGTTCCCGCGTCGCGCAGCTTGCGCAGGCGCACCATATCCGGGTAGTTGGTCCATGCCTGCAATGTGGGGCTCAGCCAGATGCCGGATTCGGCCAACATCTCGGCTACCTTCGGGTCAAAGCGCATCACGTGGTCCGGCTCGAGGAACTCGACGTGTTCGATCAGGTCAATGCCGGCCTCAACGGCCCGCACCATCGACTGCGTGGCGCGGCAATGGGCGACAGTGAGGCGGTGAAACTGACGCGCCTCGCCCACCAGGGCCTGCAACTCTTCCGTCGAATAGGAGGCCAACCCCGGAATCGTGCCGCTCGTCCCTCCACCGGAGGCCATTACCTTGATGTAGTCGGCCCCCTCGTGCACGAGCCGACGCACGGAGCGGCGGATCTCTTCCACTCCGTCGGCGACCTCGTTGCACATGTGGAAGTGGCCCTCCGTGCAGGTGATCGGGCGACCGCTGACGAGCAGCCGCGGTCCGGAGATGTATCCGTGTTGCAGACCTTGCTTGAGGATGAAACCGACCTTGTTGCGGGCACCGTGCTCGCACAAGGTGGTGATGCCGGCACGCAGGTGCTTGCGCATATTCATGGCCCCGATCAGCACCATGGTCTCGTCGCTTTCGAGGAAGGTCAGGTCGTAGCGGCGACCGTCTCCCGGCAGGCTGAGGTGGGTATGGCCGTCGATGAGACCGGGGGTGAGGCAGCAGCCGTTCAAATCAATGGTCGAGGTATCGGGAGGCGTCTGTTTTTCGACCTGTGCCAATGGCCCGACCGCGGCGATGGTGCCATCTCGTACGAATACCGCCTGCCCGGCCTTGGCACTGCCGCCGAGGCCATCGGCGAGTAGTCCCGGGCGAATCAGTACCGTCTGTGAATTCATTTCAGACATAGTTTATCTCCGTTGTCGCGCTCAAATTGTGCATCGCTCAAATTCGTCTCATATTCTTCGCGGGGCCTACCCAATATAGAGGCCCGTCCTGCACTGGAGAACCTACCATGCTTTTCACCGACGCCCAAATCGAACACTACAAAACCCAAGGCTACTTGTCCGGCCCGCGCGTCTTATCCGACGAGCAGATCAGCGCACTCAAAGAACGCATCGACGACATTCTCCACGGCCGCATCCCCTTCCCCAAACACCTGATGGGCGAAACCGTCGAGCAGTCCCGAGCCAAGGGCCAACTGCCCTCGGTCAAAGTGGTCAACATCTTCCGCCGCGACCCGACCTTTGCCGCCCTCATCGGCAACTCGACCATCAGCGCCCTGGCACACCAGCTCATGTCCGGCCCGGTGCGTATGTGGGAAGACCAAATGATCTACAAGCCAGCTTACGACGCGGAAACCGCCTTGGCTTGGCATCAAGACTACACCTTTTGGAATCACGTTGGCCCAGCCGATATGGGCACCTGCTGGATCGCCCTAGACGACGCCACCGTCGATAACGGCTGCATGCACGTCATCCCCGGCAGCCACCAATGGTCGATGCGCTATAACCGCGAAGACGCCGTAGTTGACGACCCGCACTGGCTGCTGCAACAGGAGGGGATCCCCGCCGGGGCCGACCTGACGCCCATGCCCTGCGAGGTCAAAGCCGGGCACTGCCACTTCCACCACTGCCGCACTTTCCACGGCTCGTACGGCAACAAGACCGACAACCCACGGCGCAGCTACATCATGCACCTCATGCCCGGCTACACCCGTCGCTTGGGCGACAATTGGAACAAGCGCATGGGCAATGTCGAAACTGTAGGCGTGGGCGAAGTTCTCCAAGGGCCGGACTACCCAGAGTTGGTAGCCGTGTGAAAGCGCCGTTGAATTTTAGCGTCTGTTGGGACTCTTTGTCGCCATTCTTACGTAGCATGATTCCAAGCGAAATGAGCTTGGTCGGTTCTGTATCTTTATCACTGCGATCACCGACGGTACGGAGAATGTCATTATCTACATGTGAGAGCATGTGGGACCGGCATACTCAGCACACTTTGTAGGGATTACACCCAGACTAATAAGGATTAAACTCATCCATGGAGCTTTGGAATCAAGACACCATGAATGCCCCTTGGGGGGTCACTTCTCGTACAACGCTAGCAGTTTGGGCTGTTAGATTCTTTAACCCCGTGAACTATGCTGATAGCTGCAACGCAATTGGCAAAAACTCAAACGAAAAACCTGAGCTTTTTGATTTAACTGATTTCATGACGTACTTAGAAAACAAGAAAGTTTTCAATAAAAAGCCAAATGTTTTTCGGGCAGGTCAAATTCTACAAAAGATGTCGTCTGCCGGCATACTTCATAATCTTGGAAATAAGCCAGGCGAGTTTGGGTTCTTTTCCGACATCTATCTTTTTTTAAATACTTATTCGGAGACTCGGCGTCAGGGACACTTTTGGCTTGCTCCGGCTCTTGGAGCCGATTTTCTTTTTCATCTGAGTGCTCCAGGAGTTGTCCACATCACGGGAAAGAACAAAGACGGGAATGTTAAAGCTGGCACCGGCTTCATCTTTCATCCTCATCACATCCTTACGTGCCGTCACGTCGTATGCGATATGCGACTTGACCGCATGCAGAAGTTTCAAGGTTTTGAATGCACTGTTGATGAGAAGTCTGTCTACAAACACAAAAAAGATGATGTGGCCGTGATTCGTGTAGACGAGCCTTTGAAGCCTGTAGCCGGACTTGTTTTTCAGCCACCTGTCATCGCCCAGACCGTTTTTACACTTGGATATCCCAAGATACCGTGCACTAGAGAAGCTCCGCTGACTATGCAACCTGGAGCGGTTACCAGCGAGTCGGTGGTTTCGTTGCAAGGTGAAAGCCTATTCTTGTACTCCGCAATTTCTCGACCAGGAAACAGTGGAGGCCCAGTGATTTCGGAGGATGGGTATGTCGTGGGCATTTCGTCTGAGGATTTGACGATGAAATCCAATGATGAGAAGGATTCGGCGTTTTCGCCTCATTATGCTGGCGTCCCTTCCCATATAATTCTCAAGGCCGTTGCGGATATGGGACTGGATGTCGAAATCCCTTTTGAAGACTTTGAATAATCGGCTATTCCTCGTACTTCGTGTCCACCCTAAGAGCACTGAGTCTATCCAAGAGGGCGAAGTTCTCCAAGGGCCGGACTACCCAGAATTGGTAGCCGTGTGAAAAATTCCTTTAGACAAAGGGAAAGGTGCCGTCGTACCCCCTAGGCCGCGACACGTGCCAGATGCCCTCGTACATCGGCGTCATCTGGTAGTGACACACCACATTGCTGCGCTCCATATCGTCGCGCTCTTTGGCCCCTTGATGCGGTATGTGGCTCAAAAAGACGACGCAGTCGCCCGCCTTGGGATAGAGGACAACGTGCTTTTGGGCGTCACACCAAGCCTCGAACTTAGGACGGTCCATGGGGTAGAGATGGGGAGGCTCCTGCAAATGGCCGTTTTCGACGTATTTGAGGTGACCGTTTCCCGGCCCGTTGTCCTGCAGGTAATAGGTCGTATTAACCCCTACGGGCTGAGCCGCCAAGCGGTATAGCTCGACTTGGCGCTTTTCCTCCCAGTAGCCGTAGAAATCCATGTGCCACTCCTGCAGGTACGGCCCCGGATTGATGTGCGCCCGCAGGCTGCGTAGCTGGCACTGCTTGCCCATCATGCCCTCCAAATAAGGGCGCACGCTCGGATGGCTCACCAAGGGGGCGAAGGTTTCAGGCTCGCGGTCCAAGAGCGAATCGAACCACATATTGCCCACGGCATTCAAGCCTTCCTCCCAACCCATTGCGCGCGCGTGGTCCACCCGCTGGCGCACCAGTTCCGTCTCTTGGAGACTCAAGGCCCCTTCGATCAAGACGTAGCCGTCGCGCTCCAATTGGTCCAGTTTATTCGCCACATCCTGCATTATTTCCAGTCTCCTGTTCCTGTGGGTCGGCACTATCCTCGCCCGCTTCGACGGTGGATTTGTTGGGGGTGGTCGAGGCGTCTCCCCAAGGGTTGGTGACGTCGACGTCTAGGTCTGCGAAGTCCCCGATGTTCCGCGTCGCAACAGAGAGACCATGAACGTTGGCTGTCCCGGCGATCAGCGCATCTCCCAAGTCCAGCACGCGACCACAGCGATGCGCCTGCGCCCGGAATTGGGCAGCCCGCTCTGCCCCGGTCCTCTCCAAGGGCAAGATGCGATCCTCATACGCCGCAATGAACTCTGACAACACCGACCGCAACCCGTCGCGACGCTGTCCCGGCGGCAGCAGCTCCAAGCCGAACTCCAACTCATGCAGCACTAGCGCGGATAACCACAAGTCGTCTTGTTCGGTCAGAAATGCGACCACCCGCGGATTGGGCGCGTCTTTTGTCAACTCCGAGACCACATTGGTGTCTAAAAGAAACCCGCTCACTCTGTGTCTCCAGACGCGAATGGGATTTCCCGCCGGGACTCTCTATTTCTGGTGGTCTCAAGGTTTGCGCCACGGGGCATGTTGGCTACCAGCCACTGGCCCATGGGTTGGCGCTGCGATTCTTTCTCGGCCCATACGTGGGCGGGAACTACGACGAAGGACTTCCGCCTGCCGATGTGTTGCGGCCCTTCCTCTTCGGCGCGACGCAGGACTTCAGACAAACGCGCCTTGGCCTCGGCGACGGTCCAAACGCGATGGGGTGCTGAGTATCGGGTGGTCATAGCTCCTCTAGCTGGGTTGCCGTTATAGTCCAATATAGACTATGTTGGCTGTCGCATCAATGCTTTGTTGCGATCTGGGCGCTCAAGGGACGGCGGGCAGTTCGAAGTACCCGAGCTCGGCCATGCGCCTCAGCCAGCGCCCTCGCTTGGGGCTACCGGAAGGGTTCCGCAGCCATTCGAGCGGGTACATAGGCTGTTCCGCTCGCCCGAAGTGCGCGGGCGTCTCCTTTGAGCTGACGGCGCGTTCACGAGTGGCGGCCTCTTCGGCTTCGCCCTTGGGATTGTTGTAGTACACACAGGTGCACATGCGGCGGCCCGCAGCGCCGCCACTACTGGCGTGCCAGCAGCGCATGTCAAAGGCCACCACGTCGCCCGGCTCCGACTGGCAGACGTAGGCGGGGACGTCGGCCACGTCGATCTCGAGAGAGTTCAGGTTGTCGTGCAACTGATCGTGGAACTCGCGCCGGTGCGAACCGGGAATGAGCCGCAGGGCGCCGCTCTCGGCATCAACCGGGTCGAGGTAGAAGGCGAACTTGACGCCGAAGCAATCCGCGGATGGATCGGCCCTATGATCGGGATGCCATCTCGTATCGCCGACATAGCGGTTGGCATCAGTGCCGATGCCGATGACGTCGTCGCCGTAGAGCTGCTCGGCCACGCCGCAGAAGCGTTCGTCTTCGAGCAGGCTGGCGTACAGGGGGGTGCGCGGATGCAGCATCATCGTCCAGTAGCGCGTCTCCCCCTTGAAGGGCTGATCGGCGTACACGTGGTCGAGCTCGGACTCGTACTCCTCGCGCAGAATCTCGACCTCTTCTGGGGTGAACAGCTTGCGCAGGGTGACGAAGCCGAAGGTTCGGAAGTGCTGCAGTTGCTGGTCGGTCAACATGGGGTTTCTCCGATGCGGCTGATGCGGCCATTGGAAAGGGTTGTCGTATGCTTGGGCCAAATTAGAGCGCGTCCTCCAATGGGGCAAGCGTCGCCTATCTAGATGATTTGATCTGCCCCCACGACCAAGCCTTGACGGGAGTGCCCCCTCCTACTTTATCGAAGGAAAAAAGATGACCGTTTATTTTTGCGACCAACGTGTTACCTTCAAGTTTATAGTAATGTGGATTCTCTTCATTGAAGTCAGCAATAGACTCGGCATAAATCTCTTCTGGGTCTAGTAACTTGATGACAGCATCTATAAGGATTCGAGTTTCCTCCTCGTTGTATCCGTCCTTGATGGCCTTCGTTCGGACTACGGCTTCGGTCATTACCTCCAACATATCCTTATCGTTTATCGTCGAGGCAACAGACTCAGCCGTCAAGATTAATTGGTCGTCCGACAGGGTGTCCCATCGGCCCTGAAAGAGCACGCCGGTAGCATCGACGTGCTCCGCTAGGCTGCTATCGACTCCATCCAGATTAGCCCAATAGTCATACTCTGGGACAAATACCGTTCTGATGCGCAATTCAAACGTGCCGTCTTGGTCAAACTGAATTTGGGATGTTGTCCTCTCCACGCCCAGATGCAGATGTGCCGCTTCCATTTCGCCTTCCCATTGGCCGTACAGGTTGGCGTCTGCGGCGAGTGCTGGCCAAGGCAGCGCAAAAACAGCAAAAAATAAAAATCGCATGATTGAGGTCTCCTTGCGAGGTTAATGAGAGAACGTTAAATTGCACTGTAATGCAAAATAACTGCCTCTGCAAATCGTATAACAATCCCCAAGATTATCGGTGAAAAGTGCGTACCCGACCATTTCCTTCTGTGCCACGCCGTCACCGAGAACCGGCGGTCGTAGAGAGGATAGACCCGACGCATGTCGTCGACTATCTGCCCCCTGTCGGCATGACGGAAGGCCCGGCAGTTTACCTCGTTGATCGCCTCTTCATCGCCGGGCTCTCACCGCGTATTTCAATGCTCGTCATGCGGTCCCGCAGACTCCGTGTTCATCTTCCCAAGGATTGATGACGTCGATGTCTAGGTCTGCGAAGTCCCCGATGTTCCGCGTCGCAACAGAGAGACCATGAACGTTGGCTGTCCCGGCGATCAGCGCATCCCCTAAGTCCAGCACGCGACCACAGCGATGCGCCTGCGTTCGGAATTGGGCAGCCCGCTCTGCCCCGGTCCTCTCCAAGGGCAAGATGCGATCCTCATACGCCGCAATGAACTCTGACAGCACCGACCGCAACCCGTCGCGACGCTGTCCCGGCGGCAGCAGCTCCAAGCCGAACTCCAACTCATGCAGCACTAGCGCGGATAACCACAAGTCGTCTTGTTCGGTCAGAAATGCGACCACCCGCGGATTGGGCGCGTCTTTTGTCAACTCCGAGACCACATTGGTGTCTAAAAGAAACCCGCTCACTCTGTGTCTCCAGACGCGAATGGGATTTCCCGCCGGGACTCTCTATTTCTGGTGGTCTCAAGGTTTGCGCCACGGGGCATGTTGGCTACCAGCCACTGGCCCATGGGTTGGCGCTGCGATTCTTTCTCGGCCCATACGTGGGCGGGAACTACGACGAAGGACTTCCGCCTGCCGATGTGTTGCGGCCCTTCCTCTTCGGCGCGACGCAGGACTTCAGACAAACGCGCCTTGGCCTCGGCGACGGTCCAAACGCGATGGGGTGCTGAGTATCGGGTGGTCATAGCTCCTCATCTCATCCCCGGTTTCCAGTGCAAGGAGCCCACCACGTACCGCTTTGAGGAAATGCCGGCGATGGACATCGACGAGTTCATCGCGAGTTGGTAAAAGCCCCGGCCCGCTCGTGCCCATCACCTTCTAACAGACGGTGGCGGTTTGCATCGCCGCGAGCAAGTCAGCCGGGCTCATCAGAACACCCAGAATAGAGTGCTCGCTACCCCGTGGTATTTCCAGCCCGGTGGCGGTAGCCGTTATGCCGTCAAAGTCGCGCGTGGGGTGTACGGGGATCTTGCGATTGGGTCGGTCGATGCTGAGCTGGGCATACAGGGTGATCCCCAAGGGGCTTTCCAACATCACTTTGTTAGGGTCTAGGTCGAGCCTGATCTTGCCCGTAGCTCCTGCGTCAATCGTCCTGAACCCGTCGAGGAAGAGGCCGATCGGATAGCCCAGTGGACCGTCGAAGAGGTAGCCTCGCGTGGCACCGTCCGGGAGCAGAAAATGGGTCACCAACTCCGCTTTGCAAAGGAGGCGTTGGTCTGGTACCGTCATGTCAAAGTTGTCAAACGCCGGAGTCTTGAGACCGAGCTGTCGGCCGAGGGCGGTGCCGTAGCTATAGACACATCCAGTAAACGACTCGCCCCACAACTCCAACTCAGTAGTCTCGCAATCGAGCTGGTGCCCCTTGTCGGCTAGCTGCGACGAAAACGAGTCGGTCAGGTCCTGCCTGTACTGCTCGGGGTCGATTCCATCATACCATTCGGCGCGGGGCTCGAGAACGCGGTCGTCACCAAGTTGTTGCTTGGCGTAGGCGAGGATTTCTCGCCCCCCGTCGAGTTGAGCGTAAATCGCATCCGGCTCCAGTTGACGGATCGCCGCGCGCCAACGTCGTTCGCACAGCAACTCGCGCTCGAGATAGATCCCGGCGTTCGTGTTGCGCAGGGTTTTCGGATCCGTGGCGGCCAGGTCGCTGTAGAGCATTGAGTGAATCAGATAGACGATCTTTCTCACCTTCATTGGCGTAACCTCACCTTCTTGACTCAATTATCGTTGACTATTTCTACCATGGTTGACTTTTTCTGCCCTTCTCGCCACCTTTCTAGCACTCTGACCGATCCAATGGCAGCGGGGGGCATTTCATGAGCTTGAACATTAAGAATAAGGACGTCGAGCGGCTGATCAAGGAGGTCTCCCTTCTCACAGGCGAGAGCAAAACGGAGGCAGTGCGCCGATCCTTGGAAGAGCGCCGCGACCGCTTGGCCTATCAAGGTGCCGCCAATGACCGTGGCGGACGGTTGCGCCGATTCCTAGAGACGGAGGTTTGGCCCTATGTGCCGCCCTCGGAGCTAGGTAGAAAGCTGAGCCGGGATGAAGAGGACGACATCTTAGGCTATGGCAAAGACGGCGCATGATCCTCGACTCCTCGGCGATCGTTGCCATCCTACTCCAGGAACCGGAGCACGAAGTCCTTCAGTCCAAGCTCGCCGCCGCGCCTAGCCTCGGTGTAGGCACACTTACTCTGCTCGAAGCCGCCATTGTGCTGTCGGCTCGCCTTGAACGCAACGCTCAGGGGATTCTCGCTCGCTTCATCCAGGAGACCGACACCGTCGCAATCCCATTCAGTCAGGCCCACTACTCCGCGGCCCATCAGGCCTGGCTGAGCTACGGCAAAGGGCGCCATCCCGCGGCACTCAACTTTGGGGATTGCGCCGCCTACGCTACGGCCCAACTCGCTGGCGAGCCACTCCTCTGCACGGGGAACGACTTCTCGCAGACGGACCTCGAACTCGCCTAATGCTGTCGGGGTTGGCGACCTGACGAGCCATCGACGGACTTCCCATCCCGTCGTGCGATTCACGAGTGTACCTCTCCTAATATCCTCTCTCAAGCTCGCCAGACAAAGAGCCTTGATCATTCCCTATTCAGCTAACTCCCCTTTTTTCAACAAAGCCGGCTCCACATTTCGTTTTTGCCAGACAAAAGGCCTTGATTATTCCCGCCAGAAGCAATCCGTCATTCTCCTCTCGCAACCGATAGCCATCCTTGTCTTGCACCAACAGTCCCGCTTCAATCAGTTTGTCAAGTACATCCGCCAGTGCCTGCGAAGACTCGGCCAGATCTGCTGCCAGCAATGCAGCAAACTTTTTAGGGCCTCTCAGAAGGAAGAAAACGACGGGCCAGCACTCGGGCGCGAAGAGGATGCGAAGGCTATCCACCGTATCGGACAATCGGGTGTCTTCTTCTAGGGCTTCGCCTCCGGCAAAGCATACGAAGCCGCTACGGCTCCAAAATCTGAAGCCCACAAGTCCCGAATCCGAATCCGACGTTCGATAGGAGATAAGCGAATCCTGATTCGTCGTATCAAAAGTGAAAACTAGAAGTCCTAGTGCCGTCATCAGAGCGGCATGTTGTTCCTCCTTGTCTCTGAGGTTGTCAATGCGTTGAGCCAATTTGGTGCCGAGCGTTTCAATCCCGAGTTCGCCGTCAATTCCCAACAGCGCATCGGCCGAAGTGCCCAGCGTTTTGCACAAGGCTGGAAACGTCCCAATATCGGGCAGCGACTCGCCGTTCTCCCACTTGGAAACGGCTTGCGGACTAACGAATAGGTCGCTCCCCAGTTGTTCCTGTGTAAGCCCCTGCTGCTTCCGTCGCTCCTGTATCCTTTGGCCAAGTTCTGCTGGGTCGATCATTGCGCTATCTCCTCTATTTTGGATCCTTCAATCAAGCGATGGTTGTTGTTACCTGCACAACCAAAATAGCGCATTTACCCAGTTGTCGGCATTGAGGAACGCGAAAGTAGATCAACTGCTGGTTGAGCTTTTCCCTTACTTCAGAGAAGCGGGCGTTCTTGGCTCCAAGGGGCGAGTTGCTCGAAGGCACGGGCGGCGCGCAACACGGTGAGATCCTGACGCCAGCCGCCGATGATTTGCAGACCCACGGGCAGGCCATCGACGCGGCCGCAGGGTATGCTGGCAGCGGGTAGGCCGGTGAGGTTCACCGGGTAGGTGAAGGCCGTCCAGCTCAGATAGGTAGTGTCGCGACCGGCAATTGAACCGGGGTGGTCGTCGCCAGCGGCAAAGGCGGTGACCGGCAGCGTCGGCGTCAGCAGCAAGTCGTAGTTCTCGTAAAACTCCCGCCATTGGTGGTAGTACGCGTTGCGCTCTATGTAAGCACTAGCCACGTCCGTGCCGCGGAACTCAAACCCCTCTTCGACGACGGTGCGCAAGCCGGGATCGAGGCGATCGGCGATCTGGTCGAACTGGTCGCGGAAGGTGGCGGCGAACGCCGTTGACCACAGAACGTGGACGAAACGCCACGGGTCTTCGCCAGCCGGGTGCGCCTCCTCAATGGTGCAACCGAGATCCGCGAAGCGACGGGTCGCCGCCTGTGCGGTCTCGGCGACTTGGGCATCGACGGCTGCGTACCCTAGGTCGGGCGACCAAGCCACGCGCAGCCCGTCCACGCCAGCTTCGATCTCGTCAAGCGCCAACGGTTCCGCTGGCATCGAAGTGCGATCCCGCGCATCGGGACCGAGCATGACCTCAAGCATCCGCACAGCGTCGCCAACGGTGCGGGTAATCGGCCCGGCGTGGGACAGGGTCTCCACCACGCTAGCCGGATGCTGAGGTACCCGTCCCCAAGAGGGTTTGAAGCCAAAGGCACCCGAGAAGCCAGCCGGGATGCGGATCGAGCCAGCGCCGTCCGTGCCCTGGGCCAGCACGCCCATGCCAGCGACCACGGCCGCCGCCGCTCCGCCGCTGGACCCACCCGGCGTGCGGCCATGCCGCCAAGGGTTGTGAGTTGGTCCAACGACGCGGTTGCCCGAATCGCCCTTCCAGCCGAGCTCCGGCGTATTCGTCTTGCCGAGCAGCACCATGCCAGCGTCGCGCAGGCGTTCGGCAAGGGGCGCGTCAAAGTCCGGAATCCAGTCGGCGGTCAGCAGCGACCCCCGGGTGGTGCGGATCCCGCGCGTCGCCGTCAGATCCTTCAGCGAGCCGGGTATGCCGGCCAAGGGAGGCGGGTCGTCGTCACCAGCAAAGGCAGCTTCGGCCGCGCGCGCCTCGGCCAAGGCCCGCTCCGGCGTGACCGTGACGAAGGCATTGAGCCGTGAGTCGAGCGCTTCGATTCGGCGCAGCACCGCCTCGGTGACTTCCACCGGGGACAGCTCGCGGCGCTCGTACAGACGGCGCAGTTCAACGCCGGAGAGATAGCACAGATCAGTATCGTTCATTCCGAAATCACCACTTCTCTGCCGAGGCGAGACGATTCCATGCACGCCGTCAGTACCGCCACCAGATGGCGGGCGTATTCGGCCGTCACCGGTGGCTCCGTTCCCGCGTCAATCGCCTCGACAAACGCGCCCAACTGCCGCGTCGTAGTGTGATGGTCCTCACTCACCTCGACCTGTTCCCAGTCTCCATCTCGGCCGACAAAAAGATCGTTTCTTCCCGATTCGATTCCCCTACGCAGTTGGAGCATGCCGTCCGTGCAGACGAACTCCGTGCTAAAGCGACTCCCCCCCGTCCTCCACCACACGTGAATCAGCGTCGAGTACACGCCATTTTCAAACTGCAGCAGGGCCATGGCCACATCGTCCGCTGAGAACTCGAAGAACCGGCTGTCGATTAGGGCCTTGACGGCGACGACGCGGCTACCCGTCCACCAGCAGGAGCGGTCGATCAGGTGGATGCCGTTCTGATACCACAATCCCCCGTGCGTCGCCTTGTCGAGATACCAAGGCGATCTGTTCGGATTGAAGGGGCGGTAGGCCTCGTCGCAGAGACAGACCAGATCGCCCACAGCCTGCTCGCGCAGCAGCTTCTTCACAGCTCGGTTCGCCGGCGAGAAGCGGTGCATGTGGCCGACGGAGAGCTGGTTGCCAGTCCGCTGCGCGGCCGCGATCATGGCGTCGCACTCCTCCACATTGACGGCCATTGGTTTTTCCACCAGCACGTGTTTGCCAGCCTCCAATGCGGCTACGGTCACTTCGCAGTGCAGACCGTGGGGCAGGCAGACGATGACGAGGTCAACCCCCTCGTCCGCGAGCAGATCCTCATAGGAGGAGTAGCCTTGGCAGGCGTACTCCGCGCAGACGCGAGCTAGACGTTCCGCGTCGGTGTCGGCGACCGCCTGCAAGTGCGTAGATTCAAAGGCTGCCACCGCTCGCAGATGGCCCGTGGATACGCTGCCAACACCGATGATTCCGACTCCGTGCATCTCATCCTCGATTCAGCAGGACAGAAGTATAAACGGGCGTTTAAACCTTGGTCAACTTCAATGCCAGCGAGTTCGAGTGTAATCCCCTACGGTTGCTGAGCCCCGTTCGTCTCGACGTACACCGAAAACAGCGACTGCGAACAGGTTATGAACAGCCGGTTCTTTTTCGCGCCGCCGAAGCAGAGGTTGGCGCAGGGCGCTGGCAGGTGGATCTTGCCGATCAAGGTGCCGTCGGGGGCAAAACAATGCACGCCGTCGTAGCCCTCGCCTCCCCAGCAGGCCCCCGACCACAAGTTGCCATCCACGTCCGTGCGGACTCCGTCCGACGAGCCAATCCCCATGTCCGCGAACACGCGCCCGTTCGCAAGGCGGTCGCCGTGGACATCGAAAACGCGGATGTGGGTGGGGTATTCGGGGCCGTCGGAGCGCCCGGTATCGACGATGTAGAGCAGCGACTCATCCGGGCTGAAGCAGAGGCCGTTGGGCCGCTGGAAATCTCCTGCTACCACCGTTGCTTCCCCCGTGTCCGGGTCGAAGCGATACACGTTGGCAGCATTCTCGAACGTATCCCGATGCCCCTCGTAGTCCATCAAAATGCCGTAACCAGGGTCCGTAAACCAAATCGATCCATCGGACTTCACCACGATGTCGTTGGGGGCGTTCAACCGCTTGCCCTCGAACTGGTACATCAACACAGTGATCGAACCGTCGTATTCCGTCCGCGTGACTCGGCGCGCGTCGTGTTCGCACGACAGCAATCGCCCTTGGAGATCGCGCGTGTTGCCGTTGGTGTTGTTCGATGGCTTGCGGAAGACCGAGACCTCCCCGGTCTCTTCTTCCCACTTGAGAATGCGGTTGTTGGGGATGTCGCTGAACAGTAGATAGCGGCCGTCGCCAAACCACACGGGACCTTCGAGCCAGCGCCCACCGGTCCAGAGCATTTCAAGGGCGGCATTGGCCAGCTTGTACTTGGCGAAGCGCTCGTCGAGCACTTCAATGCGGCTATCTGGATACCTCACAAGTTCCATATCACCTTCCCGATTAAAATTACCAGGTCTAAACGCGGCGGAACTTCTGCACCCTATCGTGCAGGGTGGCTACTTCGCCGATGTACAGCGAACCTTCCTCGTCCACCCAAATGCTGTGCGGAGAGTCGGCGAATTGACCCGAGGCCGAGCCATCCTCGCCCCAGCGAGCCAGCAACTGCCCCTCTATGTCAAAGATGCTGACGCGCGACGGGGCTTCGACTATGAACACTGTGTTGTCCGGGGTAATAAATAGATCCATGGGCATTACCAAGTCGGTCCACTCGTCCAAGTAGCGACCCTCGGAGTCAAAGCGCTGGATGCGGTTGTTTTCGCGGTCAACGGCCCAGACGCGCTCGTCGCGGTCCACCCACAGGCTGTGGGGCAGGGCGAATTGGCCCGGTCCAGTGCCCGCAGATCCCCACGAATGGAGCAACTCTCCCGCATCCGAAATGCAGTGGATGCGGTATTGGCCGTACCCGTCGGCCACGTACAAATCCCCAGAAGGGCCGCGCATGGCTTTAGTGGGCTGGTTAAAGGGCTGGTCGGGCGCGCCCGGTACGCCAGGCGTACCCCACGTGTGGACCACTTCCCCCTGCGGATTGAAACAGCGGATGGTGTGCTCGTCGGTGTCGGCCACGTACACTTGGTCCTGGCCGTCAACCCACAGGAGGTGGGGGTTCCCTAGCAGGTCAGCACCCCAAGCGTCGATATAGGCCCCGTCGCGATCGTACACCAGCAGGGCGGGCGGATGACGGCGGCCCACAAAGACCCGTCCCTCGCTATCGGCGGCCACTCCGGGTACGACGCCGCCCATGGAGCGGCCTTGGGGGCCTAGGCCCCAGCGTTCGACGACCTCGTAATTATAGGTAGCACTCATGGCATCCCTCGCGGTTAGGGGATAAAATGTCAGTGTATATTGGTAATACGGACGGCGGCCTGCAATAGGCACGGAGTAGCTTTGACCGTATAATCTAAGCGCGAATGAAAACGCAGCGGAGGAGTGAGGATGAAACTAACAGACGATCATTTGCAGACTTTTGTAGAACAGGGCTTTGTGGTCGTAGAGAATTTCTATCCAGAGGAACGCCGGGCCCAGATCGCCGCAGCCATCCGCCAGACTCTCCCCCCTTGGGAGGTGATCGCCGACGATCCACCCGCAAGGCGGCTTTTAACGGACGACTTTCCCTACGCTGACATGCTCTTCAATGAATTCATCCTCGACTGGGACCTCATCGCGTTCGTCCAGCGGGTGCTCGACACCGAAGACATCTTCTTCCGCTACGCCCACAACTGGGCGCGCTACCCCGACCCCGGAGCCGAGCAGCCGGGCCTGCACATCGACAATGGCAACAACTCGCTCCTGCCGCCCACATCCGACCGGCGCTACGGGCAGATCAGCACCTGGTACTTCCCCGAAGCCGTGGACGAAAACCAAGCGCCGATGCAGATCGTGCCCAAGCCCTACGGCCAGGACCTGAGCAAGCGGGTTTTGCTGACCGTACCGGCGGGCACGATCATGATTTTCAACACCCATCTCTGGCACTCGGCGACCGTGTTCAAGGGCCGCGAGGGGCAGCGCTATTCCGCCACGCGGATCTACGGCCGCGCCGACCACTACTGGGAAGGCGTGAGCAGCTTTACCAACCGAGGGATGCACGAGCACTTCCGGGCCTTTATCGGCCGGCTCTCGGCGCGCGAACGAGCACTCTTCCGCTTTCCACCCCCCGGCCACGAATACTACACCCACGAGACGCTGGCCCGCCTCGAAGAGCAGTATCCGGGCTGGAACGCGCGCGGAGAGTACGACTTATGAGCGCCGAAAGCCCCGATCTCCCCATCACTCCGTCACGTGGCTCAGGACGAGATCGCGCAAAGTCACCATGCCGAGCGGGTTGCGCTCGTAGTCGACGACCACGGCGCGGGAGAGTTCAAAGCGCACGAGCATGCGCACCGCGTAGCGGGCGAGCATGGCCGACGGCAGGGTCAACACCGGTTTCGACATGATTTCGTACACGTTGACGCGCTCGGGTGCGCGGTTTTGGGCGATCACCTCGCGGGCGATGTCCGCGACCACGAGCAAGCCGAACTCGTCGTCGTCGTCGCGCCGGTCGACGGCGAGCGAACTGACCTCGTACTGCTTCATGAGTGCCATGGCCTCGGCCACGGTCGCAAGCCTGTCGATAGTGTAGAGTTTGGAGCCCATGACGTCTCCGACCCGGATAGTGCGTTTCTCGCTCATATTTCGTCATCCACTTCTTCTAAAATGGTGGGAAGTTGAGTGGTGAGACCGACGGCGTCCTCAATCGGGACCTGAAAGGCAATGCCAGCGCCAGGCTCTTGCTCAAAGCGCCCAGCATCGCGGATGCGCTCCAAAATGTCGCGCGCCCGCGTCTCGACCACCAGGAACAGGACGACATCGCGTTGGGCCGCCAAGTCGAGACCGAAAAAGGTCTTCTGTGGCTTCAGCCCTTCGCCGCGCACGCCAGTAATAATCGTCGCGCCGGTCGCCCCACCAGCGCGCGCAGCATCAACCACCGTATCGGTCTTGTCGTTGCTGACCAAGGCGACGATCAGTTTCAGTTTCATAGCTCAAGTCTCCTCGGAGCTGTCCGGCCTCAGTATTGGGGCCGCATGGTTGGCGTTCCGCCGGCGACTCATCCAGGACACCACCATAGCATAGCCCAGAACGGACATGATGGGAAAGACGCTGGCGAACGCAATGAGCCCAAATCCGTCGATCAGCGGGCTGCGCCCGGGAACCGTGGCGGCAAGCCCCAAGCCCAGCGCGGCGACTACTGGCACCGTGACGGTCGATGTGGTGACGCCGCCGCTGTCATAGGCGAGCGGCACAATAGTCCGGCTCGACCGGAAGGTCTGGACGATCACCACTAAGTATGCGGCAATGATGTACCAGGGCAGGGGCGTACCCGTGACAATGCGAAAGCAGCCCAGCGCCACCCCAACCGCCACCCCAACCGCCACGGCGAATCTGAGGCCCCAAGCGTCGATCGCGCCGCCCGAGATCTCCTCGGCCTTGAGCGCGACCGCGATGAGCGAAGGCTCGGCCACTGTCGTCGCAAAGCCGATTGCCGCGGCAAAGACGTAGACCAGCAGGTAGTCGTACCAGTCGACGCCGTCGGCCAGACTCGCCTCCCCGATGGTCTCGGGCGCAGTGAGTTGGCGCGCCATGGTCTCGCCGATGGGGAAAAGCGCCTCCTCCAAGCCAATGAGGAAGAGCGTGAGTCCCAACAGAACGAGGACAAACCCGACCGCGATTTGGCGCAGGTTCGGCAGGTTGCGGCGCAGCACGGCAACCTGGAACAGAACGAGGATGCCGACAATGGGTGCCACATCGAGCGCGGTGGAAAACGCGGTGCTGGCAAGAGTGCGCAGAAATTCCATCTCAGCTCACCATGCCATAGGCCAGTACGAAGATCATGGGCATCAGGCTGGCAAACGCGATGAGCCCAAAACCGTCGACCATTGGGTTGCGCCCCCGGATCGACGTGGCGAGCCCAACCCCCAACGCGGTGACGAGCGGCACTGTGATCGTGCTGGTGGTAACGCCGCCGGAATCGTAGGCCACGCCAATGATCTCTGCGGGCGCAAACGCGGTCATTGCAGTCACCAGCACATAGCCCCCGATGATCAGCCGGTGGATCGGCCAGCCCTTGAGGATGCGCAGCACGCCGAGCACGATCGCCATGCCGACCGAGACCGCCACCACCATGCGCAACTCAAAGGCGTACGCAGCGCGCACCTCATCGTCGTCGGCAATGGCACCGGCTTCCGCGGCGACCTCGGCTGCCTCCGCAGCAACGGCGATCAGGGCCGGTTCCGCGACCGTGGTGCCAAAACCCAAGCAAAAGGCAAAAGCCAACAGCGCGGTCGCGCTCCCCTTGCGCGCAAAGGCCTGCGCAATGGCCTCGCCGAGGGGAAAGAGACCGCTTTCGAGTCCTTGGATGAAGAGCGTCAGGCCGGCGACCACGCAGACCAAGCCAATGGCGACGCGCCCTAAGTTCGGAAAGGGCTGCTGCAACACCACGAGTTGGAAGAACGCGATGACGATGATGATGGGAGCCAAATCGCGCAGCGCATCGACGATCCGCCGCAATATCGCACCCAAGGCTCTGGTCACGGCGTCCTCCTCCCCGCCACGCCCCCGAACGGAAATTGATAGGTAATCGCCAGCTTGAACCGCCGGCCTTTGGAACTATGGGTCAAGCCGTCGTGGGCGTGTTCTCGGTTGACCAAGGGCGGCTCAGCGTCGGTCAGATTCAGTGCCGAGAAGGTGAGGCTGATCCCACCGGACAAGTTACACAGCAAGTTCAAGTCCCACGTGAAGAAAGGATCGATGGCGCGGAAGTCGGAATCTGCGGCCTCCCGCTGGTCTTCGTAGGACGAGATGTAGTTCAGGTGCTGGACTAGGCTGTAGCCATCCCGATGATAGCCGGTGGCGAGCCGCCATTTCCACTGCGGAATCGGCACCGCAATCGGAATGGACTCGTTCAGGTAGCCGGCGGCTTCCTGTGCCGGTTGGAGTTCGAGCCCGTTCAGGAGCAGTGCCCGCACATGATACTCGCGGGTGTAGGTGCCATCCAAGCCACTGGAAAGTTCGCCCGTCCCGACCGGAAACCGAGTGCTCAAGTGCCAGTCGAGACCAGACGTCTTGAGGCCAGGCCAATTGACGAGGTTGACCTGCACCCGTTCGATGGTGGCCGGATCGCAGGTGCCGGTACCTATCCCGTCCGCGCAGCCCACGTATTGCTTTACAGCTTCTCTGGTCTCCTCTTCACTGTACAGGTCGGCAATCCGGCTGTAGGGCAGGACATCAATCACGTTCTCAAAATCGTAGCTCCAGTAGTCGAGCGTCAGGTTGGCACGCTTGAGCAAGAAGACTACACCGGCGTTATAAGTGAGGGCCTGTTCGGGCGCGAGGTCGTCATTGCCGCGCGTGTCGATGGCCTTCCAACCGCCGGTTGAAGCCACCCAGTTGGTGGATGTGCGCTGGTCTTCGTTGAGGTCATCCACCGACGGGGTGCGGAAGGTCGTTTGCACCGAGCCGCGCAACTCCATGGAGTGACTCGGCGACTCCGAGAGGCGATAGCTGACGGCGAGTTTGGGATCAAAACTGCTGGCGACGTCGTGGAACTCGTAGCTGGCGGCCAACTGGGCGTCGAGGTTGTCGCCGAGGCTCAGAGGCAATTCGCCAAAGAAGCGGTGTACTGTCTGGGCATCCTCGTACGGATAGTAGCCAGCCGTGAACGTGAACGACCCCGCCTTCTCTACGCAGTCTTTGTTGCCCAGCACTGCGCAGGGGTTGATATCGAGGTTGCCCGGCTCGTTGGGGAAGGCGGATACGTCGAAGTGCCGGAACTGGTAGCCGATGGCGTAGCTGGCGACGTTCTCAATCCACGTGCCGGTCAGGGTGGCATTGACGACCTCAAGCGTGGCGGTGTTGTCCAGATTGACTTCCTCGTTGATCCAAGCGAGTAGTTCGGGGCTGTTTTCGAGGCCAGAGGCATAGGCGGGATTGGCCTCGTTCTCGAACGCCGCGCCCGGCTGCTGCGCGTACTGCAGGGCGTTGCTGAACGGGTTGTAGTACACGCAGTCGCCCGCACCAGCTACCTTGTCGTGGTCGGCAATCGCCATTCCAGTCGGGGCGGTTGCATCTGCCACCACGCCGACGCCGCAGTCAGGGCCGCCAAAGCCGCGGAAGGCGAGGAACTTGCGGTAGTGATATTCCGCCGGGAAGTTGATGTTGCCGGTAGCGCGGGAGTAACTGGCCGCCAAGTCGAGGCGGGTGCTCTTGCCCAAGTCGCGGTCGAAGGCCGCGGCGATCCGCTGGGTGCGGGACTCGCGGCTCAGAGTCCGCCCGGGACCGCTGTTGCCGACCAGCCGCCCAAAGAAGTACCAGTCGTCGGCAAGACAAGCGTCTTGGGAGTCAAACCCCACCGCCTCCCAAGAGGTCGCGCAAAACGCCTGCCGACCCGGATTGCCCGGCTCGACCAAATGGGTGCCGTCGTAGGGCGAGATGGGCGGAAAGGAGGGCGTGGTGTACCAATCGGGAATGGCCGCCTCGGCCCATAGGCCCTCAAAGTGATAGCTCGACTGCTCGTCCCACTGGCCGTTAATTTCGGCAAAGGCGCGGGTGTGATTGCTCTTTTCGATGAAGTTGTCCCACGCCTGATAGCGGAAGCGGCAGGTTTCGTCCTCGACCTCAAAGCCGCCGAAGTTCGTGCAGCCGGGATCTACAAAGCGCTTGCCGCCTTCGCCGTAGTGCTCGTCGATGAGCGCCGAGGCGAACTCAGCCCTGTCTTCGCTGCCCGACAGGGTGGTCGGCATGAGGAACGCGCCAGGGCTGCCGTAATACGACCAGCCACCGGCTGCGCCCGGGATATATGGGCGCAGCGTCCAGTCCCGCTCCTCGGCTTTGAGTTCCTGGCGGCTTGTCCGCTCTACGGAAAGGACGGCGTGGGCACTGCCGAGCGCTCCGCCCCAGATTGCGCCAAAGTTGGAATCGCCGGCGTGGGCAAAGTGGTCGTAGGAGCCGGTGACTTCAAAGCCGGCAAACTCGTCGCGAGTCACGAAGTTGGCCACGCCGGCCACGGCATCCGAGCCGTAGATGGCCGAGGCCCCTTCCTTGAGCACCTCAATGCGGTCAATGGCGATGGAGGGAAAGGCGTTCACATCGACGAAGCGTCCGCCGATCAGGCGCGCCGGGACATAGGTCTGGCGGCGGCCATTGAGCAGCACCAAGGTCCGCGAAGCCCCCAAGCCGCGCAGGTTGACATTCGCCACAGTCTCGGGCACGACATTGCCGGCGATGGCGTTGTACCAACTGTTCGCCTCGCCGACCACGCCGTGGCTCGCGCCTAAGTTTTTGAAGAAATCAACCGCCTGCGGCGACCCTTGTTCCGCCATCTTTTCTCGCCCGACCACGGTGACCGCATAGGGCAGGTTAATGGGCGATTCTTCAAAGGCCGTGCCGGTCACAGCCACCTCTTCGAGGAGGAACGCGGAGGGTTTTATCCGCAACTCGACGGTCGCAGTCTGTCCGGCCTGCACCACGACCGTCGCGGTCGCGGTAGAGTAGCCGATCAACTCGGCCTGCACTTCGTGTGTACCTACCGGCACGTCGGCAATAGTGAACTGGCCCTGCTCGTCCGACATCCCACCCACATCCAAGGCCGGGATGTAAACCAAGGCCGCTTCCTGCGCGTCGCCGCTGGCGTCGTCAACCACCCTGACGACGATGGTTCCGGTCGTCTGCGCCTGCACCAGCGCGGGCCAGAGCAAGGTCGCGCCGACTAGCATCGCAAGGCACGCATTCCAAAGTCTCATAACAACACCCCCTGTTAAGAGTTCGTTTTGGGATGGTTTACTTCGTCAACCAATCAGTTCGCTGCACGCGTTTCGCCGCGCAGCCCTATCCAAACGCAGACGGCCATTCCCAAGAGGACAAGAGCGAATGGGAAACCGGTTGCGAGCGAGGCTGCCTGCAATGAATTCAGCCCGCCACCAAGTAGGAGTGCGATAGCGACTAACCCTTCAATAGTACACCAGAAGACGCGTTGCGCTACTGGAGCGTCAACGTTGCCGCCGGCTGCTATCGTGTCCAGAATCAACGAGCCGGAGTCTGACGAAGTGACGAAAAATACGATAGTCAGCAGGAGCGCCACCGATGAAAGCAGCTTCGTCAGCGGGAGCTGGTCGAACATTTTGAACAATGCGATTTCCAGCTTCCACGCCACAACATTCTCGGTTACTCCGGTGTAGCCCCCGACGATATTCTGGTGCAGGGCCGTGCTGCCAAAGGTGCCAAACCACAGTAGGCATAACACCATCGGCGGGATGAGTACGAAAATTATGAATTCGCGCACCGTGCGGCCCTTGGAAATGCGGGCGATAAACGTGCCGACAAAGGGGGCCCAAGCAAACCACCATGCCAAGTAGAATGTCGTCCAACCGTGCAGGAAATCCACGTCCTCGCGCCCTACCCAGTTACTGAGCGGCACAATCTTGACGAAATAGCTGCTGAGCGCAGCGAACATACTGCGGAAAATGTAGAGCGTCGGCCCCAGAACAATAACCGCCAACAGCAACAACAACGCGAGAATTATGTTGAACTGGCTAAGGCGTTTGATCCCGACATTAATACCCGCCAACACCGATATCAGGGCGATGGACGTAATAATCACAATCAGCACCACCATGGTGGTGTTATTCGCCGGAACATCGAACAGATAGTTCAGACCAGATGTTAGCTGTTTAACCCCCAAGCCGAGCGAGGTCGCAAGCCCGAACAGACCGGCGAAGATGGCGAACGTATCGATGATATGGCCAGGCCAGCCCCAGATGCGGTCGCCGAACAAGGGATAGAACGCCGAGCGGATGGTGAGCGGCAGCCCCCGGTTGTAGGCGAAGTAGGCGAGGGCGAGTCCAACGAGGCCGTAAATGCCCCAACCGTGTAGCCCCCAGTGAAAAACAGTTGCCGCAATGCCGACGGCAGCGGCTTCTTCCGTTCCGGCGGGAAGGCCGAGCGGCGGCTTCTGGAAATAGTAGATCGGCTCGGCCACCCCGTAAAACAGCAGACCAATGCCCACGCCAGCCGCAAAGAGCATGGCGAACCAAGTAGCGTTGGAGTACTCGGGTTTTGCATCGGCTCCCCCGAGGCGCACCTTGCCGAGCGGCGAGCACGCTACATACAGGCAAAAGAGCAAGGTGAGGTTGGCGGCAATCAGGAAAAACCAGTCGAGATTTGTCGTGAGCCACGCGCGGGTATTTTTGAAAACTTCCGTCGCGGCTTCTTGGAAGACGAGTGACCCGACTACAAAGACGACGATGATAATACTGGAGATTGAGAATACTGGCGTCAGATAGATATCTAAACCGAATAGCTTCCGGTATTCTCCGTCATCCAGCAGTTGTGGTTGTTTTTTATCTTTACTCATACTAGTGGGGATCGATTAGTAGTCTCCGACTATGGTGTAGTTAGCCTCGCCTTCGACAATGCGCAAGAGGCGGTTGGCAGGCACTCCCTCCCAAATTTGGTCTTTGCCGCTAGGCCAGCGAATCTCTAATCGCTCCACTTGGTCGGCCTGACCCAACCCCAAATGCAGCGCTAGCGCGTTGTTCGAACCAAAACCGTAGCCGCTAGCCACTTGGCCATGGACTTGTCGGGCACCGCAATAGGCTACAACTCGCGCCCCAATGGCGTCGCGATTGCTAACTGTACCCACCAATTTAAGCCCCAGATAATTGCCGACAGGTCCGTCGTTGCGGTAGAGACTATTGGGCCAAACATCGGCGTCGTAGTGGCCGCCCAAGCCGGCGTATAAATCTAGATCGCCATCGGCGTCAAAATCGGCAAAGGTAGCGCCGTGTCCCTTGCCCAGATTGCCGACTCCAGCGGCGGATGTTACTTCGATAAAACGACCGTCACCCTGATTGAGAAAGAGGGCATTAGGTTCGAGCCGGTACATCTCGGGCCCGCCATTGGCCAAGTAGATATCCGGAAAACCATTGTTGTCGACGTCGCCTAGGCCAATGCCCATCGAGCCGAACGAGCGGCCCAAACCCGCCGGGACTGCAATATCCGCGAACGTTCCGTCGCCGTTATTGAGATATAAAAAAGGTCGGTTGGGTTCAATGGCGCGGCCTTCTACCCAGCTATTGAGCACATCCTCGAAAGCACTCATAGTCGAGGCGAAAAGGTCGAGTTGTCCGTCGTTATTAAAATCAAAAAAAAAGGTTACGTAGCCGCCTTCTAGGGGGAAAATCACCCCGGCTTGGTCCGCTCTGTCCACGAAAGTGCCATCGGTTTCATTGTGATAGAGCCGATTGGGCGTGCCAATATTTACGACGTAGAGATCCAAATACCCATCGCCATCGTAATCGCCAAAGGCCGTGCCGATGGTCTTGCTCGAATCCGCTGTTCCCGATGCTTGGCCAATGTCTTCGAACGTTCCATCTCGCTGGTTGTGCCACAAATTATTGCGTCCACCATCGCCAATGACCCCATTGGCTACATAGAGGTCTAAATACCCGTCGCGATCTACATCGCCCCAAGCGGCAGTAAAACTGGCTTGGGCCTCGTCTAGGCCCGCTTTTTGCGCGACATCTACAAAGTGGTCGTCCTCGTTGCGATAGAGGGAATTGACGGCTGCGCCTTCCCAAGCGTCTCGGGTTATAAAAAGATCGGCGTCCCCATCGTTGTCGAAATCGGCGGTCGTCCCCCCCCAACCACCGCGCGAATCGTCCAGGTCCCAAAGAAGGGTTACATCCTCAAACCGGCCCTGCCTATCGTTGCGGTAGAGGGCGTGGGTACTCTGAATGCCAACACTAAAGAGATCGAGATCGCCATCGCCGTCAAAGTCGAGCCAAGCACTACCCCGGCCTCGGTCGCGTTTATCGACGCCGGCCTGGGGCCCAATATCGACGAAGACCACGGCTGGGTTGGCCGCCATCTGGACAAAGGGATTGAAGCGGTAGCGCTCGGGCAAGTCCGCCGGATAACCGCCCTGCCGCTCCCAAGCCAATTTGAGCAGCCACAGACTTTTGAGACGTTCGGGATAGTGGTCCAGATTTTGGTCTACTGCCTGCCGTAGCAACGGGATAGCGTCCTTATGGTCCCCCCAAAACGCGGCTGTGCCTGCCAACAACCCAACATAACCGTCATCGGAGTAGACTTTGAGCAGGGAGCTAGCCGCTTCGACCGCCTCATTGAATTCGCCTAGTCGTAGTTGCGCTTCGAGCAACATCAAACCTGCGTCTTTATGGGTAGGCACTTGGCGCAGGATCTGGCGGCTCAGATCGCGGGCTTCGCCCAAATCCATAGTAGAAGCCGCTTTCAATGCTAATTCGGCTAATAGCAACTGGGCGTCCAAGGACTGAGGGTGCTCGCGCAAAACCTGGGTGGCTATGGCTTGAGCTTCCAAAGCCCGGCCCGCAAAGGCCATCAGCCGAGCTTGGAGGATTCGCGCCTCGGGCCGCCCACGCAAATCGGGCGGAAGCTGTAGCAGGGTCAGACGGATGGGATCGGCTTGGCTTAGATCGCGACTTGCACTTGGGCTACACAGTTCCCACAGGATGTTCTGAGCCCGATTTTTGTGCCCCTGCTTGAGGCTGATTTCGCTCAAGCGAACTAGCGCCACGGTGCTGTCGGGCGCCAGTTCCAATACTTTCTGGAAGCGTTCGCCGGCTTGGTCAAGGCGGTCGGTGTAGAAGTAGCCTAGCCCCTCCTCGTAGAGCCGGTCGCTCTCTGGCTTGGATATTTTGGACTCGGAACAGCTTAAAAAAGCCGAAAAAAAAGCGAGGATGCCGATGCGGGTAACAAATCGATTTGACATTGTGGAGTTTGTCTTTGTCAGAAAGATGCTTCCAACCAAGCCAGTTTGGTCCCGGCTTGGGGATAGTCGGGATCCAGTTCTAGTACCTTCTTAAATAAAGTTTTGGCCTCCTCGTAATTTTTGAGCTGAATTTGGGTTAGGGCCAGAGCGTAATGGGCCTCAACGTAAATGGGAAGATGTGTCGGAGCCCACTCCAAGGTCCGGCGCAGTGCGACAGCGGCTTGCTGGTAGTTTTTGCTCAATAACGAGGATCGGCCTAGGCCAAAGGCGGCACGCACCGAAGTAGAGTCGAGAGCAATAGCCTCTGCAAAAGATTGCTGGGCCGCGGCAAAATCCCGCTCGAGCAGATGGGTTTCTCCCAATAGCGAATGGGCTTCTACATGTTCGGGCTCTACGTCGAGGATCCGCTCCAAGAGGCGGCGAGCACTTTGCGGGTCATTTGCTTGTAAATGCACAATACACAAGCTGAGGTGCGCGTCAACAAAAGAAGAATCGATCTCTATAGCTTGGGAGAAAGAAGTAATCGCCTGCTCTCGTTTACCTTTGAGCAGGTAGATTTGCCCCTGATCATAGTGGCGCTTGGCCGTGCTCAGGCGCTGGTACATTTGCAGTGCTTGGGCCGCTTCGGCGGCTCTTTTCATCCGATTGAGAACTTGATGATGCAAATAGTGGGCTTGGGCGTGGCGCGGTTCTTGGGCGATGGCTTGTTCTATAGTAGACATGGCTTCTCCATGCCTGCCCGCTTGGGTTTGCAAGGTAGCCAAGGCGACGAGGGCGGCTACGTGCTGAGGTGCCAGTACCAACAGTTTCTTGTATCCAGTCTCGGCTTCGGCGGGTCTACCGCTGCGCCCGAGCAATTCGCTGCGGTGGTAGAGGGCATCGACAAAATCAGGCTCCAAATCCAGTGCCGCTTCAAAGGCGGCAATGGCCCCGTCGAAATCTGCCGTAGCTCTCAGAGATTTGCCGAGTTGATAGCGATAGAGTGCCTTTTCTGGCTCCAACTCAATGGCGCACTGATATTGAAATACAGCCTCGGAGTAGCGGTGTTCGGCGCTAAGCGCATCCCCCAAGACAAAGCGAAAAGAACCATTGAGCGAATCGAGTTCCACAGCCCGTTGCAGGGAGGGAATAGCCAGCCCGTATTCTCCCAGACGAACGTGGGCTAGCCCCCAGTTAAAGTGGACTGAGGGAAGTTTGGGCACCCGTTTTGCGGCTTGATGCAGAACAGTCAGCGCTTTGCGCGGTTGGCCCTGTTTTAAAAAGAGAGCCCCTCGGTTGACCAACCGTACACCTTCTGAATCCTGCGCTGGTGGACGTGCTTTTTCGAGAGGGGTATGGGTGTCGGTGCTGCAAGCATACAGGAGTAAGACACCCCAAAAGACACTGCAGCAACGGTGAATAGACATCGCGGACTCAATCCAATTGTCGCGGCCCCTTTTTTCTTCTTACCATACATAGGGTTTCGACAATATAATTCCCGATCTGGAAAGCAGCAATGGACCTGCTATGGCTACAGGCGCTCATACTGTGCAGCTTCTGATTGCGCTCATCTGCTTTTTCCTCTCTGGATTTGCGGGCCTAGTGTACGAGGTGGTCTGGATCCGCCAAGCTTCATTGCTATTCGGCTCCACTATTTTTGCCCTCAGCACAGTCCTAGCGGTTTTCTTTCTAGGCCTAGCCTGCGGTTCGTATCTCTTCGGCCGCTACGGTCAGCGGACCGGCCGGCCGCTACTCGTTTTTGCTCTGGTTGAAATCGGCCTTGGGCTCTCGGCGCTAGCCAGTCCATATGCCTTCGAATTGGCAGATATCCTCTACGGCGCAGTTTACCGGGCCCTAGCCGGGCATGCCATTTTGCACTTCCTGACTCGGATTGTTCTAGTGGGATTCGTGGTCTTGCCGCCGACTATTCTCATGGGGGCCACCCTTCCTCTCTTCTGTCGTCTGTTCGTGCGCAGTGATGCCAAAATTGCCCGTTCCGTCGGCTTGCTCTACGGCATCAACACCTTGGGCGCAGCCTTGGGTTGTGCCTGCGCCGGATTTGTCCTTTTGCCCGAGCTAGGCTTTCTGGGCACCGTGCGACTTGGTGCCGTTCTGAACATGTTCGTAGGCATCGTCGCAGGATCTCTGCCAATCGCCAGGAGCGGACTGGCTCGACCTCGGCTTCTAGGTACTGAAGCGAGAGGTCATTGGGGCGTATTTGTGCTGTTTTTTGCTGTTGGCTTCGTAGCGTTGGGAGGCGAGGTGCTGTGGACGCGCTATTTGGGACTTTTGATCGCCAACACAGTATACACGTATACGCTGACCTTGGCCGTAGTGCTAGTGGGTTTAGTGTTGGGGAGCGTGCTCGCCTCCCTATTCTTTGATCGGACAATACATAGAGCGCGGTATTTTGGCATTCTCCAAGTGCTTTTGGGGCTGGCAGTACTCGTCCTAATGATGCTCCCATCGGACATCTGGCGGCGTCTGGGGGAGGAGTGGTGGATTTACGCAATTTTACTGTTGCCTCCTGCTGTTTTAGGAGGTGCATCTTTTCCGCTGGCGGTGAGAATGGTAGTCGAAGATGCATCTGCGGCGAGTGGCGGCACGGGGAAGATTGCTGCCGTCAACACATTGGGGGGAATCGCAGGGGCATTGGCGATCGGCTTTGTGGGCCTGCCATTCTTCGGTCTGGAGAGCAGTCTTCTCTTCATCACGGGCACGAGCTTGGCTGTCGGGTTCGCTGCGTGGGTCTGGCTCGACCGCACATCCACCCTAGCCGTTAAAGCGGCATTCATAGGGCTCTTCTCGTGCGTATGGATCGGAATCCCCTACCTGATGGCCACCCGTATTCCCGCCGACTTTCTGGGCGAGCGGGAAGAGCTTGTCGACTTCCGCGAGGGCTACGGCTCTAACTTGGCGGTCATCCGCCAAGATCGCGGACTTCAACTTGAGATCAATCGCTGGTGGCAAGGCAGGGACCGCAAGACACACCAAGTAATGGCGGCCCATGTCCCCATGTTGTTGCATCCCGATCCCAAGCGGGTCCTCTTGGTCGGCGTCGGTACCGGCCAGACCGCGGCTCGCTTTCTACTTTATTCGATTGACCGCCTAGAGTGCGTCGACATCGAACCCACCATCTTCGATTTTATCCGCCCCCATTTCGACTCCCGTTGGATGGAAGATCCCAGAGTCAAACTGATCGGTGCCGACGGCCGCAACTATCTGCGCCATACCCCTTCGACTTACGATGTGATTTCCCTCGAATTGGGCCAGCTTTCCCGTCCCGGTGTGGCCTCTTTTTACACGGTCGACTTCTATCATCAAGTGCGAAAACGGCTGCGTTCGGGCGGTTTTCTGGTCCAATTTGTCCCCTTATCCCTCTTGACCACCGACCATTTCCGCAGCACCGTGCAAAGCTTTCTCGATGCCTTTCCCCACAGCCTGTTGTGGTACAATACTTCAGAGCTACTGCTCATCGGCGGCAAACGGGATTTCGCCATTGATCGGGCCGTTCTCGAGAGACGTCTGTCTAGCGAAGAAATTCGCCGCGATCTGGAGTACAGCCACTGGGGGGGTCCCCTCTACTGGCTCAACCGACTGCAGGTCTTTTTGGGCAGTTATCTGATGGGATCTGGTGGTTTAACCAAACTGGCGAATGAAGCTCCCATCTACGGGGACGATCGGCCCGTTCTCGACTACGCGGTCGCTCGCGCTTTTGTAACTCGGACAAACGCACTCCCGACGCTCGATCTTTTGCACAAGCATTTAGAACCCTTCGCCGCCTTGATGCCTATTGGGCCAGATGAAAAGAGGACCATTGAGGAAATACGGACCAAAAACCTGCGTGAAATTGCCGCTAGCGCCGCCCTCCGGCAGGCTAAAGCTCTAATCGCCGTCCGAAACTATCTGGACGCCTCAAGACTATTGGCAGCTACCCTGCAGCAACTCCCCGAGCACCTAGTGGCTAGGCGCACACTAGCGGATGTCCTGATGCGCTTGGGCCGCTTCGCAGAAGCGAGGGCTCATTATACCCAAGTCGTAGAAATCACCCCCCAAGATGTCCAGGCCCTAGACGGCTTGGCTCTGGCATTCCACCAGTTGGGATTCCTCGACGAAGCGATCCACTACTACAAGGCTGCACTACGGCTACAGCCCGACCGGGCGGAAACCTGTAGTAATCTCGGCGGAGCGCTAGCCCGGCGAGGGAAGCTAAAAGAAGCCCAGTTTTATCTCGAAAAAGCACTCCAGCTCAAAACTGACTTCGCCGATGCCAAACGCAACCTCGCCCAAGTACAAGCGGCCCTACAGCGAAGGGAAAAATCGCGCACTTTGCGGTAAATCCGGAGTTTGTTGAACCCGCTCGCTTTTTACCGCACGAGCGTCATCTTGCGACTCTCGGCTCTATTCCCACCGCGCAAACGGTAAAAGTAAATGCCAGAGGGTACTAGCTGCCCTCCGGCGTCTCGACCTTCCCAATTTATCCTATAACGACCGGTCTGCAACCGCCCAACCACCAGATTGACCACAGGCCGTCCCAAGACATCGAAAACCTGCAAATGCACTTCTGTTTCACTAGACACGCTGAAAGGGATGACTGTGCCGCTATTAAAGGGATTGGGGTAATTCTTCTCCAACTCAAAATTCCACGGTTGCCCTTCCGACATCTCCAACCCTGCGGTTGCCTCTAGCTGCTCCAGTCCCTTATCTCCAGCCAAAAGCACTGAGCCCAAATTGCCTAGCGCCAGCTCGATGTGCTGGCGGATGACCTGTTCGTTGAACCGCCGGGCAACAGCGCCCATCGAACGATAGCGCAAAATCCCCTCGTGGTCGATCACCGCATAGTTGTGCTGGGTAAAACCGTAGAGGGCTCCTACTGTACTGGCCTGGAGAAGCAGAGGATAGGTCGTCCCTGTCCGCTGGCGAAAACTCAAGTCCACCTGTCGGCTGATGCCATCCGCTACATCCACGCCAATCAAGACGAATTCCTCCCGTTTAAAATCCTGCCAAATCCGCTCTATCTTCGCGGCCTCCGCGAGACAGTGACTTCAGATGAAACCAAAAAAGTTGATGAGGACCACCTTGCCGCGGAAGTCTTTCAGAGACACATAGTCGCCCTCTAGCTGTTGCAAAGTGAAATCCGGCGCTAGATCGCCCACCTCGGGCACTTGCCCCATTGTCCCTTGGACGCTTAACAGCAGAGCGATCAGGGATCCCCCAAAAATACCGCTGCTCTTCCTCGCGCAGTAGTTCATCTCCTTGACCACTTTGGTATATTTTATCTGTTTTTATTTAACTCGTAATTTATGTTGGTTCCCGTGGACAGAAGAAGATTCGATGAAACACCTCCTATTGGCCTGCTTGGTTCTTTCGACTAGCTGCAGCCTCCCTCAAGATCGAGAACCGCTCGTGGCGGAGGTTGGCCCGCACCAGATCAGCGCACGCCTGTTGCGCCTCTATGTAGAGGAACTGCCCGACGGGCTGCGGACCCAAAAGACAGGTGATGAGGCCCTTCGGTACTACCTCCAGGCCCTGATAGACCGCCGACTTTTGCTGCTAGAGGCTCGTTCCCGAGGACTCGATGCCACTAACGCGTTTCAAAATTCAGTCCAAGACGCCGTCAATGCTCGGGTCAGGTCCATATATAAATCACAGGAAATAGCTTCTAAAGTCAAAATATCAAACGAGGTAGTACGTCGTCATTTCGAACAGGAAGGCTACGGCCGAGAGCGCCTGCTCAACGCCATCAAAGTGGGGAGCCGGGCTGCCATCGACACCGTTCTGCAGGAACTGAGGGCAGGTCGCCCCTTTGAGGAGGTCGCCCTGGCTCGCTCCCTAGACGAGCGCTCAGCCAAACGGGGTGGCGAGTTGGGCTTTATCGGCCGGGACCAACTCGAGTCGCTTCACATCCCACCGGCGGTCTTCAAGACTCTGCCTCAAGATCAACTCTCAGAGCCTCTGCCTGCCGATTCTGCCTGGCATATTCTGCGTTTTAGTGAAGACCGCTCGGCCTCTTATGAGAAATACCAAGCGAAGATTGCCAGTCTACTCTACCAAAAGCGCCTTGCCCAAGTAGAGGCCGAGCACTTGGAGCAACTGCGCGATTCCTTCAAAGTGCGCCTAAACCCGTCCGGCCTACGCGAGTTGGTCAACGCCTATCAGGCAAAGCAACCCACGCGCATAGAGGGAAATTCGACGGCTTTATACACCTATGAAGGCGGCGAAGTAACCCTCGGTCAGGTCCAAGAATTCTTGCGGCAGAGGAACATCAGTTTTGGCCTTGCCGACAGCGCCCAAGCTGCGGTCACCCTGAGTCGGTATTTTTTGGAGCCCCATCTGATCCAGGAAGCAGCCCGGGAAAGCGGTTTTTACCAAACGCCCGAGATTCAGAAGTTTGTCGAGCGCACCACGAACGAAAAACTTCTTGAAACCGTGAGAAAGAGCGTCATAGCCGACCTAGTTGACCTCTCTGAAGAAGACGTGCGCCACTATTACGACACCCATTTGGAGACCTTCCGCCACAGCGAGGCCATATGGGTTGAGGAAGTGCTGCTCCCCACTCAGACCGACGCCCTGCAGGTCAAAGCCCAAATAGAGGCGGGTGCACCCTTTGATCAATTTGTCGATAAGAGCTTGAGAGCCGACGCAAAAAAATACAACGGGCGATATCATTTTCACATGCTGGGGAAAGCCCGCTATCCCGTGCTTGTACCCGCTGTCTTCCAAGCCCAGCAGGGTCAACTTGAAGGTCCTTTGCAAGTAGAAGGAGGCTACTCTGTATTCCGCGTTCTAGAACGAGAAGAAAGCAGCATCGAACCTTTTGAGACTGCTCAACGGCAGGCTTGGGCACTGGTCCGTCTAGAGCGGGAGACCCAAGCGCTAAATGCCTTTCTGGTGCAACTGAGGGGGAAATACGCCGACCAGATCAAAATCTACCCCAACCGCCTCAAGGAAGCGGTGCCCGACTCCCTATTGATGGGCCAAAATTAACCCAGCGCTTGTTTCACGCAGCCCGCGTCGGCGTGCAACCATTTCAAGCAGGCGACTCACGCTGTGAGCGCCTATCCTCAATAATCGCCATCGAACGATTTAAAAAAATTTGGTTACAATGCTATATGTTTCTTAACATACAGTACCGGGCTTGTTCGCTCTGACATCGTACTAAAACACATGCTACAGGTCCGGCGCAGTTGATGTGGTCGATATGCGCACAGGAGGCTCCCATGAGACACTCGAATTACCGCTCGCCCTGCCCTGCCCTGATCCTCATCTTTTTGCTCGGTCTAAACCTCGTCTCACCCCAGCCTACTGAAGCTCAGAAGCAGGGATACCGGATCGCCGGCAACCAAATCATCGTCAACTCCCCAACCCATTGGGAGCGTTGGAGCATGCCCACCCATGCCGTGGACATACTCCCCTCCGGCGGCGTTCACCCCCACTTCTCCCGCTCCCGATTCAATGTTCTAGACGACTTGGCAACCTATACTCGTCGTCTGCCGGAACTCAGGCGCAAGAAAGGTCAGACCGCCGTCTCAAACATCGATAGCACCGAGACGTTGGATGTCTTCGGCAATATCATACGCGACCGCAAGGACAATCCCCTCTACACCTACCTATCCCGCATAGGTATTAGCCGCGTCGGATCCAATCCCAGGGCGGCGGCCAACATTCTGGACGGTGATCCCAATACCTTCTGGGAACCCGACTTCAACGACCCCATAGAGGACTGGTGGGTCGAGGTGGACCTCGGTCGGAGCCTGCCCGTCGACGAGTTGGTCTTAAATTTTGTCGATGAGTCGTTGGGCGATCCCTTCCGCCAGTTCAGAATATTGAGTGCCCCTTTCCAAAAAATTATCAACCAAGAGGTGAACGAAATCCCCTTCCGCCGCGAAGGCGGCACCAAAGGCTCTAACGAGGACCAGCGGGTATTCTCTTTCCAGCTAGACCAATTCAAGGCCGATCCCAATTGGATTGGGGAAACCGTCCAGATAATCCGCATTGTAGTAACCGATTCCAAATTCGGCCGGGGCAAATTGATTTCAGAGGAAGAATGGTCTGCTCTGAACTCGGCGGACCGGGGAGATGTTGTCTATTTTATCAAAAACCAGCAGGGATTCGAAGAACCGGTTGAAAAATCTGTCTACGACGACCTGTCGCCCGAACGCCAAGGCAAAATAGAGCACTACATCCGCGAACGGCCCCGGCTGGCCGACATCCAAGTCTGGGGATTTGGGGACAATCTCAGCCCGGGGCTCGTAGCAGGGGGCGGCTCAGCCGCCTTCCTGGGGGCCAACGATTCCTTTTCTCCGGCAACGGCATTTGACGGGGATGGAGGCTCCAATTTTATCCACCTAGTCTGGTCTCCAACGGTGGACCGGGGGGTTCTGTTCGTGGATATGGGGGCTACTTTCTGGTTGGATACCTTCCGCATGTCCTCCTCCCTGCCTCGACTTTTGATCGATGGCTATATTCTTCGCGGCTCGGACGGATCGCGTGATTCTAGCGGCCGGATCAAATGGCGACGTATAAGTGACCCGACCCGAGAACACAACATGACAGATCGGTTCGAGCACCTGATGGACGTGTACCAGCCCCCTCCCAAAGTGCGATTTCTAGAAGTAATCATCGTCTCCGATGATCCCCGCCGCCGGGGCGGTTATACCGCCGGTCCGAATGTTTCTGAATACCAACTCTTCTCAAGTGGCTATCCGGCTGCAGTAGAGTTGGTCTCCGATCTGATCGAACTGCCGGGGACGCGAAATTTTGGCGGTATCACTTGGGAAGCAGAGACTCCGCCAGAGACCACGCTGGAGGTGCGCACCCGCACTGGCGATCTACTGGCCAAGGAAATCCGCTATTTCGACAAAGGTGGTACGGAAATTACCGCCGATGCTTGGGGTAATCTCATCGGCAGTTTCAAAGGTCCGGCGGATACCACCTTTATCCCGACGAGAGGTTGGAGTCCTTGGAGCCGGGCCTACCAGAACCCGGGAGATCCAGTGACCTCCCCTGGGCTGCGGAAGTTCATGCAGATCCAAGTTAAAATGATCACGACCGACCGCAATGTTGCCGCCTCCATCCAATCCATTGGCATTGAGCTGGCCACCCCTGTGGCCGAACTCATTTTGGCCGAAATGTGGCCCGTTGATATTCCTACTCCGGGCATCGTCGATACCTTTGAAGTATTTATCCAACCCAATTTTATCGAAAGTCCCTCTAGAGCGCGCAGTACTGGGTTCGATGAAATTCTGCTGACCATGCCCGCCTCTCAAAGCATGGAACTCCTCGAGGTGGGCCTAGACACCGATCCCCAGACCGATGGGGAAGATCAAGTTTTCCTTCCCGTTGGAGAGGGAGGCTTCGTCGCCGAAAACGGAGAGTTGCTCCGATTCCTGGGTCCCACCACTGGCTCCGATTCCATCTGGGTGCAATTACCCACCCCACTCCATAGCCTCGCCGATTTGCCCAAAATCTACAACAAAATCACCACAGAAGGGGATCAAGTCCCGGTAACGGGGGACGGCTTGCTGCTTTCGGGGGATTCTTACGGGTTGCTCGAAGACGAGGAAAAGGGAGATATCCTCTATTTCGATGCAGAGGGCAACTCCATCGATCAGGCCTCCTACCTTGCCCTAGAAGAGGAGGAGCAAGGCTCCGTGCGCTTCTTTAGGCTGCTGAACGGGGCTGGAGCTCAGTTTCCCTTCGACGAGGTAGGCGATTCCCTCGATGTTGCCGCCTACAACCGCCTCTCCAGCAGGGTAAAAGGCAACATAGTCGGCCGAGGTCCGCTGGTACGGATGCGCTATAGGGCACCGGTCTTTCTCAATGGCACTACGCTGCGCCTAGCGGTACGCAATACTAGTAGCGGCAGTGATGCTCCATGGCAGATCATCGCCGCCGGCGATGCGACTTCTTTGGTGGCGAGCAATTCCCTTACTATCAATGTACCGTTGGAGAGCAGGCCCATCGATAAATTTAGTCTAGACCCCAATCCCTTCACCCCCAATGGGGACGGCATCAACGACGAGCTTGTGATTCGCTTCTCCATCTTCAAAATAACGGCCAACCGCCAAGTGAGGGTGAAGATTTTCACGCTGGATGGCCGCTCTGTATGGGAGACGACGCAGATGCTCGACAGCGGCCACGTTTCAATTCGCTGGTCTGGCGAAGACCGCAACGGCCAAAAAGTGGCACCCGGGCTCTACCTCTGCCAGCTAGAACTAGATGTAGACAACCAAGCATCCGGGTCCACCCAAACTCGTCTGCTTTCCGTCGCCTACTAGCTTTCCGTCGCCTACTAGTGGGGAGGCTCAAACTCATACCGCTACCAATGGCTTGGAAAGAGCTTGACAAGCTGTCCAACTTAGTATATCTCTACGCGCGAATGACTTAAGTATAGGGTCAGAGCACGATCCCGCTGAAGTTAAGACAACACAAAGGAGGCAGTTGGTGATTACACGGAGATCAGCTTTTTGCCTCGTTTGGGGCGCAATCTTTCTGAGTTTGAGCCCATTTCACGCCCTAGCTCAACAGTACGGAAGCCGTCTCGGCACGGTCCAGCGAGGGGGAGAAGTATCCTTCCAACCCAGGGGCCCAGGGGTGCTCTTTGGTGCCCTAGACCCGGCCCAGAGGAAATGGTATGTACCCCAAGAACTTTTTAATGAGTACCAGTGGCGCCAGTGGGAGTACTCCAACTATGCCCGGGAACATTTTCAGCGGTATGTCGATATCGTCCAGGAAGGCGATTCTTTCTACGACCTCTACGGCAACTATATCACCCGGGGTTGGGTTATCTTCAATAATTCCCAAACCCAGCCACAACAGTTTGGTTCTTCCATCCTCAAAGCCAACAGGTTTAGTCAATGGTTCAGCGGTGCCCTTATCTCGGCCGATGCCAAGGGCCAAAACTACTATGCCCTGACCATGGGCGCCGCCCTCCGCACCACCCTCACCCCCATGACCTTTTCCAAACCTCGCTGGGACGGAATCCAATTCGACTACGCCGCCGACAAGTACCAGGGGACTATAATCTACTCTCGCATCAGCCAGCCCGGCGGCACTACTACGAACGATATTGAGACTCTAGCGACCAACACCACGTCCCTCATTGGCGGGCGCTTTACCACCCAAGTCGGCGATTTTGCTACCATTGGTCTCACCAGCGTCAATAGTCACCAATCCAATACCATCATCGATGGATTCGCTGGCAATCCCATCACCGGCGAACTGACTCTGGACCAAAACAACACTATTTCTGCCATTGAAATTGTCCTGCGCGATGACTCGCCTGAAGACGGAGTGGGAGGTGCCGCCTTCTTCCCGGCCGGTTCCGATATTATCATCACCTACCTAGACGGTACGGTGGATCGGGGCAAACAAATTCGCTTTGAGCCCGTCATCGAAGGAGGTTTTGTCCGCGAAGGCTTCCTCTCAGCCGATGGCACCGAGGAAATTCGCCTGCGTTACGACTTTGACAGCCCGGCCTTTATCAGCCGCTCCAGTGCCTCCAAGGAAGATATCAAAAAGGTGAAATTCCGTCTGGTTCTGGGCAACGATTACCAAGTGTGGGTGACCTCGGATCGGCAATTGAACCAATCGGACGTTTCGGTTTTGATTTTGCAGGCCCAAGCCGAGGGCAATGTTCAAGACAATACCAACCTGCAGGTAGTCAGCTTCGAGTATGGCTTGCCCACGGCTACCCAGATCTGGGGAGGCACCTTGGAGTTGAACGAGGTTTTGGGCTTCGATTTCTACGGCGAATACGACCTGAGCTATTCCTATACTAAGTACCCCAACGTCACCATCGATGCCACCGAGAAAGACCACTCCACTTGGTCGGGCATCGAAGGAGATCGAGCGGCTCCGGCCTGGATGATCAACCTGTCGCGCGCCGCTTACCCTTGGTTCGTCTTTGCCGAGGCCTACAGCATGGACCCGCGTTACAACACGAGGACCTTCACTACCCTCAGTTCCGGCTTTATCGATTATGAAGACGAACGCGCCCACGTATTAGAATTGGTGGAGGACAACGATGATCAGGACCAATTCCCCGACACGGTGCGCAAGGACTGGAGATCGGGCGACCAGCAGGTCTATCCGGGTTGGGATGAGAACGGCGACTTTATATCTGACTTCAACCAAAACGACAACCGCTCATTGACCAACTCCATTCCCGACTACGATGAGCCTTTTCTGCGCCACAACGTGGATCGTCCCGAGTTTCTCTTTGGGGTCGATATGAACAACAACGGCTGGATCGATCGCTTTGAAAACGACGAACTGCCGGATTATCCCTACAAGAAGGATCATCGAGGCTACAACATCTATTTTGGCACCCATCTGAGCCCAGAGATTCGCATCTCCCTTGGAGCCCTGCGCGAGACGCTGATTTCCTCGAATCAAAAGAACCAGACTAGGTACGCTCTCTTCACCTTGGACCGCGATACGGCCACATGGGGCCATTGGCGTCTTTTCAATATGCTCAAGTCGGTGGAAGACGATATTGCCGACGATTTACTGCAGTGGTTGCCCAATGCCAATATTCGCACTGGCGAATCTACCAAAATCGAGGATCCTCTCATCGGGCGCGACACCTGGATCAATTCCCTATGGCTAGGCAATGACTACAAACTCAGCGGATTTAAACTCAGCAACTACCTAAAGTACGATTTCTACCACCAGCGGCTCAGCCAGAATGAGCTTTCTCCTCTGGGTTTGCGCGAACGAGATTTCTTCTTCGGCCTTATCAACAAAGCCAGCTACCGCTTCGACTTAGGTAGCCTGTGGATCGAACCGCGCTGGAAAAGCGAATTCCGCTACCAGAGCATCGATCTAACCTCCACCGATAAACGCCGGGAACTCACTGAGTTGGGCGGCCTTATTTTAGGATTTCCCCTACTAGCCCATACTAGTGTCCAAGCTGGTCTGGAGTTCTCCCGCTTCGATGATTTCGAAAACGACATCAACGACTTCAACGGCGTGGTGGGTGCGGTGCAATTCAGCAATGATTCGGCCTACCTAGGGTACCAACTGACTACCCGGATGGGCTTGCAAATAGATCGCCGCAAAGCCAGAGGGAAGAGCGCGAGCATCATCACCCAAAGTTTCCTCACCGTCTATGCTGGTATACAGTAATTCCTCCCGAGCATGACTGCACCTTTTGCCCTAGGCGACTGGCGCCGCCTAGGGCCTGCCCTTTTGTTGGGCCTATTGGCGCTAATCCTCCGCCTCATCTACTTGGAGCAAATTCGGGATAGCCTATTCTTCAATATCCCAATCGTAGATGCCAAGACTTATGTGGAGGATGGACTCTATCTAAGCAGTCAGTCTTGGGGCGGCCGACCGACGCCCTTCTGGCAACCGCCGCTGTACCCCTATCTCCTGAGCCTCTTTTTTTGGTTTTTCGAGCAAAATCTCTACTTGCCGCGCCTTTTCCAAGCTCTACTCGGAGCAGGTATATGCGTCTTTACCTACATTCTCGGTCTCCGCGTTTTCTCCTTTCCCGTGGCTTTTGGGGCCGGGTTGGTCGCTGCTTTTTACGGTCCGTTGATCTACTTTGGCGGCGAGTTACTGCCCACTATTCCGGCCATTTTTCTCAATCTGCTGTTGCTGTTACATCTGAGCCGCCAGCCCAGCCCCGTTCGCTGGCCCTATCTGGTCTCCGGACTCTTGCTAGGTATATGTGCCTTGGCCGTAGCCAATATTCTTTTTTTTCTTCCCTTCCTGCTTTTCTGGCTGTGGTCCACTAGTAAAAGAGCACATATTGTCCCCCCTCGTATCCTGCAACAGGGCGTCCTCCTGCTTTTGGGATGTGGCCTTATTATCGCTCCCGTTGCGCTGCGTAATTATCTGGTTGGTGGCGACCTAGTGCTGATTTCCCATAATGCCGGCATCAATTTCTACATCGGCAATAACCCCGACTACGATCACACGGTCAATATCCGCCCAGGGCAAGACTGGCTTGACCTAATTGAAAGCCCCGAAAGAGAAGCAGGTATTGAACGCCCCTCGTCAAAGTCCCGCTTTTTCTTCACCCGCTCATGGGAATATATCACTGATGCCCCTCTGGATTACCTGAAACTTATGGGGCGCAAACTCTATCTTTTTTGGCACGGTGACGAAATTCGGCGGAATCTCGATCCCTATTTCGCCCGCCGCGATTCGACCTTGCTCCAGGTCTTACTGTGGAAGTTCGGGCTGGCTTTTCCCTTTGGGCTAGTGGGACCTTTCGCCCTGCTCGGGCTGGCGTTCTTCTGGTGCAGCAAAGAAAGCCGTTCCCCCCAGGGGCGTCTGCTGTTGTTTTTTATTCTCGCCTACATGCTCTCGGTGATTCTCTTCTTCGTGACTGCTCGCTATCGTCTACCTGCCGTGCCTATTTTGCTGCTCTTTGCCGCTTTTGGCCTGTACAGGCTCTGGTATGCATCTCATCGCCTTTGGGTCTTGGCCGGCTTAGTCGGGGTCACAGTGCTGACCAACTTGGGCACCGGTCGAATGGACATGGCAGGGGATACTCAGCAGCGCTTTTGGATGGGCTATGCCTATGAGCAGAAGGGCATGATCGCCAACGCCATGCGGGAATACCGCGCCGTACTTGAGGCCCGTCCCGGTCACCGGAATGCCCTGTTGAGCTTGGCCAACCTCTACAACGCAAAAGCACAACACGCCGATGCCATAGAAATCTACCTTCAATATTTGCGCTTTTATCCCGAGACCGTTCCCACTCGTTTTCTGCTAGGCAATGCCTATCTGGGTGCCCAGTTGTATCAAGAGGCCATCACCATTTACTCCGATCTGGTTCCTCTGCAACCCCAATGGGCTGCCCTCCACGGTCGCTTGGGCTACGCCTATTTGATGGCTGGCCAGCCCCAGCGCGCCATCCAAACCTATCGCCAAACCCTTGACCTCCAGCCGGATTCGAGCCTAGTGCGCTACCAGTTGACCCGGCTCTACGAAGAGACCGGCGAGATAGATGCAGCCGAAAAAGAGTGCCGCATCCTGCTAAGCCAAGAACCAGAAAATCCCCAGTACCACACCCTGCTGGCCAATCTCTTAATCAAGCGCGAAGGAGCTGAAAAAGGGGCAAACCCGCTAAGTCGGTCTCCTCAATTGCTGGAAGCAGAAGACCTTCTGCTTCAGGCTATCGGCTTGGATGCCAATTCCGTCCAGACTCGTTGGAGCTTGGGTTTACTCCTAGCTAGGCAGAAGCGCTATAGCGAAGCAATCGAGCACTTCGAAAAAATCCTGCTATTAAGTCCCACAGACTTTGAGGTGCACAGGCACCTAGGCAATCTCTACAAGCGCGCCGGAGACCTCAAAAAGGCCGACGAACACTACGGTCTTTACAGTCTTGCCGAACGACAACAGAAAATGCAGCAACAGGCCGAAACCTCAATAAAAGAACAATTGACAAGAATCTTAGGGGAATGACCCATTGACATGCAAAACTATTTCGCGCATAGTTCAGCACTAGGCCACTCAGTTCCAAATGTCGTTGAGGAGATGCCATGCTCAAAAATACAGTATCCTCGAGACAGATCGTTTTAGTTGGGGTTGGTATCCTGTCCCTCTGCCGTTGGGCGCTGGCGCTGGAGACAGTGAGTCTTGGCGAGAACGGCTCGCTCAACTGGCGCGGTGAAGGTTCGTCCCCGGTGGAGACTATCGAGCCTCAGTACCGATCTCTTTTCCAGGACAAAAACGTGCCGGGCGTGGAACTGGATGTGGGAAACTCACCCGGCAATTTGATCGAGTTTGAGAGCGACCAATTCCCCGGTAGTATCCATCCTCTGCGCATTCCAGATGGCGAGAATATTGCCAATACCGCACTGAAACGCGGGGGTGGTATAACCGCACCCAATGTCTTTGACTTGGGCGGCTTCGCCGCTGGCATTTTTGACGCCAACGATCTGCGGATCACCCTAGAGGAACTCATCAAAACGGAAGATGGCGGCGAAATAAAAGCGTTCGAACGCAAGAACTTCAACGCCTTGGGGACCCTAATATTCGTCGAGTTGGGAGGACTCTTTGGGGTAAATCGCGTTCGCTTCTATCCCCGCAATACGGTTTTCCCATCGCCTACCACCCCATTCCACAACGATTTTTTGCGGGCCTTTGAATTGTTCACCAACGACGGCAGCCAGACCGAAGGAGGCAATCTCATCTGGGAGCCACTGCTCCTGGAACCCGATAACGAGAATCCAGTTGTTGATGTAGTCATAGAACCACCGCGCCCGGTCAAAGCCCTGCGCTTGCGGGCAACGACCACGGTCAACTACGAGATCGACGAGTTCGAGGTATTCGGTACGGGCTTTTTGTCCAACGCCGAGTATATTTCACCTATTTTCGATGCGGGCCAACCTGCGGTGTGGAACATACTCCGCTGGCAGGAAGAAGCAATTGGCGATCCTGCCTTTTCCAATATCCAGATTCGCACCCGCACAGGTAGGGATACTAACCCATTTGTCTTTACTCGTCTGCTCTACGGCCAGCGCAACCCCACAGAAATTTCGCTCTCGGTAAATGACCCGGAACAGGAAATGGATTTGGCAGAGTACAAATCACTGCCGCTCGACGACGAATTGGGCCGCCGATGGGAGCACGGACCGGTTCGGGACGATCTAGTCAACTGGAGTCCGTTCAGCACGCCGTTTCCCGCCAGTGCAGCCAACGATTCGGCGGGCTCGCCCATTACCTCACCTGGGCCGCGGCGCTATTTTCAGTTTCGAGTACTTTTCAACAGCAGCGATCTGGATGCAGGGCGGGTGCTCAAGAGTCTGAGTTTTGACGTGTTGGCACCCCCGCTAGCCGACGCCGTTATCGGCGAAATTTTTCCCCGAGATGTACCGGTTTCCCAGAGTACGTCCTTCACCTATGCTCTGCGCACCGTGGCTCAGTCCGAAGGCTTGCTCGGTTTCGACACCATAGAGATTTCCACCGCCGGCCAGGTGGAAAGCATCGACAAGATAGAAATGAAGGATTCCAGCGGCCAAATCATCGCGGAGCGAGCTTTCTCTGGTCTAGATGATTCGTCTACTGAGGGGGGCTTCCAGATCGTCTCGGTATCCCCTGCCAGTTTTTCGGTGAGTCTGCCGCCGGTGACAGAAGATAATATTGTGATACTCCTCCGCTTCCAGATCGGAGTTTTGACCTACAGCACAAACTTCACGGGTTCGGTCCAGCTCTCCACAGAACTAGGGGCCTCGCAGGCCATTATTTCGGGCGATGCAGTCTCGTTGGGCGCAGGAGACGAGGCCGACTTATCCGGTACCACCGTGCTGAGTCCCTCAGTACTCGAACAGACCCAACTGCTCGACCGGGTACTTATAGAGCCCAGTGTCTTTAGCCCCAATGGAGACGGAGCTAACGATGTGATGGGGATGAGCTACAATCTGCTATCCCTGAGTATCGTCCGACCTGTGGCAATTGAGGTGTACGATTTAAGCGGCCGACAGATCCGGGTCATCCACGACGGTCCCGAGGCCAACGGGCAGTACACGGACAAGACCTGGGACGGCCGCAATGAGCATGGACAGCTAGTGCCGCCGGGACTCTATCTCGTACACATCAAAGTCAGGGGAGACGCCAAGGTCGAGGAAAAGGCCCACGCTGTCGGAGTGATTTACTAAATGCTCCGTACTCAAAACAACCCAATATCTTGATCGTCGGTCTTACCTATTAATTGTCTCCTCCGAACCAACAAGGAGCGAGTTATGGCAGGCATCATGTTGCTGTGTTTTTGCGGCGTCTTGCTGGGTGCTGCGCCCGCGTTGGGGGGGACAGAATACCGCTTAGGTGGGGCCGAGGGCAATCCCTGGCAGGCCATCCTAGCCGGGGAAAGCCTGTACCAGGCCTTTGCTGCCGACGGCCAAGTCGAGCGTCAAGTGTCAGTGGGAATCTCGCCCTTTGGCGCGGGGGCCGACACCTTGATCGACTTTTCCGGTACTTCAATCCAGCCCCGGCTCATCGACCCATCCGTCAATATCGCCCGGGCCGATGTGGACGCCGGCAGAACCTCCATTCCTCTGCCCTATATCCCCGGCTCTAGGGTCCTCAACAACAACGGTTGCTGGTCCTGGGGCAATTTTCAACCTTCGATCAAGCTAATGCTGGATGGCGATCCGACCACGGCCTCCTTCCGCACGTTTGTCCAGAAGGTTGGCTCGCCGCCGGGCGTGGGCTATACTTGGCGCTCGTCAGTGGTATTCGATTTTGGTGCTGGTGTGCCCATCAACCGCATTCGCTTCTTCCCCCGCCTGAGCCGGCGGGAGGATCACCAGTTGATCGAGACTATGAAGGCACCCACACCTGAGGCAGAGACCTTCGGCGAAGACAGCTTCTTGGCCAACTTCCTCGCTTGGTATGAGATCCGCACCGGCGACAACTCGGTCGTCTTTGGCCATGACCCCTGTAGCGGCGACGGCCGTAGCAGCGCCAGCAGCCGCACCGGCAGTGTGGCAACGAGCAAACGACGCACGGTCCTGGGCGACTTGCGCTGGGTGCGCAATGGCGATCCCCTGTTGACGGTGCTGGAATCCACCCGTGAAAACCTCGACCCCATCGTCGATATGCGCTTCCCCACGCGCTCGGTCCGTTGGCTCACCCTGCGCGCCTTCCCCCTGCGCGACTACGAGATCGCCGAATTCGAAATCTACGGCGACGGCTATGTCGACGAGACGACCTACCTTACCCCTATCCTCGACTTCGACCAAGCCGTCACCTGGGGCAAAATACGCTGGGATGGCCAAGTGCCCGCCGGCACCCGTATCGAGATCCGCACCCGCACCGGCCACACTCCCGATCCACTGCTCTACTTCGCGCCCAATATCAACGACGAACTCATCCCCATCACCCGTGCCCAATACGACGATATCGACAAAGCCGCTCAACTGCTCCCCGTCTACGATGCCGATAACTGGAGCTTCTGGTCATCGCCCTACGAGTTTACCGCCGGTCAACGCGACCCCGACCAACCCGCCAATGCCTGGCAAGATGGCATGCTGCTTTTGTCGCCCGGACCCAGCCGATACATCCAAATCGCCATCAAGCTCTTCGCCGACTTCAACGTGGCACCGCGCCTGGACCAACTCACCCTGCAGTTGAGCGAAACCCTGTCGGCGCAAGCCCTCGTCGGCGAGATCTGGCCTATTGAAGTTAACTCCTTTGAACCAACCCCTTTCACCTATGTGGTCTTGCCCACCCTCAGCGACGACAACGCTGGCTTTGACCGCTTGGAAATTCTCACCCATGTCCAGGCGCACGCGGTGCGCACCGTGCGTCTCGATGGCCAGCCGGTGGATTTAGACCAGTTCGTCCCGCACCTGCTCGACGATCGCCTGATTGTGTCCTTCCCACCCCTGACGGGCAGCGCCGACAACTTCAAGCAGGTCGAGGTCGACTTCGAGGTGCCGGTGCTGCGCTTTGGCACCGAGTTCAGCGGCTGGGTGTTCAGCAGCACCGATCCGGATCAGATTCGGCAGCGGATTGATCCAGGTAACGCTACGTTCCGCTTTGCCGGCGACTTGCTGGCGGTCAATACGCCGGTGGGGGGTGATTTGCTGGTAGATGTACAGGTGCCCCAAGTGTTTACCCCCAACGGCGATGGGATCAATGAGACCTTGCCGATCACCTACAAGCTGCGCGAGGTCACCGCCGACCGGCCGATGCAGGTGCACATCTACGACTTGGCCGGTCGGCTGGTGGCACATCTGCCGGTGATTAAGGCCCGTAGCGGGGTGTTCATCCAAGAGTGGAGTGGCCGCGACGGGCAGGGCGTTTTGGTTCAGCCCGGCACTTATATCTACGAATTGACCCTTGATTCCGAGGAGCAATACACTCAACGAGGCGTCTTTGCCGTTGCTTATTGAAACTGGAAGCGTGGAGGAGATTTGTTTCAAATCACTGAGCTTGGGTGTATACTTAATCTTCGCAACCTTTGAACTGCACACTTGTATTGGCGAAGCAGCAAGGAGGGAATTATGGCAGGCATCATGTTGCTCTGTTTTTGCGGCGTCTTGCTGGGTGCTGCGCCCGCGTTGGGGGGGACGGAATACCGCTTAGGCGGAACCGATGGCAATCCTTGGCAGGCCGTCCTATCCGGAGAAAGTGCCTACCAAGCTTTTGCCGCCGACGGCCAAGTCGAGCGCCAAGTATCGGTGGGGGTTTCGCCCTTTGGCGCGGGGGCCGATACCTTGATCAACTTTTCTGGCACCTCAATCCAACCCCGACTTATTGACCCCAGCGTCAATATCGCCCGGGCCGATGTCAATGCCGGGAAAACTACCATTCCCCTGCCCTATATCCCCGGCTCTAGGGTCCTGAGCACGGATCACTGTATTTTCTGGGGCAATTTTCAACCTTCGATCAAGCTAATGCTGGACGGCGATCCAACCACGGCCACTTTCCGCACCTTTGTCCAACGGGTCGGCTCGCCGCCGGGCGTGGGCTATACCTGGACTAATTCCGTGGTATTCGATTTCGGTGCTGGTGTACCCATCAACCGCATCCGCTTCTTTCCCCGCCTGAGTCGGCGGGAGGATCACCAGTTGATCGAGACCATGGACGTGCCCACGCCGGAGGTAGAGACCTTTGGCGAAGACAGCTTCTTGGCCAACTTCCTCGCTTGGTATGAAATCCGCACCGGCGGTAACTCGGTCGTCTTTGCCCCGGATCCCTGTAGCGGTAGCGGCAGCCTCACCTGTGCTGAGTGTAGAGCGGGGGCTTCCGGCACTGTGGCGACGAGCAAGCGGCGCACGGTCTTGGGCGACTTGCGCTGGGTGCGCAATAGCGACCCCCTGCTGACCGTACTCGAATCTACCCGCGAAAACCTCGACCCCATCGTCGATATGCGCTTCCCCACGCGCACGGTCCGCTGGCTCACCCTGCGCACCTTCCCCCTGCGCGACTACGAAATCGCCGAATTCGAAATCTACGGCGACGGCTACGTCGACGAGACGACCTATCTTACGCCCATCCTCGACTTCGGCCAAGCCGTCACTTGGGGCAAAATACGCTGGGATGGCGAGATGCCCGCCGGCACCCGCATCGAGATTCGCACCCGCACGGGTCACACTCCCGATCCACTGCTCTACTTCGCGCCCAATATCAACGACGAGCTTATACCCATCACCCGCGCCCAATACGACAAAATCGACAGAGCTGCTCAACTGCTTCCCATCTACGACGCCGATAACTGGAGCTTCTGGTCGCCGCCCTACGACTTTGCCGCCGGCCTGCGTAACCCCGACCAGCCGGCTAACGCTTGGCAGGACGGTATGCTGCTTTTGTCGCCCGGACCCAGCCGATACATCCAACTGGCCATCAAGCTCTTCGCCGACTTCAACGCAGCCCCGCGCCTGGACCAACTGACTCTGCAGTTGAGCGAAACCCTGTCGGCACAGGCACTCGTCGGCGAGATCTGGCCTATTGAAGTCAACTCCTTCGAACCCACCCCTTTCACCTATGTGGTCTTGCCCACCCTCAACGACGACAACGCCGGCTTTGACCGCTTGGAAATCCTTACTCATGTCCAAGCACACGCCGTGCGCGCCGTGCGTCTCGATGGGCAACCGGTGGATCTAGATCAGTTCGTCCCGCGGCTACTCGACGATCGCCTGATTGTGTCCTTCCCGCCGCTGACGGGCAGCGCCGACAACTTCAAGCAGGTCGAGGTCGACTTCGACGTGCCGGTGCTGCGCTTTGGCACCGAGTTCAGCGGTTGGGTGTTCAACAGCACAGATCCGGATCAGATCCGGCAGCGGATTGATCCGGGCAACGCCACGTTCCGCTTTGCGGGCGACTTGCTGGCGGTCAACACGCCGGTGGGCGGCGATTTGCTGGTAGATGTGCGAGTGCCCGAGGTGTTCACTCCCAACGGCGATGGGATCAACGAGACGTTGACCATCACCTTCAAGCTGCGTGAAGTTACGGCCGACCGTCCGATGCAGGTACGCATCTACGACTTGGCGGGTCGGCAGGTGGCACATCTGCCCGTGCTCAAGGCGCGCAGCGGAGCTTTCATCCAAGAGTGGAATGGCTACAATGAGCAAGATCGTCTAGTCCAGCCCGGCACCTATATCTACGAATTGACCCTCGATTCCGAGGAGCAATACACCCAACGAGGCGTCTTTGCCGTCGCCTATTGAAATCGGAAATCTATCTTGACAATCCTATCCCTTTAACATTTAATTTAGGGCATCTTTCCAGTGGTCCTTTGAACAGAAAGGAGGGGAATAGGCCAAGGATCGAACTTGGATCGCGGTTGATAGGGGGTTTCTCTCCTATCTCTTCAAGAATCCTACTACCTCTAACTGAAAGGTTCATGATTAAGATGAAAAGAAAGATAGCTATATTGTGCAGCGTCTTTCTCGTCTTTGGAACCATTTCGGTGGCAAATGCCCATTTGCCGCCAGGCGAGTTGTTTTTTGCTGCTCAATTTCCCGACAACTTAGTTCCCACTATAGATGGGGAACACAGCGATTGGGACATCCTGCCCGAATCGCCTTATTCGATCTTCAACGATCGGCTTTTCGATCCCGCTCAGTTCCAGCAAGCGGCTCGTGGTGAGATCGATATCTCCGATGCCAACATCCGGCACCGGTTTGGCTGGAATGAGAATTCCAACATGATCTACCTCGCCAGCCAAATTTTCGACAATATCCACAACATCGACCGCTCCTTTGGGGATTGTCACTGCCTCGATGACAACTGGGAAATAGAAATCAACCCAGATCATTCTGCCAGTGAAGAGCAGAACCTCGAAGGAAATCCCGTCAACAACATCAGCTACAAGTGGGTCGTACCACCACTAGATGGGGTTTATCAGTCGATTGAGCCCATCGGCGATTTGGCTTGGTTGTCTGACGACACCGAATTCGTCGACATGAGCTGGTCTTTCACGGGTGAACAATTCGGCGAATCGACGTACTTCTACGAGATCCGCCTCATTCCGATCGATGCCCTCCCCCGGGAAGGCGCGACTCCGGACAATTCGTCTATCCACGACCTGGAAGAGGAAGAAATCATCCATATGTCTGTAACCATGGGTGATATCGACGTCGAACAGGCAAACCACGCCTACAATGGCTTCTGGTCTTTGTCGCCGGAGAGCTGCTGTAAGGGCGTCAACGACTTCGTAATGGCACCTGTCGAGCCCGCACTGGAAGAACTCTCTGCCGAAACTGCTGTTGCAGAGACCAGTTGGGGGCATATCAAGGCCGGTTTCGACCGCTAGAGGTCTCGATTTAAGCCGTTGCAACGTCTCCTGGGCAGGCTGCCCGGGTTTTAAAGCTCCTGTTTCACGCCATACGGGTGGGAAACAGGAGCTTTTTTATGCGTCGACCCACCCCCATATCTACTGTCTAGACTCTTGGCGTAATGCTCCAAACTATCATTCATTCCACCAAATTCCAGGTTCTGTCCATTTTTCTGCTGGCTTTGGTATTGCGTCTATTCTACCTAGCGGCCATACGCGACGTTCCCTATTTCCACACGCTTGTCATAGACGCCTTTGAATACGACCACTTAGCCACCCAAATCCTGCAGGGCAACTGGCTCCTCGACCCAGCAGCGGACATGTACGTGCATGGCCCCCTCTACCCGTACCTACTCGCCCTGCTCAAAGGAATCGGCTTCGACCATTTGGACATTCTCCTGTTCCAAGCCGTGCTGGGCGCGCTCATCTGCGTCCTGATCCACCGCGTAGCCAGCTACCTTTTCTCCCATCCCATCCCCTTGATCGCCGGTCTGCTGGCAGCCGGGTACTGGCCCTTCGTCTTTTACAACGGCCAACTCCTGGCCACAACACTGGTCATTCTCGTCGGATTGGGCTTGGCGGTCCTGCTCCTGCACTATGCGCCCAATCTGACCTACGGCAGCGCAGTCGGTGCCGGAATTCTGCTGGGCCTACTAGTCATGGGACGCAGCAACACTCTACTGTTGTTGCCCTTGCTCTTGGGCTGGATATACCTGAGCGCCGGCGGACTCCCCAAACGCCGGGTCACCTTGGCCTTAGCCTTTGCCCTGACTTTCTTCCTCATTCTGCTGCCCTTTTTCCTGCGCAACTATCAGGTCCAAGGCACGCCCATACCCTTCCAGGGCGGCTTCAGCTTCTATATAGGCACCAATCCCGAAGCCGACGGCACCCCGTACGTACGCCAGGGAGCCCAATTCCAACGTCTCGAACTCATGCCCCTCCAACAGGGATTTGACACGCCAGCGGCAAAAGGGGCCTTTTACACCGCCGAAGGCCTGCGATTTATGTACCGCGATCCTCTGGCCTATCTCCATCTGCTCTATCGCAAATCTCGGCTCTTCTGGAACGCTTTTGAAATCCCAGTAAGTGCGGACTTGCGCTACTACGAGACCCACTTTCCGCTCTACCAGCTTTTCTTGTTCAGCTTTGGCCTCGTGGTGCCCTTTGCCCTAGTAGGCATATTGTGGCATTGGCAGCGGACCTCCGCCTATACCCTGCCGCTCCTCTTCGTTTTAGCCTACCTATCCACCGGGCTCTTATTCACGGTGTGCGCTCGCTACCGTTTGCCCGCCCTGCCTTTTTTATTGGTCTTTGCTGCGGCTGGAATTTGGCACCTGAAGGAACTGCTGACCACCCGGACCCTTCCGCGCCTCGGCGTTTTTCTGCTGCTCCTAACAGCCGCTTTTGCCCTAGTACACACCGGGGTGGAGCCCCGGCAGGTGGATCACTTGCGCTCTCCTTGGCTGTTGGGCCATACTCAATTGCGCAACAAGCAGTACGACCAAGCCGTACAGACCTTTACACGCGGCCTAGCGCAATTTCCCGACGACTCCGACCTCTACAACAGCTTGGGCGTGGCCTACCAGTACCTGGGCAAGGCTGACGAAGCCGAAGCGGCCTTCCAGCGCGCAGTAGAGCTAGTCCCAGATCACGCCAAACCCTGGTTCAATTTGGGCAAACTATACCTGAGTCAACGGCGTTTGGAGCAAGCGCAGCACGCTTTTGCGCAAAGCCTAAAACGCGACCCTCGACCAGCCAATGCCCATCCGGCGTACCACAACCTGGGTTATGTCTTCTTCTTCCAAAAAGACTTTCAACAAGCTCGCCAAGCCTTTGAGCGGGCACTGCACAACAGAGAGACCGCTCAGACCTATTACAGTCTCTCCCACGTCTTTGCCAATCTGAATCTGACAGAGGAACAAATCCACGCCCTCGAACGAGCCGTCCGGCTCAAACCCGATTTTGTCCCTGCCCATCGGAACTTGGGCGCACTCTATATGCAACGGGGCTCCTACGAGGCAGCGGAAAGGTCCCTGCTCCAAGTCATCAAATACGACGCCCAATCGATCACCGCCCATCGCAACTTAGGCGTCCTCTACGAGAAAATGGGGAGAACGGAACAGGCCCGTCTAGCTCGTGCCCGGGCCGATCAATTGCAGCGCTCGGGTGCTGGCCATTAACCGTGGAGAGGGGGTCAGACGCGATTAATTTTCGGAGGTTTTAACTACCGAAGCCGAAGAGATCTCAAAAGCGGATGGTAAAACGGGTCGGCTCGTTTGCAGGGCTTTCGAGGGAAAAGGCAAAACCGTGCCGGCTCAAAATCTCCTGCACCAACGTCAAGCCGAGGCCGCGCCGGTTTTCCTTGGTGCTAAAAAACGGCGTAAACAAGCTCTCAGCCACTTCTGGGTCGATCCCCGCGCCCGTATCCTCGACCACGACAAAGGGCCGGTCTTGGAGTTTTCCTAAGCGAATGGTTATCCTGCCGCCTTCGCCAATGGCCTCCAGCGCATTTTTTAGGATATTGACAAACGCCTGCTCCATCTGGTTTTCATCCATGGCGATGCGTTTCAGGTCCGCCTGAATATCCCACTCCCACTCGATGTTGCGGCGCTCGCACTCGGGGCGCATCAGCAAGGCAATGTCGCGCAACAGGGCTTCCAAATCCACGGGCTGCAAGTGCGGTGCTGGCAGTTTGACCACCTCGGCAAAGCTGCGCATGAAGGCGCTGAGATGGTCGATGCGGTCGATGGCCACTTGCAGGGCGTTTTCAAAATCGTCGTGGTCGGCTTCCCGCAACTGGCCCTTGTAGTTGAGGCACGAGTGCAGCAGGGAATTGACCGCTCCCGTTGAATTGTTCACCTCGTGTGCCAATAAGCGGATGACCTTCTCGTAGGCCGCTTTCTCCGACACGCGCAACTCCTCGGTCAATTCCTCCATCAGGATAAAGCTGCGCGGAAAGCCCTGGTCCAAAAACTGCGCCTTGTGGCAGCGCACCCACTGCCCTTGCAGCGGCAGCACCTGCGACTCGCCGACGGCCAAGTCGTGCAGGGCGCGGGCAAATGCCGTTCCCAACTCGTCCAATGACTGGCCGACCACCGCGCTTTCAGCTAGCCCCAACAAACGGCTAGCACTAGGATTGACTAAGGCAACCTTGCCATCGAAGTCGAGCGTGATAATGCCCGACGGCGAGGCCGTCAGGATCTTGTCCATGAAGTAGTGCTGTTCCTGCAGCCGCGTGCGCTCTTCGCGCAATTGGTCGATCATGCGATTGTACACGCGCACGAGTTGATCCATTTCCGGCTGACCCACTTCGACAAACTTGCTGGTGAAATCGCGCTCGCCGATGAGTTCGGCACCAGTGCGGATCAGATCAATCGGCACCCAAAAATGCTGGATCAAGCGCACGCCAATAGCAAAGGACAGGACGAAGAATGCTTCGACCCCCAACAGCCAAAACTTTTCCTCGCGCAGCAGGTATCCAGCAAGCCCCGCGAATACGAGGTGGATCCCGATCAGGTAGAGGATGAGTTTGGTGCGCAGGCTCAAGGGTCGATCCCGTATTTCTCAAAGCGGCGGTACAGCGCCGCCCGACTCAAGCCCAAAGCCTGGGCCACCCGGCTGATATTGCCTTGGTAGCGCTCCATGCACTGGACGATCATCGACCGTTCCAACTCGTCGAGGGTCATGGTGCCCGGCGCGGGCAGGTCACCCGAGCCGCCTTGGCCCTCCTCGGGCTGCATCGACAAGGCCGCGGAGAAGTCGTCGGCCCCCAAGACACTACTGGGACTCATCAACGCGGTCCGTTCGACAAGTTGCTTCAACTGGCGGATGTTGCCCGGCCACGGCAGGGTTTGCAGCCAGTTCAGGGCCGCGGCGTCAATCTCCAAGTCGCGGCGGTAGGCTTGGGCCGCGCCCAGCGCAAAGTGGCGCGCTAGCAGCGGGATGTCCTCTGGCCGTTGGCGCAGGGGCGGCAGGTGCAGGACGATGAGGTTGAGGCGATAGAGCAAGTCCTCGCGGAAGGTGCCCGACTCGACCAATTCCAGCAGGTTCTGATTGGTCGCCGAAATCACCCGCACATCCACCGAGCGGGTCTTGCTCGACCCCAACACTTCATAGGTCCGGTCCTGCAAAACGCGCAGCAGCTTGACTTGGCAGCTCGGGACTAAGTCGCCAATCTCGTCGAGGAAGATGGTGCCGCCATCGGCCAACGCAAAGCGGCCGGTGCGATCCTGCCGCGCGTCGGTGAAGGCCCCTTTCACGTGCCCGAACATCTCGCTGTCAAACAAGGTCGAGGAAATGCCGCCGAGGTTCACTTTGACAAAGGAATGATCGCGCCGACTGCTGTTGCGGAAGAGGGCTTGGGCGATTTCGTCTTTGCCGGTGCCGCTCTCGCCGGTGATCAGCACTGAGGCATCGGTGGGCGCGACGCGGCTAACGACTTCGAGCACCTTGAGCAGTTGGGGGTCCACGCCGATGATGTTGGCGAAATCGCCTTGGCGATCTAGTTCCTCGCGCGTGATGGTGCGCTCAGTCTCTGGCGTCGCCGCGGCCAAGCCCAGCGCTGTTTTCACGGCCTGAAGGATCTGTTTGTTGGTCCAAGGTTTGGTGACAAAATCCGCAGCACCGGCTTTGATGCCCTGCACGGCCAACTCGATGGACCCCCAAGCCGTCATCAAAATGACCGGCACACTGGCCCACCGCTGCTTGATCTCCCGCAACAATTCCATGCCCTCTTCGCCGCTGGTCTGGCGCGAGAAGTTCATGTCCTGCAAGATCAGTTCGCACTCACTGCGCTCCAGCCATTCGAGGGCTTCCGCCGGAGACGCAGCGGTCGCGGTCTGGTAGCCGGCCTGCTTGAGCAGCAGGGACAGCGACGTGGTCACGGAAATATCGTCATCTACAACTAGGATCATCGCCTATTCTCATTCGCGGCCTAGTCGGCGGAGTAGTTGGGTGCGGGTTGAGTTCCCAACTGTACCATCTTCTCCATTTGGACACCATTGCGCACTAGCCCGAACGCAACTTCAGTACCGGGTTTCATACGCCTCAGTAGGAAGTTTACTTGGGATGCGGAAGCTATGGGTTTCTCTGCCAGGGTGAGCAAAATGTCGCCCGGTTCAAAGCCAGCCTCTTGCGCGGGGCTATCGTCCTCTACTCGGCGGACGACCGCGCCACCTCCGCCCTCGCCTCCGGTCAGCCATACGCCGAGCCAACCCCTCTCGTCCGGGGAAAGATAATTCATCCTGCTCATATCCAGCAGGCGGAAAGTACCGGTTTGCTCGTCGTGAGCCACTCTGAAGGTCATTGTAACCTGATTATCCCTGTCGAATTCGCTAGTGGCCTGTTTTGCCCATTCCTGCCCATCGAAATACTGGACGAACAACGCTGGCCATTCGCTCGTACTCATATTTCTGAAGGCCAAGCGGTGAGTGGCCCTTTCCCTCGGAGGATCGGACTCTGGGGACGTCAGGTAGTTAAGAGGGTTGTCCCCCGAGTACACTTTAATCCCGAACTCGTCGAACAACTCCGTAAACCACTGTAACTCTTTGTGGGTTGAATCCGGGCCAAGTTCGAGTTCGGGGGGATAGCGCCCTTCCACCATATTTCTGCCTATGAGTTCTAGCTGGTCGAGCAGGGCCTGTTTGGCCGCTTGGAGACTGTCGTGCTCGGCCGAGCGCTCGGTCACGACGATGGTCCCCTCGATGACATTATTGGTCTCGTCCGTCTCGGGCAGATTGTCTTCCTTGTCCAAGACCCAGCGATACGTGTACGTTCCCGGTTCAGTCGGCTCGAAGTGATAGTAGCCTTCGGACATTGAGTAGGTACTAGTCCCGCCCGGCCTCAAACCTCCCGTGCCGTGATCGAAGCTGACGCGCTTGTCGTCAACGTACAAATCGACCCGATAGGTGCGGGGGGGAATGGCGTCGGTGCCTTGGTTGGCCACGTGTGTGACAAACACGACTCCATCGCCGACTACTACTTCTTCGGGTATATGGACGACTTCGACGGCCACCAAATCGTAATTGCCCTCAGGTGCTTCAAGGAGGGGCGCAGCATACGCCAACGGCGCAAACAGAAAAACGGCTAACATGAGATAACGCATGGCTGATTCCTTCCTCATTCGCGGTAAAGGGCCTCGGCTAGCCCAAGCGTTCGGTGAAATTCGTCCGAAATATCGCTAGCAGCAACATGTTGTCCGTCAACGTCAAGGATTACATCCTTACAGTAACATTACCCCCAAAATCAAAACGCACCAAACTCAACCCTACACCCCAGCCGGGCCGGTCCAAGCGCCGGGTAAAATCGAGGCGCAGCAGGTGATACAGCATGAGCGAGACCCCCACCTCATGGTGGAAACTCTCCGCGTAGCGCGGATTGTATCCCAGTTTGGCTCGCCCCTCCGGATCAATCCACGTCCGCCCCGAAGCCCCGTGTACCACCAGCCCCGTGCCCCGCATGGCCCAATCCCACAGTCCCAACAGCTCAAAGGGCGTGGTCTTGAAGTTGTGCTCCCAGTACAGGGCCGCGTAGTGCTCCCCCTCATAGGGATGGCCGCGCATCGTGCGGAAAGCGCCAAACGGAGAGAAAAAGCCCATGCTGGCCTCCAAGCATCCAAAGCGCTGCATTGGCACATCGCCGATCGAGTATCCTGCCACTAGCCGCACATCGAGCGCGTTGGGCGTGATGCGACGCTTGAGGAAGGTCTTGAAGTGGCCGTCCAAGGTTAGACGCAAACGGGTAAAGGAAAAGTCGCTGCCCAGTCCGGTACTACTGTGCTCCACCCCCAATGCGACCCGCCGATTGGCCGTTATTCCAAAAGGCTGGTACGGCCCGCCCCATTCGAAGCCCGCCTCTACCGAGCGCAGCCGACCTTCTTCAATCGCCGGATTGGGCCGCGGCCTCCAGTCCCTATTTAACACATTGAAAGTGGTCGTCTCCTGTAGTGAAGAATGCGCCTCGTGGTTAAAGCCTACTTGCAAGCCGATCTGATTCGGCAGAGAGAAATGAAGTCGTGCTCGCAGCCTTTCGTTCCAGTAATAATCGAAATAGTCGTCCAAGCCCAGCAGGAACTGGCCGCTGTTGAGCAAAGGGATATAGCTGTCTGAAGGAGTGCGCGGCACCGGCTCTCTCCCGTATTCCAGAACCGCCTTACCCGCTTTCCGCTGCCAGCCGACTCGGCTCCGGTAAGACCAGCGCTTCAGACCGATGTTGTATCCGGCGGCGGCATCAGCCTTCAGTCCGCCGCCCAAACCCCGGTTCCCCTCCAGCCCCAGATGCGCCCCGCCCACTCGGTCGTACCGCAAAGCCGGCTTCAGACCGATCTGTCCCAACCAGCTCGACGACTTCGCCTGCTCCGCAGTCTTTTTCTTTTTCTGTTCCGTCCGCACCTCCGTCTCTCCCGCTTCCTCCTTCATCAACAAACGAGCGAGAAACCCCGTCGGCTGGAAGGCCTTTTCGAACTGCATGGTGCTGTCGATGGTCGCATAAGCGGTCTGTTCCCGCGCCGACAGGGGCACTTTGTCGGCCAGCCGGGCAAAGGAACTGTCTTGGACCACGGCCAGCGAATCGACTTGCAGAACTTTCTCGCTGGCGTAGAGCGAATCGGGCATATCGACATTGACTTGGTAATCGCTCAGCCGCGTCACCACGTTGTATTTAATCGCGGGAAAGTGCAGCCCTACCATGCTGATTTTTATTGCCATAGAAGCGCGGTAATCGACCGGCAACCACACCCCTCCGGCAAAGCCGCGGAACTGTTGTTGGTAGGCGAAATCCATGTGCTCGATCAGGGGCAGAGGAACGGCCGAGGTCGTGGTCGCCCGGCTGGGTGCCAGCTCTACTTCGAGCAAGGCGAAATCCTCGTCCAATACGGCGACGCGGCCGACAAAAGCAGCTTGCAATTTATTCTTCGGCTCAACCGAAATGTCGAATACCACCTTATCGTCCAAATAGCGCTGGCCGATCAAGTGGAAGCGGTAGTGCTTGAGGGCATCGGGATGGGTCGGCCCGATCAGGGTGTGACCGATAAAGGGGATATCGTCGTCGTAGAAATTCACAAACCCCGCAAAGGCCGAGATGTATGCTTCTTGGGCATCCAAATTTTGGGTCACGCGCCTCGACTTGACCACTTCGCGCAGCCCCCGCTCCCGCTCCCAGTAAATCTCCGAAGCCAATTCGCCGATCGAGACAATGCCTTCTTCGTTTTCCAAAACGCGCCGGGCATAGGCTTGTGCCTGATAGCTGACCAAGCTGGGCCGCCACTCCTGTTTGCGGCGGATGACTTGGCGCATGATACCCTCGGCTGAGGTTTCGGCCGTCACCACGATGGGATCGAATAGAAAGGGCACTGGCGTCAAGGCGAAATCGATCCGTTCCGCAGGGGCCGTCAACACGCGCTCTTGGGAGACGTAGCCGATATGACTCACCTTCAAAGTAGCCGGTAGCTGTTGCACCTTGAGCGAGTACTCGCCCTCGTCATTAGCTATGGTCCCGCGATAGGTGCCGGCTAGCTGTACGGTAGCTGCTGGCAGGGGCTGCCCGGTAGCCGCGTCGGTGACGGTGCCGCGCACCAACCACGGCTGGGCATGGACTGGGGGGACGGTCCATAAGGCAGCCAAGATGGCCATCGTCAAAAGCAAATTCGCGTTAATCTTTTTGCAGTCCATAAAACATCCCAACTCATTCGTGGTGGAGCGCCTATAGCAGAACCATCTTTGAAACTGGTAGTTCCGGTGAATGTTTGTAGGAAGCTCAAAGTTCGCTCAACAGCGAGCCGATAACCGCATCAATCCTAGCGGTGCTGTCAGAACTGAAACCATGGACGTCGTAGATGACTTTGCCGTCGCTGTCGAGGATCACATTGCGCGGATAACCCTGGCCGAAAATGCGCACGGCCTCGTCGTTCCCCAAAGCGATGTCATAGGCAAACGGATGCTCCTCTAAGAACTGCTTTAACTCCGGCCCTTCGTTGTCGGCGATGGCGAGAAATTCAACATCGCGGTCCGCGTACTTCTCGACCAATTCGTTGAGTTCGGGAATCTCCGTGATGCAGGGCGGACAGAAGGTTTGCCACCAGTTAATGACCACAGGCTTGCCGCGCAGCGTGCTCAGATCAATAGTGGTGCTGTCGAGCCGAGCAACGGTGACATTGGGCATCTCAAAGCCCACGGCGAGGGCGACCGTTTGATCGCTACGCTCAATCACCAACTGATCCCCCGTCGCGGACACATGGGATAGCTTGTAGGCCTGACCGTCGATCAAGAAAGGCTCGTTGACCCAGAAAGCCTCGTCCTCCAGCTTCTCGGTTTGGCCGTATAGACTAGTCAGGAATACTCCGTCCCCGTCGCGGTCAATCACGAGCTGATGTAAAGTAAGCCCCAGTGAGTCGTCGGGTAGGGTGTAGGTCAAGAAACCTGGAGCCCTCATCAGTGCCAAGGCATAGCGCCTTCCTCCGATGGTTACCTCGCCCAAACGCAGTCCTAATGGGCGGTGCAACACGTCATTCCGTTCGCGGCGAATAAAGAGTTCGATCTCGAACTCAGGCGCTTGGCCAGCCGGGGACACGGTCAACTCGGCTCTCAGGGCGTCATCACCTGGAACGTATTCAAAAGGACCTTTTGTCAACTGGAGCTGATGCAGCTGTGTAGTGGAATCGGCAACGACGAAGGCAATGTCCTGTCCGTCGTTATCCAGTCCCACTAAGATGAGCGGCTCAGCCGGCGAATCCCGGAACGATAGGCGGGCGTGCAGGGGCTCATGGATATCCAATTCGGCAACCGATGGGATCTCGGGCAATCCTTCCACCAACTGCGGGCCTCCCAAGGCGCGCCTCAGACCAGGCTGGAAGAGATGCTCTACGGAACCCTCGCGCACGGATTTCATGGCCACTGTGGTACGTTCCGCTTTGATCAATCTCACTGCATCCCCCTTTGTGGATGTGTAGAGTGTGTTTGGGGTTGTTCGGGCAAATGCTTGTACCGCAATAGAAAGCTCAAAGCTCACTCAACAGCGAACCGATAACCGTGTCGATTTGGTCAACGGTATCAGAACTGAGACCCGTGAGATCCAAGACAACTTTGCCTTCGTCGTTGACAATTACATGACGCGGGTAAGCCGTGCCGAGAATGCGCGCGGCCTCGTCATTCGCCACGGCGATGTCATAGATGAACGGATGCTTCTCTAGGAACGGCGGTAACTCCGCTATTTCATTGTCGGCAATAGCGAGGAACTCGACGTCGCGACCCTCGTACTTCTCAACTAGTTCGTTGAGTTCGGGCATCTCCGCAATGCAGGGCGAACAGGCGGTATGCCACCAGTTGATGACCACGGGCTTGCCGCGCAACGCCGTCAACTCGATAGCACTGCTGTCGAGCCGAGTAACGGTGACATTCGGCATCTCAAAGCCCACGGTGAGGGCGACCGTTTGATCGCTGGGCTCGATTACTAGCCGATCCCCCGTCGCCGACACATCGGCCAATTTGTAAACTTGATCGTCGAGTATGAAGGGGTTGAATATCTCGAAAGTCTCGTCCTCCAGTTCTTCGGTTCCTAGCATATAAGTCAGGAATACGCCGTCTCCATCGCGGTCAATCAGGATATCATGTGAAGTCCTCCCCAATGAGTCAGCGAGTGGGGAGTAGGCTCCAAAATTCGGACTCTTCACTAAGGCTATGGCATAGCGTTGGCCGCCAATGTCGGCTTCGCCCAACCGCAGTTCGAGATTGCGGTACATCACGAAATTCCGTTCGCGAAGAATAAAAAGTTCGATCTTGAACTCAGATGACTGGCCGGGCGGGGACACGATCAGTTCGGCTCGCGGGGCATCATCAGCCGGAACTCCATCAAAACGACCTCTTGTCAACTGGAGTCGCTGCGGTTGTGCGGTGGAATCGGCAGCGGCGAAGGCGATATCCTGTCCGTCGCTATCCAGTCCCACTATGACAATCGGCTCAGCCGACGAATCGAGGAACGACAAGCGGGCGTGCAGAGGTGCATCAATGTCTAGCCCGGCAACCGATCGGATCTCGGGCAATTCTTCCGTCATCCGCGAGATAGCCAAGCCACCCGGCATAAATGGCTGGAATAGATGCTTTACAGAATCCTTATGCACGGATTCCATAGTCACCGTGATACTCTCCGCGCCGACCAAACCATAACTGAACACAGTGGCGACGAGAGCGATTACAGTGATTGCAGATTTGATCGATTTCATGGTATCCTCCTATGGGATGTGTGAAGTACGTTTGGGTTTGTTCAGTTCAGACAGCCAGATTCCGACTCATTCGTGGTGCAGCGCCTCGACCGGCCGTACCTGGCAGGCTAGCCGCCCCGGATACAGGCTGCACACGATCACGAGGCCATAAATTATCAACGCCGCAAAGGCCAGACTGAGCGCGTAGATTCCGCTAGTGTAATTGAGCAGTTCCAGCAGTGGGAATTGCAAGACGAGTAGCAGACCAGCGATTACACCAATGCTAGCGACTACCACTATCTCGCCCGTCAACTGCGCGTAGATACTGGCCGCGGACCCGCCCAAGGCCCTTCTCAGGCCGATCTCCTCAGTTCTCAGCGTCGTCCGCTGCCACAGCACGCCGCTCAACGACAGCGCCACCATGCCCAGCACCAACACCGAGACAACCCCGAGAGCGAACAAGGGCACTAGAGTCAACTTGAACGATGAGGCTCGCGAATCCGCTAAGGTCGTAATGTTAACTTTGTAGCCCGGTGCCATGGCCTTAAGCCGTCTGTCGATTTGCTCTTGGGCCACCAGCGGCGTACCGGGACGCACTTTAACCAGAAAATTACCGCGATTTTCTTCTTCACTCTGGCGCGTGAACACGAAGAAACCAGGATCGGAAAACTCCCCGAAGCGGCGATAGTCAGAGACCACCCCGATGATCCGTTCGTTAGACCCCTGCCACTCTTCAATCTTTTGGCCGATGGGATCTTCACTGCCAAAGAGCGCCTCACTGAGCGGCTGGGTTATCACGATCGGCTTCCAGTCTAGAGCCGCGTCCTCTTCGCCAAACCACCGCCCGTTGATCAAGTCAAGCCCAAGCGTCTGGTGGAACTGGTCCGAAACACTGCCAATGGAGACCCATCGTCCATCTACGGTAAATAGGGCCTGAAGACCGAGCCTATAGGGGAGGGCCATGTAATCCGCCGAGGAGACCGATTCAACCCAGTCGAATCCCTCTAAGGCCAGATAGACCTGTCTGCGGCTCACGGGCGTCTCCTCCCCGCCGATCCGCCCGCTGACTCGGTCCGGGTGGAAGTTCACGACCCACCTGTCTTCGTAGGAAAATCCGAGAGGCCGCCAATAATTGCCTGCTTTGTCCATGGCGAGGGAGGCCGTGGTAAAAACGAGCAGAAAAGAAATGAAAATCTGGAGGGCAGTTAGCGCGTTCGCCCTTTTGCGATTCCAGACTAGCTTGCAGAGATGGCGTATCATTGCTTCCTCCTTCTGAGGGCCTCTACGATATGCAAGCGCGACATTTTCCACGCCGGATAGACGCCAGAAATCAGACCGAAGACTAAGGTCATCACCAAGCCGTAGAGGAAGATGCGATGGTTCAGATGGAATTCGGCGTACTGCACAATGTCGCTGGCACCGAGCATTTGTAAGACGAGAAAAGTAAAAACCAGCCCCAAGGCACCGCCCAAGAGCGTGAGAAGCACGTTCTCTACTAGGAACTGTCCCACCAAGGTGAGCGAAGACCCGCCAAATGCCTTGCGCACGCCGATCTCAGAGGCGCGCTCCAAGATGCGGGTGACGTTGATATTGACTAAGCTGACCACCGGCAGGAGCATGAAGAGCAGGATGAGAACGCCAACCAGCGCTATGAACCCACGGCTCGTTAGCATGCTAAAGGAAAACATGCCATCCAAAGTATGTTCTAACAGCGTTGTCGGACCGCCAGAGATATGGTCGACTTGGTCGGGATTGGGATATTCGACCCGGGTGAGTACATCGGCGAATTCCTCTTTGATAAGCGGTATTTCGGCCGCACTACGCGCTAGGATAAGTGCCTGATAGCCGCTAAACACCGAATCGTAACGCAGGTAATCATCTGTTTTTTGGGCGCTGACAGGCACCCAGATATCGGCAAAGGTCATTAGGCGGAATGCCGGCACATTGGACACGACCCCTACTACGCGGAACGCTTGTTCCTTGAGTTCGATGTACTTGCCCACGGCCGGCTCCTCGCCGAAAAACACCCGACGCGTCGCCTCATTGATCACGGCTACCCGTTGGCCTTCCTCTACCTCTTGTACTGTATAGGGGCGGCCTTCGAGAAAGTCGAATTCGAGGATCTCCCAGAACACTCCATCCGTGTACTTGAGTTCGGATTCGATCTTCTCGCCTTTGCGGAACGTCGCTGCTGTGGACTTTCCGAGTTCGGAAATGGACACCTTTTCCGCCTGGGTCAGCGAAGACACATATCGTTTCAAAAAGGCATAGCCAGGCGAGTTGACCATATAGCCCGTCTCTCCCGATTTTTCCCCTTTTATCGACTGTAGGACGAGCGTCCGATCCGACCGCGTCTCCGGCGGGAAGGAGCCAAAGACGTGGTCGAACAAGGCCGTCATCACCATCAGCACCATGAGCGTAAAGCTGATGGTAACGAGGCTGATGCAGGTAAAAACCTTGCGCCGCAACAGGACCTTGAGCGCCATTTTGATGTAGTTCTTCAGCATTTTCCTCCTCCTCTCACTGGACCTGTCGCCCGTCGAAGAGCCGCACCGTGCGCCCGGTGCGGTCGGCCAAGCGCTGGTCGTGCGTCACCATGACGATGGTGGTGCCCTCTTCGTTGAGCTGGTGCATGATGCCCATGATTTCGTCGCCCATCTGGCTGTCCAAATTGCCCGTCGGCTCGTCGGCCAGCAGGATGTGCGGCTGCGCGACAATAGCTCGGGCCACGGCCACGCGCTGCTGCTGCCCGCCCGACAGTTGCGACGGGAAGTGCTTCACCCGCGAACTCAGCCCCACCCGATCCAGCGCCTTCAGCGCCATCTGCCGCCGCTCCTTGCCCGACAACCCTCGGCGATAGAGCAGGGGAATCTCCACGTTATCGACCACGTTCAAATCGGCGATCAGGTGGAAACTCTGGAAGATGAAGCCGACCTCCTCGTTGCGGATGCGCGCCAAGTAGCGGTCGGCGTAGGAATTGATGGCGTGCCCGTTGAGGACGATTTCGCCAGCGGAAGGCTCGTCGAGCAGGCCGATGACGTTGAGCAGCGTGCTCTTGCCCGAGCCGGATGGCCCCATCACCGAGATGAACTCCCCCTCGTCAACGGCGAAATTGATATTGCTCAAGGCCAAGGTCTCGACTTGCTCGGTGCGGTACACCTTTTCGATGCTTTCGAGTTTAATCATGGCAGTCTCCTTTATTTGATCTGGACTTCGTCCAAGTGCAGGTAGTCTTTCACATCCGAGATGATCACCTCGTCGCCTTCGATTAATCCCTCCTCCACCTCGTAGTACTCGAAATTGGCAATGCCGATGCGCACCTCGGTCTTCACCGCGGTTTGGCCGCGCACCACAAAGACCTCGTGCAGGCCCGCCCGCCCGCTGATGAACGGCCCCCGCTTGACGCGCAGGGCGCGGTCCTTGCGCGCAGTGACGATATAGGCGTCCACCCGCTGGTTGGGCCGCAACAACGCATGCGCTGAATCCTCTAATTCGACTTCGAGCTGAATAACCCCACCCTCAACCGTGGGCAGGATGCGGGCGATGTGGCCCTTTACGTATTCTTCCTCATTAATGCGCGAGCGCACCCACAGCCCGGTCTGGAGCCGGCGGGCGTGGATATCGGAAACAGTGACATCGACGCGGAACGAGCTGAGGTCGGCAATGCGGGCGATTTCTTGGCCCTGGCTGATGGAAGCGCCGACTTCCGGCGCAATCGCAGTGAGCACGCCGTCTCGGTCGGCGCGGATGTGGGCGCGCTCCAAGCGGCGGCGGGCCTCCTCGACCTCGCGTTCGAGGATATTCATCTCCAATTGCAGGGCTTCCAACTGGGCCTGAGTGGATTCGACGAGGTTGCGGCGGTCTTCTTCTAGTTGCTGTAATTCAATCTCGGCGCGCTGTTCTTGCAGGTGCGCTTGGCTCAACTCTTCTTGGGAGACCGCGCCAAAACCCTGTAACTCGCGGAGTTGGGAGGTGCGGGTCTTAAAACGCTGAAATTCCAAGTCTTTCAGCCGCCAGCGCGTGTCGAGGTCGCTCAGCTTTTTGCGTTCGTCCAATTCGAGTTGGGTGCGGCGATTCTGCTTGAGGGCCAACTCTTCGGCCCGCTTCTCGACGTCGAGCCGCGCGGCGCTCAAGTCCAGTTCGACGATGGGCTGTCCCTGCTGCAACATGGCTCCCGGCTTTTGCAGGATGCGCACCAGCCGCGTATTGATGGGGCTAAAGATGATCTGCTCGAACTGGGGGACCACCGTGCCCGAAGCAGTAATCGTCTCTTCCACCGCGCCCCACTGCACCTGTGCGGTGCGGATGCGGTCGGGGTCCAGCGCCGGCCTGATCCAACTGGGCAACCAAACAGAGAGCCAGAGGAGCGCAGCCACTCCCACCACTGCATAGGCGATGCGCTTGCCGCGCTGGCGGCGCAGGAAGGTGGGATCTATTGGGCGATCCATTGCGTTCATCGGGTTCATACCTCCGCTTGTCATTTGTATAACAAATTCCGTGCCAAACATACAAGTTATTGTTTTTACTTGAGTTGTATTTTTCGGGATAGGGCATTTTCGTCCGCTTCTGAACATTCACTGTTCATTTTCGGACAGTCGTTCGGAATCGGGAGCAGAAAAAAGGGCACCCACGAGGGGTGCCCCTACGGAGGCAATCGGCGCGGAATCTATTCGGGCTGGGCGACCCAGTGGCGGAACAAGGGCTGGACTGGGGCGGGCAGTTCGGCGAAAACGCTGGCGGGCAGCGACGGCACGGCGTTTTCCTTGCGGCCGGTTTCCTCGGACAGGCGGCGGCGCTCGTCCGAGCCGGGGCGCAAGACCTCGACATTGAGCCACCAAGGGGCGTAGCGCACGACTACCGAGGTGCGGGGTTGGTGCGAGCGGTTGGGCGCGGTCGCGTGCCACAGGCGGCTGTCGAGCACGAGCACGCTGCCGGCTGGGCCGCAGGCGTTTACTTCCGTGGGATAAGGGGTCAGCGGATCGACGCCATTGTCGCCGGTGGGGTTATTGGGGGAGCGGTGGCTGCCGGGGACGAGGAGAGTGCCGCCGTTTTCCTCAGTAAAAGGAGCCAGCATCCACAAGGTGGTCAAGTGAACCGTCGCGTCGGGATACGGCGCGGGGATATGGCCGGCGTTGTTTTGGTTGAAGGGCCAGTCGGCGTGCCAGCCGCCGCGCTCGTTGCCCGGGTAGTTGATCGTGCCGGTGGTGAAGGAGATGCGCGGATGATGGCCTAACATCGCGCCGACCAAGGCGAGGAGATTTTCATCGGCGAGAAAAGGCGCGAAGGACTGGTCGAAGTTGATCATGCCCGGCAGGTGGCCAATGTCGGGTGGGGCGGCGGGATTGCGGTGCGCGGCGACCGCGGCCTCGACGCTATGGCGCACGTGCTCAATCTGGTCGGCTGGGATGACGTCTTCGACCACGCACCAGCCGTCTAGTTTTAGGTGCAGAAGCAGTCGTTCTAATTGCATGAGCTCACTCCCTGTCATCGGCTCTATAATAGAATAGACTTTTGTCGGGGCGGCAATGGACGGGGTGGCTTGACAGCGCAGGGGTGGTCGTGGAGTTTGGAGCGCATGTCAATTTTTAGGGAGACCGGCGGATGAGTATGGAAGGGGCACCGCCCCTCTGGTTAGTGCTGCCGCTGCTGATGGAATTTGGCTTTGGGCAGGTGTTCAAATGGGCCTCGCAGCACCGGTGCTACGCCCCGACCGTGGTATCGACCAACTATTGGGTGCTAGCGTCCATTCTGCTGCTCTATCTGGGATTCACAGGGCAATTGCAAGTACCAGTCGGCGCGATAAAGGTCGGCGCGATCACTGGCATCGTCTTCATCAGCTCCATGCTGTTGATGACGCGCTTGTTGCGGACTTTCCGGGTGGCCTCGGTGTTGACCGCTTTCCGCCTCGCCATCGTCGTGCCGGTGGGGCTGGGCGTGCTACTGTGGAATGAGCCGTTGGGCGGCCTTCAACTGGTGGGCTTGGGCTTGGCGTTGGTGGCCGTTTTGTTGATGTCGCGGCACGCTGGGCACCAGACCAATGTTTCGCGCTGGCTCGCCACCGGGCTGCTGATATTGGTTTTTGGTATCCAAGGGATGAGCACTTCCTGTCTGCGCTGGGTGCATTACGCCGGCTTGGACGATGCGTATTTACAAGTACTCATGGTCATCGGCTTTACCGCTGGGACTATTGGAGCCGCTGTGTTGTTGTGGGAGGCGCGGCAGCGCATTCGGCGCTTCGATTTGGCGGTGGGAGCTGGTATCGGGGTGTACAATCTGCTGGCCTTAATGGCCGTGCTGATCTCGCTCAAGCACGTGCCGGGCACGGTATTTTTCCCGCTGGTGGGCTGCGGCGTTGTCATTTTGGACAATGTGACGGCACCGCTGTTGTGGAAAGAGCCGATCAGTCGGACGGTGGTGCTAGGGGTGGCATTGGGTGTGGTGGCCATTGCATTAGTAGTTTGAAGGGAGACTAGCACGGTGAAAAAAGTTTACATCGAGACAACAATCATCAGCTACCTTACGGCTAGGTCATCGAAAAATATCTTGGCTACGGCTTGGCAAGAGCTTACAAAAGAATGGTGGACACATCGACGCACCTATTTTGATCTATTTACTTCTGAGTTGGTGCTGGCCGAAGCCTATAAAGGTGATGCGGAAGCTGCCCAGAGGCGACTGAATCACTTGGAGAATATACCTATAATCGCAACAACTGATTCAGCTATTGAGTTCGCCCGAAGATTAATAAATGAAGGACCCTTACCAGAAAAAGCGATAGATGATGCACTTCATATAGCGCTTTCTGCCGTTCACCGTATCGACTATCTTATGACTTGGAATTTCAAACATATCGATAATGCCGAAATGAAACCAAGTATCCGTGAGCTTTGTATTTTGCATGGTTATCACTATCCGGAAATCTGTACCCCTCAAGAACTCATGGGAGAAAATTAAATGAAAGATGAGATAATCGAAGAAGTATGGAGAGCCAAAAACGAACTGGCGCAGGAATTTGAATATGATCTCGACCGCTTGGCGGCAGCGTTGCGGAAGAAAGAGCAAGAGCATGGGCTTAGAGTTGTTGATCTCTCTCAAACTCCTCAACCGACAACGGATCAGTAGAACTTCCCCCTCATACCGGTAGCCAGCGGACGAGTTCACGTCGTTAGAAGTGTTCTCAAAATTCCTCTTGCTGGCTTAGCGGTTAGTGGTTCGTCTCCTACTTATACCACTAGCCACCGGCGACTCATACCATCGACGTAACACCAAGTCATCAAATGAATCAAAGCGAGAAGGAGGGCGAATTATGAGCAAGCGCTATAAAGCCGGAGTCATCGGGCGCACGGGTGCCGGCGACTACGGCCACGGGCTGGAAACCGTTTACCGGGACTTGGAGCAAGTGGATTTACTCGCGGTGGCCGACCCCGATCCCGAGGGCCGCGCCGCAGCCGGCGAGCGCACGGGTGCCCAGCGGCTCTACGCCGATTACCGCCAGATGCTCGCCGACGAGGACTTGGATATAGTCAGCGTCTGTCCGCGGATGCCCGACTGCCACGCCGACATGGTCATCGCCTGCGCTGAGGCCGGGGTGCGCGGCGTGTTTATCGAGAAGCCGCTGACGCCCACTCTGCGCGAAGCCGACGCCCTGTTGGCGGCCTGTCAGGAGCACGGCGTCAAGACTGCGGTGGCGCACCGGCGCGCCAATCCCTACGAGCAGTACGGCAAAAAGCTGGTTGACGAGGGCGTTATCGGCCAGCTACAAGTGCTGCGTAGCCACGGCAAGTCCGACCACCGGGCTGGGTCGCAGGATCTGATGGTCTTGGGCACGCACATGATGGACAGCATGCGCTACTTCGCCGGGGCCGAGGTGGTTTGGGCGCACGGGCACGTCACGCAGGATGGGCGCGAGGTGACGTTGGACGATGTGCGGGAAGGGGACGAGCGCATCGGCTTGATCGCCGGCAACGGGGTGGCGGCGTACTACGTTTTTGCCAATGGGGTGACTGCGCATTTTGAGTCGCAACCGGGCTATCCAAAAGGGGCCAACAGCCGTTGGTTCGGTTTTGAGGCGCACGGCAGCGAGGGCATCATCGCCCTGCGCAATTCGCCCAACGGCGAGATGTACATCTATCGCCAAGGCTTATGGATTCCCGGTGAGGAAAACGGCACTTGGGAACGGGTGCTGTTGGACGAGTGGGAACAGTATTCGGCGGGCGAGCGCACGCACCAGAGCAATTTGATCATTGTGCGGGAATTGATCCAAGCCATTGAGGAGGATCGACCGGTGCGGGCCTGTTCCAGCGGCGAGGACGGGCGAGCGGCGCTGGAAATGATCATGGCGGTGCACGAGTCGCAGCGGTTGGGGACGCGGGTGTCTTTGCCGCTGGCGAATCGGGAGAATCCGTATGAGACTTGGCGGCGGGAGGATGGGGAGAGGTGATGTAGGGCGTTTGTTCCCCTTTTCGAGCTGGGTCTTAGCGTGTGGACGGTGACGTGCCTGCGGATTTGCTAGCAATTAAAAGGAAGGGAGAGAAAGACAATGGCTAATGTTCTCCTTAGTGATCAATACTTCAGACAATTTTTATAAGTTATTGATAAACAAATTCTTATGCGAACATAATCTTAAGATTATCGACAAATAAATGCTTGCGAATTTTACGGGGCCAGAAATCAGTCTTTGACGTACATCGTCTAACCCTTACTTTGAGTAGGTTAGACGATGTACGTCGGGAATACAGTAGTTAGAGGAAAGAGGATAACAGCAAAGGTAAGTCAGTTTGTTAGCGAGTACGACCGAGATACGACTATATATCATTAGGCTCATTATGGATTGCAGGGAGCTATTCCCAGAATGCCTTTAATGAGGCTTTCTAGGAGCGCTTTGCCCCTTTTTCTTATGTTATGAACGAATTGAAAGAAGCCCAGATACAACGGGAGTTTTTCCTGCGAGATCCCTCGGTGGGGTCTCAACCAAGAGCGTAACAAGGACCAAAACCCTTCCATCGTATTGACATGTACTTCACCAAAACCATCTTGATCGTCATCCCGTGCGAATTCCCCCTGGCCATGATGAACCACGGCATGGGTATAGCCCCAAGCTTCCAGCCGCCCGTAGATGTTGTACTCATCGGTATAAATGAGTGTGCCCGGGGCAATCGCCTTTTTAATCAGCGGCTCAATGGTTTTTTGCTGGACATTCTCCAGCATCTGAATGCACACCTCTCCCCCGCGTTGAATCATGCCTAAGATCGGCGGTTTTTCTCCGGCTAAGGTGCCCCGCCCTCGACGGCCTTTGAGTCGGTTGCGTCGTCCTGTTCGGCCTTTTTTTTCACCGCGGTAGGATGCCCCTTATGACCGGCCACAATATAGACTTCATCGCACTCGACTACCCCATCAAGACCAGCGGGCTCCTGCTGGGCGACGAGGCCTTGCCGCAGGTGCGTGGTCATGTGCTGCGCATCATCTTTATTCAATCCCAATTCTTGGGCAATTTGCCGGTTGGATAGATTTAAGCCCATGAAATACAGACACAAAATCCAAACCCGTAACGGTTGGTGGTGACCCGCTAACACGGTGCCGGTCAAATCATCAAAGTCCCGAGCACAGCCGTGGCATCGGTAGCGTTGGCGATCAGGCTGCGTGTCATCAAAGCCCCGCTTAATAAGCCGAGCCGAACCACAATGCGGACAGAAAATACCATCGGACCAGCGCAAGGCGCGAACCGTTTCAAAGCATTTGGCATCATCGATGAGATGTTGGATATTGACCATGGTGAAAAGCCAGATTGGAAGGCAAGGAAAAAGGGCGCACAGCACCAAGATAAGCCGGTGGGATTACCCCTTCAAGACAACTCCCCGGAATCCATAATGAGCCTATCATTAAATTCCATTGGGGGTAAGGCAACTTGGTGAATTTCGCAACATTTGGAGACCTCGAAAGATCCCGTCAGCATCTAAATGAATCGGTAATGCTAAAGGAGGCATCGGCCTCAAAGATTGGTAAGACCGTTTTTCTCGCACATTCGTCGCGGGATGCTGAATATCTTTCAGCTATAATCTCTATTCTACAGAATCATGGCGGATCGGTATATATCGATAAAGACGACCAGCGGCTGCCAAATCACCCTAATCGCGAAACAGCCGAAATATTGCGTTCTACAATAAAATCATGTCCCCTCTTCGTAGTATTTGTAACAATTAACAGCAAGGGTAGTCGTTGGATTCCTTGGGAACTTGGTCTTGCTGATGGCGAGAAGAATACCCGTCAGATAGCGCTTTTCCCGACTACAACAGACAGCACTGATCAACAGTGGGCGCGACAAGAATATTTGGGCTTGTATCAGCGAATTGTACGGGGAAGGATAAAAGGGAGAGATAACGCTGAATGGATAGTCCATGATCATGTGAAGAATAGAGCAACACCTTTGCGACAGTGGCTTAGAAAGGCTGGATAAACTCCTTCATCAAATTTGGTCATGGTCATATAACTAAAGAGATTATTTGCAAGGAGAGAGTACACTATGCATAGGATTTTTATCAGTTACCACCATGACAACGACTGGTATTACAAGAACGAATTATTGAGGATAAATTCCCAGTGTGAAATTTTCATCGATATGTCTGTGGACACAGGTGATATCGATGAGAACTTACCTGCCCAAACCATAAGAGCCTATACGAAAATTGCTTTCCAGTTGATAACAAGGTCTTGGCGACCTACGCTTTCCGTATCATTTGCCCTCAACCAAGAGGAGGAAAGCCATGGCCACCAAGACCGATTCGCTGGATACGATCTGGCGTACCCCGGATGCGTTGTGGGATTTGATTGCCCCGATTCTGGGGCCGGACAAACCACCCGGCACCGTCGGGCGTCCGTCCACGCCCAATCGCGTCCTTTTCGACGCCATTATCTTTGTGTTACGCAGCGGCTGTCAATGGCAGGTTATTCCGCGGGAAACCTACGCCCCCGGATCGACCGTGCATGGCCGGTTTCGACACTGGGTTCAACAAGGCGTGTTTCTCCACGCTTGGCAAACCCTGCTGCACTACTATGATACGCAGGTGGGCATTGCGTGGAAATGGCAAGCCCTCGACGGGGTGATTACCAAAGCGCCGTTGGGCGGCGAAGCGACGGGTCCTTCCCCGGTGGATCGGAGTAAAACGGGCACCAAACGGTCGGTGTTGACCGACCAGCGTGGTGCGCCGCTGGCGGTGGAAATAACCGGCGCGAATACGCATGACAAAACGGTCGCGCTGGCGACGTTGGATGGCCTCGTGGTGAAAAGGCCGGAGAAAGTCGTCTATCGTTTGCATCATCTGTGTCTGGACCAAGGCTATAACTACGACGATGTCATCGAAGGAGTCGAGGAACGCGACTATCATCTACACGTAGCCAAGAGTGAAGCCGAAAGGGCCAAGAGGCCCGTCAAAAAGAAGCATCCGGCGCGGCGATGGGTCGTCGAACGAACCCATGCTTGGCATAATCGGTTCCGCCGACTGCTGATCCGATGGGAGAAAAAAAGTACCCATTACCAAGCATTAATTCACGTAGCTTCGGTGCTCATCATTTTTCGGATCGTCGACCGATTAACATAATTTTCGTATAGGCTCTAAGAGAGTTGATACGAGACAACTATCTTCGCAATTCTACAGTGACTATCTTACTAATCGGTACAGAGACAGCAAGAAGAAAATATATTGATTGGGAAATATACTCAAGTATGTATGATGGCACCGTTAATAAGAAATCTGGTATTCTTGTTATAAATCTCCCAAGTATCTATTGCTCATATTATAACACATCACACTCAGGAGAAAAAGAAAGAGTGTATCCAGAAACAACAAATTGGACTACGGTTGATTCAAGAAGTGAATACGAATCGCGATATCCATATATGCCTGCGCGCATTATCGATAATCTTCTCGAAAATGAAGTTAGGATCTCAGTAGTACCTTGGGGAAAAATCGCGAATAATCCATCGACTCTGAACTACTTGATTGATGCAACTCATGCTGACAGAGAAACCTGCGAGTACAATCTTGCAAGGCAAATGAGAAGAGCTGATTCATAAGAATATAACAGATCAAATAGCCTGATATCACAAATAATACTCCTAGCATTGGAGGTCGATTTATTCATGAATAGTCGAAGTGGAACTATCGTATTCTTTGACCTTGCTGGATTCTCTGTCGAATCCGATCCTGCTCAATCCGAACTAGCGCAAGAATTCTTGGATGTCATTCGCGACCTTATCAGCGAAGTTTTCCAAGAGAATCTCAGCCGGGGAGCGCATGACAATTCACTGATCCTTCCTACTGGCGATGGAGCTGCTGTTATTATCTGGAACAAAGGATCAGCCTTTGAAACACGAGAGGATACAGCTGTGTATATCGCGGCGCGCATACTTGGTTGGGCGAAACTTCATGAGCCTCCGGTAGGTGTTAGGTGCGGTATAAACTCTGGAGAACTTGATACTGTTACTGACCCTTATGGTCAGGAAAATGTATCTGGAACTGCAATTAATATTGCCCAGCGAGTGATGGACAGCGCGGCACCAGACCAACTACTTATACACGACTTATTAGCTCGAAGATTAGCGACAGAGCGCGAATTAGTATCGGGGATGAGTTATGTGTGTCCCAAAGATATACACGAAATTCTTGCCAAACATAATATTCTAATTCCGGTCCGATCAGTCACAGGTCAAATACAGGTAGACGACACTATAGTGAACTTTGGTCTATCGAAGCCACCTCTTGAAAAATGGCACTTGCAAATCGAACCACCAATCCTCTCAGTTGACAAACTTGGGGTTCCTCAGAAGAAAGCCCCCCCTATAGTGCTCTTCGAAAAGCACGATAAGGCGGCCTTTATTGGCGCGACCAATGATCAACTCCCTGACGTTCTTCGTAGAGCCAAAGACACCAAAGTGAAAAATCCGCCTTGGTCAGAAATATCCGTTCTATTTTTGAGTGACGATGGCTTGAGGCAAATCAGAAGTGATGATAGGAGTCACGATCAGCTAGTAGCTGCAAAAAGAGAGACCATTGACCAACTTCATAGCCTGCTACCAGAATGCGCGAGCTCGTGGTCATTGAAGGAATATTCAACCCCCTACTATTTCGCTTCTTATTGGGATTGGGATAGGCCAGAGGGACGAATTCATGTTAGCCCATATATCTGGGGAGTTGATGTAAGAACTTGTCCAGCTTTCGACTTCACTTGGCTCACAAAGAAACCTACCAGATCGTACGACGCTTATGTAGCAGGTTTGAATACCCTTTTGTCCAAAGCCACTGATATCGATCTATAAAAATCGATAAACTAGAATTTCAACGGAGGATAGAATGGCTAGGCGTGTATTCTTCAGCTTTCACTATAAGTATGTATGGAAGGTAAACCAGATACGAAGTATGCCAAATATAATTGGCTCAGCCGCTGCTGGATTCCAAGACGCATCCCTATGGGAAGAATCAAAGAAAAAGGGAGACAAAGTTATTAAACCAATGATCGATAAGGCGTTACAAAACACTTCTGTAACAGTGGTCTGCGTAACCTATGGCACTGCGAATCGCAGATACATCAATTACGAGATCGATCAATCACTTGCACGAGGAAACGGACTAGTCGCAGTTCAAATTCATCATCTGAAAGATCAACATAAGCAAACAGGATCACCAGGAGCTATTCCATTCCAAATCGGAGCAAATGGTTTCAAGGCGTACAAATACACTTCAAAAGAAAGTTTGGAACGGTGGATTGAGGAAGCTGCAAAAATAGCAGGTAAATAAAAAATAACTCTCAGCACTATCGGTAAATTGAGTAACAAATAGTACTGCACGAGTAAAGAAACATATACATAGCTTGAGAGTGAAGATACTATCCCACGTCCTCTAACATCCCCTTGACTAAAATAAGCTCGATAGCGTGAGATGTTTTCACGAGGAAGCATATATGGAGCGCACGCCTACGGCAACGGTGCCGGCGGCGATAAGCCAAGGGCGTATCGCGAATCCAGATGTTTTTGGAGGAGCTAGAAGAGGATCAAGCGGCCGTACATAACCACGACATCGTCGAGATCGCAGACGCCCTTACAGACATGCTTTACGTATTGCTGGGTACGTTCATCACGCATGGTCTGCAGGACATTGCCGAAGAGCTGTTTGCTGAAGTCCACCGCAGCAACATGAGCAAGCTAGATGAGCAGGGCAAGCCGATATTCAGGGAGGACGGCAAAGTATTGAAGTCAGATCAGTTTTCAGATCCGGATTTGCGCTCGATCATAGCGAAAATTGGTCCAGTTGAGTCAGGATGAATGACTTGATATTTGTGTGCTTATATTCTTAAAGACATGGAGGTCACAGAATGAATGAACGAATCATAATCGATTCCTCAATCCGTCATGGCAAGCCAGTGATTCGGGAGACCCGAGTACCAGTGCATCGAATTATTGGGAACCTCGCAGGAGGGGCAACTCCGGAAGAAATCTGTGAGGAATATGGCATTATCGACGCGGATGTACGAGCCGCCCTTGAGTACGCGGTGGAACTCGTGGACTCTCCTTGAGGAGCTAATTATGCGAGAACACTATTTGGAAATTACCTACCGTAAAGGGAAGCCCCTAGCCGCATATCTGTACTTATCGGCCGCTTCGGGTATGAAAAGTGTACGAACAGAGTCGAGAGATGCAGGTTTATTAGTGGATTTTGGCCCTGAAGATCAACCCATTGGTTTAGAAATCACGGCACCAGAGCAGATGACGGCGGCGCAGATCAACGAGGTTTTACGCAGCCTTGATCTTTCTCCTATGAAAGAGGAGGACTTATCGCCGCTTGAAGCCGTGTGATTTCTTGAAGAGGATATTCGCCGTGGCTGAGATGATAATCTTTGATTATGGCCGCACCCTATATGATCGAGAAACCGACGACTTCTTCCCCGACGCAATCCCCGTCGTAAAAACGCTAGCGGAGAAGTACCGACTTAGTATCGTATCGGTCTCCCCTGTGGATGAGGAAGAGACCCGTATAGAGGCATTGCGAGAGCAGGGTATTCTCGACCATTTCGAGGAGATCGTCTTCACCGCAAGCGGCGACGCCAAGTCAAAGGAATATGAGGACCTGTTAAGAAAAGTCGATCTTAAAGCTAACGAGGTCGTTGTCGTCGATGACTACATAATACGAGGGATTGCGTGGGGCAATGCAGCAGGAGCCACAACGGTTTGGTTTCAAAATGGGAAATTCGCCGACCTTACGCCCAACGACGAAACGGGCGATCCCGATTTTACGATTCACTCGCTAAGTGAGCTTCCTAAAATTCTAGATCAGTCTCGTTAGCGTTCAGACAACACGGCGATTTGCGCTGCTAGCCACGTCAGATATAAGAAAATCATCCTATCTCAAGTTATTACAGTAAGTTATGTATAATATTTCAACCTTGCAACATTGGTTGCGACTGTTTACATGGATACGTACCTTCGGGTCAGATAAGGGCGATTACCCGAATCAATTGTTCGGGTACAAACAGTGTGCTATAATTTTTAGGAGACTTAGATAAACACCTACGAGGGTGAGAAAGGACCTACCATGGCAAGAAAGTTACAAGCGACCAGTTGCAAGAGAGTGCATGTTATATCAAGAAAAGATGGTTGGGCAGTCAAAAAGGAAGGGAATTCCAAAGCTTCAAAAATCTACGGCACCAAGTCCGCTGCCGAAAAAAGCGCAATCAAAATCTCAGAGGGCGGGGATGTCGTCGTCCACAGACGAGATGGGTCCGTACAAAAATGGAAACGGGCTAAGTGAACGACGGAGGAGAATTCCATACCAACGTCTTCATCAACTGCCCCTTCGATGACGAGTATATTCCCCTATTAAGACCTCTGCTGTTCAGTGTGGTTCGAGCAGGCATGACAGTGAGGATTGCTTCGGAGACTTTTGACTCTGGAGTTGCGCGGATCAATCGAATCTGTGAATTGATACGTGAGTCAAAATACAGTGTACATGATCTGTCGAGGATGTCGGCGTCATTCAAGGGCGAGACTTACAGAATGAACATGCCCTTTGAACTGGGTCTCGACATCGGCTGTAAGGTCTTCTCTCGCGGCCTGTTGAATCAAAAGCAGTGTTTGATCTTGGCAACAGAACAGTACGAGTACCAAAAAGCCTTGTCTGACCTGTCGAATTCTGACATTAAGCGGCACCAAGATAAACCTGAGGAAGTCGTCCGTCAGGTGAGGAACTGGTTTGTTGAGGTGGGGATTGGACAGTTGCCTAGTGGGACCGTGATTTGGGAGGAATTTAACGAGTTTATGGCGGACTTCTATCAGAAGAGAAAAACCGAGGGCTTTAGGGATAGAGATCTACAAATGATGCCCGTGCCTGAGTATGTCAGGTTCATAGAGGACTGGATAAGATGAATCACACGAGTCGCAGCGCTTGGGGACGCGAGTGTCTTTGCCGCTGGCGAATCGGGAGAATCCGTATGAGGTTGGCGACGGCAGGGTGAGGAGAAGGCGAAGTAGGGCTTGAGTAGGTATTTATGAGCCGACCCAAAACGCCAAAGGCTGTCGAAGAACAGGTACTGCTCCGATGCCGACGTCGGTGCGCGATGTGTTTTGGCCTGTCTCGCGACACCGCGATCAAGAGTGGTCAGATAGCGCACCTAGATCAGAACGCGAGTAACAGCGCCTTAAACAACCTCGTGTTTCTATGTCTTGAATGTCACGACAAGTACGACGGGACGACAAGCCAGAGCAAGGGGCTTACTCTCGGAGAAGTCCGGCAATTCCGTGACGAGTTACACGAGGCGATCGCCTCGGAATGGAACGCTCCGGTATCGTTCGTGGGAGCGGAGCCACCTATACAAACCATAGCTGGGCACTACGTGCGCGAAGGGCCGAACGAGGAGGCGGAGTTCGATGTATCCATCCTTGCAGATGGTCGCGTTCGAGTCGAGGGATTTGCCCTTTGGGGAACTTCTCGGTCGAGAGGTCCTAACATCGGAGATTTGGCCTTCGTTGCGCCCGTGATCAACAATTCGACCATCTTTCGGGAAGAGATCCCCAGCTTTCGGGAAGAGACCCCCGTCGGTGAATATCGCCTTGAGCTAGAGTTTGGTCCGGACGGGTTGGTCGCGACGGAATCAGGGGCCAACAATTTTAACTTTGGAATGAACGTATCTTTCGGTGGTCAGTACAAACGCGTCAGTCGGCGCTCAACCGGCTGACCGCCGACGCCTAACAGGGTTCGCGGCCGCTCCAGCCTCTAACTCGGCCTCCGTGAATAGCCGCCTGCGGATACCATCAACCAGTGACAAGACGTTATGCACCAACCATTAGATTCGTAGCCCCATAAACTATCTGTGAAGGTATTAGGCAGAGCGGTCAGGAGATGCCAAGTGAAAGATCAGCTAGATAGCGTAAAATGTTTTCACGAGGTGTTCCAAGCATACATGCAGAGCACGCCTACGGCAACGGTGCCGGCGGAGATAAGCCAAGGGCGTATCCAGATGTTTTTGGAAGAGCTAGAAGAGTATCGAGCGGCCGTACATAACCACGACATCGTCGAGATCGCAGACGCCCTTACAGACATGCTTTACGTACTGCTGGGTACGTTCATTGCGCATGGTCTGCAGGACATTGCCGCAGAGCTCTTTGCTGAAGTCCACCGCAGCAACATGAGCAAGCTAGATGAGCAGGGTAAGCCCATATTCAGGGAGGACGGCAAGGTATTGAAGTCAGATCAGTTTTCAGACCCGGATTTGCGCTCGATCATAGCGAAAATTGGTCAAGTTGAGCCAGGATGAATGAACGAATCTAGACATACCGAAGCCTATGACTACAGCACTTGATTCAACGAACAGTCCAGAGCTTGTAGCAAGGCTGGAAGAGGCGGCGCTGAACGGGCTACCCGCGCTGCAAACAGAGTTCTACGACGGCTGGATCGTTCGAATGGCTGAGGGGTACAGTCGCCGTGCCAACTGTGTAGTCCCGCTGTATGAATCCACAACCCCGCTCCAGGAGAAGTTGGTTCATTGTGAAGCGGCGTACGCGCGGGCATCGCTACCTTGTCTTTTTAAGATTTTTCCTGCCTGTCAACCTGGGGATTTGGACGAGACCTTGGCGCAGCTTCAGTACTCGAGAGACGCCGATACACTGGTTCAAACCAAGCGGCTTGAGACCCGTTCCGCTAGTTCCCCTGCCATATCGCTATACGAAGGTGCAACAGATGAGTGGCTCGAAACCTGGATACGTCTGTCCGGTCGCAGTCAGCACGCTGAGGTATTTCGCAGTTTGCTCAACGCGATCTCCACTCCTTCGGCCTATGTTGTCGTCCGGACTGATGGCCAATCCGTAGGCTGCGCCCGCGCCGTTGTTTCGGGCTCAATCGTGGGGCTCTTTGATTTGCTGGTCGATCCCGAGCATCGGGGTCAGGGCTTCGGCCGTGGGCTCCTTGAGGCCCGCCTCAACTGGGGATTTGAGCAAGGGGCGCGTCTGGCCTACCTGCAGGTGATGGCGAACAACGAGCCAGCCCTAACTCTACAACGCAAGTATGGTTTCAGCGAGTCGTACCGGTATTGGTATCGAGTGCAGCCCTGCTCTGATCTGGAGGACGGAAACTGTTGAGGTCAACGCATCGCTGAGGAGCTAATTGCGAGAACACTATTTGGAAATTACCTACCGTAAAGGGAAGCCCTTAGCCGCATATCTGTACTTATCGTCCGCTTCGGGTGTGGAAAGTGTACGAACAGAGTCGAACCCATAAACGAAAGGAAAATAAACGTATGGCTACACCCAAGAGGGTGCTTGTTACAGGTGCAACTGGGCAGATTGGTTACATGACCTACAAACGGCTGCAAGAACAACCGGAAAAGTACGATGCGTATGCACTCGACTACAAATTGGAGCCATCCGTTCGCGTTCCGGGGTCATGGACGCTCGAAATTCCAGACGAGAAATTCATCCTGTGCGATATGGCTGATTTTGATCAGGTACGACGCGCTGTTGAAGGTATGGATGTTGTCGCACACCTTGCCGCGGATCCGAGCGGGGAGAGTTGGGAGAGTTTACTGAACAACAACATCATTGGGACTTATAATGTCTTTGAAGCGTGCAAAGCCACCGGCGTTGCGCGTATCGTCGCCGCCAGCAGCATTATGGTCTCGCAAGGACATCGCGAGCAAGAGCCGTACAAGGCGATGATGGAACGCCGACATGCAGATATACCGGACAATGTAGAGATGATTACGCCCAATATACCCGCGGAACCGAGGGGTCTATACGCCGCAACCAAAGTGTGGACGGAGTCTTTGGCGCGAACCTACGCCCATCGTCATGGGTTGTCGTGTATCTGCGTCCGTATCGGTCAAGTCGAGCGCGATCGTCCTCGTCCGCCACAGGGTGCCGACATCTATGTGAGCCAACGCGATATTGTCCAGATATTCGAGCGGTGCATCAATGCGGATGGTAGTTTGCGATTTGAGATTTTCTACGGCATGTCGAACAACGACCTACGTTGGGTGGACATCTCAGATGCACAGCGAAAGGTGGGATTTGTACCACAGGATCGAGCGGAAGATAATCACGACTATGACGCGTAACCAGTCATAGAAAATAATTTCGACTGTTGAGGTCAACGCATCGCTGAAGAGCGAATTATGACGGTGGCTCAGATCAACGAGGTTTTACGCAGCCTTGATCTTGCTCCTGTGAAAGAGCCAGAACCATGAGCAGTAAACCCAAATGCATTATCGTCACAGGCCGACCGGGATCCGGGAAGACGAGTCTAGCCAAGAGGCTCGCTGAGCGATTGTGGATGCCGGTTATCAGTCGCGACGAGATCAAGGAGGGCTATGTCAATACCCATGGCGTCAAGCACGATCAGCTTCCGCCGGACACCAATGGCGTAGTCTCCAATTTTTTCTTCGAGGTAGTAAATCAGTATCTCGCCGGTAAAATCTCTGTCGTTATTGAGGCGGCCTTTCAGCACAGGGTTTGGGAACCAAGGATGCCCAAGATCCTTGAATTGTGTACTCCTTTCATTGTCGTATGCTCCGTTGACGGGATGGTGGCGGCTAAGCGCCATCTCCAGCGGGGTCTGGATGATCCTAATCGGGAGTTCTACCACGGGGATAAGCGCGTTGAAATCTACAGGAAAACAGGTGAGATGTCGCCGCCTGACGACTATACAGCTCCAGATTTCAACGTGCCCACAGTTCACGTCTCAACAGAGGGGCAATACTCACCCAGCATAGATGACCTTGTGCAGCGAATCCGACTATTGGCGGGCGAAGAATAAACGGGCTTACAGACCGGACAAAACTGTGAACATAGACAAGTCGTTGTTCCCTGAACTCTTTGAGGAGAATAGTGTTCAGACAACACGGCGATTTTCTTATGCTTGACAAGTGTACCCATCGAGCTGATCTGATTTCGCTTGGGGATCCGTCTTGTAGGCTATCGCATTTTTTTACGACACATAACACATCGGTGTTGCGCGGCGGCGTTGTCTACGCTTTGGTCTTCGGCAACTCCTTGACAAGCTCGGGGTTCGCAAACCGGCAACCCGTTGTACGCAAGCCGTGACTTTTCTCACCCAAAGGCGGTGGTGCGTCCTATGCCGTCCAAAAAATCACTGAGACTTCTGGAGGTTCCTCATGCGGTTCAATGGCATTTGTATAGTAACACAGAACGTGCCCAGATTGTGCGCTTTCTACCGAGAGATCCTAAAACTCGAACCAGAAGAAGGGGATGTATTTAAGATCATTCCAACGGAGGGTGCAGAGTTGTCCATCTTCTCCTCAGAACACATGGAGGAGATGGCTCATGGAAGCCTGAAGGGGGCTGGATATGGTAGCTATACTATCGAGTTTGAGGTAGAAGACGTCGACCAAGAATTTGAGCGTTTGCAGGCCATGAATGTTGAGATTGTTAAACCGCCGACAACCCAACCGTGGGGACGCCGGTCCGTTTGGTTTCGCGATCCAGATAGGAACATCGTCAATTTCTATGTCAATGTGGAGGTTTAAGGATGAATAGGACCCATGTCAGTTTTGGGCTTCTCGAAAAGACCCAATCTGGAGACAACGAACGATCACGAAATAATCACGACGAGGACGGGCGAGTAGCAAAGGAAAATCTATGAAGAAGGCTGATCTAGACGATCTGCGTCCAGAATATCGCCGTGGAGATCTCGGTCCTGGTGTCCGGGGTAAGTATTTGGAATCCTATCGGTCAGGGACAAATTTGGTTTTACTCCCGCTCGCTCAGAGACCAAAGGGGATATTCGCCGTGGCTAAGATGATAATCTTTGACTATGGTCGCACTCTATACGATCGAGAAACCGACGATTTTTTCCCCGACGCAATCCCCGTCGTAAAAACGCTGGCTGAGCAGTACCGACTTAGTATAGTATCCGTCTCCCCTGCGGATGAGGAAGAGGCTCGTATAGAGGCATTGCGAGAGCAGGGTATTCTCGACCATTTCGAGGAGATCGTCTTCACCGCAAGCGGCGACGCCAAATCAAAGGAATATGAGGCCCTGTTAAGAAAAGTCGATCTTAAAGCTAACGAGGTCGTTGTCGTCGATGACTACATAATACGAGGGATTGCGTGGGGCAATGCAGCAGGAGCCACAACGGTTTGGTTCCAAAATGGGAAATTCGCCGATCTTGTGCCCAACGACGAAACGGGCGATCCCGATTTTACGATTCACTCGCTAAGTGAGCTTCTCAAATTGCAATGAAAATCCGTCACAGAGCTTACGCCTATATCACCAACGGGAGCCGCCTACTCCTCTTTACTCAACCCGAGGCACCGGAAGCTGGCATTCAAGTCCCAGCAGGAATGATTGAGCCTAGAGAGGATCCTCAGGATGCCGTGATGCGAGAAGCAAAAGAGGAGACCGGTTTAACCGAACTCAGATATGAGCAGTTCCTAGCCCAGGATACCCGAGACATGCGGGATTGCGGGAGCGATGAACTACAGTATCGCTGGTTCTTTCATTTGTCTGTAGAAGGACCAACAGAAGAAACTTGGCGTCATGGAGAACATGCGGAGGACGGATCTGTGATCCATCCATTCGATTTCTTTTGGGCCGATGTCAGGGCACTTCCCAAGCTTATTGCCAATTACGACGACAAGATTGACCTGCTGGTAGAGTCCATGAACGCTCGTAAGTAGAGCATACGTCTTACGACAGCTTGGTTCGCGCTGCGCCGGTCTTGAGGCGGCTTGGCCTATGGGCAATCCGCTTTGCGGGTTCGCAAACCGGAAGACGTTAAGTGGCATGCGTGATCAAAGGAGACTAGAAGCACTATGACCGAGGGCAAAGTAATCGTTCTCGTCTCTGCTGATGCTGAGTGGGCGGCTGTGCGGAGCCTATATCCTAATGCAACCTACTTACTGTCGCCCTTTGGCGAGTGGTTCTGCCACGAGGTTACTGTGGATGTTGACTCTATTCCTATCGTCTTCTTTCAAGGGGGATGGGGTAAGATCTCAGCCGCAGCCGCAGCCCAGCACGTTATCGATCGATGGCAACCAGCTTTGATTATCAACTTGGGCACATGTGGTGGTTTTAAAGGTCACATAGAGAAGGGCATGTTCATCGTTGCCACCGATACTGTAGTGTACGATATCGTGGAGCAGATGCAGGACCCAACCGAGGCGATTAACTTCTATCATACGCAGCTTGACCTGACTTGGATGCAACAACCCGTGACTGACCCAGAGTTCCGTGGTCTGTTACTATCAGCTGACCGCGACTTGATCATTGATGACATTGCAGACTTGCGATCCAAGTACGATGCTGTCGCTGCGGATTGGGAGTCGGGCGCGATCGCCTGGGTCGCTACTAGGAATAATGTCACTTGCGTTATCGTGCGTGGAGTGACTGATTTGGTCGGCCCCGACGGTGGCGACGCTTATAACGGCCATGCTGATGTCTTTGTGGAGAATTCCAAAGATGTGATGCATCGTCTGAATGGGTTCCTGCCTAACTTACTTAGCCAGTGGCTCAAATTACAGAAATAAGTGGGACGCAACGTGGTCAATTGAATCATGTCCGTTACCTTGGTAAAGCACTATAATCCGGCTTGGCCCTCATGGTTCGAAGAGTTGCGACACCGTTTTGACTCTGTTTTGTCCGGAAGGTATTGCAGCATCGAGCATGTCGGGAGCACCTCGGTCGCCGGAATGACCGCCAAGCCAATCATTGACGTTGACATTGTCATTGAGCCACAGGATTTTGAGAGCCAATCAGCTTACCGATTCCACCACCAACGGGAGTTTTCGACATGCCAGGTGTTATGTCATGGGAGGAAATGAACTGGCTTCTGCCAGATTTTGATGAGACCGGGTTGATCTATCACGGAAGTCCTAGCGAAAATTTGGTTAGCATCTTTCAGAGGGGTTTGATTCCCCGTTTCAAAGAAGATCCAACAGAACAGCACCATATAATTTATGAAGCTCATTACAGGCATCGTCCTAACTTCATTCCTAATTGGGTGGATCCGAGGAAATGCATTTTCGGTTACATGAACAAGGCAAGGCAAGGAGGCTCTGACGGCATTGTGGATGGCAAAGTTAATGACGCGATAATTGGCATTGAGACCACAGATCACATTATTGAGCGGACTTGGACCGCCTGCGACCAGTTCTCAGATATGGTGAACGGTCCAGAGGAGGCGGGGTACTTCGATACGCCGGAGAGAAAAGCCTTCTATAAGGACAGGATGGAGCCGGTTGCGTGTGAAGCATACTGGAAGACCAGCCTTTCCTTCGTCGACAATCTGAAGATTCGATGGGACCACCTGCTCCCAATGCAGGAATACCATGAGCTATTGATCTGCTCGGAGATTGCCCCTGAGTCGCTAAGTCTTCAAGGGTTCAGAGTGCAGGGGAGCAATGGGAGACGCGAGGTTCTCAGGAGTGACCTACGTGAGGTGTTTCTGAATGCTGAGGAGAAGCTCCGGAACAACGTAGAAATCGTGCAGGAGCTGAAGGCAGTTACCGAATTCTGCGAGCGGGCCGTCAGCGCCTAACAACCGATTGCCGCTTGGGTCCTGACGCTCCTCGAAACATGACGCTGGAGGTTCTATGTCCGAATGGTTTGAAAACGAAGACTTCTGGACGGAAATGTATCCCTATATATTCCCGGAAGAGCGCTTTCAATCTGCGGAAGATCAAGTCGACAAGATTCTTTCGCTGGTGGAATTCAGCGGGACACATATCCTCGATCTGTGCTGCGGCCCCGGCCGACATGCCACGATCCTAGCCGAGCGAGGATTTTCCGTGACGGGCGTTGATGCTACCGCGTTCCTGCTGCAAAAAGCTAGGGCGCGGGCAAGCGCGCGGAAATTAGACGTTGAATTTGTGCAGGAGGACATGCGTCGTTTTGTGCGATCCGCATCGTACGACTTGGTGCTCAACATGTTTACGTCCTTCGGCTATTTCGACGACAAGGACGAGGACCTGCTAGTGCTCAACAACATCTACGAGAGTCTCAAACCTGGGGGAGTCCTCGTAATGGATCTGATGAGTAAAGAGTGGTTGGCCAAGGTATTCGCCGCGACCTCCTCGGAGGTGCATCCCGACGGGACACTGCTCGTTCAACGTCGCGAGATCTTCGATGATTGGACGAGGATTCGCAACGAGTGGCTCCTGATCCGGGATGAGCAGGTAAGATCGTTCAAGTTTCACCACACGTTGTACTCCGGCCAGGAACTGAAGGATCGTCTCTTACAAGTTGGGTTCAGCAATACGCAACTATATGGAGATTTGGCAGGCAGTGCGTATGGGCGTAGCTCAAAGCGGCTGATTGCTCTGGCGCGCAAAGAGACATCGTGAACCGCCGGCATTTCGGGCAACTATGAGAGAACATTATTTGGAAATTACCTACCGTAAAGTGCTCCGCTCGGCGGGTTCGCAAGTGGCGGGAACATTAGACGAAAAGGAGCAAGGGCGTAGAGCTCAAGCCAGTGGAATGGCTCGCTGGACAGGACAGGCAATTTGCGATATATCGCAAATTGCGATATTCTATACGGATGCACGTAATCTCACGCAAAGCCTTACGAGTGTTTTGGGAACAGCATCCCGATAGTGAGAAACCTCTAAGTCGCTGGTTCAAAATCATGCGGCAGACTCAATTTAGCAGTTTCACAGCCTTGCACCGCACTTTTCCTTCGGCTGACAAAGTCGGAGAATTCGTCGTATTCAACATTGCCGGCAACAAGTACCGCCTGATTGCCTCTATTCACTTCAATCGAGGCAAAGTATACATCCGTCATGTGCTTACACACCAAGCCTACGACCGTGGAGGATGGAGAACATGAGTGTCATTACCCCACAGCTTCAGCGATCCTGGACGCAAGTGAGTGCGTTACTCAAGATTCAGAACGAGCAGGAATACGACTCGGCCCTAGAGCGGCTCAACAACCTGATCGATGAAGTGGGTATGGATGAGCGGCATCCGCTTTATTCTTTGCTCGATACGCTGGGCACCGTTGTTCACGCTTGGGAAGAACAACACTACTCTATGCCCAAGTTGGAGGGTGTGGATTCACTCCGCTTCCTCATGGAGGAGCATGAATTGACCCAGTCGGATTTGCCGGAGGTGGGTTCGCAAGGGGTGGTTTCTGAGATCCTGAGCGGCAAGCGAGAGCTAAACGTCCGGCAGATACGTGCTTTGTCTAAGCGATTTGGCGTCTCACCCTCAGTATTCGTATAGGCCAAGGTGTAGGGACATTCTCCGAAAATGCCCTTCGTCTAACACTGTGCCCCCGGCTTAGGAGCAAAGAAAAAATGAAGATAACTAAGGTAGAAACAATCCGCGTGGCAGACCGCAGGCAGAGTTATGGTTGCGGAATCTGGGTGCAGATTTATACAGACGAAGGTCATGTTGGGCTGGGCGAGACTTGGTACGGGCCGATGGCGGTAGAAGGCGCAGTGCACGAGTTATTCGCGCCCATGCTGATCGGCCGCAACCCTTTGAATATCGAAAACCACTGGCACAATATGTTCCGCCTCGCCGACCACTGGGGATATGGCGGCGCGGAGACTCGCGCCATCTCCGCGCTAGACATCGCGCTCTGGGATATCGCGGGGCAAGCGTCGGGCCGACCTATATATGAAATGCTCGGCGGTGCCTGCCGAGACCGAATCCGCGTTTACAATACGGGCGGCGGCCCTGACCCCGTGTCTCATGTAACAGAGCTGCTTGAGCGCGGGATCAAGCACATGAAACTCGGCGCGTTTCCCGATGCGCACGAGGGCGACGGGTACTACGTCTCTGACGAGGAAATTGAGGCGATGATAGATCCGATACGCAGAATTCACGAGGCGGTTGGCAACCGCATGAGCATTGCTATCGACGGGCACGGATTCTGGAGTCTGCACAACGCGATAAGGGTGGCGAAGGCTTTGGAGCCGTACAACATACTTTGGCTTGAGGAAATGCTTTCGCCGCGCAACGTGGACGCGCATCTGGCTCTGGTGCGAGAAGCGAAGTTTCCGATCTGTCTCGCCGAGCGGTTTGTGACGCGCTACCAGTTCCGCGAGTTCATCGAAAAGGGTGCGGTGGAAATTCTGATGCCCGACCTTATCTGGACGGGTGGCATATCAGAGACGAAGAAGATTGCGATTCTGGGGGAGACGTATCAGCTTCCGGTATGTCCCCACGACTGCACCGGGCCTGTAAACGTGTTTGCCTGCGCCCATATCTGCATGAACGTGCCGAACGCGATGTTGATGGAGACGATTCGGCAGTATTACGAAGGCTGGTACGGGGAGTTTGTGACGACTAATCTAAACATACAGGACGGGCATCTGCTCGCGCCCGAAGGTCCCGGCCTAGGAACGAGTCTGCGTCCCGAAGTGCGCGAGCGTCCCGACGCAAAGATAGTGGTCAGCGACAAGACCGAGGGGCATTATCTGGGGTGGAAGCAGTAGCGAATGATCGAACTTCGAGGTGAGCATGTGGTCCTACGGGCATTGGAGCGGGAACATTGCCATACGCTGTGGGAGATGACGGAAACCGCCGAGGATGTCCCGACAGAGCACGTTCAGTTAGGACTTGCTCAAGAAAACGCCGACAAATGGTTTGAAGAAATTCAAGGTAAGCAAGGTCAGACTGGAGTTGATTTGGGCGTTTTTACTTTGGAAGGGCGTTGTTGCATGAATCGCTATCGGGGGTATCCTTGTCGCCTGTTGTTTTTTGGTCAGTTGCTTTTTTCTACTCGGTATGACTGGGGTTTGCCCAGATGGATCATTCGATTGAGGAGGGCACAGCCGAGGCGACTTTCGACCTGTTTGGTTGGCCTCGCTACGCGCCTTGAGTTGGCCCCCGATGAGATGCTTATAGCGATAGATGAGCGTTTCGGCCAACGAACGTCGATGATAGCCACTTTCCTGTTTCCACCCCTGGCGTCCTTTTTGTCGAATAGCTCGGAGCATCTCGTCCCGCGCCAACGGAGGGGCCTTACAATTACCATGCTGCTGGATTTTAGCGTCTTTACGTAGGGCAATGATCGGCCGAATCGAGGGGCCGCTGGGTGGCGTGGCCAACGCGTCGAACACCTTCTGTTTGTCATAGGCCCCATCGCCGCCTATCGCCTCTACCACCTCATCGACTTGAGCCAGCAGGGCCGAGACCTGCGAGGCATCATCGATCCGATGGGACGTCAATGTCTGGGCGACCACCTCACCGGTGGCCTCGTTGACCCCCACATGCCGCTTGCGCCACGTCCGCCGTTTCGTCCAGCCGTGTTGACGGACTTTCCACTCGCCCTCACCGTAGACCTTCAAGCCGGTCGAATCCACCACCAAGTGCATCGGTTTATCGGCGCGCTGGCACGGCAACATCACCGCCAAGGACCCGTGGCGACGCGACAAGGTCGAGTAGTCCGGCACGGCCAAGTCCAACCCCATCAAGTCCAACAGCGATTGGATAAAACCCTGCGTCTGGTCCAGCGGCAACCCAAACAGCATCCGCATCGTCAACATCCATTCAATCGGGCGATCCGAATAGACAAACTGAGCACCCCGTTGACACGGTCGCTGATCATACCACTGCGGCCAAAACGAATCGTCCAGCCAGACCGTCAGGCTACCGCGAGCAACCAACGCCCGATTATACGACGACCAATTCTTGACCCGATACACTGCTTTCGACTTGACCGAGGACGAACCACCCGATACTTTGCTCATCACAGGCTCTTTGGGAAGAGAGGAACGTGTTTCTTGCTGGAACCACGAACCAATCTAACTGGAGAGCCTGCACCATTTCAAGACCCTAACCAGACTTTCATGCAACAACGCCATTTTAGAAAGAAATTTCATCGCGGGTTTCTAGAGATGGAAAGTCGATCATCATCCTAGGTATCAATCGGCTTTCTCGAACCAGTCTCGTTCAGGCGATACGTCGCTCATACAGCACTTTCCCCTCTTCCAGCACCTTGTGGATCAAGGAATACGGGGCATCGCGCTGCTCGGCGAGGACTTCTGGAGAGCGGACGACCACATCAACGGGCAGGACGAAACGCTCGGCAATGGCCCGACGAATCGGATTGCCAAGTTGTGGCCGTCCTGCGTCTGCACGAAGCACGACCAGCAGATCCACATCGCTGTGCGCTCCAACCTCTCCGCGAGCATGGCTGCCGAAGAGAATGATCTGTTCTGGATCAAAGCGTTCGACAACTAGTTGCGCTATGGCTTGGATCGTGGCGTTCGTCGATATGGGTTTCAATGGCATTCATAATCAAATGTCTGCAACAAGCCGCTGAGCCTGTTGATCGAGCCCCGTAATGGCGCTCTGAATTACATCGACTTCGCGCTCCTCAAAGTACGCCTCACCACATTGGGCACAGACCCAAGCCGGGACTGTGTCGAACACCAAGTGATAGCCGTTGCGGTCAACATGGAAGGGGGCTTTCGAGCGCTTCATCCGCCCATGACAGTGGATGCAGTTCATTTTGACTCAAAAACCGATCAGACTCTCTTGGTACTATGTCGTCGTCAGGGGATTGGTTGAACTGGAGGAGAAAGGACAATCCTGCCGCTTTTCTCCTGTTTCTGCCTCGCATCTTTCAGAATGCGATCAAGATCGTAATCCATAGACTCTGCCAAGGCTTCTTTGATCCTCCTTGTCTCCAAGATGATCTCATCCGTAGCGAGCTGTTTTCTTAAAGGATGGGGAGAATTACGGTCTAAATGGGCACCCACAGGGAACGTCCTTACGGGGTCGCTGGCATTTATGAGATGGCTTCAAGTAACAGACCGATCATAGATTCCAATAAGTAGGTTGGGAACGCTAATATCTTCATCTATTTCATCCCAATGGAGGCCCGTCCCACCACCACTAAGCTCATACTTTTCCCTTTGTTGTTCTGTAGCTTTATGCAGCCGAGGAAAATAGGCAAGGGGGACCGATAATTGCCGACCATCGGAAAGAGTCAGCCACATATTATCGTTATCGAACCAAATTTTAGAAGCCCGCGCTTCAAAGGTTAAAGTGCTCATTCCAGCGCTCCTCAATTAAGGGGTAGTGCTCTTTTCCTTCCCGCCCTACCAATCCACGACCGACCCGTCGTCGGGATCAAGGCGAACGCGATAGGGATTCGGTTCGCCGACTTGGGCCATGAGCTTGTCTTCGTCGATGGTGATGCCGAGGCCGGGCTCTGTGGGCAGGGGTCGGTGGCCGTTGGCGACTGGTGGCAAGGGTTTGGCGAGCAGGTCTGCGTATTCGTTGTCGCCGCGCTCTTGGATGAGAAAGTTGGGGATGGAAGCGGCGATCTGCAGACTCGCGGCAAGCGAACAGGGGCCTTGGGGATTGTGCGGGGCCAGCGGAGAGTAGTAAGCCTCGGCCATGCCGGCGATGATCTTCAATTCGGTGATGCCGCCGGCATAGCAAATGTCTGGCTGGAGGATGTGGGCGGCGCGCTTTTCGAGAATTTCCTTGAACCCCCACTTAGTAAAGATGCGCTCGCCCGTAGCAATGGGGATGTGGGTCTTTTCGGCGATTTCGGCCATGACGTCGACGTTGAGGGCCTGCACAATTTCCTCGTAGAACCAAGGATGATACGGTTCGAGCGCCTTGACGAGCAGCAGGGCGGTAGGGGGCTGCACTGCGCCGTGAAAGTCAACGGCGATATCGACGCCGGGACCGTGTTGTTCGCGCAGTGCCTTGAAACGCTCGACGATCTCATCGACGAATTTTTGCCCTTCGATGTATTTGAAGGGAGCCCGCGACGTGCCCGGGCCCACCTTCATGGCGTTGACCCCGGTCTTCTCGCTTACTTCGCCGTAAACCCGAATCCGCTCGCGCGTGGGGCCGCCGAGCAGCTTGTACACGGGCACGCCATAGCATTTGCCGGTGATGTCCCAAAGGGCCATATCAATGCCGGAGGAAATGGCGGTTTTGATCGGGCCGCCGCGATAGAAGGCTCCCCGGTGGATGGCTTGCCAGTGGTGAGTGACAGGGCGGGGGTCCTCGCCCACTAGGTAGTCGGCGACTTCGAGCGCGCCAGCGGCACAGGCCTTGGCGTCGTCCTTGAGCATCTCGCCCCAACCGGTGATGCCCGCGTCCGTCGAGATCTTGACGAAGACCCAAGAGTTTTTGAGAACGAACGTTTCGATCTTGGTGACTTTAATCGCATCGTTGGGGCCGATAGGGGCTTCAGTGCCCGGCATGGCAGTACTCCTTTGGCTATGGGTGATCGCTTGTTGTATGGATGTTCTTACGGCGCGGTAGATGAAACCGAAGTCGCGCTGGCAATGCGCCAGCGTCCGTCGAGATCGCAGGCTTCGTAGAACATGCGGAAGCGTCCGTCGGCAAGGTCAATCACACACGGCTCTGATGCCTTGGCTGCATCCCATGGTCCCCCATTGTCAATGCAGATTCCCGGATCCTTGACCCACTGCAGACCGTCCGCGGAAAATGCGCTGAAGATTCTGCCGTGATACTTTGATCCACGCTGGACCTCCGGAGCCGATGTCCAGCCTGCGTAGTACATGCGGAAGCCGCCCTCGCCTAGGCGCAAAACCTCTGGGGCATAGACGGCATAGCTTTCGAGCGCTCGGTCTTGGGGTATGCGAACGCCGGGCTCCAACTGGAACACTAGACCGTCTTCTGACACGGCACTGACGATCTTTTTGTTACCAGCAACATCTGGATAGGGATAGGCACTGGCGTAGAGGCGAAAGTGGGAGTCGCCCTTTTCTGAGGCCGGGTCGAGGTGGAGACATCGAGGTGCCAGATAGGAGACGCTTGCGCCGGCTAGGCGCAGGCCTGGCTCTCGTTCCCAGACCAGACCGTCGGCGGAAATAGCACTGACAATTGTGGCCTTGACTTGGCCGTCCCCCGTCTCGGTCTTCCCCTCGTAGTACATGCGGTAGCGGCCATCCGCTAGCGGAATAACGTCCGGGCTCCAGATGTAGTGCTCGGCACCCTCTCCGCCCGCATCCATTCTGACGCCCGGCTCCTTCTCCCAGCGCTCGGCATCGGTGGAGAAGGCACTCAGAATGTACCCCTTTGAAGCCGCGTTTGGACGCTCCGGCCCGAGGCCGTGATAGTACATGCGGTACCCGCCGTCCATTTTGATTACGTTCGGAGTGAGGGTGCGGTCTGCATCGAGCGGGCCGTCGGAATCGATGGCGACGTCGGCGTCCTTGATCCACTGAGTTCCGGGGTCCACGGCCTGATAGTGGACGGCGCTCAACATGTTTATAAATGTCATTGCGGTTCTACTTGCGTCCTCCAACTCGATGGCTACTTGCCGTGTAGGTCAGCGTCTGCCCAGGCTGCATCTCTACTACCTGCGTATTCGGCGAGAGGAATTGCACTGCTTCGCTCAACGCGCCGATGTCGGCCGGCTGATTCATAATCGGCCCGTAGTGGCAGGGAATGACGATGTCGGGACGAATCAGGCTCGCCGCCCGCGCGGCCTCGCGGATCCCCATGGTGTACTGCCCGCCCACTGGCATAATCGCGATCTGCGGTCCGTACATCTGGCCAATGAGCTGCATATCGCTGAACAGGCAGGTGTCAGACGTGTCGTAGATGGAGATGCCGTTGTTGTAGGCAACGATGAAACCGTTGACCGCGCTGTCGGGGTGGAAGAGCATTCCTTCCGGCAGTTCGCCACCGATGACGTGAGACGATAGCGACTGCGAGTGATGGGCCTGCACCATGGTGATCGTGGCGTCTTTGACCTTGACCTCGCCGCCGGGATTCATCGACAGCGCCCGCGAGCCCATCTTGAGCCCATGCACGGCCTCGGCGACCGAGCAAAGCTCGTAGTTGCCGACGAACTTGGCCTTGGTGCGTTTGCATATTTCATACGAGTCGCCGATGTGGTCGCTGTGGCCGTGGGTGGCGATGACGATATCGGCTTTTTTTATTTGGCTAAGCTTCATCTTGGCGGTGGGATTGTCGTCGAGCCAAGCGTCGAAGTAGGTGACTGAGCCCTTGTCGGACTCGAAGCGGAAAGAAGCGTGGCCGATAAAGGTGATTTTCACGGATGCCATAGGAATGGTCCTTTCTGTTAGCGTTGACTTAGATCGTCGCCGAGGTCCGTTGAGTCGAACTGCCCCTTCTCGGCGCAGACGGCGACGACCAACAATTCGAGATTTTCTTGCGTGTGGTTATAGAGGCCGTGGCTGCCCCCCAGCCGACTGGGAATCGCGTCCCACTGCGCGACCTCCTGCGTCTCATCGTCCACTGTCATCCGCCCGCTGCCTTCGATGATGATATAGACTTCTTCGACGCCTTGGTGGCGATGGTAGCCGAGCGAGGTGTCCGGCGGCAACAGACAGTGGGCTAAGCAGTAAAAATTGCTGCGGAAATCCTCCGGCCCCCAGATGAGCCGACCGCCGACTTCACCCTTGCCGCCGTGCGCTTGGCCGTATTTCAGTGCACCGCGGTCCAGCCGCCCCACCGGCAGGCGGTCAGTGGATTCCAACTCAGCCCCGACCCGGTCGTCGCCCAAGTCGGTCGATTTGGGTTCGCCGCCGGGAACCACGCAGTGGACGTTGAACCAGCGCGTCTCGCGGTCGGTGTGGTTGTAGATAGCGTGGACCTCGCCCGAGCGCAGCGGCACTGCGGCCCCGCCCTCGACTACGGCCGTGCGCCCGTTGTGGGTGAATTGCGAGGCGTTGTCAATGGCGATAAAAATCTCCTCGCTATCGTCGTGGCGGTGGTAGCCAATCCCGCCGCCGGGGAGGAGGATCGCGCAGTGGACGAAGGCAAAGGGCGACTCGAAATCGGCGCGGTCCCACAGGCTGTTGAAGAGGATCGTCCCGGCACCGCCGTGGACGGCGCTCAGTTCCTTCATGTCTGTACGGTCGGCTCTGGCTATGCGCATGATGGCCTCATTTCTCGCGGTGGAAGAGTTGGAGGTTCAGTTGGTTCGGTCCCTCGAAAAAACCCAAGGTGATGCCGGTCCCCCCACCGACATCGAAAGGCTCTTTGGTGATGGTGACTCCTTTGTCCTTCAACTCCTGCGCGCTGTCTTTCACGCTATCGACATCAAAGGAGATGTGGTGGAAACCAGGGTCCAGCCCCATGCTCTTTTGGGGCATGAGTTCCAGCAGGATCCCTCCGGCGTCGAGGAAGACATAATCCTCGTCGTCGTCATTGTGAAAGCGCTCTACCACGGTCAGCCCTAGTTTCTGCGTGTAGAACGCTACCGCTCCTTCGATATCGTCGGTTATGACCGCGATTTTGTGGATTTTGTGTACCATCGAATTCTCCTTTTAGCTAACCTGTTCGTGGTCGAGGTGCTTGCGCAGCCGTCGCCCGACCACGCCGATTTGGTGTTTGAAGTCTTGAAAAGTATAGCTCGGGTGCGATTTCCAGTAGGAATTCCACAGCGCGTCGTCCTTGTCCTTGACCTCGGCTAGCTGCGTCAGCGAGCGCCCTAGCTCGGTGCGGCGGAAGTTGCGGTAGGCTTGCTCGGTCAGGTAGTAGCCGTATTGGGGGTTGGCCACCTCGTAGCCGTATTTGATCATGGAGCGCGGCTTGGCGGACAAATGCGCGGCGCGGGCGTGGAGAATCGAGGGGAAGGTCACGGCGAGGGCACCGGCCTTGACGACCACTTTTTGCTGCCCGCGGACCCAGCCCAGCTTGGCGGTTTGCGGCGGCGTGTAGAGCCGCCGGTGGCTGCCGGGCAACAGCATGGTCGGCCCCATGTCTTCCTCCACGTCCTGCGGGTAGTACATGCACAAGATCTCGGTCAGCGGCCGGTCGGCCATATAGGTGTCGTCCACGTGCCAGCCGCCGCCGTCGCTTTGGCCGCCTTGCGTAAGGTGGTTCCAGAAGCGGAAGGGGCTGATGGCCACCTCCGGCGTCTCCAGCAAGAAGGCGATGAATTCGACGATCTTGGCATGGCAGAGCAAATCGCCGATGCTCTCGCACTCGAAGATGTCGATACCCCCGGATTGGTGGGCGTCCTGCTTGGTCTGCTCCACCAGCTCGGGCTCGATCCAGCCATCGAGGACGACGTAGCCGGTGTCGAAGAATTCTTTTTTGAGTTCTTTCCAGTTGGCTTCCATGGCCTCCTCCGTTTATTGGCGCTGGCCGTGCGGCGTAAAATCCAACCCCTCGCCGGGCTGGAAATAGCGCTCTAAGATAAACTCAAACCCGAGTTGGTTATGGGCATTTTCCATCGGGTACTCTACGCCCGGAAAAGACACCACCCTCCACCCGTCGGCCATGGCCGCAGCCGCGCTGGCATAAGGACATTCGTTTTTGGGGTCGAAGCGAAACTCGCTATCAAAGGGGCCGAAGTAATTCCACGCGATGACGCCCGAGTCGATGCGGTCTTGGTCGGCCCAGATGTAGAGGAGGTGCTGTTGTTCGCCGCTTTGCAGGTCGCGCAGCGCGTCTAAATCCTGCAAGGTGACGCCCGCGCCGCTTAAAATTTTCTCTTGTGACTGGCGTATCCAACCGTCTATGGCAGTGGTCATATCGGCTCCGGTAGGTTCAATTTGCGGCAGCAAATATAGAGCGAGCGAACGAATCGCCGCAAGCTCGGCAGGGCTTGGCCGCTGCTAGTCGTGCCCCTATGTTCTGAGCCAAATAAAATCAGGAGGCAGTATATGTCCCATCCGCTTTTCGATCTGTCCAACCGCGTCGCCTTGGTCTCTGGTGCGGCCAGCGGCCTCGGCAAAGCCATGGCCACCGGCTTTGCCGAAGCGGGAGCCGACCTCGTCTTGGCCGACATCAATGCCGACGGTTTGGCCACAGCGGCCCGCGAGATGGAAGCCTTGGGCCGCCGCGTTCTCCCGGTGACGTGCGACATGTCGCAGCCCGATCAGATCCGCACCATGTTTAAATTAGTAGATGCAGAATACGGTCGCATCGACATCGTGGGCAACGTGGCTGGCAATGCGCGACGGAACACTCCGCTCGACCTGACTCCCGAGGAGGTCGAGTTTACCCTGCAAAACCTCGTCGTCGGCCGCTTGGTCTGTTGCCAAGAGGCCGGCCGGCGCATGATGGCCTCGGGCCACGGCGGCAGTATCATCAACCTCGTGTCGATCGCCGGCATCAATGCCATGGGCCGCAGTCACCTCTCGTACAGCATGGGCATGGGTGCGGCCGCGCAGATGACCCGCGAGTTGAGCACGGAGTGGGCCGCCAAGGGCGTGCGCGTCAACGCCATTGTCTGCGCCCAAATAATGAACGTGGAGCTAAAGGAGCGCATCGCCGCGGACCCCACGCTGGGCGAAACCTATTTGCGCGGCCTCCCCATGGGCCGTCTCGGCGACTCCAACGATATCAAGGGCGCGGCAATTTTCCTCGCCTCGGACGCTTCGGCTTGGATCACCGGCGCGATGATACCCTTGGACGGCGGCAACCTCTCCAAGAACGCCGGCGGCTCGCATCCGGGAATGCCCAACGCGCCCGCCGAACAGGTCGGCCTCTAAGCCATGGATATTGGCATCTGGCAGACCATTCCCCAACCGGCGATTTCTCGCTACCTGGGACTGATGGGCTGGGATTGGATCGTCCTCGACCTTCAACACGGTTCGATGAATTGGGAGACCGCCTATGAGTGCATCTACGCCGCTCGCCCAACCGGTGCCCGCCCCTTGATCCGCACCTCCATCGGCAATCCCGGCGAAGTGGAAAAAGCCCTCGATATCGGAGCGGGCGGAGTAGTAGTGCCCATGGTTAACTCGCTTGCCGAGGCGCAAGCCGTCGCCCGCGCTGCCAAATATCCGCCTACCGGGGTGCGCTCGCTGGGCGGCGACCACTATCTCCACTACGGCGACGACTACTTTGAAAAGGCCAACGACGAGACCTTGCTGCTGGTACAAATGGAACACATTGACGCCGTTGATCAAGCCGAAGAAATCATGGCTTTACCCGGCGTCGATGGCTGCTTTGTCGGGCCGGTTGACCTCGCGCTGTCGATGGGCTTGTCGCGCCATCGCGCCAGTTACGAACAGCACCCTGACTATCAAGCGGCGATGGAGCGGATTGTGACTACCACCCTTGCGGTCGGCAAAAAGCCCTGCTGCAACACGTATTCTCCCGAGGACTTCGCGACCAAAAAAGCCGCGGGTTTCCAGGCCCTCACCTTCAAGTCGGACCTCGACCTGCTGATGGACCGGGGGACGCAACTACTGGACTGTCTCAAGGGAAGCACTAAGTAGCACAGAGACCAAAACGAGCGGAGAACGCCATGCCCCTCACCTGCGCCGATGTAGATTTCGACCTCAAGCTCGCCGAATTCAAAATCAATGGCTACGCCGTCTTTGAGGATATGATCCCCGAGGAAAAGATCGACCGGATCCGCGAAGCATTCCTACCGCTGCTGGCGCATATCCAAGAGCGCGAAACCGAGGTGTCTAACGTCGAACTCGGCGACCCGCGCATCGGCCAAGGACGCTTGCAGACGACCAACCGCTACACCTTGACCATCCCGTGGATCGAACCGTTCGCCGACCCGGCCATTTACGAACACCCCGTCATCTTAGAATTCCTCGACCGCTTCTGGCGTCCCAACGGCTACGTCATCACCTGCTACCACTCCAATACCCCTTGTGCGGAGAGCGCCTTCCAACACTGGCACCGCGACACCGGTATCGCCCGCGAGATTCCCCACATCGGCCTCGAAACCGTCCCGGTTGTAGGCGTCAAATTTCCCTTGGTCGAGACCTCGGAGGAAAACGGCAGCTTTGAGGTGCTTCCCTCGACCCAATACATAGCTGACCCAGAACTCGAAGGCCGTTACGACGAAATCCTCCTCAAAGGCCACTTCCCCTCGGCCCACCGCCTCAACCTGAAAAAAGGCTCGATGTGGATCCAAGACGTGCGCACCCTCCACCGAGGCACCCCTAACCGCACCCCAGACCCGCGCCCCGAGCTCGTCGTCTGCTATTGCCGCGACTGGTTCGCCATCGCGCAAAACATCGAGATGCCGCAGGCTTCCTACGAGTCGCTCTCCGCAAAGGGTCAACAATTGTTGAAGCGCTACCGGAAGGTCGAGTGGGACTGATTCCATCGCGCCGCCGCTTAGTCTGCGTTTTTAAGCTGCTCCAGAATGTCCATGCCCACTCGCTGGCTCCACGCTTCTATCACTCGATGGAACAGAGGGCCGGGTTTCCCATCGCCAATCGGCGTATTGTTGATGCGTGTACACGGCGCTAGACAATAGGGCGTGCTGGTCAACCAAGCCTCGTCCGCATTGACCGCGTCGTAGGGCTGCAAATTCTTCTCGACCCAGCCCAGCCCCAACTCGGGTGCCAATTCCCGCAGCGTCACCAAGCTCACCCCTTCTAGGATATTGCGGCTGGTGGGCGTAAAAATTGTGTCGTTCTCTACCACGACGAAGTTGGCCCCCGAGCACTCGGTGAGGTTGCCGTCCAAATCGAGCAGCAGCGAGGTGGCGGCGGGATCGACCGCCTGCGATTGCTTGTCGGCCAGCCAATAGTGCAAGCGCGAGCGGTTTTTGGTTTTGGGGTCAACGCATTGGGGCGGTACGTGGCGGATGGAGGGCGTAACCGCGTGGACGCCCTGCTCAAAATAGGGCCGCCACACGGCAAAGGGCAGCGGAAAGGAGTGGATGCACAACGTGGGCGTCAGGCGCGCCGATTTCCCCGCGCTGCCAGCGTAGATCTGGTTTTCCCCCGGCGTTACAAAGTGGACGATGCCCAAATCCTGCTCGGGACCGATCAGCTTGCTGTTGGTCTGGATCAAGTCCCGCGTGCACTTGACCAATCCTTCGTGGTCCAATGCCAGCTCAATGCCGGCGTATTTGCACGACCGCAAAAGCCGCCGCACGTGCTCTTCCAAGCGGAACGGTTCGTGTCGGAACGTGCGGGTCATTTCGGTCAGGGTGGCCCCCAGAACGATCCCCAAATCGTAGATATTGATATGGGCTTGGGAAGCGGGGACGAAGCCATCGTTGAGATAGACGACTGGTTCACTCATAGTGCGTTACTCTCCTGTGAGTTCAAGGCGGCGCAGGCGGCGTAGAAATCGGCTGTCGAGGTAGAAAAACCGTGCACTTGCTCGACCTCGCGCACGGCCAATTCCGTGGCCCACCGCGCCTTTAGTGTATCGGGAAATTCCACTCCGTCCGTGGCGTCCCGCACCAAAATGGTGTTATAGCCCCGCCCGCGCATGGCGCGAACGCCGTAGTCGCGGCCCAATATACACCAATTGGTCGCAAAGCCAGCGAAAAGCAAGTGCAGAATGCCGCGTTCTTGGCACAAATCGTGCAGTTGTTGGCCTGTGCCCACGACAAAGTCTCCTTCCTCCACGGCGATATGGGGCGAAATATCGAGTTGCCCGGTTAGGCTCTGCCAATAAGGACCAATGCCTGGTTCCTGGTCGCGCGGCCCCCGGAAACAGGCATACGCCCCCTGTCGGTTGCGGAACTCAGCCGGCGGCCAACTCGGCGGCGGTCCCGGCTCGGGTTCGGGCGTGCAGCCTTGGTACACTTCGTACTTATCCGGGAAATTGGCCAGTACTCCGGGACTGGGTGCCTGCACGATGGTCAGGCCGCATTCGCGCGCCCGCCCGATGAGCGGCGCAATCACTTCCTTGGTCACCACCTCGGCGCGCTCGATCCAGCTATCGATGTGATGCACGTTCCACAGGTCGATTAGCACCAGCGCCGTTTGCTCGACCGGCAGGGCGAAATCCAGTTCCCGCACGACGAAATTTTCCTCGCGGCAGGGCACTGACGTGGGCGTGCTGTCTTGGAAGTACTGCGCTTTCAGTTGTAGAGTCGTCATTACGTCTCCTCTTCTCACAAGTCTGCGATCATGTCGTAGTTGTTAGTGCCTCCGGCCTCGAAATCGCCCACGCGCCGAAAACCGAATTTGGTGTAAAAGTGGACGGCGCGGGGATTGTCTGTACGCACGCCGCCCCACAGCAGCATGCGCCGCCGCCCCAGCCGCGGTAACAGCCCGAGCAGATGCTGCATCATCAAGCTGCCCAGTCCTTGGCTCTGGTACGCGTCGGCCACGGAAGGGGCCAAGGTGCAATCAGTTTCGTCGTGCAAGGCCAAGCCCAATGCATCGTAACGGCGGCGATCCCCGGCACGTACGCCTAGTTCGACGACAAAATACGCCACAATGCGCTCGACGCTCTTCTCCTCGGTCCAAGCTAGCATACGCAAAGTCTGGGAGTTGTCCAGCGCGGCGCAAAAACCATCGGCCGTCTCTTGGTCAAACGGGTGCGGCCCGTACACCCCGCGGGTGGCCTGGGACAAACCAGTGAAGTACGCGCCTAACTCAGCGGCTTGATCAGCGCGCAAGGGGCGGAAGTCAATCCGTTGGCCCGAAGCCAGTACCTCGCTGGACGAGACTAGATCGGGTCGTGTATCAATCGCATTGGGGTCGATTTGCATGGAACCTATCTCAAAACGGGTAGGGGCGGTTCGCAAACCGCCCCCTACAATCCGACCTCTCCCAGCACCTCTCGGGCAACTCTGAGGATGTTGCCGCCGAGGATTTTGCGGATGTCGTCGTCGGCATAACCACGTTGCACCATGCCGACCGTGAACAGCGGAAAGTTGGTCCACGCCGTGCTCTGGAACATGCGTTCCTGACGCCACTCTGCGCGTTGCACGGGATCGTTGACTTCCCACAGTGCCTCCCAGCGCGGGCGGCTGCCCGGTCGCGCCGGCACCTTGGCGCTTTCTTCTTGGGCGCGGCAGCTAATGTAAGGTTGATCCGTGCCAATCGTCACGTGATCGACGCCGACGACCTGCACTGCGTAGTCAATGTGGTCGAGCATGGCGTCGATGCAACCGCTGCCGCCGACAAAGGCCGGCACATTGGTAATGCCCACGGTCCCGCCCTTGTCGGCGATCGCTCGCATCACTTCGTCTGGTTTGCAGCGATGGTGGTGGTTCAGGGCCGCGCAGGCCGAATGGCTGGCGACGATCGGCTTTTGCGACGCCTCGGCCGCGTCTAGGCAGGTCTGCCAGCCGGAGTGGGCTACGTCGGCAATTACGCCGACCTTGTTCATCTCGGCGATCACGGCACGGCCAAAGTCGCTCAAACCGGCGTTGGCTGGCTCGGCACAACCGTCACCAATTGGATTGCGGCGGTTGTAGGTCAGGTGCATCATGCGGCAGCCGAGTTCGAAAAACTGGCTGATGAAACGCAATTCCTGTTCGACCGTGGCTTGTTCTCCAGGGAGGGGTACGCCGTTACACGTCTGGTAGATGCAGTGCCGTCCAGCGGCTTTTGCAGCGACGATGTCGGCGGGGAAGGCAGCCCGCGCCACGTGGTCGCGCATGCGATCTGTCAGATGCGTATAGTGCGCCAGCCGTCCCAACATGCGCATGGGGTTGTTGCCCTCCTCGCCGGCGTTTTGGAAGGCGCACGTCACCCCGGACGCCTCCCAGGCTCCCAAATACTCGGCCTTTAGCTCGTCGTCGTAAGCCCAGCGCGTCATTCGCATCTGCTCCGACAGGTACTGCAGCTCGACCTCCGAGGCCCGCGCCTCCACGGCCTGCGCCATGGCCTCGCCGTCAACCGGTGCTATCAGCCCGAGGCTGTACGACTCGCACACAATGGCGTCGCGGTGCAAGGCCAACCCGTGCTCCAACTGCGATGCGGACGGTTGCAGGATTTCGAGCGCTACAGTTCTAGCTTGCTGGATGTTTTCTTCCCAAGTAGTCACTGGTTCTTCCCTTTCTCCGGGTTGGGGAACGGATGGGGATGGCCGGTGTAGGCGCGTTCGCCGCGCACGAGGATCTTCTCTGGATCGTCCTTCAACACGTCGTGCGAGTCGTGCGCGCGGTAGCCAAGGGTCATGCTGCGCCGCGAGCCATTGCTGCGGTTGATATCGGAGCCGTGGAAGCAGCAGTCGTTGAACAGCAGCACGCCACCCGCTGGCATGGGCACGGGCAGTGAGCGCTGGTATAATGGGTTGCGCCGGAAGTCGCCTCTGGGGCGGCGTGGCTTGGCGAAGGGCCGCAAGTGACTGCCCGGGACGAGGTGTACACAGCCGTTGTCGATGGTCGATTCCTCTAAATAGATGAGCGCCGTGATCAAGGTCGGCTCGTACAATTCCTCGCCGGAATGCCACGGCACTGGGGCCGAGTTGGGTGGCCGTACCATGATGTGGTTGTGCTTGTTGGTCAGCAATTCGATGTTGTCGCCGAGTATGCCCGCGAGGGCATTGAGTACGATCGGGTGGGTCGCTGCTTCGAGATACACTGGATCCCGCGCTAGGATTTTCGACAGGCGACGCACATCCTCGGGCATGCGCGAGGTGGTACCGGTTTCCCACTCGACGGGCTCCGCTAGGGTTGCGATTTGTTCGTCTGTGACCGCGTTCAGGCGAGCTACCAACTTTCTCGGCAGGGGCCGAGCTATTCGGTGGAAGCCGTTGTGGCGGAAGTACCAGACTTCTTCTTGCGTCATTTTTCTTTTTTTTTCACGGCCCGACGATGACTGTGCCATTAGGTAGCCAACAATCTCGACCTCCCACGCTTCTGTCAAGCGTTTTTCCGATCGTCAGCCAGCACTCGCCGCAGGTTGAATAGCCCGCGATTCGTTTTATCCATATCAACCGAATTGTACGATAGCCCACAGATCTGTCCATAACCATTTTTCTTGACATAACCCATATTGTAACAATAATTCTCATTGAACAATCATTTTGGTGGGGAATTCCATGGTTGAAACAGCCAAACGGCCGACTTGCCCGCGCGATGTCAGCGCATCGTGTCTCGCTATGATCCGGCCTTGCTCAAGCGCGCTCTTGGCTACCTGTACACCAAGGAGACCAAATCGTCGTTTGCAATCGAACAGATCAATCCCTCCTCAACCCGAACCGAGCGCTTCGTGGCGCTGTTGCAACTGGCGGAGCAAGAGGACTTTTGTCGCAAAGTGCAGTTGGTCGAGGTGCAAAATCGCATTGTCGATGCACGGTTTTGCGAGGACGGCAATGGTCGGATCCACCGCTTCCTGATCCACAACATTCTCGCCCGACGCGGCTTTACACCCAAGGGCGTCATGCATCCACGACGCAGTAAGTTGAATTGAGTCTGGCGAAATATTGGCTATAATGCACATTGCGAGCAGGATTTAGCGCTCCGAACAGTAGACGGGATTGTAGGCCATGACGGCAACCATCCAGATCAGCGAAACAGAGCCGACTGCATTACTAAAGGATTTTTCTGAGTTCACTGCTTACTTGACACATCACCCAGTGATCCTGGCCACGGCTCGGGAATTCATCGGCGGCAGGGATCTCTGTGCTCTCAACGAGGCTATGAGCGAGCCCGTGCCGGAGACGACAACCCGGACGCGCCAGACGCTCTATCCCCAATTGCATTTGTTCTACCATCTCGCACTGGCGGGTGAACTATTTCACAAGGTGCCCGGCAAGGGTGGAAAACTCATACTCGAAGCTACGGATCGCCTCGCGCAGTACGAAGAGTTGAAACTAACGGAACGCTACTTTTTCCTGCTGGAGACCTTCTGGGTGGATTGCGACTGGAAAAAACTGCAATCGGGCCACGGTGTCCGTCTCGATCCTCCATACGAAGTGCCTCCGGTCATGGAGTTGCTGGGCGAGCCTACAGCAGCAAAAAAGAAAAAGAAGTGGAAGGATATATTCGCTCGGAGCCTCTCTTCCCTAGAATACTTGGTGCTGCACCTTGCGGCATTCGGGTTCTGGCGGGTCGAACTCGATCGCGAGAGCAAGAGACGGTCGAAGCACGATATCCGGTTTAAACGGATTGAACTGACGGAGTTTGGCGCGACACTGGCACCGATCTTGGCCGGTGAGCGGGACTTTCTTCATTAGAATCTACCGACCCGGCGGCAAGCGTTCGGCGAGTGGAAGGCCAAACCAGGCGATCCACTTGACGAGCAGAGCGTTGCTATATGCCGGTTAGTGACGGAGGCGAAAACGAGATTGAAGAAAAAATCTCCCGAAATATATGGAGGACAGGCCGACGAGCCGTTTTACCAGCCTTTTGAGCCACTGGTGGAAGAACTCGAGCGCGGTTTGCCACGGAAGCGCATTGAGTTTGAGGACGGTATTTACTGTTTCAACGTTGCCTTAAAGAAAAATCTCTGGCGGCGGATTGAGACGGCGGGTGGGTATACGCTGGAGGATCTGCACCATGCCATCCAGGATGCCTACGGTTTCGACGACGACCATCTCTACGCCTTCTTTATGGACGGCGAACTCTGGTCCGACGACAAGTTCACGTCGCCACATGACGAGGAAGGCCCTCATGTGGACGAGCTGCGGATCGGGGAATTAGGTCTGTCGGAGGGACAGCGCATGCTCTACCTGTTCGACTATGGGGACCAATGGCTTTTTCAGGTCGCGGTGGAAGCGATTCGCAAAAGCGGGGCACGACCCCGCAAGCCGAAGGTCGTAGGACAGAAGGGAAAAGCGCCTGAACAATACGAGTATTATTGACTGATGTTACGCAGCCGTTACCGTCTGCGTAACATCAGTTTTTCATTAGATTGGAGGAACAAGACGTGACAGAGAAACTATACGAAGCCGCTTTTCCGTATGCCGAGGATGTCCTCGCCTTGCCGGTGGAAGATCTTGACCAAACCGCGAAATGGTACGGCGCGACCTTTGGACTTGTGGAGGTCGAAAGGCGCGACGACCCCGTGCCGACGGTCATTCTCGAACGCGACGGGGTGCAGGTCGGGTTTGCTATCAACGGCGGCGACGCCAGCCAAGAGGGCGCGGCTATTTTGGTGAGCGACATCCACAAGGCCCGCGACGAGATAGAGGCGAATGGCGTCGAGACAGGCAATTGGCGCGTGGACGAGCGCGATGGAAAGAGATTCCAAGTTTTCTTCGTAATCGCTCCCGACGGACTTTGCTACTACTTCCACCAGCCGATTGAAGACGCCGGATAGCGATTGTTGCGATTAGTCTGGTCGGCTTACGTCGATCACGCAGACTGAGATTTTGCGCGCTTCGACGGGCGATAGGGTCGCTTCTAGTCGCTCTTTCAGCTCTTTGGCAGTAGCGGGGCGGGTGCCGGAGGGTGGTGGCTGCGTGCGGTCTTTGCCGAACCAGAATACTAAGTAGATGCCGTAGCCGTCTGTCCCCGGCGTACTCGTGTACTTAGCGATTAGCTGGTCTCGCAGTGAGCTCCAGAGCTTTTGATGCGAGTTCTTCTTGATCTCCACCGGCACGTTGGGGCCTCCGTAATAAACTCGAATGTCCGAACGTTTGTCGTTAGAGTACCGTCCCTCGGGTTGGGCATCGATAGCTAATTGTTCCAACCTATTTTGTAAATCCGATAACAGATTATCGCGGCAGGCGTCCTCTGGCTTTTCACATGTTGGTCGATTGTATTGATCGACATTCCAATACTGACGCCAATCGGAAGTGGAACCGCCACGAATCTTGCGAGCGATCTCGTCCAACCGATCCATCACGAGGGCTGCGAGGTCGGCAGCGTTGGCGGGCGGACCGCCATTCAACATCTGGCAGACCTGCTCGATAGTGGGATGACGATAACTGGCGTCGCGCCAAGTTACCCGTTGGACATCTTGCGCTTGGGAGAGTACGTCGCGCCAGCGAGAGAGCGCTGGATCGGCAAGAAGGTGATCCAAGGCGTCACTCGCGTCCTTGGTGGGAGAAGCGGCGAGACGTTGTATCTGGCCGTTGACGAGGCGAGAGGCTTGCTGTGCAGGCGTAACCAGTCCTCCCTCCTTCCACTTATCGGGTCCGACGTAGCTTCCGACGAGGTGTATGAGGAGTTCCAATCCCGGAATCCCCAACTCATACGCAATCCTCGACTCACCAAATGATAAGAAGGATGCGGAAGTTTGAGGGCAAAAGAATGCCGCGAGGTGCAGGATTCGGCCTTCTCGACCCCGTACGGAATCTCTCAGGAGATCATTGTACGTCCCCGGCGAAACGATGATGCCCGCTGCCAACCAGTACACGCGCTGGGCGTCATTCATGCTCTTTCGGGATAGCTTCTTTTTAATCAGTTCCTGAAGCGATGATCTATCGGCATATTGCAGTGCAGCCCATAGCAAATGATTTAGATTTTCAATCTGATTTAGCTTGCAGCGAGTCGGAAAGGTGTGTAGTAGGGGCAGGCTTGCGTATTTGGCGACTTGTGAGTGGTTTGGGTCGTGTGCGAGTTCCCATAGCTTATATATATGCTCACGACCACTGCGGAATTCAGAAACGGCGGATTGCACCTGCACCTCGGCGACGATCTCGGGACGCGACACAAGCAGTCGTTGATACCATTTGGGTTGATAATCGGCATGGGGCGTACAGTAATAGAACGCAATAGCCTTACGAATCCGGCTATCGTCCCATCGGGAGGGATCTTCTTCCGCTGTCCTTTCAAGTTCCGCCAAGCCCGCTAGGAACGGCAAATTGAGATAGTGCATGTGGCTTTTTTCTCTAAGGCTGAGAATCTCCTTGACGTTTGGAACGTCTTCCCGATCAATCACGCCCCGAAGGCCCTTAAGCGTAGCGTCGATCAAACCACGGTTGCCTCGGAGTTTCTCCTCTATGGCCTTCAGTCCGGAATTGCCGCCGAAACGTAAGAAGTTCCCAAAATATCTATCGGCCATCTGGTGAAGTAAGTAGGGTGCGGCTCGGTTCTCACGCAGTGCAGCCTCATTGGAGCGGACATATTCAAGCCATTGTTCCTCTTGCTGCTTTCGCTCTTCGGTATATCTCTGGCGAGTTTCCAGTAACTCTGGTGGGATGGGCGGGATGGATGGAGGAGCAAGCAGTCGATCCAAGTACGCCTTCAACGTCTCGTTTCCCTGCGTGTGTTCGCGCAGGACTTTGAGCGACAGGCCCTTGTTACCGCTTTGATCGGTATGCGTCCTAACAGCCCACTCAAGTAGGTATTCGGCAACTCGCGGTTTGGTGTCTGCCATGGCGATGGCCTGATTCAGGCACCAGAGACCGAAGTCAGATGGCGGGCTAGCACCGTATAGGCACTTTTGGAAATTGGATGCGTGCTCTCTGAATTCGTCGGATTCGTGACACCCAGCCAATCTCTCCATGAAGACTGCCTTCTGGACCTCAGGACGCTGCTCCAGCCAAGAGCGTATCTCACTGATGCCTTCTTCATCACTGTCCCAGAATCCGTCCTGACTTTCTGAGAAACCCACATCGAGCCAGTCGCACAGGCGTTCCGTGTCTAGTTTCTCTCCATGCGCTTTCAGGCCGCGAGCTAGGAGTCTGAGAGGAAGATCGTCGTTCAAATACCGAACATCCAGAACAGGCTGCAAGTCGGGAAGGCGTTCGTGCAGATGATCGAGGAGTTCGGCCACTTGCTTGTCTGAGGAATTGTCGAGAAGGTCAATCTCCCAGAATAGAGTGTACCTTCCGGTAAGATTGGGGTCTCCTTGAGCGGTAAAGTAGTCCCAAACCTTCGATGGCGGCAGATAGCGGGGGTAGAGTTGGGTCAGCAAGGTTCCGAGAAGCTGGTTGTCAGTATCGGGAAGGCTTCCAGTATGAATATCTGCCAGCAGTTCTTTGAGCTTGCCCGTTTTTAGGGGACTGTCCGGGCAGTTGTGGATGAAGGCGTTAAGGGCGGCATAATTGACGTCCTGACACCGCTTATCGTCGCGGACGATTTCGAACAGGATTTCGGAAAGCCTCGGCAGGCGTTCACCTTCCCTCAGAACGCGCAGTACGAAATCGGTAAACAACTGATGTTCTTTTTCCCGACTGGGATCAGTCAGAATCGCCCTGAGTACGGGTTCCATAGTGGGCGTGGCAAGCGCACCAAAAGCCGCAGTCATCCTCCACGCGGAATCGAGCCGGGACGCTTCACGGTCCAGAGATTCCAGCAGCGCGTGTTTCTCGTCGGTAGAAAACTCGCGGATGTCGCCGTATAGCCCGACGCCGATGGGATCGCGTTCGATGAGGTCCGCCCGGGCGTCTTTGCTATGGGCCGCGAGCCAAGCCGACAAGCCTCTCATCTCCGTAACCACGGTACCGTCCTCTCCCGCAATTAGGGCGGTTACGCGCTGAGCGGGGAGCCCGCTTTTGATGACTCTGGCGAGGTGCCGAGCGCCGAGGAATTCGGCGATGTGGCGATGAACCGGGGTGAAGCGGTAATCGTTATCGGACACGCCCTTGAATAGCTTTGTGTCGAGCGCAGGCCGCAACATTTCGCGGTGATCGTAGTCGTATTGGTCCAGAGCGGGATACTCTTCGTCCGCTTGGCCGTGCAACGTATATCCGGCCGCACCCGAAATCACTTGAACGGCACAAAGCCGCCCGGCGGCGTCGAGAAGCTGATCAGGTGCAGGGAGACTATTTGACGCTTGTGCCGCTTTACGTTCCTCGTTGTGCTCACGAATCATTTGGCTGCAAGCCATTTCGAAGGTTTCTTTGCGACTTTTCGGCCAGTCGTCGCCAACGACATCGGCCAACATTTCAAGGGTCTGTGGGTTCGTGAGCAGTCCTTCAACTCTCTGCTCTTGGGCCAATGTGATGAATTCCTGAGCATCTCCGATGTCCGACCGTGCTTCTAGAATTACGGCAATATCCGAATCCGTCAGGGGATTGAGCCGTAGAACCGTCACCTTGGAGTCTGGCGAGACGGATTCCAAGTGCTTCTGATCGTTTGCCCCTAGCCAGTCCGCCTCCCGACACGAGAGGCGAAAGCGCGGCTTCCCCAACTCGTCGAGACGCCCACGGATCTGGTCAAAGGGTGTGCGAGCGTCGTTCGCGCCGACGCGGATTTCATCCAATCCGTCGATAAAGAGCGTCTTGTCGCGCCATTCGGGATGGCTCTGGGGGTTGAAAGTCAAAAAGTCGCGGGCTGTAATCAGGCAGGCTTTCTCCCTAAGCTTTTTGCACTCGGTTTTGAACGCAGTAGTCTTGCCTGCACCAGGATCACCGAGCAACACATAGGCCGACACATCTTGGAACTCTTCGAGAGACCGAGGCTCCTTTTCCAGATGCTGATTCGCATTCTCTGCTGAGATTTCGGTGCAGGTCCGGGGAACGATCATGTTCATACTTCCTCGAACCAGTAATGGGCGGGCACCGAGAGAAACTCATTGAATGGTATTCCGTCTTCACCAACGAGCAGTGAATGGCGGGGACTGAAGCACCGCTTAAACTCGTCCATTCCTCTCAAAGGCATCCTGATCGCGCCGCTCTTTACTTCGATGGCGACAATTCGAGCACCCCGTTGCAGGACAAAGTCAACCTCGTGCGCCCCGTCCCGCCAGTAGTGAAGACGGATGTCGGATGCCGCGGTATTGGCGGTATTGAATAAGTGCGCGCCGACCGCACTCTCGACGATGCGCCCCCAGAAGCTGCGGTCCGCCTGCGCCTCAGCGAAGGAATACCCCGAACCGGCGGTCATCAGGGCGGTGTTGAGCACATTGAGTTTGGGACTGGAAGCACGCCGAGAAGCAGGACCGCCTCTGTATTGCTGAAGACCGGCGAGCAGGCCGGCACTCGCGAGCAAATCGAGATAGCGCGCTAGGGTAGTCGTGTTTCCGGCGTCTTGGAGCTGCCCCAGCATCTTGTTGTAGGACAGGATCTGCCCGGAACAGTCGGCACCCAGTTCGAAGAGCCGCTTCAGCAACGCCGGCTTGTCCACCCGAGTCATGGCGAGGAGGTCTCGCTCTATGTTCGGCTCGACGAGTGCGCCAAGGATATAGTCGTGCCACCGATCCGGCTCTCGAACTAAGGAAGCAGCGCCCGGATAGCCGCCGAAATAGATGTATGTCAGCAGATCGAAGCCGAACGCCTCGGCCATTTCCGCGAATGACCAGTGAGTAACGCGGATAGGCTCAAAGCGGCCGGCGAGGCTCTCGCTCAATCCCGACTGCATGAGCAGTGGGGCCGAGCCGAGGATGACCACATGCAAGGGACAACCTCTGGCGCGGTCGGCATCCCACAATCCCTTGATGGTCTCCGACCACTGGGGAACCTTCTGAATCTCGTCGAACACCAGCACGAATCCCCCCAATTGTTCCGCCTCGCGCCGGGCTTCTTCCCAGTGGCGCACCAGCCATTCCGCATCTCGCACCTGCGGCGCAAGGAAGGTTGCCTCCGTCGCAGCGGACGGGACGCGAAATTCGGTAGAGTCGGGTTCATCAACAGCCAAGTAGCGACTTTCGAGGTCGATCTGCCGCAGTGCTTGGCGTACAATCGTGGTCTTGCCGGTTTGGCGCGGCCCGAACAGGGCGATGAGCTGCCGGGGCGGCTCGGTGAGTCGGCGGTAGAGCGTGGCGACTTGAGGGCGTTGAAAGGGTGCCATATAGATAAAATTACGCTACTGAGTAATTTTACTCAATAGCATAATTAGCACAAAAATAGGTGTGCATGTTGATGCCCGTGTTCAGTGTCAGTACCTTTGCCGTCAGAACTGTCCTAGCCACACATGAGGAGGCGGAAAGTGGTAAGAGTCGAAGGGAACATACCGTTTGTCGAGCCGCCCGAATGGGCCGTTCTCGAGCGCAGCCTAATCGACCTGATGGACGCCTCCGTCCATCCGATCATGGAGCGCTACGTGCGTCCGGACGGCTCGGTGCTGTGGCCGCCCACAGAAGACTTCAGTAGCATCGACGGCCTCGACGACGCGTACGAGAGCTTCCACAACTGGCCGCTCTTTTATCTAATGGGCGGCGGCGAGCACGTGCTCGAATATTCCCACCGCACTTGGGAGGGCATCACCCGGCAGTTTGCCCACTACGATACGGGCCACGGCCATCCCATGGTCGTCAAGGAGTACGAGCAAGGATACGACTGGATGCACCAAGGCGAGGGGTATTTGTTTTTCTATTTGCTATGCCTCGCCGATCCAACAAGCCAAAAGAACGTCGAGCGCGCCAAGCGCTATGCGGGATTCTATCTCAACGAAGACCCCGAGGCCCCCAATTACGACGCGGAGAAAAAGCTCATCCGCTGCGCCCACAACGGCAGTATGGGGCCGGCGCACCGCAACTTTGAAAAGCACTACACGATCTATCGCTACGCCCAATGGAAACCCTGGCCCTTGCCCTTTCACGACATTCCCGGCATTGAGACGGTCGAGGATTTGCAAAAGCCGGGCATGGAAGAGAAGATGGGCCAAACCCTCGTCGAGCGGATGAGCCGCGGCGATGTGGCCTGCAACCTCGCCGCTACCAGCATGGTGACCAACGCCTATCTGTGCAGCGGCGACGATAAGTACCGAGCTTGGGTCGAGGAATACACCAAAGCTTGGATCGAGCGCACCCGGCAAAACAATGGCATCCTGCCCGACAACATTGGCCTGTCGGGACAGATCGGCGAATACATCGACGGCAAGTGGTACGGCGGCTACTACGGCTGGACGTGGCCGCACGGCTGGCACCACCTGAGCGACGCCTGCATTGCGGCCGCTGAAAACGCGGCCTTGCTCTCCGGCGACTTGCGCTACATGGACTTCCCGCGCTCGCAAATCGACGTGCTAATGCAGCAGGGAGAAATGAGAGGACAAACGCTGTACGCGCCGCACTTCTACCACGACAAGGGTTGGGACGGGTACAGCCCCATGCAGGCCCATCCCACGACGCACCTCTGGTGCATGAGTATGCAGCAAGAGGACCTGGCGCGGCTCCAACAGCAGCGCAACCACGACAGCGATAACTGGCGGCAGGTAAGCTCGCACTCTTCCAAGCACGGCGGCGGCCACGAAGCCGCTTGGACCGCATATCTCGAAGGCGAATACCCGGAGTACCCGGTGGACATCCTGCGGCACAACCACGCGCAAGTATATCAGCGCTTGGCGTTTATGCGCGACGATCAGCAAGATCCTTCTACATACGGCGATTGGTATCTGCAAGTGCGCAACCCCATTACCGTCGAGGGCTTGGTGCAATTGACGATGGGTGCGCCGCTCTTCATGTACAACGGCGGCCTGCTCATGGCCCGCCTGCGCTACTTCGACCCGCAACGCCGCCGGCCGGGCTTGCCGCTAGACGTGGCTGCCTTGGTGGAATCGCTTGCAGACGAGCGGGCTGTCCTGCATTTGGTCAACTTGCACCCCACGGAAGAGCGCGAGGTTTTGCTACAGGCCGGTGCTTTTGGCGAGCATAGCTTCACCCGCGTTGCCTACCAGCAGCGCCGGCCCATCTCGGCTGAAGAAGCCGGTGCTGGACACTCGCACGCCACCCAATATCAGCAGACCGTGCAGGAGCAGCTAGAGGACAAAGAGGTCGCCGTACAGGGCCGCCACTTCACCGTCTGCCTCCAAGCTGGCGCGGCGATTCGGCTCGACTTGGGAATGGAGCGTTTCGTCAATAAGCCCTCGTATGCCCTGCCGTGGAATTAGGAACTGATGTTACGCATAAGCCCCTAGGTATGGGATGCTTCGCTTGCGCTCAGCATGACAGGTAGGGACGATGCGTAACGTTTATTAGGAGACTACATGCACAATCGCATCAAAGACCAATTCGCCGCGGGTAAACCTGCTTTTGGTACCCAACTCCGCTTTGGCTCTCCGGCCATTGCCGAACTCTGCGGCCACTCGGGCTTTGACTTCCTCGTCATCGACTCGGAACACGCGCCGCAAACCCCCACTGGCATCCAGGCGCAATTGCAAGCCATCGGCAATACCCCAGCCACGCCCATCGTCCGCTTGCCGCGCATCGACGAGGAGCAGATCCGCCTCTATCTCGACATGGGCGCACTGGGCATCCTCGCCCCGTTTGTCAACACCGCTGCCCAAGCCGCAGAAGGCGCGCGCGCCTGCCGCTATCCGCCGGTTGGTATTCGCGGTTTTGGACCGCATCGGGCGGCCCAGTACGGGTTGCGCACTGACGAGTACTTCGCGGAGATAAACGACTTGGTGGTATTCATCGCGTTGATCGAAACGGCCGAGGCAGTCGCCAATATCGACGAGATCCTCGCCGTTGAGGGCGTCGATACATTCGTCATCGGCCCGGTCGATCTGTCGATCTCGCTGGGGGTGCCCTTTGACTACGAGGGGTCTGTTTTCCAAGATGCCCAGGCCGAGTTGGCCGCAGCCGCTCGCCGCGCTGGCAAGCCCGCTGGTATTGGGGTCTATCGCCCGGCCAGCGACCCGCAGTCAATCCAACGCGCCATGGACGACGGCTTCTCGCTGATTCTCGCTGGCGGCGACGAGCCATTTCTCGCGGCTGGCTGCCAACAGATGGCGCGCGTTCGCGCCGACTTGGGGTACTAGCATATGCGACGGCTTGAGGTCCTCTTTTTGCCCCACCCGGTCGCTGCGATCGCCTCGCCTTGGACGACCGATGTGATCGAGGCCGTACGTGCCCGCCACAATCTCCGCGTCTTCGACCGCACCCAGCCAGCCGCGCCTCAAATGGAGGATATTGAAGCCATTGTCGATTTAGGGGGCAATATCAGCCCGGACCTGCTGGCCGCTGCGGCCGACGCTGGCGTCGAATTCCTTCAGGTCCAGACTACCGGCCTCGACCACGTAGATGTCGAAGGGATTCTCAGTACTGGACTGTTGCTTGCCCATTGCCCTGGGCAGCTCAGCAGCGTGGCGTTGGCCCAGAGTGCGATGATGTTCATTCTCATGCACGCCCACCGCTATGGAGAGGCGCGGCGGAACTTCGACGCTGGCAAGATGTACGTGCCTACGGGCATCGAGTTGGAGGGCCTGACGCTCGGCCTGATCGGTTTTGGCGCGAGTGCCCAAGATTTGGCGCGCCGGGCCAAGCCCTTTGGCCTGCGGATCTTGGCCATCGACATCCGCCCCATTGAAGAGGAGATCCTCGCCGAGATCCAGCCCGAGTTCCTCGGTGGCCCCGAGGACGTCGACCGCGTGGTGGCCGAGAGCGACTACCTGTCGCTGCACCTGCATCTGACGCCGGAGACCCGGCACACTATTGACGTGCGGCGCATTGGCCTGATGAAGGAAACTGCCTGCTTGATCAACGTAGCGCGAGGGGCGCTCGTCAATGAGGAGGCCCTTTACCGGGCACTTGTGGACGGTCACTTGAGTGGGGCCGGGCTCGATGTGTTCGCTCAGGAGCCACCCGATGCTACGGCCCCTGTTTTCCAATTGCCCAATGTGTTTGCCATGCCCCACACCGCCGGTTCGACCGACGGCACCTCGCGCAAGCGAGCGCGTCTGGCCGCGGACAACCTCGACCGCTACGCTCAGGGCGAGGCGCTTGTGGGGCAAATCACGACTAGATTTATCTGAACGTCAGGAGATACCTCGCGGTGAATGCGCTTATTACGGGTGCCAGTTCTGGCATTGGCGAGACTATCGCGCGGCGGCTAGCGGCGGCTGGGCACCGAGTTGCGCTGATGGCGCGGCGCGCGGCGCGGGTGCAGGCTATCGCCGCTGAGTTGGATGGTGCGGTAGCGGTGCCGGGCGATGTGGGGATCGTTGCGGATTGCGAAGCTGCGGTGCGGGAGTCGGTGGGAGCGTTTGGGAGTCTCGATGCGCTGGTCAATGCGGCCGGGACTTGGGTGGAGGAGCCGCTTGTTGAGGTCAGCTACGAGGACCTGCGCGCTTTTGTCGATACGGATGTAAGCGGCGCGTTGCAAATAACGCGCGCTGCCCTGCCGGTGCTGATGCAAAGCGGTGGGCGGATACTGCATATCAACGGCTTACAGGGGTTGATCCGTGCGCGGCCGCCGGTGCTCTACGCGGCGGTCGAGTCCGCGGTACGCGGGCTGTGTGAGAGTTTGCGCTGGGAGGTGGCGGAGCAGGGAGTCCACGTCGGCTTAATCACTCTAGGCGCGGTGGCTAGTCCCGATCCGGTGCCGTTGGACGAGGGTGGTCGGCGTTGTCGCCTGAGCCGCGATGAAGTTGCCGACGCTGCGTGCTTTGTGCTGGCGCAGCCGCGCGGGGTCAATGTCGATGAACTGGTGCTGACGCCGCTGGGGCAGCAGTGGTGATCAAGCCGCGACGGGCGTGGGCAATTCTGGTACGTATTCGTATTCCGGCTCGGCCTTTTGCCGTTCGAGGATAGTAGCGATCTCCGTCCACGCTTCGTACAGCCCATGAGGACAGTGCGGCAAGTCGCTTTTGATGGCCGTGTGCAGCTTGCCGAGCCGGTAGCACGGCACGCCGGCGTACATGTGGTGTTCGATGTGGTAGTTCATGTGCCAGTAGAGGAAGCGGAAAAACGGATTCAAGATGACTGTGCGGGTACAGAGCCGAAAGTCCGGCACGTCGTCCTGCAAGCCGATGTGCTGGGTGTTGTTGCACAAAAACAGCAACCAGCCGCCGTAGAACGGGGCCAGCGTAATGAGCACTGGCACCATCCACAGGCCGAAGTACAAGGATACCACTACGATTAGGGCGTGCCCCACTAGCAAGAAGCGATCCCAGCGAATGAGCCGTCGCCGCTTGTCTGGGTCCGACTCGGGGAAGATCGCCAGCTCCCATTCGCCCTCTAATTTCCCGCGTGCCCGCCGCCAAGTCGTCTTGTAGCGGCCGTACAAGCCCCACGGATTTACAACGGCACTCTTGAGAAAATCCACGAGTCGCAATTGGGCTGGCAGGACTACTTCGAGGTCGTCGGGTGGGTGCAGGGTGTACTTGTGGTGCTCGGTGTGGCTGGTCCAGAAATGGATGTGGTTGTACGCGCCGAGAAAGCTGAACAGGCGCAGGAAGAAGTAGTTGAGGAACTTGCTTTTGAAGACCGTGGAGTGACACAATTCGTGGAAGCCGTTGAGCAAAAAGGCGTAGAACGTGCCGTGGAAAAAGAGGATCAGCAGCAGCCACGGCAGGGCCAAGTGCTCCGCCGCGTACCAAGCCCCCGCGCCCGTCGCTGCTAGTAGACCCAAATGCCCCAGCGTTTGTAGCAGACCCCAAAAGTCGCTGCGCTGGTTGAGCGCAGCGAGCGTCTCGCGCGGCAAGGGACACCGATACCAGTTTATTTTGCGCTGGTTTTTTGTCATTTCCATGGCGAGTCCTCCTCTAAAAAAGCTAACTTTACTGTCGCAATTTTGCGCTGGCTGGGCAAATCAATCCGCAGATGGACGCAGAAGAGTAGAAGCAAGACGATCCGCAGATCGAATCGTTCAAGTCCTATATCCATCATCAAAAAAAGTCGAGTCCGCGCTATAAGTGCCCCTTCCTTATATCTTCGACGATGCGGACCAGGACCTCGACTGCGGCGCAGATGAAGCGTTCCCCCTTTTCGGCGGACCCAAAGGTGGGGTCGCCGTAGGTGCCTTGGTCGGTCGATTGGTGAATCCACCGGTAGCGGGAGACTTGGCCGGCGCGCTCGGACTGCGGCGGGTGGCCGTCCTTTTGCAGGCGATCTGCTTTGACCCACTCAGGATGCAGGGCCATCATCAGCGAAGTCTCCATTTCGCCCGCGTGCCCCCAACCATGAGGCCCCGCCTCTCTGATCTGGCCTAGCTCGTCGTAGGCAAACCAAGAGGTGCCATAGATTCTCGCGTCGGGACACTTCTCCATCAGTCGCTGAAGGGAGACGTTCATATTGGGAACATTCCCACCGTGGCCGTTGACGACGAGGATTTTGTCGAAGTCGGCGTGGACCATGCTGCTGACGGTATCGACGATCATGTTGATGTGGGTCTCTGACTGGGCTGTTATGGTGCCTTTAAACCGCAGATGGTGCGGGGAATAGCCCAGCCATTGCGCAGGAAGACAGAGGACCTGATCGGGAATCTCCGCGTCGAGGCGATCGACGATAGCGGCTACCTCGGCCGTGTCCGTTATAAACGGCAGATGCGGTCCGTGCTGCTCAAACGCCGCGATGGGATATACGACTACCGTGTCGTCTCTGGACACCTGCTCTAGGTCGGGCCAGGTGAGTTCAGCTAGTTTCACGATTAGTCCCCCCAGCGGTCTGGATTGATGCCCGGCGCGTCGTGCTGCATGCCTTGGGGTTTGTGGACCTGTTTCCACTCCTTGCCGGTGGTGTTGCGGCTTTGGAGAAAAGGTTTGGCCACGGTCGGCGCGTTTTCCACCCATTCCGGGTCCCAATCGTCCATCGGCTGAACCGGCCCCGCCCAAGCTGGCCGGTAGCCGAACTGGATCAGTTCCCGAGGGGCCAAGTCCCTGTTGGGATGGGTGCCGTGGAAGAGGAGGGCGGGTATCATTACTACTGAACCAGCCTTGGCACAGAGCGTGATTTCCTGTGGGTGCGAGACATAGCGCACGTACGGGTTGGCTTGGGCGTGGAACGAGAGATGGGAGCGCGGGATGAGCCGGAAAGGCGCGCGCTCAGGCGGCAGGTCGTCGAGGTAGTAGAGCACCCGCAACAGGCGCGGCGAGGAGCCTTCGAAGCCAAAGATCGACGAGCCGAATGGCTGGCCGTCGGTGTGCATTGAAATGCCCGGTGAGCCGGAGAGGGTGCGGGTAAAAAGCCCGTGCGTGAAGACGATGTCTGGCCCCATGAGCGCTTGGAGAAATTCCGCGATTGGCGGATAGCCGATCAGTTCGGCTACCAACCGGCTCGCGCACTGGGGTTCGTGGTGGAAGGTTTGGGCCTCGCTGTAGTCCTTGTGCCCCATCGGCAGGTCTTGCAGTTCGGCCTTTAGCGCTGCAATGTGCTCGGCGTCGAGCACGTCTGGCATGAGCACGTAGCCTTCCATTTCGAGATGGCGGATCTGCTGGCTCAGGGAGAAAGCGGCGAAATTGGTCTCATCGACCGTCATAAAGCCGATTTCTTCTTTGGGATCAATTTTTACGGTGGTGGTCTCCATAGTGTCCTCCTTTGGGCGGCGATGAGGGCAACTCTAAGAGTTGCCCCTACCGGCGCGATTCTCGCCACTTGGCGAGGGAAAAGTCGTCTGAATCGTACAGTGCGAAAATTTTCGCTTCCTTGTCCCGCACTTCTGCGGCCAATTCCAATACTTCCTCGGCGTGCTCCAGGGGAATGCGCACGCAGCCGTCGCCGTCGCCAAAGATCAGGTCCCCCGGCCGAATCCGCACCGATCCTACGGTAATTGGCGCGTTGACTCGCGTCGCGTTGAATACGCCGTGCCCTGGCACCGTCCCCCAAGCGAAAATCGGCAGCCCGACCCGGCGGATTCCCTCCAAATCGCGCACCGTTCCATCGACAACGGCTCCCACCGCGCCTAGCCGCTGGTGCAGCCGCGCCATGCCGTCGCCAAAACTGGCCCCGCGTCCGGGACGCGAATCCACGTCCTTCATCACCGCGAATACGGGTCCTTCGGTGGCGTCGATTGCTTCGTAGTACCCTTCCCAAGGGACTGCTACGGAATCAGGGTCGTTGGTCGTTACTTCCGCGGTCACTGCATAGCCGATGACTGGTCCCAATTCCGGCAGCAGATAGTGGATTCGGTGGTCGGTGTACTCTTCGTTGGGTAGGCCGCACTTTAACACGATGGCGTTAAAAATTGTCGGCGAGTCGAATTCCTTAAAGGCTGCTAGTACTTCGGGTTTGACCATAAGGGGCTTGCTCCTTTGGAAAAATATGGGGCTGACAGTCTATGCGCATGGGCTTGTTGGGATGTAATTAAAGGGAATAGAGCATATTCGCACGGCGGCTGTCAATCCGCCTGCATCGACACTGGCGTGTTGGCCTCTGCCCGAGACTGGATTGACGCCTGCACAAGACCTATACTTTGCGCTGCCCTAACGACCACTCACCCAACCGGAGGCTCATCCCATGACTGCCGCGCCCGACTACACTTCAAAAGTCCCTTACTACACCTTCCCCGACACGCTGGCCGAACAGGAGGAGGCGCTAGCCACCAATCCGTTGATGCAGCGCATGCTCGAAGCGCGCCGCTCGTACGCCGGCGATCCGCATCGCCCCATCTACCACTACATCAATCCCGAGGCCAATCTCAACGACCCCAACGGACTGTGCTTCTGGCAGGGCCGCTATCATCTCTTTTACCAAGCCTATCCACCGGAAGATACCCGCCAGCACTGGGGCCACGCCATAAGCGACGACCTCGTCCACTGGCGCGACTTGCCGTACTGCATTTATCCGAACCCAGAGCGCTGCTGCTTTTCAGGAGCTGCGCTAGTCGAGGAAGACCGCGTCATTGCCATGTACCACGGCACGGAGGTCGGCAACATGGTCGCTACTTCTTCGGACCCGCTATTGCTCAACTGGGAAAAGGTCGCCAACAAGGCCGTGATCCCCATCCACCCTGACGTGCCCTACCGAGTCTTTGACCCCTGCATCTGGAAGCAGGGCGACGCGTACTACTCGCTGTCGGCGGGCACCAAGCCCGAAGGCCCGGCTGGCAAGCCCGTGCGTGCCAATTTCCTCTTCAGGTCGAGCGATCTCGAACACTGGGAGTACCTCCACCCCTTCGTGGAGGACGATGGGTACACGCTAGTCGGCGACGACGGAGCCTGCCCCTATTTCTGGCCGATTGGCGACCGCCACATCCTCCTCTTCTTCAGCCATAGAAGCGGCGGCCAGTACCTGCTCGGCGACTACGACACCGAGCGCGACAAGTTTGTCGTGACCTACGGTGCCAAGTTCAACTTTGGCGCGGCCGCGCCCTCTGGCGTCCACGCTCCTTCGGCGACCCCCGATGGCCAAGGCGGCGTCTTGACCATTTTCAACATGAACCCCGGCAAGCCGACCAAGAACTGGAACCAGATTATGACCTTGCCCCGCCGGCTGACCGTCGTCGGCGACGACTTGGCCATGGAGCCGGCAGGCGACCTTGAGTCGCTGCGGAGGGATCACCAGCGCGTCGGCAAAACTACCCTCGCCGCCAACGAAGAACTCGTCCTCGATACAGTTCGAGGCAACGCCGTGGAAATCGTCGCTGAAATCGATCCGCAAGACGCGCCCATGGTCGAACTCAACGTCCTGCGCGCTCCCGGCAAGGAGGAGCACACGCGCATTGCCTTTTTCAAAAACCGGGGCTTCAGCAACCGCGTCTTTGGCAGCGACCACCACCAGAGTCTGATCTCGCTCGACACCTCGTATTCTTCTGTCGCGTCCGACGTCCTTTCCCGTGCTCCGGAGACCGCGCCGGTCGTCCTCGCTCCGGGCGAGACGCTCAAGCTACGGGTCTTTGTCGATAAGAGCGTCGTCGAAGTTTTTGCCAACGGCCAGCAATGCGTGGCTGCACGCGTCTATCCCGACCGCGCCGACAGCGTCGGGGTCTCGCTGCGCGCACAGGGCCAGAGCGCCGAGTTGCTCTCGCTCGACGCCTATCAGATGCAGGACATCTACGCGGAATAGAAAGGAGCACGCCATGACCGAAGAAGAAAAATTCGTCTTTGACTTAGATGGCTATCTGGTCATCAAAGACGTCCTCAGTCCGCAGGAACTGGACGATCTCAACGCGCTGATGGACCGGTACATCAACGGCTGGGACAACCATCCCCGCAATGACTTGAACAAGGTCAGTAGCTGGGGCCAAGCCACCAAAAACCTGATCGACCACCCCAAAATCCTGCCCTACTTGGTCGAACTCATCGGCCCCAAGGTCCGCATCGACCACGACTACGCCATTATTATGAATCGCGGCGACGCCCGGGGCGGTCTGCACGGCGGCCCAAGCCAAGATACCGACCACTGGTTCAGCTACCGCGACGGCCAGATGCGCAATGGCCTGAGCGTGGTGACCTTTTTTCTCGCCGATGCCAATGAGGGCGACGGCGGCTTTGCCTGCGTGCCGGGCAGCCACAAGACCAATTACCCCCGCAACCTTCCGCAAGATGTCAGGCGCTTTGAGCGCGACGCGCATTACGTGGTCCAACCGACGGCTAAAGCCGGGGATGCGCTGTTTTTTACCGAGGCTCTCATTCACGGCACCATGCCGTGGTGCGCTGAGCACCAGCGCCGCACCTTGCTCTACAAGTACAGCCCTGGCTACTCGACGTGGGCCAAGGAGTTTTACAACCTTGAGGAGTACGGCGAGCTGACCGAACGCCAAAAGCGCATCATGGCCACCCCCTCGATTCACGAACACCCCGAGATCGTTTAACCCAAGGAGCACATTATGTCCGACCCATATTTGCTAAGTGGAAAGAAAGCCTTCGTCACTGGCGGCAAGCGCCGCATCGGCCGCGGCATTGCCCTGTCTTTAGCCGAAGCGGGCTGCGACGTGGGGATCAACGACCTGCACGACGACGACGATGCCGGCAAAACTCTGGGCCTGATCCGCGCCATGGGCCGCGAGGCCGAGTTCTTCGCTGGCGACATTTCCGACAGCGCCCAAGTCGAGGCGATGTTCGCGGCCTTTCTCGAACGGTTTGGCCGCATAGATATCTTGGTCAACAACCCCTACGGCGGCACGGGCGAGCCCTTCCTTGAACTCAGCGAGGAGAATTGGGACCAAAATCTCGACGTGGGCCTCAAGGGGTTTTTTCTGTGCTCGCAGCAAGCGGCGCGCGCCATGGTGGCGCAGGGCGACGGTGGAGCCATCGTCAGCACCTCCTCGGTACACGGGCGTCGGGCGTGGAAGAACGACACGGCCTACGGGGCCGCCAAAGCTGGCGTGTTGCGCCTGACCGAAAGCATGGCCGTTGACTTGGGCGAACACGGCATCCGCTGCAACGCCATCATGCCCGGATACATGGATACCGATCACGTCTTCAACGAACCGCCTCCGGCGTTGGGCATCCTTGGCGGGCGACATCGTGACATAGTTCCCCTGCGTCGTCCGGGAACCCCCGAAGACATTGGCCGGGCGGTGGTTTTTCTCTGCTCGCCGGCTGCCGGCTGCATCACCGGGGCGTCTTTGCCGGTGGATGGGGGGCTTTTGGCTGCCTCGGCCGCTGAGTAGGGTATTCGACTACTCACCTATGCCCAAATCGCTTTTCAGCATCAAGGGACTGCTAACCGGCATCGCTCTCTCCCTAGCGGTGGGCCTGCTCGCGCCGTACGGGGTCGTATTCAATTACTACTGGGTCGGCTTTAACCCTTCTTCGCCCGGTGCGCTCTTTCTCTTTTTTGTCCTGACCTTTGCCGTCAATGGGTTCGTGGCTCTGCTCGGCCGCCACGTCGCCCTGTCCAAAGCCGACCTGGTGCTGATTTACTGCATGTTGATGATGGCGGTCACGGTGCCGACGTGGGGCCTGATGTTCTTCCTCATTGGCACCATCGTCTATCCGTTCTACTACGCCACCCCGGAAAACAACTACGTCGAGTTGTTCTACGACTTTATCCCCTCGTGGATTGCGCCGCAGGACTTTGAGGCGATCAAGAACTACTACGAGGGCCTGCCAAAAGGTGAGTCCATCCCGTGGGGCGTCTGGGTGGAGCCGATGGCCTATTGGCTGGCGTTGATCGTGGCCATGAGCTTCATGCTGATCTGCATGAGCGCCATCCTCCATCGCCAGTGGTCGGAGCACGAGCGGCTGACCTATCCGATGGTCCAGCTACCGCAGAACATGATTGAGAAGGAAGCCCAGATGCGTGTAGCTCCTTTCTTCAAAGATCAGCGGATGTGGCTGGGGTTTGCCGTGCCCTGCATCCTGCTCAGTCTCAACGCCCTCAACCACTACTTCCCCATCGTGCCCGAATACAACCCTCGCGGCCGTTTTTCTTTTTTCAACCATACCTTGCACCTGCCGATTGCACTCAACCTAGCTTGGGTCGGCTTCTTCTACTTAGTCAATCTCGAAATCACGTTCAGCATTTGGTTTTTCTACGTATTCTCCAAGGTGGAGGAAGGGGTCTTCAAGACGCTCGGCATTGCCAGCACCGAGCGCCTGAGCGCGTACGAGTACTCGCAGCCGGCCGATCTGACCCATCAAGCCACCGGCGCGGTCATTGTGTTGGTGCTCTTTGGGCTGTGGAACGCCCGTCCCCATCTAAAAGAAGTGTGGCGCAAACTCTGGGACCCGCGCGGTGGCGTCGATGACAGCGAGGAGTTGCTCCGCTACCGCACGGCCTTGCTCGGCTTTTTGGGCAGCCTGCTCTTCGTCGCCGTGTGGCTCTGGCGTTCAGGGGTGCCGATTGCGGTGCTCCCGGTCCTGCTCGTCGTCAGCTTGCTGTTTTTCATCTTGGTCGCGCGCGTGGTGGCTACCGGCGGCGTGGCTACCGCCCGCAGCCCCATTGTCCCGGCGTACTTCATCATTTCGGGCTTGGGCACTTCGATCCTCGGGGCTAAGGGCTTGGTCGCCCTCAATTTCACTTTTATTTGGCAGGGCGAATCGCGCACATCGCCGATGGTTGCCTGCGCCAATGGCCTCAAACTCGCCGAGCTGGTCCCCGGCCCCAAGACGCGGCTGTTTTGGGGTCTGATGCTGGCGCTGGTGTGCAGTCTTTTGGCCGCGGCCTACATGACCTTGAAGCTGGCCTATACCCATGGAGCGGTTAATCTGTCGCTGATCAATTGGGCCGGTGCCCACGGTTGGCCGTACATCGGTCCGACCATTCTCAACATGCCCGAGGCCAACATGCGCGGCTGGCTTTTCAAGGGGATCGGCGCGGTCGTGGAGGGCTTTTTAATGTGGGCGCAGCACCGGTGGTTTTGGTGGCCCTTTCATCCGATCGGCTTTGCTATCGCCGTGGGCTGGCTGACGAGTCAGATCTGGTTCTCGGCGCTGATCGCTTGGCTGTTGAAGTTGGTCATCCTGCGCTTTGGCGGCGTGCGCTTGTTCCAGAACGCCAAGCCGTTTTTTTTGGGGTTGATTTTGGGCGAGGTTTCTGTCTCGGGGGTGTGGGGTGCGATCTATGCGTTGACTGCGGAAAAAGGGCGCTGGCTGACGAATATGTGATAGTTTGCGCGGATGCGCCGCGCTATTGAACACACAAGATATTATAGCCCGGTCAATGAACCATTTTCTTGACACTTTCTTTTTTTGGAAATTATATATATGAGTATCCATGAGTGCCCATGATCAAGTAGGCTGAGTACGTTAGGGCCATTACCAACGGAACATCCTCATTAGACGACGCTTATCCCGGACTCACGTTAAGATCGCTTCCAAGGAGACTAGACCATACTGAGGTTTACCGAAGAGATCCTGTTGCTACTCCACAGTGAAGACCGAGGCGATTTCGCGCCCGGTCTTGCACCGCATTCGTTGCACACCGTCCTCGCTGGTGCCGTGTTGATGGATTTGGCCTTGGAAAATCGCATCGATACGGATCCCGAGCATCTCATTTTGGTTGATGCCACGCCTCTTGCAGACGATCTGCTCGATCCCACCCTAGCTGACATCGCACAGGATACAGGCGCACGCGACCTAGGGTATTGGGTCGCACAGACGGCCAAGCAGGGCGACGAAATCCGCGACAAGGCACTTGCGCGGTTGGTCAACCGGGACATCTTGGAAGCTGAGTCCGAAGGGATTTTTTCCCTTTCGCGCTTGGTGTCGCGCTCCCGCCGCTATCCAACCATTGATGGACAACCAGTAGAAGAAGTCCGGTTACGCATTATGCGCGTGTTGTTCACCGATGAAATTCCGGACCCGCGCGACATCGTCATTATCTGTCTGGCGGATGCCTCCGGCGTTTTCAAGAATATTCTGTCCCAGTCGGAACTATCGGAGGTACAAGAACGGATCAACCTGATTCGCAAAATGGACCTGATCGGGCAATCGGTCACCAGGGCGGTCCGCGAGCATGAGCCTCCTGCCCCTGCCCCTGCCCCGCGCAAAGAGATACCCCAGGCACCGGGGGTGCCGCTTATTGGCAACACCATCGGCATGAGGCGCGATTTGCGCTCGTTTCTCGTCAAACAATACCGAAACTTAGGTCCGATTTTTCGCATCAATGCATTCAATCGCCGCTTAGTCGTCCTCGTAGGCCCAAAGGCGAATACCTTCATAAAGCGAGGGGATAAGTACTTTCGCACGCTTGAAACCTGGGTGGATTACAATAAAGCTGGGGGAGTCGGACGTAGCATAATCAGCATGAATGGCCCCGACCATATTCGCCTGCGCAAAGAACTGGCGAATGTGTACACCCACCGCCTCATTGAAGGCCGCGTGGCAGACGTTGTCCGCGTTCTTCAACAAGATATCGCCGGATGGCCACAGGATAAGCCGCTTCCGGGCTTATACACCTGGCAGCGCATCGTCTTAGATCAGCTCGGTATGCTGGCCATCAGCATGCCTGTGCGGGACTACTTAGACGACATTATGGTTTATTTTCACAACAAGATGAAAACCTATATCATGCGGCAGCAACCCAAGCTGATGCTATATCGACCACACGTCCGGCGTGCCTTCAAGCGGATGGAAGAGCTGACTCAGCGCATTCTGGCAGATCACGAACCAGAAAAACGCCGCAACAAGCCACCGGATGCCATTGACCATTTGCTGGAACTGCACCGCAGAGATCCGCAATTTCTTGCCGAGACAGATTTAGAGGTGATAGGTCCTCTCACGGCCGGTCTCGATACCGTGGCAAATATCTGTGCCTTCATGTTGTATGAACTGTTGAAGCGACCAGACCTGCGCGAGCAGGTAATTGCTGAAGCAGACGCCCTCTTTGACCAGGGTATGCCTACGGTGAGCGATCTGCGTCAACTCGACGTCATGCACCGCACTGCAATGGAAACCCTGCGCCTCTATCCTCTTGCTCCAGCAGTATCATTGCGCACGGTAGCCAACTCATTTGAATTTGAGGGCTATAAGGTCTCCGCTGGCGAGACCCTTCTCATTGGATACTCAATACCGCACCTGATGTCAGAATATTTTCCTGATCCAGAGCGTTTCGATATCGACCGCTACACCGCAGAACGCGCTGAGCACCGCCAGCACGGAGTCTATGCACCCTTCGGCTTAGGAGAGCATCGGTGCCTGGGCAGCAGTCTCGCCGAGGTGCTCATTGCGCTCAACATGGCGACCATCCTCCGCGAGGTTGAGTTGGATCTCGATCCGCCCGATTGCGAATTGAAGACTAAACAGTCCTTTTCCCTCTGTCCCGACTTCAAGTTCCGCTTGGTGCGTCGACGCCGATAGCAAAATGGAGTGTCAAAATGCCCACTAAGAGGAATTACTCTAAACAGTCCTTCGCCCTTAAACCTTAGCCTCCACCATCACCTCAACAGTTGCCAGATGCGCTGCAACGCGCACATCCAGCGGCTGCGCCGTCGGGGTTTCTGACGTCACCAGATGCCCTGTATGGCCTCTATGGAACAAAGCGATAGGTATGCCCTCCCCGTACTTCCGCCTTGCCACCTCCATATTGGGATGAATCACCCCATTGACCGCAACCTCGTCCTCAATCTCGGCATTCTTGTTAATCGGACAAACCCGTGCCACCCGCTTCACCATCTCCCGTCCCAGAGATTCCCGGTCTCCAAACATCTCATACAGATAAAATCCCGGACTCTCCCAATCCTCGTGCAAATCGATCACCCCCGCAAAAACTCTTCCCGCCAAAAAACCCTGCAAAATCTCAATCTCGGGCACATCATCGCGCAAAAACGCCCAATTCACATCGACCTCCTGTGCATTGAGCCGGGCATTGTGAACATAGCTCCACGGACACAAACACGGAATAACTTCAAAACGCACCCTATCAGCCCAGCGCTCCCATCTGCCCTGCAAAAAAGCGAGCGCGGCCTCCACACCAGCCGGTTCATCGCCGTGCGTCCCTCCATTGATATAAATAACCGGCGCGTCTTCCCTGCCAGCCGACGCACACAAAATCGGCAAACCTTCAACCGCGCCCAATATCTGCACATCAATACCAGACACCGCTTCCACGCGCCTGACAACAGCATCGTAATCCCGTTGACCCATCACATATCCTGCAGCAGATAAAAAAAGGTTTCTTCGACGTTCATGGTTTGTGTTTTCCCGTGTCGGTTGATTTGGGCGGATTTGCTAGGTAGCGTCAGATGCCTAATATGTCAGGAGCCTAATATTCTAAAATCTTTTAAAGACTGAGAGAAGGGAGAAAGTTATGCCGATGTTTAGAAGTGAGGATCAGTACCCCGCTTGGTGCGAGTTGGAGCACTTTGAGGTCGTGCTGCTCAACGCAGGCGATGAACACTGCTTTGCGCGTCGTGGAGAGGTGGAGAAGCTGATCGTGGGAGGGGGGCGTTGCCGGTTGCGGGTGGGGGCCGAGGAGGTAGAAGCTGCGACGGGTGCCAATCTGGATTTGGTCGGTGCGGGTTCTTTTGAGGTGTTGGAGGTAGAAGAAGTGGCTACGCTGGTGCGCTTTTGCGGACGCTGGGGAGCCGAGACCGGTGGCTCGGGCATCTTCAACATGGACAATAGTCCCCAGCCCGAGGACAAGGGCGACCCGGTCTCGTACGAGAAATGGACCAACTTCGATTGCCACTTCCACGACTGCGACGAGTATTGGGTCATCTTGGAAGGTCAGGCTCGCGCCGTTTCCGAGGGCAAGGCGTACGAAATGAAGCCGGGCGACTGCCTTGCCACGGGCATGGGGCATCATCACGATATGCCGTTGGTGCATGAGTCGGTGCGGGGAGTGTACTTTGAAACGACGCTAGAAGGCCAGCAGCGGCGGGGGCATTTGTGGGATCACACCCACGGGCAAGCCGAACCCCAGGCCGAGCGGGTATAATCGCCTTATTTGACGAGGACCATCTTGCGCACCTGGGCGAGTGGCCCGGCCTGTAACCGATACAAATACACGCCGCTAGAGACGCGCTGACCTCTTTGATCGCGGCCATCCCAATGGGCGGCGCTGGTGCTCGTCAGATACGGACCCGCCGCGCGATAGCCCAAGTCGATTTCTCGAACTAGCGCCCCTCGGATATCGTAGATACTCAGGCGCACGTGGGCGGGGGCGTGGAGTTGATAGGGGATATAGGTGTCTGGGTTGAAGGGGTTGGGGAAGTTGGCTAGCAGCGCCGTCTGCGTGGGTAGCCTCGTCGCAGCAGATTGAACGGCTGTCGGTGTCGAAGGGGTGATGTACAGCGACATATCCCACAGCAGAATGCTGCCGTCCTTACTGGCGCTGGCGATAGTTTTTCCATCGGGCGAAAACATCAACCAAAAGATCTGATCGATATGGCCTTCTAGGATAGCTTTGCGGGTTCCGCTGTCGGCATCCCACATCAGAATGGTGTAGTCCTTACTAAGGCTGCCGTCCTTTCTGTCGTAACTGGCGCTGACGATAGTTTTTCCATCGGGCGAAAACATCAACCAAAAGATCTGATCGATGTGGCTTTCTAACGTGGTTTTGCGGGTTCCGCTGTCGGTATCCCACAGACGCACGGTGCCGTCGTAACTGGCGCTGGCGATAGTTTTTCCATCGGGTGCAAACGCCATCGAAGTGATCTCATCTGTATGGCCTTTCAGAGAGGTCTTGAGGGTGCCATTGTCGGCATCCCATAAAAGAATGGTGCCGTCGTAACTGGCGCTGGCGATAGTTTTTCCATCGGGCGAAAACGTCACCGACGAAACCTCATCCGTATGGCCCTCCAAGGTGATCTTGCGAGTTCCGCTGTCGGTATCCCACAAAAGAACGTGGACTCTATCGGTGCTGGCGATAGTTTTTCCGTCGGGCGAAAATTCCACCGGAGGGTCCCAACCCGTATAGCCCTCTAGGAGGATGGCTTTGAGGGTACCGCTGTCGGCATCCCACAGACGCGCTGTGCTGTCGCTACTGGCCGTGGCGATCGTTTTTCCATCCGGTGAAAATACCACCGAATAGACCTGATCCGTATGGCCCTCTAGGATGGTTTTGCGGGTTTCGCGGTCGGCATCCCACAGAAAAACGTCAGCTCTGTTGGTCGTGGCGATCGTTTTTCCATCCGGTGAAAACGTCGCCGAAAAAAACCAACCTCTATCATGGCCTTCTAGGATGGCTTTGCGGGTTCCGCTGTTGGCCTCCCACAGACGCACTGTGCCGTCGTTACTGGCCGTGGCGATAGTTTTGCCATTGGGCGCAAACGCCACCGAAGTGACTTGTTCCTTATGGCCCTGCAGGATGGTCTTGAGGGCACCGCTATCGGCATCCCACAACCAAATTTCGTGCCTGATGGGGGCCGAGGCGATACTAGCGATAGTTTTTCCATCTGGTGAAAACGCCACCGGATATTTCCAATCCGTATGGCTCTTTAGGGTAGCCTCTAGGGTTCCGCTGTCGACGTCCCATACTCGAACCGTCTGGTCCCAACGAGCACTGGCGATAGTTTTTCCATCTGGTGAAAACGCTACCGAGAAGATCCAATCCGTATAGCCTTCCACCTCCAAGCGGGCTTTAAGGGCCCCACTGTCGACATCCCACAACCCAATTTTGTCCCCAGCGGTACTAGCGATAGTTTTTCCATCCGGTGCAAACGCCACCGAAGAGGAGTAATCCGTATGGCCTTTCAGGGTGGTCTTTAGGGTGCCATTGTCGGCATCCCACAACCGAACCGTTTGATCCCAACTAGCACTAGCGATAGTTTTTCCATCCGGTGCAAACGCCACCGAAGTGATCCTATCCGTATGGCCTTCTAAGATGGTTTTGATGACTCCACTGTCGGCATCCCAATCCCGCTGATTAATCACTTTATTATCACTGGCGAGGACGAAGATGCGATCCATATCCAACAACCCAATTTGGTGCCCAGAGGCCGTGGCGATAGTTTTTCCATCGGGTGAAAACGCCAATGGAGCGACCCAACCACTATCGAAAACTATGATGGCCTTGAGGGCTCCCTCCGTTTCCTCCTTATCCCACGCCCTAATCACGGTATTATCACTGGCGAGGGTGCTATCTACATCCCACAACCAAATTTCGCGCCCCGTGGCAATGGCGATAGTTTTTCCATCCGGTGCAAACGCCACCGAATAAACCCAAGTGGTGCCCGTAAAGCTATCAATTGCCAAGCCCTCTAGGGTGGCTTTGAGGGTACCACTGTCGGCATCCCACAACCAAACCGTCGTCTGGTCCACACTGGCCGAGGCGATAGTTTTTCCATCCGGTGCAAACGCCACCGAATAGACCGAACCTGTATGCCCCGTAAGTAAGGCGACTTCGGTGTAGGTGTGAGCATCGTAGAGCCAGATACCGAGGCTGCTAGCCACCGCCAGACGTGTCCCATCGGGCGAATAGGCCACATCCCCACTGAGCCGGCCTTTGCCCAGACGGGCGCGGGCCCCTTCGGGCAAATTAAACGGATTATCGTCTTGGGCACGGCTGTCTTGCACGAACAGAGCGCAGAACAGCAACAGGAAGACATTGAATAGCCGGATATTTTTCATCTGGTTATGCTCCTTTTAAAGGGAGAGACCCGATCAGTTGGTGCCCACTTGGTGTGACTAAAGTCGTTACTTTGCTCAAGAGTCTGACGGTGCGCGAGATATTTTGGCGCTGTCCGCACGTGAAAAGGTAGTTTATTCGTTGTCGTCGCTGTGGGCACCAAGCCCAAGACCTGTCAGGTTTGGGTGGCTGACGCGAACGTCGCATCGGCTAGCTGTTCCCCGGTGGCCCGCTCTCGGCGAGCCTGCGCAAGCTCATAGCTCGCCTGCATCCGCATCCAGTGCTCGGCGGTGCCCCAGCCGATGTGCTCCAATGCCAGTGCCATGTTTGCGGATACGCCGGCTTTGCCGTTCAGGAGGCGCGAAAGCGTCCCGCGTTCGCAGCCGAGGTGGACCGCCGTCTCGGTGACATTCCAGCCGACCTCTTCCATGCTCTCACGGATCAGTTCTCCTAGGTGCGGTGGGTTCAGCATGGGCCCCACCCGTTCGCCATGGTTGTTGCTCATAGTCTCCGTCCCTTAGTCCCTCATGCCTGATCTTCAGGGACCCGGAGTGTAGCGCGAAGCGTTACACTCCGCAAATAGATTGCAAGGAACCCGTCACCCCTAGGGACGTCTGATCCCTGATGGACGAGTCGTTGCAGGTCAGACTCCCGACCTGCTAATGCCACCCGAACCCTCGGCCGAAACCTTCCCGTCAACAGTTCGAATGGGCGCGCACATCCCTTTATCTTCTTATCTTTTGGTTCCTCTATTATGACCGGCGAAGTTGCCGACATGCAGAGATTTCTGCGCTAAACCAAAGAAAGGCTCGCCAATGAGATCACTTTCCAGACTTCTATGCCTTGGCCTCGTCTGCGCCGCGTTCACCGCGACCGGCGTTTGGGCTGAGACCCCTTCCCCGCTTAGAGCAGACGACAAGGAGACCGGCAGACGTGCCATACTGCCAGGTGAGGGTGCTATTGTGGAAAGCTCGCCTAGTCCTACGCTGCAGGCGATGCAGGAGGAATTGACTCGCTCCTTCAGTGTGCTCAAGGAGCAGCCGATCCCGCCCTACTATCTCAGCTACGAAATCACGGAGACGGAAGGGATCAGGGTTGGAGCTTCCTTTGGTGCGCTGACCTACAGCAATGAATCGCGCCGCCGCCAGCTCGACATTGATCTGCGCGTGGGAGACTACGCCTTCGACAATACGCATCAGGTGCGCGGCGGTCCTAGCAATTTCTCCGACCGCTATTCGATGATCGAAATTCCCATTGAGGACGATCCAGACGCCATTCGCAGCGTGCTGTGGTACCACACCGACAAGAAATACAAGCGCGCCATCGAACAACTGACCACGGTCAAGACCAACGTCCAGGTCAAGGTGGAAGAGGAAGACCAGTCGGACGATTTCTCCAAGGAGCCGGTCGAGCGCTATGTGGAAGCCCCCGCCTCCTTTGACATTTCCCGCGACGAATGGGAGGCCAAGCTCAAGAAATACACGGCCCCCTTCGCCCAATCCGGCGACATCTACGAAGCCGACGCCACCCTCTCGGCCAATATCTCGACTCGCCAATACGTCAACAGCGAAGGCAGTGAGATCCAGACCTCGCAGGTGCTCTATCGCCTGTTTATCTACGCCTTCACCAAGGCCGACGACGGCATGGAATTGCCGCGCTACGAATCCTTCTCCGCCTTTGCCCCGGAGGGCCTGCCCAGCGACGAGGAGGTCCTCGCCTTGGTGAAGGACATGATCGCCGACCTACACGCCCTGCGCGAAGCCCCGGTGGTGGCTCCCTACACCGGTCCGGCGATTCTGTCGGGCCGCGCCAGCGGCGTCCTGTTCCACGAGATTTTCGGGCACCGCATTGAAGGTCATCGCCAGAAGCGCGAGGACGAGGGCCAGACCTTTAAGAAGAAAATAGGCGAGCAAGTCCTGCCCGAGACCTTCTCGGTGTACTTCGATCCCACCCAGACGAGCAGCGCCGGCAAGGATCTGGTAGGGGCCTATGCGTACGACAATCAGGGGGTCAAGGGACGGCGGGTGGCTGTCGTCGAAAACGGGGTTTTCCGCCGCTTCCTCATGTCGCGTTCGCCGATTGAGAACTTCCCCAACTCCAACGGTCACGGACGCAAGCAGGCGGGCTACGCCCCGGTGGCGCGCCAGTCCAACCTCATCGTCGAGACCTCGGAGCCGCTGACCCGGGATCAGCTCAAGGAAATGCTCATCGAACAGTGCCTCATGGAGAACAAGGAATTCGGTCTCTATTTCGAGGACATCCAAGGGGGCTTTACCATCACAGGCCGCACCATACCCAACGCCTTCAACGTACTTCCCATCATGGTGTACCGCATTTACACTGACGGGCGCGAGGAACTAGTGCGCGGCGTTGACTTGATCGGCACGCCGCTCACCGCCTTCAGCCAGATCGCCGCGGCTGACGATCAGCCCGACGTGTTCAACGGCATCTGCGGCGCTGAGTCGGGAGGCGTGCCCGTAGCAGCGGTTTCTCCTGGCATTTTCATCTCGCAGATTGAAGTGCAGAAGAAGGATAAGTCCCAAGAGCGCCGACCCATCCTCGAAGCACCGTTTTCCGAGCCCGCTGAAGAAGAAGCGGACGACCTCCTTTGATCCCGTTCTCATCTGGCAGGAGCTATACCATGTGCAAAAGGTTTTTTATTTACGTTCTGACGACTGCTACTTTCCTGACGTTTTCCTCCGTCCACGCTGAAGACGACGTGCTGCAGCGCGCCCTGCGCGACGAATTGGCGCGCTCGATGCAGCAACTCCAGCTCGAAGACCTAGAGCAGCCCTACTTTGTTTCCTACCTCGTGCGCGAAGTAAAGTCCAAGGGCAGTTCGGCGACCTTCGGCAGCTTGCTCGGCAGCGGCGAGGGACACTCGCGCTCCCTCACTGTCGAAGTGCGGGTCGGAGACTACGATCTCGACAACACCAACTTCCGCTCGTTCTCCTTTGGCGGTACGGGCGTGGTGCGCATGTACGGGGGCAGCATGCAATTGCCCCTTGAAGACGACTACGACGAGTTGCGGCGCAAGATCTGGCTGGCCACCGACGGTGCCTACAAAAAGGCGCTCGAAGATATAGCGAGGAAGCGCGCCACTTTGCAGAACAAAACGCGCACCGAGGAAATTCCTGATTTCAGCAGGGAAGAACCCGCCACTGAAGTGGAAGAAATGGTGCCCGCTGTCTTGGATCTCGACGAGTTGGATCAGCGAGTGCGCCAGCTTTCGGACCTGTTCCGCGAGATGCCCGACATCTACACGTCGCGGGTCCGTCTCAACGGGGCCAACACCTCGGTCTACTACCTAAACAGCGAAGGCTCTTCCTTCTCCCGCACGAGTTCGTCGCTGACCTTCACTGCGGTCGCCGCCACTCAAGCTCCCGACGGTATGCCGTTGGAAGATTTCGTCGCGGTGTACTCCCGCTCACCGGAAGACCTGCCCAGCGACGACGAACTGGCCGCGCAGATCAATGCTATGGGCGAGCGTCTGAAGCAACTGCGCCAAGCGCCGCTGGTCGAGCGCTATACCGGCCCCGTGATTTTCTCGGGTCAGGCGGCTACGGAGCTGTTCAATCAGGGGTTTGTGCCCCACTTGCTATCGACGCGCCGGACACTGAGTGACAATCCACAATACGAGCGCTACTATCCCCAGAAGAAGGAGAATCCGTTCCTCGACAAGATCGGCGTGCGCGTCCTGCCCGAATTCCTCAGCGTGCGCGCCGAGCCGCTGATGGACGCCTATAAAAAGCAGCCCTTGTTAGGCGGCTACGCGGTTGACGACGAAGGCGTGCCGGCGCGCCCGGTGCGCTTAATACGGAAGGGCGTGTTGGAGACCCTGCTGACGACGCGTACACCCGTGCGTGGCATTGACCAGAGCACGGGCAGTCGCCGCGGTCCGGGCGTCGCTCCCAGCAATGTCTTAGTCGAGGCGGAGAAAGGTTCGAGCGAAAAGGATATTCGCAAGGAATTTTTCAAACTGATCAAACGGCAGAAGAAACAGTACGGCTACATCGTCACCCACATTGCCAACCCGTCGTACAAGGCTTCCGACTCCCAGGTTATCTTCTTTTCTCCCGGTTCCTCCGACGACGAGGACAAGCTGGCAAACGCGATCTTCGTCTATAAGGTCTATCTCGACGGCCGCGAGGAACTGGTGCGCAACGCGGAATTTGCGGGCATCGGTCTCTATACCTTCAAGGACATTGTGAAGGTGTCCAAGACGCACGCGGTCAACACCGTTCCCTTTCGCTCGGAGGGCAACTCCTCGCCCTTTTACCGCGGGCGGGGAAGTGAAGTCCCCGTGAGTATCGTCACGCCGCGCATGGTCCTGTTCGAGGATATCACGCTCAAGCCGCCGAGCGGCGAGATCCCCAAAGTGCCCGTGTCCATGCATCCCTACTTCGACAAGTGAGAAGCCTTTTATAGTGGTTAGTGGTTAGTGGTCCACGCCAGTCCAACCTCCCCATTGGACTACAGTGCGAGCACTAACCACTAATCAGACGCCGGTGAAGGCTTTGGCCTTGTCGTCGGTTTTGGGTGGCCGCGTCGGGTGGTCGGTGCGTAGCTCGCCCCACAGAGCAATGGCAATGCCCGCGAGGATGATGCCGCCGCCGATGAGCTGGGCGGGCATGGGCACCTCGCCTAGGATGAGAGCGGCGAAGAGCACACCGGCTACTGGCGAGAAGGACGACGCTGTGGCAATGTCGGCGGGGCGCACGCGCTTGATGCCGGCAAACCACGCCAACTGACCGCAAGCCACCACGACCCCTCCGTACAGCAGCATCCAGCCCCAGAGCAGCGGGGAGAAGATGTCGGCGAAGTGTGCAAGGCCGAAAATGTATAGGCCGATTCCGAGAAAGAAGAGCGCGCCGACGAGGTTGCGGAAGACGCTGAAGATGCCCAAGGGGATGGTCTGGAGTTGTTTGCGGCCGATTTCGGCACCGCAGACGAGGAGTACGGTAGCGGCGGCGGCAAAGATTTCACCATAGCCCACTCCACCCTGCATCCGCGCTGCGGCCATGCTTTCTGGCGACGCGTCCATTTGCAAAACGAGGGTTGTGGCCACGCCGCCGAGGGCGCACAAGGCCCCCAGTACGGCAGTCCAGTTCGACTTTTCTCGATAGAGCAGCCAAGCCAACAACAGGCCGAGGGGAATTTCTATGGTCTCGATCAGGACGATATTGGTGACGGAGGTGTGGGCGATGGCCGTGAACATCATGGCTGGGGCTATCGCGCCGGAGGTAAGGGCCAAGGCCGTCTGGACCAGCCATTGCCGACGCGATAGGGCGCGCAGGCTGGCGGGACGCCATTCCCGGTGATAGAGGGCGAACAGGGTTAGCGCCGCGACGAGATTGCCGGCGAAAAGCAGGTTGCAAAAGGAGATGGGATTGCTGCCGTCTATTAGGTTTGCTTCGCCGATTTCGACGAGGCGAGCCACCACTGAAGCGGCGGCAGCGAAGATCAGTATGGCGATCCACAGGTATGTTCGTCCCCAGGTCATGTTTCAGGATTAGCCGAAGTCTTTTATCGTTAGTCCATCATGTCCTTGATCGGGCAAGCCAACGTTGTTCCACAGGTCGAGTTCAAATGCGTTGAGGATGCGAATAATCTCGTCGCTGCTGCCAAGCGAATATCTGGGAAATCGAGTGTAAGCCATCGGAGTACCAAGTGCGAAATCATTACCGAATGCGGTTCTCATTTCTCCACTATATTTATATCCTCGCTGGGTCCTAAAATTTTCAATTTTCTCTGGTACAGTTAAACGCGGCGAGGGCCCTTCGTAAAAGCGCGTTTCCAATTCCAAAGCGTATTCAGCTACCGGGACTCCGGCATGATTCCTGAGTCTATCAATCCAGACCAGCCCGTCTTCCCGCTCGATGGTGCGTACCACGGTTTTGACTTGATGCCAGAGTTCTTTCGACGTGTACTCGGCTTGGGACAGAAAGCGCGTCACTTGGTCGTGGCTGATTTGGCCGTCTAATAGAGACGAAAGGCCGGTGGCCGTCGTCGCGCCAAAAGAGCTCAACAGATAATCGCTATAGAGAGCTAACAGTTTTTTATCCATGACAAACAAGATAAACCAATACCTAAAGGCTGCGTAACATCACTTGATCAGTTACATCCGCGATGGCGAAACAGTTGGGGCGCTGATGCAACGTGCGCGTCAATACTGGAAATCTGTTCCTAGTGAGCGTACTCCAGAGATCCTTCTACACGGTCAGGTACGCGTTCGCAAGAATCTACGTGAATTAGGAATAGAGCAAATCACTCCCATACAAGATGCAAGTGTTGATGCGCTGATACGCGAACGCCTTTGGTCCGATTTGTCAGGTAATTCATGCTTGCAGTCGCAGAGCGACGACTCTCGTTACCTACTGAGTCTGCAAACGACCGTGACAACTGATCTACCAATGCCGCTGGCAGGCTGGATCGGGTTGGAAATCGAAGGATTAAATGAACTGTTGAGGCCTAGGCGAGGAACGGAGCCGATTCTTGTGACCGGACATGCACCACTTAGTTACAGACTAGATGATGAGAGTGGTGTTTGCAAAACTCCATACGAATTTGACGATCCAGTAGTAGCTGATGCGGCTATGGAATGCGTGCTAGGAAAAAGGCGTTTTCGACCTGTATTAATCTGTAATCGGGAAGCGGCTCACTATTGGCAGTTGCCTTCCTATTGGGACGGCCAGATTCCCGGTCATTGGACTACAGGTAAAACATGAATTTCCCAGTATCGTCTCTTCGCCCTTTTCGAGAAACTTTAGGCGCAAACGGCCGCGTCGGCACTCCAGCGGTTGAAGGGAGTATGCGCCTCTTGCGCCAACCGGTCGCGAGTGTCGCGCCAGAGCTTTTCCCATGCCGCTGGATCGCGCAAGACGCTTTCTGGATTAGCTCTGCTGCGAGCGACAAAGCCGGGGAAGAGGTCGCGGCCCGTGGGCTGGCCAATTGGATTGTAGCGTAAGTCAAAGCTCCAGCGCACATCGTCGCTGTTGTTGGCCAGCGAGCCGTGGATGGTGTGTTGAGTGAGGAAAAGCACATCGCCGGGCTGCATGGGCATCGGCATCGCCGCGTCCATGTCCATAAACAACTCGGGTATCCACAGCCCCCCCGGTCCTCCCGGACAGTGCGTTTGCAGCCCTCGCCGATGGCTGCGAGGCATAATCCGCAAACAGCCGTTTTCGAGCGTCGCCTCATTGAGCGGAAACCATACCGTCAAGACCTCCGAGTCGTCGGCTTCGGGTAGGACCACACCGTTGTCTTGGTGCCAGTTGGTGGCGCTGACTAGCGCTTGGCCGTTGTGGTTTTTGGGTACTAGGCGCTCGGGCGGCTTGAGGCGCACATGCTGGACGGGATTGGACCAAATCTCCAGGCCGACGATGGACTCGACCGCGTCGAGGAGGTCGGGGTTAGTAATGCAGCGAAAGACCGCTGGCCCAGCCCAGAAGGGGGTGTCGGCCTCAATGCCCGTCTGGGGCAGGGAGAAGTCGAAGTACTGGGCGTGGATCTGGCCGCTCTCGACGACGATTTGGGTCAGGCGCTGGCCAAAGGACAAGTCGTCATACGTGGATGCGATCTGGCCATTTTGGTAGAGCTCACGAGCGAGGTTGTCGAGGACGCCGTGGTATTCGTCGATAATGGGCTGGATGACCTCGTCCACGTCGAGCATCCCCCTCACTAGTAGGTAGCCTTCTTCGTCAAAGTGTACGAGTTGTTCGTCCGTCAAGCATGGCATATGCTTTCCTCCGTGGGTTTGCGCTTGAATATAGCGCGATATGGTCCGTTTGCGAATAGCTGAAAGGAGGAGCGGCGCTCAATGGTCGCGTCGCAATGGTTATGGAATTTCCCAAACTCGACGAAGCCCTGCGCCTAACGCGCTTGACGCCGCCGACCGGCAAGGTGCGGATGGTGCTCGACACTGATACGTACAACGAGATCGACGACCAGTTCGCAGTGGTCCAGGCACTGCTCTCGCCCGACCAACTCGCGGTCGAGGCAATCTACGCGGCACCTTTTTACAACAGCCGTTCGTCCGGACCGGGCGACGGAATGGAGAAAAGCTACGCGGAAATCCTGCGGCTATTGGAGCGGTTGGATATTGCACCGGAAGGCTTGGTGTTCCGGGGAGCGACGGATATACTGCGGGACTACACACCGCAGGAGTGCGCGGCGGTCGATGACCTAATCGCCAAAGCCAACGACGACCCGCTCTACGTGGTGGCCATCGGCGCGCTGACCAACGTAGCTTCAGCTATCCTGAAAGACCCCTCCATAATCGAGCGGATCGTCGTAGTCTGGCTCGGCGGCCACGCGCTCTACTGGCCAACCGCTAATGAATTCAATCTCCAAGGCGATCTCGTAGCAGCCCAAGTAGTCTTCAACAGCGGCGTACCCTTCGTCCAGATCCCATGCCACCCCGTGGCCTCACACCTGCAGACGACGCTGGCGGAGTTGGAGCGCTTCGTCAAGGGGCGGGGAGCGATTGGCGACTATCTGGTCGATATCTTCGCCGCCTATGCCCAAGGCCACTTCGCCTCTTCCAAGGTGATTTGGGACATGTCGGCGGTCGCTTGGCTGCTCGACGCGTCGTGGGTGCCGACCGACGTCGTACACAGTCCAGTACTGACCGATCAAAAGACTTGGAGCCACGATCCATCGCGGCACTTTATGCGGGTGGCGCGGACAGTGCGGCGCGATGCGATTTTCGGGGACTTATTCGAGAAATTGCAGCAATGGGCGGGAAAGCTCGACGCATAGAAGGGCGATTGTCTATCATTGCGCCGGAGCTAGTCGATTAGTAGCATTCATCCATGACCACCGTAGTCCTCACCGAAAAGCCCAGCGTGGCGCGCGACATTGCCCGGGTCCTAGGGGCCAACAAACGCGGCCAAGGCTACGTCGAAGGCAATGGCTATATCGTCACTTGGGCACTAGGGCATCTCGTACAATTCGCCGAGCCAGACGATTACGGCCCGCCCTGGAAGGGCCGCTGGTCCTTTGCCCAGCTACCGATGATCCCCGAGCAGTGGAAGCTCAAGACGACGCGCTCGACCTCCGACCAGTACCAAATCGTCAAAAAACTGCTCAACAGCCCCCAGACAGAGCGCATCATCTGCGCCACAGATGCTGGGCGCGAGGGCGAGCACATCTTTCGCCTGATCTACGAGCACGCCCGCTGCAAAAAGCCGGTTAGCAGGCTGTGGGTTTCGAGCCTGACCGACGAGGCGATCCAGAGCGGCTTCCGCGCCTTGCAGGAGGGGGTGGCCTTCGATCATCTCGCTGCGGCCGCGCGGGCGCGCGGCCAAGCCGACTGGCTGATGGGCATGAACCTGACCCGCGCCTATACCGTCCACAACAAGGCGCTCTGCACCATCGGCCGCGTGCAGACGCCGACCCTGTCCATGGTGGTCAAGCGCGATGCGGCGATTGCCAGCTTTGTCAAGGCGTACTTTTACGAGTTAGTAGCGCAGCTAGCAGAGGGCTTTGCCGCCAAGTACTGCAAGGACGGCCAGACGCGCATCGACAAGAAGGAGGAAGCCGAGCGCCTCCATCGCCAGCTCAGCCCCAACAAGGTCGGCACCGTCCGCAAAATTGAGCAGAAAGTCAAAAGAAATCGGCCTCCCCCCCTCTACGACCTCAACAACCTCCAGCGCGACGCCAACCGCTACTTTGGCTTTACCGCGGCGCAAACCCTCGAACGCGCCCAAGCCCTGTACGAAACCCACAAGCTCATCACGTACCCGCGCACCGAGAGCCGCCACATCTCCGAGGACATGGTGCCCAAGCTGCCCGGCATCTTGGAAAAGCTAGCGCACCCGCAGGCATCAGTCGCGCTGGAGCGCCTGCGCGGCGGACACCGGCTCAGCAGAGCGTATGTCGATCGCACCAAGCTCACCGATCACCACGCCATTATTCCCACCGGCCAACAGCCCGCCCCCAATCTCGCACCAGACCTGCAGAAGGTGTACGACCTAGTAGTGGCGCGCTTTGTCGGCATCTTCCTGCCCGAACAACAGGTCGAGGAGACGACCGTCTTGCTCGACATCGGCGGTGCCGACTTTGTCGCCAAAGGGTCTGTCGTCTTAGAGGCGGGCTGGACGGTGGCGGCCATGCGGCCTCCAAAGGCTGCAAAGGGCAAAGAGCAGGAAGAAGACGACCAGCGACAGGCACTCCCGCCGTTGCAACAAGGTCAGCAAGTTCACGTAACGAGCATGGATGTGGTCGAAAAGGAGACCAAGCCGCCGCGACCCTACACAGACGCCACGCTGCTAGCAGCGATGAAGAACGCCGGCCGCGAAATTGAGGACGACGAGTTGGCCGCGGCCATGAAGGAATCGGGGCTGGGCACACCGGCCACGCGAGCCGAGACCATCGAAAAGCTGATTCGCACCGGCTATGTAGTCCGCGACCGCAAGGCGATCACCTCGACGGAGAAGGGCAAAGCACTCGTAGGATTGGTGGCCGAATCCCTGCGCAGCCCAGAGCTGACGGGCGAGTGGGAGCAGCAACTCAAGGAAATCGAGGAAGGACAGCGGCCAGTGGCGGGGTTCTACGAAGGAATCGCCGACTTGGTGAGGACGCTGGTGCCCAAGGTCCAGCAAGGACCGGCACTTTCCCCCGAGCAAGCGGCGCAGGCACGAGGCAAGCAGAAGGGCCGCAGTAAGGGCAGCGGCAAGGTGTTAGGACCTTGTCCCAAGTGCAAAGAGGGCCAAGTAGTAGAAAACGCCAAAGCGTATGGATGCAGCCGCTACCGGGAGGGCTGCAACTTTACTATCTGGAAGACGGTGGCGCGCAAGAAGCTGACCGAAAAGCAGGCGCAGTTGTTGATGGCCAACGGCCGCACTGAAAAGATGCAGGGCTTCACCTCCAAGGCCGGCAAGAAGTTTGCGGCGCGGCTCAAATTCGACGACGAGTTCAAGGTCGTCTTCGAATTTGACGATCGGCCGCCAAATGGCTCCGCTAGGCCGGAGGGACGTCCCTCACCCCAAGAGAAGCCGCCAGAGGAGACCACCCAATCCACCTCCGCCCTCACCTGTCCCAAATGTCGGCAGGGCCAAATCATCGAGGGCCAGCGCGGCTTTGGCTGCAATCGCTATCGCGAGGGATGCGACTTCGTGGTGTGGAAGGAAATGGCGGGCAAGAAGCTGACCGAAAAGCAAATCCACACCTTGATCGCCAAAGGCAAAACCGGCGTAATCAAGGGTTTCAAAAGCAAAAAGGGCAGCAAATTCGACGCACGGTTGAAGCTCGGGCCGGAGTGCAAGGCCGCGTTCGATTTTCCCTCTAGCGCACGCTGATATGCCTCTCCAACGCTGCCCCTGGCTCGACCTCGACAAACCCGATTACGTCGCCTACCACGACCTCGAGTGGGGAGTTCCAGTTCACGACGACCGCAAGCACTTCGAGTTTCTCACCCTCGAATCCGCCCAAGCCGGCCTCAGTTGGTACACCGTCCTGCGCAAGCGCGCCAACTACCGCCAAGCCTTCGCCGAATTCGATCCCGCCAAAGTCGCCCGTTTCAGCGCGGCCAAAATCGAACAGATGCTCCAAGACCCCGGGCTAATTCGCAATCGCCGCAAGATCAGCGCGGCCGTAGAAAACGCTCGGCACTTCCTCGCCGTGCAGGACGAATTCGGCAGCTTCAGCTCCTATATTTGGCGCTTTGTCGGTGGCGAGCCTATCGTCAACGAGTTTCGCACTCTCGCCGATTTACCAGCCACCAGCCGCGAATCCGACGCCTTGAGCAAAGACCTCAAAAGCCGAGGCTTCAAATTCATCGGCTCGACCGTCATCTACGCCCACATGCAGGCCACCGGCATGGTCAACGATCACGTACTCGACTGCTTCCGCCGCGGCCAGATCCTCGACGCGGGATAGGCACCCACAGGAGCGTTCCCATGCCCAGCGGCGCACCCAAGGCAGTGGCCCCCTTGCGCCCTCGAATTCCTGCATCCAGCGGCCTGAGCCTCGGGCCGCAAAATTGTCAAACTAGCGCGGCTTGCGTACTGTTTCCGACCCGACTCTTTCACCCCACCAAGGAGCCTCCCATGCACGTCGGCACCCAGCAGTTCAATACATCCGATGAAGACCTCGAATATCTGGCCCGCCACGGGGTCTTCAACAAGAACGAAAACTTCATCGCGTTCCACCGCGAATACGGTTGGGACGTCGAAGAGTTGGTCGCCAAAAAGGAGAAGTGCGCTCGCTTCGGCATCAACATGGAGATGGTCGCCCTGCCCATGGCCCAGTTCAACGTCAACGGCGAGGCCGTACCCAACTTTATGATGGGCAACTACGAAGAGGGCGACAAAGAAATCGACCTAGTCATCAACATGGTGCGACAGGCTGCCGAAGCCGGCATCCCAGCCATCAAATACTACCTCTGCGCCCTTGAAAACCAGCGCACCGAAAGCACGCCCCCCGGCCGCGGCGGCTCCATCTACAGCACTTGGGATCTCGAAAAGGCCGACGCCGATACGCCGCGCTACGACAGACCAGTCACCGCAGAGGAAAACTGGCGTCGCATCACGTATTTCTTGGAAAGGGTCATTCCGGTCGCCACCGAGTGCAAGATTCGCATGGCCTGCCATCCCTGCGACCCCTGGCTGCCGCCCGGCTATAGAGGTGTCGATCGCGTGATGGGGGGCTTTGACGGCTTCAAGCACTTTATCGAGATCTGCCCCAGCCCCTATCACGGCGTCAATCTCTGCTTGGGCTGCATGGCCGAAAGCGTTGAGGACCCGCTCAACGAGGTCCCCGAGATCATCCGCTACCTAGGCTCGCGCGACAAAATTTTCCTCTGCCACTTCCGCAACATCGTCGGCAAGCGCAACAAGTTCCAAGAGGTCTGGCCGGATGAGGGCGTGATGAACATGCACCGCAACATGCAGGCGCTCAAAGAAGTGGGCTATCAGCACATGTGCGTCCCAGATCACGCGCCCGGGCACAAGGATCCCCACAGCATGCGCCAGGCTTGGGCCTACGAGTTCGGCTATATCCAAGCCATGATCCAAGCGGTGATGGACGAGAATGGAGCGCGCGCGTGACCTTATTTCGCGGCGTAGCAATCGGCAAGGGGCTACTGGCGGCCTCTTGCCGATTGGCTAGATACCCATGAGTACCGCCCATCCACTGCGCGACACCGAGCGCATCGACGGGCCGCCTAGCCCGCTACCGTTCCATGGAGGAGTTTTACGCGGCTTGGTAGCAGACGCGGCGGCTAGGGTAGGTTCCGTCTGCTGTGCCCTTTAGGTACCAACTCCGTATCGCCTAATTCCCATTCTGCCTTCCAACATCCCTGCCGCCCTCAGAGCACATCCCCGCTGGCACGGTTCTTGTTTCCTCTTGCCTGTTCAACGGAAAGGAACCGCATGCCCTCCACCGTTCTCTCGGCCGCCACGCTCGGGATTGACGCGTACCCAGTCCACGTCGAAGTCGATACCGACCGCAGCTTGCCGACCTTCACCGTCGTCGGCCTGCCCGACTCCGCAGTCCGCGAAAGCAAGGAGCGCGTCTTAGCGGCCATCAAAAACGCGGGTTATCAGTGGCCGCGCCGCAAGGTCACCATCAATCTCGCGCCGGCTGATCGCAAAAAGGAAGGCTCGGCTTTTGACTTGCCCATAGCCGTCGGCGTCTTGGCGGCCTCCCAGCAGATCAAGCCCTTGGGCCTCGCCGAGTTCGCGCTCTTGGGCGAGCTATCGCTCAACGGCAGCGTGCGCCCGGTGCACGGCATGCTTTCCATGGCTACATCCCTGCACCAGCAGGGCCTCTACGGCATGATCGTGCCGACGCAAAATGCCCGCGAAGCCGCCATTGCCAATGGGCCGCTCGTCTATGGCGTCAGTTCACTGAGCGAAGCCCTAGCCGTTCTGACCGGCGACGCACGCCAACGGCCCTATGAATTAAACGTGGAAGAAGTATTTCGCAGCAACGCCAACTACGGGGTTGACTTTGCGGATGTGCGCGGCCAAGATCACGCCAAACGCGCCCTCGAAGTCGCCGCCAGCGGAGGGCACAATCTGCTCATGGTCGGGCCGCCTGGCTCGGGCAAGACCATGCTCGCCCGCCGCCTGCCCACGATCCTTCCAACACCAACCCTGCAAGAAGCGCTCGCTACCACTAAGATCCATTCCGTCGCCGGCGTCCTGTCTCCAGGCCAAGCCCTAGTCGCCACCCGGCCCTTCCGCGCCCCGCACCACACCATCTCAGACGCGGGCCTCATCGGCGGCGGCGCGTACCCCCGCCCGGGCGAAGTGTCGCTCTCCCATCACGGCGTGCTCTTCCTCGACGAACTGCCCGAGTTCCGTCGCAACGTCGTCGAGGCCCTGCGCCAGCCGCTCGAAGACCACACCGTCACCATCACGCGGGCGCAGATCGCTATCGCCTATCCAGCGGATTTTACCCTCGTCGCGGCAATGAATCCCTGCCCTTGCGGCTACCTTGCGGACGCCCGCCACACCTGTACCTGCTCTCCGGCCGCAATCCGCCGCTATCGCGCGCGCGTTTCCGGGCCGCTCCTCGACCGCATCGACATCCACATCGAAGTGCCGGCCCTCGCCTACGACGACTTGGCCAACAAGCAAAGCGGCGAAAACTCAGCGCACATCCTCCAGCGCGTCAACGACGCCCGCCAGCGGCAACTCGACCGCTTTGCCGGCGAGCTATTCTGCAACGCCCAGATGAACACGCGGCACATCCGCCGCCACTGCTCGCTCGACGACGCCGGGCAGGCCCTGCTCGAAAAAGCCATGGCCCGCCTCGGCCTCTCGGCCCGCGCCTACGACCGCATCCTCAAAGTCGCCCGCACCATAGCCGACTTGGCCGACGCCCCAATTCAATCGCAGCACCTAGCAGAGGCCATACAATATCGGGCACTGGATCGCAGCGGCCTTCAGTAGCTTGGGGACGCGGTCAGAGGTCACCATATCCAACATAGCGTATTAGGTTCCCGCGCTTCATATTCCTATGTATAGCCGTCCTCCACCACGAAAAGGAACCGACCATGGCCCCTAGTCCCGACCCTCGCATTCCCTGGTACACCCCCGTCAATCCGGTAACCGTCGAAAAGCTCACCCCAGACAAACCTCACCAAGGCAAGGTGCTGGCCGCCGTCCAAGCCCACGCCGACGATATTCCCCTCTTCTGCGCTGGCCTCGTCGCCAAGCTCATCGCCGAAGGCTACACGGCCTATTTGATCCAGACCACCAACGACGAGAAGTGCGGGCCGGGCACGATGGGCGAGACCATCCTCCAGAATGAGCGCGAAATCGAAGTGCTCGCCGGGGAACTGGGCTTCAAACAGGTCATCCACCTCGGCTACCGCAATCACTTCCTCGACGAAGCCGCTCCCACCGAGCTAAGGGCGCGGCTGGTCTTTCTAATCCGCGCCCTCAAAATCGACACCATCACCACCTTCAGCCCTTGGGGCCACTGGGAGGAAAACCCCGATCACTACATCACCGGCCAAGCCGTCGAAGCGGCCCGCTGGATGGCTGGCATGGGCAAGGATTATCCCGAACAACTAGCCTGTGGTATGCAGCCTCACTCGGTCAAAGACCTCTACTACTGGACCTGCCGCCCTGGGCAACCCTATAACACCATCGTCGATATAGCGCCTCATCTCGACACAAAAGTAGCCGCCATGAGCGCCAATAAGGCCCAAGGGCCTGCGGGTGCCCACGGCCGTCGCCTCAAGGAACGACTGGCGCGTCAGGGCAAGTACTTGCCCGCCTTGGGCGACGATGACGAGGAAGCCGACCGCCAGTACATCCGCCTCTTTGGCTTGCGTGAATACCAACGCCTCGGCGCGCCCCATGGCTTGGATTACGCCGAGGCGTTCTATTACATGCCGCCCGGCGGAACCTTTACCGGTGCGATGAGCGCAACGGAGATCGAGCGCTACATCGAAGACCACGCCGAGGACTTGGGGTGACGGCGGTAGTAGTCAGGCGGCCTTATCGCACCAACAGCATTTTCCGCGTTTTTATGTTTTCACTGAGTCAATCTCTCCCGTAGCTGCTGGCCTGAAATCGCCTCGTCTAGAAACTGCAACACGTTGTAGTGAATCATCGGTTCTAAATGCAGGCTCAAAAGAATCCCTCTATGCAGAGCATCAGGAAGAAGTAGCCAGGCTGATTTATCGCCAATCCTAGGGAAGTCTGTCGACGCATTTGGCCCAAAGTAGCGTATGCCTAACGTGGGACGCTCTACGTCCTCTTCTCGCCAGCCAAGAGCAACGATTGCCCACGCTTGCTCAATGTGTTTATAGACCACAGCATAAGGCCCCCCAACGCGATTGCTCGGGCTCCTTACAGCCAAGATGGTCTCATTGTCCACTTTACTTTCCTTCTATTAAAACGGTGAATAGACCTCGAAGCGGCGAGCGCTTTTTCGTCAAAACCACACAGATCCACTTCTTCATTAAGTATGTAACACCTGCTACCTCTCTGGCCGCAGGGTGTTTCAGCGCACCAACAGCATTTTCCGCGTTTTTAGCTGGTCACCGACCTGCAAGTGGTACAGGTACACGCCGCTGGCTAGCTCGGCCCCGTCCTCGTCCCGTCCATCCCACAACACTTGGTGATACCCCGCAGCCCGGGTTCCGCGTACTAAGGTGGCCACCTTCTGACCAGAGATCGTGTACACGGTTAAGCCCACCGTCTCTGGGTAGGGCAGGTCAAATGTGATGGCCGTGCCGCTGTTGAATGGGTTCGGGTAGTTTTGGTCTAGGGCGAATTCCATCGGCAATTCAGCCGTGAAATCCTCGACCAACGCAGCGGGTCGGCGAGCCGCACCTTGAGTCGGCGGGCTGAAATAACCTTCGGCCAGCGCAAAGGCGTCCGCGCCAATGCGGGGGCCGATTAAGCGGGCGGGGATGTCGTCCGCAGGGGGATGGATGCCACCCCACAGACGCGATAGAGAGCTCTGATCCGAGGCATCTTGGTAGGTAGCCCATTGCAACACCACATCGACGCTGGGGCCTTCCTCAAAGACGAGAAAGCTGTTGCGCTCAATGCGGAATTCGCCCAGTCCTCCCGGGAAAAACGGATCGCCAGTGAGCCGGGTCAAAATCTCGGCCGCGGCACTCGAGAAGGTCGAGTGGCCCGAGACGTAGCCAGCAAAGGCCGGGGTGACAAAATTGGACCGTTGGTACGGCCACCAGTTCTCGGCTAATACCCAGCCGACGCCAGCTATGTCAGTGTCGGGATCGGCAATGTAAGTCGGCCCGCGCCAAGATTTCAACTTGATTTTGCCGATGTGTTCGCCGTCCTCGCCAGCGAGCGGATCTCCGGCTTGAACCAACTCGATATAGCCGTCGATAAGCATCATGCCAGCCGGGTCATAGCCCGGCAGATCGGGGTCGCTGCTCTGGCCTTGGTCAGCCAGCCAGCGAATCGCCGAAATGGGGCGGACATAGTCGTACCAGCACTTGATGCTCCAAGCGGTCACGGCCGCGTCGTGCATGGCACCCCCCATAGCGAGGTAGGCTTTGACATCCCATTCAAGGTCGTCGAGGATTGGGCCTTCGCCTTTGAAGCGCTTTTCAAAAAGCGGGTGGTCGCTGACGTAGTTGAGGATGGAAAACCAATGGCCTGGCGGCGTCTCGGTCTCTGGGCCATCGGCCCAAAATTCGGCCAGTACTCGGGCGTAGTCGGCGCGCGGCACCCACTGTTCTTCGTAGGGCTGGCCGGTGTGGGGATTGAGCGGATGGCCTTGGCTGGCGTCGCCGCCTTCGAGCATGTTGTAGAATGCTTGGTACTCGGCTAACGTCTGGGGGAGTTCGGGAGCATTGCCGATGGCACTAGGCGAAATATCCCAGAGGACGCCATCGGCTGGATCGAGATGGGACGCCCAAGTCGATACCAAGGCAAAACCCCATTGATATTCTTCAGACGCCATTCTCAATCCGGTGCGGGCGCGAGGATCCAGAAGGTACAGGTAGATGAATGAGCGGTCCAACGGCTGCTGGAAAGCTATATGAGGCGGCGGTCCCGGATCGTGATACACCGGAACGTCGTTGCCGTCCCGTCGGTACATCGTTAGGTCCTCTTCGCTGAGGGCAAAGGGGATCACATAACCCCAGTCGGCGGTGAGAAACGAGTTGTATGTGTCAAGATAGAGGGGCTGCCAGAAATTAGGATCAAGAAGGCCGTTGGGGCCCGGCAGGGCAGGGTCCAGAGACGGATTGAAAGGCGCGTAGAAGCGGTTGCGGTACGCGAACTGCTCGTTGGAACCGTCCTGCAAGCCAAATTGGATCAGACTCTGGGCGATGTAGTTGCCCAAGGCCGCGGGATTGCCGTCGGCGTAGTCCGTGGAGGTGATGGCCGGATCGTAGCCCAAGTCGGCCATGAGCACTTCAATGGGGCTGAATATCGTCATCAAGCTAGGCGAATTGGCAAAGCGGTACTGGATGAGGCGGTAGGCCGCATAGCTCATAGCTTGGCGGCGGGCCTCCTCTATATCATCGGGGCGAGGCACTCCGGCAAAGGGGACGGTAAAGCTGCCTACGGTTTGGCCCAGCAGATAGGTTTGCTCGGGGCCGTCGCCGTATGCCGCCCAAGCGTCGTACAGGGCTATGCTGGTGTGGAAGAGGTTGCGGGCTTGGATCGTGGGATCGGCGTAATCGCTGCCAATCGTCTCCAACAGGGCTTCGTTCCACTGGCGTGCAACCGAGTGCTGGGCGAGCGTTGGAGTGGAGGATAATGCGAGGGTGGTGAAAAGCGTACAGGCAAAAAGTAGTCTATTCCGCATGATAGAGGTAATCTCTCCTCTGTGTGAAGGGTAGCGAGTCGGCCCCCTATAAAACGGGGGCCGGGCCATATCCACCTCACGCAGAGTATGCGGAGTATTTCCTGCCTATTCGCCAAGCAAAGGGGAGCGACCCCTCCACTGAATTCTGGCTATTCTATTTAGCAAGTGACCCGACATGCGGGTTCCCGCGTAATCACGCAGAGTGTGCGGGGCATTCCTGCCTATTCGCCAAGCAAAGGGGAGCGACCCCTCCATTAAGCATTCTGCTACATACAACAAGGGAACCAACATGCGGGTTCCCTGCGCAAGGTGGATAAGAAAAAAATAGGTGATTTTTGCCAAAAGTAAACTATCCAACCATCCGACAGCGGCGCTCGGTCCGCTGCTCTGCAACGGTGAGCGAGCATCCCCAGATCTTCAGATCGCGCTGCTGTAGAACGGAGATAGGAAAACGTCGAGAAGTCTTAGCTGCGGTTTGAACTTCTGTTCGCCCCACAAGATTCCCGCACCACCAGAGGCGATGTCAAGGTTACTTGCCGAGGCGCATCCTGCCCCTCAAGCTGTTCCAGCATCAGTTCCATCGCCGCTTGGGCAATCGCCTCGTAGGGCGTTGCCAGAGTCGTCAGTGCCGGTGTCATATAAGCCGCTAAATCGATATCGCCGTTGCCCACCACAGCCATATCCTCGGGCACGCGAATACCTGACTCATGTAGCCCGCGACAAAGGCCGATCGCCGTATAATCGTTCCGGCACACAAACGCCGTAAATATCTCGGTGCCGAACCACCGGAGCCTTTTGCCTAGGTGATACGCCGGTTTTGCAAAGGGGCTACCAGGTATGCGTTTGGGAATCAGTCCGTGCTTTTGCATCGCCAGCAGATATCCTTTGGCCTTGGCCGAACCTACGCGAGTCTCATTCCAATCCGCGCCGATAAACCCGATCTGCTCGTGACCCAACCGGATCAAATGCTCAGTGACCTCGCAAAAATCCGTTGTATGGTCCAACACGACCCCGCTCAGATTGGGCGTCGGATGGATAAGCGTCACTACTGGCACTCGTCCCCTGACGGCCTTCAAAATGCGCTCGGACTCCTCTATGTCGCCCCGCGCGTCAATAAACAGTCCGTCTATGCCCCGGGAAAGCAACTGCTGGATCTGCACGGTCTGGTCGCTCCGATGAGATGCTAAGCTCGTCAGGATCTGATAATCCTGCCTGTCTGCCGCCCTCAGAATCTGGTCGGCCTGACGGCCTGATATCTCCCGGGCAATCCTGTGGGTCAACAGACCCCAAGTACCCGTCCTCTCCGTCACCAATGCCAACTCCTTGTCTTTGATGGTAGTTTGCTTTTTTGCATTAGCTAGTCCTATTAGTCCTATCGCCGATTAGGCGATGTAATCCACCCACTGTCGCCTTCCTGTAGTCGCCGCAGTCAGCGCGGAAGCGCGGAAGACATCCGGGACAAAAAATACACACGGGTGCACTTATTGGCAAAAAAATATGTCTTCCCCCTGTCAAGCACTGTTCCGATCATTTCATTGTTCTTTATTTGTTCGCCCCACAGGATTCCCGCACCACCAGCGGCGATGTCAAGGTTACTTGCCGAGGCGCATCCTGCCCCTCAAGCTGTTCCAGCATCAGCTCCATCGCTGCTTGGGCAACCGCCTCATAGGGAGTTGCTAGAGTCGTCAGCGTTGGTGTCGTATAAGCCGCCAAATCGATATCGCCGTTACCCACCACAGCCATATCCTCGGGCACGCGAAGACCTGACTCATGTAGCCCGCGACAAAGGCCGATCGCCGTATAATCGTTCCGGCACACAAACGCCGTAAATGCCTCAGTGCTGAGCCTTTTGCCTAGGTCATACGCCGGTTTTGCAAGAGCGGTTCTACCAGGTATGCGTTTGGGAATCAGTCCGTACTTTTGCATCGCCAGCAGATATCCCTTGGCCTTAGCCGAACCTACCCTGGTCTTATTCCAATCCGCGCCGATAAACCCGATCTGCTCGTGACCCAACCGGATCAAATACTCGGTGGCCGCGCAAAAATCCGTTGTATGATCCAACACGACCCCGCTCAGATTGGGCGTCGGATGGCCAAGCGTCACTACTGGCACTCGTCCCCCTACGGCCTTCAAAATGCGCTCGGACTCCTCTATGTCGCCCCGCGTGTTGATAAACAGTCCGTCTATGCCCCGGGAAAGCAACTGCTGGATCTGCACGGTCTGATCGTCGAGTTGATCCACATGGCGCCGGTCAGGTGCTAGGCCCATCATGATCTGATAACTCCGCCTGTTAACCGCTCTCAGAATCTGAACGGACTGACGGCCAACCGTCTCCCGGGCAATGTGGTAGGCCATCAGACCCAGAGTACCCGTCTTCCCCGTCGAAATCCCCCGCGCCATCAAATTGGGTCTGTAGTCCATCTCGGCAGCTGTTTGTTCCACCCGTTTTCGGGTCTTCTCCGTCACCAGAGCCGACTCTTTCGGATTTTCAGATAGCGCCCGCGAGACAGTTGAATGCGAAATCCCCAACTGCTGTGCAATGTCTCTGATGGTAACTTGCTTCTTCTTCATTGGCTCATTCCATGCTCAATTAACGATATGGATATTGCCCGATGCGGTTCAAAACCTATCTAATATATTCAAAACAAACGCTGAAGACGATATGTCGTCCTGAAATAGACGATATATCGTCTCTAAATAAAGGTTCCATGTTGCATAGTTCGTCCAGCGTATTCTGCCGAGCCGTTTACAGTTTGGCAGTGGTTTCTTTAATTTGCCCGAACGACGGATTGGGGAGAAACCGCGATGAAACTCTCGACGGAACAGATCACAGAATTCAACACCCGCGGCGTCATCATCGCCCGCGAGGCACTCACCCACCACGACTTGCAGCCAGTCATCGACGAGCTGTCGGCGTGGATTGACGCACGCGCACGGACGCTGCACGACGAGGGCGAAATAGCGGACCTGCACGAGGACGCCCCGTTCGCCACGCGCTACGGCTTGCTGTTCAAACAGTGCCCTGAGATCGGACACGGTATGGACATCATGCACTATCGAGGGAGGGCGATGTTCGAGTTTTTGCGCAACGAAAATCTGCTCGACCTTATCGAATCCCTCTTGGGTCCCAAGCTGATCTGCAACCCCATCCAGCACTTGCGAGCCAAGCCGCCGCAGGCCTACGAAAACCGCGAAGGCCCCTCTTTCCACAACGCGCCTTGGCACCAAGACGCTGGCGTGATGATGCCGGAAGCCGAAGGCTCTGACGTGGTCACCTGCTGGCTGCCTTTGGCCGCAGCCACGGTCGAGACTGGCTGCATGGAAGTCTTGCCCGGCCTCGTCGAAACCGGCTATCTCCGGCATTTGGCGGCTGGCGGCACCACCATCGCCCCCGAGGCCATGCCCCAAATTGAACCCTTTCCCTTGGAGTGCAAGCGCGGCGACGTGGTGCTCATGAGCCGCTTTACGCCCCATCGCTCCACCCCCAATTACTCCGATCAATGCCGCTGGTCGCTCGATCTGCGCTACCAGCCCAGCGGCCAGCACACCGGCCGCACCGGCCACCCCGACTTTGTCGCGCGCTCCCGTCGCGATCCGTCCAGCGAGCTGACCGACTACGAAGAATGGTGCCGCTTGTGGATCGACGCCTTTGAAAATCCGCATGGTGTTGTCGCGCATCGCGGGGAATAGAAGGGCGCTAACCGTACGCTTTCGCTCGCGCTTGGGGCTTTGCTTAGGAATTTCCAGACGGCTTCTTTGATCGCAGCTTGGCGAATGGCTGGCTGCACTGAGCGATTGCAAGGAAACGACGATGGCCAAACCACGCATTTTTTTCGACCACGACGGTCGGCACCCGCTGATCTACATGTACGAGCCGCCGATGCAGAAAGAAGAGCTAGAGGCGGCGGTAGACGAGTTGGTGGGGACGCCAGTCGAGGCGCTGTCGCTAACCCTGGGCGATGCGCAGAGCCTGCTTTACGATTCGCAGGTGGGTGCGTTGTGGGGACGAGATATAAAGAAGTGGCCGCATCTGATCTGGAAGCGGGCCAACCAGAATTTCACCCAATTGATTAAAGCCGGATGCGATCCGCTCCAAGTGCTCTGCGACAAAGCTCATGCCAATGGCCTGCTGCTCTACGCGATGCTATTGCCGCAGCAGGGGCCGCGGGAGTTGATGTTGAAAAGCTGGGAAAATCCGCGCTTCGCCGCCGAGCAGCGCGACCCGCAGCCGTTGGAGATCGGCAGCAAGGGCGGTGTGGACGCGGAGTGGCCGGGGTATCGCGCGTGGGATTACGCTTGTGATGCAGTGCGCGAGCAAAATTTGGCGATTGTCGAGGAAGTGCTCGCGCGCTATCCCGTTGACGGTTTTGAGCTACAGCTCAATTACTGCCCCTATTATTTTCACCCCGATGAGATTGCGGCGGGGACGGAGATTATGACCGAGTGGATAGGGCGGGTTTACGCGGCTGTAAAAAAGAGCGATCCGGCAAGAGAATTGGTCCTGCGCGTGCCGGCGAATCTGGATGGCTGCCGGGCGGTGGGGCTGGACCCATTGGAGTGGATGCGCCAGGGCATTGTCGACGCGATCGTGCCCGAGGCATCGGGAGCGGCGGACCCGTCGGCGGATTTCAGCGCCTTCGTCAAAGCGGCACACGGGACGGCGTGTCGGGTTTTGCCGGCGTTACAGAGTCGGATCGACAGCGACCGGGTCGGCGAGGGGACGATCGAAATGGTGCGGGCGGGGGCTTGCAACTATTGGGCGCAGGGAGTCGACGGCCTCTATATCGCGCATTGGTTTGGCTGTTGGCCGTATAAGGCCGATTTCTACCAGAAGCTGCGCGAGGTACCCTTCCCCGAGACGATGGCGGCCAAGGACAAGATCTATCGAATCCCCAGCGAGGGCAGCGCGCCGGCACCGGTGCCGATTGCGCCGAATGTCGCTAATCCGCTACCCATTGAGTTGGCAAAGGGGCAGGCGTTACAGGTGGGTTTTGCGGTGAGCGATGACTTAAAAAAATGGGACCAAGTCGATCGGGTCCACGAGGTGATCTTGCGGGTGCGAGTGCAGGAGACGACGGAGCGGGATCGCTTGCGCTTTGCTTTTAACGGCAAAGAATTACCGCAATCGCTGCTGCGCAAAGTCAATCAGATGTACGTGATGGATGCGCCGCGCTATCGGGTTTTTGGCTATTGGTATGTCTTTCGTTTGCACGGAAAATTTAGGCCGGTGCAGGGGTGGAATGTGCTGGAGGTCGAACTGCTCAAACGGGACGGGCAAGCGCTACCGGCTGTCGTCTTGCGCGATGTAGAGCTGGAAATCAAGTACTTGATGGGGAAGAATTACCATCGGGGTCTGATCGATGCAGATCTGGGACCGGGTGGATTGTAGCTTCTCTGCACGGGGGCCTAGGTAATGGTGCGCCGCTGCGGGCTGTTTGTCTGGGGTGGTTGCATACCAGCAGACACTGTCGGCCATCGGCAGGAGTTGATTTTTCATGTCGGCTCCTCGGGCCGCTTCGCACCAGCTTGACCAAACAGGCGGATTGCATTAACTCACTCTAGGCTGCCAACGCGAACCGAAAGACAGGTGCAAAGTGGATCTAGACGAATTGCTGCGCGACGTGGATCTAGACGAAATGCTGCGCCTCTACGACGAGGCGGCTGCAGAGCTGATGCAAGTCGCCATCAGCGACGGCCACTTTGCCGACTGCGATCCAAGCGAAATCACCTGGCCGGTGGGCGGCGACCTCGATTCGCTCGTGCGACGCGCCGAGCTGATCGACACCATTCACGAGGGCATTCCCCCGCTCCGCGATAAGCGCCTGCAAGAAGCCTACGAGCACTACGAGCGCGTCGGCCCCGACTACCACCAAGCAAACCGCCTCTACCTAGCAACGCGCCAGCTCTTCGTCGAACGCGGGCGCGGCGACGCGCTCGATTTCCACGCGCTCTACCAATCGGTCTACCTACACGCCCTAGGCCGCGACAACCCCTACATCCTCGACGAAGGCGAAGCTGCCCTCGTCAAGCTGCGGGTCGCCCGCGTGCCGCTGTCCCACGCCCACGCCGTCGCCGAGAAGATACAATCCGGTGCGGCGCAAAAAGAGCCCGCGACCGATGCAGCCGACGACCCGCGCTTGGCCGAGCACTACGCCTGCGAAATCGACGGGGTGCGCCACGCCGGGACGCTGCGCGACCTGCTTAGCGAGATTGCCGAACGCGTCGTTGATTACCTCGCTGCTGGCGAACACCTCGCCATCCGCTTCAACACCTATAGCAACTTCATCTATCTCGGTATATCGGTGTGGAAGGCTATCACGGACGCCGACCTGCTCTTGGCCCGCATCGAGGGGCGGGTGCGCACCCAATGGCACCAAAAGCTGTGCAAGCTGGTCCTGCTGGGTAAGGGCATGTTACTCAAATTCCTCCAAGCCCACTCCGAAGACCCCGCCCAAATCAAGCCGAAGGAATTTTGGTACGGCCAAGAGTATAGCTACCTGACCCGTGACATGATCGACCTGACGCGCCGCTTAGTCAGCTACGTCAATCGGCTAGCGAGCCGAGCGCGGGGAGAAGTCGATCTGGTGGTCCTGCCCCCGCTGCTCGACAGTAAGGCCAAGGGCAAGGGCCGATTTCTCGAATACCAGCACGTTGGGCGACGCCAGAGCCTCGGCCCATGGAGCCGTCGGGCGCGTCTTTTTCAGTGGGCTTTCCTCTACTACCGCACTGGAAAGAAAAAAATGAGCCTGCTAGCGGCCCAGCTCCCAGAAGCGGAGCGCCTCAAAGCCGCCAGCGCCCAAAGCAGCGAGTGGGGCAGGAAATCGCTGGACATTTTCGGCATTGAATTGACTATAAGCGCCGATCCGCTCTTCGCCGCCACTGCCCGCGACCTCGACTTAGCCAACAAACAGGAGAAGGTCCTGTTCCTCCCTACGCACCGCAGCCTCTTCGACCATCCGGTGATGAGCAGCCTGCTCCACGACCCCCGCTTCCTCGAACTGATGGGCTGGCGCGACCCCCCCGCGCCGGTGAGCCTCGCCCGCGCCCGACTGACCGAACCCGCAACGCTGCGCATTGGCGGCCGCTCCTTTTCGCTGATTGGCTTTACTACCGAGGAAGTTGACCACATGATGGAGGCCGTTGACGGGCACGTCATTATGACCCGCTCGGCCGACACGAAAAATCCCACGCGCCGCTTTGCCGAGCTCCTCGCACAGCGGCCGGGCGTCGTCTATGGCGAGGGCACCACCGCCGCGTTTGAGCATCAGTGCCTGCCCATGCAGCACGCGCTCTTTGCTTACTTGCCGCCCGACGTGATCATCGTGCCGCTGGCTTTTCGCGGCCTGCACTCGCTGTGGCCCAAATGTCCCCGAGGCAATCTCAATATCGGCAGCGGCCGGGTCGAAGTGATGGTTTGCCCGCCGATGCTCGGCGAAACCACGCTCCTGCCGCGCAAGCGCGCCCTGCGCACGCAGCTAGAGCCAGCGACGCTCTTCCAAGCCGTACACATCGCACGGCTTTTCAATCCGGAACCAGCCTAAGAGGCTGTCTGAAAACTCTATTTTTTATTTGATCCGTTTGAGTAGCAAGTGGATCATGGCAACCTGAATCAAGGCGTCGCTATGTCGGGTCAAGACCTCATAATCTCTCGCATGTCGGCGAAAATTCATCAACCACGCCAAGGTGCGCTCGACGACCCACCGGCGTGGTAACACCGCAAAGCCGCCGCCTTGTTTGGCGACGACTTCCAAGTCTATTTTGTGCGTCTTTTTTTGGTTGGCCACCCACGTTCGGATGGCCGCACCTTGGTAGCCGCCATCCGCCCACAGCTTGCGTAACCGAGCCACGCCGGCGGTCTTCAAGCGGGTCAACACCTGCTTCAAACCATCCCGGTCATCGACATCGGCGGCGGTGACCACCACCTGTCGAAGCAAACCTGAAGTATCCACCAATAGATGCCGGTTGCGTCCTTTGATCTTTTTGCCCGCGTCATACCCGATTGTTGTACCTTGGGTTGCTGTCTTGATCGTCTGACTATCAACCCCGCCCGCCGACGGCATCGCAGCCCGGCCGCTCTCTGTGCGCTCCTGCTGGGTCAGCCGATCCAACACCAGCGGCCAGACCCCTTGCAGGCTCCAGCGACGAAAGGAATCATACCCCGTTTTCCACGGCCCAAAACAAGCAGGCAACAAAGCCCAAGGACCCCCCGTCTTGTTCAAATACAAAAGGCCATTGACGATTTGGCGTCGATCCCGCGGCGGCCGACCCGGACCGCCTGGCCGCCAACGCGGCGCGGGCAGCAACGGTTCGATCCGCTGCCATTGTCCATCGGTTAGATCGGTGGCATATTGCATACAATATGGCTCGATGAGTACGCCTGTTCAAATAGCGGCTACATTAAGGGTTTTCAGACAGCTTCTTAGGACCTGAGAAGCTGTCTGAAAACTAGGGTTTCGGTCTCTCACTCGGCTCAAAGTATCTAGGACCGAGGGCGTCTCGCCCTATGAAAAACGCTTGACGCCAAGGCCGGTCGCCAGCCCGAAAAGCAGCCCGAGGAGAATTTTCAGACGGCTTCTGAACTACGCAGAGTGAAACATGAGCACCGCAAACGTTGAAACACTGCAATTGCCTTCGTACTTAGGCGGAGAAGCAATCGGTTCGGCGGATACTTTGACCGTCCACTATCCCTACGATGGTTCGATTGCCGGTACGGTTAGCAAGATCAACGGCGATCACCTCGACTCCGTGATCGACCGCACACGGTCCTTTGACGGACAATCGTCGCGCTTTGATCGGTCGCAAGTGCTGACCAGAGCTCGCGAGCTTCTGCTTGAGCAGGCGGGCGAGTTTGCCAGCCTGATCCGCATGGAGTTCGGGTTATGTATGCGGGAGACCAAGTACGAGGTGGGGCGCGCCTGTGACGTTTTTCAATTCGCCGCGGCCGAGGCATTAAAGGACGACGCCATCGCGGTCGCCAACGATTCCAAGTTCGGACTCTCCTCGGGCGTAGCTGCCAAGCGCACTGAAATGCGTCCGTCGCATTCGAACGGGGACGGTCAATATCAATCAAGTTCCCGGGTATCGCATTGAATGCTCTCCGTTTGGCGGCGTAAAAGACTCGGGCTTAGGGGTTAAGGAAGGCGCGATCGAGGCCATGAAGTTCATGACAAACGTAAAGACGTTCTCGCTTCCGTGGTAATCGCCAGCCAAGCTGCTTGCAGAATCAATCATATGAATTACTTCGACTCGGAAAGGATAATACAATGAGAAGACTTTCAATCCTCACCGTTATAGCGTTATCAAATCTATTTTCTTGTTCAGAAAATGATAAAACGCCGATTGATACTCCCAATACAAATACAACAGGTTTATCTACACAAACGCTTTCCCATGATGGTACAACAAGAGAGTATGTTATCTACGTGCCTGATTCTTACGATGGCACTTCCGCAGTTCCACTAATGCTTAACTTTCACGGATATGGTGGGATTGCAGACCAATACTTAAAATACGCCGATATGCGGCCTTTGGCAGATATGGAAAATTTTATTCTGGTTTATCCCCAAGGCACCTTGCTGGATGGAGATCCGCACTGGAATTCTGGTTTAGAATTAGATGAAAATAAAAGTAATGCAGACGACTTTGGCTTCGTGGAAACATTAATTGATGAAATTTCTGCCAATTATAATATTGATTTAGCAAGAGTGTATTCCTGTGGTTACTCAAACGGCGCTTTCTTTACGTATGCACTTGCTTGCTACCATAGTGATAAAATAGCAGCTATTGGTTCTGTTGCGGGAACAATGATGGAGGAAACACATAACAACTGTAGCCCATCGCACCCTATGGCGATGATTAATATTCATGGTACAGCAGACAAATTTGTCCCTTATGATGGGAGTTCTGAGGGATTATCATCAATTGATGAGGTGCTTGCTTATTGGACGAGTTTTAATAATACCAGTACTGATCCGATAGTAAATAGTATGGATGATAGTGGAATGACAATAGAACATTATTCCTATACAGATGGAGACAACAATACTTCTGTAGAACATTACAGGGTTATAGACGGAGGGCACGTCTGGTTTGATATTAGCTACGACGGCTCCAATACCAGTCGTTTAATCTGGGATTTTGTGTCGAGATACGATGTTAATGGATTGAGATAATCTGTGGCGGGACAGAACGTCCCCATAGGAGACAGGGGATTGCGATGAGTAACGGATGGAAGGATTTGCGCGGTTATTATCCTGGAGATTGGGTCAGGCCCAGGCAGAACGCGGGGCATTGGCGTCCATTGGTCGATTGGACGGAGGTTTTTCCGGGCCATCGTGCCGTCGATCGAACGGGCGCATTCGAACTCTACGATGCCCCCATCGGCATCCGCTTGGCGGTCGAGGAGGCAAACAAATCGACTCCGCTCGAGTTCGAAGGCGACGTCGATGGCGTAGGCAATTCCGTGCGGGTGTGGCAGGCAGACGATCGATACCACCTACTCTACTACCAAGGGAGACACGTCGCTTACGCGGTAAGTGAAGACGCGTACCGCTGGACCCGTCCCACCTTGGGCATCATCGAGCAGAACGGCTCGACGGAAAACAACCTAGTTACCGATGTGGGGGGCGACCTGCTCAAAGCGGTATTCGAGGATCCAACCGCGCCACCTGAAGAGCGGTTTAAGGGCATGGGTTGTGAGGGGGCTCTGATCAATTCGGAGACTGGAGAGCTCGCCAACGCGGGCGAGGAGGTCGATGATGAATACATACAAAAGTGGTGGGCTGATCAGGAGTACTTGGGGCCAGCCTACAAAGGGCCCAGACTGATTCTCAAGGGCCGGGTAATGGGGTGGGTCTCCCCCGACCGCATTCACTGGAAGCGGACCGACAAGATTCTCGCCGATTTTCCCATGGATGGAGGCCTCTCCGCCAGATACGACGAGAAATCCGGTTACTACTACGCCTACTGTCGCATCCAAGGCGTCCCCCAGGAACAGTTCGACCTGATCGGCAGCGGCGTTCCGGAGGATGGCATCTTCCACCGGGCGATTGGGCTGACCCGGACCAAGGACTTCAACCACTGGCCCGCTCCCAAGCTGCTCCTCTTTCCAGATGGTCAGGACGAGCCCGACCTCTCGTTCTACGGCGGCGACTACTTTCCCTATCCGGGTAGAGATGATCTGCACTGCATGTTGGTCCAGGCCTACCATCACGCCACCGACCACGTGGACAGCCAGCTCGCCATCAGTCGCGATGGTTTGATTTGGCAGCGGCCGGAGCGCAAGCCGATTATTCCGGTGGGAAGTCCGGGTACACCCGACTCGGCCATGGTCTATTCCTGGGGCAGCGGCATCGCGGAATTGCCGGACGGCACTTGGGGGTCGCTCTACGGAGGGCACACGTCGCTGCACAACGCACCGCAGAGAGGAGCGGCGGTGTTGCAGTGGGCCCGGTGGCAGCCCCACAGATTCTGCGGCATTGAAACGGATGTGGAGGGTCGGTTTACCTTGCCGACCGTAGTGAGGACCGCCAGTCAGCTGAGGCTCAACTACCGCTGTCGCCCGGGTGGCTGGATCAAGGTCGAGACTCTGCGCAACATTCCCTCGCGGATTCACCCCGACGTCGATCCGATCGCCGGCCTGACCTTCGCAGAAAGCGATCTGCTGCAAGGAGATTCGCTCGACCAGACGGTCACTTGGAACGGCAACAGCGACTTATCCGAGGTGGGTGAGATGGTGGCGATTCGGGTCCGGATGTTTCAGGCAAAGATATTTGCGTACCGCGTTTAAGAAGCATGAGGATCGGGTCGTTAGGAGGTTGATCGCATGGCATGTCAAGAATCATTTACATGTATTTTAAAAAAGTAAAACACATGATGAAGATCATCGCCGCATCAGGGCATCCAGATATTCCACTTGCCATACTTTTCCCAGATGCGACAGGCGTCACAGGTACACATCAACCGGAATGCAAAACGCGGTTTGTTACTTGTATTGAGAGATCCAGAGTGTACCAATAGATAATGAAAAAACAGTACATCTCCTCGGGACGGCCTCAACTCAATCGGCTCTCCTAGACTGAACCTTTGTTGCGGCTTCTTAAAATCTGACAGAGTTTGATACCGGTCAGGGGCCTGCACTGCAGCCTCGCCGAGCTTCCGATGCGATCCTGGCCAGACCGCAGTACCACCACCCTGCGCAACACCAGAATCGAGATAGGTCAGGGAAGAGACGCGGAATGATCCGGGAAAGACATTGAAAGGTCGATGTCCACCATCGACGTGCCCATTGCTATAATCCCAGTCTTTCGAAACCGGAAATACACTGCGTGCCCAGACTCCCTCTGGTTGTGGCTTCTGACAGTGAAATGCACCTGCATTTTCCCGAGCCAGTTGGCTCTGTACTTCGTAAAATGCAGGAGTACAACAAGCCAACAACGCGGGATCTTGAACCCCAAAATGTTCAATCACCCCCTGGCTGACGATTGTGTTTACCCCAGCTGTTTCGTCTGGCAAAGGAGACCACGAAGCTGGATCATCCCGATCCATCCCGAGCACAGACCACATCGCAGCTTCCGCATTGGCAATTGTCTCTTCTGGAATCAATCCCGACACCAGCACATACCCATCTCGGTCATATTGCGTCAGTTGCTCCTGTGAAAGCATAGACTCCTCCTGGACAGATCGAATTATGTATAGGAAAAATAGGCATAGATATCGGTACTATGCAGTCCTCAGCCCCCAGTCCCCGCTTCTCAATGCTTACACGCCACATGTCGATCTTCGTATATTCCCTTGAGAAACTTTTCTGGATTGAGGTCTTCGGGCATATAATGCCATGCCGTGCTATAGCGCGTGCGATTGCTGTGGTTGTCATAAGCACCGTGCAGGAGATTGGCGGAAAACAGCACAACCGTACCAGCGGGAATGACCACATCCACAGCCTGCGATTCATCGACCTTTGTCCAACTGCCATGCCTGCTTGGATTTCTGCGGTGCTCGACAATCTCGCCCATCCGGTGGCTGCCGGGCACCACCCGCAAACACCCATTCTCCACATCTGAATCTTCCAGATAAATCCCGCAACTGATAATGCGATCCGTATCGGTGCCGAAATAAAAACTGTCCTGATGCCAGCCCGTTGAAGTGCCGCCATTGGGCAACTTGGGAAAAAACTTGGTGCCAAACACATCGATATTTTCACCGATCAATACGGCCACGCGGTCTAAAATCGCCGGCTCACGCGCCAGTTCCAACACGCGGGCATCGACCACGCAAACCCCCTGAATTTTGTGCAACAAACCCGCTCGGGGTTCGCCGCGCTCGTCCAACTCAAGCGTCCAGTGCGGCACCTGCTCGGTCAATTTGCATCCCGCTGCGACCAGTTCATCAAACACCTGCTTGTAATGGGCCAATTGCTCGCCTTGTATCAGGGCTGCAAAAACGAGATAGCCATCTTCGCGAAACTGTCGCACCTGTTCGTCTGTCAACATGGAAACCTCCTCAACTTCGCGGCCTGAACCAACTCGCGCTCTAGTAGTTTGTAATAGGATGCAAAATCCATCGTCGCCTATTTCTTTATCAGCGCCTGCAATGTATAGGAAAAATAAAGTACTTTCCTGCCGTCTGTCAGGAGGGAATTAATCGATTGGAGTACTCTCAAGCGTCTCCAGCCAGCGATATCCGTAGGCTGGAACATAGGGTGACTCGGTCAGACCGTCGGGAAACATGCCGAACCGCTCGACGCGCAGGCGATAGCCGTAGTCGTGCCAGGGCTGGAAGCCCACGATCTCGCCGCGGAAGGGGGTGCCGTTGACGACCTTGCAGTACCCGGGATAGCCGTCGTCGCACTCGACCCTGTGGGCATCCACGGTAATCTCCTCTTCCGTGCCCGTTACCTTGGTGCTCGAGACGACTTCACTCAACACGTACCGGCCATCGCCATACTTGTTGGCCTCGAGGATGTAGTGGTAGCCGGCCTCGTATTCGAAGTTAGTGATCATGTCGTCGTACGGCGCGCCGTCCACCACCAGGCAGAAGTCGTCACTCTGAGCGCATAGCACCCGCGTCGGCCCCACCGACACGGTTGCGGGGGTGGATGGTGCCGGGGTCTTCTCCAGTTGTTCCAGCAGGCGGTAGGCGTACAGACCGGCGTCCTGCGGCGGTTCCTTCCCATCCCAGGGATCGTACTGGCCGATCCGCAGGCGATAGGCGTAGCCGGCCTCGTATTCGAATCCTTCGATTCCGTCGTAGAAGAACTTGCCGTCAACCACCATGCACGACTGCAGGCCCACGCCGTAGCACTTGGCTAGGGTGGGGCCGACGGTCACCTCCCGTATCTCGAGGTACCCGGCGTCCGGTCCTGTGGAACGGTCACAGCCGGCAAAGACCAAGGTCAGCAGGAAGAAAGGAGCGAAGCTTCTGGTGCGCATTGGAGTACTCCTTCGGTACGGCTGCCGCCAGTTGGAGCGCAACAGGCTCTACTCCAGAATATACCGAAAGCTATAGCCCCTGCATCGCTGATTCGGGATCGAGAATTACATCAGCAGCAATCAATCGATCCTGTAGCTCGGCCATCGGCACGCCACGACTATCCACACCTGTTGCCCTTGCTATCGCCGCGGCAGTGCCAGCAGCCTGCCCCATGCCCATCGAGTTGGCTGTGACTCGACTTGATGCCAGGGCCTCTGAAGTTGCCGAGTGACAACGACCCGCAACCCAGAGATTTTCTACGCCCTGCGGCAGCAACGTTCTGTACGCAATATCGTACGGCGGTACGATCGGCTGATCGTGATACCCGGCTGCGTCCTCGGGATGCCGGTCTATCCTCCACGCCCCGAGCACTACCACGTCATCCTGTCGTTTCGCCGTTCTTATATCGTCGCCGGTCAGCATGTAATCGCCGACGATTCTTCTGGATTCTCGTGATCCAGCAGTCGGACCACTGGTGAAAAAGTAGGCATCTTTGAACTCGGGTAGTGCTTCTTGCCAGAGCTCGAACATGGTCCACGCATCGCGTCGGCCCTGGAGTTCTGCGTTCGTCCAGTCTTGCGGATTCGTTGCGTTGCCGGGAGTGCGAATCACATTGAAATAGATGTCTCGCCCCGAGAAAGTCGCCGGCCACGGACCGCCATAAAGGCCGATCTTTCCTGCGGCACGTGCCTTCTCCAGAACGGCCGCACATTTACGACGCAGCTCAAATGTAAGTTCAACAAAGCCAATGCGGAAATGCAAGCTCATCGGCTGCAGCGACTCGGCGATCTCGTATGGACACCCCGCCCAGGCGGCGACATCGGCATCACCTGTGGCATCGATAACGTACCTCGGTCGTATAGCGACGAGGCCGTCTTTGTTGCTGACTACGACGCTGTCCACCCGGTCGCCCTTCACGATCACGTCAGACACCTGGGTGTGGAAAAGCAGATTGACGCCAGACTCGACTAAAACGTCATCCGCAGCCTTCTTGAACAACTCCGGATCTGTGCGCGGAATTACGCGATCAGGATGCTTTTCGACCTCGGTGAAATCACCGTTCACGTTGTATGAGAGATGTGAAGCCTGTCCGGGCTCAACCACACCCATTCGTTCGAGCATCTCAAAGACGAGTCCACCCACAACAGGCTTACCCGTCTCTTCGTAAACGAATCCATCGAACGCCGAGCCGATGATGTTCGTAAAGAACCCACCGGCAAATCCCATGCGATCGACTGCCATCACAGAAGCCCCGTTCCGCGCCGCGCCAACAGCCGCACCAATACCCGCCAGCCCCGTTCCGCAAACGAGAACATCGGGTTCAGCGACTACGGGAAGTGATTTTGTGTATTGGATTGTTGACATGGTTTGCTTCTTTCTCTTCACCCGCTTCCCACTGCGACGCGGGATCCGACTCGGCACCACCACCTCGCACCGGTGACCCACTTGGCTACTTCGGTCGCGCGAAGGCGACGAGCGCGGCGTCCGGCCCGGTGCCCGTCGCGATGACGACGAACTGCCGCCCCGACTGTGCGCGGTAGGTCATTGGGTTCGCACTCGTTGGAAACGGCGTCGCGACCCGCCAGATCTCGGCCCCCGTCACCTTGTCAAATGCGTAGAGGTACGGAGCGCCTCCGCCGAGGAACACCAACCCACCCTTCGTCACCAGCGGGCCGGAATTGCCACGTGCGCCCAGCCGTGGAGGCAACTCGATACCATCGAGCAACGGATGATTTCGCAGACTGGAGCTCCCCTCGCCAAACGGTACCTTCCACGCAATCTCGCCCACATTGAGGTCGATCGCCACCAAGTGCGCGTACGGCGGCTTGATGAGCGGAATCGGACCGAGCTTGCTCGGTGGAGTCTGTACGGCCCCGGATCCGCCCGCCTCCCGAAACATGATGAGCGACGCGCCATAAGGACAGTTGTTGCTGTACTCGACGTCGATCTCCGGATCGTCACCCCCGTTCCGGCACACCTGATTCGTTTCGACCTCTTCAGATGCCCGCACGTAAAAAAGCCCCGTTTCGGGGTCGAACGCCGCCCCACCTCAGCTCGCTCCGCCGCGAGCGCCCGGGAGCTGGAGCGTTCCCTGAAGGCTCGGCGGCGTGAACAGCGGACCCATCCGGAATCGCTGCATCTGCTCCACCGCGAGCGCGTGGATCTCCGGCGTCAGGTCGTTCGCGTCCTCCAGCGACACCCCCTGCCTGCTGAACGGCGGCGGCTTGGTCGGATAAGGTTGCGTCGGATACAGCACCTCGCCCGGCACGTCCGTCGTGGTGTCCACCGCACGTTCCTCGATCGGCCACACCGGCTCGCCCGTCACCCGGTCGAACACGTACGTGAAACCCTGCTTCGAGACTTGCGCCACCGCGTCGATCTCGCGCCCGTCCACCCTGATAGTCACCAGATTGGGCGCTGCGGACAGGTCGTAGTCCCACACGCCGTGGTGCACCATCTGGAAGTGCCAGCGACGCTCGCCTGTGCGTGCATTGAGGCACACTAGCGACTCGGCGAACAGGTTCGCCCCCACCCGGCGGCCACCCCAGTAGTCGCTGCTCGGCGTGCTGGTCGGCACGTACAGCAGCCCGCGCTCGGCATCGAGCGACATGAAGCCCCAGGCGTTGGCGTGGCCGGTGTAGCGCCACGACTCGTCCTCCCAGGTATCTGCGCCGAAGTCGTCGCTCGATTGCGGGATGGTGAAAAACACCCATTGCCGCTCGCCCGTGAGCACGTCGAACGCCTGCACCGTCCCGGGGGTGTCGAACTTGCGCTGCAGCCGGTCGGGCACGCGGCTCCCCACGATCACTAGGTCCTCGAACACCACCGGCGGCGAGGTTTGGTCGAACTCGTAGCGGGTCACCGGGCGGCCATGGCCCTCGGTCAGCACAACGCTCCCGCTCTCGCCGAAGCCCGTGTCCAGCTCGCCGGTCGCGGCATCGATTGCGTACAGCCGGTCGCGGCTGTTGAGGAAAACGCGGTCGTCGTCGCCGTCGCTCCAGTAGGCGATACCCCGGTGCTTGAAGCCCCTCGGCCCCACACCCTTGGGTCCCCCTTCGTAGGCCTTGGGATCGAAGGTCCACAGTCCGGCACCCGTCTCCGCGTCGAGAGCCACCACGCGCATGTACATGGTGGAGAGGTAGAGGACGTTACCGATCATGATGGGCGTTGCCTGGAATGGCCCCGGTCGGGTGCCGTACTCCTCGAGGGGCATCTCGTTCGGCTCCCATTGCCAGACGATCTCCAGTTCGTCGACATTCGCGGCCGTGATCTCCTCAGCCGCCGAGTACTTGGTGTGTGCCTGCTCGGCACCGACGTACGGCCATTCAATTATGCCGCCCGGTTCCTGGGCACCTGCGAGGGTGGTAAACAAGAGGGCGACTGTCGCAATGAATCGCTTCATGGAGGGGAATCGGATTGGAGACAGGAACCTAGTTTCGCGGCGTATTCTAGATATCATGGATTGACCTATATATTATATATGTATAGGAAAAATAAGGCACCAATATCGGCAATATGCAGTTCGCTGAAAACGTACACAAGGGTCCAGCAGGGTCCCTGATGAATCGCTTGTCGCCGCACAGAATCGTTCGGGCTACTGCGGAATATGGACGCCCGAACCTGCGCCATTTTCCGAGCCAGATTCCCCTTGTCAGGGAACGAGAGAACGTCTTTTATTTTCCTATCCGTAGGCCTGCAACGATTCCAGAAGGTTGCGCCATAATCAGAACATGCCAGAATTCTTCCCTGTCCGATTCGAAATGGCCCTTGTCCCTCTTCAGAGGCTAACATCTCCTCTAGGACGGCGATCCGTGAACCGCAGACGCCACCAAGTGCTCACCTCTAGGCCACCCCATGCAAGCGAGTAGGGAGCAACAGACCGGAACTGCTGGAGTGAGTGCAGTATGTTCTCATTTTGAGTTGATTGGCTGGGGTCCGGTACGTAACCAAGAGCACGATCTAGGCACCGATCTCTTCGTTCAGGTGAGAGATGCTAGAGGATTTGATCTAGGTCTCATCGTCGGAGCCCAAGTTAAGGCCGGTAAGAGCTACTTTAGGAAACCCCATCTCGGCGAGAAGAAAGAGGTCTTGGGGTGGTGGTACTACGAGGCTGGGACAAAGCATTTCGATGCCTGGGTGACGCACTGTTTGCCTCACTTGCTCATTCTCCACGATATTGACAAGAATGTCTCTTACTGGGTTCATGTCACCACAGATACAGTCACATCCACTCACCAAGGCTGCAAGATTCTTGTCCCGGCGCACCAGACTATCGACCAGCAGCACGCTGGGGACTTGCTCTCGGTCGCGTCCGAGCAGCGGGCTGCACCGGCCCTAGAAGGAACTGCATTCTCAGCCGCTGCCGAGAGCATCGCGCCGCCTAGACGCCTTCGCTATGCGCTCGTTGCGCCTAGGCTAATCGCCCCCCATCCCAACGTCGGATATGATAGGGTTATCGACTCGGTGGAAGGGGTGGCACTACTGACAGAGGGCCGCTTTCGAGACCTGAAGCAGTTCGCCAATAAGCACCCCGACGTGCCGAACCCAGAGAGTGCCAGCGCGAATTCAGACTGGACTTGGCGGTTCGTGGCTGCAATCTGGAATTGGGCGATGACAGACTCAGTCCATCAGTTACGTGGGGTATTCGCCTCTGCCTCGACTACCGACGCTAAAGCGGCCAGTGGAGTGTTCCTTGCCTGCACTCTTGGGCGGACAGAGCAGCACGCCTCAGCCCTAACAGTCTTGGATGACCTACTCAATGAAGACTGTCTCCTGCCGATCGATCACGGATGGGTTCTCGTCCAACGATCCCGGATCAAGGCCGAGACGGGCGATGTCTCTGGAGCCCGTGACGACGCAGTCGCAGCACAGCGATTCTTCGTCGGCGACGCCGCCGACATCACTGTATCAGCTCTCGCGTCTGCCGCGGCATGGATACTCTTTGAGACAGCATCCTTCGAAGATCGCGACCTAGCTAAACTGTTGACCGCCTCTGACACCGCCGTCTCCTGGTGGAGATCGGGGACTATCTCGTCGGCACTCAGTGCAACCGAGTTTTCTCGATATAGATCTTGGGCAAAGGATTCTGAGGATTCTTCAGTGTCTTTCTACACCGAAAAACCAGGAACTCGGGGGCTTTTCGCGGCTGAGCTCAGTGCCGATATCACAGGCGAGCAAGGCGGCTGGCGAGCAGCATCTGCGCTTCGTGCCCGAAATCGCCTAATGAGTGCATCAACCTCCTGCAAGGAGGTCTCAGAGCTAGTCGAGGGACTCGACGCACTCCGCCGAAGTGGCGACAACCAGTCACTTAAGCTCGCTATAGATCGTTTCCACAGCGTTGGCCCGCTTAGAGCCCTATCCACGGCTGTGAACAAGATTCCACTCCGTACCTGGACATACACCACGGCGCTCAACAACTTTGAGGCATTGGCGATAGCCGGTGACCTCATGGACGAACAGCCTGCCTCTCAGCTTCTCATGCGGAGCATCCAACTCCTGAACGGGAACTCAGGTGACCTTCTCGCAGGGACACAACACACGTTTCATGTACCAACCTATACGCTTAAGGCCGTGATCGGCTTGCTGCCGACAGCCACCAAGACTATGCATGCGGAAGTTGTGCACCTAATTGCGAGCCAGATCCCCCCACCTGACCCATTGGTCGAAGACTTGGCAAGAAGCGTCGACCTGCTTGACTTCGACCAAGTCAGTGCTCCAGACCGACAGGCGCTGTGGGAAATTGGGCAATGCGATTCCGGCCAATTAGGAACTGCGCTCCTTGGGTGGTTTGCGGCCAATGGAAACTGCAATGCTCAAGCAGAGGTAGCAGCGCGTGCAACACAAGGTGATCTCTACGCCCTATCGGCACTAGGCGACCTGAGAATCCTCGACGAGACCGCCGCGGCTACCTTGATAGAGCAATTCGGAAGCATGGCTACAGAAGCTCTCTCCGAGGCTCGTCGCCGGTCTTACACCCTTGGAGACAACACAGGCGAGACCCTAGCACTGCTCAACCTGTTGTTTCCCAGCCAAGCTAGTTGGGATGAAGTCATCAAACTGCTCCGCCATCCCTTCGTAATGGTAGATCACAAGCGCAGAATATGCTCTCGCATCACACATCGATCTTCTCGGGTGCCGGAGGACGTACGAACAAGTCTCGTGGACAGCATCGCTTCCATATCGAGGGCCGAGCAGGGTTTTGGCTCTACTGGCATAGGGGGTGCCCCTATTGCACTGGCGATCGCTATCGGAGCAATTGACGGAGACGATGCCGACGCGGCAGTAACGCGACTCGCCTGCGGGTCCTGGTTGGAACGCAAAGATGCTGCTGTATCGCTCGGTTTAGGCCAATGTCCAAACATGCAACCGATCCTAGCTGCGCTGGTCGGAGATCAGCACGTCCAAGTTCGTACTCAAGCAGCTTGGGCGGTCGGACGACTCGTCAATGCTAGCCAGAAAGAGTGGATTCATCCGTTGGCACAGAGAGTTGTAACAAGCGATGGTACACGCCTGCCACTAGCGCTGCTGGCCGGACTGTCTGACGAATCATCTCTTGCAGCCCTTGGGGTCGACATTACACAACACTTAGTTACGCACCCGTCCGGCCGCGTGCGTCGCGAGGCAACTCGCCTCCTACAAGGAATATAGTCTCCCACACCGGATGCCCTCGCACCAAGCCGAACTCCCGTTTACCTCCAGTGTTAGGGGCGTCCTCGGTAGCAGCGCTACTGCGAAGGGTGGACGCCCGAACCTGCCCCATTTTCCGCCAGATTCCCCTTGCTTGGGAACGTGAGAACGCATTTTATTATTCTTCCTAAATCCGCAGGCTTGCAACGATTTTAGAAGGTTGCGCCATACTCAGAACATTTCACAGGAGGAACAAAATGACTTCCAACCAAGACTGGTGGCCAGATCAACTGAGCCTGAAGGGTCTCCGCCAGAATTCTCCCCTGTCCGATCCGATGGACGAGGATTTCGACTACGCCGAGGCGGTTAAGACCCTTGACGTCGATTCGCTGAAGCAGGACATCGAAGAGGTCATGACGACCTCGCAAGATTGGTGGCCAGCCGACTACGGCCACTATGGGCCACTCTTCATCCGCATGACCTGGCACGCCGCTGGCACGTACCGCATCAGCGACGGCCGCGGCGGTGGCGGCTCCGGCCACCAACGCTTTGCACCCCTCAACAGTTGGCCCGACAACGCGAGCTTGGACAAGGCGCGCCGCTTGCTCTGGCCAGTCAAGCAGAAGTACGGCCGGAACCTCTCCTGGGCCGACCTGCTCCTCTTCGCCGGCAACTGCGCCCTGGAGTCGATGGGATTCAAGACCTTTGGTTTCGCCTTCGGACGCCCGGACGTGTGGGAGGCGGATGAGACGGACTGGGGCGACGAGACGACGTGGCTCGACGATCAACGCCACGACGCCGACGGCGATCTTCAGGGACCGCTCGGTGCCGACCACATGGGCCTGATTTACGTGAACCCAGAGGGGCCGAACGGCAACCCGGACCCGGTCGCAGCGGCGCAGTACATTCGCCAGACGTTCAAACGCATGGCGATGAATGACGAGGAGACGGTTGCGCTTATTGCCGGCGGCCACACGTTCGGCAAAGCACATGGTGCTGCCGCTGAGGATAATGTCGGTCCCGAACCAGAGGGGGCTGGCATAGAAGAGCAAGGCTTCGGCTGGAAGAACAGCCACGGCAGCGGCAAAGGCAGCGATACGGTCACCAGCGGCTTGGAAGGCGCCTGGACCAATAACCCGGTGAAGTGGGACAACAACTTTATGGAGAACCTGCACGCCCACGAGTGGGAGCTGACGAAGAGTCCTGCTGGCAAATGTCAATATGCTCCTAAGAATGCCGCTGAAGTAGCCACCGTGCCGGACGCGCACTGTCCTTCAAAGAAGCACGCCCCCATGATGCTCACCACGGACCTCTCACTGCGAGAGGACCCGGACTACGCGCCGATTTCCAAGCGCTTCCTCGAAAATCCCGCGGACCTCGAAGACGCTTTTGCCAAGGCGTGGTTCAAGCTGCTCCACCGCGACATGGGACCCCTTAGTCGGTATGTCGGGCCCTTAGTTCCCACAGAGCCGCAGTTGTGGCAAGACCCCGTTCCCGCTGTGGATCACGAGTTGGTCGGGGAGCAGGATGTCGCCGACCTCAAGACGAAGATCCTCGCCTCGGGATTGTCCGTTTCCCAATTGGTCTCGACCGCTTGGGCATCGGCGTCATCGTTCCGCGGCACGGACAAACGCGGTGGAGCGAACGGCGCGCGCATCCGCCTCGCCCCGCAAAAGGACTGGGCAGTGAACGATCCGTCCGCGCTCAACGGGGTGCTGCAGACACTGGAGCAGATCCAGGCAGATTTCAACAACTCGCAGAACGGTGGCAAGAAGGTCTCCCTCGCCGACCTGATTGTCTTGGCTGGGTGCGCAGGCGTCGAGCAGGCTGCCCAGGCTGCCGGTCGCGACGTGCAGGTCCCCTTTGCACCGGGGCGCACCGACGCGTCGCAGGAGTGGACCGACGAGGAGTCGTTTGCCGTGCTCGAACCCACCGCAGACGGGTTCCGCAACTACCTCCAAGCGGGGCAGGAAGGTAAGTCGGAAGAGCTGCTGGTGGAGCGGGCCTACATGCTGACGCTGACCGCTCCCGAGATGACGGCGCTCCTCGGCGGAATGCGCGTCTTGAATGCGAACAGCGGGCAGTCTGAGCACGGAGTGTTCACTGATCGGCCAGGGGCGTTGACCAACGACTTCTTCGTCAATCTGCTCGACATGAACACCGAGTGGCAGGCGTCCTCCTCGGCGGAGGGCGTGTTCGAGGGTCGCGACAGCCAGACCGGTGATCTCAAGTGGACCGGCACCAGGGTGGACCTCGTCTTCGGTTCAAACTCCGAGCTTCGAGCCTACGCGGAAGTCTACGGATGCGACGACGCGCAGCAAGTGTTCGTGCGCGACTTCGTGGCCGCGTGGAACAAGGTGATGAATCTCGATCGCTTCGACCTGGCGTAAATCCCAGTGGGTGCTCGGTAACGGTGGTGACCTGAGCATTTGAGGCGTTGAGGTTTACCGTCCTCCGTAGCAATGCTGCTGCGGAGGACGGACGCCCGAGCCAGATTCCTCGTATCCACTTCTGAACAGGTTTTCTCGCGGGAAAGACCTATGCTGACACAAACCGATTATGCCGTAATTGCGGTCTACGGGGCATTGATGACCTGGATCGGAATTATAGCTAAGCGGAAGTCCAGCAATGTGGACCAGTATTTCGTGGCCGGGCACGGGTTACCCTGGTGGATGGCGGCCATCTCGCACCACGTGTCGGGGTACAGCGCGGTCGTGTTTGTGGGTTTTGCCGGCCGTGCCGCGGTCACGGGATTCAGCATGTGGACCCTGTTTTCGCTTGGGGTGTTCGTGGCGCTGGTACTCGGATGCCTCATCTGGGCACCGAGATGGTCCAGGTTGAAAGTTCTGACCCCAGTGGAATATCTGGAAGCGCGCTACGGCAATTCCGTGCGGGGTCTGATCGCGGTTTCCGGTATTCTCATCAAGTTCATCGACCTCGGCATCAAGCTGTTCGCAATCTCCATTGTCGTCCACGTGGTTACCGGCTGGGAGGTGGTGCCTGTTATCGTCGTTTCGGGTCTTATCACCATCGCCTACGTATTCATTGGCGGGCTGTGGGCTACCGTACTGACGGATCTAGTGCAGTTTGTGGTACAGCTCGTCATGAGTCTGGCCGTGCTGTTCATCGTGCTCGATATGGTGGGAGGCTGGAACGCGATGTGGGACAGCTTGCCACCGGAGCGCGCCGGCTTTTTCAACGCGGCCGAGGGGATCAGCGCTAGCTTCTGGCTGGTCTATGTGGTTGTGATCATTCTCAGCTACAACGGGGGCACCTGGGGACTGGCGCAGCGGTTCGTGTCGGTGGAAAAGCCGAGGGATGCCCAGAAGGCGGCGCTCTTGTCGGCGATTCTCTACTTGTGCTATCCCATCGTCATCTTCGTTCCCGCTTGGGCTGCGCCGCTGCTGATGCCCGAACACTTCGATCCGGTCACCCTGCAACCCATCGCCGGCTTCGACTTGGATCAGACCTATATCCTCGTAACGCAGAAGATACTGTCGACTCTGGCACCAGGGCTGATCGGACTGCTGGTATGCTCCATGTTTGCCGCGACCATGTCCATGATAGACAGCGATATCAACGCCCTTGCCGCGGTGTTCACCAAGGATTTCTACCAGCGCAACTTCAAGCGCGAGATCGACGACAAGGCGTTGTTCAGGGCGGGAATGACCACGACGGCGATTTTCGGTATCGCGGTTCTGGTGACCGCAATCGTGATCTCCCAGAGTCAGGGCATGAACAAGGTGTTTTCTCTGACCGTGAAACTGTTCGGCGGCCTCATCTCGCCCATCGCGATCCCATTGATGCTCGGGATGATATGGAAACGCCCGACCGCACGGGGTGCAATCTTGTCGTTTATCGGCGGCGTGATCACCTATTTCATTATGATTCAGTACACCGACCGGTTTGAGATTTACACCGGGGTGGAAATCCTGGTCGCGCTGGCCATCTACTTTGGCGAGGGGTATATCGGCAAGCGCAGCCTTGAGAAGGAGGAGGAGGTAACGGCGTTGTTCGATAAGATCCGGACCTGATATATCGCCATCTAGCGCACGAAACCCGCTGTTGAGGTCAACTCAACGGCGGATTTCTGTTTTAGTCAACCCGTCCTCTTACTGCCTGGGAAGGAGAGTCCCATGAGACGGCGCAGGACGATCTACCACAACGACGCGCGGCACTCGTACCTGTGGCACTTCGAGCCGCCCATGCGCCTCGAGGACGCCTGGATACCCATCGACGAGGTCGCGGGTACGGCCGTCGACACCTTCAGCTACTGCGTCGAGCGCGGCGACGGTGCCTTCTACCCCACGAAGGTGGGGAAGATGTTCGCCGTCGAGGACGGGAGACCGCGGTCGGAGCAAAATTACGCATGGCGGGCGGCGGCGTGCATGCTCAGCCTGATGGAGCGCGGCCTCGACCCGCTGCGGGTGCTCATCGACCGCGCCCACGAGCACGGCTTGGACTTCATCGCCAATATGCGCCTGCAGCGGCTTGGCGGCATGTACCCAGAGCTCGAAATCGAGAACGGCGGCGCTGGCTGGGCCGAAGAGCGCGTCCGGGACCTCAAGTGCGATGTGCTGTGCGAGCTCGTCACCGAATACCCCATCCAGGGTGTCGAGCTGGACTTCACCGCTGCTTTCAGCGAGCGCGGGTACTTCTACTTCAACGATGGAGGGACCCCCGAAAACACGGCGGCCATGACCGAGTGGGTGCGGCGCTCGGCGGAGATGGTGCGCTCGCGGTCGGGCGAGCCCGGCGTGGTGGGCGCGCGGATCTTCCCCACGGAGCAGGGCAACTTGGGGCAGGGCCTCGACGTGAGGACTTGGCTCGGCGAAGGGCTGCTCGACTTCGTCGTGCCGGTGGCCTATATCTACACCGTTCTCGACCCCGACATGCCCTTCGACTGGGTGGTCGGTCCGGCCCACGACGCGGGTGCCTCCGTCTACGGATTCCTGCAGCACTACACGCAGGATCAAGTCGTCGGTGCCAGCGGCAGGCGGTACCCCAGCTTGGAGCACTTCCGGGCCGCCGCGGCCAACTACTGGGAGAAGGGCGTCGACGGCCTGTACACTTGGATGATGGACTGGCCCCTCGGCGACGCGGAGCGCAACATCCTCACCATGATCGGCGCGCCGCAGCTCGTCCGCGAGCGCGACAAGCGCTATGCCCTAGCCCGCAAGTACGACGGCGCGGCGCGGGTCGACTATCGCCACCACGTCCCGCACGAGCTTTCCCCGCCCCTCCCCACCGCGGCTCATCAGATTCCCTTCACCATCGCCGACGACATCGCCGCGGTCGACAGCCGCGTCAGCGGGACGACGCTGCGCATCTACCTGACCAACGTCGTATCCGCGGACCGGTTCACTATCGCCCTGAACGGACACTCGCTGGCCGGCGAGACGTGCCGCCGCGTCTGGAAGCAGGACGACGCCTATCCCTACACCAACCCGCGCAACCACTGGCTGGAGTTCAATCTCGGCGACTGCGTGCCCCGCAAGGGCGAGAACCTGCTGGAGGTGTCGCTGGAGAGCCGGCCGGACGGTCTGACCGGAAGCGTCACCATCCAAGAGGTCGAGGTGGAGGTGCGCTACAGTCCGTATCCGGTGGGTCTAAGGGGTTCCACCCACGATCCGCGGTGACGCATAAAGATTGGGCCTGGCCTCGTTCGCTGTGAAGCAACCGGACGAGCGCGCTTGCTCGATTAAATCTCTCGAAACCTCGGTCACGATCATGCCTTCCACGGGCGCGTGTTCGTCGATGAACTGACCATTCGGATCGATCGCGAAGGCGAGCCCTGGAAACCATGCGTTGCCGCTTTTTCCCGCCTGATTGGCGTAGAAAATGTAGAGCGCATTGTCCACGGCCCTTGCTGGCAGGACCTGGGCGGCAAGCTGTCGATGTTCGGCGGCCTGTTCGGTCTGATCGCCGTCAGGGGTGACGTTGTCAGCACAGCCGCTTGCACCTACGGCGAGGAAGAAAAAGTCCGCGCCCTCTTGTGCGGCGGTGCGGAAGATCTCCGGAAACCTCAGGTCGTAGCAGATCCCCACGCCGAAAGTCCAGTCTTGCGATGTCACGACGGGGAATTGGCTCCCGGGTTCGAACCAGGCCCGCTCTGTTTCGTTAGGGATGTGCAGTTTGGTGAAGGTCGCGAGGTACCCGCCGGGCCCGACGATGTAGGCGCTGTTGCGATAGCGCTGGCCCGCTGGCTCGATGGTACCGACGACAAGGGTCATGTCGAGCTCGCGGCAGAGCGATTCGAGGAATGGAACCGATTGCTCGGCCGCTGCTTGTACGATCCGCATGGACTCTTCGGGAGGAATGTCCGACTTGTTCATCGAGCCGGTGATGCACTCTTCGGGAAAGAGCGCAAACGCGGCACCTTGCTCGTGCGCCGCTCTCGACCATGCGGCAATCCGGTCGAGGTTGGTCGCGGGGTCGCCCATTGCGCTGTGCATGGCGATGGATGCGACACGTGTTTTTGTGTTGTTCATAGGTGATTGTCTGCTCTAGATAGCGCAACGCAATGAACCACCCCGCCGCAAGCAGCGGGGTATCAAATTAGTTCCCCAATAGCGCCGCAAGCGGCGGGGAATTTAACCCGCAGCGATTAAATCAATTGGGTACAACGGCACCTTCATCCAAACTAAATAAGTCCCTTCCTGAATCAAGAGAGGCTTGAATACCGATAGGGAGCGTTAATTGAGGCGCGGTATGACCGAAATCAACACCTGACAAGATCGGGAATTGCCGATCCGTTGTGTATTCAAGGATTAAAAGTTCAAAAAGGTTTTTCTCTTCCTCTGTGAGTTCGTTAATCTTACCAACAATTAAGCCCGCAATCTGGTCAAATACCCCTATTTGGCGACATTGGTTGAGCGACTCGTCAACGTTGCGTAGTAGTTGACTATCGCCAAAGTTGACCTCCTCAAGACACAAGATTGCGCCTTGCGACACTGGCCAATACGGAGTCCCTGCTAAAGTCAACAGCGTCCTTAAATTTCCGCCAATCAACGGACCGCTCGCGTTTCCATCCCTCAACCAATGCCAACCTGAATTTGTTTTCATCGTTCGTGGTTGATCTTCGCTTGGATAGGCATCCGTCCATTGTGCCGATGGCTCGAGTTTACCCACTAGTTCTGCGTTGAACAATATCCGTTCAACATGATGGCATGTATAGGCAAAAGGTTGCGGATATTCGCTGAAACCGTTGATGATCATCGGACCGTGAAATGTAATTAAACCCACCTTTGCATATAGGCCGTTCAAAAGGGCAGTAATCGCACTATATCCCATCACAATTTTCGGGGACACCTGAACCTGATGCCGGTCCAGCAGCGGTAATACGGCATTGGCCCCACTGCCGCCAGATAGACAGAAAATGGCTTTAATATTTGGATCAGCGAACATCTGATTTAAATCGTCGGCACGGTGTTGTGCCGGTGGATTCAAGTGCTTCCGCTGATCACGTGTATGGGATGCGATCTGAATGTGCAATCCGGTCTTTTCTAAATATGCAATGCCGCGCTGAAAAGCAGACTCGTTAATCGGAAAAAACGCCGACGCAGGCGATACGATACCGACTGTGTCGCCAGAAATAAGTTTTGGTGGTTTAATGAGTTTACGCATCAACACAGGTAGTCGACGCAGGTGGCGGCGTGGACCTTTAGCACCTGCCCGAACTCCGACTCGCGGATCTGCTCGTCGGGAACGGCGATGTTCTCCAGGTCCGTGCCGTAGATCGCCGCAGGAATGCCCCGGCGCCACCAGAAGCGGGTATCCGTGGAGCCATAGCTGACGTTGGCCTCGATCTCACGCCCCGTGATCCGTCGCGCGTTGGCGGCCACGGCCTGCACGATCTCCTCGTCGGGGGCCGAATAGGCCGACTCCAGACACACCACCCACTCGACGTCGATCTCCCCGCGGTCGAGGTCCGTGCCGGCCAGCACCTCCTCCACCTTCTCCTGCAGGTCCTGAGTGGACACGCCGACCGGCGTGCGCAGGTCGATCTCCATGCGGCAGGCCGTGGGGATCGTGTTGCTCTGTACGCCGCCCTGAATCACGCCCACGTTGACCGTGGTCGAGTCCGCCACCCAGCCCCTGCCCGCCAGTTCACCGCCGCGCACGGCCCGTTCCCGGCCCCGGGCGACGGCGTCGCCCACGTCGGGCGGCGTCTCGAGACGCCAGCCCTTCAGCCTCATCAGTGCCTCGGTCACGGCCATGGCCCGGGCTATGGCGTCGTCCTCGACCGGCACCGCGGCCAGTCCGCCGCCGTGTCGGGTCCCGATGCGCAGCGTGTACTTGCCCTTGTGCCCGATCAGCACCTGGTCCATCCCGGTGGGCTCGCTGTTCAGGCAGGCGTCGCCGCGTGTCATCGGCACGTGCTCCAGCAGCCACTCTGAGCCCCAGGCCCCGCCAGTCTCCTCGTCGCCCACCAGGGTCAGCGTCAGTTGCCCCCGGATCGGGACATCGAGCTCGTGGAGCAGCACCAACGACAGCAGGGAAGCCACCGATCCGGCCTTCATGTCACCGACGCCGCGGCCGAAGATGCGACCGTCCCGGCACTCACCGGAGTAGGGATCAAAGGACCAGGTCTCCGGGTCGCCGGCCGGGAACTGGTCCAGGTGGCCGTTGAGGACGAGGTTGCGGCCGGCCTGGCGGCCTTCCATCCAAGAGACCAGGCTCTGCACCGTCGGCTGCGGCTCGTACACGTCGGCCGGCAGCCCCTTCGACTTCAGATAGCGGGCCAGATAGTCGACACAGGCGCTGGTGTCGCCGGGCGGGTTGTCGGTGGGGATGGCGACGACGTCCCGCAGCAAGCCCTGGAACTCCGGCAGTCTGCGGTCGACCTCGGCGAACAGGCGTTGCTTCAGGCCTTCGGTGGTCATGTAAGCCACTCCGGTGGTGAACCAACTGCAGCTCAAGGCGCGCAACAGCGTGGGGGCTTGCGGCCCGGATAGCCATGCAGCGGTAGTGATGAATACTTGATTGGCTACACTAAATGAATTAGCCCTTCAGTTGTCCTCCACCGACCCGTCCTCGTACCTGAGTTCCGCGCGGAGTTGCGGTTCGTAGGGGTGGGCCCGGGCCACCTCCTCGTTTAGCTCGAGGCCGAGACCGGGGGTGTCCGGCAACCGCACGAAACCGTCCTCAATCTGGTACCGGTGCCCGAAGAACAGGTCATCCCTCCAGTCCGTCGTCTCCCTAAAGGGGTCGTCCGCATAGGAAGCCATCTCCTGGATGACGCTGTTGGGGCAGTTCAGGCCCATGTGGATCTCGGCGGTGATGCCCACCCTGCTGTAGGTGATGTGGGGAGAGACTTGGATGTACTGCGCTTCCGCCATGGCCGCGATCTTCTTGAACTCCGAGATGCCGCCGCAGTGGACGATGTCCGGATTGAGGTAGCTCACTAGGCGCTTGGCGATGATGTCTTGGAAGCCCCACTTGGTGAAGTTGCGCTCGCCCATGCACAGGGGCACTGTCGTGTGGTCGCTCAGCCATTCGAGGGCGTCGTTCGATCCTTCCACCTGGATGGGTTCCTCCACCCAGAAGGGACGGTAGGGCTCGACGGCCTTGCAGTACTCCAAGGCCATGGTCGGCGTTAGCCGGCCGTGGGCGTCAATGAGGATGTCGAAGTCATCGCCTCCTTCGACCCGCATCTCCTCGATCTGCTTGACCGCCCGGCTCAGGTCCCAGGGCATGGGCACGGTGAGCGGGTCGCTGACCTTGGTCACCGGCGGTCCTGTCTTGACGGCATTGCATCCCATGCTCCGGGCGCGCTGCACGCCCGCCTTGCCGCTGCCGGCGGCATAGATGCGGACCTTGTCCCGCGCGGCGCCGCCGAGGAGCTTGTAGATCGGCAGGCCCGCGATCTTGCCGAGGATGTCCCATAGGGCGATATCAATGGCGCTGAGGGCGGTGCTGAAGAGCACGCCCACGTGCCAGCGGTTCCAGCGGTAGAGCCCCTGCCAGAGCTGCTCGATGTCCGTGGGATTCTTGCCGATGAGGTGGCCCTCGAGGTCTTTGATGCACTGGGCGATGGTGCCCACCTTGTTGTCGCTGATCGAGCCTTCGCCCAGTCCGGTGATCCCCTCGTTGGTGCTGATCTTCACGAAACAGCAGTTGCCTTCCACCAAGAAGGTGTCCACGGCGGTGATCCGGATACCGGGATACTTAGCGCTGCCTGCGTCCGCCATCGTCGGTGTCTCCTTGCTTGGGCAACGAAATGGACAGGAATTATAAAGGGCCTTTGAGAGGGACTGGTCAAGCAGTGGGCCGTCTTGCCCCTCCCTACTTGTTCGCAGTCGCCGCCCTGATTTATCTTTCTCTAGGTGACGCGCCCCGCAATGGAGAGGAGTATGCGGTGAAGTTGAAAATTGCCACTTGCCAGTTCCCCGTCAGCCAGGACCTAGAACGCAATTTCAAATACGTCGTGCGCCAGATGAAATACGCCCGTGAGCAAGGTGCCCATCTGGCGCATTTTTCCGAGACCTGTCTGGGGGGATACGCCGGGGTCGATCTCCCTTCCTTCGACCACTACGACTGGGACTTGCTGCGCCAGTGCACGGAGGCGATCGCGGACTTGGCCCGCAAGCTGAAGCTGTGGGTCATTCTTGGCTCCAACCATCGCCTCACGGGTAGCCACAAGCCGCACAACAGCCTCTACGTCATCAATGCTCGCGGCGCTGTGGTGGAGCGCTACGACAAGATGTTCTGTACCGGGACGGTCGGCTCAACGCCGGGCGATCTAGACTTCTACAGCCCAGGGTCGCGCTTGGTTACATTCGAAATAAGAGAAATTAAATGCGGCCTGCAGATATGCCACGACTTTCGCTACCAAGAGTTGTACAGAGAATATAAGAAGCTCGGCGTAAAACTCGTCTTTCACTCCTATCACAACGGGGGCATGACCCTGAGACAGAAGGAGATATATAGGGACATCTGGGGGATAATGGTTGCAGCGACCATGCAGACCTATGCGGCCAACAACTATATGTGGATCAGCGTCAACAACACTACGAGACGCGAAAGCAGCGGTTCCAGCTTTGTCGCTCGGCCCGACGGCCTGATCGACGGCCGATTGCCGCTGCACCGGACCGGGGTCTTAATATCGACCATCGATCCCAGAGAGAAATTTTACGATGCGTCGGAGGCGTGGCGCGGACGGGCCATGCAAGGGGTCTACCACAGTGGAACCCTAGTGCGCGACAGGCGCTCGGCGGACCGAACCAGCCTTTAAACTCGCGAGAATATTGATGGGAGAACCTCCATGTTGATCGTCGATTCCCACTTGGATATCGCCTACAACGCGCTCGAATGGGACCGGGACTTGCTCCAGCCCATCGCCAAAATACGCGAGGCCGAAGCTGGAATGGCGCAAAAGGGCCGCGGCCTGAACGTGGTGAATTTCGCCGAACTGCGGCGCGGCGGGGTCGGCCTCTTCTTCGTCACGATGGGCTGCCGGCTTGCTTCGCAGGGCAAGCGCTTTTCCGGGGTGCGCACTCAGGACATTGCCTACGCCAAGTGCAAGGGCGAGTTGGCCTACTACCGCCTGATGGAGGCCAAGGGCGTCTTGCGCCAGATACGCGATCGCAGCGAACTCGACGCCCATCTGGCCGAATGGGACGACGATCCGCAGGCGACCCCGCTGGGGTTTGTCCTCAGCCTAGAAGGGGCGGACGGCATTGTGGCACCCGAACAGGTGGCCGAGTGGTGGGATGAAGGCCTGCGGGTCGTGAGCCTGTGTCACTACGGAGTCAGCTCCTACTCACACGGGACCCAAGCTCCCGGCGGCCTGACGGCCAGAGGCGGCCCCATGCTCGAAGCCTTGGGGGCGGCTGGTATAATCCTCGATGTGAGTCACCTAGCCGAGCAGGCATTCTGGGAAGCGCTGGAGATTTTCACCGGGCCCGTGCTGGCCACGCACAACTGCTGCCGGGCCCTGTGCGACCACGACCGCCAACTCGACGATCAACAAATCAAAGCGCTGGCGCAGCGCGGCGGCGTCATTGGCACCGCCATGGACATCTGGATGGTCTCCCCTTTGTGGGATCGGACCGCCATGGACAACACGGGCATCACGCTGGAGACCGTGGTGGACCACATCGACCACATCTGCCAGCTAACCGGGAACTCCCACCACGCCGCCATCGGCACCGACCTCGACGGCGGCTACGGCAAGGAGCAGAGCCCTGCCGATCTCGACACCATCGCCGACCTGCGGAAGATTCCCGCCATCCTCGAAAAACGCGGGTACGCACAGACCGACGTTGCCGACATCATGCACGGCAACTGGGTCCGCTTGCTGCGCGCGGCGTGGAATTGATGTATAGGAGTTATAAGGGGTTTTTAAGGGTCGGGATAAACGGTGTGGTTTTTTTGGCGCGGACTCGCTGTGGATTGTCGCCCTCTTGTCTAGGGGCGTAATATTTTCCAATTGGCAGAATCGCGAGAGGCATCCAAGACAGCGAGGATACACTCGAGGGTATGGCGCGCTGCGGATAGGTTACAGGGCATTTCACTCTTGCCGTCGATAGCGTCAAAAAAACAGTTCGCTTGGGATATAAACGCATGGTCGCGCTCAAAATCTGGCCAGGACTCTTCCTGCCACTCAGTTTCAGGTTCCGTCATCCAGCGCAGGCGATTAGAGTGAATTTCAGATTGCAACGTACCGCGTTCGCAGACCACGGTGATCGCTCCTTCATCGGGGGCTTGATATTGATTCATGCTGAAGCAGGCGAGTGCGTCGCCGTGACGAGTTAAGACGTTGACGGTGTCTTCGACTTCAACTCCTGCCAAAACTTGATGCGCGCAGTCGGCAACCAGGCGTTCGACGGGTCCAGCGAGCCAACATATGGCATTGATAAGATGTGTTAGCCCATCCTGAATAGCGCCTCCTCCCATGGCGTGACTGGCGTAATAAATTTCTCTGTACTCGGGTCGGTAGGTGGGGAAGTGCTGGCCTCTAGTAACAGTAATATGCAGGGGTCGCCCAAAGCGTCCACTGTCGAGGGCTTTCTTCATTGCTGCAAGCACAGGGATGTGGCGCAAGACATAAGCGACTCCAGCAACGAGCTGCCGCTCCCCGATCGTTCTATCGAGATGATCAATCCCATCTAGATTTATAGATAATGGTTTCTCGATCAATAGATGTAGGCCAGACTCTGCTGCTTGTTGCGCCATGGGAATATGTAGGTGCGCAGGTGTTGCGATCACAATAGCGTCGTGTTCTGCTTCGAGGGCCGATGTAAGATCGGCATAGCTGTGTTTGATGTTATAATTAGCTGCTATTTTTTTGCGTAGATTGTCGTTGATTTCACAGATTGAAACCTCTGCGCGATTTGTTGCAAGTATACAACGCGTATGACGTTCACCGATTGAACCCGTGCCAACGACGAGCACCTTTTTTTTAGTTGCTGCCATAAATTGGTTACTCCAGTAAGAGAGCCGTTAAATCCTGATCCCAAACGCAGCCTCAAAGTCCTGCCACACCGCTTCGGGCACCTCGGTCGTGGCGCTGGCATATACCTCAGCCAATTCCCTGCGGTTGGCGGGTCCGACGAGGATTATGCCATTGCCTGCAATCGGCGCATGGAGCGCAAACTGCATGGCCAGGTCTCGGATGTTCAACCCCCGTTCTTGGCACCATTGCCACATCTGGTGGGCGCGCGGCACCACCGCGGGGTCGTCCGGCCCACCGATGGCCGCCGGTATGAGATTCCCGTCTCGATCTAGGGACAGCTCTTCTTGCACGCGCTGGGGTTCTGGACCGGCCAGCAGTGAGCCGACCAATACTCGACCCAGAATGATTCCTACATCGCGTTCCAGCGCCAGAGGAATGGTCGTTTTGGCGAGGGACTGGTTCAGCAAGCTGTAATCCAAAAACGACAACACAAGGTCTATGGCGCCTGTTGCAATCGCCTGCTGATGAAATTCATGCTGTCGCACGGCGATGCCAAGGTGACCGATGCGTCCCTGCGCTTGCCAGTCGAGCAACACATCCAAACAGGCCCCCGGCGCCAACAGGGGTTCCATGTAGTAGCGCGGGCCGTGAATCAACACGGAATCCACATAGTCCGTCTGAAGCTGTTTGAAGCTGTTTGCCAAACTCCACAAGGTCGCTTCTTGTGAAAAATCGTGAAAAAAGCGCGGATGAGACCCCACCTTGGTTTGGAGATACACTTTTTCTCGCCATCCACCCGCCAAGGCCAAACCGATGCAGCGTTCGCTCTCGCCACCGCCGTATGGCGGAGCCGTATCGATAAAATTGATGCCCCGCTCAATGGCCGCCCGAATCGTCGCCGTGGCTTCCTCCTCTGACATCAGTTCGGGAAGGCCCAGATATCCGCCGCCCAATCCCAACGCCTTCGGTTTCATCTCTGTACGCCCCAAGCGCCGAACTTCTAGCTCTACCATTTTTGATCTCCTCAATTGAATATTTTTGTCGTTCACACTGGTCTAGAGTACTCGAACTACTGAGATTGGAGCAGGGCACCTGTGGGAACATTGATGGCTGACTTGAGGTATTTTTAAAATGCAACAACTTGGCTCAGCAAACCACTTTTATGAATAATTCGGGCTAGAATCGGGGGTCCTAAAGCCGCCTAGAGGACCCCGATCGAGTCAGAGGAGTGTGCAAATATGTCGATAGATAGCAGTCTCTGTTTTGCGCTCGATGCCGCCGCGCTCGAAGCGCGAGGCCAGTTCGATCAGCTCCAATACTGCGAGCTAAAAAAGGCGATCGTCCTCAATGACATGCTCCTAGTCGAAGACGATGCGCCGGCCATCGGCCGCCCCCAAGGCGCTGAGGATCGGTCGTGGTTTGAGAAATTGCAAGAAGGGGTGATGGTGCGCAAAGATCTGGTCCTGGATGATCCGCGCGCCCTGGCCGCCTATCTGATCTTCAACGGACGGGAAATGGACGACAATGACCATGCACTCCACATCTGTGTCAACGGTCACCACTTGATCCGACCTCCGAGCAAAATAGCCCACCCCTGTGCTCGCCACTACTACACCAGCGACTGGGGAGGCTCGCACTTCGACAACTGGTTCGTGGTGGCCGTGCCAGTGGGTGCCCTGCGGCAGGGTACCAATGAGTTCGTCCTGTGGGCCGAATCGGAGGAGGCCAGTTGGGAAATCATGGTGGCCGCCGATGGAGAATATGAGCGTGGCTCTGAAACCCGACTCTGCCACCCCGACCGCAGCGCCAAGAGCCGAGACGGAGGCCGGACCTGGGATTTTGAGCACTTGGGCTGGAAAGATGAAATCGACGGGGAATACGCCATCCGCCTCAGTCTAGATCGCAGCACACCGCAGGGCACCTTTATCTCGTCGGTGATCGACTTGGCGACAGGAGAGGACACCAAAAGAATCGAGAGATTGCTCGACATAGAAGAGTGCCGGGTAGGATGGGAGGTGGATGTGCCCGAGGGAAGTCAGGTAGAAGTAGAGGCGCGGCTGGGCGATAATCCAGTGCCTACAGCCGCCGCATGGTCCCCTTTCGAGTCCGTAGCAAACTTCTCCAAGACATGGTACTCTCCCGCCGGACGCTACTTGCAGTTCAAGATGGTCATGCACGCCCACAACCCGCTGGTGACGCCGGTGTTCAAAGGCATTTCCGTGGAAGCGAAATGCCGCGAGCACAAGCACCGCTCCAATAGATTTTACCACCTGCTCCAATTCCGCAACGGTCGCGTCATCCGCCCATCCCTACCCTATGTCCACGAAGATTTCGCCCGTTTGAATGAACTGCGCCACCGCTTTGAATTAGACGCGATGGTCGCAGACGCGGCGACTGAGTTCGAAGCCCAACTGCAACTCATGCACTGGGCCTACAAAGTGCCGCTCGGTCGCCTAGATGCCTACCAATGGAATTACTTTGATCTGCCTCAACTCGATAGGGATGCAAATGGCCGCCCCGGCCTGCTAGGCGACTACCAGAAGCGCCGGCGCGATGGCCACTGCCTCTATTGCAACCTGACCCTAATCGCCGCCTGTCTGGCCATGGGCTTTCCGGCCCGCTGGGTCAACATCTCCACTAAGCACACCTACGGACACGAGGTGGCCGAAGTATGGTCCAACGAGTTCGACAAATGGATATTCTTGGATGCGACGCGCGATTACTACATTTACGATCCCGACACGGGCATTCCCTTGAGTCTAGTGGAAATCAGCGAACGCTTGGCCGAAATCATGCCGGGACCGGCGACTTGGGAATATCCGATCCAGTGGCACCTGCCGGATCTTGAAATGCTCCGCGCCGCTCGCGTTGCCTACCGCCAAGGCGACAATGCTTTTTCGATTGACGACCTGAGCGGCGGACCGGAGCATTTGATGCTCAAAGGGCACTTGCAAATGGTGCGGCGCAACGACTTTGCCAGCCGGCCTTGGCCGCTACCGTGGCGTCTGTCCAGCAACTGGGGAAGCGACCTCTTCTATTGTTTCTACAGCGATGTGTTCCCCCGCAAACGCGAATACCCCCAACACACCAAGCGCTGGCAGGATTTCAGTCCCCCGCTCAATCAGGCGGAACTCTTCTTGAGCGAAACCGCCGAGCCGGATGTCCTGCGCGTGGATGTAGACACCGAAACGCCTTGCTTTGACGCATTTCTGGTGCAGATCGACAGAGTCGAATGGAGCGAACAAACAGATGCCTCGCTGGAGTGGAGACTGCACGAGGGCCTGAATCAACTGTGGCTCAAGACGCGCAACAGCGCGGGGGTTTGCGGCCCGGAGAGCCACGCCGCGGTAGTGATGAATACTTGATTGCGGGTCAAAGAGTGCTTCGATTTCTCGCTCTTCAGTGGTCCTCCACCGACCCGTCCTCGTACCTAAGCTCCGCGCGAAGTTGCGGTTCGTAGGGGTGGACCCGGGCCGCCCTCACAGGATCTCCCGGCCGAAGTCGGCATAGGTCCCTGCGGCGAAAAGCCTGATCGGGGCGTTGACTCCGTCCAGCTCGGTTGCCACCGCATCCAGCGCGGCGAAATCGGGGATGGTCCAGACGGCTAGGCCGCCGGGTTCGGGAGCCAGCTTGCCGATTCGTTGGACGAGGAGATTGAGGGTGAACTCAGGATGCTGTTTTGCCCGGCTCTCGTAGAAGCTCCTGACGGTATCCGCGGTGTCGTGGGCAGCGAAAAACTCGGCGTAGTAGGTCCCGTTGCGAACTGGGACCGGTTCGAGCAGCGGATCGTAGCAGCCGGCCACGTCGATCCGCGCGACCTGAAAGAACGGCTGTTCTAGGTCGTTTGCCTCGCCGCTGCGAAAGATCTGGTCCCACGCGTCGATCCGGTCGAGGCCGGCGTTCCGCGTGTGCCAGACCGTCATGTAGCCCGGGTCGGGGCCCAATCGCCACGTGCGACCGACGGACAGAACCAACTCGTCCTCATACCCGCTGTCCCATCCCTCTTGGCCCTGTGCAGCCTGCGCGCGAAACGTCTCCAGATCAATGCCCGGCAGACGGCTGATGTACTCGATGTAGACAAGTCCCATAGTGCTCAGGCTCCTGTCACAGCGACCTCTTGCCCAGACGATGCCGAGGCATAGAGCGCGTCCATGAGCCGCTGGATGCGGATGATCTCCTCGCCCGCAACGGGAGACGCCTCACCCTCGCGGACGGCGCGCAGAAAATCGTTGATCAGCCGTCTCATATCGTAGTCGCAAGGCTTCAACGTGCCCTTGGCGGGGGTCTCCTCGCGCCACGATCGTCCGTCGTCGGTCCAGATTCTGAGCGGTGAGATGGACGCGGTGCCCTGGTTTCCGAGAAAGGCCCAGCCTTCGCGCCGGTCAGCGGGTGCCTGAAGAAAATTTGCTTCCACCGTCAGGATAGTGTTGCCGGACAGCCGCACGAAGCCAGCGCCGAAGTCCTCGAAATCCAGATCGAGCGACGCCGGATCGATGTCGTCTCGCAGGGCTCCGGCCGCCGCCGGGTAAGCGGCGACTCGCTGATGGCAGAATGCGCTGGCGGTCAGCGGTTCGGGGTTGCCAAGCAGCCAGAGCACGAGGTCGAGGTTGTGGATCGTCCAGTGCGCGAGAACGCCGCCGCCGTTCGAGCCACGCGATTGGTGCGCTCTCGCCGGCAGTCCGTAGGCAGACCCGCCCCACGTTCGAACGGCGTGGACGCGACCGAGGACGCCGTCTGCGATTTGGTCTCTCAGGTACCGGGACTCGTCCCAGGTTCGGTATTCGAAGCAGATGCTCAGCAGTCGATTATTCGCTTCCGCGGCGCGGACCATGTCCCGGGCCTCGCCCGCATCCATTGCCACGGGCTTCTCGCACAGGACGTGACATCCCGCCTCCAGGCACATCACCGCGAGGTTGCGATGACTTGAGGGCAGCGTGGCGATGCTCACGACATCGGGCTTGGTCTTTGCGAGCATCTCTGCCGCGTTCTGAAATCCGGCGACGGCAAACTGCTTGCCGGCCTGCGACACCCGTTCGGGATCCAGATCGCATACGCCCACCAGCGAGCAGCCCCCGTCATCTGCTGCCTCCCGGTAGGCCGGCAGATGCTGCGTGGTTGCGATCTGGCCGCACCCGATCACGGCTACTTTCGTCGGACTCATGCGCTCCTTCCTCTGATCACGCCAGTTCAATGCGCTTTATCACGCGTTGCAAAACCCACTCGCCCACGATCGCATTTTTTTGCGCGCGACACATGGTCTGAACAGGCGGAATCAACGCATCCCAATCGGGTTCAAAAGGGCCGTAACAAACTGGGTTGTCCAGCGCAGCTTGCAAAGCGGGGATCAACGCCTTCATCTGCGCTAGGATTTCTCGGCGATAAAAAGACAAATTTGCACCCGCGCGAAACCGCGCCCAGAGCAGATCACTTTGCAACGCGCGTTCCAATGCAGGCATCGCGCCTGCTGGACGGTTGTTTTGGCAAAGCAAGTCCGCCGCCGCCAGGCTCACACTGAGCGATTCATCCCGAACAAGTGGGCCGATCCTTTGCAGAACGGTATCCTCCACCTCATACGACATCAACCCGGTAATCGCCCAATAACGCACAGCACTATCGGGATCATCAAGCCGGTCAATCAACCCAACTCTGCCCGCTTCACCTAAGCGAGGAAAATCGGCTGTCTCCAGAATGTGCGCATAGTTTTCGCACTGTGCGCCCACTTCGTAATGCACACCATCATACTCAGTCGCTCGCACGATCATCTCGGTTTCATCAATCAGCCCCAGGTCTCGCGTCTCAATCATCCACGCAAACAACTGCGCTCGCAGCTGATCTTTGAGATCGCTGTATTCGGGATCACCAGCTAGGTTGGTAATCTCTTCCGGGTCGTTCTCAACATCATACAGTTCTTCAAATGGCTTCTTCGCCTGCCAGATCAAGTATTCAGCATACGCCTCGGGAATCGGCAGCAAAAATATACCATCGGGATCGTGCACTTTCTGCTCTCCGGGCAAACACGACGTATCCCAGAAATCGTGCTCAGGGGTTCCTTTTTCGGGTGGAGTCGCAAAGAAACCACCATCTGGCCAAAACGAAGCATAGGGGCGGTGAGGCAAAAAGTTGCGAATGTAGCGATATCTCTCATTCCGAATCGTGCGAATCACCTCATTGCAATTGTCGAGGCGATCCCGCGCCCCACAGACATAATCGCGATGCGGTTCTTTTTGCTTCCCCAGAAATGCCTGCCCTTGAAAATGGTTGGGAATCTGCACATCCATCATGCTCAAAACAGATGCGCCCATATCCATCGTCATCACCAGATCATCCACCGCCGTTCCCGGCGGGCCTGGTGCGAGCTGTTGATATTCCTCGGGAAAGCGAATAATCAACGGCACTCGTAAACCATCGTCATAAACGTGCGTCTTGCCCCGCGGAAAACCTGTGCCGTGATCAGACCAGAAGAAGACAATCGTATTGTCCAGCACTCCCGCGGACGCCAAATTTTCTATCACTTCACCCACGTGCCGATCAACCTGCATCAAGCCATCGTAAAAAAGAGCAGTGCGTTCTCTGGCGAGTGGTGTATCAGGAACAAAAATGGGAAGGGGTGCATTGTCAGAATCGTGCAATTCTTCATCCGTTAGCAAACTCGACCGCTGTTCTCGCGCTTGCGCTGGTGTTAGCTTAAATACACTGGCGTGGGATTCACCAAAACTATAAACGGCAAAAAAAGGCGTCTCATCCGCTTGTGCCAAAAGCTCATCATTGCTCTGATACGCGGCCCATTCGTCAGGATCAATGGCGGTGTTCAAATCGGTATTGATCGCCGAACAGTTATACCCTGCTGCCATCAGATAGTGCGGCAACATTTGCACAAAGTCAGGACGTTTGGCAAAACTTCGATGATGATGTGTCCCCACCGTCGTTTGATGCATTCCGGTAAAAATACTTGTGCGCGCGGGTGAACAAATAGGCCCACAGGCAAAAGCGTTCGCATAGCGAATGCCTTCTTCAGCCAGCTTATCGAGATGAGGGGTTGTGGCGTAATCATCGCCATAACACCCTAAGTTCCTCGCACTCACATCGTGTGTATTGATCCAGACAAAATTCGGTCGTGCCGCCAAATCACTTCCTCTTCAAGAGATCCACACTGTTTTGTACTCAAAAAAAGGCTCCAGACCCATCTCGCCGTAGCGCCGGCCAATGCCGCTCTGCTTAAAACCACCCCAGGGTGTGCGATGGCTCAGCATACTGGCACTATTAATGGCCACAATCCCCACTTCCAAGCGCCGGACAAAATAGCGCTGTCGCTCAGCCTCTCGGGTCCAGAGCGAAACGAGCAGTCCGTAGTCCGTATCGTTGGCCAACGCCAGCGCCTCGTCGTCGCTAGCAAACGTCAGCACGGAGACAACCGGCCCGAAAATTTCGTCGCGGCAAACCGAAGAGGACTGATCGGCAAAGGCAAAAGCCGTAGGCTCAAAATAGCAACCCTTGGCGTACTCGTCTCCCGGCGGACGCGCACCACCAAACAGCAGAGACCCCTGCGCTTTGCCCATCTCGACGTAGCGCTCCACGCGCTCTACCGCCGCCTGGTCGATCAACATGCTGGGACCTGCGGCCTGTGCCTTTTCTTTTAGTAAAGCAATAAACTCGTCGCGCAGCGATTCGTGCAGCAATACCCGACTTATGGCCGAACACGCCTGCCCGGGGAAGGCCGAGCCTACGGTCGCTGTCGCCGCCGCTTCGAGGTCGGCGTCGGGCAAGACGATCTGCGCCGTTTTATTACCCAGATTTAGCTGCACTCGCTTGAGATCTGCAGCGGCCGCGGCCATGATTTTTTTACCCGTCGCCGTACTGCCGGTAAAACTGATCAGCCGCGTACCTGGGTGCGCGACGAGCGCCTGCCCCACCTCGGCCCCCTTGCCGCTGAGCGCGTTGACCACTCCAGCGGGAAAACCGGCTTCGTGGAATGCCTGCATGGTTTTGAGCGCCTGTGGCGCTTCTTGGTCGGGCGCTTTAAGCACGACCGTATTGCCGGCTACCAGTGCCGGCACGGCCGATAAGAGAGAGGCCAGCATCGGCCCGTTGAAGGGGGCAAAGATCGCAACGACGCCCAGCGGTTCCCTATATACGTAATTAGTGCCTTGGTCGCCGTGCTCAATAAGAGTCCCCGCCCCGTCGTCTAGTTTACCCACGTAGTAGTCGATGACGCGCTCTACCAGCGGCGGGATGCCCGGCCCCCCCTGGGGCTGGACCTTGGCGGCCGCCAGTTCGTCGGCCATGGCATAGAGCACCTCTTTCAGTTTGGCGAATAAAGCGCGCTTGTGCTCAATGCCGCAGAATTTCCACTCGGCGTAAAATGCTTCGTTCGCAGCCGCCGTGGCCCGATCCACGTCGGCCCGACTGGCATCGGCGACTTCGGCGACTAATGTGCCGTCTACGGGGCTATACAGGGGATAGTACTGTCCAGATGCAGGGGGACACATTTGGCCCCCGATCAGCAAATCACTTTTTTTGACACGCACTTCGTCTTCCCTTCTATTGAAACTAACTTCACCGAGGAATCCACCTTGCCATCACCGCCGGCCCTGCCCGAAAATTACGACCGCCAGCGCAAAATGATAACCCATCAGGTGCGTGGGCGCATCTTTCACGCCACCATACCCTCGGCGCAACTGGCCTCTGAGCTGATGGCCAGCGGCACACCCGCCGCCATCGCCGAAGCCACCGCCATCTTGCGCGCCGTGCTCGCCTGCCAGGAGGTGCGAGACACAGACCCGCACCGAGGCAATTTTCGCTGGGAGCTGGAAGACGAAGTCGTCGAAGATCTCAATGCCGTGCAGTTCGTGCTCTTTTACTGCATTCCCGTGCTGTGCAAAACATCAGACGCGCTGCCCTCGGACTTGGTCGCAGCTATGCGCCGCGCCATCGCGCTGGGCTTGGAGGAAATCGCGCGCATTGACGTGGCCTTGGCCTATACCAACATCGTCCTCAAGGACATCACTAACTCCTGCCTCGGCGGCCAGTTGTTGGGCGATGATAATATCGGCCGGCGCGGCCGAGAAAAACTGGTGCGCTGGATGGCGCACGTGGACACCTACGGCCTACCGGCCGAGTACAATAGCCCCAACTACGCCTCTGTCGCCGTGCGCGTGCTGGGCCGCTTGGCCGAACTGACAGAGGACGAACACACCCGCATCCGCGCCCGCACCATGCTCGCTCGCCTCGGCCTTTCCGCGGCGTTACACGTACACCCCGGCATCGGCTGCTGGGCTGGCCCCTTCAGCCGCGCCTATAGCCATGCCGTCTTTAACGCCGACGCCTTCAACGCCGATGACGTGCACGCGTGGTTGGATGGCGGGCAGGTACCCGCTTGGATTGGCGAGCTGCTGCAGCGCCCCAACGCGCCGCAGCAAATAGACGAAACAGCCCACGGCGAAGAGCCCGTAGCGCTGAGCACCTATCACAGTCCCTCGTTCTGCTTGGGCGTGGCCTCCTGCGAGCTGAAGACCCAGGAGGTCATTTTTATCGCCCTGCAGTCCAGCGTATTTCACGCGCAGTATCGGCTCTCGGATAGCGCGAGCTGCGGCGTGCTCTTTTCGCGTTATATACTCGACGACCAGTGGCTCAGCTTCCAGACGACGCCGTCGCGTGCGCCCGGACAGGTCGTTCCCGAAGAGGGCCACTTCTACGGCGTACAGGAGCGAGGTCGCGCCATCGGCCTCTACGCCCCGCGCGGCCTAGACGCCTGGACGCGGCGCACTAGCGCCAAAGCCGTGCTCGTGTGGACCGAGATCGAGCGGGTCGATGAGATATGGATCGGCCAGCACAAAGTAGATTCTCTGCCGGCGGCAGTGCCCCGGGGCGAGGTGGTTGTCGTCGGCAGCGGTGCTCTGTGGACGGCCGTCCGGCCACTCGAACTGACCGATCTGGGCGGCGGTGCCCCCATCCGCCTGGTCGAACTGGACGGTCATCTGGCCCTGGAGATGTACAACTATACGGGACCGGCCAAGACTTTTTGGGAAATGGCCAAGCCCGGCTCTTTTTACCAGGGCCAGCCCCGCTGCGGTTTCTACGCCGAACTGGCCGAGCGCACCGACTACGCCAACGGTGCCGATTTTGCCGCCGAGGTAGCGTCCGGCGCACTCATCGACGAGGCGGCTCCGCCCGCCACTTATACCGCAGGTAGCGAGCGCCCGCTCCGCGTGGAGTACGCGCGCGACGACCGCATACTCGGCATCGAAGTCGATCTGTACGAGTGGTCGCTAAAGCGGCGTTGGACCCAGGACGGCTCCTTAGACTGGCCGATGCACGAGTCGCCCTACGCCCGCCAGAGCGCTTCTGGACAGGTCTCCATCGGCGGTGCCACGCTCACCTGTGACAAGGGCCCGGTATGGCTCTGCGCCTGCCCGGGGGGCAAAAGGTATGTTGCCGCCTATAGCGGAAGCGAGATGACTGCGTTGAGATTGGAGGTGCCCGGCGATGTGGTCGAGCTAGCTGAAATGGGCACAGGCATGGTGATTTGGGACGAAGGCGAAGTAAAAGTAGAAGCCATATTGCCCTGATTCAGTACCAGCTTTTCAAACCGAGCAGTTTCTCACCAAGCTCGGTGAGCGTTGCGGTCTCAGCATGCTTCCTCTCCCATTCACGCGGGTCACCGGGAAAAGCATCGCGCTGAGGATGGTCCTGCTCGCGCCAGAGACGGATGCGTTCCTGCCGCTCTACTTCATTATCCTCTTCGGCCGGATGCATCGAAATATACTGGGCCATGCGGATTCGGTCCTTCGAGCGATTAGGCCGCACGCCATGGGCGAGGAGGCTATTAAAAATGAGCAAATCGCCCGCTTCCATCTCGATATTCGCGACGGGTAATCCGGTTATATCGGGATGCATGGGATCGCGGTCCGCCGGCTGGGTCTTGACCCATTCCTCGAACTTTTCAAACAGGACTGGAACGCACTGGAATCCCCCGACATCCCCATCCTGCTGCTGTAGGCTTAAAACGCCTTGCACACCGATCGGTAGAGGTCGTACCGACGTATCCACGTCCCAATGAATGAAGCCGTCTGAGTTGCCGCGGACCTGCTCTGGAGGATTGAGATTGGCGCGGTCGATGGCGACCCAGAGATCCTCCCGGTCCCAGATATCGACAAAAGCATCGTACACACGTGATTCCTGTCGATTATCCCAAAGATACTGGTGATTGTAGATCTCCAGCATGCCGGTATTGTTGAGTTCCTTCATTTTGTGTTCTCGCCGTTGCGGGGCGTACCAAGTCGTGGGATTATTCGGGTCTTTCTCATCAAATTCCCACAAGAGCTCGACAAGGCGTTCCACATTCGCTGTCGGCACGGCTTGTCTGATAATGATATAGCCTTTAGTAGTCCAGTGTTCCCAATCCTGAGACGTAAGGACTCGGAATGGGAATCTTTTCTTTATATCCTTCAGTTGCACCTGCGTCCGCGAGGTGACAGGGTGAGTGTTTTGAGGGGACTTCGGCCGCATTACCAATCGGGGGTTTAGTATCTTTACTCGACCCGTCGCTGCTTTGCCAACCACTCCCATAGGGCAGGATCGCCGTATGCATTTTGCCACGCCTCCACGTGGCCTCCTTCGGGGTACACGGTAAAGCGGACATCGCTTCCGGCCGCCTTGAGCGCGTCGACCATTTCCTGTGATTGTTGTAACGGCACGGCCTCGTCTTTCGCACCGTGGAAAACCCAGGTCGGGATATCCTTCATTAAGGGCGCTTTCTCTGGATCCCCACCACCACATATGGGAACCACAGCCGCGAACCGCTCGGGATAGGTACAGGCTAGTCCCCACGTCGCATATCCTCCCATACTCAAGCCGGTCACGTAGATCCTGGCCGTATCGATGCGATGGGTCTTGACGATCTCGTTTAGGAGATCGTGCAGTGCGTCTATGGACCACCACTCATCCTTTGGGCACTGCGGCGAGACGACCACGAAGGGAAAGTCCCTCCCCTGCGCTATCATTTTCGGTGGACCGTGGACTTTCACTAGCTCAAGGTCGTCTCCACGCTCGCCCGCTCCGTGCAAGAACAGGAGCAACGGCCATTGCTCTTCGCTGCTGTCATATTCAGGTGGCAAATACAGCAGATATTGCATCTCAATGGTACGCACCAGACTCTGTGCAACCTGTCTTTCTGCAGACTGGGCATCGCAGAGACGGACGCTCCCCAACAGGCAGTACAACAAAGCCGAAAGGCTCAGACTACGCTTTATCATCCTTGGAATCCTCTCTTTCTATATAGTCGATCTCTTGAAGGCATCGAACCAAGTCGCTTGGATCGCGGCACCGCTTGCAAGTCGCCGCTGCTGGCTCGACTTCCGACATTCGCCAACTCGGCCATCGCTCTAGGAACCAAGTCGCCCATATTGGTTGGAGGCCAACCCGTCTAGCACCGGCCAACTCCGAACTGCCGCCATCGCCGACAAAAACTGCCTCCGAAGCAACGCAGCCAAGTCGCCTGAGTGCTTCCAAGTAGATCGCCGGTTCGGGCTTCATAGATCCAACTGCAAACGAAAAGATGGGGTCGTCGATGAGTTCGCCTAATTGGCACGAAGTCCAGGAATCGACTTCATCGTGCGTGGTATTGCTCACAACCGCGACCAGATATCCCAACTCGCGTAGTCGGGTGATCATGTTGACGACTCCAGCATCCAGTTGCCGAAAGCCGAAGGACTTCTCCTCCAATCGCTCCTGATACAACTCTTCGATGACGCGCTCGTTGGGTTTTACCTTAGCCGCCTCGCAAATGTCCCGAATCACCGAGTGGTAATCGGGAAACTCCCCTCGCATCCGCTGGTCGTGCCGCGCCCCCCATTCGCGGTCAAAATAGTCCTCAGCGAGCCCCAAGCGAGCACCCCGCTGCTCGCGACGCCGATCTGGATTGTATTCAGTTACCAGCGTCTCATACAGATCGAAGAGAACGGCTTTCATGTCCTTGAGCGAACTCGTCTAGTCCACGTCATCTTTTTTTAGCAATTTCAGCGATGGTATCGCCGGTTATTTTGACGGTGTGGGTGTCTACTCGCTCAACGTCCTCGCGGGCCGCTTTGGCCTCGGCACTAGCAGCGGACTGATATTCGGTCGCGAAAACATACGGGGATGGGATGGTATAGGGTGCGATTTCCTCGATCCGCCCCATGGCCTTGCGAGCGCCTTCGCGGATCAAATCCCGAGCTTTAGCGGGAGAGAGGGTGAGAGCACCCGTGCGGCTGAGCCCCTCTTTCACGACAACGCCTTCGATGTCGGGAACGTAACGCTGGGCCTCGTCTACAGCAGCCCGATCCCCGCTGACGAAAACTGTGGGCACGCCAACCTCACCGGCATGAGCCATGTTGAAACCAATTTCGCCGATCAGTTCTTCGTTCAACCAGCAGTTGGCAATGCTGCGGGAGCTCCAACTGTGACACAGCACGCCATTAGGTGTGTTGTCCATCGCGTGATGGCCATACAAAAACTGCGCCGCAAACGTCAATCCCATCTCCCACACAGAGCCCATAGGGCGGCCGAACATCACCCGGGCTTCGCGGTGGATATGTTCGATATTGATTCCACCACTGCCGTGTCCGTCCAGCACGATGGGATCTGTGGCACCTCCTTCTAGCGCACCATCTATGAGAGCGTTGATCTCCAGCGTGGCCAGATATTTGGCCTGTTCGTTGTCGCGACCCCCGTCGTACGTCTGAGTTTCGAAATCTACGACGCCGGCCGTGCCCTCCAAATCGCCCAAGATAAGAATTCTCATGGAAAGTCTCCTGATGAACTTGATGGTGAGATATTTTGCCCGTATCGCGGAGGTACGTATGTGTCATGGGTTTTGTCTCCGCTGCATTTCGGTGTTAACGGCGCGAATACCCGCGACCGTCTCGTTAATCTGATTGTTTGCCCGGTCGCGCAGTCCGTACTTGCGGGCGTTGTTCTTAAGGTAGGCCCCACATAGGTGGTATCCGACGCATTGCGGGATATCCCACAGCGCGTCCATCACTTGGCGATAGTGGTCTGTATCGTGCAAGCGGTCCGCTGTCGGCGGCCAACTGGTGTCGCCGTGGGCGCATATATGCCCCGCTGCGTCGGCCAGCAGAACCGGTTGGTCTGCAAAGTCGGCCCAGTGCCGCATCTTGGTGGCTATGTTCTCGACTGTCCCAAAACATTGAAAACTGAGTACATCGACGTAGGGCAGTGCCGCACGGACCACTTCCTCGGGTAGCACTGCGTTTGCCTCCCATCGGTCGCCCAGAATAAGGTGGTTCGGGTCGTAGCGGCGGATACTGTCGTGGGTGACTTGGTAGTAGCGTTCGGCAATGGCCGAGAGTTCGCGGCGTCCCGCGTCCGATGCGAGCAGGTCTGGATCGACTAGCGACCCGCGCCACTTCGTGGCCGGCGAGGTGTGCACCCACTGAGGACAATCGCAGTAGAAGTAGCCGATAAGCTTGGGATCGTCGCGCAGGCGTGCGCACTCATCGCGGGCGACGTAATCACACCACTCCGCGAAATCGGAACTCATCAGGTCGGGCATACGGACCTCAACTTGCCACTGATGAGCCTCGGTGAAAGGTAGCAGGTGGCAGTAAGACATGTCCGCCCATTGGTATTCCTCATAGGTGAAGGGCCGCGAATGGCGGTGGTAGCCTTCGGTGATAATTACGACTTCCTGGGTCCAGCCAATCGTGTTAAAGCCCCAGTCGCGCAGATCAGCGGCGACGGCGCGCAGCCACTGTTCATGGCTGTTGCCGAACTCGCGTTCCCACACGCCGTCCGACTCTACATACCGCAACGCCGCCGAGTCGATATGGTTCATGCCGATGGACCAAAACGGTGCGCCGTCCGGCGTGATGAACCGCCAACGCCCGTCCCGCTGCTCAATTGTGTAAAAGTCTGCCATTGCGGCTGGTGCTCGCGAGTTGCCGATGTGGCCGCCCATCTCAATTGGTACTCAATAGAAGACCCACCAGGAGGGTGGGGTGCGCAATAGCCAACAGCACCGTGGCCAATCCTATTCCGAGCCGGTGATGGCCAACGGACTCGAAACGCTGAAACCAATGTGACGGAGGTGTGTCGCCTGCATTCCGCCGAGAATGGGATAGGTCCGCCAAAACTAGGGCGAGGAGGCCGAATGCACCCAGCAGCCAGAATATTAGGTGAGCGGAACTGAGAAGTGCAAATAGCTGACCTAAGGTGAACGACGCGTTTGGCACTGTGAACGCCGTCAGTTCCTCAGTCAGCCGTCCCATCAGGAAGGGGTTAGCATACTCCCCCAAAGCTTGCAAAAAGAAAAAGATAACGATCCAAGAGGGGCTCCAAATTCCAATTGAGCGTCGAAGAGTCTGTGCGATCGCTATCAAAGCGACTAGGAAAGCGATTTGCAGGGATCCAGCGAAAATCCACATCGAGAGAATGATATTCTCCATCTTGGTGTCTCCTGATTACTGGCTAGAGGATAATCCCATGCAATACTGCGAGGTTGGGAGTACGCGGCATAGCGGTAAATGTATGTTAAATGCCGTGGGATACTATCTCCGATCAAGCTGAATATAGTCCATAGAAGTCGTAAAATACCTCGACTCCACTGCGAGGACGATATGCCTGCAGTGGGAAGCAAGTCCGAACTTGCTCAGCATGGCTCAGCTCTCCTGCCGCCGACAGTAGGATTTTAGCGGGCTCTTCACGGACCCGCCATGAGTGATCGAAGAACTGTCCCCAAATCATCAAGAACTGAAGATCTGGATCCTCATTTAGGACCATATCCTCGATGTACTCCTCTGGAAACAGACGCCGATACGCCGCTAGGTTGTATAGCCATGAGTTGCCCTCAACTGTTGTCACTTGGCATTCGCGTTCCTTGATGTGCCTGAACATGGCACCGAGTTCTGCTATCCTCTCCGGCCGGTTGGAGGAACTCAATGGGCTGAGGGTCTGACCCTCCCGCTTGATGAAACCGGGACGAACAGTACATCCATCTCTTATGTTGTAGTAGAAACATCCAAACAGAGGCCGATCCGAGAAGTGCGTTGCCTGAAGGCCAGGGAATTCAGGCTGATGCTCGCGGAAGAAGGCGTAGGTCCAGGCGGTCACGTCTTTAGCAGTGGCTAATCCGTCGCAGTAGCGATCCCAATTCCTCGACCGCAACTCTGGCGTCGATCCAAGGTCCATACTTACTTGAACTGCGGTGTAATCTGTCACCGCAGATGCTAAACGCAAGCCTAGTCGCTCCGCGACCACTCCTGCAAATCTGAGCTGCAAGTCGAAGTACTCAGGTGAGTATGGCATTACGTCCGTAAAGGCAAGCTATGTTGACTGTTGACTGGACAACGCGGGACCTAGACGCAGATCCTTTGCACTTACGTCCCATCCGCGACGAAGACCTTGAGTTCATCCTCGGCCTGTATCAGGACTGGCGAGTTGCACAGCACTTGAACCGGATCCCTGTTCCCTTCACCCACCAGGAAGCTCGTGAGCTACTAGATACCGCCCTACGGGAAGCAGCAGACTCGGTGACGGCAACCTTCGTTGCGCATCGAGACCATGAACCAGTAGGGCTGTGCCTTCTCCATCATGGCCAGGACAATCAAGCCGCACGAATCGGAGTGATCGGCTACTCAGTCATGCCTCGACACTGGGGACAGGGATACGCGACCCGGATGGTTCAAGCGCTCGTCAAGCATGCGATCAATAGTGGCTTCCTGTCGCTGCAGGCCTCCTGCCATGTGGGGAATGTGGCCTCGCGCCGCGTTCTTGAGAAGAACGGCTTCTTGCTCTCTGAGTGCGGCTTCATGGAGGAGTTGCTGCATAGCCCTCCAAGGGAGCACGCGAAGTACACCCTGCAGCTCTGACGCCTGCCAAAAAGACCTAGGTCGGCAAGGCAATTGATTTGGCAATTAAGAGTGTCGGCACGATGCTCTCTCGGCGCTTCGCGGTCGCCTCTAAAACAGGAGCAAGCGGTTCAGAGACCTCCTCAAGTTGGAATCCACTGGCGGACAAGGTATTGAGGTACGTTGATAGGGTTCGGTGGTGGCTGCCAAGCGTGCCACACATCCCGTCCCCATCCGAGAACCATTTGCCTTCAAGGCCGTACCGCGTCACGCGCAATGCCTTGAAATTCCCCTCTTCGTCAAGATCTTCCGGTGGGTTCTCTGCATTGAATGGGGTGAAAAAGCACGGGTGAAGAATTGCGAAGACGAACTTGCCACCGGCGACAATCACCCGACGGACACTGGAAAATGTTGCCGTTAGGTCAGGGATATCCATCAGGGCCATGTTGCAAATCACAGCACCCATGCTGGCGTCGGATATCTGATTCATCGATTGGGCATCGTCTAGAAAATAGGTGATGCCGAGCTGATTTGAATGCTCCCTTGCATGCCGCAACAGAGTCCGGGAGGTGTCGACGCCTGTAACGAGTGCCCCGCGACTTGCAAGGATACGAGACAGATACCCTTCACCACATCCCAAGTCACAAACATTGGTCCCTTGGACATCGCCCAACATAGCAAGCATGATTTCTATCAATGGCTGGATCTGTGTATCCCTGTCGGGCACGTTCTTGTCGAGCCAATTGACATAGAAATCGCCGGCCTTGTCGTATTCTGATTCTATTAACTCATGGATGTTCATAGCTTCATTCCCCTGTCATACGACACTGAAAATCCCCCGGCTTGCAGTGCTCTTAGTGAAGGTTGTAAGTCATCGTCACGAACCAAGAAAGCATCGGTAGTGAATGCGGAAATTGCCATGACACTTATGCCGACGTCTTTGAGAATCTCGGTGGTCCTATAGATCACCCCGATCATGTCGAACGTCAAAGGCTCGTCGATGAGGAAAACCCGCCATCCGTGTGAACGGTCGACCACTAGGGAGTCATCGGTCATTCCTCCAGCTTCGCAAATGATCGTCCACTCTCCTGCTAGGCGCATTAAGGAGAAAAAACCACTTCCAGTTCTATTAACTATCTCTGGCCATCCGGGACTGTCTTTGACCTGCAAAATCGAATAAATTCCGGACAGAACTTTGATCGAGAAGTGCAGTTCCATCTAATATCTCTTTCAATAACATATGGCGTTGTTGCATGAATCATATCTGGGGTATCATGGTCGAATGTTGTTTGTTTGTCAGGTTCTTTTTTCTATCCGATACGATTCGGGTTTGCCCAGATGGATCATTCGATTGAGGAGGGCACAGCCGAGGCGACTTTCGACCTGTTGATTGGCCTCGCTACGCGCCTTGAGCTTGCCGCCGATGAGGTGCTTATAGCGATAGATTAGCGTTTCGGCCAACGAACGTCGATGATAGCCACTGGCCTGTTTCCACCCCTGGCGTCCTTTTTGTCGAATAGCTCGGAGCATCTCATCGCGCGCCAACGGGGGTGCCTTACAGTTGCCATGCTGTTGGATTTTAGCGTCTTTGCGCAGGGTAATGATCGGCTGAATCGGGGGGCCGCTGGGTGGCGTGGCCAACGCGTCGAACACCTTCTGTTTGTCATAGGCCCCATCGCCGCCTATCGCCTCTACCACCTCATCGACTTGAGCCAGCAGGGCCGAGACCTGCGAGGCATCATCGATCCGATGGGACGTCAACGTCTGGGCGACCACCTCACCGGTGGCCTCGTTGACCCCCACATGCAGCTTGCGCCACGTCCGCCGTTTCGTCCAGCCGTGTTGACAGACTTTCCACTCGCCCTCACCGTAGACCTTCAAGCCGGTCGAATCCACCACCAAGTGCATCGGTTTATCGGCGCGCTGGCACGGCAACATCACCGCCAAGGACCCGTGGCGACGCGACAAGGTCGAGTAGTCCGGCACGGCCAAGTCCAACCCTATCAAGTCCAACAGCGATTGGATAAAACCCTGCGTCTGCCGCAACGGCAACCCAAACAGCATCCGCATCGTCAACATCCATTCAATCGGGCGATCCGAATAGACAAACTGAGTACCCCGTTGACACGGTCGCTGATCATACCACTGCGGCCAAAACGAATCGTCCAGCCAGACCGTCAGGCTACCGCGAGCAACCAACGCCCGATTATACGACGACCAATTCTTGACCCGATACACTGCTTTCGACTTGACCGAGGACGAACCACCCGATACTTTGCTCATCACAGGCTCTTTGGGAAGAGAGGAACGTGTTTCTTGTTGGAACCACGAACCAATCTAACTGGAGAGCCTGCACCATTTCAAGACCCTAACCAGACTTTCATGCAACAACGCCATCACTAGGGGAAAACCAGATTTGCCACAGACCAGATACTTCTTGTACCGGATCTACCTTGATATATACATTATCGTCCCATACAAAGCCCCCCACAGCATCGCCGGCAGATAGGGGACTACCGCCAACAGGCCGAGCGCTACAAGAGCTACCGAGCGAGTTATAGCTAGCTCCTTGTTCCTGATTTGATTTGGGGGTACATTAAAAATGTCGTTCTCATAGCGACAATTCCTTAACTAGGGGTGGGGTCGTCGAGCCTGTTTGCGTCCGGTGCATGCGCAAGGTGGGCTTGTGCGATATAGATCAATTCGCACGGTTCGTAAATCGCCAATACTGCCTTTCACAGGTATCTTCCCTCGAAATGCCCGCGGTATGTATCCTCATCGACAGCAGTACCCCTCAATCTTCTCCATTCCCAAGTCATTCAGACTTGGGAGTTTTCTTGGGCTCATCTGTTACCAATTCGTATCTAATGTCGCTAAAGCGGTCCAGACGATGATCGTTGGTTAGAAATACATCGCAACTCGATTCCACAGCGGCAGCAAGATGAATTGAATCAGGTGTTCTAAAGCCATGTTGCGCTCGAATCTCGGTCGCCCGATCCATGATGGGCCGCGATAGAATGACCACTTCTGATATCGCCCCATCAAAAAACTCATCGAAGTCTTTGAGTAGTTCGGTGTTACCTTCTCTCAGAGGCTTGACGCGACATTCCATTCTCGTCAGGTCACTAGCGACCAGAGTCACTTCTGACGATCCAATCTGCTCGTCAACGGCTGTAGCAAAGCCCTCGACTTGTTCAACGGTATAGATAACAGGTGCTGCGTCTAGGTAAAGCCGCATAGATTACTGCTCCCAGCTTTCCCGCTCACTGTGCAGGGCCGCATCAACCGCTTCCCGAGTTGGGGGTTTATGGCCACGCACCTGCTGTCGAGCGCGTATATCTGCCATTAGCTCCCGATAGGAACGTGAAGCACCTAGCGAAGGAGAGGCTACGCCGGCTAAGTACCGCTCCAACGCCTCTTTGACCACTTGGTTGAGGTTTGCGCCCTTCTCCTTGGCCCATAGGGCTGCTTGGCGATGTAGTTCGCTGCCCATCCGCACGTTGAAACTGCCTTTGAACGGTTGTTCGGGCTGTCGTCCTTCCTGTCGGCATAGGTCGAGATAGTTGTCTACCGCTTCTTCAAAAGCGGAACGCAGTGAATCCACATCCGCTCCCTCGTAACTGACGAGATCGCGGATGAATTCGAGCTTGCCGTGGAAAATCCGGTCGTCGTCGTCGTAGTGCGCCGAGCCGGTGTAGCCCTTATAAGTCATCATGTCTTTCATATCAGTCCCTTTGTTCAAGGGCTTTAGGCATCTAAGTGCGTTCCTCAAAAAGAATATATGCCGCTCTTCATAGAGTAGCAACTACATTTAGTTGCTACATCAAATCTACGGATTATTTTGGCAAAACATTTCGAAATAGCCACTACCAGTTCGTATGCGAACCATCCCGCCGGCGCAAATGCGGCGCTTCCCAAAACTTGAATTCCTGTTCCTTGGCTAGCTCTTCGTTGAACTCCACGCCCAGCCCCGGCCCTTCGGGCACCTTTAACATCGACCCCACCAATTCGCACTGCACCGGGAAAAATTCCTCGTCCATGAACTTGCCCGCTTCCGTCGGCGTCACGCGGTGTTCAAGCCACGCGAAGTTGGGCACGGCCGCCGCCAGATGCACGGTCGCGGCGGTGCAGATCGGCCCCAACGGGTTGTGGGGCATCAGGTCGATGTAGTGGGATTCGGCTAAGCTCGCCACTTTCATCGATTCGGTCAGCCCGCCGACATTGCACACGTCGATCCGCGCAAACTGCGTGATGCCCCGTTCGAGATAGGGCAAGAACTGCCACTTGCTGGCAAATTCCTCGCCGATGGCAAAGGGCACGTCGGTCATGGTGCGGAGCGATTCGTAGGCTTCGGGGCACTCGTCGCGAATGGGTTCTTCGAGAAAGTCGAGCGTCCCCGGCGGCATCTTCTGGCAGAACGACGCGCTCTCGGCGACCGTCAGCCGATGGTGGTAGTCAATGCCCAAGACCGGGTCGGGCCCAATTTCACGGCGCACTTCAGTCAGCCAAGCCGCGGTGATGCCGATGCTATCGCGCGGCTCAAACAGCAGTTCCTCGTCGTACTGTTTGCCGTCGTACCGTATGCGCTGGGCCATTCCCGTGCGAATCACGTCCCATCCCTTGTCCAATAGCAATTTGCAGTTTTTGACCAAGGTCTCTAGGTCTGGTGCCCCAGTCGTCGCAAAGCAGGGGACCCACTCGCGCTGCTTACCGCCCAAAAGCTGATAGACTGGCACACCGAGGGCCTTGCCTACCACGTCGTGCAAGGCGATGTCGATGGCCGAAATCGCCGCGGTCAACACCCGCCCGCCTTCAAAGTACTGGCCGCGGTACATCTCCTGCCAGAGCCGTCCGATTTCGCGCGGGTCGCGGCCGAGCAAAAACTCTCGGTAGTGCCGCACTGCGCCTACGACGGCCAGTTCGCGCCCCGACAGCCCCGACTCGCCCCAGCCGTGGATGCCTTCGTCGGTCTCGACCTTGACGATGAGCTGATTGCGGTGGCCGACCCAGGTTGGATAGGCTTTGATGTCGCTGATTTTCATGGGATCTCCTCGTTGTTTAGCGCAACAGCGCGACCAATTGTTCGTAGATTCCCGGCGCGGCTGCGACCAAGTCGCGACCTTCCAATTCTTCCGGTAACTCGCCATCTACGGGCTGTAAGTGCCCGACGCGAGCGCCCGCTTCTCGCGCAATCAGGGCCGCAGCCGCCAAGTCCCAGGGTTTGAGCGCCTCGTAAAAGCCGTCGAGCCGACCCATCGCCACCCAACAGAGATCAATGGCGGCCGAGCCTACGCGACGGATGTCGCGGCACTGACCGAGGACGCGGCGCAAGCGCTCCACCAGCGCCACTCTGCCCTCGGCGGCGTACGGGAAGCCCGTGCCAATCAGGGCGCGGGATAGCTCATTGCACTCGCTGGCTTGGATGGCGCGGCTGTTGAGCCAGGCACCCACACCGCGCCGGGCGGTAAAGGTCTCGTCCACAAACGGGCAATGCACCACGCCGACCTGCACTTGGCCACCTTCGGCAAAGGCAATGGATACGGCTACTTGCTGCTGGTTATAGGCGTAGTTGACGGTGCCGTCAATCGGGTCGATGACCCACAAGGGGCCGCGCAGTTGCGCCGAGTCTGTAAGGTGGGGCGAAGACTCTTCGGAGAGGATGCAGTGGTCGGGGAAGGTTTGTTCGATCTCGCCGCGGATGAGCTGGTCGGCCTGTAGGTCGGCCGACGTCAATAGCTCAATCCCTTCCTTATAACTCAGATCCAATGCCCGGTCCGCCCGCGCTTGGGCGATCAGCACACCAGCACGCCGGGCGAGGTCTTCGGCAAATTCGAGTACCTCGCTCAACAGTGCGCCCCCAATTCCATTGGATACGGCGACAAGTTCTCCAAGCCGTCCTCGGTAATCAGGTACATGTTTTCCAGCCGCACTCCCGCCCGCGCCTCGGGGATATAGGCCCCCGGCTCGACCGAGACCACATTGCCCACGCGCAAGGTGCCGCCGCGCTCCTTGTTGAGATCGGGCATCTGGTGCGCCCGCAGGCCGATGTTGTGCCCGGCGTGGTGGATCAAGCCGACATCGGCCAGTTTGGGATGCTCGCGGATATAGGCGTCCATGGCCACTGCGCACTCGCTGCCGTCCTTGCCCGGCCGCAGATACTCGCCGACGCGGTCGTGGAAGCCTTTGACGTGCTCGAAGACGGAGTGCTGCACCTCGGTCGGCTCGCCCACTGCAAAGCTGCGGCACAAATCGGCCCAGTAGCCGCGGTACACCGACCAGGCGTCGATGACGTAGATTTCCCCGGCCTCGATCGGGCGATTGCGCGCAAAACCGCCCAGCTCGCCGCACTGATAGTCGCCGTCGTGAAAGACCTTCTCACCGGCCGCAAGATGCGCTGCCCGCTGCGCCGCCGCTAGCACCTCCAGCTCGTTGACGCCTGGAGCCATTGCCGCTTCCGCCGCGGCGTATGCTGCCAAATCGACTTGCACTACCTTGCGCAACAGCTCGATTTCGTCGGGGTCCTTGACCTCCTGCATGTCGGCGAGCAGATCATCGACCGCGACCCATGCCGGCGTTTTGCCCATCCCTTCTTCGATCGCCTGTCCCAAGCGACGCGGCAAAAACTCGCTCTGCCAGCCCAAGCGGCTAGCCGCCGGCTTTTTGGCGCGCAGCGTATCGACGATTAGCCCGCTTATCACCTCGCGCAAATCGGGCGTGACCGTACCGCCGACGCTGGGGGAAAAGGTGAAACACTCGTCGGCGCACGGCTCGCCTTCGTCGGTATGTGCAATCAGCAAGGACCGCCCATCGGCCCCCAGCCAAAAGATCGCCGGCGGGCCGGGGAATTCCTCGGGGATGATGATCCCGGTGAAGTAGTAGATTTCCTTCGGGTGGTTGATCACGGCCGCATCGATGTCGAGTCCGGCCAGCCGTGCACACAGGCGTTGCTGCCGCGTGCGGCATCCTTCTTTGGTTAGCATAGTGTTTTCCTTTTCGACACTGCCGCTAGCGCTTCTCTGCTGCGTGCGCTGATGTTCGGCTTGGTCTCTGTTGATCGCCGCAAGCGCGACGGGACGGACATATTAACGAACCGCATCGCTCCTGAAAAGTAATCGCTACCGTTCCACGCCTTGAGTTACCTACTAGCCGCTCCGTATATTCTCAGCCCATTTCCAACGAAAGTGCTTCTATGATTCCGATCCGACTCCTTCTGGCCGCCTGTCTGTTCCTCATCCCAGTCTCTGCATCGAGCGAAGGTTTCCACGGCTTTGACCCGGCTTCTTTTGACGGTCTGCCGCTTCCGCCTGATTCCCTACAAGCCATGGCCGCCGAAGCCGCGCAACACTCTCCTCCCAAAAACGGCAAAAACCTAGTCTTTGGTTTCGCCAACCTGCAGCGCGACATCAGCTTTGGTATCAAGGTTGAAAAGAGCATTGAGCGCAACGCCGAGGCCGCCGGCATCGAACTGCTGATCGCCGACAACCGGCTCGACGGACCGACTGCTTTGGCCAACGCCGAGAGCTTTGCCCGGCGTCAAGTTGACTTCTGCATTGAATTCCAAACCGACGTCAACTTTGGCCCGGCGATCATGCAACACTTCGACCGCAAGCAGATCGGCGTGGTCGCCATCGACATTCCCATGCCGGGTGCCACTTACTTCGGTGCCAACAACCCCCGCTCGGGCTTTATGGGTGGCTCCTATCTAGCGCAGGCGGCCAAAGCGCGCTTTGGCAACCGGGCGCTCGCGGAGGGATACTTCGTCGTCGGCGAATTGCCGCAGTCGGGCGCGATCCCCGCGATGCGCACGGAGGGTCAGATCGCCGGTTTCCTCGCCTCGCTGCCCGGCTTCCCCCCCGAGCGCATCATCCGCATCGACACCAAGAACACGCTACAGTACTCCTTTCAGCAGATGAGCAACGCGCTCGGCCGCATCCCCCAAGGCGCGCCGATCCTGATCACCGCGATCAACGACCAATCGGTCTCCGGCATGTTGCGCGCCGTGCAGCAGCAGGGGCGCGGCGCAGACGCGCTGGTTGTCGGCAAGGGAGCCGACGAGTTGGAGACGATGGTCGCTGAGGAAAACTTCATCGCCTCGGTCGCCTATTTCCCCGAGCGCTACGGCAACTATCTCATTCCACTGAGCCTGATGCGCCTGGCTGGCCACGACGTGCCACCGGCGGTCTCGGTCAACCACGTAATGGTCCACCCGGCCAACATCTGCCAATTCTACCCCCAATACGAATGCCAAGACGCGTGGGGCTTTGACTATGCGTTCCCACAGGAAGCCTTTGTCGCACACTTGGCGACCCTTAAGGACAAGCCCGAACTCGCCGGCTACGAGCAGTTGATCCCCGATCACTAGCATGGGTCATACCGCACCTTTGTTGCAGATGGCAGACATCTGCAAATCCTTCGGCAGTGCCCAAGTCTTGCGCGAGGTCGATCTCCGCTTAGACGCTGGGGAGGTCCTAGCACTGCTGGGCGCCAACGGGGCGGGTAAATCCACGCTAGTGAAAATCCTCTGCGGCGTGTACAGTCGCGACGCTGGCATCGTCCGCCTCGACGACCAAGCGGTGCGCTACGAACGGCCCGAAGAGGCCATTGCCCACGGCGTCCGCTTCTTGCCGCAGGAAGTGTCGGTCTTGCCCGACCTCACCGTCGCCGAAAACATCCTCATCGCCGATCTGCCGCTCAAACGCTCGTGGCTTGGCAAGCAGGTAGATCGCCCCGTGCTGCGCACCAAGGCGCGGGCACTGCTCGATCGGCTCGGCTGCGACCTCGATCCCGACGCGCCGGTACACCAGCTCTCCGCGCCACACAAGCGCCTAGTAGAAATCGCCCGCGCCCTCGCTGGCCAAGCGCGGGTCATCGTCATGGACGAGCCGACCGCCTCCCTCGCCGACCGCGAAGTCCAAGCGCTCTTTGCCGTCGTCGAGCGGCTCAAGGCGCAGCAGATCGGTATCATCTACATCTCCCATTACCTCGACGAGGTCTTCGAGATCGCCGACCGCATCACCGTGCTCCGCGACGGGTTAAACGCCGGCGACTTTGCTACTGCCAATGCTTCGCGGCGCGACGTCCTCGACGCCATGCTCGGCACCACCGTTGACGAACTCTACCCACCGCGAGGCGCAAGCGTTGGCGAGGTCGCGCTGGAGGTCGAAAGCCTGAGTCTGCCCGGTGCGCTCGACAGCGTGTCCTTTGCGCTTCATCGTGGCGAGATTCTCGGCGTCTTTGGCCTGCTCGGCTCGGGGATCGACCAACTTGGCAGGGCCATCTACGGCGCGCTGGGGCCGCTGCCCGGCACACGCATTGCGCTCGGAGACGTGCCCTATATCCCGACTAATCCGCGCCGGGGCCGCGACGCGGGCATCGGTTTCGTCGCCGCCGAACGCCAGCGCGAGGGCATCGTCCCCGACCTCGGCGTCCGTGCCAACATTACCTTGCCCTTTATCGACCGTTTCGTGCGCTTGTTCTCCGTGTCCAAGCCGCGTGAAGCGAGCCACGCGCAAAGCTGGATTGACCGCTTGGGGATTCGCGCCGCCCACCTCGACCAACCGCTGCGCTTGCTCTCGGGCGGCAACCAACAGAAGGCCTGCCTAGCTCGCTGGCTGGTCGAGGGCCTCAAGGTGCTCATCCTCGAAGAACCGACCCGAGGTGTGGACGTGGGCGCTCGCCACGAGCTTTATCTGGCGCTGCGGCAGTGGACCCAACAGGACCTCGCCGTACTCTTGATTTCCTCCGACGCCGAAGAAGTCGCTGGCGTCTGCGACCGTTCCATTGTGCTCGACCGCGGTCGGGTGTCCAGCCGCTTTTCCGGCGGCGCGGCCCCGGCCGACTTGCTCCACACCCCGACCGCGAAGGCCCCTCAATGAGTATCGCCGCTTTATTAAATCGCCCCGGTGCCGGCGTCGTCTTGTTATTGATATTCTACCTCTTGGTCGCCGTGCTCTTCAGCGTCCTCTCGCCTTGGTTTTTGTCCTTCGACAATATGGTGAGCATCGGGGCCAATATGGCCTTTATCGGCTTGATGTGCGCGTTGCAAACGCCGCTGATTATCGCCGGGGGTCTCGATCTGTCGGTGGCCGCGGTCGCCGGGCTGGCCGGGGTCGTCGTCGCGCTGCTCCACGCTGCGGGCGTCGGCATTGTCGCCGCCTGTCTCATCGCGCTGGCACTGGGCGGGGGTATCGGGCTGCTCAATGGCCTGTTAGTCGTACGCCTCGGGCTCAACTCGCTGATTGCCACTCTGGGCACGATGAGCGTCATCGGCGGGCTGGCCCTAGTCCTAACCGGCGGGCTGACTAAGCCGCTGATGGAACCCGGTTTCAACTGGATCGGCAGCGGCCAGCTTTTGCGGTTGCCGGTGCCGCTGGTGCTTATGCTGTTGGTTTATATCGCGCTCGGTTGGGTGCTTGCGCGGACCCGCTTTGGCCGCTTCGTCTATGCCGCAGGCAGCAACGCCGAGGCCAGCCGACTGGTCGGCGTCCCCGTCGCTCGCACCCTGATGATCCTCTACGTCCTCTCCGGCCTCAGCGGCGCGGTCAGCGGCCTCATCCTCGCGGCCATGCTCTACGCAGCGGCACCCGACGCAGCGGGGCAGCATTTGTTGACGGTGATTGCCGCGGTGATCTTGGGCGGCACGAGTCTCTTTGGGGGGCGCGGCACGGTGTGGGGGACCCTGTTGGCAGTGCTCTTGCTCGGCACCCTCAACAACGGGCTGACGCTGATGGATGTGTCGAGCTTCTGGCAGGATGTAACGCGCGGCGCAGTGCTCCTATTGGCCGTCGGCCTCGATCAGGTTCGCACTCGCGCCGCGGGCGCTTGAGCAGGCTTACTCTATAAATTTCGTTGGTTGACAGAGGGAATTGTCGTGCTACTTTTGCAAACGTGTTGCTACTGAACAAGCACCCACCCCGTCGGGTTATCGTCGAATAGAAGAAGCTCTATTGAGCTCGCCTTTCCGAGAAGGAGAACCCTCATGATGAAAACCAGAACATTGCCCACCTCGACATCGCTGATTCTTGTCGTCGGCCTGCTCGTGCTGGCCGGTGCCTTTTTTGTGGCGCACCCCGCCTTGGCGCAGACGGAGCTAGACTGTCCACTGCCTCCCGACTGGACTCCTCCGTCGGTGACTGCGGAACAGGTGGAAAATGGCAGCATTAGCCTGAGGGACTTCGCGCTGGTCGCGCGAGATCGCTTCCGGGGCGTGTCCCAGGGAGCAACGGGTACGGGCCAATTGTACAGCGGTGCATGCCTCGTCAGGCAGGAAGGGGGTCCTTGGCGTTCCGGTTCCACCTACTTGGTGCAACTGACGCCCAATGGTAGGGTGCGCATTCACGGGAAGGATATGGCGTTGTCGGGCAGACTCCTCAAGCCCCGGATTCATTTAGAAATCCTTTCTTCGCTGGGAGTCCCCGCAACCGTTCTGGCCAACCTGGTCTCGCCCGATCCTGATACCGTCGCCCAGGCTCAAGCCGCCGTCATTGCCACATTATTGCAAGAACCGGATGCTGCGTTCGATGCGACCGGCCCCTCAGCGATGGGCCCGGGCATACCAGGTGCCGCCGGCTATGCCAGCGCCTACATCAGCGGACGTGCTGCCTCCAATCAACCGGTTCCGATCATACTGCTCGCTGGATTCGAGTTGGATGCATCGCACTTGGCTCAAGAACCAATCGATTACGGCGACCCAGCCATTACGGCCAAGGAGGTGGTGGATCGCGAAACCCTGAAGGCCTTTGTCGCGGAAGCAGGGAAGTACTTTAGCAGACTCCAAGAGACCGGTGTTCAAGGTGCCGTCTTAAAAGCCAAGATTGCCCTAAGGGATCCGAACGGGCCTTGGAAACACGGTAACGTGTACATCTCTGTCGTGGATCGCATCAGCAACATCATCGTGTTTCACGGAGGATTTCCGGACCGATTAGAGCTTCGACCTCCGGGGATTTCTCGAGACGCCGTGACCGGGGAACTCATTATAGATCAGATGCTCGCCGCAGCGGCCAGCGGCCCGGAAGGCGGCTTCTGGAATTACTACTTCGACAATCCCACTGACGACACCGACGGCGTTGAGGTCCCCAAGCTGGGCTACGTCCGCGAGTTCACGGGTGCAATCCCTAGGGCAGACGGAAGCAACCTCCCATTCAGCTTCATCATCCAGTCGGGTTTTTATGGGAGCGCAACCGATGATGTCTCGACCCTTACCCGTACGGAAGTGGAGGCAACGGTCTTAGGCGACGCGGTCGAAGGGTTGACCGTCGAGTTTTCTCGCGCCATAGTCGGCCACCCGCCCAACTACGTTTGGAGCGCGGTCACCGACGCTAACGGCCATGCGTCTCTGACCGTCTCCAGCGCACGCCGGGTGAATGGTTACTATCGTGCCCGCGCCCGCAATGCCGACGGCGAGGTCTTCGGCCAATGGCACAGCATTCCCCTCAATCGCGACCGACGCCAAGTGTTGGAATTGCCGCTGGACGGCAATATGAGGATCGTGCGCGTCGAACCGCTGGCCGCCGCCAAGGCCGTGGCCGCAACCAGCGGTCTGGCACCTAATGTGCCCAACCCCTTCAACAGCGCCACGCAGATTGCCTACCACTTGTCCAACCCCGGTCCGGTCCGGTTGGTGATTTACAATGTGCTGGGTCAGCCGGTACGCACGTTGGTGGATCAGTTCCAAGCCGCTGGTTCCTACCAAGTCCAGTGGGATGCCCGCGACCAGCGCGGCGTCTCGCTGTCGTCGGGGGTCTATATCACCCGCCTGAGCTATCCCGGCGGAGTGCAGACGCAGCGGTTGCTCTACCTTAAGTAGCGCCAAACGGTTCGGTAGGCAGCGTTAGCTAAGAAGCCGTCTGGAGATCCCTAATAAGGGTTTTCAGACGGCTTCTTTTTTCGGGGGCCGCTTAACCCGAGCAGTCCGGCCTCCGTGCAGTCCGGCCTCCGCATGGGGGCCGCATTGGGGACGCCACTCACGTTTACTATAGGTCCTCGACCGTATCGCCCTGCCGGTACGAGCCCAAGACGCGGACGAATTCGGTGGTTTCCCGCAGGTGTTCCACGGCTTGGGCGCAAGCCGCCTGCCCCAAGTGGCCTTCCAAATCGAGATAGAAGACGTATTCCCAAGGTCGCTCGGGCATGGGCCGCGACTCGATTTTGAGCAGGTTGATGCCGCGCTCGGCAAAGGCCGCGAGGCTCCGGCACAGCGCGCCGGGCAGGTGCTTTAGCGCAAAGACGAGCGTGGTCTTGGCAGGATCGACCGGCACTGACGCGGCGCACCGGTTCACCACCAAAAAGCGCGTAAAATTGTGCGGGGCGTCCTCGATGCCGGGGACTAGGATCTCCATCCCGTACGCGGCGGCCGCGCGTGCGCCGGCGATGGCCCCCCGGTCGCGTGCGCCGCTAGCGGCCAGCTCTTTGACCGCGCCGGCCGTATCATCCGCCGCTATGGTCTGCGCATCGGCCAATGAGTGAATGAAGCGGGTACACTGGGCCAAGGCGGGCGGCTGCGATGCGATGTAGCGGATGTCCGCTAGCTGCACGCCTGGATTGACGATGAGGTTGTGGACGATGCGCAGTTTGATTTCGCCGACGATGTGGACGTCGCTCTGCAGCAGCAGGTCGTAGTTCTCGTGAATGCTGCCCATCAGCGAGTTCTCGATGGGCACGACTCCGCAGGCACAAGACTCGTCTTCCACTGCGGCAAAAAGCGCTTTAAAATCGGGCTGTGGTGCCAGTTGTGTATCTTTGGAAAAATAGGCTCGCGCCGCCGCCTCGCTGAACGACCCGGCGTGTCCTTGGATGGCTACAGGTCCGCACGTCTCTGTTCGCTTCATATACTCAATTCTTCTTCACGAGCTAGTTTGGGCATTTGCTTGATCGTACTCCTTTTTCCATTTCAGATAGCCAAAGACGATGATAACCAGATACGCGATAAACAACAAAGCGGTCAGATACAGCCCCCGGCTGTAGTAGAGATAAACCGAGACGCTGTCGATGACAAACCAGTACCCCCAATTCTCCAAAATCTTCTTCGTCACCATATAGGTCGTCACCACCGCATACCAAGTGGTGAAGGCATCGACATAAGGCAATGCCGCCTCTGTGTTTTCGCGCAAAAGATACCCAGACGTCACCACAATGGCCCCCGTCGCAACAATGACCACAACGTGCTTTTTGAGCGACCACGTAGAAATAGGCAGCGTTGCGGATTGATCGGTGGGCTGCCGCCATTGGTACCAGCCATAGACCGCCATGCCCAAGTAGTAAATCTGTAGAGCCGACTCTAGAAACAGATTGACATCGAAGAAGACGTAGATGTAAATCGCGGTGCTAGCGAAAGCCGCGCCCCAACACCAGATATTTTCCCGCGCCGCCAAGACCAAGTAGAGAATGGCCAAGACGACCGCTGGCACCTCCCACCAAGAGGTCAGTTCCAGCGCTTGGAGTATTGCAGGGGTTTCCATTTCAGATCCACCAGCGTTCGCTTGTGCTGTTCGGCGAGCATGTTGTTTCCTTTGGCGCGGTTGCGCGTATAGTGGGTTCTGCTCAGTATATCGTCCCCGTAGGGGGCGGTTTGCAAACCGCCCCCTACTCAATTGCAATCGACGGGAGCAATTCATGCACCAGATCACCGACGCCCAAAAGCAGCAATTTAAAGAAGAGGGCTATTTCATCCTCGAAAACGCCATCCCCGCCCATCATCTCGATCTCCTGCGCGGCGAGTGCCAAGCCTTCATCGACAAAGCCAACGCCCGGATGGACGCCGAGGGCACGGATACCTTGGGTCTCAATCACCGCAACAGCCGCTACTTTGTCTCCAACTGCTTCCGCGACCAGCCGCGCCTGCGCGAGTTCCTCTTTAGCCCCCTAATGGCCGACATCTGCCAAGCCACCTTAGGCGACGACGCCTACTTGTTTTGGGAGCAATACGTAGTTAAGGGTGCCGAAGCTGGCATGAAGTTCTCCTGGCACCAAGACTCGGGCTACATCGGCTACCCGGATCACAAGCCGTATCTAACCTGTTGGTGCGCCCTCGACGACATGTCCGAAGCCAATGGCACCGTCCACTTGCTGCCTTTTTCGCACTCGGGCATTCGCACGTGGGTCAAGCACATCCGCGAGGAGGGGAGCAACGATTTGATCGGCTATTTCGGCAGCGACCCCGGCGTTTCGGTCGTCGCTCCAGCCGGCAGCATTGCCGTCTTCACCAGCTACAACTTCCACTCCAGCGGCACCAACACCACCGACCAGATGCGCCGCGTGTACTTGGCCCAGTACTCCTGCGAGCCGCTGATGTCGGCCGATGGCAGCAAACTCTGGGGGAATGCCGAGCCGTTTCTCAAGGCGGGTGAACTGGTCGAGCCGCCGCCCGAGCTCACCAAGTCCGCTCCTTGAGCAGTTCTTGGATGGCGGCGCGCGACACGGGCAGCTCGTCGATGTGGCTCTCTAACCAGCGCGAGAAGTCCGCCTCAATGGGGTCGGACCAGCGGGTATCGATCTGGCCGGGCGTGTATTTGCCCTCGGCTAGGCGCTGCTTGCCAAAGCGGTCGCGGAGCGCGATCAGTTCGGAGGTCTTGACCACCTGTTCGGCTAGATGAGGTGGTATGAAGACAACGCCATCGTCGCGGCCGAGGACTACGTCGCCGGGCATGACTGTGGCGCCGCCAATGCGCACCGGGCAATTGACCCCGGTCAGCATGATGGTGGGCGAGGCAAAGGTGGGGTGAAAGCCGCGCACGAAACTGGTAAAATCGGGCAGTTCTTGGATGCCGTCGATATCGCGGACTGACGCGTCGTGGACCACTCCGTTGCCCGAATTGGCGTAGATGGCGGTGGCGAGGTTGTCGCCGATGACGGCGCCTTGGTCGATTTTGCCGAATACGTCGGCCACGTACACGTCTCCGGGCACTAGCATATCAATGGGCCACGAGATTTGGTCGCCGATGCAGCCGGCCCGCTCTCCTTTTTCTTCCATGACCTGACGCATGACGGGTCGCCGCGGCATGTACATAGCCGTGAGGGCGCGGCCCACCAGCACTTGGCCGGGGTGCGTGCAAATCCAGCCGTCTTCGTACTGCCAGTTGTAGCCGGGGCCGCGTATGACGCCCCAAGCTTGAGTGATGCTGACGTTGCGCATGCGCTCGAGGATGTCGTCGGGCACCTTGGGGCGGCCGTCGGCAAAGCGCTCGCCCTCCCACTCCGGGGTGTACTCGATTAGCTCTTCTGGAGACATGTTCAAGGGGGCAAATTTTTCCATAGCAGTGTTTTCTCTTCGTTAAAGTTTGCGCGGAGTCTTTCCTACTTTCCCTTCCACACCGGCTTCCGCTTCTCGGCGAATGCCTGTGGTCCTTCGATAAAGTCCTCCGACTCATACATGCGCTCGGCCAGCGGAAAGCGCGTGTTGACCGCCTCCCACAGCGGCAACTCCAACCCCTGTACAGCCGCTTCTTTCCCCGCCTGCAAGGCCAAGGGCGCACACGCCAAAATCGCCTCCACCCACTGCTCGGCGGCCGCTTGCAGGCCCTCGGTGGGTACTACTTGGTTGACTAACCCAATCCGTCGCGCGTCCTCCGCCGAGATGAGTTCTCCAGTCAGGATGAGCTGCATGGCCGCGCTCCACGGCAGCCGCCGGACCAGCTTGTGGATGCCCCCGGCGTCGGCTAACAACCCGCGCCGCGCCTCGGGCAACCCCAATTGCGCGTGCTCGGCCGCCACCACCAAATCGCACCCCAAGACCAATTCCAACCCGCCGCCCACTGCATAGCCATTGACCACGGCCAACAGCGGCTTATAGCAATCGCGCCCCCGCTGGAAACCCCGCGCCGCCCCACTGGCCTCGGCGCGGTTGTGGCTGCGCGCGGCCTCGCCTGCTTCAGCCCGCCACTTCAGGTCGGCACCAGCGCAAAACGCCCGGTCGCCGCTGCCGGTCAAAACCCCAACCCAGACGCTGTCATCGTCGCGGATCCGCTCCCAGGCGTCAGCTAGTTCCTCGGCCATGGGTGGATGGATGGCGTTGAGCACCTCGGGGCGGTTGAGGGTGACCGTGACGACGTGGTCGCGCTGTTCGTAGCGGATAAACTCGTAGTCGGCCATTGCTCAAGACGGCACTTCGACTAGGCTCCCCGATTCGGCGGCCTGCTTCAATGCCTGGAGCGCGGCCACGTTCTTGAGGCCGTCTGTGGGGGGAAATTCGGGAGCCTTGCCTTGGAGAATGCAACTAGAGAACCGCTCTAGCTGCACCTGAAAGCGATCCGGCCCGGAGAAGGTCTCCTCGCGCTCGTCGTTGCCGATGGCGATGTACACCGTGGCCTGCTCGTCGAACATGTTGGGCACGCGGATCGCGCCGTGGCTACCGACGACTTCCAACACGCAGCGGAACGGCTCTTCCATGCCGGCCGCAATATAGGCGACGTGATCGCCAGGGAAGCGCAATAGCCCGGCCAAGGTCGCATCCACGCCGTTGCGCAGGTGCTGAAAAGCCTGTGCAGCGACCGGCTCGGCATTGAGCACAAAGCGCACGGCGCTGACGCAGTAGCACCCGGCGTCCAAGAGCGCGCCCCCGCCCAATTTTTTTTGCGCCCGGACGTCGGTGGCCCAATCGCGGATGCCAAAGGTCAGCTCGGCCCGCGCTAATTTTACCTCGCCGATCTCCCCCTGTTGTACCAGCCGGCGCGCGCACTGCAATTGCGGGTTGAGGCGGTGGGTAAAGGCCTCGACTAAGAGCACCCCGTTGGCTCGGGCTGCGTCGATCATCTGCCGCGCTTGCGCCACGGTCACCGCGAGCGGCTTTTCGCAGAGGATGTGCTTGCCGGCCTGCGCCGCCTTGACCGTCCACTCGCAGTGCCTGCTATTGGGCAAGGGATTGATGATCGCGTCGATTTCGGGATCGTCTAGCACGGCTTGATACGAGCCGTACGCCTTGGCAATGCCGTATTGGGCCGCGCTTGCTTCGGCCTTGGCTTGGTCCCGGCTCGATATGGCCGCGATTTCGGAGTTGCCTATGGCCTGTGCAGCCGGCAGGTGGCGGTTGAGGGCGATCTGGGCGGTGCTCAATATTCCATAGCGCACGATGTCAGGCATGGGGTCTCCTGTACAATTCAGAGAATGACGTCTTGGGCGCGCAACGCGGTGATCTCGTCGTCCGAGTACCCGGCCTCGCGCAGCACAGCCTCGGTGTGTTCCCCGGCTAGAGGGGCAGGTGTCGGTGCTGGGGCGGGCGTTCCCGCTAGCCGCAGGGGCGTGCCGATGTGGCGCATAGCACCCGCCTGCGGATGTTGGACTTCGACTAGCATCTCGTTGACCTCAAGCTGCGGGTCTGCTAAGGCCTCGGCGGTCGAGCGCACCGGTGCGACGAGAATGTCCTTGGCTTCTAGCAGCGGAATCCACTCGGCGTTCGTTTTCTCTGTGAAGACCGGTGCCAGCCGTTCCCGCAGGGCCTCGCGGTTATCTACGGCCGCAGCGAGCGTGGCAAAGCGTGGGTCCCCGACGAGGCCTTCAATCGCTAGGGCCTCCTGCAGGTCGCGCAATAGTTGGTCAAAGGGACGGAAAAGCGCGGTGACCATCAAGAATCCATCGGCCGTCTCAAACACCGCGCCGTCGAGCGGGTTGCCGCGCGGATGCGTCGCTCCTCCCGAGCCGTCGTCTTCCCCGTCGTCGCCCAAGTTGAGAATTTTGGTCGTCGCCCAAGCCTGCATACTCATCATGCCGTCGAGGAGCGAGGTTTCCACGTATTGTCCGGTGCCGGTGCGCTCGCGGGCCAAGAGAGCGAGGAGAATGCCCTGTGCCAGCAACATGCCGCCGTTGAAGTCGGCGACCGTATAGGGCAGGCGCTGGGGCGTGCCGTGGGGGCCGACGAAGCGCGCCGCCACGCCGCTCAGCGCTTGGGCCATGGACTCGTGGCCACCCTTGTTGCGCTCGCTGTACGGGCCTTGCGAGCCATAGCCCGAGCCAACGGCGTAGATGAGCCGGGGGTACGACTCTCGCAGCGCAGCGTAATCCAGCCCCAGCTTGGCCATGACGGAGCCGGAGCGAAAGTTATGCACCAGCACGTCCGTGGTTTCTAGCAGACGGTGGACGATCTGTAGCCCAGCGGACTTTTTGAGATCGACGATTAGGCTTTTCTTGGAGCGATTAAAGCTGGCAAAAGGCAGGCTTTGCTCTTTTATCCACGGTCCAAAAGCGCGGGCTAAGTCGCCGCCAGGGCGCTCTATCTTGATGACTTCGGCACCGTGGTCGGCCAAAACTTGGGTGGCGGCTGGGCCGAAAATAACTTGGGTAAAGTCGAGGACGCGGATGCCGTCGAGTGCGGACATGGGGTACTGAATTCGGTTTTTAAATTAGGTTATCGCCTCAAAGCGCATTGGATATTATACCCGCCCAAGCAGACAATCTCAAGTCTGCTCGATGAAAGAACGCGATTAGACCGAGAGCTTGCTGTCCGTAGTAATTAGTATCTACATTGGAAAACATGCACGCCATGACCCAGCCTCTTGCCCAAACTGTCCTCACTCCCGAAGATCAAGCATTCTTTGAACAGCAGGGCTATCTCCTCGTCGAAGATGCCCTACCTGCCGACGTGCTTGCCGAGCTCAACGAGGCTACTGACGCGCTCTATGCGCGCGATGCTGACGCCGACCGACTCGAAAAGGGCGGCAAGCTCAACATGCGCAACTGCATCGTCGAGCACCCCGCCTTCCTCCAGCTTCTCGACTGGCCCGCCACGGTGCCGCTGGCGTGGCAGCTCCTCGGCTGGAATATCCAGATGCTGACCTCGCACTTGATCGTCCTGCCGTCGGGCGACGAGCCGGCTGAAGACGAGAAAAACAAGCTCGGCTGGCACCGCGATGGCGGCACCTCGCCTCGAGATATGAGCGAGCCGCATCCGCGGATTCTGCTCAAGATCGCCTATGCCCTCAGCGACCAGACTGCCCCGGCCTCGGGGGCTACTTGGATCGTGCCCGGGTCCAACCGTCTGCTCGGACGCCCGGCCACGGACCCCACGACTGGTCTGCCATACGGCGCACAGGCGATGAATATCCGCGCTGGCTCGGCCTTCCTATTTGAGCAGCGCACCTATCACTCCATTGGCCACAACTGGGCGGGCTTCCCGCGCAAGACCGTGTTCTTTGGCTACGGTTATCGCTGGGTCAAACCCATGGACTATATCGCCATGCCCGACGAACTCGTCGCCCGCTGCAATCCGATCCAAAAACAACTCATCGGCGTCGTCGGAGACCCCTTGAGTTACTACTTGCCCCGGGACGAAGACGTGCCGCTCAAGGCGCTCGTCGAAACGGAAGCGAACGAATAGAGGAGTACAATGGATATTGCACGCGCATTGGAAGCCTTGGGTGCCCGCGACGACCTGCTGACCGAGCAGAACAGAAACGATGTAGTAGGATTTATCTTGATTTTGTATGTCTTATAGATTATAGTGAACATATATATACCTGTTCTGTGAAAGACAATTACAAACTAATGGATCATTGCATCATTCAATCCTCCATCGTTATATTGGTGACAGCCTTAATATATAAGGAAACCGCTTATGGAACGGGCTGAATTTCAAGTCGAAATAGATATTTTACCAGCTGATACCCCCTTAGGCGTCTTAGCTGATATTCTAAGTTCTCTCGAAAGGTCTATTCTAGATACTGCTGAAAGCCAAGATATAGATATTTCTGGTCTAGAAGAGGCTTTAGTTAGCGTCGTAAAGATTCAAGAGTCAAGCAATCGTTTAACTGTCTCAGTATTAATGCCCTTAGCTTTAGCCGCTAGCACAATATCAAAATCTATTCAAACAGAAGATTATTCTGGTCTGCCTATAAAGGCTCATCGAGCGTTATACGATATCTCACAAAAAATAGTACAAAATAATTGGACCTTTAGTTTTAAAGAGAACAATAGCTTGAACATACCTCCTTCTCACATCTCTTCTGGCCATCCTGTACCTGATCCGATTGTCCGTCGTGTCGGAGGAAACACAACAGTCTATGGACGTTGCATGCGCGTAGGTGGCGTGACGCCTAGAGCTGAAATACGTCTGCAAAGCTCGGGAAAGATTCTCTATGTCGATATAACCGAAGAAATTGCTCGCAAACTTGCTCGCAGCTTGTACGATGAAGTAGCCTTGGAAGGAAAGGCGGTATGGGAGCCAGGTGATTGGGAGATCAAGGAATTCGAAGCAAATAGACTTGTCGAGTATCGTTCTACAGGTGATCCATTATTAGCATTCAAAGAATTGGCCGAAGCCGCTGGTGATCGATGGAATGAGATTGACGCTGAAGAGTATGTGCGCGATCTCCGGACCACGAGTGGAGAGCATGGATGATTTGTCTCGACACATCCCCTGTCATTTGGGGTGTCCAGTCTACAGCGAACCAAAGCCAAACAGAGTTAATCAGCCGTATGGGTGCATATCTGCGCTATCTGAAAGAAGAGCGCATTCCTATCATGGTCCCAACCCCAGTAGTTTCCGAGTACCTAGTTCCTTTCAATGAAGAAGAAAAATCTACTCAGATAGGACTGATTGAAAGGTTATTTATAGTACCTTCATTTGACTTAGCTGCAGCTGCAATTGCAGCAGAGCTAACAGGTAATAAAGCGCTGTTAAAAGATCTGCAAGATCAGGGTGCAAATAGACAAAAACTAAGGATTGATGCACAGATAGTCGCTATAGCCATAGTGCAAAATGCAGAGAAAATCATTTCGCATGACCCACATCTTAAATCCATTGCCCAAGAAAAAATTACAGTAGATGAAATTCCCATAATCGAGGAACAAGGGCTTTTATTTTCCCAAGAGTGAATCCTACAGCTGTGAAAAGATTAAGAATGGATAGCAAAGGAGGTCGTGAATACAAATTATCACGGCCTTTTTTATATCAACAGTTAGATGTTTTATTACCTGACTGACGTTACGCAGTCGCTCTATATCTTGCGGATTATCGAAGCCCGTTGACCCAAGATATTGGGGCGAAATTGAGGCTTTTCTGGAAAGCTGCGTAACATCAGTTACCTGAATCTATATATGAAACTCTTATCGCTAGAGGATCACACCGTGAATATCGCATCAGCACTGGACGCCCTAGGCACCCGCGACGACTTACTGACTGAACCAAATAAATCCGGTCTCGACGAAAAGGGATTCGCCGTATTTCCAGGCCTCATCGACGACGAGTGGCTTGAAGCGCTGCGCACTCGCTTCGAGGCGCTGTGCGAGAAAGAAGGGGTCCATGCCGGTATTGAAGTTCATCAGGAGCAGGGCACTCGCCGCCTCTCCGACCTCTGCAACAAGGGGCCGGTCTTCGACCGCGTCTATACCCACCCCAAGGTGCTGGCCGCTATCCACCACGTCATCGGCCGCCCCTTCAAGCTCTCCTCGCTCAATGCCCGCGACGCCTTGCCCGGCGAGGGATTACAGGGGTTGCACGCCGACTGGGGAGCAGACTACGACGGCCAGTTTCACGTCTGCAACTCGATCTGGCTACTGGACGACTTCAGCGAGGAAAACGGCTGCACTCGGCTGGTGCCCGGCTCGCATAAAGGCCAGCATCCGAGCAAAGTCCTAACAGACGCGCAAGCACCCCACCCCGATGAAGAGCTGCTCATCGCCCCAGCTGGCACGGTCGCCGTCTTCAACAGCCACACGTGGCACGGCGGCACCCTCAACCAGAGCAAGGATCTGCCGCGCCGCGCCATGCACTGCTACTTTACCGCCCGCGAGCACGGCCAGCAACTCAACCAGCGCGAGTACCTGCGCTACGAGACCTGGAAGCGCATCTCGCCAGCGGCGCGCTATATCCTCGATGTGGATGTAGAGTAGTTTCCGGCGACCTGTCCAAACCGTTCGACTAACCCCGAGGAGGAGGTGCATGAATCTCTCACATCCAGTCGTTGACCTGTGCATAGTGTGCAGCAACTTTGAAGAGTCGTTGACGTTCTACCGGGACAAACTGGGATTCAAGGTGGTGCTCGACATCGACATCCCCGAAGACCTAGCCACGGGGATCGGGCTGGCGCCGCAAGGCTTCAGACAGGTGCGCCTGCAGGCGGGAGAGACGCTGATCAAGCTGATGGACATCGCCGCACCGCCGTCGCCGCGAACTTCCCAATTTGCCGCTGGGGTGCGCTGGCTCACCTTTTTCGTCCCCGACGTGCAGGCAGAGTGCGCCGCATTGCAGGCCAAAGGCGTGGAATTCCTGTCCGAGCCTATGGCCGCCCCAGATACGCCGGGCGTCGTCTGTACACTAGACCCCGACGGAATCCTCATCGAACTCGTGCAGCGATGAAGATAGCAGACATTCGCACAATACCCCTGGTAGGAGCCACGCCCGACGGTGGCTGGGAGCAGGGGTACGATCCCGGCGACAACCTACACACCCTCGTAGAGATCATCACCGACGAAGGGGTTACCGGTCTGGGGTCCGTCTTTACCTCCACTCGCTTAGTGTCGGGTTCGCTCGCGCTGCTGCGCCCCATGCTGATTGGCGAGTCCATTGAGCCGGCGCGGGTTGCCGAGAAGCTGCATCAGGCCACCTTCTGGCAGGGCCGAGGCGGTGCCGTCACCCACACCATTTCCGGCATCGACATCGCCTTGTGGGACCTCTTTGGCAAGATCACGTCCCAGCCCATTTCGCGCCTGTTGGGCGGGCGCTACCGAGATCGCATCAAGCCGTATGGATCGCTCATCATGGCCGAGCCAGACGAATTGAAACCGAGGCTGCAGGCCGCGATGGAGAGGGGATTTCGAGCTATCAAGATGGGTTGGGGGCCTTTCGGTCGGGTGTCGAAAACGCTCGACGAAAATATCGTCAAAACCGCCCGCGAGACCGTCGGCCCAGATATCGAGCTAATGGTCGATGCAGGAGGCTCCGATAAGTACTGGCCGCACGGCTACAAATGGGCGATCGAAACCGCCCGCATGCTCGCCAACTACGATGTCACTTGGTTCGAGGAGGCCCTGCGCCCCGACGATATCGAAGGGTACATCAAACTCACTGAGCACGCGCCCCTGCCGATTACGGGCTGCGAGGTGCTGACGCGCCGGCAGTCCTTTCTGCCGTGGATCGAGCGCCGCGCGGTTGACTACATCCAACCCGATGTCACCAAGGTCGGCGGCCTCACCGAGGAATTCCGCATTGCGATGTACGCCTATGACCACTCGATTCTCTTCGTCCCCCACGGCTGGAACACCGCCGTCGGACTGGCGGCCGACTTGCAGCTAGTGGCGGCCGTGCCGACGGCCCGCTGGGTAGAATACATCACCCCGGCCCCCTATATTGAGGATCTCGTCAGCGCACCCTTTTCCCTCGACGAGGAAGGCTTCCTGACCATCTCCGACCAGCCTGGCTTGGGTGTTGCTTGGAATGACGAAGGGATTGAAAAGCACTCGGGGACGCGGCTCACCCCTTCAGCTCTGTAGCGGCGCGCACGGATAGATAAATCGCCAATGGGCATCCTCGACCGCTTCTCCCTCCTCGACCGCAAGGCGCTGGTCACCGGCGGCGGCTCTGGCATTGGGCAGGCCCTCGCCGTCGCCCTTGCCGAAGCCGGTGCGGACGTGGCCATCGCCGACATCGACGCCGCTGGCACTTCTGACACCTGTGCTCGGATTGAAAACCTCGGTCGCCGGACTCTAGCTATCCCTACAGATGTAACCGCCAAGAACCAAGTCGAAAACATGGTCGATACCGTTCTCGCCACTTGGGATCGGTTGGACGTCGGCGTCAATAGCGCCGGCATTGCCTTGCGCGGCCCCATGGAGGACATCAGCGAGGCCGATTGGGACCGAGTCCTCGACCTTGACCTCAAAGCCGTTTTCCTCTGCTGTCAGGCCGAGGGCCGCGCCATGCTGCAACGAGGCTCTGGTTCGATCATCAACGTCGTCTCGATCTCGTCCCACACCGTCAATCGTCCTCAACTGCACGGCCACTACAACGCGGCCAAGGCGGGTGCCTACCAGCTAACTAGAGTGTGCGCCGCAGAATGGGCCGCGCAAGGCGTCCGCGTCAATTCCATCAGCCCCGGCCACACGCTCACCCCCATGACCGCTCACGCCGAAGACGACATGAAAAACGCTTGGCTTGCCAACACGCCGATGGGCCGTCTAGGCGTCCCTGCCGACTATCAGGGGGCCGTCGTCTTCCTCGCTTCGGACGCTTCAGCCTACGCAACCGGGCACGACTTGGTCGTCGATGGCGGGTACACGCTCTGGTAGCTAGTCGTAGTACTCTTGACTCAAGTGGGTAGCATGCTCAACGCAGCGGAGTGAGCTTGCGCGTCACAATGCCCCCGTTTGTTAATCCAGCACATTCGGTGGAGGCTCGGGCCAGAATCCGAGGTTATGCTGCGTGTCGCCTTGTTCGTTCGCGAACATGGTCACGTGGCAGTTGGTCGTCTTGCGTCCATTCGGCCAAGTATAGCCTTCGCCGCTATTGACGTTGTAGCTGACCTGAGGCTGGGCTCGGTTGGCACCCGCTGTTACATCTAATACGGCCATCGACGACGGCTGAAAGTCGCTGCAGATGTACTCGCCCCTAGAGGCACGCCACCAGTGCAGGTCTTCCCCGAACACGTACGTGAGCGAACTCCACATCGTGGCGTCTCGCCCGTTGATCTTAGTCGGCACCCGCAGCTCTCCGACGAAGGTGACCGATCCGGTCGCCACATCCTCAACCCACAGTCCCCACCACTTCCCGCGGTCGTCCAATCCGCTTGGCCCCTCGCGCAACTCGAACCGATAGGCCTGCCCCTCGATCCACTCGAACGGGTACATGATCTGATGACCCCCGCTTTCCAGGTTGTAGGGTTGATGCAACCCGTCGGTCTTGCCGCCGTTTGAGCCCCAGATCGCGTAGTTGATGACCTTTCCCTGCGGCTCGTAGGTGAACGTCTTGGCGCGGCGGAAGCGGCCGTCAGACTGAAATCCGGCATACCCTTTGCCGCCGTCTTCGGTGTAGTCGACCAAGAAGAAGCTGTAGGCGTAGTAGTGAAGAAGGCCCTCTTTGCTCAGGCTCTCCGATGGATCGGCCACAGACATGAACGTCCACTCTAAGCTCTCGTATTCGCCCTCCGGGAATGTGTACCAAGAGTATGTCTGCCCCACGTTCCACTTCCCTCGGTCCTGGTTGACCAAGAAGTGGGCCAAGAGCTCCTGCGCGTCGATGGCTTCCGCGACATAGGTGGTATCGGTCGATAGCGTTTCGCCGCCCTTGGTCCACTGCTGGAAGTCGTATCCGGGATTCGGGTGTGCCGTCAGCGTCGTCTTTCCAGTGAGCCCCGTGATGCTGGTCACGGAGCCTCCGTTGCTGGGAACCCAATTTTCGACGATCACGCGTATGCCAGTAGAGCAGTTATTCCCGGCCTTCTCGCCGCTCTTCCACTCCACGCAGGCCCCGTAGTAGTAGGTACCGGGAGAGGGGGCCGTTAGGCTAATCGACGCCGCACGGGTGGCCGAGGCGTCCAGTGCATCTATTGCGTCGGTACCCACTTTCGTATCGCTAGCAGTAATCGTCGCCTTGTTGGAGCGATAGTAGTGCAGCGTCGCCGCCGCGGCCTGCCCGTCGCCTTGGTTATGCACGGTGACCTGCAAGATGAACGCTTGCCCCGGCGTCAGCCTGACGGCGCTGACCGAAGGAGACTGGACGATCAGGTCCGGTCCCTCCGAACTCTCAAGCCCGCCGAAAAAGCTGCAAAAGAAACAGTCGTCTTCTGTGGCCTTGCCCGCCGAATGCGGTCCCGACGACACCACCAACTCCACCGGGGCCATGCCCGACTCAACCCGAAAGGCCGAATCCACATAGGGAACCAACCCACGACCCGAAACAACCAACCCATACACCTGCGCACCTTCCCCATCCGACCCGCCGACACCAGACGCACCAGACCAAACAGAAGCGGCTCCACCAGCCGAGACACCCGCGTGCCCGTCAAGCAGCACCATCCGACCCGTCTGGCTCTCCACCCCCACCGTCATTCGGTAGATGTATACCCCCGCTCCTACCGCACGACCCGCCCTATCCACCGCGTGCCACGTCGTCTTGTGAAAGCCCGCCACACGCTCCCCATCCACCAACGTCGCAATGCGCTGCCCCAACAGGTTGAACACCTCCAGCCGCACCTGAGCCGAAGCCGCCAGTTGATAGGGAATGATCGTCGAGGGATTGAATGGATTGGGATAATTCGGCCCCAACGCGAACCGCTCTGGCAGCACCTGCCCCGTCAGAGCGGCTAACGGCAGTGTGAAATATCCCGTGCCATCGGTTATCGCTCGGGCAATGGCTCCCTGCCGCAGGTCGCTCAAATCGAAGATTCGCACCTGCGCGTCGACCACGGGCTCCCCAGATTCCAATCGCACCCGCCCTTCAAGCAGTGGCTCCGCCGACATGGGGACGCTTAAAACTAATCCGACGAACCATCCGATTGCTGTCTTCATAACGCCGCCGCCTCTCCTTTGAATAACGTGAGTTCGGGTTACTCGGCCTTCTAACAGGAGTCGTGCTTTCGCCTAGTAGCATATGGTTGCGATGTATGAGTTTACATATATGAGTACGACCACTCCCTGTGTCAAGCACCTGTTGATTTTGAGCTTGGGAGTGTGCGCTGCAGAGTGGGCCGCGCAAGGCGTCCGCGTCAATTCCATCAGCCCCGGTCACACGCTTACCCCCATGACCGCGCACGCCGAAGACGACATGAAAAACGCCTGGCTCGCCAACACGCCGATGGGCCGTCTAGGCGTTCCTGCCGACTATCAGGGTGCCGTCGTCTTCCTCGCTTCGGACGCCTCTTCCTACGCGACCGGCCACGACTTGGTCGTCGATGGCGGGTACACGCTCTGGTAAGCTAGTCGTAGTACTCTTGACCCAAGTGGGTGATGGTGAGATGGACGAGTCAAATAGCTGATCGAGATTTCCTCATCAAAGCGCAACGCAAAGGTAAACTCGCTACCGTCGTGCGTGGCGTGGGGGTATTGCTTCGAAGCGCGCTGTCAAGCTACCGCAGCAGGATGAGCTTGCCCGTCAAGACCTCTTCGGTCGTCATCAGCCTGTATAGGTATATGCCGCTCGCGACCCGACGACCGTCGTCGTCGCGGCCCTGCCAGCGCAGTTGGTGATAGCCGGCCTGTTTCAGCCCGTGGCGCAGAACCGCCACCCGTTGTCCGCTCAACGAGAACACTTCTAAGCGCACTGGCCCTGCCGCGGGCAAGAAATAGGCTAGCGTCGTCTGACTGTTGAATGGATTGGGTGCGTTCTGCGCCAACTGGGGTCGGTCCGGCAGAGCGACCGGCTTGCCACCGCTGTTGTGGATCATCCCCGTCGCCTCCGCCGTGGTGATTGTCAGCGTCCGTTCCCAGTTATCCGTCGTCAGCCGGGCATTACTGATGCGGACATTGATCGTCCCGCCGTCGTCGGTCACCGTATCCGGGAGCAAGGCCACGCCCGCATTCACCGTGGTCTGCTCCGGTACAAAGTAGATCGTGAAGTCCTGCGGATAGTAGTCACTCTAACACGTCCGTGCCCAATCCGTTACAGCGGCACCGGCAGGGCGGTACTCCATGCGCCGCCGATCAACGCCTCACCAGCGCATCCCAGCGCGCATTCCGACAAAGTGGTCGGTCGGCCGGTTGGCGTTGGCGCTTTTTCGGCGCATGGTCTCGATGTCCAGTTTGAGTTGCCAGCCCTCGGCACTGATTGGACTCAGCCGGTAACCGAGCCGAGCAGTCCGGCCGCCGTCGGCAGAGCCGAACCGGAAGGAGGGAATGCCGGCGAATCGCCCGCGCCACACTGGCAGGCCATAGCCGATCTCAGCTTCGACCCGCCCGCCGCCGCGAACCTCGTTCGTCGTCAGACCCGCTGGGGAATCTCGTTGCATCAGAGCCCGCATCCCGCCCGTCGCCGCCGCTCCTACGGTCTCTTGGAGCGTAAACGATGGCCCGAGCTCGGAGGCTGGCGTCGGGTCCCAAGCGAGCGAGCCGGCGAAGCCCCGCTCCTGGAAGTCGCTGTCTTGGTGGGCAACCAGCCCGCGACCTTGGACCTTGGCCTTCAGACCGCGTTTGGGGTACGACCACGCCAGCGCCGCCCCGAGGTCAGCACCGTAGCCGGTCTCTGCATCGCCGCCGTCGTGGCGCGCGCCGATCTCGATGGCGGGCGTCAGCACTGTCCCGCCTTCGAGCCGTAGCGGTCGCGATCCTTCAAGCCCGAGTCGGAGCCGCGTCACGTCCGCCTCCGACGACACCAAGCCCTCAACCGCCTCCGAGGTCGTCCGCATCGCCATCCCATCCGAAATTAGCGCCAGCGTCAGCCCGTTGCGGTCCCCGTCGAGCACCGTGCCCCGGGCACCTGCTGCGGCCATGGCCAAGCCGATGCCGGCCTCCAGCGCGGTCCCGCCTGTCGGCACCAGCGCCAGCTCGCCGCGACTGTAGCCGAAAACGCTCCACGCCGACAGGTGATCGTTTACGGCATAGTGCCCGTAGGGATAGAGGCCGGTCAGCGTCGATTCCATCGCGCCATCCCCGTCGCCCTTGCCCTGTGCGTGCGAGAGTAAGACTCCCGCGATCCCACGTCCTCTCGTCCAGTCCGCACCCAACAAGCTGCTCAGAATCTCGCCGTCGAGCGAGAGGTCGCCCTTGCGCCCGTCGAAGCGTGCGAGGGTTCCCTGTCCCCACAGCGAACCCAAGCCACTCTCTTGCGTTTCACCCGTCAGCGCGAAGGAGGAGCCGGTGACGAAGTCACGTGCCGTCACCTCCCGCAACCACGTTCCCCGCTCGTCGCGTTTGCGGGAGGGTCCGTCCACCTTCTGGTGGCGTGCCGCCTCCGGCTCCTCTTCTTCGTCTGACGCCAATAGGCCCTCAAGCCGCTGTCCGGCGATTCGGGCTTCGAAGCCCGGCACCCGCGCCGTCCGCGCCGTCCGCGCCCGATTGTTCACTGACGTCAGCACTTGGTCCGCCACTGTGCGCCCGAACCGCGCCAGCCATGCTTGGGGCATCGGGTCGCTGTTTATAATCGTACCCGTCGCCGTGCCGTCGGTAATCCGCGCGCCCGACGGATTCGAGAGCGTGAGGGTGAGGGTCTCCGTGCCCTCGTCGTGTGTGTCGTCGAGCACGGTCACGGTCACCGTCTGTGATGTCTCACCCGTGGCGAAGGTCAGCGTGCCACGGGCGGCGGTGTAATCCTGCCCCGCCGTCGCCGTGCCGTCCGCCGTCGCCCAGTCCGCGGTCACCGAACCCGAGGCCGCTCGGCTGAGCGTTACTTGGAACGAGAGCGTCGCGTCTGCGCCTTCGTTTACCTCGGCGTCGGCCACCGAGAGTCCCGGCGTGACGGTCACCTTCCCGGCGGCGGCAGCAGTCTCCTGCACAACCTTGTTCGATCCGGTGTTGCTGCGCGTGAACGTGTTCGTGCCAGCCGCCGTGATGCCCTCACCCACGCCCTGGACCGTTTTTGCCTTCAGCTTGATCGTCACCGGCTCGCCCAGCGTGGTCGGCGTAACGCGGACCTTGTAGCCTCCGCTGTTCCAGCCTTCGATGGCGGTCACGGTGCCGTTGGTCATCCGAAAGTCGTCCGTCCCGAGGCCCTGCACGGCCTCCTCTGCGTAGGTCGCACCCAGGTCCGGCTCGCTGAATACCAGCCCTACCACGAACGGCCCTGTTGGCTTTTCGATAAAGGCCCAGGTGTCCTCGTCCATAGCCGTCGATAGCTGCGCCTGCAATCCTTTCCCGTTGCTGTTGGGGGCGGCGGCCTTCAGTTGCGGCGAGGTCTTCAGTACGTTGCTACCTTGGCGGATGCGTAGCTCCTGCGTGAAGGTTCCTGCTCGCCTCAAGCCGGTGTGTGCGTATTGCACGCAGCTATCGTCGCCTTCGGAGCACGGCGTGAAGGTGTTGCCACGGGCGATTTCTTGCCATGAGGAAAACGAATTAGGGGAGTTCCAATAGTCCTTGCTGCGTTCCTCGATGACCACGTCGCTGCCCGTGGGGATCGAACTCCCGGTGTCCCAGCACACGTCCACCGACGAATCATAGGCCACGCCCGTCGTCGTCCCGACCGTGGCACCGCACAGGTAGATCGAGCCTACCGACGTCGCGGTCGAAGAGGTCGAAGGCGTCGCCGCCGACACGGCTATATCGTCGTCGGTGACCGTCACCGCTACATCGTCCGCTGTCTCCGAACCGTAGTCGCCGCCGGACACCACGTGCGCTATGGTTGCAGACGAGTCGTCCGCATCGGCGTCCTGCGCCGCCGACACGGTCACCGTCTGCGGCTGATCCCAGTTGTCCTCTGTGAACGTCAGCGTCGAAGGAGCCACCGTCACGTCCGAATCGCCGCTCACACTCGGCGTCACCGTGACGTCGGCTGTCGGCTGGCTTTCGAGTACCACCGTGTAGGTCGAACTGCCTGCGCCCTCGGCTACTGTCACGTCCGTTGACGAGACCTCGATCCCGCGCGTGTCGTCGTCTTCGATGGTCAGGCTCGTCCCGGTCACCGTCAGACTCTGTACCGTGCCGTCCACCGTCAGCGTCTCAGCCTGTTCATCCACGTCGTCATCCGTTGGCGTCAGCGTGAAGCTGGCTGTCCCGCTCGTCTGACCCGCCGCGATGGTCAGGGTGACATCGCTCACTGTGGCGTAATCCGTGCCCTCTGTCGCACCGTCTCCCGCAGCACCTACCGATACCGTCACCTCCGTCGCCGAGGTCCGTGCCGACTCGTCCAGTTCGGCCGTAACCGTCACGGTCGTGCTGCCCGCGTCCTCATCTACCGATGTCGCACTCACCGATAGGGTCACCTTCGTTGATGCCGTCTCATCGTCCGTGACCGTCACCGATACATCGGCTGCTGTCTCAGAGCCGTAATCGCCGCCGGACACCGCGTGCACTATGGTTGCAGAAGCGTCCTCCGCATCGGCGTCCTGTGCCGCCGAGACCGTCACCGTCTGCGGCTGATCCCAGTTGTCCTCTGTGAACGTCAGCTTTGAGGGAGCCACTGTCACGTCCGAATCACCGCTGACACTCGGCGTGACCGTCACTGCGCCTGTCGGCTGTGACGACAGTACCACCGTGTAGGACTTGCTTCTACCCTCGGCCACCGTCAGATTGGTTGGCGAAACCGCAATCCCGCGCGTGTCGTCGTCTTCAATGGTCAGCGTCGTCGCCGTCACGGTCAGATCTTGCACGGTGCCGTCCACCGTCAGTGTCTCGTCCTCCTCGTCCACATCGTCATCCGTTGGCGTCAGCGTGAAGCTCGCCGTACCCGAGGTCTGACCCGCCGCGATGGTCAGTGTAAAGTCATTGACCGTGGCGTAATCCGTCCCCTCCGTCGCACCGTCCCCCGACGCACCTACCACCACCGTCACCTCTGTCGCCGAGGTCCGCGCTGCTTCGTCCAACTCAGCCGTCACCGTCACGCTCGTGCTGCCCGCGTCCTCATCTACCGATGTCGCACTCGCCGACAGCGTCACCTTCGTTGATGCCGTCTCATCGTCCGTGACCGTCACCGCCACATCGTCCGCTGTCTCCGAGCCGTAGTCGCCGCCGGAGACCGCGTGCGATAGCGTCGCCGTGTCATCCTCGGCATCGTCGTCGTCGGCTGCCGCCACCGTCACTGTCTTCGCGGCGTCCCAATCTTCCGACGTGAAGGTGACCGACGCCGGGGTGAAGGTCACATCGCTGGAGCCCGAGGCTCGCGACGGGGTCACCGTCACGGTCGCCGTCGGCTCTGAGGTCAGTACCACCGTATACGTTGCGTTTGAGCCTTCTGTTACATCCAGCGCCGTCGGCGTCACCGTCACGCCGCGCTCGTCGTCGTCTGCGATGGTCGCCGTGGTTGCCGTCACGCTGAGACTCGTCACCGTGGTCGTGCCCTTCACCGACAGGGTCTCGTCGGCTTCGTCGATGTCGTCGTCGGTCGGCGTCAGCGAGAACGTGGCCGTGCTGGAGGTCTCGCCGGCATCGATGGTCAGGGTCAGATCGGTCACCGTGGTGTAGTCGGTGCCTTCGGTCGCCGCATCACCGGGTGCGCCCACCGCCACCGTCACCGCCGTTGCAGATGTCCGAGGTGCGCCATTCAGCGTGCCCGTGACCGTCACGGTGGTGGCCCCCGCGTCTTCAGCCACTGACGCCGGGCTCACACTCAGCGCCACCGCCGTCGAAGCCGTCTCGTCGTCGTCGACCTTCACCTCAACGCTGGAGGCTGTCACGCTGTTGGTCCCATAGTCGCCACCGGACACCGCGTGCGATAGCGTCGCGGTGTCGTTGTCGGCATCGTCGTCGTCGGCCGCCTCCACTGTCACCGTCTTCGCCGTGTTCCAATCGTCCGCCGTGAAGCTTAACGACGCCGGACTGAACGTCACATCGCTGGAGCCCGAGGCCCGCGACGGGGTCACCGTCACGGTCGCCGTCGGCTCCGAGGTCAGTACCACCGTATACGTTGCGTTTGAGCCTTCTGTTACATCCAGCGCCGTCGGCGTCACCGTCACGCCGCGGGTGTCGTCGTCGGTGATGGTGGCCGAGGTCCCGGTCACCGTCAGTTCCTCAAGGTTGGCGGGATCGGTATCGATGTCGATTGTCATGTGTGTGCCGGTGACCGACAGGATTTCGTCGGCTTCGTCGAGGTCGTCGTCGGTCGGCGTTAGCGTAAACGTGGCCGTGCCGGTGGTCTCGCCCGCATCGATGGTCAGCGTGAAGTCAGCAACCGTGGTGTAGTCGGTGCCCTCCATCGCCGCATCGGAAGAGGCGCCCACCTCCACCGTCACCGACGTGTCCGTGGTCCTAGCTGTCCCGTCCAGCGTGCCCGTCACCGTCACAGTGGTGGCCCCCGCGTCTTCAGCCACCGACGCCGGATTCACACTCAGCGCGACCGTCGTCGAAGCCGTCTCGTCGTCAGAGACCGTCACCTCAACGTCGGAGGCTGTCACGCTGTTGGTCCCGTAGTCGCCGCCGGAGACCGCGTGCGCCAACGTCGCGGTGTCGTTGTCGGCATCGTCGTCGTCGGCTGCCGCCACGGTCACCGTCTGTGCGGTTTTCCAATCGTCCGTCGTGAAGCTCAACGACGATGGGCTGAAGGTCACATCGGTAGAACCCGATGCCCGCGACGGGGTCACCGTCACGGTCGCCGTCGGCTCTGAGGTCAGCACCACCGTGTAGGTGGCCGTGCTGCCCTCCGGCACGCTCAGCGTGGTTGCCGAGACCGTCACGCCGCGGGTGTCGTCGTCGGTGATCGTCGCCGTGGTGCTCGTCACGCTGAGGCCGGTGGTCGTGCCGGTAACTGACAGGGTTTCGTCGGCTTCGTCGATGTCGTCGTCGGTCGGCGTCAGCGTAAACGTGGCCGTGCCCGAAGTCTCGCCGACATCGATGGTCAGGGTCAGATCGGTCACCGTCGCATAGTCGGTGCCTTCGGTCGCCGCGTCAGAAGATGCGCCTACTGCCACCGTCACTGCCGTTGCAGATGTCCGAGGTGCGCCATTCAGCGTGCCCGTCACCGTCACGGTGGTGGCCCCCGCGTCCTCGGCAACCGACGCCGGGCTCACGCTCAGCGCCACCGCCGTCGAAGCCGTCTCGTCGTCGTCAACCGTCACCGCAACGCTGGAGGCCGTCACGCTGTTGGCCCCATAGTCGCCGCCGGACACCGCGTGCGAGATGGTTGCCTCGTCGTCCTCCGCGTCCGCATCCTCCGCCGCCGCCACGGTCACCGTCTTCGCGGTGTCCCAATCTTCCGACGTGAAGGTGAGCGACGCCGGGCTGAACGTCACATCGGTGGAGCCCGAGGCTCGCGACGGGGTCACTGTCACATCGTCCGTCGGCTCCGAGGTCAGCACCACCGTATACGTTGCGTTTGAGCCTTCTGTTACATCCAGCGCCGTTGGCGTCACCGTCACGCCGCGCTCGTCGTCGTCTGCGATGGTCAGCGTCGTTCCGGTCACCGTCAAACCCGTCACCGTGCCCGTCACCGACAGGGTCTCGTCGGCTTCGTCGATGTCGTCGTCGGTCGGCGTCAGCGTAAACGTGGCCGTCCCGGAGGTCTCGCCCGCATCGATGGTCAGCGTGAAGTCAGCAACCGTGGTGTAGTCCGTCCCCTCCATCGCCGCGTCACCGGAGGCACCCACCGACACCGTCACGTCGGTTGCCGTCGCGATGGTTCCACCGTTGAGTGTGCCCGTCACCGTGATCGTGGTCGCCCCCGCATCCTCGTCCACCGACGTCCCCTCCACCGCCAGCGCCCCCGCCGTCGACGCCTGATCGTCGTCGGTCACGCTGACGGATACCTCACCGGTTGGCGCGGAGGCGTAGTCTCCGCCCGTCGCGGCATGCTCGATCGTCGCCGCGTCCGCGACCGCATCGTCGTCGTGGCCGGCCGCGACTGTCACCGTCTGCGCGGTATCCCAGTCCGTGGTCCCGAAGGTCAGCGACGTCGGACTGAACGTCACGTCGGAGCTGGACCCGGTGGCAAGCGAGGGCGTCACCGTCACGTCGTCTGTCGGCTCCGAGGTCAGCACCACCGTGTAGGTGGACGTGCCGCCCTCGGGCACCGTCAGCGTCGTCGCCGAGACCGTCACGCCTCGGGTGTCGTCGTCGGTGATCGTGCCAGTGACGTCAATAGACTGCGAGGCTTCCGCCACGTACTGGGTGAGGCTGAGTTGCCTCCACTGCAGGGTGATCGTCTCGTCATCCTCGTCAATGTCGTCGTCGAGAATGGACACGCTGAACGTCGCCGAGGTCGCACGCGAAGGAACCGCGAGGGTGGCGCTGGAGCCGGAGATAAACGACTCGTAGTCGGACCCGGAAGTGGCGGTGCCACCCACCCCACTCGATGCGACTTCATACTCCAGGTCGTCCGTTTCCACCCCGTGGCTGAGCGACAGCGTGAACTCCATCGTCCCCGCGTCCTCATCGACCGTGACGTTCTCCATCGTCACCGTTGGCGGATCATCATTGTCGGTAAGTCTGAGTATCGATTTGTTACCCAGGCCCGATCCCAGCACCGCGGTGCCGGTCGGATCGGTCAAAATCACGTTGACGTCACTCGCGCCGCCGGGCTCGTACAGATTGTCGTCCAGGATCGTGACCTTGACCGTCTTCTCGGTCTCGCCCGCCGCGAAGGTCAGCGTTCCGCTGGTTTCGATGAAATCCTCGCCGGGCGTGGCGCCGGCGGCCTGCGTCGCATAGTCAACCGTCACTTCGTCGATGCTCGCGGGCGTCAGCGTGGCGGTGAGCGTCACCTCGCCGACGTTCTCGATGAGAACAAGTAGGCCATGCTTCCAACTCAGTACGGGCAAGCCCCGGGTCACCTTCACCGTGTAGGTCTGCGTCGCGTTGCCGTCCTCCGCCGTCACCGTCACGGTGAGCGTGTTCTCCCCGAACGCCAAAGGCAACGCCGCTTCGCCGGGGGATGTGGTGTCGTCGTCCCCGCTGATCGCGATGGTTGCCTTGGCGTGATTCGACTCGGCCACCACCTCTACGGTTGCGGCGATGTTCGCAGCATCCGCCTCGTAGCTGTACGTGGTGGCGGTGAAGACGGGCGTCAGGTCCACGTCGCTGCCACCGACCTTCAGCACCAGCGACTTCAGTGCCGCATCGGTTGACGCAGCATCGTTGTTCTCGATGGTACCGGTCGCCGCCTTGTCGGTGCCGAGCACCGCGTTCGACGACGGGTCTGATAGCGTCACGGTGAAGGTCTCGTCACCCTCGAATACCGCGTCGTTCCCGGTTGCGATGCTGATCGTGCCGCTGGTCTGGCCAGCCGCGATCGTCAACTGCGCGTCGCTCGCCGGCGCGGTGTAGTCCGCGCCGTCCTCGTGCGTGGCGTCCGCTGTCGCCGTGCCGTCGCTGGTGGCGTACGCCACGGTCACGGCCTCGTCTGCCGCCGGACTCAGCGTCACCGTGAACACCATCGCATTCCCCTCCGTCGCCGAGGCGTCCGCAATCGTCAGCGTCGGGGTCTCGTCGTCGGTGATCGTGGCCGTGGCCGTGGCCGTGGCGATGGTTGCGTTCACCGCGCTGGCCAGCGTCACCGTGAAGGTCTCGTCGCCCTCGCCGACGGAGTCGTCATTCACCGTCACATCGAACGTGTTGCTCGTTGCCCCGGCCGCAATCGTCAGGGTGCCGCTGGCTTCGTCATAGTCCGAATCCGTCTCTGCGGTGTCGTCGCTGGTGGCGTAGTCCACCGTCACCTCCTCGCCGCTCACCACGTCCAGCGTCACCGTGAACGTGGCCTCGCCGGCGTCCTCGGCCACCGTCACGTCCCCAATTGAAAGCTCCGGCTCCGGGCTGTCGTTGCGCACCGCACGATCGCTGAACGCGACCGCGTTATTGCCCCACATATCCCGGATCGGGTCCGTGCCCGGCGAGTAGTTCACCGTTACCGTCTGCGCGTGGCCCACCGGCGACTGCAAGGTGAGCGTCACCGTTGCATCGTCCACCGCCACCCCCGACACCGTCTGTGCGCTCCCGGCCACAGTGACCACAAAATCCGTCGCCGCCGGCACCGAGCTCTCGTCCAGGTGGTCCGCGACCCCGCTCGCCCGCTCGAACGCCAGCATCAGCTTTGTCCCATCGACCGTCGCACCGCCCGCACCGCTGGCCACCACCGGCGGCGTAGTATCCACCTCCGACCCGGTCGAGTACGCCCCGTGGCGGATGTTCACGGCCCGGCTGCTCGCGTCCTCGATCGTCGCGCCGTTCAGCACCAGACCGCCATTGGTGAGCAGCGTGCCGCCGCCGGTCGTGTTCGCGGGAATCTCGATCGCGCCTTCCTCGCCCGAAACGTCCGAAGGCACCGTCCACTCGAATACCAGCGCCGTGGTGCCCGAGCCGCTCGCATAGGCGGCCTCTTGCCGGGTGCCATCGCTCGCCGCGACGATCAGCACCGGGTCCCCACCGCTGTCGTCCACCGTGACCGCCGCCGAGAACGTTACCGTGAACGACACCTCCTCGCCGGGACCGTAAATCCCCTCCGGCACCAATTCCCCCACCTCAGGCTCCGACGTGATGGCGATGCTCTCGACCCAGCGCGTGCGGATGTCTCCGCCCTGCACCGCGTCGTGATCTAGGACTGCGGCTACGCTCGTCCCCTTGTTGTTGATCGTGCCGCCGTTGAGCTCCAAGCCGTTCGCAGCCACGGAGATTGCATTCGCGTCGTCGTCGTCCGCGGTCACCGTGTGGCGAAACGCCAGCACCGTGTCGGTGCTCTCGTTGCCGTCGTAGTGCGCGTAGCTGGTGCTGGCCGCCGTGCCGGACATTGACAGCCGAACCCTTGGCGCGCCCGTCACCTCCACGTCCGTGTCGAAGGTCACGCTGACCTCGATCACGTCGCCCAGCACGTACTCGCCGCTCGACGGCGCGTTCTCGAATGCGACGCCGGTGACTTCGGCCGGGTCGGTGTCGTTGTCTACGATGGTACCGGTCGCCGCCTGGTCGGTGCCGAGCACTGCGTTCGACGACGGGTCTGACAGCGTCACCGTGAAGGTCTCGTCGTCCTCGTCCACCGCGTCGTTCCCGGTTGCGATGCTGATCGTCGCGCTCGTCTCCCCAGCGTCAATCGTCAGTTCCGCGTCGCTCGCCGCCGCCGTGTAGTCCGCCCCGTCCTCGTGCGCAGCGTCCGACGTCGCCGTGCCGTCGGTGGTAGCGTACGCCACGGTCACTGCTTGGTCCGCCGCCGGACTCAGCGTCACCGTGAATTCCACCGCGCTCCCTTCCGTCGCCGTAGCGTCCGAAATTGTCAGCGTCGGGACCTCCTCGTCGTCGGTAATCGTGCCCGTGGCCGTCGCCGTGGCGATGGTCGCACCTACCGCGCCGGACAGCGTGACGGTGAATGCCTCGTCGCTCTCGCTGACCACGTCGTTGTTCACCGTCACATCGAACGTACCGCTGGTCTCACCCGCCGCAATCGTCAGCGTGCCGGTGGCTTCCTCGTAGTCCGAATCCGCCTTCGCCGTGTCGTCGCTGGTGGCGTACTCCACCGTCACCTCCTCGCCGCTCTCCACATTCAGCGTCACCGTGAACGTGGCCTCGCCAGCGTCCTCGGCCACCGTCACGTCGGTGATGGAAAGCTCCGGTTCCGGGCTATCGTTGCGCACCGCGCGATCTCTGAACGGAGGCGTGTCGTTGCCCCACAGGTCCCGGATCGGGTTCTCGTCGCTCCCCTGGTACTGCATCTTCACATCCTGCGCGTGGCCCACTTCCGAACCAAGCGTGAGCGTCACCGTCGCGCCGTCCACCTCCACCGCCGACGCTTGCTGCGCGCTCCCCGCCGCAATGATTATAAACTTCTCCGGTGCCGGGACCGAGCTCCCGTCCAGATGGTCCGCAACCCCGCTTGCCCGCTCGAATGTCAGCACCAGCGTCGTCCCATCGACCGTCGCGCCTTCCGCGCCGCTGGCCAATACCGGCGGCGTGGTATCCACCTCCGATTCGGTCGCATATTCTCCATGGCGGATGTTCACGCCCCGGTCCTGCGCGTCCTCGATCGTGCCGCCGTTCAGCACCAGGCCGCCGTCGGTGAGCAACGTGCCCCCGCCGGTCGTATTCGCCGGAATATCGATTGCGCCTTCCTCGCCCGGCACGTCCGCTAGCACCGTCCACTCGAATACCAACTCCGTGGTGCCCGTACCGCTCACATAGGCGGCCTCCTGCCGGGCGCCGTCGCTTGCCGCAAAGACCAGTTTCGGATTCCCGTCGTTGTTATCCACCGTAACCGCCGCCGCAAACGTTACCGTGAATTCCACCACCTCGCCGGGACCGTAAATTCCCTCCGGCGCAGGCGATCTCACCTCGGGATCGGACGTGATGGCGATGCTCTCGACCGAGCGCGTGCGGATGTTTCCGCCCTGCACCGCGTCGTGCGCCAGCGCCGCAACCACTGTCGTCTCCTTGTTGAAGATGGTGCCGTTGTTGAGCTCCAGGCTGTTCGCGACCACGGAAATCCCGTCCGCATCGTCGTCGTCCGCCGTCACGGTGTAGAAAAACGCCAGCACCGTATCGGTGCTCTCGTCCGCGTCGTAGTCCGCGTAGCTTGCGGCCTCCGTGCCGGGCATCTCCAGCCGGACCCTTGGCTCGCCCGTCACCTCCACCGCCGTGTCGAAGGTCACGCTCACCTCGATCTCATCGCCCAGCGCGTACTCGCCGTTTGCAGGCGCGTTCTCGAACGCAACGCCGGTGACCTCGGCCGGGTCCGTGTCGTTGTCCTCAATGGTTCCGGTCGCCGCCACGACCGTGCCGAGCACCGCATTCGACGTCGGGGACGACAGCGTCACCGTGAAGGTCTCGTCGTCCTCGTCCACCGTATCGTCTCCGGTCTCGATGCTGATCGTCGCGCTCGTCTCACCCGCCAATATCACCAATGCCTCGTCGTCCGGCGCCGCCGTGTAGTCCGCCCCGTCCTCGTGCGTAGCGTCCGACGTCGCCGTGCCGTCGCTCGTGGCGTACTCCACCGACACCGCCATGTCCGCCGCCGGACTCAGCGTCACCGTGAATTCCACCGCATTCCCTTCCGTCGCCGTGGCGTCCGCAATCGTCAGCGTCGGCAGTCCCGGCGTGCCGGTGACCTCGGCGGAGGCCGGTCCGTCCGGGGAATCGGTCCTCGTGGCGATCACCCGCACCGTGTAGTCCGTGCCGTCGGTGAGTCCGGTGATGGTGTAGCTGGTGGTCGATCCGGGCGTTACGGTCACCTCTCTGTTGTCGGTCGCCGCATCCGCAAACGTCTCTGTGCCGGATTTCCACTGCACCTTGTACCCGGTCGCGCTGACCACGGCGGTCCAGTCCACGGTCAACGCACCGGCGCCCGGATCGAGCTCCACGCCAGTAACCTGGCCAGGGCTCTCGTCGTCGACGATGGTCACCTTCGAACGGCATGTGCCGGAGCAAGCGGTTCCGTCGCCCTGAAGCAGGGTAGCCGCCGGGGGGAAATTGTTCGCGGAGAGCTCGATCCAAAACGATTTCTCCCCTTCCGTGACGCTGTCGTCGACCAGCTGCAGCTCGATCGACTTGGTTGCCGCCAGAGCGCCGTCCGACGCGGCGAAGTCGGCCGCCTCGAAGGTCACGCCGCCGCCAGTGAAGATATAGTCGGTGATGATGACCGCGGAGTCATCGCGGCCCCTCGTCTGGACGGTCACGGAAAACGCATCCGATAGCACCACATCCGGCGCCGTCTCCGCAACGATGTCGAGCGTGACGTCGCCGTCATCCTCGAAGAATTCGTAGGCCACGTTGTCGAAGCGCACCGTGAGCGCCGGATCCGCCACAACGAAATCCACGCTTGCGGAACCGGCAGTGCCGATGGCGTAGCCGTCGCTCTGGGCGATGGCCGCGGTGAAAGTACCGTTCGCGGTGGCCCCGCCGGTGAAGGCGCCGATTCCGAGGGTCAGCGTGACCGAAGATTCATCGGCCGGGATGGTCACGGTGCGCGACAGATCCGATGCCGGAAGGAAGGTCTGGTCCTGCTCGAACGCCACGTCCACGTCCATCTCATCGCTGAAAGCCACCTGATCATGGGTCACCGTGAAGGACACGTCTTCGAGACGGTATGTCGTGGAGGATTCGGATGCGGCGATGGTGACGGTCGGCCTCCCCCGCGTTACGGTAAGGGTATAGACCCGATTGGGGATGCCGCGCCGCTTCGCCGTGATCCTGATTTCGTTCGAACCCGCGCTTAGGGCAACTACCAGTCTCCCAGACTGGAAACCTTCCACCACCTCGGCCGCATAGGTCACATCACCGCCCTCCTCCGCGGTTGCCCGCACTGTAATGTGTGTGACACCGTAGTCGACCGAAGCCGTGTAGGCCGTGATCTCCGGATCGAAACTCGGGCTGAACGACACAGAGCTATTGAGGCCTGCCAGGCGGAGGTTGAAGCCCGTCAGCTCCGCCGGCCCGACCACCTCGCTCCCGTCGACCCGGTGTGCCTGCTGCCTGCCGGCCGCGGCATGCGTGAGCAGGGCGTCCCGGCTGTCGGTATCCTGGATGACGCCGCCGTTCAGCACCAGCGCGTTACTCTCGATCCTGATCCCGTCGTCGTCCCGGTCGGCGGCCTGCACCTCGTACTCGAACAGCAGCGTGGGCGTACCGGAACCGCTCGCGTAGCTAAAATGCTTTTCGGTAGCGACGGCGTTGACGTCCTCGTTCTTGAACTCCACCTTGACGTAGGGCGTCCCGCCGGCCGTGGTTACATTCACGTCCCTGTCGAACGTCACGCTGACCGCAATGATCTCGTCCACGCCATAGGTGTTGTAGGTCGCCAGAGAGTAGGAGGCGACCTCCACGCCCCCCGCAATGATCGCCGGAGCGGTGTCGTCGTCGGTCACGGTCACCGCAACGTCGGAGGCCGTCACGCTGTTGGCCCCGTAGTCGCCGCCGGACACCGCATGTTCTATCGTCTCCTCGTCGTCGTCGATATCGGAATCGTGCGCCGCCGACACCGTCACCTCCTGGGCTGTCCCCCAATTGTCCGAGGTGAAGGTGAGCGACTCCGGACTGAACGTCACATCGGTCGAACCCGAGGCCACCGACGGCGTCACCGTCACGTCGGCTGTCGGCTCCGAGGTCAGCACCACCGTGTAGGTGGCCGTGCTGCCCTCGGGCACGCTCAGCGTGGTTGCCGAGACCGTGACCCCGCGCGCCTCGTCGTCGGTGATTGTCACCGTGGTCCCGGTCACCGTCAGGCCCGTGGTCGCGCCCGTCACCGACAGGGTCTCGTCCGCTTCGTCCACGTCGTCGTCCGTCGGCGTCAGCGAGAACGTGGCCGTCCCGGAGGTTGCGCCCGTGGCAATCGTCAGCGTCAGATCGGCGACCGCAGCGTAGTCGGTCCCACTGGTCGCCGCGTCGCCCGACGCACCCACCGCTACCGTTACTTCCGTGTCCACCGTGCGCGGCGCGCCGTCCAGCGTCCCCGTCACCGTCACCGTCGTCGCCCCGGCGTCCTCGTCCACCGACGCAGGATCCACACTCAGCGCCACCGCCGTCGTCGTCGTGATATTGGTTACGGTCTGCCCGCTCAGGCCCATCACATTGTTTCCGTCAACGTCCTGGATCGGGTTGCTGGCGGGAACCGTGTAACTCAGGCTCACCGTGTCGCCGTATGGGGCGCGGGCGGCGAGCGTCAGGGTAACCGCCTTGCCGCTTATCTCAACCCCGCTCACCGCAACGGACGAACCCGCCACGGTCACGGTGAAATCGCTTGCCGCCGGCACGGAGTCCTCGTCCAGGTCCTCGTCGTACGTCAGCACCAGCGATGTGCCGTTGACGGTCGCCGTGTCAAGCACCGGCGCAGTGGTGTCGGGCGTGTCGTTGGTCACCGCCTGCCCGCTCAGGGCGGCCGCATCGTTCCCGGCAGCGTCCTGGATGGGGTTGGTAGCCGGGATCGTGTAGCTCAGGCTCACCGTGTTCCCGTGCTCGACGGCTGCGGCCAACGTCAGGGTAACCGTCTTGCCGCTCACCGAGACGTTGCTCACGGTGACGGACGAACCCGCCACGGTCACGGTGAAATCGCTTGCCCCCGGCGTGGAGTTGCCGTCCAGGTCCTCGTCGTAGGTCAGCACCAGCGATGCGCCGTGGACGTCGGCGCTGCTCAACGCGGGCGCGGTGGTATCGGGCGTGTTGTTGGTCACGGTCTGCGCGCTCAGGGCGGCCGCGTCATTTCCGGAAGTATCCTGGATGGGGTTGTTGGCCGGGATCGTGTAGCTCAGACTCACCGTGTTACCGTGCTCGGCGGCGGTGGCCAGCGTCAGGGTAACCGCCTTGCCGCTCACCGAGACGTCGTTCACGGCGACGGACGAACCCGCCACGGTCACGGTGAAATCGCTTGCCGCCGGCACGGAGTCCTCGTCTAGGTCCTTGTCGTAGGTCAGCGCCAGCATGTTGCCGCTGACGGTGGCCAGCGTCAGGGTCGGCATGCTGGTGTCCGGGACGAAGGGCGTCCCCGAGGCTTCGGTGGACCATGCGCCGTCACCGGCGAGGTTGTGGGTGGCGGCGATGTGAACGGTGTATTCGACGCCGTTGGTCAATCCGGTGAGGTCGTAGGAAACGGTCGTCCCGGACGAAATCGTCGCCTCGCGGTTGTCGGTGGCCGAATTGCTGTAGTCCGTGTCGTTTTCCGACTTCCATTGCAGCCTGTAGCCCTGGGCGTTGGCCACCGCGGTCCACTCGACGGTGAGCTTGCCGTTGCCAGCGGTCGCCGTGACGCCGGTGACCTGTGCGAGCTCCTCGTCGTCGACGATGGTCCCCGTCGCGGTCGGATCCGATTCCAGGGTCGCGTTCATTTCCGTGACCGAGGAATGCTCGCTCAAGGTGACGGTGAAGGTCTCGTCCGCCTCGAAGTCGGTGTCTTCGATCGTAGCGATGTCCAGCGTGACGGACGCGTTTCCGCGTTCGATGGTAACGTCCTGGCCGGATTCCGCAGTGAAATCCGTGCCCGAGGTGGCGTCGTCGCCGCTTTCGACTGAAGTCTTGTAGCGGAAGGAAACCTCCTTGCCGCTGGCCGCCGACAGACTCACGGTGAAGGAAACCGGATTCCCTTCGTCCCCGCTGGCGTCGGCGATGCCGAGGGTAGGTGGATCGTCGTCGTCGAATATGAGGATCGTCGCCCACACTTTGTTCGTAGGAATATCCACGTTCGTGGCGTCCGCAGGCTCGAGGAGCTGCAGCCAGAAGTTCTCGTCCTCTTCGTCCGCCAGGTCCTCCAGGATACGTACCTCGATGATCTTCGACGTTTCGTTTGCCGCAAAGGTAAGGCTGCCGGACGCCGCCACGTAGTCCTCGCCTGCGACGGGGGCATCTGGATAGTCTTCGGGTGGATTTGAAACAGTCTGGTAGTCCACCGTCACGGCCTCGTCGACCGCAGGGCTGAGCGTTACCGTGAATTCAAGGGACGTGTTGTCTTCGGTGGTCTGATGTCCTGTCGTGGCTAATCCAACCGTCACCGGCTTGCGCATGACCCTGACCGTGTAGGTTTCCGTGTTTTCGTCCTGGGCGGTCACCACGACCGTGAGCGTATTCTGGCCGAAGGACAGATCGACCTGGTGGCCGTCTACTTCCGTGTCGTCGTCGGTCGAAGGCGTGTAGGCGACGCTGGCGGCGGAATGGTTGGCGGTCGCGGCGATCGTGATCCGAGGGACGTCGGCCTCGACTTCGGCCGTATAGCTCGTTCTGTTGGAGGAGAACGTCTGGTTCAGCGATATGGCCGTGCCGTCCGTCTCTGCAAGGGTGAGGGCGCTGAGCGTGGCGTCGTCGCTCTTCTTGCGCGTGACCGTGACCGTGTAGGTTTCCGTGCTTTCGTCCTGGGCGGTCACCACGACCGTGAGCGTATTCTGGCCGAAGGACAGATCGACTTGGTGGCCGTCTTCTTCCGTGTCGGCGTCGGTCGAAGGCGTGTAGGCGACGCTGGCGGCGGAATGGTTGGCGGTCGCGGCGATCGTGACCTGGGCGACGTCGTCCGCGACTTCGGCCGTGTAGCTCGTTGTGCCGGGGGAGAACGTCTGGTTCAGCGATATGGCCGTGCCGTCCGTCTCTGCAAGGGTGAGGGCGCTGAGCGTGGCGTCGTCGCTCCGGGCAGGACCGACCGTACTGGTGGCGGGATAGGCCGCGCTCGTTCGCTCCTCCTCATACTCCGCGTCGTCGGTGAAATTCACCTTGACCTTGATCTTTTTGTTCTCGTCGTCGGCGATTAGGGTGTACGTGCTGCCGGTTGCGTTGGCGATGTCGGTTGCATTGCTGACGCCGTCGCTGTCCACCCGAATCCATTGATAGGCGTAGGTCGCCGTGGTCGTGCCGTTCGCATCGGTGATTCCGCTGGCATCGGCGGTCAATTCCTCGCCCACAAGCGCCTCGCCCGAAATCGTCGGCTCGCCCCCCGCAGGCGAGTTCGGCGTGCGGGGCGTCGCCGAGACTTCACTGGACCATGCACCATCATCGGCGGCACTGTGCGTGGCGGCGACGCGAATGGTGTATTCGACATCGTTGGTCAGGCCGGTGAGTTCATACGACGTGGTGGTTCCGGATGAAATCGTCGCCTGACGGCTGGGGGTGGCCGAGTCGCTGTAGTCCTCGGTGCCGGATTTCCACTGCACCTTGTAGCCGCCCGCGCCGACCACCGCGGTCCAGTTGATGGTGAGCTTCGCATTACCGACCGTCGGGGTGACCCCGGTGACCTGTTCGAGAACGTCGTCGTTGGTGATGGTCCCGGTCACGACCGGATCCGAGGACAGGGTCGCGTTCAAGTGCGTGCCCGCCGGTGGCGCGCTCAGGGTGACGGTGAAAGTCTCGTCGGCCTCGTAGTGGGTGTCCTCGACGGTAACCACATCCGCCGTGGCGGTCGTGCTCCCGGCGGCGACTGTCACGGTTCCGCCGGTTACCGCAGTGAAATCGGTGTCCGAAATCGCCGTGTCGTCGCTTTTGACCGAGGTCGTATAGGAGGCGGTCACGTCGAGGCCGCTCACCTCCGACAGGCTCACCGTAAACGAGACCGGGTCGCCCTCTGCCGCGCTCGCGTCGGCGATGCTGACCGTGGGCGGGTCGTCGTTATCGCGAATCAGCACTGCGCCCGGAACACCCACGTTCGCGTTTTTCGCCCCCGCAGGCAATGCGAGATACACCCAAAATGTTTCTCCGTCTACCTCCCCTCCCCCTTCGTAGAGGTCGTCTTCCAGAATCTCCACCTCGATGGTTTTGGCGGTTTCGTTGGCCGCAAAGGTCAGGCTGCCGGAAACCGCGGTGTAGTCGTAGCCGGCATATGCGTGATCCGGACTACCTGTATCCGGGTAGTCCCGGGTCTCGTAGTTCACGACCACCTCCTCGTTGACCGCAGGCGTGAGAGAAACGCCGAGGCTCGCCGAGGCATCGCCTTCGGCAACCTGTATGCCCATGATCTCAACAACCGGCTTTTCGCGCTCGACCGTGACCGTGTAGGTTTCCTCGGTTGCGTCGGCGGCGGTAACCACGATCTTGAGCGTATTCTCGCCGAAGGACAGATCGACCTGGTGGTCGTCTTCGTTCGGGTCAGCGTCGGTCGAAGGCGTGTAGGCCACACTTGCGGCGCTGCTTGTTGGCGTGCCGACGATGGTGACCTGCTCGATACCGACCGCAACCATGGCCGTGTAGCTCGTTGTGCCGGAGGCGAACGTCTGGTTCAGCGATATGGCCGTGCCGTCCGTCTCTGTGAGGGTGAGGGCGCTGAGCGTGGCGTCCGAATCTTCCCCGGTGTTGTTGGTCACCGACTCGTTGCTGAACGCCGCAGCCATGTTTTCCGCCTCGTCCTGGATGGGATTGTTGGCCGGGACCGTGTAGGAAACCACGACCGCATCCCCCATCACCGCCGCGGTCGCCAGCGTCAGGGTAACCTTTGCGCCGTCGATCGAGACGCTACTGCCGATCGAGACGCTACTGACCGAGACGTCCGCGCCATCCACCGTCACCTCGAAGGCACCCGACGCAGGCGTCGAACCCGTGTCCAGGTCTTCATCGTACGTGAGGACCAGCATATCGCCGTTGATGGTCGCCGAACTGAAGCTCGGTGCGGTGGTGTCGGGCGAGTTGTTGGTCACGGCCCGGTCGGTTAGCGCCCCGGCCTTGTTCTCGTCCTCGTCCTGGATGGGATTGGTGGTTGGGACCGTATAGGAAACCTCGACCTCATCCCCCATCACCGCCGCGGTCGCCAGCGTCAGGGTAACCTTTGCGCCGTCGATCGAGACGCTACTGCCGATCGAGACGCTACTGACCGAGACGTCCGCGCCATCAACCGTCACCTCGAAGTCGCCCTGCGCGGGCACGGAGGTGTCGTCGAGGTCCTGATTGTAGGTCAGTACCAGGCTGGTTCCGTCGACTGTCGCGCTCTCCAGCCTTGGTCGGCTCCGGTCGAAGATGGTGAGCGTCACGGTTGCCGGAGTCACCAGGTCGCGGTAATCGCTTCCTTGGAACTCGGGCGTGAGCGTGATCACGATATTCTCGTCCGGGCTGGCGTTGGCGGCCCACACTACACTTACAGGCTGCGGCGTGCCCCAGTTGCTCGGAGTGAAATTCAGGGAAGGGGTTATGTCGAGTTGTTGATCGGGGTCCTCGGCGAAAGTCACGCGAACGTCGTTGCTCGGCTGCGTGGCCAACTTCATCGTGAACACGTCGGCAGTCGTAATAAGCCCTTCGGGGACGCGGACGGACTGGCTGCTGTAGATCACGCCGCGCGTGTCCTCGTCCGTGATCGAGACGCTGGCGGTGGCCTGGGCGCCGGCGGTAACGCCGGTCGGCAGCCCGCCGAAGCTGAGCGCGACGGTCTCGCCGTCGTCGTCGATCAGGTCGTCGGTCGCCCTGACCTTGAAGGTGCCGGAGGTTGCCCCGCTGGCGATGGTGACGGTCTGGGAGGTGAGCGTGAAGTCATTCGCGCTGCCGCCGTTTGCACCCTCCGCAACGATGGGAATGACGACGTCGCGTTCGGGGTCGGCGCTCAGGTTGACGGTCACGGTGGCGTCCGCGCCTTCCTCGCTGGCGGTGTACGTGGCGGCGTCGAAGGAGACGGTCACTGCGACCACGGTGCCACCGTCGACCTTGTGGCCGGAGTAATCGGTGCCGCCGTCCGGCACGCCACCCTCTAAATGCAGGTCGGTGCCGTTGGCAGAGCGTATGGTGCCGCCGTTGAGTTTCAGCGCCTTGGCAGGGATCGTGATGCCGTTGTCATCGGAGTCCCCGGCCTGGACCACGTATTCGAACACCAGCGTCGCCGTACCGCTGCCGCTGGCATAATCGAAATAGTGCTCGACCGGGGCGCCAACGCCCTCGGATTGCAATTCTATCGTGACCCGAGGCGTGCCGCCGGTCTCGTCCACGGTCACCGTCTGGTCGAAGGTGAGTTCGGCCTTGATGGTTTCTCCGGTCTGGTAGGTGTCGCCCGTGGCCGGCGAGGAGGTGACGGCGAGGCTGCTGAATTTGGGCCGGTTTACGTTGACCTTGTGCGCGATTTGTTGCGGCAGGGCCAGGCCGGTCTCGGCAGCCCGCACGAATCTTGCGACGCCATCGGTCACTTCCTTGCGCGTGATCGCGCCGCCGTTGCGGACGAGGTAGCTGTTGGTCACCAATCCCCCGTCGTCCCAGTCGTCGGGCTGGACGACATAGTCGAAGTGCAGCGTATAGTCGTCGCTCGCCTCGGAGTAGGCGGCAAGGCCGTCGTCGGAATCGAACTTGATGGTGACTTGCGAAGCGCCGCCGGGCAGGTAGTTCGGGTCGCTGCTCGTGCCCACCGGATTGGTGACCGCCCGGACCATCTTGTCCCAGGTCACGGCGATGCGGATGGTTTCACCGGTCACATAGCCGTTTGCCGCCGACGCAGGATCGGAAACCACGCTGACGCTCGATAATACGAGCTTTGGCTTAATGTGGATCTTGTGCGCCGCCTGGTCGGAGCGGCCCGCGAACGCCAGGTCCGCGTTATCGCTCGATGCCTGCGAGACGATGGTTCCGCCGTTGAGATCGATCGGGTCTCTCGGCAATTCAATGCCGTCCTCGTCGAAATCCCCGCTCGTTATCGTGTAGTTGAACACCAGTTCCGTGCCGGTGCTGGCGCCGGAGTCGTAGGTGGCCTGCCTCGTTTCCGGGGACGATCCACCCGTGTCGTTGGTGACGAAATTCAGTTGCGGCGAGCCGGTGACGGTGACGGCTTCGCTGAAGGTGACGGTGAATTCCAGTTCGTCGCCGGCCACGTATTCGCCGTCGCCGCCGTTGGTGGAGGTGATCTGAATATTCGAAACGGTGGCGGCGGAAGAGGTGCCGACTTCGAAGACGCCGGAAAGGGCGAAGACAGGGAGGACCTCTGTGGCGACGTCACGCTGGCCGTTGTTGAGTGTGCCCGTCCCCCCGGTGGGTCGTGCCGTTCGCGTCTTCCCGGTGCCGTCACCGTTTCCTCCCAACGGCTGGCCGCCCTGATTAGTAAAGGTCGTGCCGTCATTAAACGATCCGGTCCAGATTCGGAAGGAGTTGGCTGGGTTGACGGCGCTGCCGTCCTCGTATCGGGGATTTGCCTTGCTGTTGCCGTCCCAGTCGTCGTCGTAGAAATCGTCGTAGTCGTCGGCGATCTTGGAGCCATTGAGCCAGTAGATGGGCACGCCGGTGTCCGACGCGGTATAGGTCGTGTTCGTATGATCCCTGGCGTCGACGGTCGCCGTCGAGCCCAGAACCTTGAAAATGCTGGAATGGTCCCGGATCGACGCGTGGCCGTTCTGGCTGATTTCCGTCTGAACGAAGCTGTCGTATTCCGCGATGTCGGTTGCGGTGGCGTCCCTCGCTTCCTCCACCACCACCAGCAGACGGAACTGATCGCCGGCGCTCAAACCGGAAGGGATGAGTGGCCAGTTGCTCGGAACTTCGGTCTGTGCTTGGGCGGGTGCCGCCGCGGTCAGCAGCGCGGCGAAGGCGAGGAAGAGCGTCGACACCGAACGGGCCGACACGGAACAAAAGGATAGCAAATCATACACGTAAAAGGGCTTGGCTTTGGACATAGATCGCCTTTCGGAAAGATGCGATAACACTCGCTGCGTTTTGGAAATAGAGTTCGGCCAATCAACACCTCATCCCTCATCCCGACAAAGAAGCCGCACCATAATCACATAAAATCAAAAATTTATTTAAGGAATAAAAAATTGTCAAGATACTACAATAATAATTATTTATATTGGGGTATTTTTAGTCGAGTAAAAGACCATATAAAACAAAAAATAAATCAAAAGACCATATATGATATAAAATAACAAAAAGACCATATATGGTATAAATTATAAAAAGGGCCATATATGGTCTTTTTGAAGAAAGATTGTCTAGCTGTAATCTGAAGGAGGAAAAGGGGGAACTCAGAATTGTCGGACGGCTTGAAGGCGTAGGTCTTGGGTCACAGTTTTCGATACACCCCAAGATAGAGTGCTACTGCGTACAAAAGGTAAACTCGCTACCGTCGTGCGTGGCGTGGGGGTATTGCTTCGAAGCGCGCTGTCAAGCTATCGCAGCAGGATGAGCTTGCGGGTCAAAATCTCTTCTGAGGTCACTAGTCGATACAGATATATGCCGCTGGCGAGGGGATGCCCTGCGTCGTCGCGGCCCTGCCAGCGCAGTTGGTGATAGCCGGCCTGTTGCAGCCCGTGCTGCAAGACGGCCACTCGCTGTCCGGTCAACGAAAACACGTCTAAGCGCACTGGCCCGGCCGCGGGCAAGAAGTAAGCCAGCACTGTCTGACTGTTGAATGGATTGGGTGCGTTCTGCGCCAACTGAGGGCGGTCGGGCAGGGCCAGCGGGTCGTCCACCACCACCTTTCCAGAGTTCGTGTCGGTCACCTCGAGCTTGTACGTGCCGACGGCATCATCCGGGTGTACGTCGTCACTCTCGAAATTACCCGCGGAAAGATAGTGGGCGCCGGTCCGAGTCGCCGTGTACGTGACCCGGCTGCCTGCATTGGAACCAAGGCCGTCGTCGTTCTCCGTATTGCTGATGACATTGCCGCTGTCGTCGTAGATTCCGTGGAAGTACGGATCGGGCAGCGTCAAGGAGGCGTCCTCATCCTCACCCTTCAGATCGATCCGGTACTCCGTTCCCGATACGAACTGCACCTCGTGCCAATCCCGGTCGCCAACGAACTGAATCTCCCCGCTGGCTGAACCGCCCACGGTGACCGAACAGGTGGTGCCCGTATTGGCAGAACAGTCATCGACAAGCTCTGTCACGGTGAGATTGTATCGACCGGCGCCGATGCTGGACCCTGCCGAGAGGTAGTAAACGCCGCTCCGCGTCGGCTGGAAATGGACCGTACTTGCGAGGTCGCCATCGCTGGCGTCGTCGTTCGCCGTGCCGTCGATCAGCGTGCCACCATCGTCGTACACACCATGGAAGTGCGGATCGACGATCCCTGCCGGCATGTGTATCCTGTAGGCCTTTCCCGCTTCGAACGTCACTCTGTACCAGTCCCGGTCGGAAGTGCTGGCGAGCCTGCCGATGACCGATTCGCCCACTTCGATGCCGCAGTGGGTGCGGGTCGTGGCGCGACAGTCGATCCTGCCCGTCGCCGTGCCCCGATCGATCGGGAGCGTGTAGAGCGTTTGGTTGCCGTTGACCAGCCTCGCGTTCTCGATTTGCACCTCGATCGTCTTCTCGGTGGTGGCCTCCGGGTCCGTGATGAGGGCGACGCCCGCGCTCACCTCTGTCTTTCCGGGGGGGATGACGAGCTTAGTGGTCTGCGGCCGGTAGTCCTCGCTCGGCGTGGCGGTGCCCATTCCGTCGCCGGAGTCGATGGTTCGGAAGCCGACATATGCGTAATGGTCCGAGGCCTTGGTCATGCTGACGGTGAACACGATTTCCCCGTCCTCCGGGATCGCGCTCGCGTCCGCGATGGAGACATTCGGCACACCATCCGCCCCTCTACGGAAAGTGAGCGAATTCAAGCTGCCGAGCTTCAGCCCGCCCACCGTGCACACCGCCCCGGTCACGGTGCAACTCGACTTGCTCGTGTACTCGACCTCCGTCCTGTTGGCCGTCGGGTTCACCGTCAGGTCCCAGGTCTTGGCCAGCGGTTCGCCGTTGGGGCCCGACCCCACGCCGCCGACGTGCTTGGCGGCAGTGATCGTGCCGTTGGTGACGGTGAATACGTCGCTCTGCCATTCCGAGAGCGAGAGCTCGACCGGCGCGCTTAGCTTGACCCTGAAGCGGTAGCGGAGCGACCCGCCGTCGGTCACCGACGGGCGCTTCTCCAGCTCGCCCGTCAGCGCACTGCCCGGGCGCTTGACGATGAGCGAATAGGAATAGCACAGCCTCAAGTCCTCCCGGCAGGGTTGGTCCTCGGGGCCGGTGAACACCTTGATCAGACGGACCTTCCTCGCGTCCGCCGGTACCTCGATCTGCGTGCCTTCGATGCCGTTCACGTCGTCCGGCATCTCCACCCGGGCCTGTTCCCATGTCGCCACCGCATCAAGGGTCACCTCGGTCGCGTCGTGCGTCACCCAGGCGGTGTAGGGACCCCGGTGTCCCTTGCGGAACGCCGGCTTGAACCAGACGAGGCTGCCGGTGACCGGCGTCACCGTGAGGCTCTTGAGCCTCGCGGTGGGAATCGTGTCGCTGTCCGTCTGCGCGTGGGCGGCTGGGGGGCCATCATGGCGACGCAGGCGAACAGGGCAAGGAACACCAGAAGGGACCCGGCTGGAGACGCGGCCCGTGCAAGCGCCGGCTGGTTATCCTGCCCTCGCTCTTCGTGCCGACCAGCACTAGGCTCGTGGCGACGCCCCATTCGTCTCATCGTTGAAATACCCATCAATTTATTCCTGTATGCTCTACCTCTCGCTTTTCTTTCCTTTTGAGAGCAGCAGCATTCCGATCCTGATTCGGTGATCCGTTCCCGTGCCCACTCCTCCCTTTCTCGCCCTCATCCCGACAAAGTGGCCGCCAACCGAGCGTCACACGGTTATCCTGCTGGACTCGGAAGGCTTATGATCTTTGGAGACATTCTTAGCACCCCACAACACAACAATACTATATTAAAAATTTCTTGGTGACTTGTGGGTGACATGCAGGTCTGTTTCGGTGATTTCTTGGTGATTTTATGGGTCCCTTTCCCAAGAAGTCCTCCGCGTTGCCTCGGCTTGGTATCACTCGTCTGTCGCCTATGGTTAGCTCATTGGCATTTGCGCCTCACAATCTTTTAATTATTGTTTAGGATGAATAAAAAATTAATTAACAAATAGAAATCGATAAAATGATAGCTGAAAAAAGACCATATATAGCCCTTTAATTAAAAAAGACCATATATGGCCCCTAATAAAGACTGTTCTAAAATTCTCCAATCTGCTCGATTCAGTCGTATGACAGACGACGTTGTATGTCCACCAAACAGGTAGCTTTTTCTGGTTTAAAAACCTCAATGATCCTATAACCACACATTCCGCATCCCGATGGAGGAGATGAATTGAAGAACGCTGACGAGCGTGACCAACAGAAGATAGAGACACTACAAAACCGCCTTTCCAAGCTGAGCGAGGCCAGCCTCCGCATCAACGAAAGCCTCGACCTCGACACGGTATTGCAGGGGATCTTGGACAGCGCCCGGTCGTTGACCGACGCCCGGTACGGCGTGATCATCACCTTGGACGATTCAAGGCAGGTGGAAGATTTCTTGGCCTCTGGCCTGACGGTCGAGGAGAGCCAACGGTTATGGGAGGTTCCCGAAGGGGATAAGTTATTAGAACGCCTAAGCAACATTTCGGGACCGCTGAGAGTCCGGGACTTTACCAGCTACAGTAGATCGCAGGGCCTTCCCGAGTTTGCCCTCCCCGCTGAGCTGAGCGTAAGCGCCTTCCTAGGGGCCCCGATCCACTACCAAGGCGAGAACACGGGCAACATTTACTTGGGAAAGAGGGGTCTCGGGCAAGAGTTCACCCGCGAAGACGAGGAGCTCTTGGTCATGTTTGCATCCCAAGCGGCGCTGGTCATCTCCAACGCCCGCAAGTACCGCGACGAGCGACGGGCCAGAGCCGACCTAGAAACCTTAATCAACACCTCTCCTGTAGGCGTGGCAGTCTTCGACGCCCAGACGGGCGTACCGATATCCCTCAACCGGGAGTCCCGAAGGATTATAAAAGACCTGCGGATGCCAGGAGACTCTATAGAGCAGCTCATCAATATGGTTACCATCCGACGTGCGGATGGGAGCGAGATAGCTCTGGGCGATTTTCCCCTCGCGCAGGTGTTGAGTAGCAGCGAGGTCGTCCGCACCGAGGAGATCGTCATTCAGGCCCCTGACGGCCGGTCGGTGACCACGCTGGTAAACGCCACGCCCATCCATTCGGAGGACGGCGAGGTCGAGTCGGTCATCGTCACGCTACAGGACATGACACCGCTGGAGGAACTGGAGCGACTGCGAGCCGAGTTCCTCGGAATGGTGAGCCACGAGTTGCGCGTCCCGCTGACCTCTATTAAAGGCTCTGCAACCACTCTGCTGGAGGCCTCAGCCGACTTGGACCCCGCCGAGTCGCGCCAGTTTCACCAGATTATCGTCCAGCAGGTCGACCACATGCGCGGGCTGATCGGCGATCTGCTGGACGTGGCGCGCATCGAGACGGGCACCTTGCCGGTCCATCCCGAACCAGCGGAGGTTGCCAGCTTGGTGGACCGAGCCAGGAACACCTTTCTAAGTGGCAGCGAGAGTAACGCTCTCAATCTCGACCTCGCACCAGACCTGCCCTTGGTCATGGCAGACCGACAACGCATCGTCCAAGTCTTGGATAACCTCCTTGCCAACGCGGCAAGGCACTCGCTGGAGTCGTCCGCCATTGAGGTGGCCGTCGTGCGGGAGGAGCTCTACGTGGCGATCTCCGTCACCGACGCGGGCAGAGGGATACCCGCCGATCGGTTGCCGCACCTGTTTAGGAAGTTTTCCCAGATCGACGGCGAGGACCGGAAACGCGAAACGGGCGGTTCGGGTCTGGGCCTTGCCATCTGCAAGGGGATCGTAGAGGCGCACGGTGGCCGCATCTGGGCTGAGAGCGGCGGGCTGGGCCTCGGCGCGCGGTTTACCTTCACCATCCCGGTGGTCGAAGAGGCCGGGACGAGTGCAACAACCCAGTCTCCTCAGCTCGCCACCCACCCGGAGCAGGAAAAGAGCGAGGATGCCTGCATTTTGGTGGTGGACGACGACCCCCAAGCGCTGAGGTACATCCGGGACGCGCTTTCGGAGGGGGGCTTCACGTCGATAGTGACCCCGGACCCCCAAGATGCGCTTCTTCTCACAGAGGAGAAAAGGCCCCACTTGGTCTTGCTCGACCTAGTGCTGCCCGACTCCGACGGAATCGACCTGATGAAGTCCATCCGCCGTACTGCCGATGTGCCGATCATCTTCGTCTCTGGGTACGGCAAGGACCAAGTCATCGCACGGGCCTTTGAGCAGGGGGCCACCGATTACATCGTCAAGCCCTTCTCGCCAACGGAGTTAGTAGCGAGGGTCCGAGCGGCCCTGCGCCGGCAGACGAATCCATATCAGGCCGAGCCGTCGGAACCCTACGTGCTGGACGGCCTGACCATTGACTATGCCAAGCGCTACGTGACGATAGCTGGCCAGCCGGTGCAACTGACCGCCGCGGAGTACGAACTGCTCTTTGAGCTGTCGGTCAACGCCGGACGGGTGTTGACCCACGCCCAGTTGCTGCGCAGGGTATGGGGCCTGACTAGCTCCGGCGATGTGCGGGTGCTCCGCACCCTCGTCCGGAGACTCCGCCGCAAGCTGGGCGACGACGCGAGTAACCCCACGTACATCTTTGCCGAGCCTCGCGTCGGCTACCGAATGCCAAAAGGATAGTAACTGGAACGGGAGACGAGGTGACGGAGGTCCGTTATACACAAGCGACCCTCGCGCCATGGGGAGCATAGCACGAGGGTCACTTCTGCCGATCAACGCCTCACCAGCGCATCCCAGCGCGCATTCCGACAAAGTGGTCGGTCGGCCGGTTGGCGTTGGCGCTTTTTCGGCGCATGGCCTCGACGGCCAGTTTGAGTTGCCAGCCCTCGGCACTGATTGGACTCAGCCGGTAACCGAGCCGAGCAGTCCGGCCGCCGCCGGCAGAGCCGAACCGGAAGGAGGGAATGCCGGCGAATCGCCCGCGCCACACTGGCAGGCCATAGCCGATCTCAGCTTCGACCCGCCCGCCGCCGCGAACCTCGTTCGTCGTCAGATCCGCTGGGGAATCTCGTTGCATCAGAGCCCGCATCCCGCCCGTCGCCGCCGCTCCTACGGTCTCTTGGAGCGTAAACGACGGCCCGAGCTCGGAGGCTGGCGTCGGGTCCCAAGCGAGCGAGCCGGCGAAGCCCCACTCCTGGAAGTCGCTGTCTTGGTGGGCAACCAGCCCGCGACCTTGGACCTTGGCCTTCAGACCGCGTTTGGGGTACGACCACGCCAGCGCCGCCCCGAGGTCAGCACCGTAGCCGGTCTCTGCATCGCCGCCGTCGTGGCGCGCGCCGATCTCGATGGCGGGCGTCAGCACCGACCCGCCTTCGAGCCGTAGCGGTCGCGATCCTTCAAGCCCGAGTCGGAGCCGCGTCACATCCGCCTCCGACGACACCAAGCCCTCAACCGCCTCCGAGGTCGTCCGCATCGCCATCCCATCCGAGATTAGCGCCAACGTCAGCCCGTTGCGGTCCCCGTCGAGTACCGTACCCCGGGCACCTGCTGCGGCCATGGCCAAGCCGATGCCGGCCTCCAGCGTTGTCCCGCCTGTCGGTACCAGCGCCAGCTCGCCGCGACTGTAGCCGAAAACGCTCCACGCCGACAGGTGATCGTCTATGGCATAGTGCCCGTAGGGATAGAGGCCGGTCAGCGTCGATTCCATCGCGCCATCCCCGTCGCCCTTGCCCTGTGCGTGCGAGAGTAAGACTCCCGCGATCCCACGTCCTCTCGTCCAGTCCGCACCCAACAAGCTGCTCAGAATCTCGCCGTCGAGCGAGAGGTCGCCCTTGCGCCCGTCGAAGCGTGCGAGGGTTCCCTGTCCCCACAGCGAACCCAAGCCACTCTCTTGCGTTTCGCCCGTCAGCGCAAAGGAGGAGCCGGTGACGAAGTCACGTGCCGTCACCTCTCGCAACCACGTTCCCCGCTCGTCGCGTTTGCTGGAGTATCCGTCCACCTTCTGGTGGCGTGCCGCCTCCGGCTCCTCTTCTTCGTCTGACGCCAATAGGCCCTCAAGCCGCTGTCCGGCGACTCGGGCTTCGAAGCCCGGCGCCCGCGCCGTCCGCGCTCGATTGTTCACTGACGTCAGCACTTGGTCCGCCACTGTGCGCCCGAACCGCGCCAGCCATGCTTGGGGCATCGGGTCGCTGTTTATAATCGTACCGGTCGCCGTGCCGTCGGTAATCCGCGCGCCCGACGGATTCGAGAGCGTGAGGGTGAGGGTCTCCGTGCCCTCGTTGTGCGCGTCGTCGAGCACGGTCACGGTCACCGTCTGTGATGTCTCGCCGCTGGCGAAGGTGAGCGTGCCACGGGCGGCGGTGTAATCCTGCCCCGCCGTCGCCGTGCCGTCCGCCGTCGCCCAGTCCACGGCCACTGAACCCGAGGCCGCTCGGCTGAGCGTTACTTGGAACGAGAGCGTCGCGTCCGGGCCTTCATCCACCTCGGCGTCGGCCACCGACAGCCCCGGCGTGGCGGTCACCTTCCCAGCGGCGGCAGCGGTTTGCTGCACGACCTTGTTCGATCCGGTGTTCCTGCGCGTGAAGGCGTTCTTGCCGGCATCCGTGATGCCTTCACCAACGCCCCGGACCGTTTTTGCCTTCAGCTTGATCGTCACCGGCTCGCCCAGCGTGGTTGGCGTAACGCGGACTTTGTAGGATCCGCCGTTCCAGCCTTCGATGGCGGTCACGGTGCCGTTGGTCATCCGAAAGTCGTCCGTCTTAAGGCCACGCACAGCTTCTGAATACAGCGCGCCCAAGTCAGGCTCGCTGAATACCAGCCCTACCACGAACGGCCCCGTTGGCTTTTCGATAAAGGCCCAAGTGTCCTCGTCTATGGCCTGCGATAGCTGCGCCTGCAACCCGTTCTCGTTGCTGTTGGGTGCGGCCGCCTCCAGTTGTGGCGAGGTCCCCAAGACATCGCTACCTCGGCGGATGCGCAACTCCTGCGTGAAAGACTCTGCCCGCATCAAGCCGGTGCGCGTGTATTTCACGCAACTGTTGTCGTCCGAGGAGCACGGCGTGAAGTTGTTGCCGCGCGCGATTTCCTGCCACGAGGAAAACGGATCGGGGTAATCCTGGAATTTCTTGACGCGCTCCTCGATCACCACGTCGCTGCCCATGGGGATCGGCCCCTCGGTGTCCCAGCATATGTCCACTGATGAATCATACGCAACGCCCGTCGTCGACCCTAGCGTGGCACCGCACAGTGTGATCGAAGCTGTATGAATCGCCACTACATCGTTGTCGGTGACCGTTACCTCTACATCGTCCGCTGTCTCCGAACCGTAGTCGCCGCCGGACACCGCGTGCGTTATGGTCGCAGACGAGTCGTCCGCATCGTCGTCCTGCGCCGCCGAGACCGTCAGCGTCTGCGGCTGATCCCAGTTGTCCTCTGTGAACGTCAGCGTCGAAGGAGCCACCGTCACGTCCGAATCACCGCTGACACTCGGCGTCACCGTGACCGTGCCCGTCGGCTGGCTCTCCAGCACCACCGTGTAGGTCGAACTGCCTGCGCCCTCGTCCACGGTCAGGTCCGTTGACGAAACCGCAATCCCGCGCGTGTCGTCGTCTTCAATGGTCAGCGTCGTTCTCGTCACCGAAAGCCCCTGCACTGCGCCGTCCACCGTCAGCGTCTCGTCATCTTCATCAATGGCGTCATCCGTCGGCGTCAGCGTGAAGCTCGCCGTGCCCGTAGTCTGACCCGCCGCGATGGTCAGTGTAAAGTCGCTGACCGTGGCGTAATCCGTGCCCTCTGTCGCACCGTCTCCCACAGCACCTACCGATACCGTCACCTCCGTCGCCGAGGTCCGTGCCGACTCGTCCAGTTCGGCCGTAACCGTCACGCTCGTGCTGCCCGCGTCCTCATCTACCGATGTCGCACTCACCGATAGGGTCACCTTAGTCGAAGCTATCTCGTCGTCGGTGACCGTCACCTCCACGTCCTCGGCCGCGATCGAGCCGTAGTCGCCGCCGGACACCGCGTGCGCTATGGTTGCAGAAGCGTCCTCCGCATCGGCGTCCTGCGCTGCCGAGACCGTCACCGTCTGCGGCTGATCCCAGTTGTCCTCTGTGAACGTCAGCTTCGAGGGAGCCACGGTCACGTCCGAATCACCGCTGACGCTCGGCGTTACCGTCACGTCGGCTGTCGGCTGCGACGACAGCACTACCGTATAGGACTTGCTTCTACCCTCGGCCACCGTCAGATTGGTTGGCGAAACCGCAATCCCACGCGTGTCGTCGTCTTCGATGGTCAGGGTCGTCGCCGTCACGGTCAGACCCTGCACCGTGCCGTCCACCGTCAGTGTCTCGTCCTCTTCAGCGATGGCGTCATCCGTTGGCGTCAACGTGAAGCTCGCTGTCACGCTCGTCTGACCCGCCGCGATGGTCAGCGTGATGTCGCTTACCGTGGCGTAATCCGTCCCCTCCGTCGCACTGTCGCCGGACGCCCCCACCGTCCCGGTCACGCTGGTGTCATCGACCCGTGGTGCCTCATCCAACTCCGCCGTCACCGTCACCGTCGTCGCACCCGCGTCTTCACTCACCGACGCCAGACTTACCGACAGGGTCACCTTAGTCGAAGCCGTCTCATCGTCGTTGACGGTCACCGCCACGTCGTCGGCCGTCATCGTACTGTAGTCGCCGCCGGATACCGCGTGTGTTATGGTCGCAACACCGTCCTCCGCGTCAGCGTCCTGTGCCGCCGAGACCGTCACCGTCTGCACCTGATCCCAGTTGCTCGTCGTAAACGTCAGCGCGGTGTTATCCACCGACACCTCCGTGCCCGACGGCACGGTCACACTCACGGTCACGTCAGCCGTCGGCTGACTCTCCAACACTATCGCGTAGGACTTGCTTCCACCCTCAGCCACCGTCAGACTAGTGGGCGAAAGCGCGATCCCCCGGGTGTCATCATCTTCGATGGTTAGCGTCGTCGCCGTCACCGTCAGACCCTGCACCGTGCCGTCCACCGTCAGCGTCTCGTCCTCTTCGTCCACATCGTCATCGGTTGGCGTCAACGTAAACGTCGCCGTGCCCGTAGTCTGACCCGCTGCAATCGTCAACGTGAAGTCACTGACCGTCGCATAATCCGTGCCCTCTGTCGCACCGTCGCCCGAATCACCTACCGATACCGTCACCTCCGTCGCCGAGGTCCGTGCCGACTCGTCCAGTTCGGCCGTAACCGTCACGGTCGTCGCACCCGCGTCTTCACTCATCGCCACCAGACTCACCGACAGCGTCGCCTCAGTCGAAGCCGTGTCGTCGTCGGTGATCGTGCCCGTGGCGGTAGCGCTGGCGATGGTGGCGGTGACGGGGTTGCTGAGCGTCACCGTGAAGCTCTCATCTTCCTCATCGATGGCGTCGTCCGCCACCGCCACCTCGATGGTCCCGGTCGTCTCGCCCGCCGCAAAGGTCAGGGTGCCGCTCGCCGCGGTATAGTCTGATCCTGCGGCACCCGTCCCGTCTGCGGTTGCGTAATCGACCGCGACCAGTTCACCGCTCGCCACGTCTAGTGTCACTGTAAAGGCAGCCGTGCCGGCGTCCTCGGCCACTGTCGCATCTTGAATCGACAGCGACGGCTGCGGGCTATCGTTGCGCACGGAATGATCCGCAATCGAAGCCGCGTCGTTGCCCGCTAGGTCCTGGACCGGATTCGTCCCCGGTGTGTAGCCCATCGTCACCGTCTGGGCATAGCCCACCGGCGAAGCCAAGCTCAGCGTCACGGTAGCACCGCTCACGTCCACGCTCGACACCGTCTGAGCGGAACCCGCCACTGTGACCGCAAAGTCGGTCGGTGTCGGCACTGAATTTTCGTCCAACTGATCTGGAAGATTGCTGTTATTCGGATTCTGGAACGTCAGCACCAGCGTCGTGCCATCCACCGTCGCGCCGTCGGCACCGCTGGCAAGCACCGGCGTCGTCGTGTCCACTTGCACGCCCAAATCGTGCTCTTCGTGGCGGATGTTCACTGCGATCCCGCTGCGGTTCTCGATCGCTCCGCCATTCAGTACTAGGCCGCGGTCGTTGTGCAATCCAACCCCGGCCGAGAGATTGTAGACATTCGAGGGAACAACAAGGTCGGCACCGTCGTCCGCGACTGCGGCCGGTACCGTCCACGCAAACACCAGTTCCTTCGTACCCGTGCCGCTTTCATATGCCGCAGCGTGCGTTGTTGAGGAGTTGCGGGCTTGAAAAAACAGTTGGGGATTGCCGCCTGTCTGATCGACATAGACCGGGGATTCAAAGGTTACTGTGAATTCGATCTTCTCGTCAGGGCCGTAAACCCGGCCCGCCGCCGCCTCCGAGGTCACCGCGATGCTCTCGACCCACCGCGTCTTGGCATTTGGGCCGGTCACGTAGCTATGGCTGATGTCTGCATTTACCGAGGTGCCCTTGCTCTTGATCGTCCCACCGTTCAACTCAAGACTGTTTGTGTCGACGCGTATGCCGCTCTCCTCCTCGTCGTCGTCACCGGTCACAAGACGCTTGAAGACCAAGACCCTATCCGTGCTCGCCGCGTCGTCGTAGTGGACGTACTTGTTGGACATCGTTGTACTGGGGAAAGTCAATTGAATCTGTGGCATCCCAGTCACCTCCACCGCGGCGTCGAACCTCGCGCTCACCTCAATCGTGCTGCCCAAGCCGTATACACCGCTCGACGGTACGTTGGTGAACTCGACGCTGGTGATCCTCGCCTGTGCTACGGGCATCGCCGTTGCCGGTGCCGACGCCGTCCCGTCGTCTGAGTTGGCCCGGGTCGCAATGACCTGCACGCTGTAGGCCGTACCATTGGTCAGCCCCGTGATCGCGTAGCTAGTCGTCGTGCCCGAAGCTATCGTCGCTTCCCGGTTGTCGGTGGCCGCGCTGGCAAATGTCTCGCTGCCCGACTTCCACTGCACCTTGTAGCCGTCTGCATTGCTGACCGCATCCCAAGTCACTGTCAACTCTTCGATGCCTGCGCTTACCGTCACTCCCGTCACCTGACCCGGTGCGACTGTCACCGACACGGCGTCTATCGACACCGAGCCGTAGTCCCCGCCGGACGCCGCGTGCGCGATCATTGCCCTGTCTCCCCGCGCGGCGGCGTCCGGCGCCGCCGATACCGTCACCGTCTGCGCCGTGGACCAGTTTTCGGTGATGAAGCTCAGCGACGAGGGACTCACCGTCACGTCTGCATCGCCGCTTGCCGACAGCGCCACCGTCACCGTATCCGTCGGTTTGGACTCCAGCGCCACTGTGTAGGTGGCCGTACCGCCCTCCGACACACTCAGCGTCGTCGCCGACACCTCTACACCCCGCTCGTCGTCGTCCACGATGGTCGCCGTCGTTCCGGTTACGCTGAGGTCCGTTGCCGTGGTGGTGCCCGAGACTGACAGGGTCTCGTCCGCCTCGTCCACATCGTCGTCGGTGGGGGTCAGCGTGAACGACGCGGTGCCCGAGGTCTCGCCTGCCAAAATGGTCAGTGTGAGGTCATTGACTGTGGCATAGTCCGTACCCTCGGTCGCGGTGTCGCTGGAGGTGCCCACCGCCACCGTCACCGGCGTGTCCGCCGTGCGTGTTGTCCCGTTCAGCGTACCGGTAACCGTGATTGAAGTCGCCCCGGCATCCTCGTCCACCGAACTCGTGCTCAGCGACAGCGCCACCTCCGCATAGATTTCGACCGGCAGTCCCGTGGTTGGCTTCACGAGTTCGAATCCCCGATGCACCGGCAGTCCAGTAGGGAGGGTAACTCCATACCTTTCAATATCCACGGTGACGGCACCCGTTGTTCCTGGGGTACGCGTTACGGCAATAGCTTCACTTTCGACCACGCCTTGGGGGATCGCGATCAGGGTCGCATCGTCGGCGAGGCTACCGTTCTCAACAGTGACGTGTACTTGGATGTCATACGGCGCACCCTCCCGGATGACTGCCTTGACTTTCCCGTCTTCGACCTTCTCTAAGGACACAGTAAAGGGCGTCGTGTATGAGGAGGTGCTCCCCATCACATACAGCCATTTCAGATTGGTGAGTCCGACAAAGAAACCCGCCGGCAAAGAGTCCAAGTTGTTGAAGCCTATATGGAACAGGAACAAGTTGGAGAGACCACTAACGAGGTCCGACGACACGGACTCCAATTCGTTTTGCCTCATAAAAAGTCTGTACAATTTGGGAGTATCTTGAAAAATATCCGCCGGCAAAGAGGTCAGATTGTTTTGCTCCACATCAAAATCCCTCAATTCACTGCTATTTTTAAAAATTCCCGCTGGCAAAGTGCTCAGTTCGTTAAACTGCAGTTGAACCTCCCTCAGTGCAGTAGCGTCGTCAAAGAGGCCCGCCGGCAAAGCACTCAAGCGGTTATCGGATAGATCAAGGTTCTTTAATGCGGTCAACTCGCTAAAGATACCCGATGGTAAAGAGCTCAAATCGTTGTTGTTCAGATCGAGCTGTACCAGTTGGGTGAGTCCATTGAAGTCGCCGGCAGTCAACGACGTGATTGATTTTTCGCTCAGGTCCAACGTTGTGATATTAGCCAGATGTTCAGCGGTTACGGCGGCGGCGGTCTGTACGCCACTTGCGGCAACGATTGCAGCTTTGACTGCACGTGTACGACTACTAATCGGTGGATCAATGACGTCGCCGCTGTTATCGGTCACGTCGGCGGGGAAGTTCACACTCACCGTCATCTTCTGGCCTTCGACCATGCCGAAGCCGGAGGGCGTTATAAATTTATACTCTCCATTGCCGGGACTAAGATATGTCCAGTCTACAGGATTTGCTGTGAACGTGGTCCCGCCCAGATTGAAGACCGTCCCCATCGGCATGGGTCCGTCGAGCTTCACCTGAACGTAGGAGATACCCGAGCGAGAAACGAATTTGATCGATGCAAACGCGTAGGTGGACTCACCATGGCTGACGTCCGTGTCACTGAGTGTCCCGAGGTGTCCTTCGCCAGATCCTACATCGTAACCGAGATATAGGTCAGTCCCCCCCACGGAGAAGATTCCCTGGTATCCCACCCCTAGCTCCGCGCACCAGTCGCTGTCGGTAGGGCATGTCGTCTTCGCCGCCACGATGGCTACTACGGGGTAGCCCGCCGACGGATAGGCGTCGCTGGTCAGTGTCTCGGCATTGCCCTCACCGTCAGTGAAATTCACCTTCACCTTGAGGGTTTTCCCTATATCCGCCGCTACTGGCGTGTACGTGCTACTCGTGGCACCCAGTATGTTCGTTTCGGTGAGGTCGTCCACTTGGATCCATTGGTAGCTGAACGTGCCCAGGCCGTCGGTATCCTCGATGCCGCTGGTGTCTGCGGTCAGGAGCTCGCCGACCTGCGGCGCGCCGGAGATGGTGGGCTTGCCGGTGGCTGGACCCGCCTGGACGGTAGCGGCGCACAGCAACAGCCCGGCAGCCAGCCCGCACCACAGCCGCAGACGGCCCGATGGCCTCGCGGTAGATTCAGGATTACTCGGAAGGGAATAACGCCCTGCGTGTTTCATAAGTTCTCCACATGCCTCCGTCTTGGGACCCCACAACATTGCCTTTTAAACTACAAAATTATTGGTGATATTTGGGTGACTTGCAGGTCTGGTTCGGTGATTTATTGGTGACATTTCCGGTGATTTATTGGTGACATTTTGCCCATACGGCATAATTGGCCCTAGCTGGGCCATTGGGCAGACCGGCGATAGATGGCGTAGGAGCCGCAAGGGAGTGTGGGCGGCGTGTTCCGGGATGGTACGTTGGGGTCGCGCTTTTGGGGACAGTTAGCGGCGGCTGACTACCTATAAGCCTTGGGCGTCAACTACAAAGATCGACATTCAGGAGCAATTCCATGCTCTTCTTCCAGTTGCTCCAAAGCTCTTTGCGCAGCGTTAAACAGATGGTCCGTTTCCTTATGCGCAACATATGCTTCATTATGCTCTGTACAAGGAGGGTCATAGCGATACGTAAGAGGCTCATAGCTCAACGGAACAAGACATTCCTTTAGCTCTTCGATACCAAGACTTTCGATAAAAGCCTGCACTTCCTCCGCCCAAACAGCATGATTTTCGTCGCGATTTTCTTGAAGCTCATCTAACAAACCGCGGGAATCGAGAACCTCTTGCGGGACCGAGCCACAATCTATTGCCACCGGAGTAAGATCCTCCGCCTCTTCAGAGGACTGAACACCAATGTAGCTGTCATCACCTCCTCCACCCGCAGACCGCACCGTCGTCTGCGTCGCCGTTGGCCGTAAGAACTCAGGGAGCTCGTCGCCGACGCACACCACATCAAGCAAGTAGGGCCGGTCATCTTCGGGCACGTTCGGCAGAGTGTCTATGGCGGTCTGACTGAAGTTGAAAGGATAGTACGCCTGGGCGTCGCCCAAGGCCGTCGGGTGTGGATCGCGGTCGAACCAGTAGTCAAAATCTCGGTGAACCACCAAGCTGTCCCGGACATAGGCGATGCGGTAGGTCTCCTCGTTTTCTACCAGCGCGTATTGAGAATGATCCGGATAGTCCCGGTAGTGCCATTTGACCTCACCGCGATAGATGCGGACCACAGAGGTGTCCCGGTCAATCAGGTCGCTCCAAAGGGCGCAGGTGTTATCGGACAGCACCAAGCCAGCGCTGGCGCGCTTGTATCGTTCACTGGCCGTCTCAGCGGCCCAATAGACGCGCCTGGAATTGGGGGTGAGATACTCGGAGATCTGGACGCGCTGCCCATCCGTGTAGAACCGATTGGAGCCATAGAAGATCGTCCACACGGAGTCGGCTGGTAGGGACCATTCGTTGGCACCACAGGTCCAGTGGATATAGTGCCGCTCAGACGAATCGTTCGTGGTCATTTTTGCCGCTGGCCCCAAAGGGGCTACCGGATGATCCACCGAACAAGCTACCCATACTACACTCATACCAGACAACATCAAAACTACACAGACCCACTTCCTCATAGGATACGTCCGTTACCTTCCACCCTAGGATCCGTGGCGTTTACCAGCGCGTCGTGATGCGGCCCAGAACGCGATGGTCCTCCTCGCCTTGGCGCAGGGCCTCGCGGCGCGTGGCATCGACTCCTAGTTCGAAGCGTACGGCGGCATCCTTCAACAGGGTTAGCTGATAGCCCAGCCGGTAGTCCCGCGCCGTCTTCGATGTCGTCGATCAGCGCGGTCAGCGTCTTGCCCACCTGTGGCGCGCCGAAAATCCTCGGCTGGCCGGTGGCGGTGGCGTCGATCGCAACGAGCGACACGGCGACGTCGGTGTCGGCACTCCAACTCAGGTTGGCGTTACTCCACTTCCAAGTACTCCTGTTGCTGGGGGTCGTGTGAGCGGCGTCCGCCAGAGCGTATGACGCGCCGCCAATCATCAGTGTCAGTGTCTGGGTGGCGGTAGTGGCCTGCGCAGTGAGCTGGAATTTCAGGTCTCCATTATTCTTGCCAACGATTTTTCTGACCCGGTAACTCGTACCGTCATCGGTGAAATCGTCCTCGCTCAGCCTGTTGCTGTTGCTGCATTTCCTAGACTGTTGAAGTTGGGCGTTGTCGCAGCCCACCGAATTCGAGAAAGACTTCGGCGTCAGCGTGGCCGACCAGATCGTGGTCTGGGCTTGCGCCGGGCCGGAAAGAACGAACAGCGCGGCGAAGCCCAGCAGCAGGATGGTAAGACGACAAATCATGCTTTTCTATAAGCTCCTTATTGTTGGTTGATAGCCTCGTAAGGTCCAACGCGGACCCTCAACGCGGCTCGACAACGCATACCTCAAGGCGGCTCGGCACGTTGTTTCTCGCCCGAGTAGTCGCCAACCGAGCGGCACATGGATATCCTACTACACGGGCTCGGAAGGCTTATGGTCGCGGAAGAATATTGGTATCCCACACCGCCGGTAATAAATCGCGTTCTATAATCTATAATAAGTATTTGTCGGTGATATTTGGGTGACTTGTAGGTCTTTATTGGTGATTTATTGATGATTTATTGGGTTGGAATTCTGAAGCCTTACGTCAGGGTATTTTTAGTCGGACATAAAAGACTATATATGGTCTTTTATGAATTTTAGACTATATATGGTCTTTTATGAAAATGACTTTTAATGACAGATGATTTGTGTAATCACCCAATGTGTCGCTATACTTTTTAGGAGGTACATTTACCACATCACCTCTTACATTCTTTCAAGTCTCAAGTTTGGCGTCAAGCTTTTTTCGCTAACTGAACACCGCCTTCTTCAAAGCTGTTTTCGGGAGTAGGACATTTTTTATGATCAAGTCACTGAGCCGCATAGGTACTTGGAAAACCTATGACATAGATCATGGCCTGCCATCGCTGCGCATTGAACACATCGCCGAGGATAGCGCAGGGTATATCTGGTTCGCCACATGGGATAACGGAGCCAGCCGCTTTGACGGCGATGCGTTCCAGAATTTCACTACACAGGACGGTCTTATTGACGACCAAGTTTCCTTTATTCAGCCGGATCGTCAGGAGCGGTTGTGGTTTGGTACATCAAAGGGGGTCTGCTGGTACGACGGAGCCGACTTCCATCCCTTGGAAGACGACGGCATTGCCGGCCGGGCTGTGCAGTTCATCTACGAGGATCGTCAGGGTCGTATCTGGTGCGGTGGCACTGAGACCTTGGGGTATTACGACGGCACGGCTTTCCACGACTTGACTCCGCTCTACCTTCAGCAGTACCAGGAGCTTTTTTCTGCGAAGGAGCTCTCCTCCTTTTGTCGGGGCATTGTCCAAGACCCACAAGGCCACTTGTGGTTTGGCTTTGAAAACCTCGTCCGCTACGATGGCAGATCATTCCACCGCTACGAAGCGGATGAGGGTTTTCCCCGAGACAAGCACGGTTATGCGGTGGGCCAGGACCCTACCGGCAAGGTGTGGATCGGTTGGATTCGGAAAGGCCGATTCCATTTCTACGCCAATAACACCTTCGAGGATGTTAAGGTCGGTTTGAATTGTTGGCTGCGCTGGATTATGTGCGACCGGGAAGGCCGGATGTGGTTTTGCACGTTGGATGGCGTGTTCTACCAAGACGATGACGGGTTCAGCCGATTTACCGCGGCCGATGGCCTACCCCATTCCTCCGTCAAAGCCGTTTTCCACGATCGCGAGGATCAGTTTTGGTTCGCCACTTGGAACGGCGTTGGGCTATACGATGCGCATAGCATCAGCGTTTTTGACTTTCGTGCGAACTATCCTAAGAACCCGAATGAAGTCTCACAGATCGCGCAAGACCGGCAAGGTGATATATGGATCGGGTATGTATCGCCCCGTCTCCCCGTTTATAACAAGAGCGTCGCCCGCTTTGATGGCGAGCACTTTACATTCGTATCCGATGGGAAAAGTCTTAGTATCGGCAACTGTTTTTCCATCTACGAAGACCTTGAGGGGCACCTATGGTTCGGCGGTGGAAGAGGTCTATTCCGCTATGACGGGCAGACGCTCAAAAAGGAGAACATAGCGGTCGATGTAGACGCAGGGGGGATCAGCAGCATCACGCAAGATCGGCAAGGACGATTCATTTTTGGCTGTTGGGAACACTACACCATACGCGAACGAAAGAAGCTTCTGGCCAGTCCATTACAGATCGTGTACCAACAAGGCGAGCAGTGCCAAACCATTTTTACGGAGGATAGCAAAAAAACACCGTACAGCCGCATTGGCACGGTGATTGCCACGCGCAACAATGAAATCTATTTCCATTTGACCAGTAGCGATGGCCTAGCGAGCGGCACCGGCTTCGCCCGCTGGCATCCTGAAGACGGACTTACATGGTATGGAGTCGAAGACGGGCTGATAGACAACCATGTCAATGACCTACTAGTAGACCGCCAGGGTAACCTATGGGTCGCTACGCGGGGTGGTATCAGTTGCTTTGATGGCAGCACCTTCCGCACCTTCGCGACCGAAGACGGGCTGCCGAGTAACCGCATCCGCTGTTTGTTGGAGGATACGCGCGGTCACCTCTGGATCGGCACCGACCGAGGGGTGGCTCAGTACGATGGTCGGCTTTTCCAGACGATCAAGTCTCCTCATATAGGACCCGTTTGCCGCATCCTCGAAGATCGCGACGGCACCTTCTGGTTCGGCACGGTCGTGGGTTCCATCATACGCTACCGGCCGCAGCAAACGCCACCCCTGATTCGTCTCATCCGAGTTACCACCGATCAGGTCTATGAGAACCTAGCGGAAGTCTGTTCCTCCACGGTGGGACAGCCGGTGGTTTTCGAGTACAAGGGCCTGAGTTTTTCCACCCATCCCCGCGACATGCTCTATGTCTATCGCTTGCAGGGCTACGACCTCGACTGGGGGCCCGCGACCCGAGAGATGCAAGCCTGTTATCGAAACCTGCCGCCGGGCGATTACACTTTTCAAGTCCGGGCGATAGATCGGGATCTCAATTACTCGGAGACGGCGCAGGTGCAGCTTGCGGTAAAACCGGAGGCCGCATTTTGTGGGGGTAACCAATGGATTGGACAGACCAAGGGCTTGCGCCAGCTTCAAACCAAACTCACGGAGGTGGCACCCACCGATCTGACCGTACTGATTCTAGGCGAAACGGGTGTGGGTAAGGAGTCAGTGGCACGGGTGTTACACGCGTTGAGTGCCTATGGCAACGGCCCTTTTATATCTGTCAACTGCGGGGCCTCATCCCAAGCGTTGATCGACAGTGAACTCTTTGGGTGCGAAAACAAGACTTCTACTAGCGAAGTAGGCAAGGTGGAACTAGCCAAAGACGGCACCCTGTTTTTGGACGAAATCGGCGAGATGACGCTGGAAACGCAGGACAAGATCCTGCGCTTATTGGAAGCGCGCACGTTTGAGCGAGTTGGCGGCAAGCAGACGCTAACTGCGCAGACGCGCATTGTAGCCGCGACTAGTCGCGACCTGCAGAAGATGGTGCAGGTTGGTGTTTTTCGCGAGGGACTGTATTCGCGCCTGCAGCTTTTTCCGCTGTACATCCCGCCCTTGCGCGAGCACAAGGAGGACATCCCGGCCCTAGTCGAGTTTTTCAAGAATCGCATGGCAGCCTACCTGGACAAGGAACCCGCCTCCTTGGGTTCCGAGGTTATGGAAATGCTGCAAACCTACGATTGGCCGGGGAATGTGCGGGAACTGGAGCATTTCATGCAGCGGGTAGTCATAGCCTGCAATGGTTCTCAAATCGGCACGACCGATCTCATGCAGTGCGGTTTTGACATTACAGACCCCACTGTTGGCCTTAAAGCAAGGGCGTTATCCGTTTCTCAAGGCCGCGAAATAATGCCTCTCCCTGAATTTGAACGCCGCTATATTCTCGAAGTACTCAACGCCACTAACTGGCGGATCAAGGGCGCACAAGGAGCGGCGGCTCTGCTGGGAGTGCCGCCTTCGACGCTGTACGGCAAAATGAGAAAGTTGGGTATTAAAGGCGTCTAGTCGTAGTACTCCTGACCCAAGTGGGTAATTAGATCTTCGCCCCGCAAGAAGCGCAGCGTGTTCTTGAGCTTCATTAGCTGGATGAAGAGGTCGTGCTCGGGATAGAGGTCGGGCGCGGTCATCGGGCTCTTGAAGTAAAACGACAGCCACTCTTGGATCCCCCCCATCTGCGCGCGCTGCGCCAAATCGGCAAACAGCACCAAGTCCAAAACCAGCGGTGCGGCGAGAATCGAATCGCGGCAGAGGAAATCGACCTTGATCTGCATGGGCATGCCCATCCAGCCGAAGATGTCGATATTGTCCCAGCCCTCCTTTTCGTCGCCGCGCGGCGGATAGTAGTTGATCCGCACCTTGTGGTAAATATCGCCGTAGAGCTCGGGATAGAGGCTAGGCTGCAAGATAAACTCCAGCACATCGAGCTTGCTGACTTCCTTGGTCTTGAACGAATCGGGGTCGTCGAGCACCTCGCCGTCGCGGTTGCCCAAGATGTTGGTCGAAAACCAGCCCTGCACGCCGAGCATCCGCGCCTTGAGACCCGGGGCTAGCAGAGTCTTCATCAGGGTCTGGCCGGTCTTGAAGTCCTTGCCGCCGATGGGCACGCCCTTTTGCTTCGCCAGTTCGACCATGGCCGGGACATCCACGGTCAAATTCGGCGCGCCGTTTAGAAAGGGCACGCCTTCCTGTAGCGCGGCGTACGCGTAGATCATGCTCGGGGGAATGGCCGGGTGGTTTTCCTGGATGGCTTTTTCGAGTCCCTCGATGGTGTCGTGTACTTCGTGGTGCTCCATGAAAATCTCGGTGCTGCCGCACCAGATCATCACTAGCCGTTCGACGCCGTTGTCGGCCTTGAAGCGCTGGATGTCTTCGCGCACTTCCAGCACGGCATCCCACTTGCTCTTGGCGCTTTTGACGTTGGAGCCTTCGAGGCGGCGCACGTAGTTGCGGTCAAAAACCGCGGGCATCGGCTTGACGGCCTTGAGCGGATCCGCGATCTGGTCGAGCAGTCTTTGGTCCAAGACGCCGGCGTGGATAGCCGAGTCATAGGCATCTTCTGGAAAGACGTCCCAGCCGCCGAAGACCAAACTGTCGATGTCGGCCAAAGGCACGAAGTCCTTGATGAGCGGCGAGCGTCCTTCGGTGCGCTTGCCCAAGCGGATGGTGCCCATCTGGGTCAGCGAGCCGATGGGCTGCCCAATGCCGGCTTTGATGGCTTCGACGCCGGCGATAACCGTGGTGGCCACAGCGCCCATGCCGGGAATGAGGACGCCGAGTTTGCCCGTGGCCGGAGCGATGGATTCAGGTTGGTTCACAGGAGTCTCCTTTGTATGGAAGAGTTATGTCATTCGCCGCAGAATAAAGTAGAGCGTTCTATTCATTGGGCAAATTGATTATTACTATGTAATTAATAGAAAAAATTTATGAATCGTACACGGTTAAACGGGACGGGGACGGAAATTGCAGAGAGGTGGGAATCAGGCGGCGAGGCGCTCTGGATCGGTGTCGTGCAGTTCCGCGAGGCGATCCAACAAGGGAGCTAGCTCCTTGTAGCTGGCCAGTTCGGCTCTGAGCTGTGCCGCGCCACGCAGACCGCGAAAGTACCCGGCGTAGTGGCGTCGCACGCCGATCAGCGCCCCTTGCGGGCCGTCGTGCTCAACGGCCAGTCGCAGGTGCTTGAGGCACAGTTCGGCGCGCTCCTGCCCGCTTGGTTCGGGCAAGAGTTCACCCGTCTTTAGGTAGTGCTGGGATTCGCGGAAAATCCACGGGTGGCGGATGGCACCGCGACCGATCATCACTCCGTCGCACCCCGTGCTGTCAAAGGCATCTTTGACCATCTGCGGCGAGGTCACGTCGCCGTTGAGAATGATCGGTATAGAGACCGCGGCCTTGACCTTGGGAATCCACTCGTAGTCCACCGCGCCCTTGTGGCCTTGTGCGCGGGTGCGGCAGTGAATAGCTAGTGCCTGCACGCCTAGGTCTTCGAGCATCTGGGCTACCTCGACGATGCGGATGCTCTGCTGGTCCCAGCCGAGGCGCGTCTTCACGGTCACCGGCAGGTGCGTCGCGCCGATGACGCGCGCGACGACCTCCTTCATCTGCGGCAAGTCGCGCAATAGCCCGGCCCCGGCTCCGCGCAGCGCCACATTGCTCACCCAGCAGCCGCAGTTGATGTCGATGAAGTCTGGATGCTGCGCGCTGGCGATCTCGGCGGCTTTCTCCATAGACAGCGAAGCCGCGCCGTAGAGCTGAATCGCCAAGGGCCGCTCGGCCTCTGCAAAGCGCAGTTTGCGAAAAGCGCGGCGCGGCCCGTTGGGGTCTTCGCGCAGCAGCCCCTCGGCATTGACGAATTCAGTATAGACGATGTCGGCTCCCATTTCCCTGCAAATCAGGCGGAATGGTAGCTCGGAAACATCCTCCATGGGCGCTAGCAGGATGCCGGGATCAGCGGTTATTGGGCCGATGCGGAACATTATTTCAGGGTCGAATAGGGCAATGCTTTCATCACCCGCACTTCCCGCCGGCGGATTAGCGGCCGGATCTGATCGACGATCTTGGCCCATTCCGGACTGCCGTAATAGGCTTCAATCGCCTTGTCGCGGGCCTTGGCGTTGGGGAAGGAGCGAATCCAGATGAACTCGTCGTCGCGGTCGGGATTTTCCCACGCGGCGACAAACGTCACGCCGTACTTGGACATAAAGCGGCGCGCCTTGGCAAAGCCGGCGCGGAATTTCTTTTTGTTGTCGGCTCCCTTGTGGAAGCGGTAGATGCGCAATTCGTAGATCATGCAAATTCTCCTTGGTAAATGGCGGTTTCGGCGACGACCATGTCCACGGGCACATCGTGCGGCTCGCCGGGAATGCAGTCTAGGACTAGCGCGTCGTAGCACAGCCCTATTTTGACAGCTTGCACTTGCGCGAGAAAGCGGTCGTAGTAGCCACCGCCCCAGCCGATGCGATGTCCGCGCCGGTCAAAGGCAAGGCCCGGTACTACGACCAAATCGATCCGAGCTTCTGCGGGCAGCCAAGTGGCCGCGGCCGGATCGGGTTGCGCCAGCCCCCACGGGCCGACGACGAGTTGGTCTAGGCCGTCGATCAGCGCGTGGGCTAGCGTCTTTGTGCCCGACATCACCACCGGCACGGCCACGCGCTTGCCCTGATTTAAGCAAGTGCAAATCAACGCGCGTGTATCGACCTCGTTTTCCTTGCTAGAGACATAGGTGTGGACGAGCTTGGCCCGGCGGTACGCCTCCAAGCCCAAGATATGTGCTAATATGGCTTGCCCGCTGACTTCCGCTTGGCTGCGGTCCAAACCCGTGCGCACAGCTATAACGTGCTTTCTGAGCCGTTCTTTGCAGACGCGCGTCGCCTCCTTCTTCATAAGTACCATAATACTGGCACCTATAAAGGGCGTCAAGCGCGTGTGGCACCTAGGATTGCTTGACGAATATGAGCCTTTCCCCTAGATTGACCAAGATACGTGCGGCCTTGTTTTCTCAAGGCGAAACGCGCCCAAATCTATCGACAGTGGCCGTGGATGGCCGCCACATAAACCCACCGAATTATACCGTTACGTTATGAGTGCTCAGGCTCTGCCGTTGGAAATTTCTCCCCGCGAATACCACCCGGTAAAACCCCTCCACCCCGAAGAGGACTTCCGCATCCAACAGCGCCTCAAGGACGGGGGAAACCTGCCGCAACACATCGCCATTATCATGGACGGCGACAGGCGCTGGGCCGTCGAGCGCAATCTGCCCAAGACCGAGGGCCATCGCTTTGGCCGCGAGTCTGTGCGCGACATTGTCCGCGCCTGCGGCCAACTGCAGATCGAGGCGCTGACTCTGTACACCTTCTCAACGGAGAACTGGTCCCGGCCCGAAGCGGAAGTAGCAGAGCTGATGCAGTGGCTGCACGAGTCGCTGCGCGACGAAGTGTCGGAACTGCACGAAAACAACGTATCGCTCAACTCCATCGGCCGCACCGACGCATTGTCGCCAACCATCCAATTGGCCCTAGAGCACGCCCTCGCTCAGACCCAAAACAACACCGGCCTCAAGCTCAATTTAGCGCTCAACTACGGGGGCCGCAGCGAGCTAGTCGATGCCTTCCGCAAGCTGGCCGTCGAAGTGGCGGCGGGTCGGCTGGACCCAGAGGACATCGACGAGGAAGAAATCAGCGGCGCTCTCTATACCGCCGACTTACCCGACCCGGATTTGTTGATCCGCACCAGCGGCGAAATGCGGCTGAGCAACTTCCTACCTTGGCAAATGGTCTATACGGAGATTTGCTTTATCGGCGATGTGCATTGGCCGGATTTTCGCCGCCAGCACCTGTACGAAGCCATTGCCGCCTATCAACAACGGCAGAGACGCTTTGGCGGCTGACACCGCGGCAGAATCCTCCGGCCTGCGGCAGCGCGTCCTCGCGGCTGTCGTCTTCGTCCCAGTGATCCTATTGCTGGTCGAAGGGGCTAGCTGGGGACTCTTCCTCTTGGTGTTGGCCGTGGCCGTGCGCTGCTCGTGGGAATATCACCACATCTTAGAGGAGGCAGGTTACCGGCCCATTCGCCTGCCGGGCAGCTTGTTGGTCTTGGGTCTGTGCAGCTACTTCTGGCGTCAGGGCACAGGCGATGACCTCGCCGCGTTGCTGATGGCGGCCATCTTGCTCGTTGTGGTGTGGGCCTTGTTTCAAGGCACAGAGCGCTATGCGGCCAATGCCTTTCTGACGTTGGGCGGCGTGTTCTTCTTCGGCGTCTTGGGCAGTGCGCCGCTTTTGCTTTTTCAGGCGGCTGGTCGGGGCGAGGAGGCTCACCACTTGGTGGCCGTGCTCTTTCTCTGCATCTGGCTCACGGATTCCGGCGCGTACTTCAGCGGTCGGTTTTGGGGCCGGGTCAAGCTGGCCCCGGCGATTAGCCCCAATAAGACGCGGATCGGATGCATCGGCGGCATAATCGGCAGCGCCCTGCCCCTGCCCTTGGGCTTTTTGCTGCCCTCCTTTTCTACGGCGTCGCTGCTGGGGCTTTTGCTCGTCGTGGGCATTGGTGCGCAGGTGGGCGATTTGGTGGAATCGGCCTTTAAGCGCGACATGGGCATCAAGGACGCGCCGATGCTAATTCCAGGCCACGGCGGTCTGCTCGATCGCTTTGACTCCTATTTTTTAGCCTTCCCGCTGGCGTATCTCTACGTGGATGTGTTGGCCGTTTTTTCCTGAGATGGATTAGAGTATGCTCGATACCCTCACTACTATTGCCTCGTTTCTCGTCGCCTTAGGCGTCTTGGTCTTCGTCCACGAGCTGGGCCACTTTCTGGTCGCCAAATGGGCGGGCATCCGCGTCGAGCGCTTCTCGTTGGGCTACCCGCCCAAAATGATCGGCTTTACCCGCGGCGAAACCGAGTACTGCATCTCTTGGATTCCCTTTGGCGGTTACGTCAAGGTAGCTGGCATGGCCGATGTGGGGACTGAGGAAACCACCGGCGCGCACTGGGAATTTCCCTCTAGGTCGGTGGGGATCCGCATGGCGGTCATCGCCGCTGGCCCAGCGATGAACTTCTTCTTCGCCTTCGCAGCGATGATTTTTCTCTTCAGCGTTTACGGGATCGACTCCTTCGATAGCACTCGCGTCGCTCCCCAAGAGAATTCCCTCGCCGCCGAGGTCGGTCTGGTGCGCGGCGATCGCGTGCGCACCGTAGGAGGCACGTCCGTCGACAATGCCTACGAACTGGCCAGCGCCTTGGACGAGATCGCCAGCAGCGGTGCTAGACTCGAAGTCGAACGCGATGGCATCCTCTTCGCCTTCGACCTGCCGCCCGCGGGAGACGAGGGCTACGGCGTGCAACTCATGCGCCCCACGACCGTGGGACACGTTGAACCCGGGACGCCCGCCGACAGCCTCGGCTTGCAAGTGGGCGACATCATCCGCGCCGTCGGCCAAGCGCCGGTTGTGAGCTGGGCCGAGATGAGCGAGGAAATCCGCCGCTATCCGGGCGCGACGATTCCGTTGGTTTGGGAACGCGACAGCCAGCGCATGGAGCAGCTAATCACCCCGGCGGCCCACCCCGAGGGGGACGCGTTCGTGGGGCGCATTGGCATCGGCCCGCAGGACTCGCGCCATACCGTTGGGCTGGGCCGAGCCGTGGTGCTGGGGGGGCTGGGCGTGTACAATGCCTCTTGGCTGATCCTCGACTTTTTGGGCGAGCTTTTCCAAGGCGACCGCTCGACCGACGAATTGGGCGGCCCGCTGCGCATTGCCCAGCTAGCCGGACAGACCGCTGAGCAGGGCTTGGACTCCTTCGTCCGCTTTCTCGCCATACTCAGCGTCAACTTGGCGATTATTAACCTCCTGCCCATCCCCGTGCTCGACGGCGGCCACCTGACCTTCCTCACGCTAGAGGCCATCATGCGCCGACCGCTCTCGCTGCGCCAGCGCGAGGTCTTTCAGCAGATCGGCTTGGCCATGATGCTGTTAATCATGGTGTTTGTCACGTTCAACGACCTCAATCAGATGGTCTTCCGCCGCATCGCGGAGATGTTCTAGTAGCTGCTTGCGCGGTTCGGCATGTCGCTGACCGAACAAATTCGCCACAAGGCCCGCGCCTTGGGCTTTACCTCGGTCGGTTTCGCTCCGGCCGACCCGCTAAAAGGGGCCGAGTTTTACGCCCGCTGGGTGGCCTTGGGCTACGCCGGCCAGATGGACTACCTCAAGCGCCACCTCGACAAGCGCGAGGATCCGCGCCAGATGGTCCCCGGTGCCCAGACCGCCATCTGCCTCGGCATGGATTACTATCAACCCACGACAGCAGCCCCCGACCCCCTGCGCGGCCAGATCGCTTGTTACGCCCGCGGCGACGACTATCACGACATCGTTAAAAAGCGCTTGGCAGCGCTGTGGGAATTCGTGCTGGCCGAGGCTGGGGAGCAGACCAAAGGCCGCTATTTTGTCGATACGGCCCCGGTCCTAGAGCGCGAACTCGCCCAGCGGGCGGGTTTGGGCTGGTGGGGTAAGAACACCTGCCTGATCGACAAGCGCCGAGGCTCCTATTTCTTTTTGGCCGAAATCATCACCGACCTCGAACTCGACTACGATGAACCCGCCCCAGACCACTGCGGCACCTGCACGCGCTGCCTAGACGCCTGCCCCACCGACGCCTTCCCCGAGCCGTACGTGCTCGACGCTCAGCGCTGCATCTCCTATCTCAACATCGAACTCAAGGGATCGATTCCCCGCGACCTGCGCCAAGGCATGGGCCAGTGGATCTTTGGCTGCGACATCTGTCAAGAGGTGTGCCCGTGGAACCGCAAGGCCGAGCCAGCCCCAGAGCCAGCGTACAAGAGCCGCGCCGGCCTCGACAGCCCGGCGCTCCTCGACCTGATCCAACTCGACCGCGCAGCCTTCAACGCCCTATTTCGCCGCAATCCGGTCAAGCGCCCGAAGCGCCGGGGCTTTTTGCGCAACGTCGCCGTGGCCTTGGGCAATTCGGGTATGCAGGCCGCGGTGCCAGCCCTGATCAGTGCGCTCGACGACGAAGAGTCGCTCGTGCGCGGCCACGTGGCGTGGGCACTGGGTCAACTCGGGGGCGATGAGGCAAAAGGGGCGCTCGAACGGCGCTTAGAAATAGAAGAAGATGCAGAAGTGCGAGGGGAACTAGAAGACGCGCTAGCTGCGCTGTAACCCCTCACTCGGCGAACAACGCGCGGGCGAATGTTGCCGCGTCAAACGGCTGCAAATCGTCCACTCCCTCGCCCACCCCAATCAGCTTCACTGGCAGATCCATCTGCCGCCGCAGCGCGACGACGATCCCGCCCTTAGCCGTCCCGTCCAGCTTAGTGAGCACGAGCCCGGTCAATTCGGTGGCTTGGTTGAACGCGGTCGCCTGCGACAGGGCGTTCTGGCCGCTGGTGCCATCGAGGACCAGCAGGGTTTCGTGTGGGGCCGTTGGGTCTTGCTTGGCCAGCGAGCGGCAGATCTTCTTGAGCTCCTCCATCAAGTTGACCTTGTTATGCAAGCGGCCGGCCGTGTCCACCAGCAGCACGTCGGCTCCGCGCGACTTGGCCGCAGCGAGCGCGTCGAAGGCCACGGCCGCCGGGTCCGCTCCTTGTTGCGTGCGTATCAGGTCGGCTCCGGCGCGCTCTGCCCAGATGGCGAGCTGGGGAATGGCCGCGGCCCGAAACGTGTCGCTGGCAGCGAGTACCACCTTCTTGCCGGCATCGGCGTATTGCTTGGCCAGCTTGCCGACCGTCGTCGTCTTGCCGGTGCCGTTGACGCCGACGATCAGCACGACAAACGGCTTGCCCGGCAGCTCGCCCGCCAGAGGCAAGGACGCGCCATTGCCGAGGGTCATCATCGCGGCGACTTGCTCCTCCAGCACCTGCATCACGCCGTCCGACCCGTCCGCCATTTGCCCACTCTGGAGCCGCTCGCGCAGCTCATCGACGAGTTCAGTGGCGGTCTCCAGCCCCATATCAGCGCCGATCAGCGCGGCCTCGATATCGTCGATGGCGTCGTCGTCCAAACGGGAATTGCCAGCGATCACATCGGTCATCGCCTGCCGCGTCTGCGCCAATCCCTGTTTTACTTTGTTGAAAAATTTATTCAGCATGAGACCGGTTGTTTCCAGTTTATGACACTACGAGTACAAGGACGCAGAATTGACCAAGAAAACCCACTGTTTTTGACATAGAATTTAAGAATAATAATTTTATTTTGACTGCGAAATCGCCACAGCCCAAATTATAGGGATAATTACACATAACACAATATGTTGTAGCCAGTCCAACACTATGGATAATACATATTGACTTGAGACAGATTATTTAACATCTTTAGCGCGGTCTCCTTCTGAAGGAGGAAGATCCGATAAAAAAAGTCCTACTACCGTTGTGTTTGCCTTTGGCCTTTCAGGCGGTGGTCCAAGACGCAATGGAAGACAACCCTCCCCATAAAATGTGCTGCATGTTGTGTTCCCACCAAATTCTAAGGAGGTCGAGATGACCGAAATGATATTGCACATGCTCTCTACGCTGCGGAGATCTGGCTTTAAGCCAATCGCCTTGGCCCTTGGCATCGCTGTGCCACTTTCTCTAGGCACTGTGTCCGGGGCGACGGCGCAGGAAGAAGAGCAAGAAGACGAAGAAATGCTCGAAGGCATTGTGGACGTTGAAGAACTGGTGGTGACCGGTTCGCGTGCTCAATCGCGCACCGTAACCGACTCACCCGTGCCCATTGACGTCATTTCCGCCGACGAGTTTGCCAAGCAAGGCGGAGCGGATCTGGCAGACCTGATTCGGAATGTCGTGCCTTCGTACAACGTCAATACCCAGCCGATCAGCGATGCGGGCACGGTCGTCCGGCCGCCCAACATGCGAGGGTTGGCCCCCGACCACGCGCTGGTCTTGGTCAACGGCAAGCGCCGCCATCGCGCTGCGGTGATTCACTGGCTGGGCAATGGCGTCGCCGATGGCGCGCAAGGCCCCGACTTGGCGCCCATCCCGGCCATCGCGCTCGATCGAGTGGAAGTCCTGCGCGACGGCGCGTCGGCCCAGTACGGCTCAGATGCCATTGCCGGCGTGTTGAACTTCCGCCTCAAGAACCGTTCCGATGGTCTGTCGATTGAGACCAAAGTCGGCAGCTTCCAAGACGGCGATGGCATCCTCGGCGATGGCGAGTTGTTTTCTATCGCTGGCAATCTCGGTTTGGGCAACGAGAATGCGTGGGCCAATCTCAGCTTGGAATACGGCAACGCGGGCGAAACCATCCGCTCGGTGCAGCGCAACGATGCCGCGGGCCTGATTGCCGCGGGCAATACGAATGTGGCCAATCCCGCCCAAATCTGGGGGCAGCCCTTCATCCGCGACGATCTGAAGTTCTTCGCCAACTACGGTGCCAATCTGAGCGAGAACCTCGACTTCTATGGTCACGCCAACTACGCCAGTAAGGAAACGGAAGGCGGGTTCTATTTCCGCAATCCCCACACCCGCAGCGGCGTGTTCAAGGGGCCGGAACTCGAGGACGGGACTCCATCCCTGCTAGTGGGCGATTTGGACGGCGTGGGTCAGGGCAGTGAATGCGTCCCAGTACCCATAATCGACAACAAGCCGGACCAGGAGGCTTGGCTACAGGTCCGCGACGATCCCAATTGCTTCTCGTTCCTAAAAATGTTCCCCGGTGGTTTCACGCCTCGCTTCGGCGGTTTCACCACGGATGAATCCCTCCTTCTGGGCCTGAAGGGATTTGCGGCCGAGACGTTGGGTTGGAGCTTGAGCGCATCTTATGGCCGCCACCACGCGGACTACTTCATCTTCAACACCGTGAATGCCTCGATGGGCCCCGATACGCCGACATCGTTCAACCCTGGAGACTATATCCAGACGGACGTCAACTTAAACTTCGACATTACGTACCCGGTCAGCGACCAGTTGTTTTTGGCTGCGGGGGCGGAACGTCGCAATGAAGCATTTGAGATCGTGGAGGGACAGATCGAGTCCTACCTGATCGGTCAGCCGTTGGCCAGCCAAGGATTCCAGCCCGCTACTAATGGTTTCTCGGGCTTCAGCAAAGTGGCCGCGGGCCGCTGGGATCGCACCAACACGGCCATTTACGTGGAGGCGGATTTTGAGCCGATTGATCCGCTGGTGCTTTCCTTGGCCCTGCGCTCGGAGGATTTCTCCGACTTTGGCAGCACTACCAACTACAAGGGAGCCGCTAACTTCGCTGTTACGGATGATCTGAAGCTGCGCGGTAGTTATAGCACCGGCTTCCGGGCACCGACGCCTGGCCAGCAAAATGCCTTCAACATAACGACCGAGTTCAACTTCGAGAAGAACGACCTAGTCAACAACGGCACCGTGCCTTCGACCAGCCGCGCAGTTGGGCTGGTCCTCGGTTTAGATGGCGGTGGGCCGGCGCTCAAACCTGAAAATTCGGTCAACCTCTCCGGAGGCGTCGTCGTCAAGATGGGTGCCGTTAGTGCGACGGTCGACTATTTCAACATCAAGGTGGAGGATCGCCTGACGGTTTCGCAAGACTTCGCGCTGAGCGATGAGCAGAAACAGCAGCTAATCGACGAGGGTCTAACCAGCGCGGCCGGCTTGCAGGAATTCCGCTTCTTCACCAATGACTTCGACTCCGCCACCAACGGAATTGACCTCGTTGTGTCGGCACCGGTAGGTTCGGGGATGCTGAGCCTCGCCTACAACTACACGAGCTCCGAAGTCACCGACCACAACCCGGACGTTCTAGACGCGCTCCGGCTGCGGGAATTGGAGGAGAATCTGCCCAAGCAGCGCGGGAATTTGACGCTGACCCAAGCTCTGAGCGAGCGTTGGAGTGGTCTAGGTCGCGCCAGCTACTACGGCGAATGGTACGACTCTGAAGACGATCAGACCTATAGCGGCAAGGTGCTGTTTGACCTTGAAACCAGCATCTCGTTTGACGAGGCCCAATCCGCCATCGCCATTGGCGTGCAGAATATTCTCAACACCTATCCCGACGAACATGAACTAGCCGCCGATCGGACCGGCAACAAGTACAGCCAGTTCAGCCCATTCGGCTTTGGCGGCGCATTCTGGTACGTGAAATACAGCTACAGTCGCTAAGGAACGCCGAAAGGCAATCCTAAGTTATAAAGGCCGAGTACCTGTTTGGGTACTCGGCCTTTTGTATCTCATTCCTTTGCATGCATTGGACGCAAGACATGGCTACATCATACCGCGACGCCCTAGAGCACATCCGCCGCGCCTTCCCCCAACCGGTATCCGATCCCATTCACGATTCGTATTTCGTGCATTCCATCATGCGCGCCCTCGACCAAGTCGATGCGCTGAAAATGCAGTTGCCGACGCTTGGTCCGGTGGTTGCTGGCGACTTTGCTGAAGCGCAAAACGCCGAGCTGCCCGCTGAGATGTCGTCGGTCGAGGCAGTTACCTCCGATCTCGTCAGCTACCTGCGCGGCATAACCATCTCCAGCCATCCCCACACCCAACAAAACGTCATTGCGCCCCCGACCATCCCCAGCCTCATCGGCGTCTTACTCGCCTCGTTGCACAACCCCAACATCGCTTGGGATGAATACAGCCGCCTCGTCGCCTTGGCCGAAGTCGAAGCGGTCGCCATCACCGCGCGGATGGTTGGCTACGACCCACAACAAGCTGGCGGCACGTTTACCTTCGGCGGGACCGGCACCACGCTCTACGGGGTAAAGATCGGCCTGGAAAAAGCCTGCCCCCGGGCCATGGACCAAGGTGTACCCAACGATGTAGTGGTCCTCGTTTCCGACGCCGGGCACTACTGCGCCCACAACATCGTCGGCTGGCTCGGCATTGGCACCGATCAGTTGATCGTCATTCCGACGTTAGCTGAGAACGAAATCGACCTCGCGCAGCTAGCGGATGCAGCGCGGGCAGCCTTGGATAGCGGCAAAAAGATCGCCGCCATTATTGCGACCATGGGGACTACGGATGCGTTCGGCTTGGACGACTTGCAGGCGATTGTGGCCTTGCGCGACTCGCTCGTCGATGAATTCCAACTCTCCTACCGCCCGCACATCCACGCCGATTCGGTCATTGGCTGGGCGTGGTCGGTGTTCAATGACTACGATTTTCAAGACAACCCCTTGGAGTTTCGCCCGCGGACCCTGCGCGCCCTCGCCGGAGCGTGCCGCCGCATCCGCCATCTGGCGCTGGCCGATTCCGTGGGCATCGACTTCCACAAGACCGGCTTTGCCCCGTATATCTCCAGCCTCGTCCTCGTCAAAGATCGCACGGATTTGCACCTACTGATACGCAGCCCGGAGCAGATGCCGTACCTCTATCACTTTGGCGACCACCGCCCCGGTATGTACACCCTCGAAACGTCTAGAGCCGGAACCGGCCCGCTGACTGCGCTGGCCAATTTTCGCTTTTTCGGCGAGCAGGGATTGCGCGTCGCATTGGGGCACACCGTCGAGATGACCCAGCTTTTGCGCGAGCACCTCGAAGGACACGAAGCCATCACCGTGCTCAACCGCGACAACTTTGGCACCGTAACGCTCTTCCGGGTGTATCCGCCCGACGTGGATACTTTTGCGATCAAGCGCCAAGAACTTGAAGACCCGGCCTATCGGGAAACGCTGCTAGCCCACAACGACTACAACCGCAAAATTTTCGACTACGTACATGCGGAAGCCATGGCCGGACGCGGGGTCGTCCTTTCCTCGACCGACTGCTATCGGCACACCCAATACCAAGAACCGATTGTCGCGCTGAAGTCCTTTATCGTGTCGCCGTTTGTCGATGAAAAGGACGTCGAAGTCGTAGTGGCAAAAGTCTTGGAAGCGAGAGAAAAGTTAGTCTGAAGCCGCTAGTTATCCCGCGTCTTTACGGCGTCCCGGATTTCGCGGATGGTATCTTCCAGTCGGTCTAGCCGCTCGTTCACGTCTTTTACGTCTTCTTGAATTTTCGTTACGATCCCGACCTGTTCTTCTAGCTCCTCGACCTTCAAGGAATCCTCATCGCTGACGAGGATGCTCGTCAGCGTCGCCGTAAAAACACCCACCAGCACCATCCCCGTAATCACCAGAAAAACGGTGAGGATTTTGCCCGAAGCCGTCTCGGGATTGTGGATGTCGGCGTACCCGCCGGTGACCAGCGTCGTAAAGCTCCACCAGAGACTCGCCCCGAATCCCGAACCAGACTCCATGCGCTCCAAGCCCATGAAAATGAAGGCCCCAAACACGAGCGATAACAAGCCGTACAGTAGGGACCGCTTGAGCAGCCGCACGTCCAATGTGGTGCTCAAGTGATCCATGCCCCGCCAGAAAAACAGTGCGATGCGGAATAAGCGCAGCGCCCGTAAAATTCGTACGGCCCTGAGCAAACGCCCCAAGCGAACGATACCTAGGTCGCCGACCTGTGATGCGGCGATAACTTGTACCGGGGGCAGCGGAATGGACGTTATGAAGTCGATCCAGTTGTTTTTCCAGTACCACTTTTTGGAAGCGGCAAGCCGGTGTTCAAAGAAGAAATTGGCCATGAAAATGGTACAGCATATCAAGTCGAGGATCCAGAATATCCACAGCGTGCCGACGGAAAAATGGGGTTCTATTTCCACGACGGGATTTGTGTAGTTCTCGCCGAGGTGGATGACGTCCACTTGTGTTAGTTTGCCCTCAACGACCTGTCCAGAAACAAGCGCACCAGACCCCTCTGCATCCGCTAGGTGAATGTTCACCCGCTCATACCCTTGTCCCCCGTTCAGAACGTTTATTCGATGGATCCGGCCTTCTACTACTTCGGCTTTTGCCGTAGCACCGGTACCTGTGGCCCCGATGCCGAGGAAGTCGATGCCGAGGATTGCGATCAGAAAAAGTATGAGAAAAAAGATGATCAGGTCTTTGACTTTCACCCTCGCGTCGCTGCCCAGTACTCGGGCCTGCTCGTCCATCAGGTGTTTCTTTTGCCGCGCCTGCTCAATGACGCGGACCTTGTCCTGCAATTTCTCTTTTTCGTCGTTCAATCTGGTGATCTGCGCTTCCGCCTTATCCAGACTCAGTTCGTATTGGCCGTGCCGTTTGACCAAACTGACCGTTTCGACCTTTTCGATCATTGCGCCGAGTTCTTGTTCTTGCTCGACTAGCTGACGGTCGATTCTATCGATCTCCTGCACTACCACATCTTTCATCTTGGTGATGCGTTCGAGCGAGCACGATTCTAGGTGCTTTGATAGTGACATGGTGCGTCGTCCTATATAGTTTGCGGGCTCAGAACAACCCTTTGATTTGTCCTGCTTCGTCGAGATCAATCGACTCGGCCGAGGGCTTCTTCGGTAGGCCGGGCATCGTCATAATATCGCCCGTCAGCACCACCACAAAGCCAGCCCCGGCCGAGACCTTGACGTCGCGGATTGGCACGTCAAAGCCGTGCGGCCGCCCCTTGAGCCCCGGATCGGTCGAGAGCGAGTACTGGGTCTTGGCGATGCAAACGGGCAGGTTGCCGTAGCCTTCGTCCTCCAGCCGCCGGAACTTGCCTCGCAGTAACTTGTCTCCCATGATGTCGTCGGCGCCGTAGATCGCTTGGGCGACGGTGCGCACCTTGTCCCACAGCCGCATGTCGTCGGGATAGAGCAGCCGGAAGTCGCTCTGCGTGTTTTCGGCCACCTGCACTACGGTGCGGGCGAGGTCTTCGGCTCCTGCGCCGCCGAGGGCGTGGTGATGTGCGGGCACGATTTCAACGCCGAGGTGGGCGCACTTGTCGCGGATGCACTGGATTTCGGCATCGGTATCCGTGGCAAAGGCATTGACCGCGACGACGACGGGCAAGCCGAAGAGGCGAATATTTTCGATGTGCTTCTTGAGGTTTTCGACGCCTCGTTCAACTGCTCCGACATTGGGCTTGGCGATGCTTTTGAGCGAAGCACTGCCGTGAAATTTGAGGGCGCGCACCGTGGCTACCAACACCACGAGGTCGGGTGTTAGACCGCTCTGGCGGCACTTGATGTTGGCGAATTTCTCCGCGCCCAAGTCCGCGCCAAAGCCAGCCTCGGTGACGGTGTATTCGGAGAGGCGCGTACTCAGGCGGGTGGCGGCGATGGAGTTGCAGCCGTGGGCGATATTGGCAAAAGGGCCGCCGTGGACTAACGCCGGGTTGCCCTCTAGGGTCTGTACCAAGTTGGGTTGGCAGGCGTCCTTGAGCAGCACTGCCATGGCACCGTGGACGGCTAGATCCTCGGCGCGAACGGTCTCGCGGGAGCGGGTCTGGGCGACGACGATCCGACCGAGCCGCTCTTTGAGCTCGGCCCGCGATTCGGACAGGCAGAGGATGGCCATGACCTCCGAGGCCACGGCAATGTCGAACCCCGATTGGCGCGGAAAGGAGTTGGCGGTCCCCCCTAGCCCGATGACGATATCGCGCAGTGCCCGGTCGTTTATGTCGAGGACGCGGTTCCAGACGATGCGGCGGGGATCAATGCGGCGCACATTGCCGTGGTGGATGTAGTTGTCGAGGGCCGCGGCGAGTAGGTTGTGGGCCGCGGAGACTGCGTGGATGTCGCCGGTGAAGTGCAGGTTGATGTCCTCCATCGGCGCTACCTGAGCGTAGCCGCCGCCCGCGCCGCCGCCCTTCATGCCGAAGCAAGGCCCCAGCGAAGGCTCCCGCAGGCAGACGGTGGCGCGCTTGCCAATGCGGTTGAGCGCGTCGCCGAGGCCGATGGTAGTGGTGGTTTTGCCTTCGCCCGCTGGAGTCGGGTTGATGGCCGAGACGAGAATTAGTTTGCCGGTGGTAGGTGCGTCTTCGAACTGCTGACAGAATTCCTGCGAGATCTTGGCCTTGACGCGGCCGTAGTGTTCGAGGTGTTCGGAGCCGACCCCGAGCTGGGGGGCCACGTCGTCGATGGGGCGGAGTGAGGTCTGGCGGGCGATTTCGATATCGGGTAGCAAAGTGAACTCCTGATTGAATAAGTTGGTCTATACGCCGCAAAACGCGGAAAAGCCGCCGTCGATAGGCACGATGGCACCGGTGACAAATGTGGCGGCGTCCGAAAAAAGCCACAGGGCCGCGCCGACGACCTCGTGCGGATCGCCAAAGCGGGCCATGGGGACGTTCTTGAGAATGGTCTCGCCGCGGTCGGTCAGCTCGCCGCTTGCTTCATCGAGGAGCAGGAAGCGGTTTTGCGTGGTAATCATAAAGCCCGGAGCCACGGCATTGACGCGGATTTTGGGCGCGTAGGTCGTGGCCATGTGTACGGCCAACCAGCGGGTGAAACTATCGGCCGCAGCCTTGCCATTGGAATACGCCAAGGCCCGCGACAGCGGCAAGCCCCCGCCGATGGAGGTGATATTGACGACCGCTCCATCGCCTTTAGCGGCGAAGACGCGGCCCACGGCCTGCGAGGGCAGGACGGCGCTTAGATAGTTGAGATCCATCACCATCTTGACCGCTTCTGGATCAATGTCAAAGAATTCGAGTTCCGGGGAGGTGGTGGTGTCCTTGTGGCTGCCGCCGGCCCCGTTGAGCAGAAAGTCGATGGTGCCAAAGTGCTCGATGGTCTCCGCGAGCGCGGCCTCGACGCTGTCTTTGCTGATGACGTTGCACTCGACGGGGAGGACTTTGTCGGGAAAATCTTGGTTGATCTCGTCGGCTTTGGCGCGAGCCGCCGCTGGAGAAATGTCCCAGATCGCCACTTCAGCGCCAGCTTGGGCGAGGCCACGGGCGATCTCGCCGCCAATGGCACCGCCAGCGCCGGTTGCCACGGCCTTTTTGCCGTGGAAGTCAAAAGTAGTCAAGGTGATGCCTCTCCTTTTGTTAAAATTCAGTCGCTGAGCCGTAGCGCCCGGAGGATCGTCAATGCGGGCAATGTCGAGGAAAGGGTGGGAGGTGTACTCATCGTTGCCGCGCTGGAGAGCATCCCTTGCTCAGCGCCGGTGCCAACGCCGCGTAGCCGACCGCACAGGATTCGTCGAAATCCATGGTGACAAACGTCTCTATCGCCATGGCTGCAGCAAAGCCGATGTCCCGGAGTCCCTGCACGATGCGCGGATAGTCGAGGCTTCCACGACCGGGGATTTTGTGGTCCCAGTCGGGATAGGTGCCGACGTGGTCCTTGAGATGGGCGTGCATGATGCGCCCCTGCCACTGATGGGCGATCGCGACCGGATCCAAGCCGAGGAGCGTCAGATAGCAAGGGTCGAAATTGATGCCAAAGGACGCGCTGCCGACCTCGTCGTGCAGCTCCAAGAAGCGCTCGGGGGTGTCGGTGAGCCAACTGGCCCACACGCCATCGACTGCCAACTGCACGTTGCAAAGCTCTGCGTAGGCAAGCGCGTCTTGGAGATAGGCGACCACTCGCCGCCAAGCTTCGGCTCGCTGGGCGTCGTCGTCCTTGGGACCGCCCATGTGGAAGACGACGAGCGGTGCGCCGACATCCACGGCCAAATCGACCGACCCCTTGAGGTCGAGCGGCGCATCGGTAAAGAGCGAGTTGGCGAGATTGGCGTGGGTGATGACGGCTTCAATGGTCAGGCCCAACCGCTCGGCAATGCTCCGCGTCTGCACGCGCAATTCGGGCGTCACCGAGCGCGGGTCTGCCGACGGCCCGTGGGTCCCCGAAATGTCGATGCCGTCGTAGCCAGTAGCGGCGATTTTTTTCAGTGCCGGCTCAAGTGGCATTTCAAGCCGGTCGGTGTAGCTGTAGGTGTAAAAGGCAAGGCGCATAGCTCAAATTAAATTGCTGAATATTGACGAACATGGGAGGCTTCTTCCTTGGTAGGAGGAAGCAAAGCACACATCTTATTCTATTTAATCGAACCCCTTTTTGCAATTTTACGCAGAGGAGATACGACATGGCACAACCTTTGGGCAAAGCCTACGAACAGGTCGCGGCGACGCAGCCGCGCGGAACGTATCGCGGCGCAGTGGTCGGCTGCGGGCGGATGGGCAGCACGATTGACGACGAGCACATCGGCATGCCGCACTATCCGTGGCCGTGGGCACACGCCCCGGCCATGATCGAAGCGCGGGGTATTGAGCTGATCGGCGCGGCCGACGTGGACCGAGCCAAGCTGGACGACTTTGCCCAGCGCTGGGGCGTAGACGCCCTGTACGAAGACTACCGCGAGTTGGTCGCCCAAGAGCAGCCGGACGTAGTGGCGGTGACGACGCGCCCCGACGAGCGAGCCGAGGTGGTCATCGGCCTGGCCGAGGCCGGAGTGCGAGCGATTTTTGCCACCAAGCCGATGTGCCGCACCTTGGCGGAGGCCGATGCCATGATCGCGGCGTGCAAGGCAAGCGGGACGATTCTGTCCATCGCTTGTCATCTCAACTGGTACAACTGGTACACCAATGCGCGTCAGGCCATAGCCGACGGGGCGATTGGCCGGTTGCGCTCCATGGTCTGCCACAGCCCGCACACTCTGTCGAATCTGCAAAGCCATACGCTGGCTCTGTTTCGGCTGTTTGCCGGAGCGCCGGCCGAGTGGGTGATGGGCGAGATGGACGACGAGGAGCAGGCCGCGGCCGAGCGGGATTTATCCGGCTCGGGCTACATTGCCTACGCCAATGGAGTGCGCGGCTTTCTGAACTCCCGCGCTGATCGCTCGGGGCATGGGTGGACTCTGGAGTTTATCGGCGAGCGCGGGATGATCGTCTCGCGCAACGCCCACGCGCAATTCGAGCTATGGGGGACGCATCCAGAGACTGGTGAGCCGATCCAGCGGCAGTTCCCCAACCCGTGGCACCCGCGCTCGTCCATGGTTGATGCGATTGAGGGCGTCTGTCGGGCACTCGAAGAGGGGGAAGAGCGGATTTGCCCGGGGGAATTTGGGCGCGAGGCGCTGGAGATCGCCATTGGCTTGCGCGAGTCGCATCGGCAGGGCAATGGGAGGGTGGATTTGCCGCTGGCGGATCGGGCGTTGCGGATGGGCTAGCGAGCCGTTCCCGAATTGTCGGTGATTCAGGCATTTTGGCGGTCCTGTTCTAATTCTTCATGGGTCATATCAAAGATAGGCACACCGTAGTGACCCATATTTTGGAGAAATTGGATGCGCGACATGCCAGCCAATTCAGCCGCACGCCCGGAAGACATCTTACCCATTTCATAGAGCTTGGCCGCGGCAGCCATGCGGACCTCTTGGGTAAATTCTTCGGGCGTCTCTTTTAAGGACAGAAAAATCTCTTCTGGTACTTCAATCTGAATCGTCTGCATTCTTATTCCTTTGGTATCAGTCGTCTAATGGGACGGGTGGGATGCGACGCCTGTTTAGCGCATCAGATCGGCGATGCGCTCGCCAATGGCCATCGAGGTAATGTTGGTGTTGGCGCGCACGCAGTCGGGCATGATGGCTGCGTCGGCAACGCGCAGGTTTTCGAGGCCGTGCACTCGGCCATGCTGATCGACGACGGCCATCGAGTCGCTCGCCGGTCCCATCTTGCAGGTCGAGGAGACGTGGTGGCTGGTGCCCACTTCGCGCCGCATCCACTCGTCGAGCGCGGCGTCGGTGTCGAGTTCGGCGTCGGTGGGGCCGATGCGCTCGACGACGAGCCCGTTGAGCGCATCGTGGTTGAGCAGATCGATGATGATGCGGATGGATTCGCGCAGGCGGCGGCAGTCTGAAGGCTCGGCCAAGTAGTTGTAGTCGAGCACGGGCTGCACGTGCGGGTCGGTGGAAGCCAGTTTGAGTTCGCCTTTTCCCTCGGCCAAATAGATGCAGCCGACTAAGTAAAAGCCCAAGGGTTTGGAATGCGACGAGGCGTAGTAGCCCTCGGTCGTGGCAAAGGAGGCCGGGATGATGAACATGTCGTTGCGCCAGTCCGATCCGGCAGCCGTGTAGCGCAGGCCGATTTGCAGCCGAGGCTCCGTGCCGTCGCCGAGGTACTCGTCCTTGGCCCGCAAAGTCACGCTTACTTGCGGATGGTCGCGCAAATTCTGGCCGACGCCGGGCAGGTCGCACACTACGTCAACGCCCATGGCCTCCAAGTGCGCGGTCGGCCCGACGCCCGACAGCAAGAGCAGGTGTGGCGAGCCAATGGCCCCGCCGCAGAGCACGATTTCTCCGCCGTGGACCGTGGAGAGGTCACCATCGCGCTCGACGAGTAGGCCGGTGGCGCGCTGGCCGTCAAAAATCACGCGGTGAACGTGGGTATTGGCCTGAATGGTCAGGTTGGGACGACCGCGAGCTGGGTTGAGGTAGCCGATGTTGGTACTCCAGCGGATGCTCTCGGCGTTGTTGAGCGCCAAGGGACCGACGCCGGTAGAATCAGGGTCGTTGTGGTCGGGGCAGTCGGGATAGCCAGCGGCGAGTGTGGCCTCGTAGAAGGCGCGGTGCTCGGGGTTGAGCTCGTGGTCTTTGAACCGCCGCGCGCGGATGGGGCCGTCGGCACCGTGATAGGGGGCGTCGCCGTAGTCGGGGTCGGATTCGAGGCGGCACAAAAAGGGCAACAGGGCGTCGTGGCTCCACAGGTCGTTGCCCGCCGCGGCCCACGAGTCGTAGTCTTCGGGCACGCCGCGCAGAAAAATCTGCGCGTTGACCGCACTCGATCCGCCGACAATTTTGCCGCGCGGCACAAACATATCGGGGCGCAAATCCGTAGCCCGGGCGCGATACTCCCAGCCAAACCGGGTGCCGAAGCCAAAGGCGCGGTCCCAGATATTGCGATCGCGCCCGTAGGCATAGCGAATCTCCTCGGGCAAGTCTTCAACCGCAGCAAAATCCGGCCCGGCCTCCAGCAGCAAGACCGACCGACTCCGATCCTCGCTGAGCCGCGCCGCGAGCACCGCACCCGCCGCGCCCGCCCCGGCAATGACGACATCGTAAGACGCAGACATAAGATCCCCTTTGTAGCTCAATCCTTTAGGTATAAGATGCTTCGACTCCGCCTTGCTCCGCTCAGCATGACAGGTGATGACGCCCCATGCTGTCATAGCTGAGCGAAGCGAAGCATCTCATACCGCTTCTACTGTCGTGTACTTCTTAAATATAGGATGCCCACAAGGGGCGTCCCTACAACTGTTCCGCCAATTCCTCGGCCGGATAGGTGAGAATCTCGGCCAAGGTCGGATGATAATGGGGCATTTTGGCCAAATCCTGCACCGTCCCGCGAAAGTACATTACCGCGATCAACTCGTGGATCAGCTCGCCGCCCTCCGGGCCGACAATGTGGCCGCCGAGCACTTCGCCCGAGCGCGGGTCGCAGAGGATTTTTGCGTGGCCACAGGTCTCGCCCATCGTCAGCGACTTACCGTGGTCGTCAAAAGGGTAGCTAGCGACCAAATAGGGCCGGTCCGCAGCGCGGCAGTCCCGCTCGCTGAGGCCGACGCTGGCCACCTGTGGGTCGGTGAATACGACTAGCGCATTGAGGCGGTCGTCGAAGCGGTGCTCGGGGCGGCTGGGATGCGTGGCATTGTACGCGGCGATCTCGCCTTGCTCAATGGCGATGTGGACGACCTCGTACTCGCCGTTGACGTCGCCGACGGCGTAGATGTGGGGCTGGCTGGTGCGCATGGCCGCATCGACGACAATGCGTCCGCCAGCGACCTCGACGCCAGCTTGGTCTAGGCCCAACCCGTCGATGAGCGGGCGACGACCGAGAGCTTGGAGGACGAGATCCGCCGAGGCTGTTTTTTCCGCACCGCCGTGGGAAAAATGCGCCGTCTTGCGCCCGTTTTCCTCGGTAAATTGGCGCAGTTGCGTACCGGTGTACACCTCCATGCCCTCTTCGCGGAAGCGCGCTTCCACCGGCCGCGCCAAGTCCTCGTCGCCGGTGGAGAGAATGTGACCGCTGCGCTGGATGAGCGTTACCTGCGTGTCAATGCGCTGAAAGAACTGGGCCAGTTCGACGGCGATGGGACCGCCGCCGAGGACGAGGAGGCTCGCTGGCTGCTGGCACATGTCGAGGGCCTCGTCGCTGGTGAGGTAGCCGACTTGGTCCAGCCCCGGAATCGGGACGTGGTGGGTCGTAGAGCCGGTGGCGATGATAAACTGCCCGGCCTCAATAACGTCGTCGCCGGCCTGGATCTTCTGCGGCGAGAGGAAGCGGGCGCGCGCTTCGTAGAGCGCAAAGCGACCGTCGCTTAGTTGCTCGCGGCGATAGGCGGCAAAGTCGGCGACCAACCGCGCCTTGCGCTCGACGATGGCGGTTAAATCAGCGCGAACTTCCACCGGCGCTAGGCCGAACTCGGCGGCGCGTTCCAGATGCGAGGCTATTTCGGCGGAGCGCAGGATCGCCTTGCTGGGCATACAGCCGCGCAGAATGCACAGCCCTCCCCAGGGGCCTTGATCGATAACCGCGACATTCGCGCCGGCCGCATGGGCCGTGCGCGCCGCGGCGTACCCGGCCGAGCCGCCGCCGATAATCGCGATGTCGCATTGCACAGTTGCCATAGTTGATTTTTATCCTACTCTTGAACGGCTTGGTTTTTGTTTTACTGTTAAGCCATGAGGTTTGTTCCTTGAACGCACTGCACCCCATAGGCGCGGTTTTGCTCTGCTGCGCGCTGACCCTGCCCGCTTGGAGCGAGGACTCCACCTATACGATGCGCGGCTTTGATGCGCGCATTCAGCAGGGCATCGACCTGATCTACAATCTGCGCTTTGCCGAGGCCGAGCGCCACTTTCAAGACATCGTCGCGGCTGAGCCGGACAACCCGCTCGGCTACTTCTTTCGCGCGATGGTTTCTTGGTGGCGGATCCTCATCGACTTGGCCGACGAAACCCACGATGCGGAGTTCCACGCCCGGCTCAAGCAGTGCATTGAGGTCTGCGACCGGCGGCTGGCAAAAGACCCGATGGACTTCGACGCGATTCTCTTCAAGGGGGGTGCCATCGGTTTCCGCGGTCGCCTGTACGGAGATAGAGAGCAGTACGTGCGGGCGGCGCACGACGGATTGCGCGGTCTGCCCCTGCTGAAGAAGAGCCGTCAACTCGAGCCGACCAACAAGGACATCCTCTTTGGCCAGGGCTTGTATCACTACTTCGCCGAAGTCATGCCCCAACGCCACCGGATTCTCCGTCCAATCATGGCCTTTTTGCCCGACGGAGATCGCGTGTTGGGCCTCCAGCAGCTCAAAGAAGTCGCCCGCGAGGGAGCCTACGCCAGCACGGAGGCCGCCTATTTCCTCGGCCAGATCTACCGGATTTTTGAAAAGGACAACCGCGAAGCCCTGCCCTATTTTGAGGAACTCTACGCGCGCTACCCCGACAACGCAGTCTTCCACCGCTACACTGCGCGGCTTATGGTCGAACTCGGCCGCTGGCGCTCGGGGGTGGCTTTGTACGAAAAATACGTGCAGCGCAGCGTGGCTGGCCAGACCGGCTATCATCACCACGGCCGCTTGGAGGCGCATTACTACGCGGGCAAATACGCGTACTTTGAGCGGCGGTTTCCAGAGGCCGCCGACCACTTGGCGGCAACCGATAGCCTCGCTGCCAATTCCGAGCGCAAGCGGGACCTAGCTTTTGCAGTACTCGCCAATTTGCTACTCGGCCAAGTACACGACCTAGCGGGCCGCCGCGAGGACGCAGTTCTCCGCTATCAGCGGGTGCGGCGTTTGCCCGACCACGCGGACAGCCACCAACGAGCGAAACACTATCTGCACGCGCCCTATCGCGAAGGCGCAGAAGAGGTCAATCCTGTCCCTCCAACCGAATGACTTCCTCGTGGTACACTCGCATCAGATCTGAGTGCATCAGATAGCCCCAAAACTCGCTTTCCCCCTCGTCTGTGGTGTCCATCACGGGTAGCTTGTCGTAGCCAGAATCCAGCAGCTTTTGCAGGGCCTCGTGCAGGTTGTCATCCGCGTCGATAGGCCGGACGTCATCGACGACCATGTCCTCAATGAGTACCAAGTTGCGCAGCATTTCGTCTTCGGGCAGGTCGAGGTCTTCGAGGCTGATCATGCCGCGCAAGTCGTTGTTGTCATCGGTGACGACAAAGTGTAGGTGGCCCAGTTTTTTGCTTAGGGCACTCAGGGAAAAGTAGGAAAGCCGATTGCTGACGATGGCCTCGGAGGTGTTTTTGAGGCGGGGGAATACTTCGCGGACTTGGAGATCGTGTAACACATTGACGGTTAGGTCTTTGATATGGGCCGGAGAGTGGAACTTGTTTTGGACTTGGTTTTGGTAGATGGAAAAGTTGCGCGCGAAGATCAGTGCGAGGGCGCTAACGACCATCAGCGGCGGCAGCAGGTGGTAAGAGCCGCTCATTTCGATGACGAGAATCAGGGCCGCTAGCGGCGTATTGGCCACGGCGCCGAAAAACGAGGCCATGCCCACCACGATATAAGCGGCCGGTTGGTGGACGATGTCGGGAAAGTACTGTTGGCCCAGCAGGCCCACGGCACCGCCGAGCATCCCGCCGATAAAGAGCGAGGGGCCAAAGACGCCGCCCGAGCCGCCGCTGGAAATCGTGCAGCTAGAGGCGAAGATTTTGAGCAGGGCGAGGGCTAGGAAGGCGCGGATTGCGAGTTCGCCGTCGAGCCCCCGTTGGATGACGCCGAACCCATCGCCCAGCACTTGGGGGTCGATAAAGGCCGCCACCCCCACCAGCAAGCCCCCGCAGCAGACGATCCAGTAGCGAGGCAGCGGCAGGCGGTCGAAGAGGGTGCGCGCAAGGCGCAGGGTCTTGACGTAAAAAATGCCGACTAGGGCGCAGAAAAAACCCAAGACTAGGTAGAAGACCAACTCGCGCACATCGGTGAACAGCAGGTCGGGCAGGGCGAAAATGTGCGAGAAGCCAAAAACGGCTATGTAGAGGGCATAGGCGACAAAGGAGCTGATGACGCAGGGAATGAGCGCGTCGCTTTCAAAGTCTTCGCGGTAGAGCACTTCCACGCTGGCGATTGCCGCGCCCAGCGGTGCGCGGAAAATTGCGCCTAGTCCTCCAGCCGTGCCCGCCAGCAACAAAATCCGCCGCTGGGCCACCGAGAGCTTGAGTTTGTCGCCGATCCAAGAGCCTAAGCCCGCGCCGATATGAACCAAAGGACCTTGCTGACCAGCGGCACCACCGGAGGAGAGCGTGACGATGGTCGCCAGCGCCTTGACCGGGGCGACGATGGGGCGGATGTGGCCGCGCTGGTTGTGGAAGGCGTCGATCATGGCGTCGGTGCCCGCGCCTTGGGCTTCGGGCGCGAAGCGGTGCGTCAGGTAGCCGCTGAGCAGGCCGCCCAGCGCCGGCAGCAGCAGCAACAGCCACAAATACTCGCCGTAGGTGGGCGCGTCGAGGAAGGAGAAGTCGAATAGCGCCCTGTTGTCGGGATGGATTTGGCGGTATCCAGCCAGTTTCTCGACTAGCAGGAACTTGGCCAGTTCAAGGCCGTAGGTAAATAACACGGCACCCAAGCCGGCAATCAGGCCGATGAGCGCACTGTAGAGATAGATGCGGGAGACGAACTCAAAGCCGAGCCAGTCGCGCAGCAAGCGGGCGGCTGGACCCCGAGTCTGCGGGGCGACTTCAGGCATGGGCGGTGGGTTGGCAGGTGGGGTTGACTACCCCCAAGTCGCGCTGAATCTGGTCGCTGGGCAGCCCGACTAAATAGGCGTGGAAGCAGCGGCCAGCAAAGCCATAACCGATGACGACATTGGGTTTTTCCATGATTTTACCTGTGCGACGGGCGTTTTTGCGGCCGACAAATGGGCACTTACTATATAAGCAAAGTTGGCTTTCATTGGAAGTTAGACCGGAGGGCAGGAAATCCCCCATCTGCCCTAAGTCGTCTAGGGTGGCGATCACGTTGTAACGGACAACGGGATTTGAGGCGCTATAGGCCCAGCTAACCCGAGCGCACGTTAAAAGGAGAGATAGAAATGTCAAAGTTCGTTGTAAACCTGCTAGTTGCCGGCGCTGCACTCTTGGTCATGCTCCTGACCGGATGTTCCGACTCCGACGCGCCGACGGCAACGCCTAGTGTTGAGCCCCTGTTTGTCGTATCTGGACATGTTCGCGACCCGAACGGTTCTCTGGCGGGCAGCAATGCGAGGGTTGTAGGGGTTTGGACAGCGGACGCTGGCGAAGGGGACTACTCCTATGTCTTCGGGTCGGGTGAAATTGATCTGGAGGCAGGAACCTTCCGAATGGAGTTTGTAGAAGAGCCTCCTTCAGAGGCGTTGCTGGGGGACCTGTTGGGGGTTGGTTTACTCGCAGTGGTCGATGACAGCAACCTAAAAGAAGGGATCCTTTCCGACGGCTACGACGACAAGTTTCTGGGTGCGGCACCGAGGCACTATGTCCTTTTCTTCAATCGAGAAAACGAAAATGCGGAAGAGGCCCTTGAGGCGGTACCTTGGCTGAAGGAATTCGGCTACGGGTACAGCGTCGGCAAGGGCATTGAGATACCGGATGATTTTGATGGATTCGAGCCGGTCGATCCCGGGTCGGTGGAAATCATCATTGACGATCTGGAGAACTTGGATTTCGTAAATTGGACTTGAGGAAAGAGCTGGTGGACTGGAGCCAAGCCCTCGCCGTTATCAGTGCTGGCGGCACCACCGGGGCGCGCAAGCCCCCCTCGATCCCGAGTTTGCGGGGCGGCTTCAGGCATGGGCGGTGGGCTGGCAAGTGGAGCTGACGGCTTGCCATTGGCGCAATACCTCAAAGACGAGGACGGCGCTGGCCGCGGCGACATTGAGGCTGTTTTTGTAGCCGTACATGGGAATCTCAACCAGCTCGTCGCAGCGCTCAAGCGCGTCGCAACTCACGCCGAGGGCCTCATTGCCCACGATTAAAGCCAAGGGGCGCGGATAGTCTAACTCGGTGTAACAGCGGCTGTGCGATGTCGTCTCCAGCGCCCACACCGGCACTTGGCGTGCACGCAAGTGCTCAATGGCCTGTAGCGTGGTGGCGAAGTGGCGGGTCTCTATGTACGAGAGGGTGCCCAACGCCGTCTTGTCGAGCTTGGGATGGGGCGGATGGGCCGTGTAGCCGCAGGTGTAGATGCCGCTGAGACGGCCCGCGTCGGCTGTGCGAAAAATCGAGCCGACATTGAAGGCGCTGCGCAGATTGTCGAGTACCAGATAGAGCGGGTGCTTGGGCAGGCGAGCGTATTCGTCGAGGGGCATCTCAGCGTCGAAGGTGCGGACCTCAAAGCTGGTCTCCTTGCCGTAGTTGCCCGGCCGGAGTTTCACCCGACTTCCTCCGGGGCCACGGGCCGCTGCTCGGCCGCGGAGAGCCGGGCGGCCTCAATCGCGACCATGGTCTGCCGCACACTCTGAGCGGTGACGGCTAGCGCGGCGCGGCCGGCTAGCGCATCGGCGATGTTTTCGTAGTAGGAACGCCAACGGCCGGGTGCCGTCTCCATGATGGTTTCCTCCGCTGGCCTATAGAGGCGGGCGTAGTGTTCGGGTGCCTCTTCGGCCGCGTCGATGTCGCCGGCGATCATGGCCTTTTCCTGTGGGTCAACGCCCTCTTTGACCAGCGCACCTTCCGTGCCCAGCACGTACCAGCGCGGCTTGGCTTTGCCCGCCAGCGACGAGGTCTCCACGCGCGCTTCGACGCCGTTGGCAAAGTGGAGCACGGCCAGCGCGTGGGACTCGACGTCGATGCTGAGCGGATCGCCGGAGTGGAAGGAGGCGTACACCTTGGTCAGCGGCGCGTCGATAAGCTGGAGGGCTTGATCGACCAGATGCGCGCCTAGATCGAAGAATTTGCCGCCGCCGTGTTGCGCTGTGCTGCGCCAACCGCGCGGCGGGCCGTATTGGCCCCAGAACATCTCCAGCAAAAAGGGATCGCCGAGCAGCCCTTGGGCCAGCGCGTCTTTGACGGCGAGGAAATCGCCGTCCCAGCGGCGGTTCTGAAAGACGCTGAACAAGCGGTCGTGCGCTTGGCTGGCGGCAATCATCTGGTCGGCCTCGGCCATGCTCAAGCACATGGGCTTGTCGGTGACCACGTGTTTGCCCGCCGCCATCGCTTGGATCGCGTGCGGGGCGTGGAGATCGTTGGGCGTGGCGAGGACGACCAGATCGACGGCTGGGTCAGCTAGCACTTCGTCGAAGTGGCGGAAGGTCTTTACCCCCAAGTCGCGCTGAATCTGGTCGCGGGCCTCCGACCGGCTGGTGGCGATACCGTAGAGGTTCAGGCCGCTGGTCAGCCCCACGAGATAGGCGTGGAAGCAGCGGCCAGCAAAGCCATAACCGATGACGACGACATTGGGTTTTTCCATAATTTTACCTGTTATACTTATACGGGCGTTTTTGCGGTCGAGAAATGGGCTCTTATATATAAGCAAAGTTGGATCTCATTGGAAGTCAGATCGGAGATCAAAAAGTCCTCCACCTGTCCTGCATCGTCAAAGGTGGCGATCACGCCGTATCGGGCGTCGGTCAGCGATCGGGTGCTGTCGAGGATCTCCTGCAATACCGTGTCCGGTTTGAAACGCCGCAAAGGTCACTTGTACATCACTTAGTGACCTTAGATTAACGTGAATTCGGGATAAAGTGAGGGACTCCTGACTCCTTTTGGCTGAACCTTTATGTTATGGTCAATCTCATCGGCGGATCAAGGACCGGGCGTTCACCATTTGACTGGGCGGCGTCTTGCCTATTGGGGGCTGATGGGAGGGCAGTCTCGTGCGGCGGCTCTACCACAGGAAATTGAAAGGGCGTCCCTTTTAGCCCAACCCGGCAAGGGGGACGCCCTTCCCAAGCGGATAAATCCGTACAACCAAACCAAAGGAGTATCTCAGATGAAAAAGCTTTCGTTGTCCAGCATGGCCTTGTTGTTGGTCGGCGTCCTGTTCGCACAGGAGAGTCGCGCCCAGGCCACCCTCCAAGGCCATTCGGATTGGGTCACTTCGGTGTCATTTTCGCCGGATGGTCTAACCCTAGTCAGTGGCAGTTGGGACCATACAATCCGGTTGTGGAATATGGCCAGCCAGCAGGAAATAGCCACCCTCCAAGGCCATTCGGGTACGGTCTCTTCGGTGTCATTTTCGCCGGATGGTCTAACCCTAGTCAGTGGCAGTTGGGACCATACAATCCGGTTGTGGAATATGGCCAGCCAGCAGGAAATAGCCACCCTCCAAGGCCATTCGGATTGGGTCAGATCGGTGTCATTTTCGCCGGATGGTCTAACTCTGGCCAGTGGCAGTTGGGACCATACAATCCGGTTGTGGAATGTGGCCAGCCAGCAGGAAATAGCCACCCTCCAAGGCCATTCGGGTGGGGTCACTTCGGTGTCATTTTCGCCGGATGGTCTAACCCTGGCCAGTGGCAGTTGGGACCATACAATCCGGTTGTGGAATGTGGCCAGCCAGCAGGAAATAGCCACCCTCCAAGGCCATTCGGGTCGGGTCAGATCGGTGTCATTTTCGCCGGATAGTCTAACCCTAGCCAGTGGCAGTTGGGACCATACAATCCGGTTGTGGAATGTGGCCAGCCAGCAGGAAATAGCCACCCTCCAAGGCCATTCGGGTACGGTCTCTTCGGTGTCATTTTCGCCGGATGGTCTAACCCTGGCCAGTGGCAGTTGGGACCATACAATCCGGTTGTGGAATGTGGCCAGCCAGCAGGAAATAGCCACCCTCCAAGGCCATTCGGATTGGGTCACTTCGGTGTCATTTTCGCCGGATGGTCTAACCCTGGTCAGTAGCAGTGTGGACAATACAATCCGGTTGTGGAACATAGCCCCCTATGCCACCCCCTCTGAGCCGCCGGTGGTGGACGACGACACCGGGGCGGAGACTACAGACACCGAGGAGGAGACCGCGGACACCGGGGCGGAGACCACGGACACCGAGGAGGAGACCGCGGACACCGGGGCGGAGACTACAGACACCGAGGAGGAGACCGCGGACGACATCAAAGCGGAGGAGGCTGCGGTCGTAGAGGTCACGTTGGTGGGCGAAGCCATCGCGGGCCTGACCGTCGAGTTCGCCCGCTCCATCGCTGGGCAAGAACCCGACTACGCCTGGGCTGCGGTGTCCGACGCGGAAGGCCGGCTCAAGGAGACCATTACCCCCATGGGCAGGGTCTCCATCAACGGCTACTACCGGGCACGCGCACTAACTCCCGACGGGGAGGTCGTCGGTCAGTGGCAGAGCATCGCCCTCAACAAAAACCGGCGGTACGTCCTGGAGTTGACTCTTGGCGGCGGCGTACGGGTCGTGGACGTGCAACAGCTGGTCGCGGCCAAGGTTGCCGCTGCTTGGGTGGTGAGCGGCTTGCAGCCGAATGTGCCCAATCCCTTCAACAGCCGTACGCAGATCGCCTACCGCTTGGCCGTCCCCGGCGTGGTGCGGCTGGAGGTCTACAACACCTTGGGTCAGCGGGTGCGCACGCTGGTGGATCAGTTCCAGGTCGCCGGTGAATATCAGGTTTCTTGGGACGCCCGCGACGGGCAGGGGGCGGCGGTCTCGTCGGGGGTGTATGTGACGCGGCTTTATTATCCGAGCGGGATGCAGACGCGGCGGATGCTCCTGCTCAAGTAGCTCGGAGTGACCGAATAAAAGGGACACTTTTCCCGCGCTTAGGTGTTATATATGGCACACGGTCACTCGTGGATATTGCCGGCGCGAGGGCAATGGATGGAATCACTTATGCAGGGAAGCAGCCGATCGGTCATCGGTCTCAGCGTCGTCCTACTGCTCTTGTTGAGCGGTTGCGGGGCCGCTTATTCGGGCTATGTGTCCCGTTCGCTCAACCAGCTAGAAAAAGGCAACTACGAAGCGGCCCTCGGCAAGCTGGAAAAGCCCTCTGGCAAAACCAACAAGCTGCTCTACCACCTGGAAAAGGGGCTGATTTTGCACTATCAAGGCCAATACGAGGCGTCCAACGTGGAGTTTGAACGGGCCGAGCGGCTCAGCGACCAGCTCTACACCCGTTCGGTCTCGCGCGAAATCGCGGCCCTGCTGTCCAATGATTCGATTGTCGCCTACCGAGGCGAGGAGTTCGAGCTAGCCCTGATCCACTACTACCGCGCCATGAACTACGCCCGGCTGGGCGACCGACAGGCGGCGTTGGTCGAGTGCCGCAAGGCCAACCTGAAGCTCGAAAACTACGCGCAACAGGCCGAGTATGAGCTCAGCTATAAAAACGACGCTTTTTTGCAGTACATGACCGGGCTCTTTTTCGAGGCTGAGGGCGAGTGGAACGATGCGTACATTTCCTACAAAGATGCCCTAAAGGGCTATCGCGCGTACGAAGCGGCCTTTGGTTTGCAAGCACCGAGGATGCTGATAATTGATCTAGCGCGGCTGGCCCAGCGGCTGGGATACGAAGACGAGGTAGCGGAATACACCGAGCGCTACCAGCTTGAGTTAGAGGAGCTGCAGCCGGCCTCCGGCGGCGAGTTGGTGGTCTTTGTCGAGAGCGGCTTTGTGCCCCGCAAGCACCAAGTCGAGTTCAGCGTGCCGATTCTGGAGGACGAAGGGAAGTGGGAGGTGTGGACGGCGTCGGAGCGGGCCGTCCATCGCTATCACCATCCGCACGTGTACAAGCGTCGGCACGTGGATTACTGGCTTAGGGTGGCGCTGCCCGAATACCGGGAGGTGCCCTCACAGGTGGACGGGGTGCGGTTGCGCGCTGGCGACCAGAGTGCGCTGGCGGCCACCGCCGAAGACTTGGACGCGATTGCCCAGCGGACCTTTGCGCAGAAATTCGATACCATCCTGCTGCGCGCCGTCGCCCGCAACTTGGCCAAATACCTAGCGTCCAAGAGCATTGAAAAAGCCTTTGAGGACGATGACGACGATGACGACGAGAATGACTGGGCCAAGGAGAGTTTGGGCAAAGCGCTCGGAGGCTTGGTCAACCTCTTCGGCGTGGCGACCGAAGCGGCCGACACGCGCGGCTGGCTGGCGCTACCACACGCCATCCGCATCGCCCGGTTGGCAGTGACCCCAGGCACCGCTGCTCCGACCCTAGAGTTACTCGACGACCGAGGAAGAGTTCTAGCGGTAGAGACGCTGCCCGAGGTGGCGGTGGCGGACGGAGAAAAGGTGTTCCTAAACTTTCGCACTTTTCGCTGAGGAGCAAACAATCATGTACCTCAAATTATGGATCGCCGCGCTGGCGTTGGCGTTGCCGGCCGCGGCGCAGCAGAGCACCCCGGCTGCCGATCGGGTCACGGACCCGCTGGAGGAAGGGGCGATCATCAATATCGTCGATTGGGACGGCGGCCAGCTACCCAAGCGCTACTACGAGCGCTCGGACCAACTGCCAATGAGCCTCGACGACGTGCGCAAGCTGAGCGCGAACAAGTTCAACGCTGATGCGATCGTCAAAATGCTCGAAGAGCGGCGCTGCGTCTGCGACGCCTCGGTGGATGCCTTGGTGGAATTGAAGCAAGCCGGTGTCGCCGAGCAGGTAATCCAGGCGGTATCGCTCCACGCATTGCCGCCCAACCGCTCGTTCGGGCTGACGATCGCCCTCGATTTCGAGGGCTTGGGCGGCGAGGCCGCGGTATCGACACAGGCGCGCAAGGGCTATCTCTACTTGATCGTGCCCGACGGCGACAAGGAGCGGGTCTTTATCGGCAACTTGCAGGCGATCCTCGCCGGCCGCTGGCAGCGCGACGCGCTGATCGACAACACCGATCTGCTGCTGCCCAAAAAGGTGCGGCGCGTGACCTTTGCCTCCGAGGTGCCGCTCAAGACCTATGGCCGCAAAAAGGCCCTAGTTTTTACCTCGACCAAACCAGATATCTACACTTCAGCCGACATTCCCGAGGCGGACCGGGCCGGGGTGCAGGAGTTCGTGTTCGAATATCCAGCCGCGTCGCTGGAGCGCCAATGCAGCCTTCAGGTGCTCTACCGGCAGGACGCGATGCTGGCCAACCGCTGGCACTTAGTGCGCACCCATTTCCAGTGCGAATGGGATTGAAAGGAGCTTATGCAATGAGACGCTACGTTTTTGCGGCAATCGCCCTAGCCGTGGGGCTCGCGGCCTGTGGTGGCCCGAGGGCCTTTACCAAGGGCCAGTACGGAGACCCCGAAGAGATCTCCATGCTCGACGACAAGTGGAACCAGAACGACATGCAGCTAGTCGCCAAAAAGATGATTGGCTCGATGGAGGTCTGGGCCGATGCCCGGGCGCTGGCTGAAAAGCCGGTTGTCATCTTGGAGATGCCGCGCAACAAGACCACCGAGCACATCGACATGCAGGCGCTGTACGACCACGTCAAGACCGCGCTGATCCAGAGCGGGCAGTTCACGTTCCTCGACAAGGCCGCGCGGCAAGAGATCGCCCAAGAGTACGAGTATCAAGACTCGGGCTACGTGCGTCCGGACGAGGCTCAGGGGCCGGGCAACCAGCGCGGCGCACGCTTCTTGCTCGGCGGGGTCATCACCTCGACCGTGCAGCAGGTGGGCAAAAACAAGGTCATCTACTACAAGGCGACCTTTGAGCTGACCGACATCTCGACCACTGAGATCGTCTGGACCGACCAGAAGGAAATCACCAAGCACTTCCAGAAGAAGAGCATCGGCTTCTAGGGAAAGGAGCACGGAGCATGAGACGCATTGCACTGATCGCCCTGCTGGCACTAGCCGTTGGGGCGCAGGCCGCGACGCCGGGGCGCACCGACGGCCCCGAAGGCAGCGAGTACGGCAAGGGCGGCTACCATTACAAGGCCCAGTACGGCCGCTTCTACACCGAGGGCTTTTTGGGGGCGGCGATGATGGAGAGCGAAGCCGAGGACACTGAGACCGACCTCATCACGGGGCTTAACGTCGGCTACATGGTCGAGGAATGGCTGGCCTTTCAGGTGGGATTCGCCCGCATCTTGGACCAAAACATCAACCTCTATGCCGGCGGGGTGCGCTCGGCCTACGTCAATCGGCCGTTCAACTACTATTTTTCGCTCGACGCCGAGCTGTACTCGCCCGAGGTTGGCGACACTCACTTCGGAATCGTCCCGGGCGTTGGGGCCGAGGTGATTCTCAGCGACCGTGTGCGGGCGGGTTTGCGCTTCCAACGCGACTTCATCTTCGCCGACGATATGATCCACATCAACCGCTTTACGGCGAAGATACAGGTGGATTTTTAGGGGGTTTCGCGTTGGTATTGCAAAAGGGCCGGCTTCCGCGGTGAAGTCGGCCCTTTTGCAAATCACGCCAGATGCTCCGTCCGCAATTCCCGCGACCAGTCGAAGTACTCGTCCAGCCGCACTAGCTCGAATTCATCGACAATGTCGGCTGCGGTGTGCTCCTCGGTCTCACTGTAGATCACCGAAGTGCCCACCTGCCCGGTCGTGACAATGCGCACGGCCTCGCCGTAGTGTCGGTGGATATCGTCGTACTTGGCCTGATTCTTATCGAGATGCACCACCTCGTAGTCCAAGTTGATGCGCGCCGTGGCCCAGCTCTGGTAGTTGTTGCTTTGGGCTAGTGTAGTCCCCTGCGGGTCGATAATGGTGCAGGGCGTCCCCTTGTACACCGAGCCGATGAAAAAGGCCTGCACATCCAAAGCCCAGAAGTTCTGCACCAGCCCGCCGTGATACATGGAGCTGAAGAGCAGCAGTTTCGGCTTGAGCTTTTTGTACTGGGCACGCAGTTCCCCAAAGTTTAGATCAAAGCAGATCACCCCACCCACCGGCCCGAATTCGGTTTGGATCAGGGCCGCGCCCGGTCCTGGACGAGTGCCGTAGTCGAACTCTGGGTACACCGGAATGTACTTGCGGTAGATACCGGCTAATTCTCCCTGCCGGTCGAGCAGCCCGAGGACATTGAAAACCGCCCCGCTCTTGCGTTCCTTCTGATGCACCGGCACAGTAATATAGCAGCTATACTCCCGGGCCAAGCCGGCCAGCAGTTGAGTAGTCGGCCCCTCTGGCACTTCTTCGTCGCAGTTTCGGCAGATGGTCTCGGGCAGGACGATCAGATCGGGCCTCGTGGCGCGGGCGACCCGACCCACCAAGTCCTCCAAGTCCTTGTGGGTTTGCTCCATCACTTCTTGGTCCGTCCCGCTGATCGGGGCGTAGGAAACGCTCGATACGACGATGTAATTGCTCATGGGGTTCTCCCTTTCAAAAATGAAACCACGGTCCGCTCGACCTACTATTGTTACCTACGAGTACTATGTTTATGCTGTAGAAGCAAGACCTTGTATGCGCTCGCCTCCCGACGACCTGTGAACACTTCTCCAACTCCTTTGCGCGCCGTCGTCTTTGACATGGACGGCCTCATGCTCGACACCGAGCCTTTGTATCAAGCTGCTTGGCAACGAGCCTCCGCGACATTGGGCTATGCACTGGACGACGAATTCTATCTGACCTTGATTGGCACTCCCACCAAGGACGCCCTAAAAAAGGTCGGTGCCTACTTTGGCTCCGCTTTTCCCTTGCAGCGCTTTACTGAGTTGGGTGCAGATCAATGGTACCAGCAAGTGGAGGAACACGGCATTGACACCAAGCCCGGCCTGCTGCCCCTGCTCGACCAACTTGAGGCGGCGGCCGTCCCCAGAGCAGTGGCTACTTCTTCTAGCGCCAAGCAGGCCGCGGAGACCTTGGAGGCGAGCGGTTTGGCGGATCGCTTTGCCCACATTGTCACCAGTGATCAAGTTGCCTGCGGCAAGCCAGCTCCTGACCTCTATTTGGAGGCGGCCCGCCGCTTGGGTTTGCCCCCGGCAGCTTGCATCGCCTTGGAAGATTCAGATGCCGGGGTCCAATCGGCCTCCACTGCGGGGATGACTGTGATCATGGTGCCCGACCTCAAAGCACCTTCGCCTCAAGCCGAGTCCCAAGCGTATAGAATCCTGCCCTCGCTGCATCAGGCAGCTCCTTTGATTACCGACTTGTTGGCGTACTAAGTGGAGGTGGCGTCGCAGGGTTTAGGCTTGAGTCGCCTTGTCTTGGTACCACACAGACACGACGGTCCTTGATGGCTCCATGCTGCCGCCGCACGACGACTGCTCGATGTTCGCGATCCGAATATCGGGATTTGCACGAAGCCACGAATTGATCTCCTGCTCAAGATTAGAGGCGGCCGTGGTGATCGAACTAAAGTAACCCTCTCGCATTACAAATATCTTCACTAACACGTCGTCGCTTCTCCTTTGGATTTATTTCGCTCTATTCTCTTCGAGCCAACCGACTGTAAAGTCAACGACATCTCGTTGCGGCATGAGCTGGCAATCTGCAAGGCCAACCCGGCCACGACGAACGACATGGCCCGCGTCCGATCGCAGGAAGTCATCGCCAATGCGATCAAAATCCGAACTGTCGATGTCAACATCTTCAAAGGTGGCCCATCTGCGCGAATCCGCCGTAGAGATTGGCGCGCCCTGCTGGATGACGCGTTTGGTTGGAAAAGTCGCCCGATGTTCCGCAAGGTGCATGGACGTATTGTTTCCATGATCCACACCGAGAAGAAGGATAAAGCCGTGCAGGTCGTATATTCTCGCGAGCGGTGAATACTCGCCTAGCCCAAAGGCCAATGCGTGATTGTTGGTGATGCGCGACGCCTGGGGGCCACATGCACAGAACGAGACCTGCGGATGTGCGCTGCGGAGGACGCCTCTTTGCTTGCGGAATGTCTCCGCGATAATGCCCATGGAACGAGTGGGAGTAAGCTCTGGATCGTAGGCCGGCATGTTCGCGCGTATTACCGGCCACCACGACTCGGGGACGGGCGGACTTTCCCAGCCGCTCGGCTCGGTCAGGTCGGGCGAGTGGGCGGGCATCACAAGCGTTCCAGTGGAACCCAAGGCTTTCTGAAGAGCAGCGATGACCGCCACAGATCCTCCGCACACCCATCCCATTGCACTCAAGGACGAATGCACCAATACGACCATCCCCGGTTCGACGCCGAGTGCGCGGAAATCAGCCTGTAGCGATTCGATTGTGGCGGGGACTTCTGTTTTTTGAACGATCTCTTTTTCACTCATTTCTCACTTCCTGTAAAGCATCTATCAGTCGATCTACATGGTCAAAGCCGTTGCAGATGTGGGTGGAAACGCGCATCCAGTGCCCATCGTCGATTTTTGCCGTCGGCGCAGTGATTCGGTATCGCTTATAAAGATCTAGGTCGTCGAATCCAGCAAGGTGGAAGGCTGAGATGGAGCCGGATAGGGCGGCTGCGGAGGGAGTGAGCTGTTTTGTCCAGCCAGTTGCAGCCAAGCAATCCCGCAGATAGGCCGCTAACTGGCGACCCCTTTGTCGAATCCGTTCTTTGCCAATCGCCTCTTGAAATTCAATCGCCGTGCCGACGGCGGCAAAACAGGCTTGGTCTCGGGTCCCCCAGTTTTCAATGCCCCACATAAATGGGCGGTCATTGATTCGCAGAATGCCATCTGCGCCCCTTTGCGCCCCCTCCCGGCTGTATCCCCAACTTACAACAACGTGATTGAGCTGTTCTTGTCCCGCAGGCGAAGCATAAAGAAATCCAGTGCCTTTGGGCGCGCACAGCCATTTGTGACAGTTGCCGCCGTAAAAGTCGCAGCCAAGATCCAGCAGATCCAGCGGGATCATGCCTGGAGCGTGTGCGCCATCTGCTACAATCAGCGCTCCGCGGTCGTGTGCTAGTTGAGCGAGAGCTTTGATGGGAGTAATCAGGCCCGTATGAGTGGTGATATGGCTGCATAAGACCAGCTTGGTACGCTCTGTAAATTCGCGGTCAAAAGCGTCTAGGATCTCTTCAGGGTGTGCGGGAAGGATGGGGATTTGGGCGCGTTTGACGACTACACCGCGTCGGCGTTCGGCCAGATGCAGGCAGTTGTCAATAGCGCCGTATTCTTGGTCTGACGCGAGGATCTCGTCGCCCGGACACCAATCCAGTCCGTGTACTGCCATATTGATGGCCATAGTAACATTGGCAGCAAAAGCAATATCCTCTGCCGGCGCGTTGATAAAGGCACCCAGACGAGCGCGAGCGTCATCTACAACACCGTAATATTTTCCTCGATGCCGGGAGGGACTGCGTTCAACATCTTCTAGGATTTCCATCATTTTCCCGAACACGGGCCTAGGCTGTGAGCCAAAAGAGCCGGTGTTGAGATAGATTTCATCCGGCGCGATCATGTACTGTTCGCGAATCGACTGCCAGTAAGCTTCCTCTTCCGCCGAAATCGGCCAAGCAGCGCAGAGATGGGTCAAGGTTCCATTTCCTCTAAGGTGAGAATCACACCTGCTGATGATCTTCGCCGGGCACCAATTTCTTCTGCAGGAAAATCCGCCGGTGCCCCACTGGTAAGTCCTTGAGCTCGCCCCAAATCTCATAGCCCCTCTGCAAATAGAAATCGGGTGCTTGGAAACTCAGGGAGTCGAGAAACGCGCTAATACAGCCGCGCTTGAGGCCCTCTTCTTCCGCCAGTGCGAGAAGCCGTGTGCCAAGACCTTGTCCTCGATCGCTTTCGTTGACCCAGACAATGCTAATGTGGAGCCATTGCCAGAACGTTTCTCCCAACAGGCCGCCGCGAATTGAGCCCGTATTGTCTCGGACGAAGATGGCAAGCGGTGCATAGTCGTCGGGTCCGACAATGGTTGCATTGTGCTCATGGAGGCGGTTGCGAACGAAATCGCAATCATCAGGATGGGGTTTATCTTCGATAGAGATGTGCATCATCAAGCGTCGAATGACAGCGATAGTCCATCAAATGCTATTCTGTAGCCATGTGCTGCGGCATACTCGTCTAGTTCGTCGTGCTCTAGGCATCCTTCGTGTGAGATGTGAGTCGCGTATGCTTGCGCGTTGTCCTTGAGAAGGCCGCTGCGCCGAAATCGATCAACGTGGCCTATGACGTCAACGGATGATAGGTGATCCGGCGGACTAGTGTCAAAGCCGATGCCGTACGTATGATCGAGGACGAGCAAATCGAACTGCGTGCCTGCAAGCAGAAGATGCTCCCATACCTGCTCTGATAGGACCGAGGTATCAGTACCGTAAAATACGGCGTGCTGGCCTTGCTCGATTGCGTAAAGCAGGCACCCCTTTTCGGTGCCGTGGTTCGCGGGATACCCTGTGAAGCGGTAATCACCGACGACTTGAGTCTTGAACGGCTCGACGGTCAGCAGATTAATCTTCAGGGCACGCTGTGTGCCTTGATTGAAAATACTTCCGTATTCGCATCTGCTGCCCAAAACCTCATCAATAGACCTCAGCGCGTCGCTTGAACCTGCTAGCAGCATTTCCTGGGCGACGACGGTTGCGTATTCCTCGTGTCTCGACATGAGAAACTCGGGATCAAAGTGGTCCGCGTGGGCATGCGTCAATAGGCAGATACGGATGCCAGTTAGGGAAACGTCGTGAGCAAATGACGCAGTCGCTATGTCTGGACCCATATCCACTAATAGGTCATCGTTGATTGCGATAGACGACCGTCTGCGGAGGTTCTTGCCGGCGGCCCGTCTTGCGTCTGAGCACGCCTGACATACGCAGAAAGGTATTGGCATCGACGGCGCGGCTGATGTTCCGAGAAACGTCACCTGCAAAGCTTAGCCGGTCTCCGTCGTGGTGCAGAAGCAAAGCTGATGCCTAGAGTCCGGCCCAAAGGCGTCTCGGTCCCAGTTCCCGAACTTCTCTTTGATCCTCATCCCATTGTACTGTAGCAGGGCATCCAGTTCCTGCGGGAAATACATCCGAAGATTCAAACCGCCAACGATCTCATCAGAGTCCCCTCTGTAGTGCACCATGCGTGCGGTCTGGGTGTCTGCTTCATACCTATATGACTGAGTCACTTGCACCTCTTGTCCAGTTTCATCGTCTGTGTAGCGAGAGAATGGATACCGTCTGCTTGGGTCGCGATTGAGGATCTCTAGCCCAGGGACAAAGACGTCCAAAATGAAGTAACCACCCGGAGCGAGATGACGCTGCACGCAGCGAATGCACTCCTCGAAATCCGCTAGGTCGTGCAGGTGCCATAGTGCGTTGTGTAGTAGTAAGACCGACCCATATTGCCTACCGGTGTTAAAGCGGCGTATATCGTCACAGATCCAGTTGGCCTTCACCTGTCTGCCTTCGGCCTTTGACTTGGCAAGGCTAAGCATCGGCTCCGAATAGTCGATCCCAGTGACCTCAAGGCCGTGTTCTGCCAAGGGAATCGCTATCCGACCTGTTCCACAGGCTAGCTCTAGGACCCTTTCGCGGGAGGCGAGCTCAGTCAGAAACCAATCTGGAAGTGTAGCATACGTGCCGTAGTACTGGTCGTATTTGGCTGGGGCTAGGTAGTCTGCGTCGATTGATTCTTCTTTTTTCATTTTAGATATGGTTGTGCCGGTTTGCGAATCTACCCGTTCGGAAGCGATTAATCTGTTATATTCTCTCCAATAGCTCTCGGACCTTTTGGTTGCGGGTTACTTCGACGGGGCGTTGACCCTGATTATTTTTTGCATTTGGGTCAGCCCCTTGCGCTAGCAGAAGTTTCACGCCTTTAATATCCCCCTTTTCCGCCGCTCCATGCAGTGCAGTATTATTTTTAGAGCCTCCGTGTTGATCAACGATAGGGCTATTAACATCGGCTCCATAATCGAGAAGCAGAGCAAGCATCCCTGGACACTTGCGGTTAAAGGAGGTTGCGTGTTTGAGCGCATCCCAAGACACGGGTTGCGTTTCGCTTGGACCACTCCCAGCGATCTGTGCGCCGTTCTCCAATAAGAATTTCATACTATCTAGGGCACTGCCTTCGATGGCAAATATCAGCGGCGGGCCGTAGTCTTGAGTGGTTCGATCCACGTCCGCACCATGTTGAACCAGCAGCTCCATAGTCGCAACACAGCCACCGCGTGTCGCTGCTCGGCAAAGGGGAAAGTTGTGGTTTTCCATAACGTCGCCCCCTTTGGCAATTAGATAAGCGAGGACCTCCGCATGACCGCTCACAGCGGCTTGTGTCATCGGGTAGTCGCTGCGCCACGCGCGAGAAAGGAGGGGCTCGTCGAGGAAGTTGGATTCTGTCTCGCCGATTTGTTTGACTGTGGCCAAGTCGCCATTTTCTATCGCTTCTCTGAGTTTATCTCTGCTTTCGGTCATCGATATTTCTCCACTACTCGTTATGTGCAAAAAGGTGAAAAACACTAGCCTCCTAATACCGATTCCGAAAGCAAGAAGGACTATAGAACCATGTCAAGCAGATCTCCGTCCATCACGGAAATCTATCCGTGCATATCTTATAAGGTAGATAAGTCGCGCTGGAAGCGGAGTTGTCGCCCTTCATCTCGGATGCCACCATCACGGCACCATCCCATGGCTTCGTAGAAAGCAGTCCCGCGCTCGTAGCCTTCTACGGTCCACACTATCGCCTCATCGTAGCCATCTGCAACCAGATAACGCAAAGCGACAGACATCAATGCCTTGCCAACACCTGTGTGCCAGTGCGACGGATCGACAGCGATCGTATCAAGTTCGCCGAGGCGTGCATCCACCGGATCTCGGCTGGGGCCAATGCCGACGAATCCTGCAATCGAACCCATACGTTCAGCTACCCACCAACGATGTGGAGCCAGCTGAGCAAGATCATGACGCCAACGTTCAATAAGAACTGGCGTCACAGTTCTATCGGCCTGCGATAGCAGTGCGCCAAATCCAGCGTTCCACGAATCGATGTAAATCCGCACTACCATCTCGGCGTCAGCGGGCGTAGCGGATCGGATCGTTGGTGGCAATTCTCGCGTCCCGTCTGGTTTCATCTATGTGCCGCCGCCCCTTGGAAGCTGCCAATCCGTGCTAAATCCAGTCTGTGTTAGTATTTCGATCCCTTTCTCGAGATGTAATCCAACTCCCGCGACCCCATGTGAATCGTCGCCCGGGACGCAAGGGACGCCAAGATATAGTGCCATTTCCAATATAGATCTGGATACGTAAGGTTCGGATCCGCCCTTTTCAAAGGCCCTGAGATTGAAATCGAGAACTGACCCAAGGTCCTTGATCTTCTCGAGGTTCCTCTGGATTCTCTCCTTGATTTTGGGAATCTCTAAGCGCTGACGATAGTCCCTGTCGTGCATTCGAATGAGGTCGAAGTGTCCGACCACTTCGGGTTCTAGTTCCTCTACAAGCTCGTATTGCTTGTCGAAGTATTCACAGAATAGCTCATCGATTCCTCCGGCCTCTTCCACGGCTTGGGCATACCATTCTGGCAGGCCATCGATACAGATGTCCCGCACGTGATGGACCGAGCCAACGATGTAGTCAGGTTGAAATTGATTGCGCAGACTGTTGACGTGCGCTACATAGCCCGTGTAACTCTCTGTTTCGAATCCAACTAAGATCCGAATAGAATCTCGATATTCCCGCTGGAGCCTGCGCGCGACCGAGAAGTATTCGGTGAACCGTTCCATCTTTGACTCAAACGTCTGGCCCTCTTCAATCTCCCAGGGAAACAGGAAGTCGGCTGAAGCTGGCGGGATATGCTCAGTAATGCCCACCCATTCGAAGCCCTTGTCAACATAGGAGCGTACGACCTCCTCAAGCGAGGAATCATTTGCATCGCCGAATTCTTTGCTGTGTCCACCGTGGACGGACACGCGTGCTGCCGAAGTGGTGTTTGGTGCCGTCACGCCGAGCTCTCCTCATAGCCGCTGCAGCGCAATACCGCGCTGTTACACGTTGGCATAGAAATTGATGATGTTTCTATCCGGATCGCGAAACCAAACGGACCGGCGTCCCCACGGTTGAGTTGTAGGCGGTTTAACAATATCAACATTCATAGCCTGCAAACGTTCAAATTCCTGGTCGACGTCTTCTACCTCAAATTCGATGGTATAGCTGCCATATCCAGCCCCCTTCAGGCTTCCATGAGCCATCTCCTCCATGTGTTCTGAGGAGAAGATTGACAGCATTGCACCCTCCGTTGGAATGATCTTAAATACATCCCCTTCTTCTGGTTCGAGTTTTAGTATCTCTCGGTAGAAAGCGCACAATTTGGGTACATCCTTCGTTACTATACAAATGCCATTGAACCGCACGAGAAACCTCCAGAAGTCTCAGTGAATTTTTGGGACGGCGCAGGCCGAGCCGCTCTTCATCGAAGTGAAATAAGGTGTAAAACCAATGTGGGCCCAGAACTTTTGGCCGTCTGGATTGGTCGCAAGAACATCTACTGCAACCTCGCTCTTCGATTGCTTGTCGCAGAACGATCTCCACGGCGACCTTCCTCATGGCAGTAAAAGAATTTCTTCCGGCTTTTTCTTGGCGACAATCTGACAGAAGATGCAATTAGGATCTGAATTCACCGCAAGCGTCCTCTAATTTGAAACGGTTTCCCGGCTGAGGCCATTATTGGCTGAGGCACACCCGTTGCTGAGTGGCGATTTTCTTTTCATGGGTATAGTGCGCCGATTCGACCAACTCGAGCGTTTCGGGTGCCAGTCGCTCTTTGACCGCCTCCGGAATGGGGCCGGCTTGGCGGTGGTGTGGCCGGTAGCGCAGCGTCAGCACCCGGCGCTGGCGGGCGGGGGCTCGCCAAGGCAGGACCCCGTGGGTTACGCATTCGGGCATGACCACCACATCCCCGGCCGCGGGCGTGATATTGACGACCCCCGGCGGGACCTCCCCTTCGATGAGACCCTGGTTAAATAGCTGCGGCGGCCGGTCGAACTCGCTTTTGTGCGACCCCGGCACCACTAGTAGCCCGCCATCACCGGGAAGCACATCGTCTAGGTAGGGAAAGACCACAAAATCGTCGCAGTAGATGCGTCCCCGGCGCACCTCGTAACGGGCACTCTCAAAGCCGTAATCATCGCGGGCGCAGTGCAGTTGCACCGCCTCGGTGTGTCCGTCGGGAGAGTCGAGCATCATGGTGCCGCTGGCGAGCATGGGTTTGCCGTTGGTCAACTCCAGCACGATGGGCCAGACTGCCGGCAGAAAGACCAACTTTTCCAGCGCCTGGTCGAAGGCGAAGCCGTGAGCAAAGCCCTTGGAATTTTCTGATCGTCCGAAATGCGGCGGCAGGTCTTCCGGTGCGCTGTCGATGTAGCGATTGGCGGCATCCGAAGCCGCATCCAGTTCCTCCGGGGTCAGGACGTTCTTCAGGTGCAGAAAACCGCATAGATCAAAAAGATAGCGTTGTTCTTCGGTCATCATCGTCAGCCTTGCCTTTCGTTAGAATAGCGAATTGGGCCACCATTAGAATCAAAGAGTTTGTGTGGACAATAGCAACCGAAACCACGAGGCTATACCATACTACGTAAATCCTTGTAAAAAATTGAGATAGGGTAATTATTCTGAGATCTGACGCGCTTAGTGCCGTCGCACAAATTTCGTATCGCCTCAATAATACTTATTATGCTAAACGCATCCTAAGAGGCTGTCTGAAAACTCTATTTTTTATTTGATCCGTTTGAGTAGCAAGTGGATCATGGCAACCTGAATCAAGGCGTCGCTATGTCGGGTCAAGACCTCATAATCTCTCGCATGTCGGCGAAAATTCATCAACCACGCCAAGGTGCGCTCGACGACCCACCGGCGTGGTAACACCGCAAAGCCGCCGCCTTGTTTGGCGACGACTTCCAAGTCTATTTTGTGCGTCTTTTTTTGGTTGGCCACCCACGTTCGGATGGCCGCACCTTGGTAGCCGCCATCCGCCCACAGCTTGCGTAACCGAGCCACGCCGGCGGTCTTCAAGCGGGTCAACACCTGCTTCAAACCATCCCGGTCATCGACATCGGCGGCGGTGACCACCACCTGTCGAAGCAAACTGGCTCGATGAGTACGCCTGTTCAAATAGCGGCTACATTAAGGGTGGCTCATTATGGATTGCAGGGAGCTATTCCCAGGATGCCTTTAATGAGGCTTTCCAGGAGCGCTTTGCCCCTTTTTCTCATGTTATGAACGAATTGAAAGAAGCCCAGATAGAGGGGGAGTTTTTCCTGCGAGATCCCTCGGTGGGGTCTCAACCAAGAACGTAACAAAGACCAGAGCCCTTCTATGGTATTGACATGCACTTCACAAAAGCCATCTTGATCGTCATCCCGTGCGAATTCCCCCTGGCTATGATGAACCACGGCATGGGCATAGCCCCAAGCTTCTAGCCGTCCGTAGATGTTGTACTCGTCGGTATAAATGAGCGTGTCCGGTATAACAGCCTTTTTAATCAGCGGCTCAATGGTTTTTTGCTGGACATTGTCCAGCATCTGAATGCACACCTCCCCCCCGCGTTGAATCAGGCCCAAGATCGGCGGTTTTTCTCCGGCTAAGGTGCCCCGTCCTCGACGGCCTTTGAGTCGGTTGCGTCGTCCTGTTCGTCCTTTTTTTTCACCGCCGTAGGATGCCCCTTATGACCGGCCACAATATAGACTTCATCGCACTCGACTACCCCATCAAGACCAGCGGGCTCCTGCTGGGCGACGAGGCCTTGCCGCAGGTGCGTGGTCATGTGCTGCGCATCATCTTTATTCAATCCCAGTTCCTGGGCAATTTGCCGGTTGGATAGATTTAAGCCCATGAAATACAGACACAGAATCCAAACCCGTAACGGTTGGTGGTGACCCGCTAACACGGTGCCGGTCAAATCATCAAAGTCCCGAGCACAGCCGTGGCATCGGTAGCGTTGGCGATCAGGCTGCGTGTCATCAAAGCCCCGCTTGATAAGCCGAGCCGAACCACAGTGCGGACAGAAAATACCATCAGACCAGCGCAAGGCGCGAACCGTTTCAAAGCATTTGGCATCATCGATGAGATTTTGGATATTGACCATGGTGAAAAGCCTGATTGGAAGGCAAGGAAAAAGGGCGCACAGCACCAAGATAAGCCGGTGGGATTACCCCTTCAAGACAACTCCCCGGAATCCATAATGAGCCTTAAGGGTTTTCAGACAGCTTCTAAAAAAGCGATAGCTGCTCGGCCTCCCGTCGGCGCGGCATGGCCGCATCCTCGCGTGCGAGCAACTGAGCGGGGATCTCGTCCACAAACGGCGATAGCGCGCACTGCACCCGCTCGCCATAGCGCTGGCGGCTGCGCGCCCGCAGCAACACCAATTCCTCCTCCGCTCGCGTCATGCCCACGTAAAAGAGCCGCCGCTCCTCGGCGAGGTCGGCGTCCCGCTCGCGGAAGGGGACCAGTCCGTCCTCTACCCCACAGATAAATACCACTGGAAACTCCAAGCCCTTGGCCGCGTGCAAGGTCATTAGCGCGACGGCCTCCGGGCCTTGGGGGCCGCCCCGCTCCTCGTAGTCGGCCTCCGCGCCTAGGAGCACGGTCTCCAGTAGCTGCGCGAGCGTTCCGGCCGCGTCCGCTACGCGGGCCAAGTGCTCCAAGTCCTCGTCCTCTGGGTCGCCGAACTCGGCCTGCCAGCGGCGCACCCAGGCACCCGCGTCCTCCTGTGCGGCCCATTGCCTATACTCTGCTATTCGCGCCTCTAGCGCCTTGACCTGGTCCTGCGCCGCGGCCGACAGTTCTCCCCGTCGCACTTGGCGCAAAATGTGCGGCTCCGCGCCCATAGATTCTAGTGCCTGCCAGCGGCGCACATCCTCTTGCGAGATCGCGGCATAGCGGGCAAACGCCAACGCGGCCCGCACGGCCGGCGCTTGCAGAAAGCCCTTCTGCCCGACGAGCCGGTAGGGCAGGCCCTCCTTGCGGAAGCACTCCTCCAGCACCTGGCCCTGTCGGCCCGTGCGGAAGAGTACGGCAAAGTCGGCGAAACTGCGCGTCCCCTCTGCGCCAGCATCGGTCTGCACCATGTCGGTGCCGCCGACCATGCGGGCAATCTCCCGCACCACCGCAATGCCCTCGGCCGTCTCGCTCTGCACCTCGATTAGACGGATCCGCTCCTTTCCCGGGCGCATGGCGGCCAGTTCAATGGCCTCGCGCCCTGAGTTGTGGCCGACGACGGCCGCGGCCGCCTCGACAATATGTCCCTGTGAGCGGTAATTCGCGCCCAGATGAAAGAGTTGCGTATCCGAGAAACGGTCGCGCAAGTGAACGAAGTAGTCAGGCGAAGCGCCGCGAAAGCTGTAGATCGCTTGATCCGGGTCGCCGATGGCCATCAGGCCCGCGCCCTCACCGGCCAACTGCAGGACCAATCTATACTGCGCGGCGTTGAGGTCTTGAAACTCGTCTATCAGCAGGTAGGGGAAACGCACTCGCACCTGTTCCCGCACGGCTGTATCCGCTTCTAAGAGGCGTAGCAAATCCAGGAGAATGTCGTCGTAGTCGTAGGCTCCGGATGCGCGTAGAGCTTCCTGATAGGCGTCGTAATGCGGTCGCCACTCTTCGGCGATCTCTTCCGGCCCCTGCGCGGCGGCCTTGGCCAGCGAGATGGCTTGGCTGGCGGCGGTAACTGATCCCGACAAACCAGCATCTGCCAATGCCCCTTCCAGCAACCGGCGCGCTTCTACCTCGTCGAGCACTAGCTTTGGCTCGCAGCCCAACTCCCGCAAGAGCGACAACGCCAAGCGGTGGAAGGTCCCCACCTGCATCGCGCCCAGCCCGGACTCACCGCCCAACAATGCGCTCAGCCGCTGCCGCATCTGTCCAGCCGCCCGCCGGGTAAAGGTAATGGCCATGATCTGACTCGGGTCCACGCCGCTTGCGACCAGCCGCGCAATGCGCCGCGTCAGTACCCGAGTCTTGCCCGACCCCGGCCCGGCCACTACCACCAAAGGCCCCCCTTCGGCCTCTTCGACTTGCCGCTGTGTGTCGTCGAGCGCATCTGCGTTCTGCTCCGCTTGCTCGGCGCTAGCGGGCCTTGGCGACGGCACCGCTGAGATGTGAACTTCCTCAGCCGTCTTCGCGACCGCCGGTCCCAAGTCAAACAACGCACCCTGCCCTTTCAAGCGCGCCCGCTCCTCCTCGCTAAACACGCTGACCACGCCGTATTCCCCATCGTGTCCGGGGTAAATATCCACCTCGCCGCAGCGCATCCGGCGCACGCCCTCGGCCACCAACGGCCCGCCGCAGCTTTCAATCGCGTCGAGTCCAGCGTGGCGCAATACTTCGAGTTCTGTACCTACTTCGGCCAATAGCCGGTCGTACACGGCGCGGACTTTCTTGGACTTCGGACCAACGCCAACCGCTGTGCCGATCACTTCATCGAGCGGGATCAAGTACTCATAGGACGGGGCAACATCCGGGCGGAACCCCTCCGGGCGATCAGCTAGCTTCTCCACCCGGTGCAAAACCCCCACCGTCAACTTGCGTCCGCACACCGGGCAGATCCCCTCGGCGGCTAGCGTTTGCGCGGGCTTGTAGCACACCGCGCACTTGCGGTGGCCGTCGTAGTGGTACTTGCCTTCTTCGGGATAGAACTCCAAGGTGCCCAAAAAGCGCGCTGGGTCGCGGTCTTTGAGCGCAGAGTAGATACCCAGATACGAGCACTCCGTGTCAAAGCACGTGGCCTCGCGGGCCAGCTTTTGCGGCGAGTGGGCGTCGGAATTGGATACGATCGCATAGCGGTCGAGGGCCGACAGCCGCCAGTTCATCGGCGGATCCGAGGACAGGCCGGTCTCCACCGCGAAGATGTGCGGCAACAAATCCTCGTAGCACTCCTCCAACGAGTCAAAGCCCGACGAGGCCCCCAACGCGGCAAAATGCGGCGTCCATATATGGGCCGGGATGAAGAGCACCTTTTCATCGGCTTCGAGACAGACTTCTAAAAGGTCGCGGCTGTCCAACCCCAAGATGGGCCGGCCATCGGAGTGCAAGTTGCCAATGGCACCGAGGCGGCGGTTGAGGCGGGCGACGGATTCAAGGGAGGGTAGGATGACGACGTGGTGGATCTTGCGGGTCTTGTCGCCCTTCTTGTAGATGGTGCTGATTTCCACCGAAAGCATAAAGCGCACGGCGCGGCGGCAGCGCTCGGGCAGCTCTTGTTCCACGGCGGCGCGACGGCCGGGTTCGAGCTGATACAGCCCCTCTTCGGCCGGTTCGAGTTGCTCAGATAGTTCGGCGAACCACTCGGGATGCGTGTAGTCGCCCGTGCCGACCACGTCAACGCCCTTGAGCGCCGACCACTTGTGCAAATTGGAAGGGTTGAGCTCGCGGCTAGTCGCCCGCGCAAAGCGTGAGTGCAAGTGCACGTCGATTGTGAACTGCATGTTTGGTCTCTGCGTTGGAAGGTAATACGCGAAGAATAGCTGTCTACTGATTGCCCGCGTTACAGGGTCATAGTATACTAGAATATCCTATAGCCGACAGCCGGACTTAGACGATGCCTTCTGGCAGGGCTATGATTTGATCCGTCAGTGAGTCAACGAAGCGTCTCCTTGGCTAAAGGCGGAATACCTCAGTAAAGGCAGTGGACATCTTCGGCAACGACACTGTGACGACTTTGGAGGTAGCGTTATGAGTGGGCCTATTTCCGTCAACCCTCAAGTCTTGCGCTGGGCGCGTACCAGCTTGGGTCTCTCGCAGGAAGAGGTGGCTCAGCGCATGAACAAAAAGGCCAGAGAGGTTGATACTTGGGAACGCGGCGAGGCGTCTCCAACATATATTCAGTTGGAAAAGCTGGCATACAAGATCTATAAACGCCCAATCGCATTGTTCTTTTTTCCCGAGGTGCCGGAAGAAGAAATCATAGAGCAAGAATTTCGCACCTTGCCAGAAGACGCCTTGCTGAGTATCCCGCCATGGATGCGTTATCTACTCCGCAAGGCAAAAGTCCTACAACTCAACCTCGACGAACTGTATGGAGGTGTGAATCCGGCAAAACGCAGGGTGCTGCACGATCTTGATTTTGCCTCCTCTGTTGCCGCTACTGATATGGCGAAGCAAGTCCGTACCTACCTGGGCATTGAACTCGCGCAACAACAGGCATGGAAAAATACAGAAGACGCTCTCAAGCACTGGAGGGAAGTGTTGGAGGAATGCGGAGTTTTTGTTTTTAAAGATACCTTCAAGCCGCCTCGAAAAAAGGGGATAGGTACGGGCGATATTCCTTTTTCTGGTTTCTGTTTATACGATCCAGATTTTCCAATTATCTACGTCAATAACAACAACACTAAATCCCGTCAGATTTTTACCTTGTTCCACGAACTGGCACATCTCCTGATGCACACTGGCGGGATAGATACTCGACAGGACAACTACATTGAGCATATGACCGGCGACAATAGGCGCATAGAAGTACTCTGCAATCTATTTGCCGCTGAGTTTCTGGTCCCCTTCCATGATTTCGAGGCGCGTTCGGCTGGTGTTTCTATCGACGATCACGCTATCGAAAATTGGGCTAGTCTGTACTGCGTTAGTCGCGAAACCATCCTGCGTCGCCTACTCAACCAGGGACGAGTGCGTCAACAGGATTACGAACAGCAGGTACAACAATGGTCAAAGGATCAAACGGGAAGTGGAGGTACGGGCGGTGATTACTATCGGACCAAGGGAGCGTATCTAGGTGAACGGTACATTGAAATGGTGTTTAGCCATTATCACCAAGGGCATATCTCGATGGAGCAAGCCGCTGACTATCTAGGTGCACGGACGAAGAATGTTCCTAGAATAGAAGAATGGCTCTTCAATCAGGGAACGAGGACATGACAGTCTATGTGTTCGATAGTGGCCCACTGATTGATCTTTTCCGCCATTATTACCGCGATCGATTTCCCTCTTTGTGGGAAGCATTTGACGCGATGGTTACAGAAGGCCGAATTACCTCAACGCGAGAAGTATTTAACGAATTGGAATCACACGACGATGACTTGGCGGCTTGGTGTAAGGAGAATAGGCAGCAGGTATTTATAACGCCAAGTGCGGAGGAGTTGGAGTTCGTCAAAGAGATATTTGAAGTCAGGCACTTTCAGGCGATGATTCGTAGGAGGGAGCGCCTTCAGGGAGGTTCGGTTGCCGACCCATTTGTTGTCGCACGAGCAAAGTGTTTAGGAGATGGTTGCGTTGTAACGACTGAAAAACACAGCCCTAATGCCGTGAAAATTCCGAATGTTTGTGAGTATCTTGGGGTTGATTGTACCAGCCTCGAAGAATTCATGGAACGAGAGAAGTGGCGTTTTTAAGAAGTTGTTTTCAAAATATCTTTTTGCTTCGTCTTCTTGACTAAGGATAATTTTAAGGCTCATTATGGATTGCAGGGAGCTATTCCCAGGATGCCTTTAATGAGGCTTTCCAGGAGCGCTTTGCCCCTTTTTCTCATGTTATGAACGAATTGAAAGAAGCCCAGATAGAGGGGGAGTTTTTCCTGCGAGATCCCTCGGTGGGGTCTCAACCAAGAACGTAACAAAGACCAGAGCCCTTCTATGGTATTGACATGCACTTCACAAAAGCCATCTTGATCGTCATCCCGTGCGAATTCCCCCTGGCTATGATGAACCACGGCATGGGCATAGCCCCAAGCTTCTAGCCGTCCGTAGATGTTGTACTCGTCGGTATAAATGAGCGTGTCCGGTATAACAGCCTTTTTAATCAGCGGCTCAATGGTTTTTTGCTGGACATTGTCCAGCATCTGAATGCACACCTCCCCCCCGCGTTGAATCAGGCCCAAGATCGGCGGTTTTTCTCCGGCTAAGGTGCCCCGTCCTCGACGGCCTTTGAGTCGGTTGCGTCGTCCTGTTCGTCCTTTTTTTTACCGCCGTAGGATGCCCCTTATGACCGGCCACAATATAGACTTCATCGCACTCGACTACCCCATCAAGACCAGCGGGCTCCTGCTGGGCAACTAAGAGCCTATACGAAAATTATGTTAATCGGTCGACGATCCGAAAAATGATGAGCACCGAAGCTACGTGAATTAATGCTTGGTAATGGGTACTTTTTTTCTCCCATCGGATCAGCAGTCGGCGGAACCGATTATGCCAAGCATGGGTTCGTTCGACGACCCATCGCCGCGCCGGATGCTTCTTTTTGACGGGCCTCTTGGCCCTTTCGGCTTCACTCTTGGCTACGTGTAGATGATAGTCGCGTTCCTCGACTCCTTCGATGACATCGTCGTAGTTATAGCCTTGGTCCAGACACAGATGATGCAAACGATAGACGACTTTCTCCGGCCTTTTCACCACGAGGCCATCCAACGTCGCCAGCGCGACCGTTTTGTCATGCGTATTCGCGCCGGTTATTTCCACCGCCAGCGGCGCACCACGCTGGTCGGTCAACACCGACCGTTTGGTGCCCGTTTTACTCCGATCCACCGGGGAAGGACCCGTCGCTTCGCCGCCCAACGGCGCTTTGGTAATCACCCCGTCGAGGGCTTGCCATTTCCACGCAATGCCCACCTGCGTATCATAGTAGTGCAGCAGGGTTTGCCAAGCGTGGAGAAACACGCCTTGTTGAACCCAGTGTCGAAACCGGCCATGCACGGTCGATCCGGGGGCGTAGGTTTCCCGCGGAATAACCTGCCATTGACAGCCGCTGCGTAACACAAAGATAATGGCGTCGAAAAGGACGCGATTGGGCGTGGACGGACGCCCGACGGTGCCGGGTGGTTTGTCCGGCCCCAGAATCGGGGCAATCAAATCCCACAACGCATCCGGGGTACGCCAGATCGTATCCAGCGAATCGGTCTTGGTGGCCATGGCTTTCCTCCTCTTGGTTGAGGGCAAATGATACGGAAAGCGTAGGTCGCCAAGACCTTGTTATCAACTGGAAAGCAATTTTCGTATAGGCTCTAAGCCTTGCCGCAGGTGCGTGGTCATGTGCTGCGCATCATCTTTATTCAATCCCAGTTCCTGGGCAATTTGCCGGTTGGATAGATTTAAGCCCATGAAATACAGACACAGAATCCAAACCCGTAACGGTTGGTGGTGACCCGCTAACACGGTGCCGGTCAAATCATCAAAGTCCCGAGCACAGCCGTGGCATCGGTAGCGTTGGCGATCAGGCTGCGTGTCATCAAAGCCCCGCTTGATAAGCCGAGCCGAACCACAGTGCGGACAGAAAATACCATCAGACCAGCGCAAGGCGCGAACCGTTTCAAAGCATTTGGCATCATCGATGAGATTTTGGATATTGACCATGGTGAAAAGCCTGATTGGAAGGCAAGGAAAAAGGGCGCACAGCACCAAGATAAGCCGGTGGGATTACCCCTTCAAGACAACTCCCCGGAATCCATAATGAGCCATTCACTATTAGCAGGAGAGTGTTCTTCTATCCAAGGAGTACTTAATCTTGCGGATGATCAGAGTATTGTCGATTTGCGTACACTCTCCTACAAATTTTATGACAATTTCCAACAGATGTTGACGCTTCCCCATATCCTCAATCCAACATTTGATGGATCGGCAGATGTTAAGGGAGCCGATGCAGACTTGATAGTTGACAGTACACTGATTGAGATCAAGACTACTAAAAGAAAAGACTTGAAAAGGGATTGGTTGTATCAGTTATTGGGATACGTTTTGCTTGATTATACAAATCGGTATGATATACGACGTATTGCTTTTTACATGACTCGACAAGGAATCCTGATTGAATGGGATTTAGAAGACGCCATACGTAGTTTGTGCTCTGGTACTCAACCGAAGCTCAGTGAGTTGAGAAGTCAATTTCAAAAAGTTGCACTAGCTTGGATCCACACCAACAGAGGAAGAGCGTACATACGCAAAGGGGAATATGACCGGGGTGTCGAGGAACTGAGCCAAGCTATCCAGCTTAACCCTGACTATGCCGCAGCCTACAAAATCAGGGGAGTAACCTACGGCTACAAAGGCGAGTATGACCGGGCTATTGAGGACTTGAATAAGGCGATCCGACTCAACCCCGACGATGCCGCAGCCTACAACAAGTTGAAGAAAGATTTATCATCCTATTGAACGGTGTGCTTAACCATCCTTCTGAGGTAAAAAACTTACCGCCAAAAATCCATCCAAATACCTGCATCATCCTTATCAAGGCGACCTCTATCCAGTACCGCCACTCTATCAATCTGTAGGGGCAACCCCTGCGGTTGCCCTAACCCCGCTCGACCCAGTTGGCAACCACAATCCCCACAGCCACCAACCCCATGCTAGCCAGCAGATAGGGCGATATGGCCTCGTCCAAGAGCGCGGCACTCAACAGCACGCCCACCACCGGCGTGGCAAAGCCGAAACCTCCCAATCGCCCCGGCGAGTGGTGTCGGAGCAGAAAGACTAGGATGATAAAACACAGCCCAGCAACGACGATGCCTTGGTAAAGCACGCCAGCGACGACCGGGCCGGTTAGGACGTACTCAGCCTCGGATTCTAAGAACGCACTCCAAGCGGCGAACAGCGGCAGGCTCAGCATGGCCTGCCAAAACAGCACCTGATACGGGTTGAGCCCCTGCACTAGTCGCTTGATCACCACCTGCCGCAAACCCAACAACAAGCCGCTGGCGGCCACCATCGCGTCGCCGAGCAGGTACTGCGTCTCGGCCAGCGCCAGCGACTCCCAAAACAGCAACACCACGCCGGCAAACGAAATGAGCAAGCCAAACCACTGTCCCAAGCCCAAGCGGTCGCCGACGAGCAAGTGCGCGAAGAGCGCCGTAAAGAAGGGGTAGATATTGACCACCACCCCTGAGCGGCTGGCTGTGGTGTACTGAGTGCCCGCGTTCAAAAGCCATATTTGCAGCGCGAACAGCAGCGCCAAGCCACCCAGTCCCCTCCATTCGCTGGGGGGTATGCGCAACTGAATACCAGCAAAAAGTGCCCCGACCCATACAGTCAGAGCACCTAGTGCAAAGCGCAAGCCAGCCATCGCCGCCGGCGGCACTCCGTCGAGACCCACCTTGATCGCCACCGGATTGCCGCCCCACAGCACAGCGGTTACAACGGCTAGGGTACCGGCCTTTAGTCCGACGGCCTCATTGCGGATTTCGGCGGCCAATTTACTCGATGATCTCGGCCTTGATGATATAGTCTAGGTTGGGAAAGTTTTCTTCGAGATAGGCATTGCCGTTCATGGCGATCTCCCCTTGGGAAGGCTGCTGGCCGTACTCGGCGTTGATCGCATCGACCACCTCCATGCCTTCTACCACTTCGCCGAAAGGCGCAAACCCCATGCCGTCGAGTTTGGAGTTGTCCCCCAAGTTTATAAAGAGCTGGGTCGTGCGCGTGTTGGGCTGGTTGGTTTTGGCGTAGGTGATCCGTCCGCGCGTATTGACCTGCTTGACGGGGTCGTCGAGGATATTGGCTTGACGCCAAGCCATGTTCAGCTTTGGATTGCCGCTCAGGCCCCACTGCACCACAAAGTTAGGCACCACGCGGAAGAAGCGCTGATCGTCGTAAAAACCATTGCGAACCAAGTTGTAGAACCGGTCGGCTCCGATCGGTGCCCAATCGCGCGTCACTTGGATGACCACCGGACCGGCGCTGGTCTCCAAGCGCACGGAGAATTCGTCGGGTGCCTGCTCGTTGAGGGCCTCGCCTGTAGGATCCATTAAGATCTCCTTAGTTGCTTCCCCACCTTGGTCGCCGGTTCCACAGCCGAAAGCCCAAAGTGCGATGATTAGTAGTGTGATCCGCTTCATTTTCAATGCCTTTTTGCTTGGTGTTTTTGTTGATTTTTGCTACAGCCCGCTTACGGCTGCTACGAGAGCCTCAGTCGTAATGCCGAAGTGCGCCCACGTCTCTAAATGGCCTTCTGACGGAGCCGTCGTCGGGTCGGTAATGCCGATGTGCGCCGCCGGAATGCCCAAGTCGCCAGCGACGCCCGCCACCAGCCCGGCAAAACCGCGCACGCCGACATTCGCTGCGCCGATTAGGCCGTCTTCTATCGTCACCACACCCTTGGGATAGCGGCCCACTAGTTCTTCTAAAGCAGCGTCAGGCAGCGGTAGCCCGTTGATTATATGCACATCCACCGCGCCTTCGAACTGCTCAGCCGCCTCGCCAGCCAGAAAAGCCGGCGCGCCAAAAGCCAAGATCGCCCGCTCGGCTCCAGCGTAAGTGCGATAAGCCGTCATCGGCTCCCAAGCGTCGCCCGCTTCCCACAGCGGCCCCGAGCCGTCTTGCTTTTCGAGGATGGGCAGGGAGTCGCGTGGGATGCCGATGATGTGCCCTCCGTAGTGCGCCGCCATATCGCAGACAGCCAAAAACGCCGCCCGCGCATCGGCTGGCCCGTAGAAGCGGTGCAGATAGGGCAAATAGCTCAAACCGACGTTGATCCACTCCAAGCCCCAACCCGAAAAGTGATCGCGCCCAGTGCAGGCTCCCACGTGCGAGACGTGAAAGGCGACGTTGAGGCCCTCGTTGACGCCGGTGAGGTTGCGCTGATAGCGCCAGACGTCAAAACCCTCGCGGGCGATTCCCTCGTAAAAGGCGGCAAACGTCGATACCACATTGAGCTGCGGACCCGGCGCACTCATCGCCAATCCGTCGGTAATCAGACAAGCGGCTTGCTCCTCAATGCTCATCTCGAATTGGTGATCCGCGGCCAAGAACCCGCGCGCCTTCGCCAGCTTGGTCGAAGGATCGAGGTCGCAGCTAACGACGAATACGTCGTCGGGAAAGTGCGCGGCCACCGCTGCGTACGCAGCCTCGGACCCGGCGCGTGCGCTTTCGCTCGTGCCATCCTCGGGCAGGCTGACCTTTTCCCGCACATCCTCGGGCAGGACCAAATTGCGGCTACCGGGAGCAGGTCTGGCCCGGGTCTCGACTTGGCGCTTCTCGTCTTGGCGCAGCGTCGCTAGGGCTTGGTCCGCCGCCGCTGTCTTTTGAAACATCGGATTGCTCAGCACTTGCGCGGCGTCGCGGCCCTTCATGTGACCGTCGTGATGCCCTTCGCCGCCGGGGAGCTTGTTGACCAAGAACAGGCACTCGAGCATCGGCACTACGTCGCGATAGCTCATCAGCGAACCGGGGACCCAGATTCGTGTACTTAGCTCAACGCCATGCTCGGCGGCAAACGCCGCGACCTCGGAACCAATGCCCATGCGCTCGCCAAAGTCGCCGAGTTGCTCGTGCGTTCCCGTGGGATAGATCAGCGTCGGCCGACCCTGCTGCGCCAGTTTGTAGCCTTCGACATAGGTTTCGTAGAGCGCCGCAGCGTCGTGCAGAGTCTCGATCTCGATGACTTCCACGCCCATCGCCGCGACAATCGGACGCGGATCTTTATCCATAATGCCCTCGGTAGCGCCCGAAAGCTGGATGCCGTTGCGGTGCATGACGAAAGTGATCGGCGCCCCGTGGACGGCTGCGCCGTTGAAGCCATTGAGCGCTTGGCCCGAGATGTAGCCAGCGTCGCCACAGTGGCAGATGACCCAGCCACCCTCGCCGCGCTTAGCCCGCTTGCCAAGGGCTTGGCCCACGGCCACCGGAATCATCACCCCCAAGCGCCCGCCGTTGAGTTGGGTGCCGCCCGGCAGCCAAGACACGTGCCCGGGAGCGTCGAGCCCGCGGCGAAAACCCTCGACGACAATCTCCTCAGCGATAAAACCCAGCGCCGCCAGTGCCGCGTAGTAACCCACTGAGGTATGGGCGTGTTCGATGGTGTATTCGATGCGCTCGTAGTCGGAGATCGCCAAAGTCAACAAGAGCGACGGGATCAGCTCTAGACCGCCGCCGAGGTGATCCAGCTCGCCGATTTCGGCCAGCGAGGCCAGCGAACGAATCGCGGTCGCGGCGGCGGCGATCTGTAAACCCTCTAGGGCGTCGATTTGCTCTTGGTGCAGCGCCTGTTGGTTGCCGATATCCACGGTGAGCGGCAAGACCTCGGAATGCACTTTCTCGCTTAGGTAGCGCACTCCGCCCAACAGCTCTTTGTTGCGCTGCTGTTGTCCCGTTTGCGCCGCTTCGATCCCCCTCATGTATAACTCCCTAAGTGGGTATTTTTAATTGAATGAAAGAGTCGTAAAAGTATAAACCCAGCACCGAATGCGAGCAATTAACGCGGCTTGAACTGCACGGCCAATTTCTCGGCCCACGCCTTGTTCGCGTCGATCGTGCGCCCGGCGTTGTGCGGCGTATGCACCACGTTGTGCCGCCCCAGCAGCGGATCGTCTAACGGCAGCGGCTCTTGGTCCCACACGTCCGCCGCTAGGCTCAGTTCATCGGCCATCACCCGCCGCCGGATCGCGTCGGTATCGCAGATTCTGGCTCTGGTCACCAGCACCACCAGACAGCCCTTGGGCAGCGCGTCGATGTGCCCAGCCTCAACCAAGCCGCGCGTCGATTCAGTCAGCGGCACCATGGGCGCGAACACTTCGGCATCGACGACTAACTGCTCCAGATGGTATTCGCGGCGCGATCCGGCCCGGTGAAAGCACGGCTCCGTGGCAAACGGGTCCCAAGCCGCCACCTCGGCTCCCAGCATCGATGCGAAGCTGGCGTAGCGGCTGGCGATATTGCCGGCTCCGACGATCCGCACGCGCTTGCCGCACAGCGTGCCGCTGGCAAAGGCCGGGTCGTCGCCAAACTGGTGCCCGCGCCCCCCGGGCCGGCCCTGACCCTCGGGCGGCTCGTAGTCCCAAGGCGCTTGGCTCTGGATAATCTCTCGGTGCAACTGCGGAATCCGCCGCAGCCCGCACAGCGTCAAGGCCAAGCCAAATTCCGCTACGGTCTGCGACCAAAACCCCTCGCTCGGATGGTCGTACACCGCGACGCCAGCCTCGGCTAGATACTCGCTACAGCCCTCGCCTAGCCGTCGGCCATAAGACCCCTGAAAGGTCGCCTCCTGCAAGGCGCTGAAACGCTGCAGACACGTCAGGCTCACTGGCACCCCGAGCGTGGCCAACCGCGTCACTCGGCTCGGATCTTCGACCACCTCGTCCAAAGGTCGCTCGTCTCCGTGCGCTAGGCGCACAAAGTCCGCTTCGGGCCACAAGGTGCGGAAGTGGTCGGCGGCAAAGGGCCAAACTCCGTCAAAATCTGGATGAACGACGATCAGGTCACTCATGTTACTCGTCCTCCTCGCAAAAAAACGGCTGCGTCCAAGCAAACGCCTCTCCGGCACCCCAACACTCAAAGCGCACGTATCCCGCCCGCTCCGGCACTTCCACCTCAATTTCCCGTCCATCGGCTACGGCTATCCGCTTCGCGCCAGCGCGCAAGGCCACGATCCGCGCCGCATTCTCCGTCTCAATCCAAATCCTGTTTCCCTCGACTTGGATCTGGCTGATCTCAACGCCCGTCGATGCGTAAAAGCGACCGGCGCGCAGGGCCTCCACCACGCCGCTAGCCGTCTCTTCCTCCACATAGGCCACATTCCACCCCAACCCCACATCGCCGCTCGCCGCGTGGCTGTCGTCGTTGGCAAATCCCCACAGGCGTCTTCCCGCGCTCAGCAGCATATCCCAGCGATTCGTCGCGTAGGGGCTGCCGTCCAAGCGGCAGATCACGCCGTTGTATATCTCCAAGCCCACGTAGCCCTCGCAGGCTTGTAAAAGCTCCTGCGGACAGTGGTTGAAATTGCCGTGCCAGTTGGGATGGTTGAAAAGGGCAAAACCCCCACCCAATTCGTTGACCTCGTCGATTACCTGTTGCCGGTCCGCATGCGGCGCAACCCACGCTGCGGACCCTACGTGCAAAACGTGCGGTCCGTTGGCTGAGATCTCATTGCCCGGCACCAATATCATCCCTTGGGCGTCGTATTGCTCGTAGTCTGCCAAGGACGTATAGATGTCGTGATCGGTGATCGCCAAGAAGCCGTAGCCGCGGCCCGCGTAGTCGTCGATTACCGCTTGGTGATCGCGCTCGCCGTCGCTGGCGGTCGTATGCGTGTGCAGGTTGCCGACTAGCCAGCGTCCTCCGCGCAAATTCTGATAGGGATGTTCGATCATTTGGTTTCTCCTCGGTTGGGAAGCGGCCTCAAAATACGAGAGCACCCTGCGGGCGACAAGGGAAGGCTCGCCGGGCAGTGTTGACGCGAAAAGTAAGTGGCCCTTTAATACAGGCCCGTAAAGAAACCAATGATCGAATAGGAACCCGATGAAAATCACCGACATCCGCACGCTTTCGCTCTCGCGCGCCCACGAGCCTGAACTTCAGTGGTACAGCGCCACGTTCCACGTGCCCAAGGCCGACTGCTCAATTTGCATCATCGAAACCGACGAAGGCTTGCAGGGCATCGCCGAGCCTTGCGCGTACGGCGTGCCACCCACCATCGCCGCTCGCATTGACGAACTCAAGCCCAGTCTCATCGGCCGCGACCCCCGCGACGAGGACCTGACGCCGCACAACAAAGCAGAGCGCGCCAACGACATCGCCAACGCCGGCCTCAACTGCGCGCTGTGGGATTTGCGCGGCAAAATCGCTGGCAAACCCACCGCCGACCTGCTCTGTGTGCAAGGACAGAAACCCCTGCGCCGCCTCCGCCTCTACGCCTCCTCGGGCGTGCGCTACGACTGGGACGACCACCCCGAATCAGTCGTCGAAGAGGCCATCGGCTACGCTGAAGAGGGCTTCACCGCCTACAAGATGCGCATAGGCACCCACTGGGCTTGGTCGGGCGTCACCGTCGATCGCTTTCTCAAAATAGCGCGCCAAGTCCACGAGGCCGTGGGTGCGCGCATGGACTTAGCCCTCGACGGCAATTGCCGCCTCTCGACGGAGGAGGCACTGCCCATTGCCGAGGCGCTCGACGAGATGGGCTGGGCTTGGTTTGAGGAGCCGGTCGAACGCGTTCCTGCGGACTACGCCCGGCTCAACGAGGCCGTCTCCATCCCCATCACCGGCGGCGAGCCGTTCACTACCTGGGCGCAGTTCGAGCCATTCATGGAGGCGAAGGGCTTCGGCATCGTTCAGCCCGACGCCGGCGTCTGCGGCATCGACCTCTGCATGGAGGTCGGCCACAGGGCTTACGCAGACTACGGCGGCATACCCCTGATCCCGCACAACTGGCACAACGGCCTGATGACCATGGCCAACGCCCACATGGTCGCGGCGCTGCCTGACCCGCGCCTAGTCGAGCTAAATATGAAGCAGGGGCCTCTACAGTGGGAGATTCTGCGCGAGAAGCCGCTAATCGAAGACGGCCACTTGGTTCTGCCCGACGCCCCGGGCTTCGGCGTCGAACTGGCCGACGATCTTGAGAAGCGCTTCCCTTATATTGAAGGCTCCTGGGGCGATCCCATCCAACGCTGAGGACTCATGGTCACGGACCTCGAAAATTATCTCTTCGACCTGCGCGGCTACCTGCACTTAGAGGGGGCGCTTAGCGCCGATGAGGTCAAAGATCTCAACGATTGCCTCAACGCCATCCCGCCGCTAGAGCCGGGCGACTGGTACGGGCACATCCACGCCCATACCTATGGCACGATTGACGGCCTCAACTTGCAGCAAATCTACGAGGCGGGCGAGCCTTTTGAGCGGATGATCGACCATCCCGCTTGGATCGAGAAAGTCAAGCACTTCGTCGGCGGCGAGGGCACGTTCGACTACGCACACGGGCCGCTCTTTATCGACGAAAACTTTGCCAACTTCCGCCAGCCTGGGGAGGCCATCGGCCTGCACTCGGGCGGCTATCCTCCCATCATGCGCAACCAATTTCGCTACCACCGCGGACGCTACATGTGCGGCCAAATCAACATCCTCGTCGCGCTCACAGACATCGGCCCGGGCGACGGCGGCACCATGCTAATCCCCGGCAGCCACAAGTCCAACTTCACGCATCCCGACTTAGACCGGCATCGCATGAAGCCCGAAGGTGCCACCGTCGAGGGCATCACCGGCGCGGTGGAGTGCCATATGGCCAAGGGTGACGCCTTGCTCTTCGTCGATGGCCTCTCGCACGGCTCAGCTCGGCGTCAGAAAGAGGGTACGCGCCGGATTTTCGTCTATCGCTACGGACCCTCTTGGGGCAACTTCCGCCACGGCTACCACCCCTCGGACGAGCTGTTGGCGCGCCTGACGCCCGAGCGGCGACAGATCGTCTGGCCGCAGAGGCCCCGTCCCCAAGGACCGCAAAAAAAGGGCATTGAGTAGATCTATGAAGGGCATCATTCTCGCCGGCGGCCAAGGCACGCGCCTCTACCCCCTGACCGTATCGGTCTCCAAGCAGATCTTGCCGATTTTCGACAAGCCGATGATCTACTACCCGCTCTCGGTGCTCATGCTGGCCGATATCCGCGAGATTCTCATCATCTCCAGTCCGGAGCACATCGATTTCTATCGCCAACTCTTCGGCGATGGTAGTAGGTTAGGGCTGGATATCGAATACGCGGTCCAGCCCCGGCCTGAAGGCCAAGCCCAAGCCTTTATCGTCGGTGCTGGCTTTGCCGCTGGGGGGCCCTGTGCCTTGATATTCGGCGACAACTTCCTCTACGGACACGGCCTGACTGCGATTCTACAGCGCGCCAGCCAACTGCAAGAGGGAGGATTGGTCTTCGCTTACTACGTGAGCGACCCCACGCGCTACGGAGTCGTCGAATTCGACGGAGAGGGTAATGCCATCAGCATTGAAGAGAAGCCGCAAAACCCCAAGTCCAACTACGCGGTCATCGGCCTTTATTTTTACGACGAGGAGGTCGTTGACATCGTCCGCGATCTCAAACCCTCGGCCCGCGGCGAACTTGATATTACGGATGTCAACATCGAGTATCTCCGTCGCAAACAGCTCAAGGTCGAGGTGCTAGGGCGGGGCTTTGCTTGGTTCGACACCGGCACGCACGAGAGTCTCTTAGAGGCCAGCGACTTCGTCCAAACCATCGAGCACCGGCAAGGGCTCAAAGTGGGCTGCATCGAGGAAATAGCGTACCGCAAGGGCTACATTGGCGCGGATCAGCTCCTCCGCATCGCCAATTACTCCGAAGACAATGCGTATTGCCTCTATCTGAAGCATCTCGTCGAACAGTCCGGACCGACGTTCTAACGCCTTTTGACTTATCGGCCCGTCGCCATACCTTAATGTTTTTCACTTTCTACACAGCCACTTAGATATGAAGCAACTTGCACTCGACAATCCACTCGCGCAGGGGCTCGACCTGGCCTTCGTGGGCATGAGCATCGTCTTCACTGCCCTAGTATTAGTCAGCGTTTTTATCGCCGTCTTGCCGAGGATCCTCGCCGCGATCCACCCCTATATTCCCCCAGCCCAACTGCACACGCAGAGTCAGAGCAAAGAGAACGAGGCACCTGCCATCGCCGCGGCCATCGGCTTCGCCCTGCACGCGCACCGCCAAAACGATTAAACGGCCATGGAAATTCTCCTCGAATTCCTCTCTACCACGGCCGTGGCCAACATGTCGGGCGGCAACCTGTTGATGATCGTTATCGGCGCTGTCTTCATCTCGCTAGCCATCCGCAAAGACTACGAGCCGCTGCTGCTGTTGCCGATTGGCTTCGGCTGCATCGTGGGCAATCTCCCGTCTATCTCCAGCATGGCCATCGGCGTGTACGACCAAGGCAGTGTGCTCTACTACATCTACTTCGGCGTCAGCCAAGGAATCTTCCCGCCGCTGATTTTTCTCGGTATCGGCGCGATGACCGACTTTTCGATCATGCTCTCCAGCCCCCGGCTGGTGCTGCTGGGGGCCGCGGCGCAGACGGGCATTTTCCTGACCTTGATCGGCGCGCTTTACCTGGGTTTCACTCCGGCCGAGTCCGGGGCCATCGGCATTATCGGCGGAGCCGACGGACCAACCGCGATCTTTCTCGCAGCCAAGTTAGCTCCTCACCTGCTCGGGGCCATTGCCATTGCCGCGTACTCTTACATGGCCTTGGTACCAGTAATTCAACCGCCGGTGATGAAACTCTTGACCACCCGCAAGGAGCGGCTAATTCGCATGAAGCCCCCGCGCGAGGTCTCGCAGCGCGAAAAGATCATCTTTCCCATCGTCGCTTTCCTCATCTGCGCGCTCCTCGCCCCAGGTGCGATTGGGCTGCTCGGCATGCTGTTTTTCGGCAATCTGCTCAAGGAAAGCGGCGTCACCGAGCGCTTGGCCCAGACCGCCCGCACCTCAATGGTCGATATCGTCACCATCCTCCTCGGGTTCTCGGTCGGCTGCTCAACCCAAGCCCAGACCTTTCTCACGCCGCAGTCGGTACTAATCTTCAGCCTCGGCGCTTTGTCCTTTGCCGTCGCCACGGCCAGCGGCGTGCTCTTTGCCAAGTTTTTGAACCTCTTCACCAAAGACAAAATCAACCCCCTCGTCGGCGCTGCCGGGGTCTCGGCCGTGCCCGACTCGGCCCGCGTGGTGCAGATGATGGGCCAGCGCGAAGACCCCAATAACTACCTGCTGATGCACGCGATGGCTCCCAATGTCGCCGGGGTCATCGGCTCGGCGGTAGGTGCCGGGGTCTTGTGGTCCGTGCTGGTGGGATAGACAACGAGGATGCGACCGTGAACAAGAAGAAAGTTCGCTTCATGTGTACCGCCTTCCGCGACGGCTTCCAGTCGGTTTATGGAGCGCGTGTTTTCACGTCCGATTTTTTGCCGGCCGTCGCCGCGGCCAAGGAAGCTGGCATCGACTATTTTGAAGCCGGCGGCGGGGCCTGTTTCCAATCGTTCTACTTCTACTGCGGCGAAGACGCCTTTGCTGCGATGGACGCCTTTCGCGCAACGGTGGGGCCAGACGCCAACCTCCAGACCTTGGCGCGGGGCGTCAACGTGGTCGGCCTCGAATCGCAGCCGAGCGACATCGTCAAGCTCCACGCCGAACTCTTCAAAAAGCACGGCATCACCACCATCCGCAATTTCGACGCGCTCAACGACGTCGACAACCTCATCTACTCGGGGCAGTGCATTGTGGATGCCGGGCTCAAACACCAAGTCTGCGTCACGCTGATGGAACTGCCGCCGGGCTGCGCCGGTGCCCACGACGCGGCCTTCTACACCAAGACCTTGCGCCAGATACTAGACGCTGGCATCCCGTACGACGCGGTCTGCTTCAAGGATGCCTCGGGCACGGCCGTGCCCGCCAAAGTCTATGAGACGATCTCCGAGGCGCGTGCCATGCTGCCCGAGGACACCTTCATCCACTTTCACACGCACGAAACAGCCGGCATTGGCGTCAGTGCCAACATGGCCGCCCTCGACGCCGGGGCCGACGCCATCGACCTGTCTATGGCCCCCTGCTCCGGCGGCACCTGCCAGCCCGACATCATCGTCATGTGGCACGCGCTGCGCGGCTCCGACTACGACCTCGACATCGACGTCGACAAGATCCGCGACGCCGAGGAAGTCTTCAAGGAGTGCATGGCCGACTACTTCCTGCCGCCCGAAGCCGTGGCCGTGGAGCCGATGATTCCCTGGAGCCCCATGCCCGGCGGCGCGCTGACGGCCAACACCCAGATGCTGCGCGACAACGGCATCATGGACAAGTACCCGGACATGATCAAGGCCATGCGCGAGGTCGTCGAAAAGGGCGGGTTCGGCACCTCGGTGACGCCGGTTTCGCAGTTTTACTTTCAGCAGGCTTTCAACAACGTCATGTTCGGCCCGTGGGAGCGGATCGCCGCGCCTTACGGCCAGATGGTCTTGGGCTACTTCGGCAAGACGCCGGTCGCGCCCGACCCCTCGGTCGTCGAGATCGCCGCTCAACAGCTCGAACTAGAGCCAACGACCCAAAAGCCACTCGAACGCAACGACGCCGACCCGAACAAAGGCGTCGAACCGGCCCGCAAACAACTGCGGGAAGCCGGTCTTGAAGAGACGGACGAAAACATTTTTATCGTCGCCGCCTGCCAAGACAAGGGCCTCGCCTTCCTCAAGGGAGAAGGCGAAATCGGCGTGCGCAAGGTCGAGAAAGAGCAAAAAGAAGAAGCCCCGGCTAACGGTCCGGCGCACTATGCAATCACCGTCGATGGCCGTAGCTACGCCGTAGCCATTGACGGCGACACGGCCACGGTGGATGGCCGCCGCTTCCAAGTCAGTTTGGAGCAATCAACCGATGTGGCGGCTCCCTCCTCGCCGACACCCAAGGCCGGAGATGGCGCACCGGTGCAAGCCCAGATGCCCGGGAAAGTGATCCGCCACCTCGTCCAAGTCGGCGACCACGTAGAGGCGGGCGAGGGAATCATCGTGCTCGAAGCCATGAAGATGGAAATGCCGGTAACGGCTCCCGTCGGAGGCACGGTCGCCGATATTTTGGTCCATGCCGGGGATCAGGTGGCCGACGGACAGGTGCTGGCGCACATCAGCTAAGCCACATCGCCGGTCCACACCTCGCGCTGCGTCCCGTCGTCTTCGCGCAGCAGCAGTTGCCCGGCGGAGCCAAAGCCCAGCACCACGCCCGCGTACTCGCCGACTGCGACGTACTGGCCCAAATTGGCGCAGTGAGACTCCCACGCCGCACTCAGCGCCGCAAAGCCGCCTTCTTCCCAGCGCCCGATCCACACCTGCAAATGCGCTAGCAACTCGTCCAATACCCGCCCGACATCGCGCTCGGTGCCCGACTCAATCCGCAGCGAGGTAGCGGGCTGGCCGATGGCCGCCGCCTCGTCGGCATCCATGTTGACGTTGAGGCCAATTCCAAGAACGACCCCTCCGCAACGCTCGGCCAAAATGCCGCAAATCTTGCGGCCGCCCACTAGCACGTCGTTGGGCCACTTGGTCTGCGCCGCCAAACCATTCTTCTCCAAATAGGCCACCACGCCCAAGGCCGCAGCCTGCGGCAGCGACAGGAACTGCAACGGCGACGCAGCGGTCTGCAATAGCGCGGAAAAGGTCAAGTTGCGGCCAGGCCGAGCGAGCCACTGCCGTTCGTAGCGGCCCCGGCCAGCGGTCTGAGAACGAGCAGCCAGCACGAAGCCATCGGGCAGGTCCCGACCCGCGCGCAGCCCCTCGACCAAGGTCGTATTGGTCGAGGGGAGTTCGTCGTGCCACTGGGGTTTTTGGAATCGCATCGTTTTAATATACGGACGCCGAGAAAGCTCGCATTTGACCATAAGATGCGCCTTGGTATTTTTGTACAAGCCCCTGCAAGCCGCTCTCATGCCTCTTAGCTATCGGAGACTCTCTCATGCCCGTTTCTAGACGCCAATTCCTCAAAAGCGCGGCAGCCGTTTCCATCGGCTTTGCCGGCCTCCATCGCCATCTCGCTTGGGGTGAGTCCGTGCTCGAAAATAGCTTTGGACCGCTCGTGCCCGACCCCGGAGACATCCTCGACCTGCCCGAGGGATTTAGCTACCGAGTTCTCTCGCGCGCAGGTAAACTCATGGACGACGGCCTGCGGTTGCCGGGTGCCGCCGACGGGATGGCTGCTTTCCCCGGGCCAGAGGGCCGCATCGTTTTGGTGCGCAACCACGAACTGGGCCCCGGGTCGAAGGAAGCCGGTGCCTTTGGCGACGACAACGAAAACCTAGGCAAACTGCCCAAAGAAGACCTGTACGACTGGGGCCAAGGCAAGATGCCGGGTTTGGGCGGCACTACGACCCTCGTGTACAATGCGCAAACTGGCGCAGTGGAGAAAGAATTTCTCAGCTTGGCTGGCACCGCGGTCAACTGCGCCGGCGGGCCAACCCCGTGGGGTAGCTGGGTTAGCTGCGAAGAGAATACCCAGCGGATCGATGGGCCGATCGAAAGGGACCACGGCTACAACTTCGAGGTCCCCGCTACCACAGAAATCCGCCGCGCCGCGCCCGTGCCGCTCAAGGCCATGGGGCGCTTCAGGCACGAGGCCATCGCCGTCGATCCCCGCTCGGGAATCGTCTATCAGACCGAAGATACCGGCGACTGCCTGATCTACCGCTACATACCCGACGCACCGGGCAAACTAATAGCTGGGCGGCTGCAAGCCTTGGCCGTAATCGACCATCCCCGTCTGGATACTCGCAACTGGGACAAAGCACTAGTGCGCCCAGGCGAGTCGCTCGCCGTGCGCTGGGTCGATATGGAAAACGTCGAGTCGCCGAAAGACGACCTGCGCTTTCAGGGATTTGACGGCAAGGGCTGCGCCCGCTTTGCCCGCGGCGAGGGCATGTGGTACGGCCGCGAGGCGATTTACTTTGCCTGCACCAGCGGCGGCCGCAAAAAGAAAGGCCAGATCTTCCGCTACCAGCCCAGCCCGCACGAGGGCACGGCCGATGAGAGCAAGGCACCGGGGACGCTCGAACTGTTCGTCGAGCCGAACGACGGCGACCTAGTCGACAACGCCGACAACCTCACGGTCTCGCCCTTCGGCGACTTGATCGTCTGCGAAGACGGCAGCGGGGAAAACAACCTCGTCGGCGTAACGCCCGCCGGCCAAATCTACCGCTTCGGGCACAACCGCATGAACAATTCCGAATTCGCCGGCGCGACCTTCTCGCCCGATGGCCAAGTGCTCTTCGTCAATATCCAGCATCCCGGCACCACGCTGGCCATCTACGGCCCCTGGGATCAGCGGCAGTCTGACGGTTAGCTCTGCAAGTCCATAGGAATTCTCCGCCCCGAGTCCGGTAGGCGATACAGCGCTGTGTAGTAACCTGCACAGCGCTTTTTGCGTCACGCGCTTGTCTTCTCTGAAAATTGGACTGGTACGCCAATTGCAAGTAGGGGGCGGTTTGCAAACCGCCCCCTACCTTATATTTTCTGCTCCGTGAGGTACTACCACGCCGATCCAAGCCTTTCGAATGACCGAACATAAAAACGTCCTCCTGCTCAGCGACGCCGACTCCCTCAAGCCCCCTCCAGCCATTCTCGACGCCGCGCTGGCTCGGCTCGGTTTTGAGCGTTTTCTGCCCGGCCAACGCGAAGCCATCGAAACCCTGCTCGCCACCAGTCGCCTGCTTTTGGTCGCGCCCACCGGCGGCGGCAAGAGCCTGACCTACCAGCTACCCGCTACCCTCCTGCCGGGCACGGCCTTAGTGGTCTCGCCGCTCATCGCCCTGATGCACGATCAAGTCCAAGCGCTACAGCGGCGCGGCGTCGCTGCCACGTACCTATCCTCAACCCTCGATGGCGACGAGTTGCGCCGCCGCATGCGCGGGGTGGCCCAAGGCCAGTACAAGCTGGTCTATGCCGCGCCCGAGCGGCTGACCTACTCTGGCTTCCGCGCGCTCCTGGGCCAGATCAAGTGCTCGCTTATTGCCGTGGATGAGGCCCACTGCATCAGCGAGTGGGGCCACGACTTCCGGCCCGAGTACTTGCAGATTGGCGAGCTGGTCCGCGAACTGCCCGACTGTCGGGTCCTCGCCTGCACCGCCACGGCCACGCCGGTGGTGCGCGACGAAATCCTCGAACGCCTCGGGCTGCCGAGCGACACCCCACAGCTAGTGCGCGGCTTTGCCCGGCCCAACCTCGCGCTGCGAGTCGCCGAAATCAACAGCGCCGCTGAGCGCCGCCAGCGGATTGATGCGCTGCTGGCCGAAGCACTCTGTGCGCCCGACCAAAGGCCAGGTACCGCCATCGTCTATGCCCCCACCCGCAAGAGCACCGAGGAAGAAGCCGCCCGGCTCCAAGGGGCCGGCTGGCGGGTGGCCGCCTATCACGCGGGCATGATGGGGCCGGACCGCGACGCCGTGCAGAGCGCCTTTATGCAAGACCAAATCCAAGTCGTGGTGGCCACCAATGCCTTTGGTATGGGCATCGACCGCGCCGATGTGCGCGCCATCGCCCACTTGGCTCCGCCCAGCTCGATTGAAGCGTATTATCAGGAAGTAGGCCGCGCCGGGCGCGACGGCCAAGACGCATCCTGCCTCCTGCTGGTCTCCCCCGGCGACATGCCGCTGCGACGCCGCCTGATCGAAAGCGATGCCCTTGAGCAGACGGTGGTCCAGCACAAGTGGAATCTCTTTTTGGAGCTGATGCGCTGGAGCGAGGGCGGGTCCTGTCGCCACGACGCGATCCTGCGCTACTTCGGCGACGAGGAGGAAACGCTCTCGGGCTGCGGTCGCTGCGACGTATGCAGTAGCCTCTCCCATGCCGAGGCAGGCAATGCCACAGAAGTCACCACCACCGTGCGCAAAGCCCTGTGCGCGGTCGCCCGCCTGCACGGACGCTACGGCATCCAAATGGCGGCCAAACTCCTGCGCGGCACCACGGACGCACGCCTTGCACGCGACGGCCTAGATCGGACCCCGACCTTTGGCATTCTCAAAGAACACTCTGAGCGGTGGCTTTTGCAGCTTTTGCGCCGGCTGGTCACGGCCGGTTGGGCCGATTTTTCCGGCGGTGAGCGGCCGGTCGTGGTCCTCACGGAAGAAGGACGCCAAGTCATTCACGCCGAGCGGCCCGCCCGCCTGCTGCTGCCGCCGAAATCGGCACCGCTCCCGACAGCCCGCACCGCACGCGTCCGTCCTCGCATTCCCAACCCCCGCGAGGAATTCGACGAAAACGCCCAAGCCCTCTTCGATGCACTGCGCCATCACCGCATGACGCTGGCCCGCGACGAAAAGGTGCCGCCCTACGTCATCGCCAGCGACCGCACGCTCCGCGATATCGTCCTGCTGCGGCCTGCCAACCTAGAAGAACTCAAGCTGGCGCACGGCATCGGCCCGGCCAAGGCCGAAAAATACGGCGACGACCTGCTAGCCATCGTCCAACAGGCCGCCTAACTCGCTCGTCTGGAGTTTGACGTAGCGGATTCGCTTGTACTCTGCTCTGGTGGGGACTTCTTCTTTTTTGATTGACAAGGAGTATTGTAAGCATATTTTGCAATCGTGTGTTGTTAAGCAGAAGCAAGATTCCAGTTAAAAGGCCGCTTAACCCGTGCAGTCCGGCCTCCGCATGGGGCCGCATTGGGGACGCCACTCACGTTAAAATAGGGCAAAGGATCACAAGGCTTTATGCTGTTTCTACGGGTGTGTCTGTTGAGTCTGTTGGTTTCCGTTGACGCGAGTCCGGCTTCGTCGCCGATGATTGCAGGTCAGGTGCGGCTGGCGGACGGGTCGCCGGTGGCAGGCGCGCAGGTGGTGCTGTTTGACCTAGCCGATCTGCGTCGGGGGCTGGTGGGACAAGCGACCACGGATGAGACCGGGCAGTTTGCGCTGCCGCTGGCGGCGGGTGGGGGTTGGGTACTGCCGTCAGAAGTTGGGCTGGGGCCAAACTATCCCAATCCGTTTAATCCTTCGACGCTGATTCCCTATCAGCTAGCGGCGACCTCACCGGTGCGGTTGGAGGTGTTCAACGTCTTGGGTCAGCGGGTGGCGACGCTGGTGGATGAGGAGCAGAGCGCAGGGTCCTATCGGGCGCGATGGGATGGCACAGATGCGGCGGGTCGGGCGGCGGCCTCGGGGGTGTATATCTACCGTTTGACGGTGGCGGGTGCGCATTGGACGGGCAAGATGGTGCTGATAGATGGGCAGGCGGGGGTGCCGCTGGGCGGAGCACGTGTAGCGGCGGTGCCGCAGGCGGCAGGATCGGGATCGTCTGCGACGTATGGGTTGGTGGTTTCGGGAGAGGGGCTGGTTGCGCATGTGGACTCGGACTTTGGCGTCGGAGTGGGGTCGGTGGATGTGGTGGTGGCAGCGGAGCCGCAGGGGCGAGGGAAGGGGGTGGTGCCGACGCTGGAGGGGATACTCGGCGATGTGGACAACAACGGCCACGTGGATTTAGACGACGGACTGCTGGTGGCCATGTTGAGTGTTGATCCCGCCGTGTCGCTTCCCCACCACGGCTTGAGGACGCTAGGCGATGTCAACTGCGATGGTCGAGTTGAGCTTGAGGACGCGGCGCTGCTGGCCCGCTATGTGGCCAATCCGTCGGATGCGGCGGTCTCGTCGTTGCGGATGGGTCAACCGGGTGGGTACTCGCTGGATCCGGTGACGGAGGTGGTGTGGGGGTCTATTCTGCGCAACGAGAAGAAAGACGCCACGGTGGCGCGGCTGCTCGACGAGGTGCCGGTGTTGCTGTCAGGGGTCCTGCCTATCAACGGCGCGGATCGGGTTTATCTGGGCATTGACCGCGATTATTGGACGGCACAGGGCGGCAAACAGCTCTACCAAGCCCTAAAGCAGCGCTTTCCGGTCACGCCCATTCACGTGGAGCCGTCTGTTGGGGTTATCACATCATCCGGCAAGGTGCGGACGCGGCCGACGACGAGAGCGATCAGGCGGGTTGCCCCGGTGACGGGCTTTGGTTCGCCGATGTCCTTTTTCGAGTCGCCGCACGCGGCCCTTGAGGGCACCCCCAAGCAACAACGTATCGTCGGCAGTATTACCGTGCCAGACGACGTGACGGTGGGTACGGTCGCCGTCGAGGTCGATATTACCCACTCGTTCAAGAGTGATTTGAAGATTGATTTGGTGGCTCCGAGTGGTGTGGTGACGACGTTGTACGACGGTGTGGTGAAAGGTATTAACCCTGACGACAACATTGTCGGCACCCTTCCGGCGACCGACTCATTGCAGGGACAGTCAGCACGCGGTACTTGGCACCTCCGGGTCGGGGACTATGAACAGAAGGATACCGGTGTTTTGAATTCCTGGCGACTCACGATTACTCCTGCGAGCACAGCACAGGAAACAGAGAATCCGTCGAACCTCTTTTTGGATACGTTTCAAGATGGACTTGATCGATGGCGAGGACCGAAGTGGGAAGCTGCTTCTCTTGGTGCTGATGCAACCGTTCCCGGCGAAGGTCCCGGCAATATTGTTGCAAAGGCTCAGGGATGCTCTATCTGTTTCATGACCCTTTCGTCTCCGGTTGATTTGTCCGCACATGAGTCGGTGACCCTTTCCTTCTACCGCTACCTTGACCCCGGTATGGGTGCATCGGAGTTCCTTGGTGTCGACATTGGCAACAATGGTGCCTACCAACGACTCGACAACTGGAATCAACGACACGCTGACGGTCAATGGCACCTGGAGACCTACACCCTTTCCGGTGACCAGATCAGCGATGCCTTCACTCTTCGATTCTTCGGCATCACTACCAATAGTTTCACCACCCTCGCACTCGACAACGTGATGATCTCCGCTATGCCGGGATCAGTACTCGTTGAACCCAGTGAACCTGAGGACGAAGAACCAGAAACTCCGGAAGAACCGGAGATACCTGAACCACAACCGTCACTCACCGTGACCGAAAGTGTTGCAACCCCGATCTCTCTCCAATCCACCTTCCCGATCACCATCACCACAACAATTACCAATACCGGTGACGCTTCTGCACCTGCGCAGGCCATCCGTATCTATCGACACACGGGACAAACCACGACACCAACAGTCGGCGGTGTCCGTGAAGCTGGCAGTGCATCAACCGGCGTCGTTGCATCCGGATCATCTGTTACTGTCACCAGCACACACAGTGCACCAACGGTTACCCAAACTACGAGATACTACTACTACGTGTGTATCGACACTGACTGTGTCAGTGCACCTGCTGAGGTGGTGGTCCGAGTGAAGCCTGAGGATCCTGGTCCTCCGTATGACTCTTGTGTTACTACACCAGAGCGCAACACGCCGATGGGTGGAGACACTGCGATCTTCCAATCAGGCGACTTTGACTTCCTCACCGCCTGTAGCACCCTCACCCTCGGCGGTCTTGAGACTACGACCGGTGAACGAGGATTTGTCCTATCTGGACACACAGCAGCTCAATCTTTTGGCACAGCAGAAGACTATACCCGAGTCGATTCCTTTATCGGTCATGGCGTGTCTAGCGAGTTCACACTCAAGCACCTCCTTGGTAAACTCTTCCGCACCTCTGCTATCCGAACTGAAGGAGACACCGATATTCTTGTCGCAGACGCTGTCTTTGCTGTCTACCCGACTGCGAAGAAACCCGGCTGTTCCCTCACCTGGAGCGGTGACTTGGAGGAGTTCTGTCTTGACCCCGGTCACGATGATTACATTGAACGGGTTGCTCCGCTCCAGGTCCGCGGTGCAGACAATACCACCTACACCGTCACCGGCTCTGTTGAGCCAACTGAAGGGTTGGAGGTATTGGCATTCGGTGCACGAACCAGTACTCCGCTGCGAAACACGGTGGAGGAACGTGCACTGCTTGCTCCTGTAGAAGGAACTGATTATTATGGGTATTACCATGATGCGCTTGGCGAACCTGCCCGAAATGGCGACAGTGGTGGCCCAGTCTACACGGTTCCGAATGCGTCAGGAGAGGTTCGTATGGTTGGGATACTGGTAGGAACATTCTTCATAGAAGGAGGCACCGAGTTTGGTGCTGGTGGTATTACGTTTAGTTCCTGGAGCGATGTAACTGAAGCACTGGATCTCAAACCTATTTCCGCTCCCGACAGCCCCATTGAGGAAGACGAGGAAGACGAGGAAGAGTTGGCGGGATTGTTTTCAGCCTTTGATTGAGCGGAGCCGCTGCAATGCCCACCGATTGGAGGGCCGTCGCCCCCAGTAGCGGCACAGCGTCCGCGTCGCCGAAGCGAATCGTGCTATTCGGCGGCGTCTAACAGATGCCTAAAGGCGTCGAGGCTGGGCATCTGTATGGCCGCTCGGTGCAACTGCTTGAGGTGCTGCATATCGTCAATGGCCCCAAGCCGAGCGGCCAACGGATCCGACGCGGCGAACCCAAAGCGAATCTCCAACACGTCGAGCAAATCTTCAATGGCGCGTTCTCGGCCGCCCTGCTCAATGCCTTGCTCAATGCCTTGCTCAATGCCTTGCTCAATGCCTTGTTTGAGGGCCTTTTCCGTGAAATACTGCACTACCGACGATTCGTACATGGTCGCCTCCGATACGATGGTCATAACCGTTTCTAATCTATACACCAAACCGCTCAAAATCGCAAGATCGGCCAAGTAATTGGCCTTGACGGTCTCGTCCATCGGCACCTCTTGCGCCCGATGGAAACACTGGCGCAACCACGCCTCGGCATCCACCCCCGCTGGCCGCTGCATCAACGGCGCAAACGGAAGCAAGCCCGAATGCCCCTCGTCGAGAATGCGTTGGCCGTCTAGCTCAATCAGCCGAATCACCTTGTATTGCACCAACACGCGGTAGCCATGCCGCTCTTGGAGATAGTGCCCCGGATCGGTGCGGCCGGCGTCTGGACGCAGATAAATGACGTTGGAATAGACCGGTAGCCCATGCTGCTCAATGCCGCGCCCGATATAGCCGGCCATGCGCTGCGACATGGGCGGGCTGCTATCGGTGGTTTGAAACTCGTGATGAATCAGTGCCTCCTGTCCGTCGATACGGACGCGGATGAGGCTGTCGGTGCGGTGGGCTTCGACAGTGGGTTGCTCGGTGTCGATCACGTCGAGCACCTCGATGTCGTCGTGCTGGAGGGCGAAGCGGGCGAAGTCGCGGGGATAGGTATGGATGAGATGTTTGGCGATGGTATCGAATTCGGCCATGAGCCATGCCTTGGGTGCGGGTGGGGTGGCATCGGCAACAGGCAAGAATCGTGCCACGGCGGCTCAGTGGGGAGGAGGGGCTATGAGATGCTGGAGTGTAGCGGAAAGGATACAGGGATAGGAAATCGGGGACAAAGGCGGCGCAACGTCAGTTAATTGGTAGAGGGGAACTTCGCGGATAGGAAGTTTTTTTATTTGCCTCTTATGCCGTTTATATGTCATCTTCGTACTTTGCGCCCTCTCGCCCTTTTAAGCCCTACCGCAGGCAGTCTTTTCAGTCGCTGATTGAGCGGATCCACTTCAATGCTCCAGCGGCTCGACCGAGTTGAGAGTGGTTGCGGCGACGGCCTGCTAGCTATCGTCCAACAGGCCGCCTAACTCGCTCGTCAGGAGAACGTTTCATGGCTACAATTCGCTGGGGTATCATCGGCTGCGGCGACGTCACAGAGGTAAAGAGTGGCCCCGCTCTGTACAAGACGCGCGATTCCAAGCTGGTGGCGGTCATGCGCCGCAGCGCGGACAAGGCCCGCGACTATGCCGCGCGCCACGGCGTACCCAAGTGGTACGACCAAGCCGACGCACTCATCGGTGACCCAGACGTCGATGCGGTCTATATCGCAACGCCTCCCGACACCCACGCACACTACACGGCCCAAGTGGCCCGAGCCGGCAAACCCGTTTACGTCGAAAAGCCCATGGCACGCAACCACGGCGAGTGTTTGGCGATGATCGACGCCTGCCGCCGGGCCGGAGTGCCGCTTTTTGTCGCCTACTACCGCCGCGCCCTGCCCGCTTTCCTCAAGGTCAAATCGCTGGTCGAGGACGGGGCCATCGGCGCAGTGCGCTTCGCCTCCATCGCCCTTTGCCAACCCGCGTCCGAGGATCCCGACGCTCTGCCTTGGCGCGTCGTCCCAGAAATCTCGGGCGGCGGCTATTTCTTCGACTTGGCCTCGCACCAGCTCGACTTCCTCGACTTTCTGCTCGGCCCCATCGCCCACGCCTCGGGCCACGCGACCAACCAAGCCAAGCTCTATCAGGCCGAAGACGCCGTTACCGCCAGCTTCGCCTTCGAATCCGGCGCACTCGGTGTAGGTGTCTGGAACTTCGCCGCCGACCAGCGCTGCGACCAGATCGAAATCGTCGGCGACAAGGGCCGAATCGCCTTTTCCACTTTTGCCTTCACCCCGGTCGCATTGACCACCAACGCCGGGACCCAAACCTTTGCCATCGACCCACCCCAACACGTCCAGCAACCCTTGATCCAGACGGTGGTCAATGCCCTGTTGGGCCGAGGCGAATGCCCCAGCACTGGCACAAGCGCCGCCCGCACTAGCCGGATCATGGACCAAATCGTTCACGGCCATGCCGCCTAAACCCCGCGTCCGCTACCGCCTGCCGCAACACCCCTTTCTCGCCATTTTTGTCGTTCCAATCTGACAACTTTGCCATCAACGCTTGGGTAACGGCCCAATTTTTCTTATTTATATAAACTTACTCCTGCACGCATTCCACCTAGCTCGCATCTAAAAGGGGGTTCGACATGCTCGTTCGCGGAAAGTGGGGCCTCCTCGCCCTGCTGGCTCTTATTTCTTTCGTAGTTCCCAAAACTGCCTTCGCCCAAGATGCGCTCGACACCGGCGACACGGCTTGGATTCTGATTTCCACCGGCTTGGTCCTCTTTATGATGATCCCCGGCTTGGCCATGTTTTACGCCGGTCTGGTCCGCACGCGCAACGTGCTCTCGGTCTTTATGCACTGCTTTGGGATTGCGGCCCTGATTACGGTCTTGTGGACCATTTTCGGTTATAGCTTGGCCTTTACGGCCAACAACCCCTTTATCGGCAACCTGTCCAAGTCCTTTCTCAGCGGCGTCACCGTGGACAGCCTCTCAGGCACCATCCCGGAATTGCTGTTCTTCGTCTTCCAGATGACGTTTGCCATCATCACCCCCGGGCTTTTCGTCGGTGCCTTTGCCGAGCGCATGAAGTTTTCGGCTGTGCTGTGGTTTAGCGGGCTGTGGTGCGTTTTGGTCTATCTGCCCATCACCCACATGGTCTGGGGAGAGGGCGGCTACTTGGGCGCGATGGGCGTCTTTGATTTTGCCGGCGGCATCGTCGTCCACATCACCGCCGGAGCGGCCGCATTGGTCGCCGCGATCCTCGTTGGCAAGCGCACCGGCTATCCCGAGCAGCCCATGCCCCCGCACAACATGACCATGAACCTCGTCGGCACGGCCATGCTCTGGGTGGGGTGGTTCGGCTTCAATGGCGGCAGTGCCTTGGCAGCGAATGGGCAGGCAGCGATGGCGGTCGTAGTCACCCAAATCTCGCCTAGCGTCGCGGCGCTGACGTGGATTTTCATCGAGTGGATCAAAAATGGCAAACCCAGTGCGCTCGGTTTTGCCACCGGCGCCATCGCCGGGCTAGCGGCCATTACCCCGGCCTCGGGCACCGTGGGGCCGCTCGGCGCTTTTGCCATCGGCCTGTGCTCCGGTGTCGTCGCCTACTGGGCCGCCACTTGGCTCAAGCGCACCTGCGGGTACGACGACGCGCTCGACGTAGTCGGGGTTCACGGCTTCGGCGGCTTGGTCGGAGTTTTGCTGGTGTCCTTCTTTGCCTCGACTTCCTTAGGCGGCACCGTCGAGGGCCTCAACATGGGCAAGCAGCTCGGCATCCAAGCCTTCGCCGCGGTCGGCGCAGCCGTTTACACCCTGATCGTCTCGTTTATCATTCTCAAGGTCATCGACAAAGTCAGCGGCCTGCGAGTAGATGAAGAGACTGAGGCCGATGGGCTCGACGTGAGCGAGCACGGCGAAGCAGGATACGACCTGTAGTTCGCGGCCCAATAGCTCGCCGCTTGGATGGGGGACTCCTATGGATGCCTCTTGCTTGCAGTACGAGTTGACCGAGGCTGAACGCCTAGCGTTCGCACAGCGCGGCTACCTCGTCTTCGACGAAATGCTGCCTCCCGACGTGGTTGACGCACTCGTGGAAGTCTCTGACCGAATTGACGCGGAGGAACGCCAAAAGCGCGGCGTCGGTCCCTACGACCGGCTGACCGTCCGCGACATGGTTTGGCGCGACGAGCGCTACCTAGACTTGGTCGATTGGCCCCGAGCACTGCCTAAGATCTGGGGAACACTCGGCTGGAATATCCAGATTTACCACACCGTCCTCGCCTATAGCCCGGCCGCCGAACCCGGCAACGGCCAAGTTGAGATGCAGGGCTGGCACCAAGACTCGGACCGCGTCAACCACGAGATCGAGTCCAGCCCCCGGCCGCGGATTTCGGTCAAGATGGCCTATTTCCTCAGCGACTGTTCGGCAGTAGGCCGCGCCAATTTTTGGGTCGTGCCCGGCAGCCACTTGCTGGACGCGTATGAGATTCCCGACGACGGCTCCTTGCCCCGCAACGCCGTCCCCGTGCTGGTGCCGCAGGGCGGGGCGGTGCTCTTCGACCGCCGGATCTGGCACTCGGCTAGTTCCAATGTCTCCGCTGTTGCCCGCAAGGCGCTCTTCTACGGGTACTCCTATCGCTGGCTTCGCCCCCGCGACGACCAGACCGTCGAACACCTTTTTGAGCGCTCTGACCCGATCCGCCGCCAGCTACTAGGGTACGCGCCTACTGGCGGCTATGGCTACACCTCGCCTACCGATGAGGACGTACCACTGCGCGTCTTTTTGCGCCAACATCTCGGGGCCGAAGCCGCGGCCTAATGCGAGCGTTGGTCACCGGCGGCACCGGCTTGGTCGGCGGGGCCTTGGTCCGCGCCCTCGTCGCTAGCGGCGCACAAGTCCGGGTGCTAGCGCGGCCCACTAGTCAGACCGAGACGCTGGAGGCCCTAGGCGTCGAAATCATCCGCGGCGATATCCTCATCCGCGATAGCATCGAAGCCGCGCTCGCAGGTTGCGATACCCTCTTCCACGCCGCAGCGCTCTACGACTTGTGGGGGTTGGACGAGGCCGAACTCTTGGCCACTGAAACCGGGGGGACCCGCAACGCCATGGAGGCGGCATTGGCGGTCGGCGTCGCCAAGGTCGTCTATACCAGCACCGCCGCCTGCATTGGCGAGGCCAAGGGCCAAATCGCCACTGAGACAACGGTTCATCGCGGCTACTTTCTCTCGCGTTATGAAAAGGCCAAACGCGCAGCCGAGCAGGTGGCGTTCGCGTATGCAGACAAAGGAGTGCCGCTCATCTGCGTCCAGCCCGCGGCCATCTACGGTCCGGGCGACCGCAAACCCACCGGGCGCTTTATCACTAACCTGCTCAACGGTTGGGTGCCCGCGCTCTTTCCCGGTTGGGTGAGCTTGGTGTACATTGACGATGCAGCTCGCGGGCACGTGCTGGCGGCCGAAAATGGTCAGATCGGAGAACGCTACATTCTCGCGGGCACGGTCGGCAAATTGACCGAACTCGGCCGACTAGTCTGTCGGTTAGCCGGGCGCTGGTCGCCGCCGGTCATCCCCGCTCCGCTGGCCGCACCCTACGCACTCGGCGGCGAGGCCCTGTCGCGCCTGACCCGCCGGCCGCCGGTCCTGTCGTGGGAAACCTACCGACTCACCGCACACGGTTTTCGCGCCGACGGCAGCCGGGCCGCCGAGGAGCTGGGCCTAGCCTACACGGACCAAGAGGAAGGCTTGACGCGGACAATCAACTGGTACTGGGAGCAGGGCTTGCTTAGATGCCGACCGGCCTGTTGCCGCGATTCGCAATTTGCCGACAGATGAAAGCTGAATTGCCCATACCTCCCCCTCGGATCACTTGGCGGGGCGTCGCCTTGGCCAGCGTGGGCTGGGTCCTCTACGCCCTTGCCTTCGCCGCGTATTATGCACAGATGGTGCAAGTCTCCTTTCCGACGGCAGTTTTCCACCAACTCCAAGGCAACGTCATACTGGCCTTACTCAGCATTCCCGTCTGGTTTTTGACGGTCCGCCGGATGGATCGGGCGGGCTGGGGTTGGAAAATCGCCGTTCACGCGCTCATCGCCCCGCTTTATGCGGTCGGCGGCTTTGAAGCAATCGCTGGGTGGGTCCACTTAATGGCTGGGCCAACTGCGGCCCAGCAGATGCGCGATTTCAGCCAATGGACCCTGCTGGGCTTTTTCTTTGTTTACCTTGTGCAGTTTTCCTTTTACCACATTGCGCGTTCGGCCCAGCAGATACGCTGGCGCGAAAGACAGGCCGCCGAACTGCTCGCGCTCACCCGCGAGCAAGAACTGGCCATTCTCAAAGCCCAACTCAATCCCCACTTTCTCTTTAATACCCTCAACGGCATCAGCGCCATGGTCACCCGCGACCCGGAGGAGGCGCGCCACATGATCTCCCGCCTGGCCGACCTCCTGCGCTACGCCACCGACAGCTCCGAGCGACCGCTGGTCCCGTTGCGCGAGGAAGTGGCGTTCACCCAAGCCTATGTGCAGTTAGAACAGAAACGCCTAGCCGAACGGCTAAGCGTCGAATTAGACATTGACTCCGAAGCCCTCGACGCTCCCATACCGCCAATGATCCTCCAATCCCTAGTGGAAAACGCCATCAAGCACGGCATCGCTCCCGCGCCGGAAGGGGGCAAACTGCTCGTCCAGATTCGGGCTGCTAAGGGGCTTTTGCGGGTCGTCGTGCGCGATACGGGGATCGGTGTAAATGGCCGGGCGCTGGAGGAGTTGAAAGCGCTGGGAACCGGCTTGAAAAACAGCGATGAACGCCTGTGGCACCTCTTTGGCGCAGAGGCGCAGCTCAGAGTACAGACGCCCGCTGACGGCGGTTTCCAAGTCGATTTTGCCCTGCCCTTGGAGCCGCAGTAATGAGAGCCCTCATCGTCGATGACGAACCCCTTGCCCGCCAGTTGATCCGCGAGTATCTGGCCGATTTCCCGCAAATCCAAGTGCTAACTGAATGCGGCGACGGAGAAAACGCAGTAAAAACCATAAACGCCGAACGACCCGACCTAGTCTTCCTCGATGTGCAAATGCCAGGGCTGTCTGGTTTTGAAGTCTTGGGCCACCTCGACTTCATGCCCGCCATCATTTTTTCCACCGCCTATGACAAGTTTGCTCTGCGCGCCTTTGAAATCAATGCCGTCGATTACTTGCTCAAACCCTACGCACGAGAGCGCTTCGCCCAAGCCGTGCGTCGAGCGTTGGAGCACAAGGGACGCATCAACCTCGATTCCTTCCAAGGGCTGTTGCAACAAACGACCACCCAAGACCGCTTCCTCGTTCGCGTCGGCCGTCATATCGTTCCGGTGGCGACGGAGGATATTCTGTGGATCGAGGCCGCCGGGGACTACGCCAAGCTGCACGCCACCGACAGCAGCCACCTGTGCAGCGCGGGGCTGGGTGATTTAGAAAAAAGGCTCGATCCGCGCCGCTTCCTGCGCGTCCACCGCTCCGCCATCGTCGCCGTAAACGCGATCGCGCACCTTGAAAGCGACGGCGAAGGCGGTTATGTCGCCACGCTTAAAAACGGTGCGCGGGTGCGAGTCAGCCGATCACGCGCCGACCAGATACGGCACCTCATCGTCTGACATTTTTCTCGTCGCAATTACTCAGTCCAAATACACCACGCTCAGCCCGTAGACGATCAAACTCGGCACCTCGAAATCCACTCGTCCGGCGCGCCTGTGGTGCGGCAAAACCACGGCCTCTTCTCGCTCCGGATAGAGCCATTCAACCCGCTCCACCCTTTGCCCATCCGGCACCGCCAGGCTCACCTGCAGCGGCCCGACGGGCTGCGGCACCTCAATATCGCTGCTTTCATCCTGGCGATAGTTGACCCAGTGCAAGACCAGCGCTTCGATTCCGTCCGGTTGCCAAGCTCGCACCCGCACGAACCACGGCGCGTCCGTCTCCAGCCACGCCGCCCCGAGCAAGTCCTGCAAGCCCTTGAGGAATTGTCGTCCCAACTCGTCTCGCTGGGCCACCGGATAGACCGGCACCTCCTGCCCGGGGCGCAGCGCCACTTTTTCTGGCCCCCATGTCCGTTTGCCCAGGTACTGCACCCCTGCCGGCACCTCGCTCCGCCAGTCGGCCAACAAGCCCGCGGCATGCGGCGTCCCGTCCACAGCCAAATCCCCGGTCGCACCGGCGAATACCACCTTGCCGCCGCCGGCCACATAGCGCCGCAAAAAAGCACCCTCGGCCGCTGTCAGGCGCTCGATTCCGGGCAGCACCAGCGCGGCGTACTCATCGCCCTTGGCCACCAATTGGGCCTCCAAGAGCATGTCGAACAACACGTGGCCATCCTCCATATAGCGCCCCAATTGCTTGAGCGGCTCCACGCAGTCCGCCTCCTGTTCCAGCTCGGCCCGGCGCGGATACACCAGGCCCACCTGCGACCAGGGACGGGCCGGATGGATCAATTCTTGGTGGACGGCCAAAAAACGCTGATAGCGGCACACCGGCCCCATGTAATCGTCCAAGGCGTAATCGCTATTGGCGTCCTGGCCCCAGTGAAAGGCCAGTGCCGCGCTGTGGTTGGCTCCCGCCTCGGCGATGGACAGGCGCAAACGATGGCCGTCGTACTTGTTGAGCACCATGGGCTTGCCCCCGCTCATGGCGTACGCATAGCGCGCTGACAAGCCCGTATCGGCCAAGTGCCCCTCGGCCACATTGCTGAAGTTCTTGTTGCCACCTTGGCTGTACCAGATATAATCCTCGCCCCGGGCCCAATCCTCATCCGGCAACAGGCAGCGCTCGTCCCAAGCCGACAGATCGTATTTGTGGTACCATTGGGCCAGGAGCAAATCCGGCTTGAGGGCGCGGCCGTAGTCCACGAACAACTCGTCGAAGAATTCCTTGCGCCGCCGGTACACCAACCGAGCCAGCAAGCGCTCGATCCGCTGGCGCAAATCCCGCGGTGCCGCAGCGCGCACGGCTATGGGGGCGCTGTATTCGGCCGTGGCCGGCGGCCCGGCTGGATCGAGCCCGCGCTGCAGTTGGTCAGCGCTGAATTCCCGCGCCAAATGCTCCAGCAAATAGCGGCGGCAATGGGCGCACTGGCAGAATTGCTCGAAATTGTGGTGCGCGTTAAAGCCGTCCATGCCCAGTTCAAGGGCCTTTTTGACCATGGGCTTCAACACGGCCAGCCAATGGGGATTGCACATACACCCGCTATACGTCCGGTACGGCCTGCCCTCTATGGGCCAGCAACGCAGTTTTCCGCCGACTGTGCGCTGCAGGGCCATGGCCACCTCATCGCAGGGGGGCGGGCCCAATAAATCCTCGGTCCAGATCCGCGCCCAATTGCCAAACAGCCCCTTGCCCGTCTCGTGATCGCCATAAATCCAGCCCATGCTCAACTGCCCCACCACCTTGGCTCCAGCCGCCTGGACGCGCGGGATGAGCTCGCCGGCCAGGGCCAGATTCTCCTCGATGCCAATGCGGGGCATGCCCGCCCAACTGCGCTCGACTTCCGCATCGTCGGCCAAGCCGTAGAACATCGGGCCGTACGTCCCCATCTGCACCAGTTGCACCCGACCCCGCCGCACGTGCTCGACCAGATCTAGCCGCTGCGGCACCATCCAGTGCTCGGCCATCCTGTTAAACCAGAATTCTGCCATTCTATTTCCTCTCTGCCGCGCTTTCCTACAATGAACCTGCCAACTCCGGCAACTCAGCGGTAACCGGCTCAAACTGACGCGCCACCACCCAATCGGGACGGGGATTCTCGACGCCGCACGGCACGTTGTCGATGGCGGCGAAGGCGTAGATCAGACTGTAGCGCTGCACGGGCGAGAAGTTGTGGTTCGAGCCGTGCACGATCCGGCAGTCGAAGAAACAGACATCGCCAGCGTCGCCCTCGATCGGAACGATCATCGACTCATCGGTGATGTGCTCGCGCAGCGCCTCCGGCGTGATGCACCACTGCTTGTAGCTGGTGGTGATCTCGTCGCTGTAGTGGTCTAGCACGCCCCAGCGATGTGAACCCCGCACCAGCGCGATACTGCCGTTGTTGCGCGTGTTCGGACCCAACATGACCAGCGCAGAAGCCAACCGATCGTCGACGCCGTCATAGCGCCAGTACCCGTAGTCCTGGTGCCAGAGCCACACCGTGCCCTCGAATGACTCCTTGTAGTTCAGCTTGCTGTGGAAGATGTAGGCGTCGTCTCCGAAGATCTGCTTAACCGGCCCGGCGACCGGCTCCGACCGGCACAGCGCTCGGAACGGCTGCACATTGCGGTGCATGCAAAACACCGAGCGCACCGGGCCGCTCTTCTCGCGCACCACGTGCACCTCCGGCGGGTTGTCGGCCTGCTCAGACATCATCGCGTCGGCCGCCGAGCGCAATCGCTCGATTTGATCCGGCGGGATCAGTCCGCGCTGTATCAGAAACCCCTGCTCGCGATAGGTCGCCAATTGTTTTTCGCTCCACATGGTCGTTCATCCTCCCTGTGGCTTAAAGTGTACCAACATCGTCGGAATCAAGTCCCGCATATCTATCGCCTGCTGTATTGTGGCATAGTAACTTACCGCAGTAACAGCATCCGTCGAAAGAGCGCGTTCTCGCCAACCAAGAGGCGAGCTACGTAAACCCCGCTCGCCAAGGGCGCTCCGCTGTCATTTACTCCTGACCAGCGGACCAGATACTCTCCCGCTGGTCGGCCCTCGTCCAGCAGAGTCGCCACGCGCTGTCCCGCCATGTTGTAGATGCCCAGACGAACGTGCGCTGGGGTTGGGACGCTATAGCGCAGGGCAGTGGCTGCGTTGAAGGGGTTGGGATAGTTCTCCAGCGCGATCACGGTGGGAGTGGCATCGCGCTCGCCGGCAATCGCTGTCGCCAGTGCCAGTGGTTCAAAGCTGAAAGAGGTAACGACGACCTCGACGTCGCGGCCATCAACCGGTGCCTCTCCATTTAGCAGCCACAGATTCAAGCGCACTTGCTCGGCTCCAGTCTCTGGGACGCGATCTCCATGGAAAGACCAACGCTGCTCAACAGACTCGCCGGTTCCACGGGCGATGCTCGCGAAGTCGATGCGGCCTGGTGCCCAAGTAAAGGTATGGATTGATTCGCGATCTCCATAGCGGGCATCGAATTGGTAGCGATGCCCCGGGAGCATGAATGGCTGAACGACGAACTGAGCATTCGGCCCGCCGGCAACTCCCCAATAGGACAGCTCAATGTCGATCTCGCGATAGCTCTGCTCGGACGCCAAGTCATCCCACGTGAAGAAGCCGAACACTACGCGGGGATCGAAATCCTCGGCGGCCGCGCGCAGCGCAATGCGATAGGTCCCGTAGCCAAAGGTTTTGTCGGAGATGACTTCGGTCGCCTGCCAGCCTGCTTCGCGCTGCGCCAGCGTGAGGTGGAGACCCTCTCCATCGGCCCAAACTGCATCGTCTCCGTCGGTGAAGAGATTGGGGCCGGGACCCAAGGGAGCGGAACCGGTCTTTACATGCCACTGGAGACCGGCAAAGTCGATGCGTCGACGGTAGGTGCGCACCACCTGGACCTCGTCGAGAACGGCTTGAGACAAGGCCGCGGGAAATTCCCCTTCGCCTTGCATCAGAGGCGGAGAGTCGGCAGCGGAGATCAGGAACGCGACGATGCGGGTCGCCTCGTGGTCGAGTCCCCCGGTTGCGATATCGCACGTCCAGGTGCCGTCCGGCTCGATGGCGGTTGCCGGTTCGGCGAACGTCGGCTTGGTCCACCAGCCACCGCCGACGTGGATGTAGACGGCCACCCGGTGAGCCGCGGGCTCGACCTCATGTACTCGCCCTCCGAGAAGGGGTTCCCTGTCTCCCCAAACCGGGATCTCCGTCACCGCAATCGCCTGCCCCTGCTGAACCCTAAGAGAGGGATGCTCTGGAGGTGCTGGCGCTGAGACGCGAACCAAAGCCAGAACCAGCATGCCAACTTGCAAGACGGCAATGCGCACTAGAGGGTCGTAAGCTGTTTTGCGCTTCATATTACACCGAGGCCGGATTCCGTCAAGCTGGCCCTAACGGCTCCCGTCGGCACCGCGCAGCGCCTCGACGCGCCATGCGAACTCTTCCTCCAGATGCGAGTCGCTTCCCCCCCCAATTTGGACGAACTGGATATAGCCGTCGCCATCGACGAACCAAGTCGTGGGGAAAGCATTGACACCGGCCTTTTGCACGTACCCGTCGTCCACCAAGACGGTAAAACCGTATTCATTCTCCACCATGAACCTGTCGAGCACATCGCGCGATTTGTCGTTGCTGATAGAGATCACCTCCACTGCGGGGTCGTCGAGATAGTGCGCGTGGAACTTCTGATACTCGGGCAGCTCTGCGACGCAGGGGCCACACCAGGTTCCCCAGAAGTGAAGGACGGCGATCTTGCAGTCGAGACCGGCGGAATCAACAAACTCTCCGTCGAGCTCCGGGAGGACGAACGGTTCGTAGGTGCGGGCCGTATCGAGCCGTGATGCCAGAATCCGTTGATGTCTTCGGGACCTGTCCCGCTCGTAAAACGCAGCGAGATACTCTTCGAGCCCTTCGCGCGAGCCGTGCCGGCGCTCATACAGGGCTTCTAGCGCCTCTTGACAGGGATTTTCACCCCAGCTTTGGGCCTCAAGGCCAGCGATGTACGACTCCTCCGCCTTATCGAGCCAGTTGCGGACTGCCTCGGCTGCATCCCGAGTCTCAGCTTCGGTCTTCAAGACGACTGTCTTGGAATCTCGCATTTGCAGCGCCGCCTCAGCCTCGGTCGCCATGTGTTCAAACACTTGGCCTAAATGATAGAACGCACTGGTGTTTTCCTCCCAAAACTCCAGCGCCTGCTCGAGCTCGTTGCGGCCTTCCTCGGCGCGACCTGCTTTGTAGCTAGCCCACCCGATGGCGTCGTGGAGGAGGCTCAAGTAGTAGTTCAGATCCTCCTCCTCCCACTCTTCATCTTCGGCTTTATCGATCACGGCTTGTATGCCGCTCCGAGCGAGCTCGGCCGCCTCCTCGGCGTATGGAGTGTGGTCGATCATCGAGATAAGGGCTATGGAGTACACTATGTGCAGATTGAGCCGCTCGTACTGGACCAATCCGCGCACCGCATCGGCGAGTTCCTCGGCCGGAACCGGGTTCATGGCGCTGAGGGTATAGAAGAGATCTAGGTACACCCGCCCGCGTGAGCTATCGTCGTAGAGGGGCTTCTCTAAGAGCCGATAGACCGCGTCGCGGACGAGGCGAAGCTGGTCTTGGTACTCTTGCGAGTCCTCGCCATGCTCTTGCTCGATGCGGTCGCGCTCGGACGTTACTCGTTTGTATTCTTGCTGGTAGGCCCACGACGCCTGTCTACTCTCGGGAGCCAGCGCTAGCAGCTTCGCTTCAAACTCCGCCGCCTTCTCTTCGTCCTCTAAGAAGTCGCTATAGACCGTGGCGAGCATGGTTAGGCCGTGTACAGCCTCCGGCACGGCCTTCCGGTACTCGGCGATACCGGCCTCAATGGCGGGGCGTCGCTCCTCGGCGGGGAGCAGATCCGTCTCGTTGAGGATCCACCAGTGCCAGTAGCGCACATCGGCGGACCCCGGAGAGAGGCGAACCGCCTCTTCGATCATAGAGAGCGCCTCCTGTGGCTTGTTGGACTGGTATAGATACTCCGCAGCGCGACGGTAGCCGCTGACGTGGTCGGGCCAATGCTCGCGGAGCATGGCCAAGGTAGCGAGACTCGTGTCCGCATAGGCGGGATCCTCCAGCGCGTACTGTGCCCAGTACTCGAGTTCCGCGCGGGCATGGAGGACTTCGGGATGCTGGAGTGTCGCCGCATCCAGGGAGTCCAGAAACGCCAGGCCCTCTTCTACGCTTTTGGAACGAAGCGCCTGAAGGTGCGTCGCGGCGAACTCCGGCCGGGGCAGCAGCTTCCAAGCGCGCAGGCTGGGTGCGACCGCCTCGGAATGCTTCCAGGCTGCCAGAAACGCGAGCGCCTGCGCGTAGAACCCCCACGGGTTGTCCGGCTCCCGTTCCAAGATCGCGTCGGCTTGCTCTTGGATCTCTCTGCGCCCGTAGATCTGCCCATGCAACTGACGCGCGTAGAGCGCCCGCAACTCGGCGTCCTCAGGCACGCGATTCAACCATTCTTGGCCGAGTATGGCTCCCTCCTCGAACGACCACAGCCGATTGTGCTCGCGCAGCTCCGCTTTGGCCGCTTCCAGCTCTTGGGGCGAGTAGCGCTGCTCGGTCCCGCAGCTAGCACAGACGGCGAGAACGGCTAGAGAACCGGAGATTAAACGAATTGGAAATCGATACGACATAGAGTGCCTCCGTGTGCGAAAGTACCGACCCTCCCCTTCACAGACCCTTTTCACGGTGCAGAACCCGTTTGCAAAAACGCATTTAAGGTATCCAAGTCCATGCCCTCAATGCCCAGTTCGCGCACACTCCGCCCCGTGACCCACCCATCAGCCCCCATCACCACGGACCCGATATCCACCAACCCACGCATCAAAGGCGCGTCCACGCCGTATTGCGCGCCCACATCGTGCCAAGTGGAAAGACCGTATGGAATATCCTCGCTGAGCCAACGGCTCTCGAGCGACCCAGGCGCTTTGAGTTGCGTGAGCATTAGGCTGCCATTAATCGTTGCCCACAAATCCCCCCGAGGGCCAAAACCCGCGCGGTAAAACGCTTCATCGGCCGCTATGAGACCGTAACCCAAAGCTGTTGCGATGGCCCTCCGCTCTGCATCCACGGCCATGATCGTCTTTGCCACCGATGGGGATACCCCTTCTTCGTAGAAATAGAACTCACCGTGCGCATATTCGATTCGTCCTGCGTTCATCAACACACCCGCAGGATGCACGACCGGATTCATCGCGGACAAACCACAGGCCAGCGCGGTGGGATAGGTCTGAATGCCCGGGAACAGCGGCGACAGACGAGCGCGCACGCGATCTGTTGCTGTCGCGGGCAACACCCCCAAGCCCAAGCCCGTCACGGTGCCCCAAATCGTCGCGGTATCCGGCGCTGTTTTCCGGCACACATAAGGCGCGGTATCCACCTCCGCCAGCGCGATGTCTGCTACTCCTTGGTCGCGCAATAGCGTCGCCCATTCCAATGAGCCCAATGTGCCCGGCATCAGCACGACCATGTGTTCGGGTCTGAGATGGGGGGCGCAGGCAATGGCAAATGGTTTGTGGGCATACGCCGGCACGATTAACAGAATCAAGTCAGACGCATTCAGCGCCGCTTCCATATCCGTGGTCATGCCGTGAATTTTTGCGGCCCCCGTCTCTTCGACCCCCACCAAATGAATCACGCCTTGGTCGCGCACCGGATCGAGCGTGTGCCCAAATTCTGGCAATTCGCAAAGCGTAATAGCAAAACCTTTCAGGGTAAGATTTGCAGCCGTGGCAAATGCCGTATTGCCGCCGCCGAGAATGGTAATGTGTTCGGACATGGAAGGATCCTTTTTTCCTTTGCCTTAGACGACGTTCTCTGGAGACCGCCAGCGGGTTCCCGAGTCCATCGCCCTACCCATTATTTAGCACAGCTTTTCGCCTGTAATCGGGCTCAGTAGAGGTCGTCTTTGGTCGTAATGGAGCACCAGCGCGAGTTGAACAGTGAGCGGAACAAAATATCCTGTGCGTCGGGCGTGCCAATTTGTTTTAACCCATAAGCGGCGTAAAATCGGTTGTAGCGGTTCTCGTCTTCGAGCATCTCAGCCAAGGTCTCAATCGCCGCACAGCCCGCTGCGCCGGACTTGGCCAGCACGAGGGCGGCGTTGCGGCGCACGCGGTAGTCCTCATCGCCGATTGCTGCTGTCAGGTTGGCAATCAGCTCAGCAGAAAAAACGCCGATGGCACCCAACGCCTCAATCGCATTGCGGCGCACCCACCAGTGGCGATCGCTCATCGCCTTTCTCAGGGCGGGTTCTACCTCCATTGCGCTCGCGCCCAAGCGTCCCAACACATGGGCGGCGACCGCTCGCACCCACCAGTGCTCATCGGACAACATCTCCGCCAAAGCCCCTGCGGCCGGTGCGCCTATCGATGCCAATGCCAGCGCCGCACAACCGCTTGTGGGATTGGTTCCGTGGGCATTGTCCGGCGTCTTGGCCTCGGTCTCTGCGATCGTGGCCAGTGCTTCCTCCCCCATGGCCACGACGAGTTCGGGCACGGCCAGCGCGCCAAACTCGGCTAACCCATATGCCGCATCCAACCGCTCGCCCTCCGATCCGCGTTTTAAGACCGAGAGCAAGTCTTGCATATTGCCATTTGGGGACTGCTGTTTTTTCTTGGGTTTTCCGCACAACCAGTGCCAGACATCTCGCGATAGGGCCGGATGCCGATCCTCGATTCCGGGCGACCACGCGCGACGTTGATGATCCCAAGTCGGTTTCTCTGGCTCCTGCGTCCGGGCAAACTGAAATTTCAGCATATACCGATTTTTGCTACTGACATTCTCTGTTGCGCGATGCCAAGAATCAAAGTGAATGAGCGCCACCGTCCCCGCAGGGCCGCAAAATGCCCGCGCTTCTTCCTGGGTTTTTTCGGGATCCACATCGCTAATGGTCTTGTACATCTGCATCCCGGGCAACACGCCCGACGGCCCCATATCCTCCGTCGTGTCCTGGGGAAAATAAAAAGCGAGCACCCAGTAAAACCTCGGATGCCGTACATTGTGATCGTACACATAACAATCCTTGTGCCATTGCTGTCCCCGTCGCCCGGGCGGATTCAAGTGGCAATGTCGATGGGGGTTCAAAATGTAATCTGGTCCCAACAGACTCGTCAGAGCGCCCTGCACATTGGGGTGCTCAAACACGCGCCCGATCAGCGGCACCCGAGGCAAAATGTTATTTCCGGGATTGCCTTCTGCCGCAAAAACCGCCTCGATCTGATCGCGAATACTGGCGTGAAACGAGGGTGGATAATCCGCCTGCACAGTCAGACATCCATCGACGATAAACCGCTGCATCTCTTCGTCGCTCAACAACCGAATAGAATCCGCCATAGGAAACTCCTCCGCTAAAAATGCGTAAAATACCGCAAGTTGCCCAAGCCATCCAAACCCTTCGTCAATCGACCAGACCCCAGAGACGCTGCCGCGCCTCGGGCCAGTCCGGCCAGTCGGGATGCAAGTGCTTCAACGCCGCTAAGTCGCGCTTGTGGCCGCCCGGCGGGAAGTAGTTCCAGCCCATAGCGCGTCGCGGACCGGCAGCCGTCTTCACCCCAGTGGCGTGCCAACACGAGGGCGTCCACACCAGAGTCCACCGTGGATCGAGGACGACCTCGACTTCGCTGGGATGGCGGGCGAAGCAGTGCGTCGGCACCTCGTCGTGGGTGCCGGTGACCAGTTCGAGTTGTAGCAATTCAGCCGCCACCTCCTCGCGGGGACGGCGCTGGCTGCCGGGCAGCACCCGCAGCGGCGCGTTGCTGACGTCGTGGCGATCGAGAGCAGTGCGGAAGGAAACCTGTTTCACTTCCGGCCCGCCGTCCACGTGCCAGTGGACCTGCCGCTGCGGTCGGCCATCGGCGCTGACAATCTTCGAGGCATCGCCGATGCCGCAGGCACCCACGTGTACTTCTTCGGCGTCTAGGATCCGCCGCGCCGCTTCGACCAACTCGGAGTGCTCCACCATCTGCAGCAGCGGCTCGCCGATCATCAGAAACTGGCAGGCTAGCCGGTTGCAGCCCTCGGGGAATTCGGTGCGCTCCCACTCCGGCTCGACCTCCTGCTGCCGGAAGTCGATCTGGCGCATACCCTCGGCACCGAGGGGGTTGGGGATCAGGAAGAACCCGTTGCGCTCGAAGTGGGCGAGCTGTTCGTCAGTAATGTCGAAGGATCCGTCCATCAGGCATTTTCCAAGACGCTCTCACGGTCTAAATAATCGATCAAATCGAAGCAGCAGCACTGCATCATCGGCGGGCCTTTGCTAAGCGCATAATGGACGTTAGATTGTGCCGCGCAAGGTAGTGAATCTGTCTTTGCCTTTCAAGGAGGAGAACGCCATGGGATTTGAGGTGTACGATTGTCGCCGAGATATCCGCAATATTCTGGTGCGCCCACAGATCCGCGCCCGCTTCTGCCGTTTGGAGCCAGGCACGGGCTCGCTCGACGCTTGGCACACGCACGACTTGGGCGACGAGATATTCATCATTTTGTCGGGGCGGGTGGAGTTCAAAATCAACGGCGAGGTGAAAGAAGTTGGACCGGGGCAAATGTGCTACGCCCTGACCGATGAGCCGCACTCGGTGCGAGTCATCGGCGACGAGCCAGTCTATATGTACCTCTCGGTGACGCCGCACATCCAGCCGACGCATACGTTTTACGACGAAAAGGGCGAGCGCCAGCCGCCCCACTTTAGGCCGTCGAGCGACTACGATACTACGACGGATTCGACCACGCCGGTGGTCGAGTTGATCGACAGCCACATTGATGCAGTGCGCGCCCTAGCGGCTCAAGCACAGGAGAGCGTGCGCATCCAAGAGGAACAAGGCCGCGAACTCAAGCAGGCCCTAATGGCCGGCGATATGGAAGCGGCCAGCCGCGTACGCGAGGCTATGTGGGCACCGCTTTTGCAACTCTTTAAGCAGACGAGCAAAGTAGCGGACGGCTGGAACGGACTGGCACCCCGGGCGGGGTCGGTCGATGCGGTGTACTGAGCCGCCGCAAAACTACCGCATGAGCGAACGCACCAACAGCCTTGGACAGCCGATCGGCTTCGCACTACCGGATTGGACGCCACCATCCAGTCCGCCGAGAGAGTGCATGGAAGGTCGCCTTTGTCGGTTGGAACCACTGCAAGTCGATAGCCATCTTGACGATTTGTATCAGGCCAACGCCTCTGATGCGGAAGGCAAGAATTGGACCTACTTGGCATACGGCCCCTTCCCCGACAAAGGCAGCTATCGGAACTGGATGAACGAGACGTGCCTAGGGGACGATCCACTGTTCTTTGCCATCGTGGACAAGCGTGTTGGGGCAGCGTGCGGTGTCGCGAGCTACCTCAACATCGCACCTGCAAGCGGCGCTATTGAAGTGGGGCACATCCACTATTCCCCGCAGCTACAGCAAACGCCATTGGCCACCGAAGCCATGTACCTCATGATGAAGCAAGCATTCGAATTGGGCTATCGGCGCTATTCGTGGAAGTGCGACAGCCTGAACAAAGCATCGCGGGCAGCCGCCCAACGTCTGGGTTTTTCGTTTGAGGGAATTTTTCGCCAAGCAACGGTCTATAACGGGCGCAATCGGGACACCGCGTGGTACGCAGCCATTGATTCGGAGTGGCCGGAGCTAGAGCAAGCCTTCTTGACTTGGTTAGCCCCAGACAATTTTGACGACCAAGGCAAGCAGCGATTGCGCCTTGCAGATCTCACCCGGCCTATTCTCAAAAACCAAGGAGACGATCAATGAGCCAGATCACCCCCGAACAATACATGTGCTACCGTGCCAAAGAAGCGCTCACCATCGACGGCCACCTCACCGAAGCGTCCTGGAAGCGCGCCCCTCGCACCCCTTTGTTCGTCGATATCGAAGGGGACAAAAAGCCCCTGCCCCGCTTTGCCACTCGGGTCGCCATGCTGTGGGACGACGACTATTTCTACTTTGGGGCCGATATGGAAGAGCCGCACGTGTGGGGCACGCTGACCAAGCGCGACTCAGTCATTTGCAATGACAACGACTTCGAGATCTTTATCGACCCAGACGACGATGGCGAGCATTATATGGAATTTGAGATCAACCCGCTCAACGTGGCTTGGGATCTGTATCTGCCCAAGCAATACAACCGAGGCGGCGAGGCCGATTGGGGCTTCGACTTTGAAGGCATCAAGCACGCCGTGCAGATCGACGGCACCCTCAATTGCTCGGACGATGTGGATCGGGGCTGGTCGGTGGAGGTCGCCATCCCTTGGAGCAGCATGGAAAAATACGCCGGCACCGCCTGCCCTCCCAATCCCGGCGACCGCTGGCGGGTCAACTTCTCCCGCGTCGAGTGGGAGTTCGACCGCTACAAGGGCGGTTATTTGAAAAGGGAGGGCGTCCCCTGCGACAACTGGGTGTGGTCGCCGATGGGCGTGATCAATATGCACGAGCCCCACATGTGGGGATACGTGCAGTTTTCCGCTATCACCGTGGGCGAGGGAGAAGACGCATTCTCAGCGCCGCCAGCCGCGCGTCCAGCGCCGGAAGCGCCGTAGCTACGAGAGCTTCCGGTTTTTGCTGTCAGGCGGGATACTGCTAAGAGCAGCTACTGTCGCAAGCCATATTGCAATACCTGCCTATCTCATTACCCCTCGTCCGCACCCACTTGGCGCATATATCTCGCGTACGCCCCTCGCAACGCTACCCCCAGCACCAGTGCCACCAATCCGCCGACCAACGCCACAGTCCAGCGCCCCACGTAAAACCCCGAAAAACCGATAACGCCCCCTCCCACAGCCACCGCACCGAGTAGGGCAAGACCTAGGCCGTGCGCGATCGGTGCGCCGCCACCGGTCTCAACACCCGCCTTTTGCGCGATCGGCCCCCACCATCCCATCGGCCGCGCCTCTTTGTAGAAAGCCAAAAGCTTTTCCTCTGGCTCTGGCTCGGTGCAAAGTGCCACTGCGATCCAGAGCAAGCACGTCGCGGCAATCGACGAGAGTACCACCACATACGCCGCATCCTGTCCCGCGTCAATCAAATGGACGAAAACCACGTACTTGTTCAGGAGAAATACCACCGGCCCGCCAAACGAGGCAGCCAGCCGCGCCTTGCCGTTAAAGCGCCACCACCACCATTGGCCCCAGTTGGCCGTCAGTTCAGCCGAGGAAAGCCCGAGCATGAAGACCGCGATGTCGATGACGTTCTCGGCCTGTAGCGCGACCGCCAGCGAGAGGCCCATGATCGCCAGCATCACCACCCGACCGACGCCCATGTAGTGACCCATCTCAGCGCCGCGTTTGATAAAGCGCCGATACACGTCGTTGATAAAAACTTGGGCCCCGAAGTTCATGTTGGAGTCCACCGTGGACATGATCGAGGCGAACATCGCCACCAGCGCCAGCCCCAGAAGACCCGAAGGCAGGTAGTGGCCCAACAAGAGACCGTAGGCCAGTTCCTTGTCCATGCTGCCGTCGTGCAGGCCCGGCCATTTGACCATCGCCCCCAGAGCCGGCAAGGTCAGCACCGCCAGCATGAGGAAGAGCACGATCTCGGTCCAGACGTACATCCGCGTCGCCTCGCGGCTGTTGCGACACGACAGCAGCCGTTGGCCCTCCATCGCTCCGGCCATCGGGGCCACATCGCCGCCATAGCCGATCGCGGTCCCCATCGTCCACGCGATAATCCCCACCACCCCCAAAAGCTCGTGACTCATCGGCGGATGCCAGCTAACGACCCCTTCCCCAAACTGCGCGACCAGCGCTTGATAGAGCCCGGTCGGCCCACCGAAGTCGGCCCAGACCAAGCCCATCAGCACCAGCGAAGAACCGATCATGATCGCGGTCTGGATCAGATCCGATATCACCACGCCCATATAGCCGGAGAGCACCACATAGACCAAGATGATCGGAATGACCAGCAAAAAGGTCTCAAAGCGCGACCAGCCCAAGAGCGCCTCGGACACTTTCGTCAGCCCCAAAAGCCCGGCTCCGGTCCAAGCTACCACTGCGATAAAGGCGCTGCGCATTGAGACCCAAGCGCGCATCGTCGGCGCAGCCGCACCGCCAAAGCGGAGCTCGTAAAATTCCGGCGAGGTAAAAATTTTCAACCGTCGCCAGCATACGGCGAAGAGCAGCCCACCGATCATCAGCGCCAGCCCGAAGCGGCTCAAATACCACCAGCAGATAAAGGTCCCAGTGATGACCGTCATGCCGCAGTACGCTGGCGCTACGTCGGCGTTCATGCAGGTGACCGCATAGCTGGTGCCGCTCATCCACCCTTTCATCTTGCGCCCACCCAAGAAGTAATTTTCCATGCTCTCTTGGGCGAACCGCCTGTAGTACAGTCCCATCCCCACCAAGAAGAGCATATAGAGCGCCATCAGCGCGTAATCTATACTCGACACAATCCCTCCTTTGTACGGGAAGCAGCTAGTTTTTGTGCTGCTCTCTATGCAGAATTAAAAGCGCCGCGTCAAGTTATGGCACGAACTGGGTTGGGATAGCGTCGCTTGCTATCTGCATGGCCAATTATCGTTATTCTTCATCAGTACCTTGATTCTTCTCTACAGCAAAAAGGCCCACCTCATGCCCACACCCATCCTCCTGACCGACGCCCAAGTCCAAGCCTACCTGACCAATGGCTATATCACCGTGCAAACCGCACATCCACCCGCAGTCCACCAAAACATCCACCGTCAAATCGAAACCCTCTTCGCCACTGAAGGCAATCCCGGCAACGACATCCTCCCCCAAGTCCCGGACCTATATCAAATCCTTCGCGATCCCGCTGTTGACGGTGCTCTTCAGAGCCTCCTCGGCCCCTCCTACCTCATCCACCCGCACCGCCACTGCCACCACAACCCCAGCGGGTCCCAAGGCCAAGGCATGCACCAAGATAGCTATGAAAACGACCAGAACGTCCGCCATCACCGCACCCGCTGGACCATGGCCTTCTACTATCCGCAGGACGTCAGCTTGGACATGGGGCCGACCGCGATCTTGCCGGCCACTCAGTACTACAATTCGTCGAAACAAGCCTACGAGCGCGAGGAACAGTCCCTCTGCGGCCGAGCCGGAACGGTGACCATCGTCCACTACGACCTCTGGCACCGCGCCATGCCCAACGCCAGCGACCGCGACCGCTTCATGGTCAAATTCCTCTTCACCCGCATGAGCGAGCCGCAGACACCCACGTGGGACCATCGCGACGGAGCTTGGCAAGCCGAAGGCACAGATCCTCCCACCGAGCTATGTCGCCGCGCCTGGGACTGGATGCGCGGCACCAATGGTTCCACAGCCCCTGCGGCGGCTGCACTCGACGAGTTGCGTCGGGCATTAGACACCGATGCCGAAGCCGAGCGACTGCGCGCCGTATATGCCTTGGCCGCTCGCGGCGAGGAAGCAATGCCCGTTCTCCTAAACGCGCTGCGCGGCGAGGCCGCTGCGCGTCTCGAAACCAACCTAGCGAATGCACACACCAACCCCAGCCAACTCGACGCGGTCGCCGCCCTTTCCGCCGTTGGCCGCCCCGCTGTGCCCCACATGGTAGAACTGCTCGACGAAAACGACTGGTGGCTGCGCGCCGCGGCCGCCGATGTACTCGGCGACTTGGGCACCACAGCGTCCGATACCGTTCCCCACCTCACCCGCGCCCTCGACGACGAGGCCGAGTGGGTGCGGCGCAATGCAGTCGAGGCACTCGGCAATATCGGTCCGGTCGCCGCCGATGCCGTGCCTGCCTTGAGCTATCGCTTGCGAGATTCCGAAAGCTGGATCCGCCACAACGCCGCGCTCTCGCTGGCCAAGATCGGGCCAGCCGCCGCCGAAGCTGTGCCCACCCTGCACAAAAACATCGACGACGAGGATAGCTACGCCCGCGCCAATGCGGCCGTGGCTTTGGAGCGCATCGGCGCATAGCGCTCTGGTAGCATGTACTTTCCGCAAAATCAAAACGGACGCGGACGCTCCGAGATTTTCTCGTTGACATAATTACGCTCTTTCCGCGCCTTTTACTTTTTAGCCCTTCTCAGGAAAGTGCCCATGACGACTGTATCGGTCCGGCCAGCACTTGACGACGCCCTCCGGCACTACGCCGCAACGCTCGGCTTCCCGTCCCTTTCGAGCTATATCATCTGGTGCCGCAAAAACGGCCTAACGGTCCAGCGCAACAAAACCGAGAGCCAGCTCGCAATCGAGCGCCAACTCGCCGCCGACACCTTGCGGCCAATCGCGCCGCACCCCGGCCGCAGCCACACCCTAGGACGCGCCCGCCTCATCGACCGGGCCTTCCACGGCGAGATCCCTCCAGATGAGATGTATCCGCTCAGCCAGAAGCTCGTCGCGCTCTTCGCCGCGGCCGAAGATCCCAAGCGCCGTCAAGCTCTCTATCGCCTGCTCAAGCACGTAGAGCGACGCGCCGACCTCCTCGGCCTCAAAACGGGATTCCTCAACCGGACGCGCGAAGAGGGCAACAACTACGAGGACGCCCTTGGTCAACTCGCCCGCCACTACGGCGACTGGCTCCGGCCCGTCGAGGAGTGGCGCACCGACCGCCTCAGCCCTCGGGCGCAACTCCGCAGCCTCACCCGGCATCTGCTGGCCCGCTACGAGGTGCCGCCTTTTATGGACACCGCCTTCCTCCAAGGAGACCTTCCGACAGCACACCGCGAGCAGGAGTGGTTCAAGCATATCGGCATCGGCCAGAACATCCGCAAGGCCGACCTGCCGCTGCGGCTGACCAAGCGCATGGCGCACCTTTTTCCCAGTGCCCATCGGCAGTGGCCGGTTTCGCGCGCCCTGCGCTGGGCGCAATTCGCCGGTATGGGTGGAGGCACGAGTTGGGCCGTTTTATCCACGCGGCTGAAGGACTACCAGCAAGACGAGCCGTTCTGGGAGACAGTGATGCTCTTTTTTGCCAACCAACCCATTTGTCGATTATATCCACTACCAGAAATTCGTGCCCCAGCAATTGCCCGGCCCCAACGGCCACCCCATTGAGGGGCCGCCGGCTCAGCCTAACTTTTCGATGAAGGGCCGCAGCATCACCAAGCTGCTGCGCTTGGTCGATGAGTGGCACGGCGACCTCAACGCCGACGACTACGCTCTCGGCGAGGAAGATGCGTGGGAGGGGTCTGGCTTTCGCGGATTCGAGTGGGAGGAAGAAGACGCTTTCTCGGGCGAGCGCGTGCTTTGGTCAATACGCGAACTCCGCACCACGCTCGACCTGCTAGCCGAAGGGCGCGTCATGCACCACTGCGCTGCCTCGTATGCCCGGCGCTGCTCAGAGGGCGAGCGGTCGGTGTGGTCGATGCAGCTAACCTACCCGGCCAAGCTGCCGCAGCGCATTCTGACCATTGCCCTCGACAACCACAAGAAGACTGTCGTCGATTATCGGGGGAAGTACAACATGCACCCCCACGACAACAAGCGCACTGCCAAAAAGCATTGGCAGGACCGGCCCTATCTCTACTATCTGCGGCAATCGCCGCGCATCTTGCGTTTGTGGATGGAGAGAGAGGGTCTGCGGCACGACTAGCGAGGCGACATGCGCAGGTGACCGCAGGAGTTGGGGGGAAGGGTAGGCTATAAAAATCCTTTGAACAGGATCGCGCTCATAGTGGACAGCCAGCTAGCTAGGACGATGCCGATAGTCCAGCGGAAATAGGTGTCGATCTTATCATGGAGCTTTTGAACCGACGTGTCGATCTTATCATTTAGCGTTTGAGCCGATGCCTCTCGCTTCTCATCCAGACCCTGAGCCGACGTGTCGATCTTCTCGTGGAGCGTCTGAAACGACACCTCTCGCTTCTCATCCGATATGTCAATCGTATCATTTAGCGTCTGAGCCGACGCTTCCCGCTTTCCATCCAGATCCTGAACCGACGTGTCGATCTTATCATTCAGCGTCTGAACCGACACATCCAGCTTCTCACTGACGGCGCGCACATCGCTTTCAATCAGTTCCAAGCGGCGGTTGATCTGCTGCAACACGTCGCGGGTGGTTATTTCAGATGTTTCAGGGGCCATCCCGGCATTGCTCCTCGATTAGGGTGAAAAGTAAGCGACAGGAGCGGATAAGCAAAATGCAAACCACCTTTTTTGTCTGGCGGGGTCGCTATTGTGTCGCCGCTTTCTGTATCTAATCGCAGACAATGTGATCCCCACCCCATACAGCCGACTCTCCCCTTGATAGCGGCCCGTCAGGCCCTATCTTGTTTGTCGCCATGGATACAACCTTTCGCATCGGCGTCACCCGCGACTTTCTCAAGGACGACGGCACTCTCGGCTTCGGCGATATTGGTCTCGACCTGCTCGACGAAGCCCCACGGGTCGAGTGGGAGTTTTTAGCGGAAAACACCACCGAACTGCGCCCCGACCAAATCCGCGGCTACGACGGCCTGCTGGTTCTCGCTTCAATAGTCAGCGCCGAGACCTTGCAGGGAGCGGACAAGCTGGCGATCGTCGCCCGCTTTGGCGTCGGCTACGACAGCGTTGACGTGGCCGCTTGTAACGAACAGGGCGTGCTCTTGACGATTACCCCCGACGGCGTGCGCCGACCCGTGGCGGTCATGGCCCTGACGTACCTCTTGGCCCTCAGCCACAAAATGCTGGCCAAGGACCGCTTGGTGCGCGAAGGGCGCTGGCACGAGCGCCTCGACTACATGGGCATGGGCGTCACGGGACGCACGCTGGGGCTGGTCGGCCTGGGCAATATCGGCCGCGAGATCTGCACCTTGGCCAAGCCCTTTGGCATTCGCTGCATTGCCGCCGACCCTTTTGTCGATGCTGCACAGGTCCGCGCCGCTGGTGCTGAACTAGTCGAACTCGACCAATTGCTGCAAAGCGCCGACTACGTCTGCATCTGCTGCGCCCTCACCGAGGAGACCCATCACCTCATCGGCGAGCGCGAGCTCTCACTGATGCAGGAAAGCGCCTACCTCATCAACACGGCCCGCGGCCCCATCGTCGATCAGCAGGCCCTCACCTGCGCCCTGCAACGGGGTCAGATCGCCGGTGCTGGCCTCGACGTTTTTGAAACAGAGCCTGTGCCCCAAGACGAGCCAGTGCTGGCACTCACCGACCTGACCATCGTCGCCCCGCACGGGCTATGCTGGACCGACGAGTGTTTCCGCCTCATCGGCCGCAGCGCCTGTCGCAGCCTAATCGAAGTAGCCTCCGGCTGCCTGCCCCAGTACCTCGTCAATCCCCAAGCGGCCGAGAATCTCCGGCTAAAAGAAAAACTGAACCACTATCGAGCTATCGAATGAAACCCAATAAAGTCAAACGCACCCTCAAAGAGGGCGGCACCGTCATCGGCACCATGACCTTTGAATTTTGCACCCCGGGCATTGCCCGTCTCTCTGCCGAGGCTGGCGCTGAATTCATTATGTACGACATGGAGCACACCGGCTGGAGCGTCGAGACAGTGCGCGACCTGATCGCCACCACCAACGCCGACCACATTGAGCCGTTTGTGCGGGTGCCGGCGACCCAATATCACTTCATCGCCCGCGTCCTCGACGTGGGGGCTCGAGGCGTCATGGTGCCGATGATTAGCGATGCGCAACAGACCGAGGTCATCGTGCAGTCGGGCAAGTACCCGCCTATTGGCCAGCGCGGTGCAGCCTTTCAAATCGCCCACGACCACTTCGCCGAAGGCTCCGTCGTCGGCAAGATCGACCACGCCAATACCGAGGGACTGCTAATCGCTCAGATCGAAAACCGCCCCGGCCTCGAAAACGTCGATCGCATCGCCGCGGTAGAAGGGATTGATGTGCTGTGGATAGGGGGTTTTGACCTGAGCAACTTCTTGGGGATTCCCGCGCAGTTTGACCATCCCGAATTCACCGCCGCCCTCGACCGCGTCGTCGATGCCTGCGAGCGCCACGGCAAGGCCGCTGGCTACTTGGTCAATACCATTGAGGAAGGAACGGAGATGCTGCGCCGAGGCTTCCGTTGCATAGCGTATGGCGGCGACTTGTGGCTCTATCGCCGCGCCTTGGCCGAAGGCATCGAAGGGCTGCGGACGAGCGTATGGCGGCGGTGATCGCAGAGACGCTATCCGTTTGGGTTAAGCCCACTCAACACAAATCAGGAGGTGAGAGTATGGACAATCGAATTACTATTGATCCTCAAGTGTATCACGGCCAAGCCTGCATTAAGGGGACGCGCCTTCCCGTGCATCAAATCCTCCGGATGCTCGCCAACGGGGATACCATCGAAGACCTACTTCAAGAATATCCTTCTCTAACATGGGAAGATATCCTCGCTTGCTTCGACTATGCAGCCTCACTGGCTGAAGAGCAATTCGCGAATCGCCCCTACTACTCCCCCTCCAACGCCCGCCGCATTGCCTCGCCTTGATCGCGCCAATACCCGTACAGCACCGCTATATCCGTGCCGACGCAGAAGTGCCGCACCCCCATGTCGAGAAAGCGCTTGGCGTCGTCGGCTGTGTTGATCTCGGCGCGCGGATGGACGCCCATCTCCAAGGCCGTCTTAAAGACCTTTTCTTCGGCTGCGGCAATTTCCGGCGCACCGCGCTGGCCGGCCTTGCCGACGCTCATAGAGTAATCGGCTCCTCCCCACTGGACCATCTCGACCCCTTCTACCGAGAGCATGGCCTCTAGGTCGGCGACGGCACTTTGCTTTTCGATCATCAACACCACGACCACGTCGCGCAGCGCTTGGACGTACTCCGGGGTGCCGCCGTAGCTCATATAGGCGAAGCGCCGCATGGCCACCCCATAGGTGCCTTCGTCCCCGGGCGCGTCGGCGCGCACGCAGCGCACACAAGCCTGCGCGTCGTCCGGGTCGCGCACATCGGCAAAGAGCACGCTGCCGAAGCCTGACCCTATGGCCCGTTGGGCCACATAAGCGCGGTTTTCGGCATCGACCTTGATCATCGTTCCCAAGTCCCATAGCTCGGCAGCGCGGGCGAGGTTGTCCAATTCGTGCAGGTCAAAGGGGCCGTACTCGGCGACAAATTCCACGTAGTCGTACTCGCCCGTATGCCCTATGGCTTCGACGATCGAAGGCCAAGTGGTGTGGATGTGGGTGCCTAGCGTGGGCTCGCCGGCGTTGAGTTTTTGGCGCAGCTTGTTGGGTCTCATGGTTTTTCTCCTTTAAAACAGTTCTTCGTCGCGGTCGGTGGCTGGCGGCGGCGCGATCGAAAGCGCCGACACTTCGGCGCGCATTTCGGCCGACATGGCAAAGTCGAGCGCGGCGAGCGATGGCTTTAGCTGGTCTAGGTCGCGCCCGCCGACGATCGGCGCGGTCACGTCTCGATGCCCCATAACCCACGCGACGGCCAAGGTCACCGGATGCACGCCCTGGTCACCGGCATAGCGCACGAAGCGCTCGGCGACTTCGTAGAACACGGGATTGGCGTAGCGCTTGATGTAGTTGTCCTGCTGCAACAGACGACCCTGCTCGGGCCGCTTGTCGATTCCGTACTTGCCAGTCAGCAAGCCGCCGCCTAAGGGACTATAGGCAATCACGCCCAAACCCTCTGAGCGGGCCAGTGGCAGGATTTCTACCTCTACTTGCCGCTTGGCCAAGCTGTACATAGGCTGAATGCACGCAAAGGGTGCCAACCCCGCGCGGGCGCAGTGGCCGAGGGCTTTGGCAATCTGCCAAGCGGCCCAATTGCTCACGGCCGGGTAGAGGATTTTGCCGCCGCGCACTAAATCGTCGAGCGCGGCGAGGGTCTCTTCCATGGGAGTATCTTCGTCGAAGTTGTGGACGAAGTACAGGTCGAGGCGGTCCGTCTGCAACCGCCTGAGACTGGCTTCTACGGCCTGCACAATATGCCGCCGCGACAAGCCCCGGTCGTTGGGGGCGTCGCCCATTGCGCCGCAAACTTTTGAGGTGATTACCAACTCGTCGCGCTCGTCTTGGATCAATCGGCCCAATATCTCCTCAGAACGCCCGTTGGAATAGACATTGGCTGTGTCGAAAAAATTGATCCCCAACTCGCGGCAGTAGCGATACATCTGCCCGGAGGTCGCCTCGTCCGCATCGCCGCCAAAGGCCATAGTACCATAGCACAGGGAAGACACTTTGACGCCCGTGCGGCCTAGGGTCTTGTACTGCATCTTCTATTTTCTCCTTTAGTAGAATTCCGTGCGGCAGGGCAAGCTAAGGAAGAGGGTAGCTGTTATCAAGTGGCGTCATTGGCCGCACCGCACGCCCGTTTTATATTAAGCGCCGCGCTGTACATCCCTGCATTTGCATGACAGGAGAGACTCAACCCCAATGGACGCACCCCGCCAACGCCTGCTCTACTTGCAGGCGCGCACCCCTAGCGTCATGTCCAGTATAATCGGCCTAACGCTCATCGAGCCGGTCGCGGGCTTTGCGCCCGAAATCCACGCCGAATCAGCACCCGACTGGCCCTACGAAACCGTACACGACGCCGTAGTGGACGGTTGGCAAATCGTCCAATTCCCCCATCTGCAAGCTCCGTTCGACGACAGAGAGTTGGACGTGATTGGCTATGAATTCATCCTACAGAAAATGGAGGTTATCGCCGATGAATGAGCATCTGCTCAGCGACGCCGAAGTGGCCCGTTTCCTCGTCTCCGGCTACCACCTCGTCGAGCCGGAATTGCCCGCCGGACTCAACGAGTCCATCGCCGCCCAGCTCAATGCGCTCGACTACAATCCCGGCGACGCCATCACCGAAGCCGTGCCCGAGCTCTGGCAAGTGCTCGATCATCCGACCGTCAAAGGCGCGCTCGTCAGCCTGCTCGGCCCGGACTACGAGGTGCAGTCGCATCGCCACTGGCACTGCAAGCAGCCGAACTCCCCGCACATGAACTGGCACCAAGACGGCCTCAACAACCGCGACGTGCTGCTCAACCGCTTCCTAGGGCTATACTACCCGACCGACGTCACGCCCGACATGGGGCCGACGATCATCGTCCCCGGCACCCAGTTCCGCAACGCGCCGACGGACCGCATGGCCACGTATTCCAACATCCGCGGCCAAGTGCCGCTCGTGGTCAAGGCCGGTACCGTGGCCTTTACGCACTACGACCTCTGGCACGGCACCGCGGCCAACCGCTCGCCGCACAAGCGCCACATGATCAAGTTCCTCTTCCGCCGCACGCAGAACAACACAGCACCCACTTGGAACCACGATCCAGAGGCGGCCAACAAGCCCGCCGACTGGAACGAGCGCGACCGAGCCGAGGACGTCACCAACATCCTCAACTTCACGAACCCGCTAGGCGTCTCCCAAAGCGACCACTACAAAGAGCGCGCCATCCGCCGCCAGAACTGGAACTACCTCATGGGCCTGTCGGCCTAATCCCAACCCTTAGCAAAGAAAGCAATTCTATGACCGTCCAAATCGCCCGCGTTGAAGAGCGTTTCAAATGCCCCGGCCCCCAGCCCAACGGCCTGCAAGCCGCGCCCGACGGCCTCTGGTGCATCGACCAAGTGGACCTCAAGATCTATAAATTCGACTACGAAAGCGGCGAGACCCTCTTTGAAGCCCAGACCGACACTGCACACTCCAGCGGCATTACGCTCGGCGACGGCTCTATGTGGATCGCCTCGACCTTTGAGCTTAAGATCGCCCGCCTCGACCCGGCTACGGGCCAGACCATCGCCAAGTTGGATTCGCCCGGCAATGGCGTCGTCGCTTGGGTCGCCGACCAGCAAAATGGCCGCGTCACCGGGGCTCACGGCTTAGAGTGGAAGGACGGCAAGGTGTACGTGGCCTCGCCGCCGTCGCAATTCGTTCACGTGATGGATGCCAGCACTTGGGAAGAAGTTCACTCCTTTCGCGTCCCCGGCCTCCGGGTCCACGGCCTAGCTTGGGCTGACGACGGCACCCTCTGGGTCGCCGACACCTCGGCCGGCACCATCAACCGCCTCGACCCCGAAGACGGGCGCATCTGGGAAGTCATCCGCGTCGAAGCTCCCACCGAAGTCCACGGGCTGACCATCCACGAGGGCGTGCTTTGGTACTGCGACGCGGCCACGCGCGCCATCGGCCAACTGCACATATAGAAGAAAGGGACTCCATTGAAGATTACAGAAGTCAAAACCGCTGAAGTGCGCGTAAACCGCTATCTCTACCATTACGTTCGCATCCACACCGACGAGGGCATCTACGGCACCGGCGAGGCCAGCCACGTCGATGGCGGCTGGCGCGGCTCCACCCAGACCATGGCCTCCCAGCTCATCGGCAAGGACCCGCGCGATGTCGATGCGCTCTTTGAAGGTATTCGCCGCAGCTACATCTTCCGCGGCGGCATGTCGGGCTTGGGAATTTCGGCGCTGACGGGTCTTGAAGTCGCGCTGTGGGATTTGGCTGGCAAAGCCCAAGGCGTACCCGTCTATCGGCTCTTGGGCGGCAAATTCCGCGACCGAGTGCGCCTCTACGTCGATAGCGCCCATTCGGACTACAAAGAGCGCGCCGAGGATGCGCGCGCCAAAGGCTTTACTGCGATAAAGTTCGATCTCGACGACGCAGGCCACCCGGAAAAGCTCGATCCTTGGAACTGGTCGGTGGCCCCTGCCGAGCTGGAGGATCTGGTCGATCAAGCGCACCAGATCCGCGAGGCCGTTGGCCCTCACATGGACTTGGCCATTGACCTGCACGGGCGCTACGACGCCACGGCCGGGATGAAGTTCGCCCACGCGCTCGAGGGCCTAAATCTGATGTGGCTCGAAGAGCCGGTGCCGCCCGAGAATATCGACGCCCTCAAGCGCATCACCGACTCGACCCGCACCCCGATTTGCGCCGGCGAAAACGCCTATCTGCGCTACGGCTTCCGCGACATGCTCGAACAACAGGCGGTCGATATCATCATGCCCGACATTTCCAAGTGCGGCGGCCTATCCGAGTGCCGCAAGATCGCCAACATGGCCGAGACCTACTACATCCCCTTTGCCCCGCACAACAATTCCAGCGCCTTGAGCACCGTGGCCGACGCCCACGTCTGCGCCAGCGTGCCCAATTTCCTCGCCTTGGAATTCCATCGCTACGACGACTCGACTTGGAACGATGTAGTGCTCTCTGACGAACCGGTAATTCAGGAAGGGCACGTAGTGCTCGGCGAGAATCCGGGGCTGGGGGTAGAGCTGAACGAGGAATTTTTGCAGAGTACGCTGGAGGACGGGGAGCCGCTCTGGCAGTGAGATTATCAACCTGAGACAACTATAATAGGGAACCCACCATGACCCAACGCAAAGCACACAACCCCGCTTGGCCCTGGACCAAGGACTTCCGCATCTCACAGGCCATGCAGGTCGGCGAGACGATCTACGTCTCCGGCCAAGGACCGCTCGACTCAGAGGGGCACCTCGTCGGCGACGGCGACATGGCCGCGCAGTCGCGCCAAGTCTTTGCCAACATCCGCGCCGTGCTCGCCGAGGCCGACGCGACCATGGACGACGTGGTCAAAATCACCTCGTTTATCACCGACACAGGTCGCTACGCCGAGTACGCGGCCGCCCGCGCCGAGGCTTTTCCCAACCACGCCCCTGCCAGCTCTACCGTGACGGTCGCCGATCTAGTCCTGCCCGGAATGCTCGTCGAAGTCGAGGCCATAGCCGTTTTGGGCAGCGGTAGCTAACTACCTCGGCTCCCGATAGACATCCGGCCCGGACCCGCCAACTAGGATATCCAAGTCAACGCCCTTGTCGGCTTGGAGTACATGCTTGACATACAGGCCGGCGTAACCCCGCGTGACGACGGGCCTGGGCGGCGTCCACGCTTGCCGCCTGCTTTGTAGTTCCTCGTCGGACACGACCATATTCAACGACCGCTTCTCCACGTCCAACTCGATTAGGTCGCCGTTCTCCACCAAGGCCAGCGGGCCGCCCACCGCGGCTTCGGGCGCGACGTGCAGGATCACCGTGCCGTAGGCCGTGCCGCTCATCCGTCCGTCCGAGATGCAAACCATGTCGCGCACGCCCTGCTGCAACAGCTTCTTAGGCAATCCAAACTTCCCGGCTTCGGGCATACCGGGGAAACCTTTTGGGCCGATGCCCTTCAATACCAGCACGTTATCTTTGTCCACGTCGAGATTGGGATCGTCAATCCGCGCCCTATAGTCTTCTATGCTTTCGAACACCACGGCTCGTCCGCAATGCTGCATCAGTTCGGGCGAGGCGGCCGATGGTTTGATAATCGCCCCATCCGGGCAGAGGTTGCCCCGAAGCACGGCGATCCCGGCTGCCTCCTTGAGCGGCTTGTCGATCGCGGCGATGACCGCTCGGTTGTAGCATTGGGCACCCGAGGTGTTTTCGCCAAGCGTCTTGCCCGTCACCGTCAAGGTATCCATGTGCAGATGTTCTTCCAGCTCTTGGATCACGGCGGGTAAGCCCCCAGCGTAGAAGAAGTCTTCCATCAGATATTCGCCTGAGGGCATTAGGTTGACCAAGTGCGGCATGCGGCTGCCCAAGCGGTCGAAGTCGTCCAGTTTCAATTCGACGCCGAGCCGTCCGGCAATGGCCAAAAGATGTACCACGAAGTTGGTCGAGCCGCCCAGCGCTGCGTTGACTTTGATGGCGTTTTCTACGGCTGGCCGCGTCAAAATGCGCGACATGCGCAAATCTTCTCGCACCATCTCGACGATGCGATTGCCCGCCAGATGGCCCAAGCGCTTGCGCCGCGCATCCGGCCCTGGGATCGCCGCACCGCTCGGCAGCGTCAGCCCGACCGTCTCGACCATACAGGCCATCGTCGAGGCCGTACCCATGGTCATGCAGTGGCCGTCCGAGCGCGAAATCCCAGCCTCGGCCTCTAGGTAATCCAAGCGCGAGATGCTCCCGGCTCGCAGTTCGGTCGTAAAGCGATAGACATCCGTGCCGGAGCCGATATTCTCATTGCGGAACTTGCCGTTGAGCATCGGTCCACCCGTCACTGCTATGGTCGGCAAATCTACGCTCGCCGCCCCCATCAGACAGGCTGGCGTCGTTTTGTCGCAGCTGGTTAGCAGCACCACCCCGTCGAGCGGATTGGCGCGGATGCTTTCCTCCACGTCCATGCTCGCCAAGTTGCGGTAGAGCATGGTCGTCGGCTTCATCAGTGTCTCGCCGAGCGAGGTAACCGGAAATTCGAGCGGAAAGCCCCCGGCCTCGTACACCCCGCGCTTGACCTGCTCGGCCAAGATTCGCAGATGGGCGTTGCAAGGGTTCAAGTCCGACCACGTGTTGCAGATCCCGATCACGGGTCGGCCGTCGAACATCTGCTCGGGATGGCCTTGGTTTTTGGTCCAGCCACGGGACACAAATCCTTGGTGCCACTCGTCGCCAAACCACCCGGCACTGCGGAGCTTCTTGTTGTCGCCTGTCATGCTACGCCGGCATCTTTCGCTGAGTGTGCGCTCGCCCCACTCGGGCCGTTTCCTCATTTCCCCCAGAGAAAACGCGCGCCCCAGCGTCAATTTTCGCTGCGACCGTTTCGGGTGTGGACCCGGCCAAAAAGGCCACGCCGTTTTGCCGACACGCCGCCTTGACCCGCTCGTGCGTTTCCTGCATCTCTTCGGGCCACGGCTGCGGCATCGTCCGATACCCCAGCGAAAGGCTCAAGTCGCCCGGCCCCATTTCGGCAAAGCCGATCCCCGGTACGGACAGGATTTCCTCAATGTGGGGCAGGGCCGCCACCGACTCGATTTTCAGCCCTAACAGCAACTCGCCTTCCGGGTTGAGCGGCCAAGGATCGGCTTTGGTCAGATACTCGTCGCGGTTTGCGCCCCACACGCCTGCACACACCCCCTCTGAGCCAACGCCGCGCGTGCCCCGGCCCAAGTCAGTGCCGACGCCGATGGTATTGACCGGATAGCGGCACGACTCGACAAAGGCCCGGACGGCCGCGGCCGATTCAGCTTGGCAAAGCAGAATCCCGTGTGCGCCCCGACCCAAAATCTGCCGAAACTGCCAAGCGTTGTAGCGGACGATCTCCTCGGACCGACCCTCGACTGGGGCCTCGACGATGATCGCCGGAGTCCGATGCCCGCTGCGGGTCGGCCCACCGGCGATCAAGCCGCGCAAATACTCGTCCAGTCCGGCCATATCGAACGAACCGTGTTCCATGCCGACGTTGATGTAGTCGGCCCAAGTTTCGGCATCCTCTTTGCCCTGCTCGTAGGTCAGCACGTGCCCGGCGTGGGCACCTGTGTAGTAGATTGGCTGATCCTCGGCGAGGAGTTCGACGGCGCGGTTGATTTTCTTACTCATTGAATCGCTCCTTAAAAGGTTTTAACTCCACGAATCCACTCCCAAGAGCTTCCGCCCGAGAGCAGTCAATTCAGCCGGCTGCTGATGCTGGTGTTCCCAATCCCGCGCATCGCCGGGCCAGCCAGACGTCGGCCGCCGCTCCTGCCAAGCCGCGATCCGCTGACGTGCGGCTTCTCCGTTCGCGGGTGCCGGCGACATGGTGATATACTGCGCCAATCGCGGCTGGTCGGACCGATTGTGGCCGTTGCCGTGGGCCAGCAACCGATGCCAGATTAGCAGGTCTCCGGCTTGGCCCGCAACCGACTTGACCGTTAGCCCGGCCAGATCGGGTTGGCGCGTATTGCGATCCGCCGGCTGGGTCTTGACCCATTCGTCGAATATCCGGTGAAATCCGGGTACGCACTGGAAGCCACCTTGGTCCTCCGCCGTATCCGTCAAATACAGCACCCCTTGCACCCCAAAGGACACCGGCTGCTGTGTCGTATCGACATCCCAGTGAATCATCCCCTTGTTGCACCATTCGGGCCGATCCTCGCGCGCCGGAGGTTTCATATTGGCCCTATCCAGCGAGACCCACAATTTCTCGTCGTCCCAGATTTCGGCAAAAGCCTGATGCACCTTGGGGTACTGCCGATTGTCCCACAGGGCTTGGTGCTGGTAGATTTCGACCATCCCCGCCGCTGATATCGGCGAGCACCGATTGTCGCGGGTATAGGGCTGGTACTTGTACCAATCTTCTTCGCACTCCGGATCCATCTCCAGAAATTCCCAGATCGCCGCCACCATCGCGTCCAAGTTTTCTTGGGGCACGGCGTTGTGGACTACCACATAGCCGTTCTCTTCCCAGAAGGCTCGATCTTCCTTGCTCAATACGGTCATATCCTCTCCTCCAAGTCGCTTATCCGTACACCATCTGGATCAACGCCCGAATATACCCAATAGCATACGCCTTCCCGTACAACGGCCCGTATCCATGGGCAAAAGACGGTGTGTGGTCCATCATATACGGCCCATTAAACCCATTATCGCGATACACCTCCATCGCTCGCCGCATATCCACCTCTCCCTCGTCCAAGAACACTTCGGTAAATCGCGGCAACTGCCCGCGTACATTGCGAAAATGCACCCACGCGATCTTGTCCTTTGCAGCCATCTCGGCGATCGCATCGTAGATCTTCTCTGGCCCCAGCAACTCGGTCATGCACCCCTGGCAAAAAAGCATGCAATTGCTGTCGCTCGGCGCGATCTCGAAGAAGATCTTGCGGAACTGTTCCAAGGTCGAACAAATCTGTGCCACGCCCCCTAGCGGCTCGGGAATCGGCGGGTCGTCCGGGTGCAGGGCCATCCGCACACCCGCCTTTTCGGCCGCGGGGATCGCCGCCGCCAAAAATCGCTCCATCCGCTCCCACATCTGCGCCTCGTCCACCGGGGGCTCGTGCGGTGCGGGCCGGTTCTTAGCAAAAACCGCGTAGTCGAACGTACTGTATCGCACGCCGCCCCTACCAGTATCCGCAGGGGTACGAAAGTTGCCCATGGGTTTGAAGTTCCAGCCCACGCAGGGAATGCCAGCTCGGCCCACGCTCTCCAGCATCTTGCACCAGTGGCCGATCTTCTCATCCATGTTCTCCTCGGCTAGGGTGATCTCCTCCCAAGCGGGCATGAAGATATTGTTCAGCTTCATGCCGTGCGCCTCGACCTTTTCCCGCGCCTGCGCCAATGCGTCAATGCAGTCCTTGCCGGCCTTTAAATCCTGCGCCAGCGACGTATTCGCCGAGCCAGTACCGCCGCGCCGCCCAGCGACGGGCCCTCCCCCGCGCAACTCCAGATGGATGGAATCCACCCCAATCGCGCGAAAGAAGCTCAGATGCTCGTCGTCGAGTTCGCCGATGGAAACTTGGTCTTGGATATACATCAGCCGCTTTCTTTAGCAACCGGCCGATCCCGCTGGTTCTGACCGCCGTAGCGGAAGCCCGGTACGTTGTCGGCGCAGTACGTGCCGCGAAAGAGGGTCTGCCGCATCGGGGGCATCTGCTCGACGAGTTCGGCCGGCGGCGACCACGAACTCCAGCGCGAGCCAACGCTATTGTAGAGGTTGAAGATGCCCACCCGCTCGTTGTCGGCATTGGTCCATGGAGAGGTACTGTGCGCCAGCGCCTCGGTGAAAAACAACACCGACCCTGCCGGGCACTCGTACGTTTCCCACACCGCCGAATGCGGGTCCTGAATCGATTCGGGCGAGGGATATGCGGCCTTGTGGCTCCCCGTGGCTAAGAGCGTGCCGCCCTGCCGCATTTTGACCGGAGCCAGCTCCCACACCACCCGCGTCAATCCGCTAAAGGACTTGCCGGGAATGCTCTGGTAGTGGTGCGAATCCACGGCAAAGCGAAAGAAGCCGCTGCCATTGTGCGGGTTGAAAACGCCCTCTCGCTCGGGCGTCGCCGCTGGGTTGCGCAAGCCGCTGCCCTCCATCCGAAACCCGTAGCACTCGGCGCTCGACAGCCCTGGAAACGCCAGAAATTCGTTGAGGAAGCCCACTACAACCGGATGATCAGTCAGCTTCTCTAGCGGCCCGGCGACAAAAGAACGCTCGTGTTCCGGCAGCGACTCCGGGTGCTGCTGCACGCGCAAGGCGTACTCGCGCATGGCCTCAATCTCGTCGTCGGCCAACACCCCGGGCACCAAGAGCCACCCGCGAACATCGAAGAGGTATTTCTGCTCGTCGGTCAGTTCGACGACCGGCTCGCCATCGGCATTTTTTTGCGGCAGGTCGCCTTCCTCCAACAGCAACGGCTGCCCCAAATTCTTATCAACGACGTATGCTTCGCTCATCTCGTGATCCCTTTGTGATTTTATGAACGTTAGTCAGCTCGCGGAAATGGCGGGAGCGGCGACTTGTCTTCTCCATGTACTTCGTACTCGTCCGGCGGAAAATCCCGGCACAACGCGCCTTTGCGCATCACCCAATGGAAATTGCCCCAAGTGCGCGGCGAACGGTCGGCCAGCCTCGGCGTGGTATAGACGCCGGCGATGCCAATCCGGCTTTGGGCACTCTCGTTGACCGGACTGTAGTGCCACAGGCTGCTGTGCCAGCAGACGACATCGCCTGGTGCCAGTTCAATGTGCTCGACGCCGCGCTCATCCTTTAGGGCCGCGACCCGCTCCCTCGGCAGTTCGCCGTGGATGCTGTCGGCGTAAAGCACGTGCTCTACGATCTCGGTTTTGTGACTTCCCGGAATAAATTGCAGACAGCCATTTTCTCGTTTGGCTGGGTCGAGGGCCATCCAGAAGTTGAACGGCTCGGTCTCGCCATCGCGCCACAGTCCGTTGTCTTGGTGCCAAGGCGTGGCCGCTCCCGTCTTGGCCGGCTTGACGAAGACGCTGCTGAACTTGAGCAGGATATCGTCGCCCAGATAATATCGCGCTACCGGTGCCATCGCCCCGGCGTGTACCGTGTGCCAGACTAGCGGCGCAGTGTGGCACCAGCGGTTGAACTTGCGAAAGCGCTGCGCCCGCGCCTCGGGCGTATCGCCCATCGGGTCCATGGGGTCGGCGTCCGTGCGCACGTCCTCGGGCTCGGGCGTGTACAGGACGTTCTTGATCACTCCACGCATCTCCGCCGCCTGGTCGGCCGTCGCGACCCCAGGCACCGTGAAATAGCCCTTCTCCTCCCAAGCTTGGGCCTGCTCTTGGGTCGGTTGCCAGCGTTTCATGCGTCCTCCGTCTCAGTGCTCTTCAACCACCAACGAGCCGAACTTCTCCTCGTCCCACTCCGCACCCCAACCCGGTCCATCCGGGGGAGCGATGTGCCCTTCTTCGATCAAGGGCGCGTTGAGCAAACCCCACTGCGCCCCGGTCTGCCGCAGACTATCGGCCGTGGCCCCGAAAAACTCGTAGAAATCCGTGTTGTCGATACAACAGCCCAAGTGCGCGTGGACCAGCCCGTCCAACGCCCCGCCGCCATTCAGTTCGATATTCGCGCCGTGCAACTCGGCCAGATGCGCCAGCTTCAGCACCTGCGTCGCCCCGTGCCGGGCATTGCCCCGCAGACGATCGGTCGCTCCTTGGATCAACCATTGCGCCGTCAAGCCGATGTCGTGCATCAGCATCTCGGTCCCCATCACCGGAATGGTCAACGCACGGCATAGCTCCTGATATTGATTCATCTTCTGCTCGTGCATCGGCTCTTCTAACCACACAAAATCCAGTTCCTCCAGCACGCGTCCCACCTCAATGGCCTCGCGCAAGTCATAGGAACACACTGGATCGGTGATCAAATCGTAATCCGGTCCCACGGCATCGCGCACAGCCCTGTAAATGGGGATGTCGGCCTTTCCTCCTTTGTACGTGTGAAACTTGTACGCCCCAATACCCATTTCCTTGCCGGTCTCTATGGCCTTGAGATACCCCTCGATATCCGTATCGCCACCGGTCAGATACGCGGGCAGTCGCGGTCGCACGCGTCCCACCAACGCATAGACCGGCAAGCCTGCGGCCTTGCCCAAAATGTCCCATAGACAGTTGTCGAACGCCCCAAACCAACCCGGGGGCTGGTACACCCACCGGGTGCCCTTCCAGAACTGCTGAAACAGCCCCTCGCGCTCCCACGGGCTCCGTCCCACCGCGTGGTATCGCACGATGTCGGCCTGATAGGGCGTCATCGATGTGTCGCTGCGCCCCACAATTCCCTCGTCCGTGTGGACTTCCAAAAAGCTCTGCCGCACCGGTCGCAATTCTTGGTTTGGCCTTCCCTGGTGTGTGTATTGTATTCTCCTCAGCCCCTCTACCCGCGTGATACTGTGACCTACGCGCCCCTTGCGGCTTGGGTCTTCCAACACCAGCAATTTCACCTCGGTGATTTTCATGTTCGTCTCCTTTGTCCGCAAACTTGCATACCCTATATTCCCCCTCCACAACTGTCAACCTCAGAGACCCAATTATGAAAATCGCTGCTATCGAGACCTTCGACCTCACCTGCCCTCTTGAGCGCCCCTTTGGCTGGTCCCAAGGCTGGCTTGATCAGCGCAGCACCACGCTCGTCAAAGTCACCACGGACGACGGCCTCGTCGGCTGGGGCGAAGGCGCGGCCGCCGGTCTCATCGACGGCTTGCTCGCCCCGCTGCTCATCGACCAAGACCCCATGGACCGCGCAGGACTCTGGGAGCGCATGTTCCACGCGCTCTACAACAGCAATAACGCGGTCGGCCTAGCCGGCAGCGCCCTTTCCGCGCTCGACATCGCCCTTTGGGATCTCGCGGGCAAAGCTACCGGCCTCCCGGTCTGCGCCCTCCTCGGCGGCAAGGTCCGCGATAAAGTCGCCGTCTATGCCACCGGCCTCTACTACACCGAAGGCGAGTTTCCCGACCGCCTGCTCGACGAGGCGCGGGGCTATGTAGCCGCAGGCTTCAAGGGGATGAAGACCAAGGTCGGAGGGCTGTCCATCGCCGAGGATGTCGCGCGCGTCACGGCGCTACGCGATGCCATCGGCCCGGACATTCACCTCATGGTCGATGCCAACGAGGCCTACAACGCCACCACGGCGATTCGCATTGGCCAGAAGCTGGCCGACTTAGATCTGGTGTGGTTTGAAGAGCCGGTCAACGCCCAAGACTTGGACGCCTATCTGGAAGTCAAAGCCGCACTGCCCATGGCCATTGCCGGCGGCGAAAACCTGCGCACCCGCTACGAATTCAAGCCCTACCTGACGCGCCGCGCGTACGACATCGTCCAGCCCGACATCATGCACTGCGGCGGCATTACCGAAATGCAGCGCATCTGCGCCATGGCCAACGCCTGCGGCATTCAGGTCAACCCTCACGTCTGGGGATCGCCCGTTATGATCGCCGCCACCTTGCACCTTGCCGCCACCTTGCCGCCCTGCCCGCCAGCGCGCAACGCCCAGCCCTATATGCAGGAACCAGTGATGGAATTCGACCGCACGCCGAGTGCCATCCGCCAAGAGCTATGCGCGGTGCCGTTTGACCAAGAAGACAGCTTTGTGCGCGTGCCAACCGGGCCGGGATTGGGGATTGAGGTGGATGAAGAGGTCGTCGAAAGGCTGAGGGCATCTTAGCGACTGTGAGCGACCGGATTGAGCGTCGATCACTGGGGCTGACCCTCGCCTTTACCACCCTGCTGTTGTGGGGTGCCCTGCCCGTGGTGCTCAAGCTGCTGTTGCAATCGCTGGACCCCTTTACGGTTACTTGGTACCGCTTCCTGCTCGCGGGGGCCATGCTGGTCCCCGTCGTCCACTTTCGCTACGGCCTTGCTTCTCCTTTTCGGATTCGCGGCGCAGTTTCGGTTCTAGCGGTGGTTTGCGTCCTCGGACTCGGCGGCAACTATCTGACGTATCTGATGGGCCTGAGCCGCATCTCGCCTGGCTCGGCTCAGATTGTGATGCAGTTTTCACCAATAATTGTGCTCTTGGGCGGGTTGATCTTCTTCAAAGAAGCCTTTAGCCGTCTGCAGTGGGTCGGCCTCGGCGTGCTGATCGTGGGGATGGGGCTCTTTTTTAACCAGCGCTTTGCCGAACTGCTCTTCGTGTTGGAAAACTACGGCATCGGCGTTTGGCTCGTCTTTGCCTCGGCCATCCTCTGGGGAGTTTTCATGCTGGCGCAAAAACCCTTGCTGCGGCACCTACCTTCGACCTCGATCATGGCCTTGGTCTATTGGTTCGGGATGCTGATGTTCCTGCCCTTGGCCCAGCCGAGCCGCATCTTCGACCTGCCGGCCATCCCCTGCTTGCTCTTGGCCTGCTCGGTCGTCTTCACCCTCGTCTCCTATCTCAGCTTCGCCGAATCGCTCAAGCGGATGGAGGCTTCGCGCATGGGCGCGCTGGTTTCGCTGACGCCTCTGGTCACGATGGCCGTAATGGGCCTACTCGCCCTCTTCGACCCCGACCTAGTCCCCATGGAACCCCTCAACAAACCCGCCATCGGCGGTACCATCCTAGTGGTCGTCGGATCGATGTGTAGTACCTTGGGCAAGAACGCGTCCTAACGGCGAGGAACGCCAATGAACACATCGCTTCGACCCAAGGGCATCGCAAGGAGACCGAAGTATCTATGAACTTTCGCATCGAAGAAGAAAGCCCCGACACCCTATCCGAATACGGCCAAGTGCCCATCGCGTTTGAAGTAAAAAGCCGCTTTCGCGTCGAACTCGTCTCCGATGGATTGGGGGGAATCCGGCTGGTCGAAGAACTCGTCGATCCGTCCTATATCAAAAACTACGACCACTCCGGCGGCCCCGAGCGCTGGACCCGGAGAACGTGGGATCTCTCGCAGTGGATTGTCCTCGCCGCATACAGGGGACAAGAGCGCATCGGTGGGGCCATTGTCGCCTTTCACGGCGAAGGCTTAGACTACTGCGAAGGGCGCGAAGACCTCGCCGGCCTCTGGGACATCCGCGTGCGGCCCGAATATCAAGGACGAAGCGTGGGCAAGGCGCTCTTCCAGCGCGCCGAGACCTGCGCCAAGAAGCGGGGCTGCACCCAGCTCAAGATCGAGACCCAAAACGTCAACGTCCCTGCCTGCCGCTTCTACGCCCGCATGGGTGCCAAGCTCGGTCAAGTCCTTCTCTACGCCTACCGTACCGAGGGACTAGACGAGGTGCAACTGACTTGGTACAAGGATCTATAGCCGCCGCAGACGCTGGCAGTCAAAAACAACATTTGAGTATAACGCAGATTTTATACCGAGGAGAGCCGGGTATGACAGATCTTTTCGAGAGAGTGCGCGAAGATTTCCCGCGCGCGCGGACCATGGCGTACTTCGACAACGCCTCGTCGCATCCGATCAGTGCGCACTCGGCCGCGGCCCTGCACCGATACGTCGATTGGGTTGCGCACGAGGTGGGGGAGCCGTGGTGGCCGGCTTGGGCGCCGCCGCGCGACCAAGCTAAGGCCCTATTTGCCCGGCTCATCAACGCCGACCCCGGCGAAATCGCCTTTGCGCGCAGCACGGTGGAATCGGAGAGCAATATCCTCAACGGCTTGCGGGATCATCTGGCCGGCGGCAATGTGGTGATGTCGGATCTGAATTTCAGCCCCTGCATATCCAACTACAAGTTTCGCGAGCAGCAAGGCCTCGATGTGCGGATCGTCAAGAATTTCAACTGGCAAATCGACATGGCCGCCATGGAAGACGCGGTCGATGGCAATACCCGGCTGATTTCGGTGGCATTGGTGTCAAACGTCAATGGGTATGTCGCAGATGTCGCGGCGCTGAGCAAGCTGGCTCACGACAACGGCGCATATCTGTATGCCGACATCATGCAGGCTGCGGGCGGCGTTCTGATCGACGTCAAGGCAATGGGCATCGACTTTGCAGCTTGTTCGACGTTCAAGTGGCTGATGGGCGTCAAGGGGTTTGGGTTTCTGTACGTCCGTTCCGATCTGCAGCTCGACGTGCTCAAACCGTCTCAACCCACGGGTGGTGTGACGCTCAACTATCCTCCTTGGGTGGAAGAGCCCGATTCGGCCAGTGAGGAAATATCGTTTTCACCCCCGACCGGAGTCGGTGCCTACGAGGTCAGTTACCCCTCGTACGAAGGAGTCGTGTGCGCCCAGGAGAGCCTGCAATACATCCTGCGCCTCGGAGTTGACAGAATCCGCAGCCACGCGAGAGACCTGACCGACCGCCTGCAGGAGGAGCTGCCAAAGCGGGGGTACCAATCGATCACGCCGCAGGGGAACGAAAGCCCCATCCTCGCCTTCGTAGCGCCACACCCCGAAGCGGCCCTAGCCAGTTGCAGGAGTGCCAATGTTCATGTGGCGATGCGCTTCGGCAACAAGATGCGCCTCTCTCCCTCGGTGTACAACAACCACGAGGACATCGATCGCCTCCTCGAAGCCCTGCCTTAGCAGCCGTCCGAACCCCCACGTCACCTCACACCGAATCGGCCACCTCGGCGAGTCCTGCGTACCCGTTGCTCGGCTTGGGTCTGCGGGAATGGTGTGAGGGCAAAAGCAGGGCTGCCTGCTGGGCAGAGGTGAGCTCGTCCCAGTAGGATGGACGCCGGCCGCGCACTCCGCCTCCACCCCATGCCATGTGACCGGTGTTGTACTTGTAGAGGATGGCGCGGCGCTGGTGGTCGGCATTCCACGGGAGGGTGCCGTGGGTGCACGCCTCGCTAAAGATGATGGCGTCGCCCGCTTTGGCGTTTATCTCGGTCACGTATTCCTGGTGCTGTTCCCATCTGAGCATCTTGGCTGGACAGGTCACGTTGGCCTTGTGGCTGCCGGCAATGACGCTGATGCCGCCGTCGCCCGGCCCTTCATCGGCGAGCAGGTATTCGATGACGCAGAGGCCGGTGAAAATCTTACCCTCGCGGTAGAAATAGGGGGCGTTGTCGAAGTTGCCGTGTAGCATGCCGCCGGAACATCCCTTGTCCATCGCGATCAGACCCGGACCGTGGTCGAGCCGCCAGCCTTCCCCGAGGATCGTGTTGAGGTGCGGGATGGTTTTGGGATGCGCCAGCATTTCTCTGAAAGGCTCGCACAACGGCCGCGGCAATTCCAACAGGCCCTCGCTGTTGCCGAGGCGCGTCGAGGTGTTTTCACCCTTCAAGGCAACGGAGTCGCCAAAGTATTCCGGGCTCGGTGTGAGCTCCATCGAGTCGATGGCGTCGTTAGCCAGCTTCAGGTGTTCCTCGCTCAGCACATCCCGCACGACCAAAAATCCGAGCAGGTCGAAGAGGTACTTCTCATCGGCGGACATCTCCACCGTTTCTGCGGTGATTGAGCGCGAGGTGTTGGCGTGTTCAATCATGGCTGTTCTCCCTGGGATGGGTTGTGGGAAGATTGGTTACAGTAGCCTTTATCGACAAAATGCCCTGAGCAAGTGCGGTGTGCAAGGCCTATTTCCAACTTGGCGCGGGGCGAAGCGGCGTGTATGTTGAGCAAGATGCACTCCAACCCACATTGAGGACTGACTATGGCCAATATCACCCGCTCCCTTTTCATTGGCAACAACTTTACCGCCGACGGCAAGGGATAGCGCTATGCACTCCTGGACCTGCCCCTTAGTGCTAGATTCGTCGCGCAAGATCGTCGCCGGCAGCCAAGACGCCTTAGTCCGCGCCATTCGCCGTGGCGCAGACCTGCGCATCTACACCGAATTTCGCCACAACGAGCACATTGATGTGCACTCCTCCAGCGACGAAAAGGTGCGCGAGGTGGCCGAGTTTGCCGTGACGTATCTCGTCGACGACCGCTGGGCCGCCGGCCTGATGAGCCTGCGCCAGCCCGTGTCCTTGCCCGACGGATTTGGGCCGCGGCCCTCGATGTCGTTTTTCCTCTACAATCAAGACGGCCACCAAGCCCTTGGCCGTCCCCACCTCGACGGGCAAAAGACGGTCCCCGCTCCCGAGGGGGGACCGCACCCCATGCCGAAGTACCACTTGCTCGACAGCCATGACCCAGCGACCAACGCCCCCAGCCACAACTTCATTTACGACTTTGACATTTATAAGTTCTACGTCGCCGACACGTGGGAGGAAGTGCTGCACCACGACGCTCAAGGTCGCGTCCTCTCCGGCTCCATCGACGCCCTCGCCACCGCCTTTGGTGACGGCGCGGCCATCAAGGTCGGCATTGGCGGTCTGTGCGCGGACCTGCCCGGAGAAGAGGATGATCTAGCCCACGAGGTATTCGTCGAAACCGGCTCGGGCTATTACTATGTCGAGCAGCAGCTTTTTATCGCCGGATCGCATCCGGTCATCCGCGTCCGACCGAGTATCCCCATGCGCTATCAGAGCAAGGGCTGGGACTTTGGCTGGCTGGTACTGCGCACTGACGGGGCGGTCGTCTATCGGCAGTGCGATCCCTATTCGCTCGCCTTTGCCGATAGAGCGCGACGCCACCCGATTCGCTGGTTCGCGCGCTGATCCGCCGGTCAGCCGATTATCCCGAAGAACGCCGATGAACCCATCAGACTACGAATTCTTTCGCCGCAATGGCTACATTGCTCTAGGCCAAATCTTCTCCGACCAAGAAGCCGCCCGTCTGCGTCAGGGCTTTGACGAGGACCGCGCCACTTGGAACCGCGCCTTTTGGCGTTCCTTGGAGAGCGCCTACCAGACCGTCAACTGCGACCCTCTGATCACTTGGCCCGCAGTCGAAGAGATCATCCGCTACCCGCAAATCCTCAATGCAGTGGAAGCGCTACTCGGTGCCCCCATCTGTCTCTCTGAAGCCTGCCTGCGCCACATGGCACCCTACGAGGGCGAAGGCTGGCGACGCTGGCATCGCGACCGCCCGCACTGGCAGCAGCACCCTCTGCGCACTCAGTACATCCACGCCCTCGTCTATTTGGCCGACGGCGATGAGACCACCCACTGCTTCTCCCTCTCGCCTGAAGCTGCCGACGCGCCCATTTTGGACCAGGAAGACCAGCTCGCCCGCGGCGGTATCGTCGACCTGCACGGCCCGGCCGGCACCGTCGTGCTCTTCAACCTCTCGGTGCTACACGCGGCGACCATCCGCCCGACGCAACGAGAACGCAAAACCGTCCAGATCTACTACGGACGCCGCGACCAACCCCATCTGAGCAATTACACGACCCTGCCCGCTCGGCTCTGGCGCGACCACCCCGACCCGGAGGTCCGCGCCTTCTACTCAGTGCTCAATCCCAAGTCGCAGGCTTTTGCCGCGGCCTTTGGTGCATCTGCACCCGAGTAACAGCGCAATACGTCACGCTTATTCTTTGAACTCCTCCTCTAGCCGGTCGCCGGCTGCCTGCCAAGCGGCAATGATCCGGTCGTAATATGGATGGTCCTCGCACACCTCCAACTGCCCATTGGCCTCCAGCCAGTTGATCGTCCGCCGCACGCCCTCGACCCAAGGTATGGTGACGCGGAAGCCCAAGTCGGCGCGCGCTGCCGAGTTGTCGAAGAGGTTATTGTATTTGAAATTCCACTCCGTCCATTCGGCTCGTCGCCCGGCTATTCGCAACAGCAAGTCGGTGGGGATCCGCACCATCTCCGGTGCGGGTGCGCCTAGGGCCTCGGCAATGCCCTCGTTGTAGCGCTCCCAAGTCATCCACTCTTCGCCCGCGACGTGATAGCCTCGCCCCAACGCCTTGTCGTTGCCCAAGGCCCCGACAAAGGCCACGGCTACGTCGTCGCGGTGGCAGGTTGGCCAAAAGGACGAGCCATCGCCGTGGACGATGATCGGCAGACCCTTTCTGATGCGGTCCACATAGAAATTGCCCGGCAGCGAGTGGATCAGGTTGTTGCCGCCCTCGCCGTAGGTGTGCCCCGGACGGATACTGGTCACGGCCAGTTCGCCCGTCTCATGCGCACGGAACAAGCGCTCCTCGCAACGCGCCTTGTTGAAGGCGTAGCCAAACGCCGGACTGGGCTGCCGCTCGGCTTCTTCGGTGATCGGGTACTGGGCCGCCGGTTTGGTGTAAACATCGACTGTGCTACAGAACACATAGTGATCGGTGCGGCCCTTGAAGGCGCGGATGGCGCTTTCCAGCTCCGCTGGCGTGAAGCAGAACATGTCGATTACGCCGTCGAAATGCCCGGCTGAGGCCATTTGTTTTTCAAAGGTTGCAAAGTCCCTGCGGTCGCCAGTGATGACCTCGTAGCCCCCTGCAACCAGAGCGACTTGCGCCGCCCTCGGTTGTAGAGCACGACCTCGTCGCCGCGCTCGACGAGCAGCCGAGTGATGCCGGTGCTGATAATGCCGGTGCCGCCGATAATTAAAACGCGCATGAGCGTACCTTTCCCTCAAGTTGGGCGTACAGTGCCGCCGAATAGCCCCAAATTCTCTTATCTGCGACTAGGCCTCGTACATCACCGGGCAAATCTGGGGGTCGTCCAAATGCGCGGTGTAGTAGCCTTGGTCGCCGGGCACCGGCACCGTCCGTTCGTCGCGCAAATGCACGGCTAGACTCCAGCGCGCCGCATCCGAGACATTGGCATTGGAGCCGTGATAGGTCAGGCAGTGGTGGACGCTAAGCCCGCCTAAGGGCATCAGCGCCGACACTTCCTCCCAAGTCTCACCCGCCGGCACCGCGATGTCCTCGCGCAGTTTGTGCTGGTCCTTGTCGAAGAAATTCCCCTGGTCCAAAAAGCCCCAACGGTGCGACCCGCGCACAAAGCGCATCGGTCCCAATTTCTCCTCCACATCGCACAGCGCGATCCACGCCGTAAACAGCCCTTCGTCTTGCTGCCACATGCGCCAGTACTGCCGGTCTTGGTGCCAGCCGACGTGCCCGGCGGTCGCGGACCCCGGCGGTTTGATCAGCAACTGACTCGCCCATACCTGCACTCGCCGGGCTCCTGTGATTTCGGCGACCTTGCGCCCCACCTGTGGACAGGTCACCAATCCGTAGAGTCCGGTATCCGACCGATGCGGATTGTTGATCTTGCACAACACGTCTGGATCATATCTAGGATGCTCAGTCGGCGGCATCCCCATATCAAACTTCCCATCGCGCACCGCCACCATTCCCTGCAACGCCTTTGCCAACACACCGTCCGGCGCGATCTGTTCATCCGCGATACAATACCCGTCCCGCTCGTACTGCTCGACCGTTTGTCCCATCGAAAACTCTCCAAACATTAGACTGCGTAAAAATCGCCGACTTCGGGATCATGCTTGCCAAATACGCGGCCATTGGAATAGTAAACTTGGCGCGGAGCGAGGCGGTGTTTATGTTGAGCAGAACACATCTCAACCCCAAACTAAAGACGGACCATGGCCAATATCACCCGCGTCCTTTTCATAGGCAACAGCTTCACCGCGCGCAACGATCTGCCCGGCCTCCTTGCCCAACTCGTCCACGCCGGCGGCAAAGGCGAGTTGGAGTGCGAGCTCATCAGCGCCGGCGGGGCCTCGCTCAGGATGCACTTGAACAAAGGCGAGGCGCACGAACGCTTGCAGGCATCCGGTTGGGATTACGTCGTGTTGCAGGAACAAAGCACCCTGCCGGTCAAAAACCCCAAGCGCACCGGAGAAAACATCCGCGAGTTCGACGCCATAATTAAAGTGGCCCAGGCGCAGACGGTGCTCTACATGACTTGGGCAAGGCAAAACGCTCCCGAGACCCAAGCCGCCTTGAGCGAGACCTATGCCGACGTGGGACGCGAAATCGGCGCGACCGTCGTGTCCGTGGGCTTAGCTTGGCAGCACTGTCTAGCGGCCCATCCCGATATCGTCCTGCACGACAAGGACCAAAGCCATCCCAATCTCGCCGGGTCCTACCTAGCGGCTTGCGCGTTTTACGCAACGCTCTTCATCGGTCGGTCCAAGTCCATTCCCAACATCGACATTGACCTAGACGCCGAAACAGTCAACGCCCTCCACGAAGCAGCGCAGGCAACGACGCGCACCTAGTCCGTCTCTGCGTAGAGGAGTTCCTTCCTATGAGTGCATTTGCAAGCGAGTACTACCTGTGGCTCAAAGCCATCCACGTCATCTTCGTTATCGCTTGGATGGTCGGCATGTTCTATCTGCCGCGCCTCTATGTCTATCACTGCCAAGTTGCCCTTAACTCTGAAGCCGACGAGACCTTCAAAGTCATGGAGCGCAAGTTGCTGAGGGTGATTATGAATCCGGCGATGATCGTTTCTTTTGTTACCGGCATCCTGCTCATCCTCGCCACGGGTGCCGGCGCACCCGGCACTGGCTACTGGATGCACATCAAGCTGGCGCTAGTGCTTGCCATGGGCGCCCTCCACGGCATGCTCTCCTCCTACCGCAAGGCTTTTGCACGTGGTGATAACCAAAAGAGCGAGCGGTTCTTCCGCATTCTCAACGAAGTGCCCACCGTGCTGGTGATCGTCATCGTGCTCTTGGTAGTAGTCAAGTTCGTCTGAGCTTGATTCAGGGCCGCAATTTCCTTATACCATCGCGGTGCATTTCCGCCGCACTCCATTTACCAAGGAGGAACCCATGAAATCGCTCACTTCGGCGATCCTCGTGCTCGCCCTGTCCCTGCCGTGCTTTTCCCAGACCCGCGAACAAGGGCCTTGGTGGCCCTCGCCGTGGGGGGCCGACGACCAAGCCGGCGCGTCCAACCGCATCACCGCCGAAACCATCCTCAAGGCCGTGCAGCTAGTCAAGACCGGCAAGACGTACGAGCTAGGCCAGGTATACGAGCGCGGCATGCCGCTGTTTGGCGAGCGCACGTATGCGATGATCATCCCCGGCTCGCCTACCGGCGGCCCCTTCGGCGAGAACAACATGCTCATGTATTTCGACGAGTTCCTCTGCGCCGAGATCGGCCAGGTGGGCACGCAGTTCGACGGACTGGCCCACATTGGCACGCGCATGGAGATGGCCGACGGCTCGACCCAAGACGTGTTCTACAATGGCGTTACCGCCGACGAGATGTCCACTCCCTATGGGGTGACCAAGCTGGGCATTGAACACGTGCGCTCCTTCATCACCCGAGGCGTGCTCATCGACATTGCCGGCTATAAGGGCGTCGAGCACCTCGACCACAGCTACGAGGTCACCGTCGCCGATATCCGCGGCTCGCTCGCAAGGCAGGGGATGGCCGAAAGCAGCATCCAAGAGGGAGACGCCCTGCTCTTCAACTACGGCTGGTCCAAGCTGTGGAAGGACCCAGAGACCTACAACACCAATCCGCCCGGCATCGGCATGGAGGCGAGTGAGTGGATCATCTCCATGAAACCCTCGATGATCGGCTCGGACCAGTGGACCACGGAAGTCGTGCCCGGTCCCGACCCCAAATTGGTCTTCCCGGTTCACCAGGAACTCATCACCAAGAACGGCATCTTCAACCTGGAGAACATGGTCTTTGAAGAAGTGTTGGCCGACGAGGTGTACGAGTTCCTCTTTATATTCACGCCGACCCGCTTTAAAGGCGGCACTGGATCGCCAGGACGACCGATCGCCATCCGCTGAGTAGGAAATGGAAAACCCCGCGTCGAAACGGCGCGGGGTTTTTAACATCCAAGACCTCTATGAACGCATCGCCCGATCCCACTCCAGCCGATCGCCTGCACGACCTCTTGCGCCCCGAAGTCCTAGCCGCGTTCGACCGCGACTTTTTTGAACGGGAAGGCTACTGGGTCTGGGCGGGCATCCTGACCGACGCCGGACAACAGCGCTGGACGGCCAGCCTGCAAAAGCTGCAGCGGATGAACGACGCCATTGTAGTAGATACCGACTGGGCCGCTATTGACTACGCGAGCCGTGGGTTGCCCGAACCGGCACCGGAGCAGACGACTCCTGAGTTCCTAGCCGCCTGTTGCGGCGGATCGGAGCAGATGCGCTTTATGTCGCCGGAACTCCGCGCCTATATGTACGAACAGGGGCTTTTCGGACCTGGTCCCGCGCCGGTCGCCGCAGACTTCGAGTGGCAGGGGATGATGCCCGAGTACTTCCCGCTCGCGTACGACGATTTTATTCTCGACGTCACCACCAGCCACCCGCAGATGATGGAACTCTTCGGTCTGCTGCTCGGCGAGCGCTTCCTGCTCGACCACTGCCTGATGCTCAATCGGCTGGCCGGATCGCGAGGACGGCGCTGGCACGCGCACCCGTATCGCCAAGGGCAGTACGAGATTGAAAGCGAAATCGGCGACGGCCACGCGCTAACCACCCAATTCCTAGCGCAGCAATGCATCCGCACCCTGTGCTATCCCGAAGGAATGGGGATCGGCGATGGGGGCGGTGAGTTGGCCGTTATCCCCGGTTCCCACCTCTACCGCATTCCCTATCGGTGGAATTCTACGCGGACCGAATACGACGACGAAATGCAGACCAACTGGATAGCGGGCAAAATCCACGCCTTTACCGGCGAGCCGCTGCGGATTGAGCGCTTGTCGCTGCCGCCCGGCAGCATGGTCTCCTTCGTCCACCACATGCCGCATCACGTCGGCCACCGCGACTTGGACTCGCCCACGCGCTGGGGTCTGCTGATGGCCTACCGGACTCCCGACCCCAAAGCCAGCCCGGCCAAGTGGAATGAAGGGACGCCCGCCCACTGGGCCGAGCGCGAGGAGACGGAGGACAGGCTCACTCCTGCAATGCGCCGGATATTTGAGGGGGACGATCCTTTGGCTTAGGAGACGAACGCAACCTGAAGCTGTCGGGAAATTCCGGTGCACCCGACGTGCGCTCCCGAAGAGACGCCGGATGCAAGCATTCAGGCATAGATTGCTAGGAATGCTAAAACACCCGCACCACGGTACCGCGCTCGGCCGCCAGCCGTTCTTCGACCGCCTCCTTGGTCATCGGATTCTCCGGCCACTCCTCAGGTGCGACGTGCGACAGCCGCAACAACAGTCGCGCCAGTTGCCCGACGTACTCTTTTAACTCCCGCACGTTGAGCTTATCGGCGGTGTCGGCTGGCTCGTGGTGGTAGTTGGAGTCGGCGTGCCGGCCGCTAAAGCGCCAGCGCCACAGATGCGCCGCGTCAATGCCCTCGCGCAAAAAGGGAAAGTGGTCTGAAGTCGCGTCGAGTTGGGACATGACGTGGCACTTTAGCCCGTCGCCCATTGCATCAAACTGGGCCTGCACCAAGTCGCGCAGATGCCCAAACGCCAGCACTACCCCCTTGATCGACCCGGTCGACAGCTCGTCGAGATTGATCGCCAGCCGCGGCTTTTCGCCGCAGTGTTGCCGTACGTATTCGCTCGATCCCTGGAAGATTTGCTCTTCGGCACTGTACGTCGCAAAGCACAGGCTCATCCCCGGCTCGACGCCGAGCGCCGATTTTAGTCCGGCTAGGACCCGCGCCGTTTCCAGCACGGCAATGGTCCCCGAGGCATTGTCGTTGCCCCCCGGTGCGCCGTACACCGTGTCGTGGTGCCCGCCCAACATCAGCCGCTTCCCAGGCCACCGCGCCCCGGGAATCGAGGCGACCACATTGTGCGCTGGTGCTTGGTAAAACCGGCTCTCAACGACCAGCTTGAGCCGCTGGCCCTCGCTGGCCCACTTCTGCAACAGGGCCCCGTGTTCCCGCGAGGTCGTCACTGCCGGAATGGGCAACTCGGCGGTTTCTGGCTCGCGCCAATCTCCGCCGTTGTGGTACTCCACCCGCCGCCCATCCTTTGGATCAATCGCCACCAGCGCCACCGCGCCAGCGTCGCATAGCGCTTCGAGCCGCACATTGGGCGGCGAGGGTGTGGCAAAAGGCTCGAGTGCTAGGTACATGACGGCGATGCTCCCTTTGAGCTGGCCGCGCACCCGGTCGATTTCGTGCTCTGTGCCATATCCCGCATTGACGATCCGAGCTTCGAGATCGCACGGCGGACAGCGGTTGTAGGGCAAGAGGTCAATTTCCATATCCTCCACCGTTGCTTCTGCCCGGTTGTACGCCCAGGTATCCAGCGCAAATTCCTCCAGCGCCGCATCGGCCAGGCCCGCCTGGGCAAACTGCTCTCGCAGGTACTCCACCGCTTGGCGCTCCCCCTCCGAAGAAGCCCAGCGCGGCCCGATCTGCTCGCACAACACCTCCACGTGGTCGCCGATCTGCGAGCCGGTCCAAGCCTCGCCAAAAATCCAGCGGTCGATTTCTCGCCAATTCAGTTCCATCGCGTTCCTTTCTCGAAGTTGCCAAGTCCTCTATGCATCCTCATAGGATAGACAAATGTTGTTTCTCGACCAAAGGGGCGTTAGATTCCTCACATACGTACCCTTGAAACTTGGACTTTTCACGGTTTTGAAAGGTGCCGCCGATGAATATCCGCACGAAACTCTTCTCGCGCCTTGTGGTGGTCAGCGCCGTGCTTTGGTCGAATGGGGCCGAGGATTTGTTGGCTCAAGCAGGCCATCGGATCGACCGCAGTGCGAACCAAGTCGTCGTCGGACCCGACCACTGGGACCACTGGGAATTTGCGCCTGGTACGATCCAGATTTCCCCACTCGGAGAGGTGCGGCCCAATCGCGTCCGCAAAAACACCAACGCCGCGCTGGATATCGTCGATTTTCTGCGTTATAACCCTCCAGATTACCTCTCCAAGAAAGAGCCTGAAGAAATCGTCCTCCTCGACGCCATTCAGGGTGGCTCCAACCGCGAGGGAGTCGTCGCCGCCCTAGATGGCGACTTGACCACGTATTGGGAACCCGATCCGGTCGATGAGAATGTAGATCTATCGTCTCAGTGGTGGTTTACCGTGGATATGGGCCGCGTTGTCTTCATCAATAAAATCGCGCTAAAATTCGTCGAGGAGGGAATGGGCGATCCCTTCCTTCTATTTGATGTACTAGTGTCGGACGGACAGAAGCCAGTACAGGCAATCGGCGGGTCGAGCATCGAGTTCTTTCCGGTGCTCCAGACGCTAAAGCCCAACAAAAGCCAGCGAACCTTTGAGGTCGAACTCGATCCAGTAGGGCTCGACCAGCGTCGGGCTGTAGGACGTTTTGTTCAAGTGGTTGTGCAGGCCAGCGATTTTGGCCGTGGCCGAGAAGTGTCTCCGGAGGAGTACGACCAGCTACCCGCCGAAGACCAAGGGGTCATCGAGTTTAGCAAGCGCCAAGTCGACGGGCGGGAGATCGTGGTCAAAAAGGAAGTGTACGAGGCCCTCGATCCGCAGCGGCGGGGGACCATACGCTACTTTCGGCGCGAGCGGCCCCGGCTGGCCGAACTCGAAGTCTGGACCCAAGGCGACGACTTGGCCAGTGGGGCCTTGCGGCGCAATGGGTCCATTTCTACTACGGTGCCCGGCAGCATCAATCCACAATTGATGATCGACGGCAATGTAACCAGCGTAGAGGGGTTGGGCCTATTCAACATCGAGAATCGGTTAGAGGACGAGTTGTTCATTGACTTGGGCTCGTTCTTTTGGATTCATAGCCACAGGATGAGTTTCACGGAGTACGCCCTTGGGAACTATCGCTTGGAGTTCTCGGACGGTTCGCGAGAGGTGGATGGAGGTCTCAAGTGGATTACTGCCGTGCGGCGCGAGCAAATAAAGAAGGGCGTCGCGGGGGCCCTCAACGTCGATGGCAATGACTTCGATCCGATAAAGGGGCGCTTTTTTCGCTTGGTGTTTGAAGTAGAACATGTGCGCCGTCCCAACCGGAGCGCTACTAGGTTGAGCGAGATACAACTTTTTGGCGAGGGGTTTTTGCCAGAGGTGCAGCTCGAGTCGGATCTGATCCGGTTGGGTGGTAGCCGCAACTTGGTCTCCCTCGAGTGGGATGCGCACACGCCGCCCGGCACCGAGGTTCAGCTTCAGACCCGCACCGGCGACACCTTGGGCGAGATCGTGCACTACTTCAAAAAGGATGGGACCGAAATCTCCGAAGCGGCCTACAACAAACTATTGAGCATTTTTCGCGGCGACACTGTGTCCGAGGAAGTCGCTGGCGCAGACTGGGAGCCGTGGAGTGTGCCCTACGACGAGCCGGGAGGTAGCCCCATTACCTCGCCGTCGCCACGAGAGTTTCTCAAGGTGCGGGCGATATTGCGCTCGGCAGCACCGGATGTGGCGGCGAGTTTGTTAGGGCTGCGGCTGAACTTTGCCGAGCCGGTGGCGCGGCGGCTCTTGGGCGAGGTAGTGCCCAGTCAGGTGGATCGGCTGGGGGTTGAGGCACCTTTTTCGGTGTATGTGCGACCCGAGTTCGGCGCAGGGGATGGGGGATTCAACGAGTTGTTATTGGAAGCACCAGTGGGCATGGAGCTGACGTATGACGGGTTGTTGGGGAGCGCGGACGGAGAGGATTTTTCGCCATTGGAGGCGGAGGTGTTGGCCGCGGCGGCGGACCGAGTGCATTTGTCCTTTGCTCCGCTGGAGCCGGGAAGCGAAGTGACGGCGTTGCGGATAGACTTTGCGGGGCGTCTGTTTTCTCGCGGTGGCCCGCTAAAGGTGCAACTGCGTCAAGGAGAAGATGGGGAGGGTATCTGGCAGCGCGTCGATCCAGGAGAAGCTGTAGAAACGGTCGGCAGCAATCGGCTATTGGTGGTGGGGCAGCCGCAGAGTCGCTCGATTTTTGCGGATTTGGTGGTCGAGCCAGCGGTATTGACGCCGAATGGGGATGGGGTCAACGACGAGGTGGCGTTGCGCTTTTCAGTGGTGTTGGTGGAGGGCAGCCAGCGGGTTGAGGCGACTATCTACGATTTGCAGGGACGCTTGGTGCGCCAGCTAGCCGAGCAGCGAGATTTTGCCTCGGGGATTTACGAAATGGGGTGGGACGGAAGGAACGAACAGGGGACGCTCGTGCCGCCAGGGGTGTACGCAATGCATTTGCGGCTGGATGCCAATACGTCAGGCGCTGAGCTAGGCCAGGAGAAATTGGTGCGCACGCTAGCCGTGGCCTATTAGTTTTCATCTCGTTCCAAAAGCTGCTGACCACGCGCTCGATGCTTTAGACTCTCTTCGAGCAGGCCGAGTGCTTCGCAGGCATCGCCCAAGTAGAGGTGTCCGCGCCCATCTTCGGGCTCCAATTCGACAAAGCGTTGGTAGGCGGTCCGGGCCGCAGCGAAGTCTCCGAGCTGGGCATGGGCTACCCCTAGGTTGAAGTGAGCCTTGGCGTATTGGGGGGAGAGGGCCGTGGCTTGGGCAAAAAATCGCGCGGCTTCTTTGAACTGGCGCTCTTGGGCGGCGATCAGACCGAGCATGTAGGGAGGCTCGACGAGGGAGGAGTCGAGTTGGCTCGCTTGGGCAAAGGTTTGGGCCGCCCTTTCGAGGGATCCCGACTGATAGAGAGCATTGCCTAGATGCACGTACAAAACGGGGTTTTCTGGATCTAGCTCAATGGCCCGCTGGAAATACCGGGCCGCCAGTTTGTGCCGGCCTTGCTCGGCGAGGAGGAGGCCGAGGCCGATGTGGGCGTCTTTGTGATCGGGTTTGATTTCGACAGCGCGCCGAAACTCCAACAAAGCTTGGTCGGTTTCGCCGACCATCTGGTGCTTCAAACCCATATTGTAGTGATCCCGCGCCGAGCCGATGGAGAGCGATTTGTGCGCCGGCGGGGAGATTTCGGAGTGCAGCCCCCGATGCTGCTGGCGCAGGCTTTCAGAACGGGCCATTTCCCGCTTGCCCTCTTCGCGGCGGCCCAAGCGAAGATAGACATTGCCGAGGTTGAGGCGGAGCTTGGGCGAGTCGGGGTTGAGTTCGGTGGCCTTGAGGAGCGACTGCAAAGCTGCCTCATTATCGCCCATATCGCGCTGGGCCAATCCCAAGAGAAAATGAGCTTCGGCATCCTGTGGGTCGAAGCGCACCGCTTTTTTGAAGGCCGCCGCCGCCTCGGATGGGAACCCCTGTTCCCGCTGGATTTTGCCCAATTTCTTGTAGGCTGGTGCCAAGGTGGAATCCGCCTCCAAGGCCGCCGTGTACGCTGCTTGGGCCTGATCTACTTCTTTGCGATAGCCGTGCAGTAAGCCCAAGTTGTAGTACGCCGTTGCTCGGTGGGGATCGAGCGCAGTCGCCTGCGCAAAGGCGGCTCGCGCTGCTTCGACATCGCGGTGCTGGTTTTGGCTGTACGCTCTGGAGGTGTAGCGGGCTGTGTGGATGATGCCGAGGACTTCGTATAACTCGGAGCGCGTCTGGTCTTTTTTGGGGGCTAGTTCAATCGCGTGTTCGATCGCGCGCAGGGCTTGGGGGAATTTGCTTAGGGCTAGGTAAGAGCGAGCGAGATAGTGGTGGACTTCGTAATCGTCGGCGCGTGAAGCCAGCGCCTTGTGAAAGGCGACGATGGCTTCGCTGTAGCGCTCTTGAGCAAAGGCGTACATACCGGCGCTGACCAAGGGGTCTCGCTCCTTGGGTCCACAGGCGCAGATGAGGAGACAAAAGGCGGCCCCAAGCCAAGCCAAGACCTTTTTGCTCGGCAGGTGAACGCGGGACATTGAGCGCCCGTTTTTTAAGTGTATTTGCACGAGGGTTCCGGTTTGTCGATGCGGTTAGATTACCGGTCAAAGTAGCCAAGCAGTTAGTATATGAGAAGATACGCAGTATTGTCCATCTTGTGCGCTTGTGTCGTCGCTGCAGAGGCACAGGTGCGCTACCGGGAAGTCGCCCGAGAAGCCGGGATTGACTTCCAGCACTACAACGGCGCTCAAGGCGAATACTACTATGTCGAGACCTTTGGTGCAGGCGCGGCGTTTTTTGACGCCGATGGGGACGGCTGGCAGGACCTCTACCTGATCAATGGTGCCCATCTCTCGGGAACCCTTCCCCCGACTCCGCCCATCAATCGCTTCTATCGCAACGCTGGCGATGGGACTTTTGCCGACCTCAGTGTCGCATCTGGAGCTGACGACCGGGGCTACGGCATGGGATGTGCGGCGGGCGATTTCGACAACGATGGGGATCAAGATCTCTACGCGACCAACTTCGGCCCCAATGTGCTGTTGAGCAATGACGGTGAGGGGCGCTTTGCAGACGTTACCCAAATAGTCGGTGTGGGCGACGGGCGCTGGAGCACCAGCACCGGATTTTTGGATTTCGACAACGATGGAGATTTGGACCTTTTTGTGGCCAATTATGTGCATTTCAGCTTGCAGGGCAATATCCAATGCCAGCGGGGGGCGATTCGCTTTTACTGCGAGCCAAGCACCTACGCATCCATTGGGGATGTGCTCTATCGCAACGAGGGAAGGCGCTTTGTCGATGTGACCAAGAGGATGGGCATCCGTGCGGTGGGCCGGGGACTGGGCGTGGCCTTTGCAGACAGCGACTTGGACGGCGATACAGATATTTACGTGGCCAACGACGGCACGCCGAATTTTCTCTACGAAAACCAAGGGAGGCGCTTTGTCGAGATCGGCCTGCGAGCCGGAGTGCAATACAACGAAGATGGGCACGCCGAGGCCGGTATGGGGGTGGACTTCGGCGATTTCGACAACGACGGGTACGCCGATCTTTTCGTGACCAATTACTCGCGCGAGACCAACACCCTCTACTGGAACGATGGCCGGGGGCGCTTTGCCGATTTTACCGCCCACTTCGGCTTGGGGGCACCCAGTTACCTGCCCTTGGGATTCGGGACCAAATTTATGGACTACGACAATGACGGTGACCTCGATTTATATGTCGGCAACGGGCACGTGGTGGATAATATCGAGCAACTCGACGCCGACCTTCGCTACGCCCAACCCGACCTTATGCTGCGCAACCAAGGCGGTGCCCATTTTGAGGAGGTCTCCGACCAATTGGGTGCCGACTTTGTCGTTGAGAGCGTGGTTCGCGGCGCAGCGGCGGTTGATTGGGACAACGACGGCGATCCGGATTTGCTGGCGACCACCGTGGCCGGGCGGCCTCGTCTGTTGCGCAACGACGGGGGCAATCGCCAGCACTGGATCGAACTCCTCTTGGTCGGTGCTGGTCAGCGGGATGCACTGGGCACCCGCGTCACCGTTACCGCCGGCGGTGTGCGTCAGGTGCGGGAGCGCCAGTCCGGGGGAAGCTATCTATCCAGCCACGATCCCCGCCTCCATTTTGGCCTCGGTCGGGCGACAAAGGCGGATATTGCGATTCGCTGGCCCGACGGCCAAATGCAGACGTTGGCTGCTGTTGAAGCCGATCAGATTATACGGGTAGTCCAACCTACTCGCTGACTTTGAGTCCTCCGCGTTGACTAGGGGAATTTTGGCCCAAGAACCCACAATGGATCATAGAGCCTTGGTTGCACTGCTGATTGGGATGTTGTGTTGGAGTGTTGGTCCGGTACAAGCGGCTGAGTCGAACAAACCAGCAGAAGGGTTGGTCATCGATTCGGCAGCCGACCTGCGCGCTTTGACAAGCCAGTCTGTTGCAGGGCATTTGCTCGTGCAGAGCGACCAACTGGAAACGCTGCATGGGTTGGAGCGGCTCGAATATATAGGAGGCGATCTGAGCATTGAGCATTGTGATTCGTTGCAAAGTTTGGCGGGCCTAAATCACGTAAAGCGGATTGGGGGCAGTCTGCGAATCCGGCGCAATCCCCAACTCGTAGATTTGGATGGATTGCGGTCTCTGGAGGAATTGGGGGGTAGCTTAATCATCGAGCGCAACGATGCCTTGGTCGGCCTGAGGGGGTTGCGTCAGATTAGTCGTGTGGGCGGGTCGCTCAGGATTCAATTCAATCGCCGCCTCGCCCACATTGATGGGTTGGAGCGATTGGAGGCGATAGAGGGGCAGGTCCTCGTCGTCGGCAATGGATCGCTAAAAAGTCTGGTGGGCTTGGAGGGAATCAAGCGCCTAAAGGGCGGGCTGGCCATAGAGCGCAATCGGGCGTTGCAAGCGTTGGGAGGGCTGCGGCGGCTGGAGGACGTGGGCGATTTTTTGCGGATCAAGAGAAATAGAGTCTTGGTCGAGCTAGCGGGCCTAGAACAACTCAAGCGCGTCGCTGGGAATGTATTGGTCATCGGCAACGCCCGTCTGGAGCGCTTGGCGGGCTTGGGTAGCCTGAGTCAGATCGGGGGTAGCCTGAGAGTCGAGAAAAACGATGCGCTGGTATCTTTGGCGGGCTTGGTCAAGTGCGAGAGCATCGGGGGCGATTTGCTGATTCAGGCCAATAACGTCCTGCCCAATCTCGAAGGCTTGGCGGGCTTGGCCCGCATTGAGGGAATCCTTTTGATCATCGGCAATAGCGCGCTGCAAAGTTTGGCGGATCTGCGCCGTCTGGACTACATCGGCGGCGATTTACTGGTCATCGATAATGGCGCCCTGCTCAGTTTGGAAGGGCTACACCGCCTAAGCCGGATACGAGGGAACCTATCCATCTTCGGCAACGGTGCCCTGACTGATCTGGTTGGACTGCGCCGTTTAGGTGCCGTAGATGGGTTTCTGCGGATCGAGAACAACCCCTCGCTGACGACGTTGGAAGGGCTGCACAAAATGGAAAGCGTCGGAGGTAAGCTGACCCTAGTCGGCAATGGGTCGCTGGTTGATTTGCAGGGCTTGCGCCGCTTGGCCGACCTGAAAAGCGATTTGCTCATCCAGTCCAACGGCATCCTGCAAAATTTGGCAGGCCTAGGTCGTTTGGAGCGTATGGAGGGAGGGATCTTGCTGCAGAAAAACGGGTCGTTGACTAGCGTGGAGGGACTGCATCGCCTTTCGACTGTCGGAGGTAAACTGGCGATAGTTGGCAATGGGTCGCTGGTTGATTTGCAGGGCTTGCGCCGCCTCGAAATCGTGGAAGATGGACTCCTGCTCGAAGGCAACAAGGCGTTGGCTAGCGTCGCGGGATTGGGCTCCCTATCCCGCTTAGGCGGCGATCTGATCATCCGCCATAACAACGCACTAAAGACGCTAAGTGGATTGTATGCCCTCAAAGTGGTACTCGGGAATCTGCTCTTAGAGCGAAACGGTGCTTTGGTAGACGTGGCTGGGCTAGGCGAACTTAGGAGCATTGAAGGCCATTTATTTGTCCAATTTAACGAGAAATTGCAGAGTTTAGCGGGCTTGGCAAAGCTAGAAAAAGTAGGCGGGCGGCTGGGCATTAGGGCCAATAGAAACCTGCCGAGTAGTGCGGCCCAGGCCCTAGCGGAACGTTTGATCGCCGGTGGGTTTACGGGCGAGATCCGGATTGAGGCGAACCAACCGTAGCTGATATACATTGCCGGATTTTGGTTGCTGTGTCTTCTCGTATTTCATACAGTTATTTGCCTTAGCTCAGAAAAATCGAGTCAGACAGATATGCCAACCATGCTACAATTCATGGCAGTTCGAAAGGACTACAGGCGGCGGATCGCGCTTAGAACGCTTATCCTGTCCTTAGCCCTCGGAGCATTGAGTGCCCAGTCACCAGTTGGGGCCCAAATGGAAGTCGTCCAACTAGGGGGCGAGAGTGGGTTGTCTTGGGAGGATGGCGGCGGGGAGATTCCGGCCCTAGTAATTCTCGACCCGGCGACTGTCGATCAGTCCAATGCGCCCGGCGGTGTCATCGACTTTGCTCCCTTCGAGCGCGAGCGTTGGATCTTTCCGCAGCAGGCCGATACGACAGACAACATATTGATCGGCGTCAACTCTAAGGAGCGCGGTGGCAGCGTCGTCACGCCCATCCCCTCCTTCCGCTTTCTCGAAGCCGACTTTCCGCAGATGTTCGACGACGACGGAAATACCGCCTTAGCCTTGAGATCCTCGGGCACGGGGGGCACCGGGGCCTTTGGCCTACTCATCGAATTCGACTTGGGGGCTATTTTTGGCGTCAATCGGTTCAAGTTTTTTCCGCGCAACGCCGATCCGGCCTTTCCGGCCCCCGATTTCCAGTCCCAAGACGACTTTTTGAAGGGCTACGAAATTTTCGTCAATGACGGTCGGCCCGAATCGCGTCGCGAGGGCAGTCTGATCTGGGAAACTGTCGCCTTTGAGGGGCAGAACCAAGAAGCAGTGGTAGATGTGAGAATCCCCACCCGCTTCGTGCGCTTTTTGCGGCTCAAATCCCTGACGGCCGCGGACTTTGAGATCGCCGAGTTCCAAGTGTTCAGCGAGGGTTTTGTGCCGCAGGCCGTGTACATTTCCAACGTATTCGACTTTGGCGATCGGGCGCTTTTGGGCCGTTTGCGCTGGGTTGAAGAGCAGGTGGGCGATCCAGCCCGTTCTAGGGTGCAGGTCCGCACCCGCACTGGGGAAGATCCCCAGCCGGTCGAGTTTACCCGGATCGGCAAGCAATCCTCTGGCCGACTTGAGCAGCGGGGCGATACTGTTTTCGACATCCCCATCGACGCGCCTTGGAAGAGAGCCGAGGATGTAGAAGACAGCGACCTCGAGAGCCTGATCGCCAATGTCCTAGACAACGAAGAGATGGACGGGCGCGAGGCACTTTTGACCTTTGGTCAGTTGCCTTTTGAACAGCGGGCCCAGATCACCCTTGATCAGGCGAGCTACAACAAGTTAGCGAGCGACCAAAAATCGGTGATTCGCGAAGATCTCACCAATTGGAGTCCTTGGTCCCCCCCCTATTCGCCCGAGGGTATTGTCGCCCCAGACCAACTCCAAGTGCAAGGGGCGGGGACGCTGATCGTATCGCCTAGTCCGCGGCGCTATTTTCAAGTTATGATCGAATTCTTCAACGCCGATGTCGATGCGGCTTCTGGCATCGGCGGGGTAGCTTGGGATGTTTTTCGGCCCGTCTTCGCCGATTCCCTCATCGCCGAGATTCTCCCCCGCACCGCCATTTTAGGCCAAGCCACCCGCTTCACGTATGGCGTCCTGGTCAAATCCTCTCCCCAGAATGCGGGCTTTGACCGCTTTGAAATCAGCACACCGCTGCGCACCGAATCGATTGGCCTAGTGGAGATACGCCGACCCGACGGCACGGCAGCAACGGCGGATTTTTCCGGCTTGTCCCTCGCGGCGCTCCCGGTCGAGCAGAATGGCTTTAGCGTGGTGGCTGTGCGCGACGACGCCTTGGTCATGGCCTTCCCGCGAATTGAGGAGGATGGGGTACTCTTGAGCTTAGAATTTGAGAATACGGTCCTGCGCCTAGGAACTCGCTTTGCAGGCCGGGCACTCAACGCCAACAACGAGGTGTTGGGTCAAGTGGTGTTGGCCGGTAATGCCGCGGATTTGAGCCGGGAAGGCATGGATGATCCAGACCGCAAAGCCGTGGGCACCCTCGATCCAGAAAACCTCTTTGTCAACGTGCCAATTACCGATGAACTACTAGTGAACGTAGCGGCCGTCCCCAGCGTTTTTACCCCCAATGGCGACGGGGTCAACGAGTGGGCAGCCATTACCTATGACATCACCAACATAGCCCGCCCGACTCGGGTGCGGCTTGGGATCTACGACTTGAGTGGCCGGTTGATCCGCAACCTCTACGAAGGCTTGGATATGAGCGGTCGATTCCCCCGTTTTTGGGATGGGCGCGACGATGAGGACAATGCGGTCCCTCCAGGCCACTATATTTTTTCCGTTGCTTTGGATGCGGGGACCGGGGAGGAGAAACAAGTGGGAGTTGTCGGGGTAGCGTATTGATATTGGGCGAGGGGAATACCCTCGCGATGAATTTTACCATGCAGAATTGGGAGGGTGCGGCATTGAATGTCCGCGGAGCGATTTTAACGATTGGGCTGGCACTGTTGGGCGCGTTCCAAACCGTGCTCCACGCCCAAGACTACGGCACCCGCCTAGGGATCCAGCGCGGCGGCGAAGTCAGTTTTGAGCCCCGGGGCCCAGGCATACTCTTTGGAGCTCTCGATCCCGCTGTGCAGAAGTGGTACGTTCCCCAAGAGCTCTACTACGAGTTCAGGTGGCGCCAATGGGAGTACTCCAACTACGCCCGCGATCAGTACCAGCGCTATATCAACACCAATCTAGAGGGCGACTACTTCTACGACTTTTTCGGCAACTATATCAACCGCGGCTGGCTGGTGTACGACTGGCGCCAAGACCAGCCCCAAGAGCTGGGCAGCGGTATCTTCAAGGGGCGCCAATTCGAGCAGTTCTTCAGTTCAGTGACCGTAAGCGGCGACTCCAAGGGCCAGTACTCCTACGCCATAACCGTGGGCAACGCAATCCGCACCACCCTTACGCCGATGACCTTTTCCAAGCCGAATTTTAACGGAGTCCAGATCGACTTCGCCTCGGACAAATACGCCGCCACTGTGCTGGCCTCGCGGATCAATGATCCGGCCGTGGGCGTGACCATTAATCCTAGGCGGCAATCCAACTCGACCTCCCTACTCGGTGGCCGAACTCTCGCTCAGGTAGGCGACTTTATTACGGTGGGCGGGACCCTGGTCAACGCCCACAACGCCAATACCACCTTGGACATGTTTGAAGGCAATCTCCTCGCGGGCAACCTCACCTCGGGCCAGACCAGTACGCCGATTACGGCCATAGCTATCGTCCTCAGCGACGACAGCCCCGAAGATGAGGAGGGCGGTGCGGCCCTTTTCAGCCACGATATACGCATCAAGAGCCGCGATTTCGAAACGGGTCTAGAGACAGTCTTGACGTTGGACGAGGTGGTACGCGAGGGAGCGGAGTGGCCAACCGTATTCGGCGGTTTTCCGCGCACTGGCTTTGTGGCCGCCGACGGCACCGAGCGAATCATCCTCAATTATGACTTTACGGACCCGGCGTATGTGGGGCCGGATCTAACTTCTATAGTCGAGGTGGAGTTCGACTATGTGCTAGCCAATGACTTCAAGGTCGAAATGTGGTCCAATCTGCAGACGGGCACGCGCCCGGTGCCGCCTCCGCCGCTGACCAACCAAGTCATTGAAGAAGCCGAGCCAGTTCTCATCAACATAAGGCGGGCCTCCGGCAATATAAAAGACATATCCAACGCTCAGCGGGTTCTTTTTAACTACGGTTTGCCCTCGGCCAACATGGTCGCCGGATTCACTATCGAAGGCAAGAACGTGTGGGGCTTTGATTTCTACGGCGAATGGAACAACAACCTGCGCTATTTCCAGTACCCTAATGCCGCCCTGTTCAACGCCAACGAAGGGCACGAGGTCTCTACGGAGAGCGGTCAGGCCACCATCTTCAATCTGTCCAAAGAAGCCTACCCGTTTTTTATTTATGGCGAAGCCTATTCGGTGGATGCCGACTATTCGACCTCGGCTTTTGTCTCCCTGCCCGGAGGGGATGTGTACTATGACGATCCCATCCGCTCGGTTTACGAATTTGTCGCCGACAACGACGACCAAGACCGCCGGCCCGACTGGGCTCGGGTAGGGTCTCAGGCCAATGACCGGGAGGTGTTCCCCGGCTGGGACGAGAACCTCGACTTCATTTCGGACTTCAACCAGAACGACAACCGCTCGGTACCCAACTCCATTCCCGACTACGAAGAGCCGTTTTTGCGCTATCACGTCGATCGGCCCGAGCTGCTCTTTGGCATTGACCTCAACAACAACGGCTGGATCGACCGCTTTGAGGATGACGAGTTGGCCGACTATCCCTACAAGCCCGACCGGCGCGGGTACAACGTCTTTTTTGGCGTTCACCTCTTACCCGAGGCGCGCTTGCTGGTAGGGCGGCTCGACGAGCGCATGCTCTCGGACGATCGGGACAACCAAACTTCGTATGCCATGTTCACCCTCGACAAGGACTACCCTGGTTTGGGACGGGTGCGGGTCTTCGATATGCTCAAGCGGGTCGCGGACACCATTCCCGATGACCGGCGGGCACCGCTACCCTTCCTCGACGCGCCCACGCCGCCGCTGGTGGCGGATATGCTGTTATTTCCCGATACCTGGATCAACACCGCGTGGCTAGGGGTGGACTACACCGCCATTGCCAATTTCGAGCTCGTCAACAAACTCAAATACGAGCGCTACGACCAAGCCCAAGACGAGGCCCGCGACATCAACGGCCGGATATTGGCTGGTTCGCCCTCCTTCTTGGGCCTGATCAACAAATTCGAGTACAAGCTGCACCTAGGCCGTTTCCTCCTACAACCTAGGCTCAAAAGTGAGTACTTCCGTCAAGACGCCTTTGTGCAGACGGAAGAAGACCTAAAGCAATGGACTGGGATTGCCTCGCTTTTGGCCCAAGTGCCCCTACTGAACAGCAGCGTAGTCGACTTCGGGGTGGAGTTGGCCCAGTTCAACGAACTGGTACAGCAGGAGGAGGACATGGTTGAGCAGGGTATCGCCGAAGAGACCGGCGATCTGCGCTCTGCGGTTTTTGCGGTGCAGCTAACCAATAACTCAAACTATTTGGGCTACAAACTGACGATGCAACTTGGCCTACGTATCGGCCGCACCTTCACCGAGTTGGTACAGGAGGTAGAGCCCCGGGTCTTTGGCAAGCTCACCAAAGGCCGGACCGAGACCACTAGCTTCATCACCATCTACGCCGGACTGTAAGGATGAGGGCGCGTTACATCATATTGGCTGTCCTAGCCGGGTTGGGTCTGTGGGGAGGAGCCGCTGCTCAAATCGACTATGGGGGTCGACTAGGGGATCGGGTGGGAGACCGCGTCATTTACCACGTGCCCGGCGTGACTACTTATATGGAGGCGCTGGACCCGACCGTGCAGCGCTGGTACATACCGGCTCCCCTGTTTGGCGAATTTGGCCGCAATCAGTGGGAGTACACCAACTACGCCCGCCAAGCCCACAAGCGCTATATCAACCCCGCATCAGAGGGGGATCTCTTCTACGATCCGTTCGGTCGCCTCATTACGCGGGGTTGGCTGGTGTACGACTGGCGCCAGACAAAACCACTGATCGCCGAGAGTTCCTCCATCAGAAAAGGTGGCCAGTACAACAACTGGTTTAGCCGCTTGGTCGTATCCGGAGACTCCAAGGGCCAGTACCGCTATTCTGTGATGGTCGGCGACGAGATATGGACTACCCTAACGCCGATGACTTTCCGCAAGGCGGGATTTAACGGGGTAGTAGCTGACTTTGCCGCCGATCGCTTTCGCGCCACGGGACTTTTTTCGCGGATTTCGTTCCCGCTCCTTTCGGGGGGCACGGCACGCTTCCAGTACGCTACCAACCTCACCGCAGGTCGGGTCGAAGCCGATTTGACCGATTCTTTTACGTTGGGGATGAACTTCGTCAACAGCCACAACAACACCGGCAGCAACGAGAGCTTCCAAGGGAATGTGTTCAAGGGTGCCTTGACGGCGGGGCAACTAGCCCAGCGGGTTGACCAGCTTTTGGTGCGGCTCTCGGACGACTCGCCGGAAGACGGTGAGGGCGGTGCCGTTTTGGTTAGCGAGGAGATAGAGATCCGCACCACCCTAAGCCGTCAGGAGATGATTCAAGATCAGCTAGTCCACGTGGAGCGGGATACCGTCATCCTCAGCAGCAGTATCGGCTTTAGACCGACTATTGCGGGAGGGAAGCGAGACCGGGGCTTTCTAACGGCCGATGGCGCGGACCAGATCATTTTGCAATATCACTTGGCTCCTAGGGAGACGACGGGGGAAGAGGGAACCTTGCGGGCGCTCTTCCAGCAACACCTAGATCTCACCCTATCTGAGGCCGAAGCCGCGATTAGCGCCATTCGGGACGTGCGTTTCCGTCTCGTGCTAGCCAATGACTACCGCGTTGAGGTCAGTTCCAATAGGCAGACGGACGAATTTAACGTGCCTCAATTTTTACCCGTGGCGCGGGCCGATGGCAATATCAAGAACCAACTGAACCAGCGCGAGGTCGTTTTCGACTATGGGCTGCCTACGGCCAACCAGATCGTCGGTCTGACGGCCGAGGTGCGGGATTTTCACGGCTTCGATTTTCACGGGGAAATAAACCTCAATACCCAGTACCGAAAATACCCCAGCATAGGGCGCGATTCCCACCGTGCGATCAGCGGCATTGATGGGAATCGCCATGAAGTAGGATGGTTGGTCAATTTGGCCTTCCGGGAGGGGCCTTGGAGATTTATGGGCGAGGGGTTTGGGATGGAAGATGGGTACCGCACCAGCGTCCTGACGGTAAATCGGGATGGGGTATCAGACTATGCCCCCGAAGCCGTCAACCTGCACTACGAGTTTGTCGATGACAACGACGACAACGACCGACAGCCCGACTGGCTGCGGGTGGGCGAAGGCAGCTTTGTCCCCACTGAGCGCCGCAGCGAAATCGAGGTGCGCGGCGTGGCCGATCCAGCGGTTTTCCCCGGTTATGACGAGAATCGCGACTTCATATCGGATTTCAACCAGAATAGCACCGTCGATCGGGTGAATTTTTTCCCCGACTACGACGAGCCTTTTTTGCGCTATGCCGCGGATCGCCCGGAATTTCTCTTCGGCATTGATCTCAACAACAATGGGTGGGTGGAGCGCTTTGAGAACGACCAAGAGCCAGACTATCCCTACAAGCGAGACCACTGGGGTTACAATGTCTTCGGTGGGCTTGAGGTGGCACCGGGCATCCAGCTACGGGTGGGTCAGTTGCGGCAAACCCGCTTGGCGAGCGACCGCCGCAACCTGACTAGCTATGGAATGTTCATCTTGGAGCAGAACGGGTCGCGGTGGGGCCGTCTGCGAATCTTCGACATGGTTAAGAAGGCGGAGGACGCGATCGCCGATCACTTGGTGCAATGGATCATCCCTAGAAGCACATTCGGCGCGGCGTCCGAGTCGGCTGGCAGCAATGTGCCGGTATTGGATCCTTTGGCTGCGGCGGACACTTGGATCAACACTTTTTACGCCGATTGGGAGTACTCCAGCCCGCGTTTGTGGCGGACCCTGCATCGCTTCAAGTGGGAGACTTGGCGGCAGCGCGAATTTTTGCGCGACGCACCGGACGAGATTGGCGATCCCGGAGTGGCCTTTGACCCGCTGGGACCTGAAGGACGCAACGGGCGACGGACCTCGGGCTTTGTCGGGCTGATCAATAAGATAGAATACGTTTTTTATTGGCGGTCGCTGAGCTTCAGGCCCAAACTCAAGAGCGAATTCCTGCGCGAGGTGCCCTTTAGCCGAGCATTCGACGAGCGGCGCTCTTGGGACGGCATCTTTTTCTTTGTCGGCAGCCTTCCCGTGTTTGAGACCACCGAATTCGAGTTCGGCTTGGAGCAGCGCTCTTTCTTTGACCTCGAAGGAGGAAAAGACGAACTGGCGGCAGGGCTTTTCACCGGAGATTTTCGCGGCTCGGTTTTGGCGCTGCAGCTCACCAATATCAGCCAATACCTAGGCTATGAGCTAACTACTCAAGTGGGCATCCGCCTCGACCGCCGCTCGATAGAGGTAGTTGACCGGAGTCGGGAAATCGAGACCTCGGGCTTGAGTTTTTTGTCGATTATCGCTGGCTTAAAGTGATTTTTGCTTGACCTCAGAGTCTATTTTTATTAATTACAGAAGCGTAGAAACTGACTATCGACTTCCTGTTTCTCACCTTCAAACCCCCACACCTCTAAGAAGGAGGGTTCGCTTTGAAGAAAGTTTTATCCGCTTTATTAACCCCCGTGCTTTTGCTCGGCCTGAGTACCGAGGTCCAAGCCCACGATCCGCCCGACTTCATCGGCGCAGTGTGGCAATGGCCCGAGACTCACCTGCCGGTCTTAGATGCCGATCTGAGTGAATGGGATATCATTCCCGAAGAATTTTGGATCACCGAGCAGAGCGTCGTACAGAGCACGGCACGGCCGTGGATCTACACTGGCGATCTGGACGTGTCCTCGATTTCCTTCCGCTGGATTCCCACTTGGAACGAGGAAACCAACCGCATCTATTGGGCCTACGAGCGCTTCGATGACAAGTACCAGTTGGGCAACGAGTCGATCGAAACGACTGTGGACGCCGATCACTCGGGCGGCTCCTTCTGGGATCTGGAAGGCCAGACCGACGAGGAGAAGGCACGCCAGCGCGGTCGTCATGCTCAAATCAGCCACTATTGGTTCGACAATGGCCAAGCCCGCGAGGGAGAGTGGAACTGGTTTTGGATGACCCAGGCTACTTGGTACGACACGCCGCCGTACTCCGACCATTCGTATTGGTTTAGCGGCACGGCTCCCAATTCCTTTGAGGAGATGCGCCAACGGGCCGAATGGTGGAGCGTCTATTGGGACGACTTTAACTGGGAAGATCCCACCGGGAGCGTCCTCCACGACTTCGAGCAGGACGAGATCATCGGCCTTACAGGGCATGTCTTCGATACCGATGCCGAGCTAGCCGACGATTGTAACTGCCATTCGCGCTGGGCCATCAGTCCCAATGTCGAATCCTTCGGCGACGCTGATTTCTTGGCCGACTGGGTGATGCTGGGCGTTGACGAGTCCGCCTTTGAAGGTATCGCGCCCACAGCCGTCGAAGACAACACTTGGGGCCAGATCAAGGCTTCATTCGGCAAATAAGCGGTTTTTGCGCCGCATAAGCGCCTCATAAAGGAGGGGAGGGGAATTCTATTCCTCCCCTCCTTTTATTTACTATCTGGACCATCTACCGGTGTAGGAGGTAAATAATGAGAGGAAAATTGCTGCGACTTTTGTCGGCTGTGCTAGTAGGGAGCTTATGCTATGGGCTAGCTGAGGTCGAGGCGCTTACTGTGTATCGCATTGGCGGCGAGGAATTGCCACCGCCAGAAGTGGATGGGGACTTTGAATTTGTCCAGTTGTCTTGGGCTGATGTGGACGAAAAACAGCTCGGCAGGATAGACCTCTTGGAGGTCGCGACCCATTCTATCGAGCCTCAGCGCTTAGACCCTACCGTCAATCTGACGCCCCTGATTCGGGAGCGGGGCGGCGGCATACGTTCGAACAATTCCTACGGTTGGCAATCGGAAGCCCTCTTAGACTTCTTGATGGACGGCGATCTGACTACTGCTTATTTGGGTAGTGGCCGCAGTCAGTCGGCCGACTGCTCGCCGTGCAAGAAGGGCATCTGGTTTGAGTTGAACGGACTGTTTCCCATCCGGCGCATCAAAATTTCCACCACGGAGCGCTTTGCCCACCAGCGCTTCATCGAGGTGTTCGAGATAGGAACCAACGATGGCGATTCGCGCAAGAAGGGAACCCGAGAGGGGCAATACCATTGGCGCGGGGCCTTTCTCGATTACGATGTCGCGTTCTCGGTCGCCAATAATTTGGAGCCCTTTCTCGATTTGGAACTGCCCGGGCGACCCATTGCCGAAATCCTTTTTAAGGCACCCGTTGGCAATTGGGAGATCGCCGAATTTGAGATCTTCGGAGATGGCTTTGCCTCGCAGGCCAGCTATGTATCCAATGTCATTGATTTGGGCATGGCGTCTAGCCTAGGCGAGTTGACTTGGTCGGGCAGCCAAGATCAGGGCGCAACGGTCAATCTGAGCATGCGCAGCGGCGACGACACGGATCCCAATTTCTACTGGCGCTTCACGTTCAGAGGCGACGAGCGCTCCCGCTTTGCAGTCAGCGGCGAACCGCTCACTCTGGACCGCTATAACAGACTGGAGGCAGGCGAGAAAGCCGGGATCAGCCCAGACAACGAAAGTTGGGAATTCTGGACGCCGCCGCTCGACTTCGACAGGGGTCATTCCGAATTAGTGGGTTCACGGCCTCGGCGCTACTTGCAGTTCAAGGCGGACTTCCTCTCGGAGCGGGCGCTTGCGGCCGGACGCATGGAGTACTTGCAGTTTAATGTCTCCCAACCGCCGGTGGCTAGCCAAGTGCTGGCCGAGATCGTGCCGCACCAAGTCGAGGTGGGCGAGGTCGTCCAATTCACCTACAAAATCCTGCCCAACTTAGAACAGGACGATCTCGGTTTCGACAGCATTGAGATCGACACTCCCATAGAAGTCACGAGCATTGACGCAGTGTACATCGGCGGCGAAGAACAGAGTTTTACTATCGCGGAAAGAGACGCGAAGAGCTTTGTGGTACAAGTGCCGCGAATTGATCTCAACCGCACGGGCGAGTTGGTCGAAGTCGAATTTCAGGCCGAGGTCTTTCAGGTAGGCACGGTATTTTCGGGCCGGGTCTTCGACAGCCAACGTCCCCATGAAGTGCGCCAGCGCATCACTGAGGGGAACGCCGACAATCTAGCCGAGAGCAATACCTTGAGCGTGGGGTTGGGGACGGTGGCCAATCCAGCGGTCAAGGCATTGTGGCTTGCGCCGCGGCTTTTCACCCCCAACGGCGATGGCGTCAACGATGTGCTACAGATTGAATACGATCTGGTAAACCTCAGCGGTGATGTACCCGTGACAATTGATCTCTACGATCTGGCGGGAGTGAAGCGATGCAAGGTGGCCCATAGTACAGCGGCTAGTGGCCGGTTTTCGGCTACTTGGGAGGGCGTGGACGATGCGGGCAACCTGCTACCCCCCGGACTCTATCTCTTGCGTCTCGAAGTGGACTCGGACAAGGCCAAGGACGTCGAAGTCGCAATCGTCCGGCTGGTTTATTAACCCTAACAAACGATGGTTTTAGATTTATGAAGAATGGAATACTGCGCTCAGGCGTTTGCATCCTAGGGCTCTGGTTTCCCTGTGCAGCCCAAGACGAGCTAGTGCTCGCCCAGATAGCAGACCAACCCATCGCCGTCAGCGAGTTCAGGGCCTATGCCGCGAATATTCCCAAAGCCTACCAGATGGGTAAGACCGGCGTCGAGGCCGACCGGATTCTACTCAATGGACTAATCGACAAGAAACTACTGCTCGCCGAAGCGGAACGAGCTGGTATTGGCGACGAACGGGAGTTTAAGCACAAGCTCGAGCAGTTCGCCCAGGACCAGACCGTCAGGCTCTACAGAAGTATCGAAATTGATCAGCGGATTTCCATTGTCGAAGAGGAGTTGATGCAGCACTACCGGGATTCGCATCGGGATCGCGCACTGCGCTATGCGGGCATTTTGGTAGCGACCCGAGATGAAGCCCTCGACCTGCTCGACGAACTAGAGGCTGGCGCTGATTTCTCCCAACTAGCCAGAGAGCACTCGCTTTACGAGGCGACGCGGGACCAGGGCGGGGATGTGAAAAAGTACTATACGATTGACGATACGGCCCCACCGCTCCGGAGTATCTTTTCCATGCAGGTGGGCGAGGTTTCCGAGCCACTACCGTGGGGCGGCGACCCACAGCGCTACATAATCGCCAAAGTTTTAGACGACGCTCCAGTCACCTTTCGGGAGGTAGCCCGATTCGTCAAGGAGGAGGTCTTCGCCCAAAAGCGCCTACAGCGCGCCCAAGTCCTACGCGATTCGCTCAGCGACAAGTACGCGCCGCAAATTCACTACGACAAGATAGACCACGTGCTGATGCGCCTAGCGCTGTCGCCTGAAGAGCGGGTGGCGTCGCCCGAGGAAGGCGAAGAGGTATTGTGCCGCTACAACGGCGGCACAATCACCATTGACGATTTTGTCCTGAGCGTACCGGAGAAAGAAGAGGGGTATGCGCGCGATTACGAGCGAGACTGGATCGTCGAGTATCTACAGGATTCGGCCATCCCCAATCGGATGTTTCTGGCAGAGGCTCGCAACAAGGGACTGGATAAACATCAGATAATCCTCGCGGCGGTGGCCAATAAGCGCAGCGATATGTTGGTGAGCGCGTTGAGAAAGCGAGAGGTTGAGGAGCGGCTGCCGCCGATCACCGATGCAGAGGCGCGCGCCTTTTACGATCAAAATCCCGAGAAGTTTCAGGGCTTTGAGAACATTGTTGCGACCGAGATTCTGGTGGCTTTTAAGGAGCAGGCCCACAGCCTGAAAGAGGAATTGGTGGGGGGTGCCGACGCGGTGCAGTTAGCTATGGACTATACGATTCGCAAGGAACGGGCGCACCACGAGGGGCGGTTGGTTTTGAGTCCGATCGGGCTGTACCAAGATATCTACAAAGTAGCCAAAGATCTTCAGGTGGAGGATGTCGGGGGACCCCTACAGGTAAGAGGGGGGTATTCGGTATTCAAGGTGGTGGAGAAGCAACCGGCCCCCAAGAAGCCCTACCATGTTTTTTCGGAGCGGCGCGCGCGCGCTTATGTGAAAATTGCACGTTCGCAAAAGGCGTACGTGCAGTATATGCGCGGGTTACACAAGAAGTACTCGGTCGAAATCTTCGAGGATAACTTGTTGAAAATTCAGGAGGAGGAGGAAGACGTGCAGGGGGGATGAGTATGGCTAGTTGGAGATGGGGGTTTGGAGCGTCTGTTCTAGGAGCCACCCTTTGGATCGGCTGTCAGGGGGAGTCTGAAGAGCCGCTAACTGTTGGTGGGACTGGGGCGATAGTTATTGAGTCTCAGGAGGAGTTAGATGCTTGGGCGGGAGCGCAGAAGAAAGCCTTTGTGGTACAGGGCGATTTTTTATTAGAGGATGCGTACTTGAGTAGCATGGAGCCGCTGCGCAATCTGGTCGGAGTAGAGGGAGATTTCGTCATTCGGAATAACGGGGCACTGACCGACCTGAAGGGGTTGCACAATCTCGGCTATGTAGAGGGGAATTTCCATATTCTCTCCAATGGCCTGATTGCACTGCAAGGGCTAGAACAGCTAGAACGCGTGGGGGGAAATTTCGAGATTAGCTGCAATTTTTCGCTGCGGGATCTGGATGGGCTCAAAGCGCTCAGGCGCGTCGACGGCCATCTCTTCGTCGATGCCACGACCGAGTTGATTAACGTAGATGGTCTGAGCGGGCTGACTCACGTGGGGAGTAGCATCAAAATCAGGGATAACAAGGCCCTGCGGGATCTAAAGGGATTGGGTAGCCTCTCAGTGGTAGAGGGGGATTTGCTGTTCATACTCAATGGTGTGCTCAAAGACCTGCGGGGTTTGAACGGGATTGCGACTATTAAGGGTGGGTTGGCCATTGATGAGCATCCTGCCCTCGAGAGCTTGGAGGGATTGAACGCTCTGGCGGAGGTCGGAGGCGCTTTGAGCATAAACCGCAACCAAGTCCTGCAAAACTTAGATGGGTTGGATAATCTCAGGCAAGTGGGTAAAAGTCTCTACATTGGCGGCAATGCCCTGCTGAGCAACTTGGATGGGCTGGCCAAGTTGGGCCGGATCGGCACTGGGGAGCGGGACTTGATGATTGTGGAATTGAACCCCTCGTTGCCCATGAGCGCTGGTTATGAACTAGCCGAGCGACTCGGATTGGCCGAGCATCAGTTCATCGTCTTCGACAATTTGTCGGCTAGTTCGCCGTAAAGTCGCACCGCTAAATTCCGCTACATTCCATACATGGTTGTCCTTTTGCGCCGATTCCATCCCGGCAGATCGATCCTGTGCTCTCTGCTCGCCATCGCAGTCTGCTATGTAGCCGCCCTCTGCGTCCTCGAAAAACGCGGCTTTTGGATTACCGATAACGCCAACAAATTCCTCCAAGTCCAAGCCTTAGCTAACAGCCGCTACACAGACTTTTCCATCCCCTGGCCGGGTCAGATCGTCGATCCAGACTTCGTCTATAATCCCCTACCCTATTATTTTACGCGCGTCGAGTCCGGCAAACTCTATTCCGTCTTCTCGCCGGTCTTTGCCCTTATATCCGCCCTGTTCTTTGCCTCTTTAGGTCATTGGGGTCTTTATCTGTTGCCGGCGCTCTCCTCGCTGGCGATGCTGGCCGGCTTGGCCCAATTGGCGCGTTTGATCTCCCAGCGAATTGCGGTCGGGCATGTCGCCGTCCTCACCGCCGGACTCTGCACGCCGGTATTCTTCTATAGCCTCGTCTTCTGGGAACACACCCCGGCGATTTGCTTGGGGATTTGGAGTGTGCGCTATCTGTTGCAGTTTCTCATAGACTCCGCTCCCAAGCACCTATGCTTGGGCATGGCCGCTGCCGGATTATCGGTCTATTTCAGAGACGAGTTCTATTTGCTTTGCCTAGTGCTGGCCCTATGTACCGCCTGTTATGCCAGCGCAGACAGATTGAAAATCCTCGTCTCGTCGGCCCTGATCCTCTTGGTCTCCCTCCTGCCGCTCTGGCTTTTCCAATGGCTGACCATCGGCCATCCCTTTGGTTACCATTTGAATACGCACCTAGCCACTGCCACTGACTGGGTCCACCATCTCGCGGCGCGGCCGCGGGTATTTTACAACCTCTTCATAGCGTCCAACCCGATCCCCTCGCTATCCCTCGTCCTCGCCTTGCCGTTCGTCCTCGCCTTTGTACTCAGCCCGCGTTTTGCGCCCCCGGCTTTGCAAAAGGCCGTGCCCGCGTACAGTGCTGTGGCTCTGATAAGCGCCGGTTTATCTCTTGGGGGCTATTTCTTTTCTGCGAGCCCTATCGATTACATGCTCAAATCGTCCAACGCTTTTTTTAGTTCAGCTCCCTTTGTAGCCCTAGCCTTCTTGCGCTCGGCCGATTCCGACGCGCCTTCTTTTAGACGCTGGATTTGGTTGGTCGCCTTGAGCTTTGCTGCGCTCTACGCCTTGGCCGCGCCCAAGGTGGGTTCCATGGGCATCCACTGGGGCAACCGCTACTTTCTGCTCCTCTACCCACTCTTTGCGGTCTTGGCGGCCGGAAACTTGATTGACTGGCTAGAACGCCAGCGATCCTGCTTCAGCGTAGGAGTTCTTGCGGTGGGTGCTGTGTTGGTGCTTAGCTTTGCCGCCCAAGTGTATGGAATTTCGATTCTCGCGGAGAAGAAAGCCTTCTCCCATCGCCTCAATAGCGAGATGCGTCAGCGCAGCGAAGAGGTTGTCATCACCAACCAGCGCTGGGTTCCCCACGCCCTCTGCGGCGAATTTTACCAAAGACCCTTCTTTTACGTTGCCACCCCCGGACACTACGAGCGCCTGTTGCAACGTCTTTCAGACCGGGGGTACAAGTCCTATATTTTTCTCACCCAGTACCGTGGCGGTGCTCTACAACCCACCGTCGAAGTGGACGATGGGTCCTTGAACTATTTCGATCTCCAGTTTTTTGCTGAAAAAATTCCTGCTCCCTAAAGTATGACGCTCACACTGTCCTCGTCTTTGGTTGCACAGCAAAAGCAATGCACGCGTTAGTAAGCGGGGTCTTCATCCTCCTGTGTACGGCCCTCCTAGCAGCCCAACCCCTGCCTACTCAGTTCACCGATCAAGCCGCCGCACTTGGCATCACAGCACAGAACGTCTCGGGCAGCACCCAAGAATACATCGTTGAAACCGCGGTGGGTGGTTCGGCCTTTTTCGACTACGACAGCGATGGCGACGTCGATCTATACGTTGCCAATGGCTCCCGCTTTGAAGGCTTTCCACCGGGCCAAGAGCCGACCAATCACCTCTACCGTAACCACGAAGGTCGCTTTGTCGACGTCACTACTGCCGCTGGGGTGGGCGACACGAGTTGGTCCATGGGTTGTGCTGCTGCGGACTACGACAACGATGGCGACTTGGACCTGTATGTGACCAACTTCGGCCGCAATACCTTCTACCGGAATCAGGGCGATGGCACGTTTGAGGATGTTACTGGAAAAGCGGGCGTCGGAGACGAAAGATGGGGCGTCGGCTGTGCTTTTGGCGATGCCGATTTAGACGGCTATGTCGATCTATACGTGGCTAATTATATCGACTTTTCGCGGGACTATACTTCTACCGTCCCCTGCGTGTGGAAAAACGTCGATATCTTTTGCGGTCCGCGCGGCTTGCTCCCCGCTGGCGATGTATTCTACCGCAACAATGGTGACGGCACCTTGGCTGACCGCAGCGAGGAAGCGGGCATTGCCGGTGCAAAGTACTATGGGTACGGGGTCGTCTTCGGCGATTTCGACCGCAATGGCTGGCCCGATATTTTCGTCGCCAATGACTCGGCCCCCAACAATCTATACCAGAACCAAGGCGACGGCACCTTTGTGGACGAGGGCCTCAGCGCGGGCGTGGCCTATAGCGGCGATGGCACCGAACAGGGGTGCATGGGTGCCGCGGTCGGCGATTACGACAACGACGGCTACTTCGATATTTTTGTCACCAACTTTGAAGGCGAGTACAATACCCTCTATAAAAATCAGCGCGGTGGATTTTTCCTCGACGCATCCTTCGTATCCCGCATTGCGGCGCGGGGCATTCCCGAGGTGGGATGGGGCACAGGGTTCTTCGACTTTGACAACGACGGCGACCAAGACCTCTTCGCGGCCAATGGCCACACCTACCCCCAAGCCGATTTGCCCCATACCAACAGCAGCTATGCCGAGCCTAACTTCCTCTACCAAAACTTGGGCGACGGCACCTTTGCCGAAGTTGCCGCGCGCGCCGGGCCGGGCTTTGCCTTAGTCGAGGTGAGCCGAGGTGCCAGCTTTGCCGACTACGACCGCGACGGCGATATCGACCTCTTCATCTTAAACCTCAACAGCACGCCCAATCTCCTGCGCAACGATGGCGGCAACGAGAGCAACTACTTGCAAATCGCCACCGTAGGCACTCGCAGCAACCGCGACGGAATCGGCACCCGCATCGAGATAAGCGCCGAGGGTAAGCACCAGACCGCCGAGGTGCGCAGTGGCACCAGCTTTCTCTCCCACAGCGACCTCAAAGTGCATTTTGGCTTGGGCTCTGCCTCCATCATCGAAAGCGTCGTCCTCCACTGGCCTAGTGGCACCGTCCAGACGCTGCACGATGTGGCAGCTAATCAGGTGCTGACCGTGCGCGAGTCGGCTGATTAGGAATTAGGAATTAGGAATTAGGAATTGGGAATTGTAGGAACTGGCCGGGAATGAGCTACCACCGCGTCACCACTGCATCCAACCCTGCAATCAAATCCACCGCCATCCACAAACCCGCACTGCTGACTTGGCCCAACACCATACCGAGAAAAAAGGGCCGCAGCCGGCGGAAGAGTTTAACGCCGCCGTACTTCAAGACGATCCATTTCGCCAGCCAGCCCAGCGCCATACTCGACCAAGCGAAAAACATCACATAGGTCCCCCCCACCGGCAGGCCGATCGGGTGGATGGGCCACCACAAGAAGCGGTGGCGTAGGTACAACAACAGAAACATCAGCCCGGCCCCCAAGCCGGTGAATGCGCCACGCGGACCCCAGAAATTCCACGCGGCCACCGGATTGAGTTGATTCGTCGCCAGATCGTTAAACGTCCAGCGGCCCATGATGCTGTAAAACCAGTAGTGTAGATTGACCCCGCCGTAGGTGTAGGCGATGGAAAGTACCGTCCAAGCCGAGGCGACCAAGCTCACGGCGATGGCTATGAGCAAAGCCCAAAAGAGCGGCGGTCGGCGCGTCCCTACTACTTCGGCCAGCCGGGTGCTGTTGGAAGCCGCGGCCATAACGGTCGTGCGGATATCCCCGGCCCAGCCATTGGCAAACCCGAGCACCATCAACCCGCGCGGCCCAATTGGTGCCGTGCCCAGTGCATTGATCACAAAGGCTGATGGCGTCATCTGCGTCCGGCCATACCCCATGCCCCCTTCGGCGACGATCCGCGTCAAACCGACGAATACCACAAAGGCGATAACGAGCAACAGCAGCGCCGCCCCTAGGGGCAATCCCGCGCTTTTTAACCATATAACTGCGTAGAGGAAGGCCCCGATCAGGATCCACACGGCCTTGCGGTAGGAGAGCATCTGTCCTGTGTCCTCTCCCGGTTCCTTCTTTTTCCACGCTCCGACGACCACTTCTTTGAGGTGCCGACGGGCAGTCCACAAGCTGGCCGCCACGAGGGCGATCAACGCCCCAATAGCCTGCTGGGCCGTGGCGATTGACCCTTCGGTGTGCATCAGCCGGATCTCTGCAATGCTGAACCCGAGGGTGTTGAAAAGGCCCAACTGGAAAAAGTTGAGTAAGTAAAAAAACCACAGACTAAAGGAGACCTCTAGGCTCAGGAAGTACGTCAGGCCAAGGACGATAAACCACAAGTTGAACAAGACGCCCCGCATGTCGTGGAAGACGGCCAATTGGGTTGATAACTGGATGGGGGGCACAAAGGGATAGTACTTGTGCAGGGCATTGATTCCCAATAGGACGAAGGGAATGGCAAACCCCAACCACATCAGCGGTTCCTTCAGAAAGGGATTGACCGCCGAAGGTCTGTCGTCCTCGTGGATCATGTACAGCGGCAACTGGACCAGCGGGAAGATCAAGCGCTCATTGCGGGCCCATTGTTCGTGGAGCAGAGCCGACAGGGCGATCATCATCAAATAGAGCGCTGCCAAAAAAGAAGCCCACGCCAACAGGGGCACCAACCATACTCCCCAAGGGATGGCCATCTCTTGGGGCAACCCTTCGTAGAAGTACTTGACCGCCGTCGGGTCTTGAGGTGCCAGCCACGGCTGGATATAGGGGTGGAGCAGTTCGGCCCAGTTGTTTTCGGGCGTGGCATAGTAATAGACTCCGGCCAAAAAGGGGACCAATTGCGCCGTGACCCCAGTGGAGGGAATCGCCGAAGCCGCGACCATCATGGCGTAGATCACCACCAGTTCTTGGGCCGATAAGTTCCATTTGTGCCCGATCCACTTGAGTGGAATGTTGACTAACAGGAGGAGGAAGAGGAGGAAAATCGCGCTCAGGGCGATGAAATCGCCGGTCCAATCGAGGGTCCCCATCACCAGAAGGCCATAGGGAAAAACCGTGTTGATCACCACGGCCATCAAAGCGCCGACGAGCAGGGCACGGTATGGCACCCATCTTTTATTGCTGTCGACGAATTGACTCATAGACCCCTATTCGTCTTGGGGCGGTCGCCGGCTGAGTTGCTCGGCCAGTAGTTCGAGGAAATAGGCCGACGATCTATCCTCGGGATTCGCTTGGAGCGCGCGCTGGTAGGCCCTTGCTGCGGCCCGATCGCGGTTTTGCAGCCGCATGATATCTCCCTCTATCGCGTGTTCGCCAGCCTTGAAATAGACCTCCATTTTTTTTCTCACTGTAGCAAAGGGTGCCGTCAATAGCGACAGGGCCGAGGTGCGATGCGGTGCCAAATGCTCCAACACCTCCCACGAGCCGCTGCTGTAGCCCTTCGGGCTGACAAAGCTGATGTAGGGATGGTCGTCGGTGTTGAACGGGCCTTCCCCCACATAGCGCCGCAGGGCGACCTCGTCCATCACCAGGGTATTCAAGAGCGCAAATGCGTTCCCCATGTCAATGTTCTCTAAGCTGCGATGCACCCGCGGCGGTGCCATTTTCTCGTTGAGCAACTCCCAATCAATCACCTGCGGCTGCATGGTCCCCACCATGATCGAATAGTTGTTCGAGCGCCACAAGGTGGCGTGGGGAAAGACGTGCTGAAAGGTCCGCACGATGGTCTGGTAGTCGTCTGGCGGCAGGCCGTGAAAGGGCAGCCATTGGGCCATGATCCCATCGGCACTTAGGCGCGCCCGGCACAACTCGTAAAATTCCTTTGTGTAGAGCACCCAACTATCGGCGCTCGTTGGATGGGTGGCGTCTCCAGTGATGATTTGGTAGGTGTCGCGGCTGGAGAGGAGAAAATTGCGGCCGTCGTCGATAACTAATTCGATATTCCACGCAGTCGGATTCTCAAGCACGTGGTGATTAAATTCGCCAAAGTGCGCCCGGGCCGCGTCGATCACCTCCGGCACCAACTCAACGCAAGTGATGCGGCGCGGCTCGTACTGGGCGGCACCACCCAAGGCAATCCCGCCGCCCAAGGAGACGACCAACACCTCTTGCGGATCGGGATGCAGGAGCAGGGGCAAATGGCCCAACAGGCGGAAAATTTGCAGCGAGCTGTAGTCGGTAGGCACCTGCCCGCCACCATTGAGTGCCATTTTGCGGAAACCATCGGTTTGTTGTTCGACGGTGATGACGCCCTCGGCTCCCTCTTGGTAAAACACCAGTTCCCGGTTGACCGCCGTCGGCTCCGCAATGCGCCGCAGCACATCCGAGGGTACAAGGACTAACAGGAGTGCCAAACCCGCCGCCCCGCCCCAGACCAGCCGCTTGCGTTGCTCGCTAATCAAGGCAATGGTTAGGCCAACCAAGCCATTCAACGCCGCCAGCACCTTGACGCTCCACTCGGTCCCCAGCAGTGGAATCAGCACAAACCCCGTCACAAAGGCCCCCCCAACCGCGCCCAAGCTGTTGACAGCGCCGATGTCCCCGATGCCGCGCCCCAGACGCGCCAGTTGTCGCGTGTAGATTTGGCCGACCAGCGGAAAGATAACGCCCATCGCCACGGTCGGCAGCAACATGATGGCGACGGCCGTAAAAAACACGCCGGTCCTCGACATCCACCACGAGTCCGCCTGCTGGATCGGCTCCACGAAAACGGATAAATGGGCAAAGGCCAACACGGACAGGGCACCGCACGCGCCGATCAAAAACTGGACCCCAACAAAAATCGACAGCAAGTCTGTCCGCCGCGTCAGCAGCCGACTACCCAGCCATCCACCCAAGGATAGTCCACTCAAAAAGGCCACCAAGACAATGCTGAACTCGTAGTGTGAATTGAAGGAGAAACTCACCATCAACAGCCGCATCCACGCCACTTCGTAGCCTAGGGCGGCAAAACCGGAGATAGCAAAGCCGGCCAGCACGCCCCACAGGACGCGGTCAGAGTGCGCGGTCTCTTTTACTGTCGCCCCTTCGCCGACGCCGACGGCTCGTTGCCTTCCCCACAGCCAAGCCGCACCCGCGACCAAGAAATTCACCACAGCGATGGCTTGCGTCGTCCCCCGCAAACCCAGCTCTTCCATCAGTCCGAAGGTCGCCGCCAACACCCCGACAACTGCGCCCAGCGTATTGATCGCATAGAGTTGTCCGACCCGACCGCCCAACCTGCCCAGCCGCCGCACCGCAAACTTGGCCATGACCGGTAGGGTGCCCCCCATCAGCGCCGTGGGGATCAGGAGCAAGGCAAAGCAAAGGCCGAAGCGGGCTAGGGAAAAGAGATAGAAGTTCCCCTGTAAGCCCATTAGAGCACCGTAGGCATTGCCCAAATTCGCACTAATACTGGGAAAGAAAAGGGCGAAAAGACCGATGCCGGCTTCTAGCGCGGCAAAAATCCGCAGCGGGTGCTTGCAGCGGTCGATGTACCGCCCCAAAACCCAGCTACCTAAGGCTAGGCCAGCCATGAAGGCGCTGAGCACGGTGCTAGTAGCTAGCAGGGTGGTGCCGAAGACCACGGTCAGCATCCGCGCCCACACGACCTGATAGACTAAGCTGCTGACCCCCGAAAAAAAGAACAGGACCAAGAGCGCCTTTTGTTCAGACTGCTCTAGGTCCTGGCTGTGTTCTTCCACACTGAATGCTCTTTTTTTAGAGACTGTAACCGTGCGCGAGAAGGGCTAGGCAAGGGATGCTTTAACCTAGCCGCTAGTTAAGGAGGCTTCTAAGGTTCCTCTAGGGTGAGTCGCTGGTTCGTCTGGATGGGGCCGTCTAAAGTCTGCTCCTGACCCGAGGGCCAGCGCACTGTTAGGCGATCTACTGTCGCCGCTTCTCCCAAGCCAAAGTAGAGCCCATAAACACTCTGCGACAGATACCCCGACTGCCCATCCTGCACTTGGGTATATACCTGATCGCCAGCTTCCACCGCGACTACCGCGCCCAAGCCATCCCGATTCGACGTTTTTCCCACCAGTACTATTTCCACATAGCGCACCATCCGCCGCTGACTCAGGTCGCTGAGCAAGACCAGCGGCACCCCATTGAACTCATTGGTCACAATGTCGAGATCGCCATCGCCCTCCACGTCGAACAGCGCCGACGAGCGCGTCCCCAAAGCGCCGTATACCAGCAAGCCCCCTTCCTGCCCTTCGCAGAGCTTGTGCTTTAAATCCGCTTCGTCGCAGTCGAGGGCAAACCACGGCTGCGCGGTCCGACCGTCGCGTCGAGGCTCCACCCCTAACACAAACTCGCTGTCGAGGAAGCCGCGTCCTTGGTCGTTGAGCAAGACGGTGTTGATCCCATAGCGAAAGGGGTAATTCATGCTTGAAGCTAAGAACACATCCTGCCAGCCATCGGCGTTGAGATCGCCGCTGCTCAACCCCCACGGCCAGTAGTTTTCAGCACCGATTAGGTCGGAGATTTCTTCGAACTGCCCCCCGTCTAGGTAGTGGTAAAAGGCATTGCCGAAGATACTTAATCCCTCGCTGCGCAAAAAATCGTCTGGATATTGGATGTACGACTTGAGTTTTTCGTCCCAAGGCCCCGCCGGCTGGCTCATATCGGAGTGCATATCGGAGACGAAGAGATCCAGCCGACCATCGTTGTCGTAGTCGAAGGCCTTGATTCCCATCGAACCCCACGGCGTTTTGGGAAATACCGCGCGGCTCTTTTTAACGAAATGCCGCCCTGCTACATTCTCGTAGTATTCGTCGTGCCCCTGCATATTGAGCACGTAGAGGTCTTGCCAGCCGTCCCCGTTGAAATCTACCGGGCTAGCATCACCCGACCAACTCGAATCCAACAACCCCACTTCGCGCGCGACGTCGGCGAAAACCCGCTGTCCCAGGTTCTTGAACAGCGCGCTCTGCTCGGCGCGCTCGGGTTTCAAATGCCCGGAGAAGGCATCCTTGAAACCTCGGTAGTACTGATATGTGGCCCCCTCCTCCAAACGCGTCGGATCGACCGCCGCCGTCCCCTTTTCATCTTTGGTATAGATCCCCACATTGGTCACAAACAGATCCAGCAACCCATCATTATCGTAGTCGAAGAACTCACCGGACGACGAGTGCGCCTGCCAGCCCGTGCCCGAATGCTCGGTTATATCTTTGAAGCGGCCGGTTCCGTCGTTGACCAAAAGCTGGTTGCCCAGTCGCACCGCCGTGGCATACAGATCGACATCGCCGTCGTTGTCAATGTCGCCAAACGACGCGCTTACCCCGATCCTATCGGCCAACTCCAAACTCGGCGTGGTGTAATTCTCAAAGCGCGCTCCGCCGAGATTGCGCCATAGCTGATTGCCTCCCACTTGGGTCGTAAAGTAGAGGTCGTAGAGTCCATCGCCGTCCACGTCTCCCACCGCTAGTCCATTTCCATGATCGTAGTGAACCGGGATATGGTCCTTGGCTGAATCCTCTACCACTCTATTGCGAAACTCAATACCGCTGGCTTTGAGCTGGTCGGTAAAGGAGAAGTCGCAAAAGACCTCGTAGGCCTGGGCCGCCTCTAATTGGGCTTGCTGGCGGGGCACCAACCACGACGGGTCGACGATTGCGGCCGGTTCGGGAAAGGGCTTGAGAATTTTTGCCGGCTTTGGGTCGCCGGATTCAGCGTGGGCGATTTTTAAGGGAGCGAACGCAAGAATACACAGGGCAAAGGGCAAAGCCACCCGACAGTTTGGCATGATTTATATTTTTCGACGTATTTTGGCGTTTATGAGAGTGATTTTGCGTTGAGATGGGCGTTAAAAAAGCAGCATGTACCCCTTATGTCAAGCGATTGCGTCTTGCCGTCCCGTCCTTGTGTTGGATATTATGGACTCCTGCAAAAAGCCAAAGTCCTGAACTTTCGTAAATCATGGTCTTCTACTCATCCGCCCATCGCCTGCTCTTGCTGTTCGCAATGGTCCCTCTACCCGCGATAGCCCAATACGAAGTGACCATAGAAGGTAAAGCCTACCAACTCACCCTCGCCCGCGACCTCGTCGCAGCAATCCAACAAGCCCCTGCCGACACCGTACTCGAATACAACCGCATTGTGGTGCAGGGGCCGCTTGAATTGACCGGCGATACCCTGCGCACGGCGCTCGCCTTTGAGGACGTGCGCTTTACCAATCCCGTAGTTTTAGAACGCGCCGTTTTGCTGCAACCGATACACTTTGTTCGCACCCATTTCCAACAGGGTGTATCCCTGCTCGAAGCCCGCCTCAAAGGTGGATTTTCCTGCCGCGACTGCCGCATCGTGGGCAAGGCTAATTTCAAACGGACTGTGCTGGCCGACAAAGTAGATTTTTCGGCCACCCAGTTTTCCGGCGCGGCCTTTTTTCAGCAGAGCGACTTTAGCGGAGAAACTACCTTTGAACGCACTCAATTTGAGGACGCGGCCTATTTCGATCAGACTGTGTTCGCCCGCTCTACCCATTTTCAGGATGCGTCCTTTGCGGATCTGGCCTCCTTCAAAGAGGCAGGGTGGCAATCGACCGTTTCCTTTGCCGGCGCTCGCTTTGGCGAGGACGCCCAGTTCGCGCAAAGCCGCTTTGCGGGAACTGCTACGTTCACTGCGGCCTACTTCCACAGCGCAGCCCATTTCGAGCGCGCCGACTTTTCCGCTACGGCCTACTTCCGCCGCATCGTCTTTGCCGGTCCGGCCCATTTTGTCGGTGCCCACTTTCGCACGTCAGCGTTCTTTGTCGACAGCCGCTTCAAACAGGAGGCCACCTTTGCTGGTGCGACCTTTGCCCAGCCTTTCCGCCCCAATGCTCACTTTAGCGTCGCCCCCGACTTAGCCGATGTGACCGCTCCTCTCATAGACCTAACACCCAAGGCCGCAGTCCGCCCGGTTCCACCTCCAGACACCACCGACCCTAGCTGCAACCCCATTCAATTGGTCGATATAACCCAAGCGGCTGGTATCGATTTTGAGCACTACAATGGCTTTTCGGGCGAATATTACTACGTCGAAACCTTTGGTGCCGGGGTGGCCTTTCTCGACGTTGACGGCGATGGCTGGCTCGATCTCTATCTGGTCAACGGCGCCCCCCTAAGCGGCGAGCGTCCTGATCCGATTCCCACCAATCGCCTGTACCACAACACCGGTGCTGGTAGCTTCACCGATGTGACGGCTGCCTCGGGGGCTGGGCACACTGGCTACGGTATGGGCTCTGCTGCCGCTGACTACGATGCTGATGGGGACGTAGATCTCTACGTGACCAACGTTGGTCCCAACCTCCTGTTGCGCAATGAGGGCACTGGGCGCTTTGCCGACGTGACCGCGGCCGTGGGTGGAGCCGATGCCCGGTGGGGCACTAGTTGCGGCTTTTTAGACTACGATCTCGACGGCGATTTGGATCTCTACGCGACCAACTACGTAGAGTTTGACCCGGAGAATAATATCGTCTGTGCCGAGGGCGGCATTCGCTCCTATTGCGAGCCAAAGTTCTACGAGCCGGTGGGCGATGTACTCTACCGCAACGAAGACGGCCAATTCCGCGATGTGACGTTGGAGACGGGGATCATCCACAAGGGGCGCGGCTTGGGCGTGGCCTTTTCGGATTACGACCTCGACGGCGACACCGACATGTACGTGGCCAACGACGGCACGATGAACTTCCTCTACCAAAACCAAGAGAATGGCTTTGCCGAGGTCGGCCTCTACGCCGGAGGACGCTACAACGAGGATGGCTTGGCCGAAGCTGGCATGGGAGTGGAGTTCGGGGATTGGGACAACGACGGATTGCAAGATATTTTTGTGACCAACTTCGCCCAAGAGACCAACACCTTGTACGGCAACGATGGGCAAGGGCAATTCTACGACATTACTCTTCGCGCCGGCTTGGCTGAGTGCAGCTACAAACCGCTGGGCTTTGGCACTAATTTTTTCGACTACGACAACGACGGCGACTTAGATCTCTTTGTCGCCAATGGCCACGTCATGGACAAAATCACCCAAGTACACCCCGACCATGCCTATCCGCAGCCCAATCAGGTGCTTTGCAACCAGCGGAGGACCCGCTTTGTCGATGTCTCTGCTAGGCTCGGCCCTGCGCTCGCGGCGGCGGCGGTAAGCCGCGCTTCGGCCACCGCCGACTACGACAACGACGGCGACCTAGACCTGCTAGTAACCAATGTTGCCGCCGCTCCCAACCTGCTGCGCAACGACGGGGGCAACCGGCAGCACTGGCTGACGATTCAGTTAGTGGGCACCTCGCAGCACGCTCGCGTCGCCGTGACGGCCGGTGGGCAGCGCCAAGTCAAGGAGCATCAGGCGGGCGGTAGTTATCTTGCGAGTAGCGATCCTCGTATCCACTTTGGCCTAGGAGAGGCCACCCGAGCCACAGTCGAAATCCGCTGGCCCGACGGCGCGTTGCAGACAATGGAAGGGGTGGCGGCCAATCAGATTCTGCACATAATTCAATCCAAACCCTGATGCCAAAGAGTTGCAGATGATTACCAACTCCCCCGTACCACGACTGCTGTACAACCTTTTCGCCGCCCTTCTAATTCTAGGCGCGGCCTGCTCCCAAGACCCCGATGACGACGCCTTAGAAAAGCACCTCCGCCTCACCCGCCAAAACCCCACCGCGCCGCCCGCTTACTACAATTTGGCCGTAGCCTATACGCAAGCCGGTCGCTACGACGAAGCCCAGCAAAACTATGCCAAAGCCCTAGACCTCGATCCAAACTACGCTCTCGCCCACGATGGCTTGGGACTTTTGGCCCAGCGGCGCGGGGCCTTAGACGAGGCCGCCGTCCACTTTCAAAAAGCCCTTGACCTCGACTCCACCTTGGCTGCGACGAGCAATAATCTGGGCAATATCCACTACCAGGATGGAGCCTTGGAAAAAGCTGCCGCCGCGTATCAAGCGGCCGTGCGCCAAGCCCCAGAGGACATCGCGTTCTACATCAATCTCGCCCGCGCCCTGCGCGATCGGCGAGAATTTGACCAAGCGGTGGCCGTCCTATTGCAGGCCGTTGATCGCGACCCATTTTCTCGGGAAGTCCACGCGGCCTTGGGTCATCTGTACGCCGAAGATTTGCGCGTCGAAGATGCGGTGGCCGCCTATGGCGAGGCCCTCCGCATTGCGCCCAGTGCCGACCTCCACATCCGCTTGGGCGATGTCTATACCCGCGTTGAAAAATTGGCCGAGGCGGTGCGCGAATACGAAAGCGCTTTGGAGTTGGACCAAGATAATGCCGAAGCTCGTTACAAGTTGGGAGCTATCTATGCCACCCAGCAGCGCATCCCCGAAGCAGTGGCTTTAGCTGAAAAAGCCGTCGCACTAGATTCGACCCAGACGGCGGCCCTGCAGCTTTTGTCGCGGCTGTATGTCAACCAGGGCTTTTACGACAAAGCCGAAAAAGCCCTGCTGCAAGCTATTGAAGCTGACCCCAACCTGATGGAAGCCCGCAGCGGACTAGGGGCACTCTACATCCGCCAAACCCAGTACCAAAAAGCCGAAGCTATCTTAAAAGAAGCCGTGGAAAAGGATCCGCAGCACAGCGAATCTTGGCGCCAGTTGGGTCTGCTCTATAGCGATTTGAATCGCCCCGAGGAAGCGGCCAAGATGCTGCGCCAAGTTCTCGCCATTAATCCCTTACATCCGGAAGCCCTCTATAACTTAGCTAACGTTCTTCTCGCTCTTGGCCAAGCGACCGAGGCCGAGCGCCTGCAAAACCGCTTTGAACGCCTCGGACGCCTCCACGACCACATCAATCAGCTACAGCAGACGCTCGACGCTACTCCGGCCAACGTCGCAGCCCGCTTGCGTCTGGCGCGCGCTTATCTCGCGCTGCGGCAGTGGGAAAAGGCCGAAGCCCAGTACCGGTCGCTGCTCTCTGTTGTGCCCACCCATTTGGAGGCGCGCCTCCAGCTAAGCGGCCTCTACGCCCAGCACGGCAAGCTCGCTAGAGCACTGCGGGTGTGCAAAGAGGCCCTAGCGCACAGCCCTCCGGACTCGGCTCTTTATAAAATTTACTTTACGCTCGGTCATCTCTACCACGCACAGGGCCGTATTGAGGAGGCCGAGGCCGCCTTAGAGCGCACGTTGGCGCTAAAGCCTACTCACGCCCAAGCCTATAACAATTTGGGCAATCTCTACCTAGCAAAGAACGATCCTCAACAGGCGGCGACGGCCTACCAAAAGGCGCTTGAGGTAGCGCCCGACTTTGCCGAAGCCCATTACAACTTGGGCCACCTCTATGCCCAACAGAAGGCCCATGCCAAAGCCGAGCGCCAGTACCAAGCCGCTCTGCGTGCGGATTCTACCTACGCCAGAGCGCATTATGCACTTGGTGTTCTCTACCAAGAGGCGGCGCAACCCCGCCAAGCCATCCGCGCGTACAAGCATTTTCTCGCCCAGTGGCGGGGCGATCCCCGTCTAATTCAATCTGCCCAAGAGGCATTAGATCGACTTGCGGATTCCCAGTAGAGTAGGCCCATGATTCATTCACAATTTTTCGGTTCTTCGCCTCGTGTCCTCTGACTTGAGAGATGTTGCGGTCTAAGTCAAGGACGTACATTAGACTCGTTTTAGAGATTCAAAAAGAAATGAGGATAACAATGAGAACAGCATTCGCCGGCATTTTCTTGGTCGCGCTACTAGCCACCCAAGCGGCAGCCTTCTCGCAAACCGAGTTCCACCTGCAATACGGCAAACACAAGAATCCATTCTCGGCAGCCACACAACAGACCTTTGTCTTTACCGTGCAACAGGCTGCGGGATGGAAATTGGGCGACAGCTTCTTCTTCATCGACTATCTCGATGACGACGAGCGCGACGGCTTCAACGACCGAGATTTCTATGGCGAATGGTATCCAACTCTGAGTTTTGGCAAGCTAGCCAACAGGGAATTGCGCGTCGGCCCCATTAGGGATTTTGCCCTAATTGCCGGGGTCAACGTCGGTGGCGACGCCAACGTCGTGAAGTACCTGCCCGGTCTGCGGGCCTCTTGGGACCTACCGGGATTCGCGTTCCTGAATACGGACCTGACGGCCTATATCGACGACAACACCGGCGTCGAAGGCGGCGGTGCTCCTAAAGAGGACAACAGCTTCATACTCGATGTCAATTGGGCCTTGCCCATCAATGTTGGCAATCTGTCCTTAGCGATTGTCGGCCATGCCGAGTACTTGGGCGGCCGCACCAACGAATTCGGTGAAAACGTCAAGGATTCCATTCTCGCTCAGCCGCAGTTTACCTGGGACCTAGGCAGAGTGATCGGAGCGCCCAATCAGCTCATGGTCGGCATCGAGTACCAGTACTGGCTCAATAAGCTCGGAACGGACGAAGATGAGAGTACGGCCCAGTTGTTGGTGGTATGGCGTTTGTGAAGATGACGAGGCTTTTGGCGCGAGTCTGAGGTGGCGCATCCGTTGAGTTCGTCGCATCTTTCTCCGGACGGATCTGCAGTGCAATCTGATTGAAAGGGTTAATTAGGCAATGGCGCAAGTAAACGAATACATCCGCTACGAGCCGGACGAACGACCTCCCCACTCCATCGCCGCTGGGGTTGGCTTTCAGGCCGCGGTGGTCATCATCGCGCCGGTGGTGCTCAGCGCGATCATTATTGGCCGGGCGGCCAATCAGCCGGAGAGTTACCTGACTTGGATCGCCTTCGCGGCGCTGCTGATCAGTGGAGTGAGCACGATTCTGCAAGCGGTGCGGGTCGGGCGAATCGGGGCCGGGCACGTGCTCGTCATGGGTACCTCCGGTGCCTTCATCGCGGTCTGCATCACAGCACTGGTGAAGGGCGGACCGCCCCTGATGGCGAGCCTGATCGTCGTCGCGTCGCTGTTTCAGTTTGCCCTAGCCGCGCGGCTTTCGCTATTGCGCCGAATCCTCACACCGGTCGTCTCCGGCACGGTGATCATGCTGATCGCCGTCACGGTCATGCCGATCGTTTTCGGCTTGCTGACGGATGTGCCCGAGGGCACGCCGTCGGCTGCTGCTCCGACTGCGGCCGGTGCGACGCTCGTGGTCCTTGTGGTATTGGCTCTGCGCGCCCCCGTGACTTGGCGGCTGTGGGCACCACTCATCGGCATCGTGGTGGGCTGCGCGGTGGCCGCCCCCTTCGGACTGTACGACATTCAGCCCGTAATTGCAGCGCCTTGGATCGGTTTTCCCGATGGCGCGTGGCCGGGATTGGACCTGACGTTCAGCGCAGAATTCTGGGCACTACTGCCGGCGTTTGTGCTCGTTACTCTGGTAGGCGCGATTGAGACCATTGGCGACGGCGTTGCCATCCAACGGGTCTCGCGGCGCCAGCCCCGGGCGACTGATTTTCGCTTGGTCCAGGGCGCTCTCAACGCCGATGGGATGGGCAATCTGTTGTCCGGACTCATCGGGACGCCCCCCAATACGACCTACTCAACCAGCATATCGCTTGCCGAACTCACCGGGGTCGCCGCGCGCCGCGTCGGGGTGTATGTCGGGGCCATCTTCGCGGTACTGGCCTTATCGCCCAAGGTGACGGCTCTTTTGATCGCCATTCCCAATCCCGTGGGGGCGGCCTATGTAACCCTGCTAATAGGCCTGCTTTTCGTCCAAGGTATGAGGTTAGTCGTCGAGGATGGCCTCAATCACCGCAAGGCCGCGGTGGTCGGGCTGTCGTTCTGGCTTGGCGTGGGTTTCCAGAATCAGGTGATTTTCGCCGACTTGCTGGGCGGAACGTGGGGCACCTTGCTCGGCAACGGCATGACCGCTGGTTGTATTACGGCGATTGTGTTGACTGCATTTATGGAGCTGACGGCTCCGCGCCGCCGACGCCTAGAGGTCGAGTTAGCCGCTGCCTCAATGCCCAAGATCGACGAGTTTCTCCGCGCCTTTGCCGCGAAAGTCGGCTGGGACGATTCGGCGACTGAGCGGCTGCGCGCCGCCGGAGAAGAGACCTTGGCGATTCTGACGCAACAAGCGGACGATGCGGCCAACGGACGGCACTTGATCCTCACCGCACGGCCCGCCGAAGGGACGGTGGAGCTGGAGTTTTTGGCGACCGCCGCGGGAGAAAATCTCGAAGACCGGATGGCGTTCCTGAGCGAACAGCCCGAGATAGTAGACGAACACGAGATTTCGTTCCGTCTATTGCGGCACTACGCCTCTGCGGTGCGGCACCAGAAATACCACGACCTAGACATCATTGCGGTGCAGGTCGAGCGCACGCCTTAGATCGGTTGGGCCTTCCCTTTATTTATGTAAATGGTGCTCGGCCCGTTTGGGCTGTTCGACAGCGAATTTAAAAGCGGGCAACGCTAAAATCTCCAGTTGTCCCCGTCCCTCAGTCACCCGGATGATCGAGTTCACTGGCACGTTATCGAACACCTGCTCTCTGCCACTTTTAGGCCAAAAAACTACTAGCTGCGCCACTCGCTCCGCCGCACCCAACCCCACGTACTGACGCAGCGGGTTGCCGCCAAAACTGCCGCCACTGCCGACCCACCGGTACAGCGACCGCCTTTGGCCCTCCTCCTCCACATCGACCCGTAGCTGCGTCCCGATCCCCGACCGATTCGACTCCACCCCCACCACCTCAACCGCTAGCCAGCCATGACCAAATCCTGGGTTCTCATATAGCACATCGGCGAACCCGTCGCCTCGATAAGCCCCGCCCATCTGCTCGAATAGGTCCACATCGCCATCGTGATCCACATCGGCAAATACGACCCCATGCCCCTTCTGCAGATGCCCCAACCCGCTGGCAAAAGTCACATCGACAAAGCGCTGACCCGCTTGGTTCCAATACAACACATTAGGCATCAGCTCGGCGTAATCGGTGTCGCCGGTGCCCAAGTACACATCCAAAAAACCATCGTGGTCCACATCGGCAAAATTGGCTCCCATAGGTTTGGTCGGTTGCGCGAGGTGGCGGTCTTGGGACACGTCCGCAAAGCCGCCTTGGCCATCGCCGCGATACAGCCGCGCCTGCTCCACGGACACGGAGTGGCCCAAATGCGCGGCGGCAATGTCGGCGATGGTGGCTGCATAAGCGGCGACGAATAGGTCGAGGTGGCCGTCGTTGTCGAAGTCCCAAAACCAGGCTGGGAAGCTGGCCCGGGGGGCGACGACGCCGAGGGTGGGAGCCACATCGGCGAAGGTGCCGTCACCTTGGTTGTGGTAGAGCCGGTTGGGTTGCCCGAGGTTGGATACGTATAGATCGGGCCAGCGGTCCCCGTCGTAGTCGCCCCAGACGACGGCTTTGGCGTGGGCGTATTGATCAACGCCAGCGGCGGGAGCCACATCGGTGAAGGTGCCATCGCCTTGGTTTTGCAAGAGTTGGCCGGGGGCTACAAAGGTGTCAGTGGTTTCATTGCCGATGTAGAGGTCGAGATCGCCGTCGAGGTCGTAGTCCGCCCAAGCGGCGGTTTGGGTCGGGTAGTGGTCCTGTCCTAGGCCGGCGGCAAAGGTCGCGTCGAAGAAGGTGCCATCGCCTGCATTCCGCAGCAGCGAATTGGGGTGCTGGCCATGCTCGCCGAACCAAGCTCCGCGCAGAACGAGCAGATCGAGGTGACCGTCGTTGTCGTAGTCGGCTTGCACCAAGTTGAGTCCACCCAACAGCCCGTTGAGGTTGGCCGCCCCGGTCCGCTCTGCAAAGGTGCCATCCCTCCCATTGCGGAAAAAGCGCAGTTGTCCAGCCAAGTCCGATGTCGAGACGAAGAAATCGAGATACCCGTCGCCGTCGAAGTCGTCGGCCACGGCCCCGCCAGAAAGGCTGAAGGTATCCAGTCCGAGCGCAGGAGCCACATTGACCCAGTGCGGAAACGCTGCTTGGGACTCAAAGGCTGCGGGAGGAATCCGGTGAGCGGGCGGCACCCCCTCGGGATACTGCCCCAAGGTCATATAGGCGATGTTGAGCAGCCAGCGGGCACTTAGGCGCAGGCGCTCCTCTGCGGCGGTGTGATCGAGTACGGCTTGGAAATAGGGAATGGCTTGGCGCGATCCTTCGGGGAGGGTATGGAAGCCACTGGGGCGAATGGGCAGGATGCAGTGGTCGGCGTTGGGGTTGAGGACGCAGTTTTGGGTTTCCCCCAAGCGCAGCCACGCCAGCCCTAGGCGAAAGTGTATCTCGTTGACGACCTGAGCAGGGACCGAGTGTTGGCCCGCGAGCATCTCTTCGGCCGCGGTGAGATGATCTATGGCGCGGCGTTCTCGCCCCAAGAAAAGTTCGGCGATCCCCAAGCGAAAATGGAGACGAATTCGGTCTTGGACGGGGGCTGCATCGGTCAGCGCCTGCAACTGATCTTCTAACTGTCGTAGCTGACCTTCGCCTTGATAGTGATTCTCGTCGAGATTTTGCACGCGAATCTCCTGCAAAAGGCCCACCATTTTTCGATGGCTTTCCTGTTGCGAGAGCGAGGCAGCGTGGCTAGCCGAAATCGCGAACAAGAACAGTACATAAAACAGAGATGGCTGCGAGACGCCCGCGTTCCGAGGAGGCGCGCCCTCGGATTTTGCTAGAGACCCTAAGTCCATTGCCATGCCCCCCTAGGCTGTTACCGGTCCCACGGAAACGCAAACGTCGGTCCATTGGCATACCGCTGCATCCCAATCTTCAGCGTCTCCCCAGCCCCCGGCGCTAGCTCCACTGCAAAGGCCGAGTCATCTATCGCGGTTTCCTTGCCGCCCACGCTGACGCTCGTAAACTGGTGCTCGGCGTAGGCTCCGCCTTGCACGATTACTTCGCGCCCGGCCACTGGATCTGTGTTTACCAACGTCAGCGTCATGGAGTCTGCGCCTAGCTGCTCCACCAGCGCCCCCACGCCCTCGGGCATCCCCGCCCGCCCGCCCTGCGGATCGAAGTAGCGCACTCGGCAGTGCAGCGGCGAGCCGTGGCGCGGCGTCAGTCCGCCCAACATGAGCTGGGTCAGCCCGCCCGGAATGGCCGGATTGAATGGATTGGGATTGTCCGACAGTCGGGTGTCCGGCGTCGTTGGGTCGCGGCGCACCTTCTCCATTTGTGCGCGGAGGCGGGCAAAGTCGGCCTGTAGCGCCGCTTCTGGGTAGGTGGAGTCGCGTCCCTCCAAGAAGCCGAACCAGCCGCTGTCCGCGTTTAGCCGGCTCAGATCGGCCCGGTCCATCGACCAGTAGTACATCTCTTGCGCTCCGTGTGCGTACTTTGCTGGCCGGAACTCGTACCAGCCCTCGTCCCCGTGCATATGCGGGTACATCATCTGCCCGTCGATTTCCTTCCCGTTGGCGTTGATTTTGTCGATCATCTGCCGCCACACATCGACGAATGTCTGCTCGCCCGACAGCAACAGGGCGTTGCCAAAGCCCGAAATCCCCAGCCCGTGCGTGTTGCGGCTGGACATCGCCCCGGTCTGGGGCACCTCAACGGTAAAGGCCCAGCCGTAACACCCCCCATACCACTTGCCGTCGCACTCGCCGCCGATGGTCCCATCGAGTCCGATATTAGTCGGAATGATCCCATCGTTGGCCAGCGTGCGCTGCCGCCAGGCCTCGACGTATTCGAGCACCCAGTCCTTGTACTGGTCTTCGCCCGTCAGCGCGTACGCGTTCAGCCCCAAGGCCGTCGCCACCATGTTCTGCGGATGGTCGCCGACGACATCGGTGTAGTCTTTGAAATGAGCCAGCATCTCCTCGAAGTTGCGCTCTCCGTGCAGGGGAATGAAGCGCTCCTGCACCTCGTCGAGCGGGTCGCCGGCCCAGTCGAGCGCCGTGGCCTTGCGCAGCATCGGCCCACGACTGCCGTTGAACAGGCTCTTGATAATTTTGCGTTCGGGATCGTAGTTGGGAGCCTGCGGGTCGTCGCCCATGTAAAATCCGGCGAAGCGCCGCACCCGCTGCTCAAAGGCCTGCTCGCGTGGGTTCATCAGCCCGTGCAGGTTGAACGTCGTCAGCCCTTCCCCGTTGTGTACCCAGTCGAACATCACTGGAAATTCGCGATAGTACATCCCGTCCCGAGTAAAGGGGACCTCCGTGGTCTTAGCCTCGGTGTATTGCTTGAGATGCCCCTCCCAAGCCAACTGGCACATATCGTACAGATGGGCTCCACCTCCCAGCACGTAGAGCACGGGCCAGTGGACTAGGTTCTCGATAGCGTCGTCCGGGCCGTCGTTGCCGCCCCAGCGCGGAATGCATTCTAAATACCCTCGCTCGTCGAAGTATTTGTCGAAAAATTCCGTGCAGCCCCTAGTTTGCGCCCGAATTAGTTCCCATTCCATTAGCGCCCAAGCAGGCGGAGGCATCGGCGTGTCAATGGCGATGGCGCGGGGATTTAGATAGCTCATGGATCGCTCCTTTTGGTAAATAGGCTGTGTGCGTCTGTCGGTACAATTTTGCACCGCCAGACCGCGAGTTCGTGCCCCGTAATGAGCGTCATGGCCAGCGCAGGGTCAACCAAACGTCGCTCGTCTCGTTGACAAAAGCCTTGCCGCGCAATATGTATTTTGCCAGCCGACGACCGCAATGCACACAGGAGTTCTGCGAAAAACATGGCGCAACCGCCCTATCCGCAGCACCTCAATCCCAAGCTGACGCCCGCAATTGCCGAGGATGTGGCTTTCTTTCGCAAGTGGGGCTACCTCGTCGTCGAAGACGCCATCACCGAGGTGCAGGTCGAGACCCTGCGCACAGCCCTTGATGCGGCCTGCGAGCGCGGGGACAGTAGGCAGTTTATCCACCAGCTCTTAGAAGAGGACGAGGACTTTGCCTTCCTGCTCGACAACCCGCCCGTGCTGGAGAGGATGCAGGCCATTCTGGGCACCTGCGTCCAACTCCACAGTGCCACGGCTCGCATTACTGAGTCGGGACAGGAGGACCAGAACTGGCACCGCGACGTGCCCTGGCCCATTGATCCCGACGGCACGCCCTACGGCGCGCTGCCCGGCCAGATCAACTGCGGCTACTACTTGGACGAATTAGACGAGGACAACGGCGCCATCGTCATCGTCCCCGGCAGCCACCGCGCCCCTTTCCGCCCGCCCGAAGGTCATCCGCGATTCCCGGAGGAGAAGAGGGTTTTCGCCCGGCCGGGTCAGGCGGTGATGTTCGACGGCTGCCTCTACCACCGAGGCGCGGCCAACCGTTCGGCGGTGCGCCGCCGCGTCTGCCTGATGTGCTACCAAACCGCTTGGATGAAATCCCGCGAGCCCTTCGACGGCCCTTTTGCGCAGAAAGTTCGCGAAACGGGTACCGACCAGCAGAAAATGCTGATGGGCGCTATCGAAAAATGGTAAGGAGGAAACAATTATGTTGACCACCGCACAAGTCGAACACTACCACACCGAAGGCTACGTCGCCGTTCCCGGCTTCCTCAGCGTCGAGGAGATCGCGGCCTTCCTACGCGAGATGGATGCCGTCAGCACCGGCAATACGCTCGCCAACCACGACGTCACCCGGATGGAGATGGAGCCGAACCAGCCTCCCGATGGGACGCAGGTGCGCCGCTTGTACGAGCCTTGTAGCTACTACGAGGTCTTCCGGGAATTCTCCGCATCGGATCGTCTGCTCGACGCGGTCGAGGGCCTGCTCGGCCTGGACTTGGTCTTTCACTACAGCAAGATCAATATGAAACCGGCCGGCGTCGGCTCGCCCGTCGAGTGGCATCAGGACCTTTCCTACTATCCGCTGACCCACCGTGGCTCAGTGAGTATCCTCTTTTATCTCGACGACGCCACCGTTGAAAACGGCTGTCTGCAAGTCATCCCCCGCCGCCATCAGAGCGACCTGCTGTCGCACAGCACTGACGGCTTTTTTCAAGGCCGGGTTACCGAAGCGGTTGATCAATCGCTAGCCGTGCCGATTCCCGGTGAAGCGGGCACGGTCATCTTCATGCATGCGATGACCCCCCATGCCTCCATCGCCAATGCCTCCGACAAGCCTCGGCGCACGCTGATCCTCAGCTACCGCGCCGCCGATGCGTTTCCGATCTACACTGGCGAGATGACGTACAAGACCGAGGCCAATGCGCGTCTAGTGCGCGGTCGGTTCGCGCACACAGCGCGTTTCGAGGACCGCACCTTTCCCATCCCGCTGTACAAGGACGCCATTTCCTCGCTCTACGACTTGCAGGAGCGCTCGCGCGAAGGGGAGATGGTGGCCGAGAGTGTCTGACGGCGGCCTTCGCAGGAAAAATATGAAAGCGGAAACAACATTGATGTCCCAAGGCCCTAAAGGAAATTTCGACCAACTCATCCGCGATGGTTACTGCTTGGTTGAAGATGTCCTCGACGACGATATGCTCTGTCGCCTGCGCCAAGTCACCGACCAACTGCTCGACGCCCAAAGCCAAGAAAAGCGCGACCAACAGCGCTCCACCGGCAGCATGATTGATGTCGGTGTCCACCCCATCTTCGCCGAACTCGTCGCGTACCCACGCGCCCGCGCCGCGCTCGAAACCCTCGGCTTTTTGCGCCCTCGGTGGATGTCTGGCTACGTCATCAGCAAACCGCCTAGCAGCCCGGCGCTGTTCTGGCATCAGGACTGGTGGGGTTGGGACGATCCTTCGAGTTATACGCCCCTGCCCCAGCAGCTTTTCCTGATGTACTACCTCGTCGATACCACGCCTCACAACGGCTGCCTGCGCCTGTTGCGCGGCTCGCATCTGCAGCGCCACCGCATGCACGACGAGGTGCCCGATGCCCACACCGACGAACTCCGCCGGGTGGCCGACCCCGACCATCCGGCCTATCAGTCGATTCCCGAAGAGGTGGATGTGACCGTGGCGGCGGGCGATGTGGTCATCGGCGACTCGCGGCTATTGCACTCGGCGCATGCCAACAAATCGGCTCAGCGCCGCACTGTCATTACCTTGTGGTATTTCCCGTACTTCGACCTGCTCTCCGACGGCCTCCGCGCTGCCATCGCCCGCCCCCGCGAATGGGTTGGCTGGGACGACGAAGATAGAGCACGGGTTGCCGATCTCTTGCCCACTTATGAGGGCACCGTCGCACCCGTTCCTTGGAACCGGATGCCGGGCGAGGCGCTCACGTATTAAACGAGGAGCTTTGTTATGGACTCGATCTTGTTGGACGATAGCCGCATGCAGTCTTTTATCGCCGACGGCTATGCAGTGGTCAAAACGGACTTGCCCGCGGATTTTCACCAATCCATTTATGGGCAGATAGAGGAGGTCTTGGCCGGCGAGGGCAATCCGGGCAATAACCTATTGCCCCGCATTCCCGACTTGCAGCAGGTGTTCGACCAACCCGAGGTGGCGGGAGCGCTGACCAGTATCTTGGGGCCGGGGTACTATTTGCATCCGCATCGGTTCTGCCATTTCAACAAGCCGGGTTCGGAGGGACAGGGGCTGCACAAGGATAGCTGGAGTCGGCGGCACCACCGATTGCGCTGGGCCATGGCCTTTTACTATCCGCAGGACACGCCGGCCGAGCGTGGCCCCACCGGCATTGTGCCCGGCAGCCACTACCGCAACCACCTCGACCAAGGGGATGAGGAGCGACAAGTCGCGCTCTCGGGAGAGGCCGGAACGGTCGCCATTGTCCACTACGATTTGTGGCATCGGGCCACGCCCAATAGCACCGAGCAGGCTCGCTATATGGTCAAATTCCTCTTTGTCCGCCTCGAAGAGCCGGACGGACCTAGTTGGGATGCGAGCGGGGAGCCTTGGGCCGGGAACGGCCATGCCGAGGCACCCATGTGGCACAGTATGTGGGAATGGTACGGCGGCCAGTCTGAGGGCCTTGCTGTCGACGGTGAGCAGTCGGCGTTGCTGCAGGCGCTGATGGGCGATTCCGAGGTGGCGAGTCAAGCGGCGGCCTATGCCCTCGGTCGCGCTGGGGAGCCAGCCGTGGGGCCGCTTATGGACTGCTTGCGTCAGGGGTCGGAACACGTGCGGCGCAACGCCGGCTACGGTTTGGCCGCAGCCGGCCCGGCCGCAGTCGAGGCCCTAGCGCAGGCCTGCGCGGACGAGGATCCGGACGTGCGGCTAGCTGCCGTCGATAGTTTGGGCGATATGGGTCGGGCGGGTGCCCCAGCGGTGCCGGCATTGCAGCAGGCATTGAGCGATGCGTCGGACGAGGTGCGGGGCCACGCCGCCGAAGCCTTGGGGGCTATGGAAACATTACCCTCAGCGGCATTAGAGGAACTAGCCGGAGTCTTGGGCGACGACGACGAATGGGTGCGGCGCAATGCCGCCTTGGGCTTGGCGCGATTGGGCCCAGCCGCCGAAGCTGTGCAGCCAGCGGTGGTAGCAGCCCTAGACGATCCGAACCGTTACGTCAGTGCCAAAGCGGCCAAAACCCTGGAGCGCATTGGCACGCCAGACGCGACGGAGATATTGTTCGACTATTTGTTCGCCACCCGCTGGTGCCCCATCACCACCAAAGATACGCCGTATTAATAGGGGCGGTTTGAAACCGCCCCCTACCTAAGCCTATGCAAACCCCTATTCGCCTCGGACTAATCGGCTGCGGTGGCATCGTCCAATTGCAGCACCTGCCGACATTGTGTGAACTGGATACGGTACGCATTGTCGCGCTAGCTGATCCCGACGACGACAACCTAGCCAAAGTCAGTGCGACGACCGGCGTCCCGCCCGACCAGCACTACGCCGACTACCGCGACATGCTGGAGCAGGCCGCTCTCGATGCAGTCCTCATCGCCACGCCGCACCACCTCCACGCCGAGCAAGTCATTGCCTCGGCTGAGGCTAGCTGTACCGTCATCAGCGAAAAGCCGATGGCTACCTCGCTGGAGGAAGCCGCGGCCGTGCTAGACGCTGTCGCGCGCCACGACGTCATTTATACGATAGTCCACAACGCCATCTTTACCCCCGGTACTCTCCACGCCATCGCCCTCTTGCAAGGGGACGAGCTGCCCGAACCGCAAGTCGGTCGCGCCAAATCGATCTTTCCCATGACCGAGGCCCATCACCGCGCCAGCCCGGCCCGGATTTGGCGGGCCTCCAAAGCGGCGGGCGGCGGCTGCATAGGCGATACGGGGTACCACGAGATCTATTCGCTTGAAACCTTGATGTGCTCGCCGGTGCGCTACGTCGAGGCGAGGGTGCAGACGCGCTTTTTCGACATTGACGTCGATGATGTGGCGCTCTTGCTCCTCGAACACGAAAGCGGAGCCATCTCCACGGTCTCGACCTCGTGGGGCATGGTCGGCGGTGGAGCCGGCGAGCTAGGCAATCTCTGCGAAGTGCATACTCGCGGCGACTGTCTGCGCGTCGTCGGTCGCGGTCGGGCACTGCATCGCTTCTCGCGGGAGACGGGCAATTGGTCCGAGATTCCGCTCGACGTCACGGATCGCAATGTCACCGGCCACGCCGACTATCTCACGGCTACGTTCGCCGCCCTAGCCGCAGGAGACCCTCCACCGATCACCGCCGCGCGGGCCTATCACAACCTCAGCATTATCGAAGCGGCGCGTCGTGCCACCCAAGCGCGTCGCGCCATTGACCTAACGGAGCTTTGAATGCGTCCCTATATCGACTGCCACAACCACATCGGCCGCACCATTGACCGCGTGCCGCCGGTCGGCCAAAACACCGCCATGTGCCTCACGCGCTTTGCCGAGACCCACATCCACGCCGCTATTTCCATGCCCACGGCTGTCGGCAGCCCGATCGCCCGCGGCATCGTGGATATCCGCCACCAGAACGAGGTCATCGCCCGCGCCTGCCGCGATTTTCCCGGCGTCTTTCCCATCGGCTTAGCCTTGATTGAGGAGCGCTTTGGCAAGCTGGGCATTGAAGAGGCCGAAAGGGCCATGAGCGAGTTGGGCTTGGTCGGCATCGTCGGCCATCCACCCATCGCCGAGTGGTGCATTCCCTTCGTCGAGGCCGCGGCCGCTCGCGAGGGCTTGGTCAACCTGCATATGCACAACCCGCTCATGGACCGCATCGCCGCGATGTTCCCGCACTGCACGTTCATCGCCCACGCCAGCACTTGGGCCGCCGAGAATCTGGCCAAGTACGACAATGTGTTTTTCGAGGTCGTCCAGTATCCAGATGGGCCAGGCTCCGAATGGGATTTCGCGTGGCTGGCCGACAAGGTGGGCCGCGAGCGGCTGATTTTTGGTGCCGATTTGCCCTATTACGACTATAGGATATTGCAGCAGGTCATTGAGGAAGCCCCGGTTGACGACGACCTCAAAGACTGCATCGCCTACAAAAACCTCGCCGCGCTAATCGAGCGCTTCAACCCAGAGTGGGCACTACCGGCGCACCCTCCGAAGGTAGTGCGCGTTTACGATCCAGCGGAACTGTGGGCCGTCAATCCCGCCAATCCCGCCCGTCTGACGGTTTTTGCCTGAGAGGAGACGGTAGGGAACCGAAAACCGCTGCGCCGCCTGCACCCACCTCTATGAATTGAAGAGTCTGTAAGGATATGTACGCTGTACGGCATTTACTGTTTGGACGAATTTTTCAGAAGATAGTGGAAGCGAAATAATTTGAGGAGTTTATATGAAAATCTCGACCATTCTCGACCACATTGACTCTGGCCATATCGCCTTGCCCGAATTTCAGCGCGGCTATGTCTGGAGCCGCGAACAGGTGCGTGGACTCTTTCACTCGCTCTATCGGCGACATCCGGTCGGCGGTCTGCTGGTCTGGGCGACCGAGGCTAAGGGGGCAGCTCATCGGGGCGAAGGTCCGCTAGCGGCTGGAGTCGTGAAGCTGTTGCTTGACGGCCAGCAGCGCGTGACCTCGCTGTACGGCGTGATGCGTGGCCGTCCACCTAAGTTCTTCGACGGCAACGAGTCAAAATTCACCGGACTTAGGTTTCACTTGGAGGAAGAGGTCTTTGAGTTCTACCAGCGAGCGAAGATGAAGGACGATCCTCTGTGGGTGGACGTGACCAAGCTCATGCAGGAGGGAAACGATGGTCTTGGAGCATTCATTGCCAAGCTCAGTTCGAGTTCTGAACATGTCGAAAAGGTCGGTGACTTTGCGGGTCGCCTGAACAATTTGCTCGGCATTGCCGACATTGAACTGCATGACGAGGAGGTCACCGGTATGGACAAGACACTCGACGTCGTCGTGGACATTTTCAATCGCGTCAATAGCGGCGGAACCAAACTGTCCCAGGGCGATCTTGCTCTCGCCAAAGTTTGCGCTGAGTGGCCTGACGCCCGCGACATTATGAAGGCTAAGCTGAGGGAGTGGGAGGAAGCCGGGTACGAGTTTACGCTCGACTGGCTGCTGCGTTCGGTCAACACGTTACTCACTGGCGAAGCGCAGTTCAGTTATCTACATGATCGCGATTCTCTGGACATCCAAGAAGGTCTGCAACGCGCCACTAAATATATAGATGACTGCTTGAACATGATTGCCGGGCGGCTTGGAATCGATCACAAGCGGGTCTTTTTCGGACGCTTAGCCGTACCGGTCATGGTACGCTACTTGAACCAGAAACAAGGAACGCTCGACGAAAAAGAGCGTGATAAATTGTTGTTCTGGTTTGCTCAGGCCGGGATGTGGGGTCGTTACTCTGGATCGACGGAGGCCAGTCTTGACCGGGATCTAGCGGCACTTGAAGAGTCTAGGGGCGACCTTGACGCGCTGTTGAAGGAATTAAAGTCATGGCATGGTGCGCTCCGTATTGACCCCGAACACTTCGCATCTTGGGGCCTTGGAGCGCGGTTCTATCCCGTGCTCTACATGCTGACGCGCATGGGCGGGTCTCGGGACTGGGGCAATGGACTTCCGTTGCGTGCGAACCTTCTCGGCAAGATGAGTAGGCTTGAAGTACATCACATTTTTCCCAAGTCTCGGCTGTATAAGTACGGGCAAAAAAAAGAAGAGGTCAACTCACTGGCTAATTACTGCTTTCTGACGAAGGGCTCGAATCTCTCCATTCGTGACCGCCTGCCCAAGGAGTATTTCGTCGAGATTGAGGAGCGGCATCCGGGCGCATTGGCATCGCAGTGGATTCCCGATGACCAAAACCTCTGGAAAATCGAGCATTATTCCGACTTTCTTGCGGCGCGAAGAGAGCTTTTGGCCAGAGAAGCGAACCGTCAGTTCGCGCAACTTCTGCACGGCGATACGGAGTGGGTAGATATTTCATCGGAGGCAACTGCGACGGAGCCGGTTGCGGCTGACGCTGTTGCCGCCACTGAAGTCCCGCCCAGCGGCATCGAAAAATCGGACCTAGTGCGCCGCATGGAGAAGCAAATAGCTAACCTTGAAGCGGAAGAGGAAGAAAGAGAGATTGAGGCCATTAATGACTGGGTAGAAAGACAAGGGCTGCCACGGGGCCAGATCAATTTCGACTTGTCTGATGAAACCACCGGCATCCAACTCGCCGTACTCGACCTCGCTTGGCCCGACGGTCTCCAACCTGAACTGAGTGCTCCGGTGGCAGTTCTGCTGAACGAACCGGCTGAAGTACTCTCAAAGGCTAGCGCAGCCGGATATCGATGCTTCACGGAGGCGGAAGTTTTTAGAGCCTATGTCAACGCCGAGATTTTGGGAGCAGATGCGGCTGCGGCCTGAAAACTCAGTGATTCTTGTGCGTTACGCTGTGCTGCCGACGGTGTAAACCCCTAGCTCAAGTCTTGCCGCCGGCATAGCGATGCCCTAGTCAGAAATGAGGTTGACTCGGTTCGATTGATATTCGACCATCCAAAGAGGGCATGGAATCTACCATGCTAAAAGCGAGGCTTGCGAGTACAGACGAGCAGTAGTCAAGATCGTGAATGACTATGGAACCAAGAATCTAAAGATTGTGGGGATAGAAAGCCGATGAGAAGTGCCAATACGGGCTTTGGAGGGCCATGGACAGAAGAGAAATTAGCTATTCTCAAAAAATATCTGGATGCCTATACCACAGCACTGAAAAATCAGCCATTCCGTCTGATTTACATTGATGCTTTTGCGGGTATAGGGAAAGTAGAATTAACATCGATTGATGAGGGGAAAAAAGAATTTATAGAAGGCTCCGCAAAAATAGCTGTGGATGTTGATGACAAGCCATTTGACGAATACATCTTTGTCGAGAAGGACCAAGACCGTTGTATACAACTGGACTTGTTAAGGGAAGCCAATCAAGGTAAAAATATTCAAATAGAAAATGAGGATGCCAACGATTTTTTGCAGAACTTGCAAAAAGATTGGCGACGCTATCGAGGTGTTCTGTTCCTCGATCCATTTGCTACTGAGGTAGAGTGGGCGACAATCGAAAAAATAGCCTCATACGAAGCCTTGGATACTTGGATACTTTTTCCCACATCGGCAATTGCACGAATGTTGCCTAAGAAACGCGAGCCGGATAATATCTCTCAAAAGTGGGTCAACCGTTTGAATCTCATCTACGGCGATGAAAGTTGGAGAGACCTGTATAGCATTAGTCCTCAACTCAGCCTATTTGGAGATGAAGAACAGCAGCGTCCAGAAGGTATTGATGGACTTATTGAAATATACAAGAACAAACTGAACCAATTGTTTGGTGACAGATTCCTTGAGAAATCCCAAACGCTAAAGAACTCAAAGAATTCAGCGTTGTTTGAGTTTCTGTTCTGCGTCGGGAACCCGAATGGAATCGGCCCTGCCAGACGTATAGCGGAGCATATTCTAAAGGGCTTGTAAATATGTCCACGCGCTCCAAAATCGAATGGACCGAAACTACGTGGAATCCGGTGACCGGTTGCACTAAGATCAGCCATGGGTGCAAGCATTGCTATGCCGAAAGGATGTCGCAAAGGCTGCAAGCGATGGGAGCCAAGAAATACAAACACGGGTTTGTGGTTACGGTTCACCCAGAAGCCTTGCGCGAGCCGATTAGCTGGAAGAAACCTAGCCTAGTATTCGTCAATTCCATGTCCGATCTGTTCCATAAGTCCGTTCCCTCGGCCTTTATAGAGTCGGTATTTGCAACCATGAACGAGGCGTCTCAGCATACGTTCCAAGTGCTTACCAAACGCCCGGACCGCGTTGCACAGCTCGATGGAAGGCTGAACTGGACGCCGAATATCTGGCTTGGCACAAGCATTGAGTCTTCAAGATGGTTGGGTCGGATGGCACGGCTTAAGAAGACCGGGGCAAAGACGAAGTTTCTATCTCTCGAGCCTCTGCTCGGTCCTTTGTATGATATGGACTTGATGGGAATTGACTGGGTTATCGTCGGCGGTGAATCTGGGCCGGGTGCCCGGCCGATGGAAGCCGACTGGGTGCGATCCATCCGCGACCTCTGTCTGCTGAATGATGTGCCGTTCTTTTTTAAACAATGGGGCGGCGTATTTAAGAAAAAGACGGGCCGGACGCTGGACAACAAAACTTGGGATCAAATGCCAAAATCCTTTGGCTGATTCCCTTTTTTCGAAAGGAACGAACCCCTATGCCCGACCCCAAAATTACCAAGATCGAAAATATTTACTTCGCTCATCAGATCGAAAACATGGGCACTGACTACAACGGCTTTAACCAGGTTTACCAGCAGGGTGCGACGCTGTCGATGACGCCGTGCGTGGTACGCATCCACACCAGCATTGGCGTCACTGGCGAATGCCTTGGCCCTCCAGTGCCCGAAAACCTCGCCCGCTACCTGCTCGGTCGCAATCCGTTTGCCCGCGAGCGGATTTACAACGATATCAAGCGCGGTCTGCGCCACTCCGCCCGCACCGACATCTGCGCCGTTGACGTGGCGCTGTGGGATTTCGCTGGCAAGGTGTACGACGCGCCTATTTGGCAGCTTTTGGGTGGCTGGCGCAAGACCATTCCCGCCTATGCTTCGACCTACCACGGCGACGAAAACGGCGGCCTGAGCACGCCGGAGGCTTTTGCCGACTTCGCCGAGCAGTGCGCGGAAATCGGCTATCCAGCGTTCAAGATTCACGGCTGGGGCAACGCTCCCATCGCCCGCGAGGTGGCCAATGTGCTCGCAGTTGGCGAGCGCGTGGGCGACCGCATGGACCTGATGATTGACCCGGCTTGCGAATACGAGACGTGGGCGGACGCTCTGCGCGTGGGTCGCGCTTGCGACGAGGCGGGCTACTTCTGGCTCGAGGATCCCTATAAGGATGGCGGCGTGTCGATTTTTGCCCACAAGAAGTTGCGCGAGTTGCTTAAGACGCCGCTTTTGCAGACCGAGCACATCTTTGGTCTTGAACAGCACGTGGACTTCATCGCCCACGGCGGCACGGACTTCGTTCGCGTCGGCACGTTTGAGGACGGCGGCATTACTGGTGCTATGAAGGTCGCCCACGCGGCCGAGGGCTTTGGTCTCGACTGCGAGTTCCACGGCGGCGGCTTGGCTCACCGCCACTGCATTGCCGCCATCCGCAACACCAACTACTACGAATTGGGCCTGCTCCATCCCCTAGTCAAAAACACCAAGCCACCTGTCTATCCCCCCGAATTCACCGACGAGTTAGAAAACGTCGATGCCCAAGGCCACGTGCCCGTGCCGCAGGGGCCGGGTTTGGGCGTGGAGATGGATTGGGATTACATTGAAGGACACAAGCGCGGCGAAAAGGTGTTTGAGTAAGTTTCCAACAATAACGCATCTATTCCACCAGAAAATAGGAGAATATCCATGCAGCGACGTCCCTACGGCACCACGGGCGAACATCTCTCTGTAATCGGCTTTGGCGGCATCGTCGTCAGCCAAGTGGAAGTGGCTGAGGCGGCCCGCTTGGTAGGACGGGCCGTTGAGCGCGGTGTCAATTACTTTGACGTGGCTCCGTCCTACGGCAATGCCGAGGAGCGTCTGGGGCCAGCTTTGGAACCGTATCGCAGCGATGTGTTTTTGGCCTGCAAGACGACCCAACGCACGCGGGACGGGGCTGCCGCTGAGTTGCGCCAATCGCTCAAAACCATGCGTACCGGCCACTTCGACTTGTACCAGTTACACGCCATGACCACGGATGAAGATTTTGCTGCGGCTACTGCCCCCGACGGAGCCTTGGCGGCGTTTGTGGAGGCCCGTGATCAAGGATTGGTGCGCTATATAGGTTTTTCAGCCCACTCGGCTGAGATCGCCTTGCAACTGCTGGACTATTTCCCCTTTGACTCGGTGCTCTTTCCCGTCAACTGGGTCAATTACTTCCAGGCTGACTTCGGCCCCCAAGTCGTGGCCAAAGCACAGGAGCGCGGCACTGCCTGTCTAGCCCTCAAAGCCATGGCCCGCTCGCTCCTGCCCCAAGGGGCACCCAAACGCTACGCCAAATGCTGGTACGATCCCATTGACGAGCCGGAACTAGCCGAATTAGCCCTGCGCTTCGCCCTATCGCAGCCCATCACGGCCGCCCTGCCGCCCGGCGAGGCTCCCCTCTTTGAAATGGCCTTGGACATGGCCGACCGCCTCACGCCACTCACGGATGCCGAAGTGGAGGGCTTGCGGGTCCGCGCCGAGGAGAATACACCACTGTTTGAGTTGGCAGCCACCTGAAAGGAGCAGATTGTGATTCCATTGGTCAGCACCCTTTGTCAGGGCCCGCTGGGCGTGGCCCAGCTACCGCGTCTGTGGTGGAAAAATCTCCTCCACCAAGCCGGGCAACTCGACGAGGACTATCCCTTTTGCAGCGGCGGTCTCGATAAATACGTGCTGGAGGTGCTGCGCATCGACCAGGATAGTGCCTTGCGTTTTTTGTGGGACCAGCGGCCTACTTACCTACAGTTCGAGGAGTGGGTGACCGCCGAAGGCACGTACGAGTCCAATCGCATCGCGCGCTGGAACAAGTCCTTGGTGCCGCGCACCCACTATAGGCCGGACAAAATCGACGAGACCTATCGGGATATAGGTTGGTCGCCAGAGGAGACGACCGAAGTATCGGCCGTGCTGCTCAACTGCCTACAGGACTGGCATCTTTTCCACCGCCGAGTCTTCGCGCCTGGTGCTCCGGGCCTGTCTGGTCCTGTGGCTCCTACCCTCAGCAGCATTGACCAAGGTCCGTTGGGCATCTGCCAACTGCCGCGCACGTGGCTCAAGACCTGCCTGCGCGCCAAGGGCTGGCTGCATCTCGATTACCCCGACTGCGCCGAAGGCAGCCTCGACCAGCGCTGCTTGCAGACCTTGCAGGTGGATCAGGACGCAGCCCTAGCGTTTCTCCGCGAGGAGATGCCGAGCTATCTCGCATTTGAGGACTGGGTGCGGCAGGAAGGTACTATCGAGGAAGAGGCGGTGGCGGCCTTCAACCAGCGCCTACTCGAACGCGAGCACATCGCCGCCAAGCAGGCCGAGATCCACGCCACCTTGCAGCGTCCTCCGACGTGGACTTCGGGAGTGCTGCTCAACCACTTAGAGGACTGGCACTACGCCCATCAGGGGTTGGTCGGGGGGTGAGCTTCTGCTCATTCTGATTCTGTAGAGGATTACTCCTCCATTGTGGCTGGCGTCAACAGCGCGTCGATGGGACCGCCCTCTTTGATGTAGTTGATAACTACGTCGCGGATCAGATCCTCTTCGATCTGCACCGACTTGGCAGTCCCGATAAATGACTCGCGTCGAGGTGGCTCGACGACGAAGGAGCTCGTCGCCACTGTATAGAGTTGATCGGGATCAAGCGCCGTGCCCGCAACGGTTAGTCGCTCCAACAGCTTGCCGCCGATATCCTTCCCGAGAATCTGCACGATGGCGAGTTGATTGCCGAAGGGATGGATGGTCCAGATGTGACGGACCGTAATGTTGCCCTGATACAAACGATTCCGCACGCCTCCTTTATTGTAGAAGCCAATATCCGAGCCGGACCGAGTCGCCAAGATGTGCTCTACGAGCATGTACATCTCCTCCTCACTCCAGTCTCGCTCGGTGTGTCCGATGGTGATGTCGACCAGTTCGGAGACGCGGTCCTCCCATTTTGCTACGATGGCAGCTACCTTGGGGTCCGGCTGTTGAAGTCGATCGTCAGCGGCGGGCACGACAAACCCCTCGACTTTTGTCACCTGTCCCGCATCATGGTCGTAGAGCAGTTGGACGTGACCGACGTGCGATGTATAAGCACCGGCGCGGACGATCGGAGTGCCTCTCACGATCTGAGGAGAACTGAGGACCGTGTGGTTGTGACCGCTGACGATGAGATCAATGCCGTCCACCGATTCGGCCAAGGTACTGTCAGCAACGTGACCGGCGTGGGACAGGAGGATGACGATATCGACGTGGGATTTGATCGAGTCAACTGCCGAACGGACGGACGCGATCTCTCCGTCGAAGGTCACTCCTTCGTTGCCCTTCGTCGTGGTAATGTCTCTGGTTTTCTCCGTCGTGACGCCGACGATGCCGACGCGCAGGTCTTCCAAGTTCAGCGTTGCGAAAGGCGCGTCGGCGATCAGTTCGCCGGCAGGGCCGCGCGCGTTCGCGCTCAGCAGGGGAAAATCGGCGATATCGCGGTAGGCGAGGATCTCGTGCCAGCCATAGTCAAACTCGTGGTTGCCGAGCACGACGGCGTCGTAGCCGACAGCTGTCATCACCTCAAAAATCGGTCGTCCCTGAAAGAGGGTCGAGACGGGAGTACCGGATACGCAGTCTCCGGCATCTAGGGCCAGCATCTTTGAGGAGCGGGCGCGTTCGCGGTCGAAGTACGTGGCGATGCGGGCCAGTCCAGCGGCTCGGTCGCCATCGGGTGAGATATATCCGTGAAAGTCGTTCGTGTGCAGGACGACGAGGGTGTCGATGGTGGAGAAGGCGGGGGCGGCTCGCAGGTAGAGCAGAGCCAACACTACGTGGAGAGGCAATTGCCAAGTCTGCGGACGGAAAGACGCTATTGATGTACGTTTCATTGATTCTCCGATCGTCGTGGGCTATCGAAGTTTGTGGTGAAGCTAGGTCGGGTTAAAGGCGCGAGTGCGCGGCAGCAGACATCGCGCTATGGGAAGAGTGACGTTCTCTCGTCAAATTAAGTTCTCCGCAACAACCTCTTGCAAAGAATCACGAGAACTAAAAAAACCACTGCCATACTTTGTTCCGTCATAATTGCGGATGCGTATCCCAGGCTGCGATCCCATAGGTCCAATGTGAATCACATACGAATCTATGATTAGCTCTTCTCCCCATTTTTCCGATATAGAAGAAGACCACTCATCAATCGCGGGTTTTTGTTCGAGGAGTTGGTCGCGGTAGGCTGTAACTAGGCTCTCGAAGGGAAGTTGATATTGCCAGCCCTTCGTAAATTCGACGGACCGATCCGGCAAAAATTCCTCGCAAGCTAAGGATGCTAATGGTCGTCCAGCTACTTCCAATTGCAGGAGATAGATTAAGGCTTCGCCTGTGGTGTGAAGTAATTGTGGAATCTGTCGTATCAGAACTTCCGCTAAACGATTCCCATCCGGCCCAGCCGCTGAATGAAGGGCGCCTAGAACTTTGGAAGGAGTGGGGACGAAAGGGGGGTTAGCAAAGAGCCAATCGAACGGCTCCTGGGGGCGAAACTGCTCTATATCAGATATATGGACTGCATAGCGATGATTGGGAATCCCGTTTTCGACCGCATTGTGATAAATAAAATCGCTGACTCTGGGATTGAGATCGACAAAGTGAGCCGATTCTGCACCTAGGTGAAGGGCTAAAAGACCTAATGGACCACTACCTGCAAAAGGCTCAATAACCCTTTTCCCTTGCAAGAGATCGCGATGCTGCGCCATGTAAGTCATTAGGATGCCGCTGGCTTGTCCCAAAGGAATAATTCGTTGGGGATTCGATTTAGACAAGGATTCCGTGCGAAATACCATATCATCAAACTGGTATTGCCAATAATCATCAGTATCAGGAAGCGATTTGAGACGAATCTCTGTCATTTAATTATTACCGAAGTATTCGCATTGACGACAACGTTTCCGCCGTACCCGAACCGCGAAGTGGGCGAAGGGTGTAGCCCGAAGTCGGGCACAGACGTGTTATAGGAAGTGCCATACCTCAAGTCTCATCATGCGTTTCTCGTTTTCTTCTATCACTGAAGTTGAGAGATCCATGGATGGTCTGGCAAATGAACTCCTAAAGCGTGACACAGCCATTGGCGTCGAGAACCGCCCAAGTGATCCCTTGCCTGCCTCATATCCAGTTCGTCATGATCACGACCTTCCTTAGCCTTGTAAAGCAAGACGATCTCTGGTCCGAGGAAGGGAATACCTTCATCGGTGTACATAGACAAAGCGGAGATTTCCCGTTTGATAGCCTTATTCCTTCGGAAAATCCAGTCTGAGTTGCTCTTCTCATTGAGTAAGAATTCTACGTGGCTGTTCTCGTTGTCATACGTATGAAGCTCATAAAATGGTAACTCTAGCCACTCGTTGGGCATCCATCTTCTTCGACCCTCCTGTGTGGCTAGCTCGAGCCGCCATCCCTTTAGGATGCGCTGCAGTTCCAATTGATCTTCCCGGAAGAGGGCAATTTCGAAGTCGCTGTGATCGCGTGTAATGCGCCCCAAAAACAAGTCTAGTGCCCAGCCACCTGCAACAAACCAAGGTCGCTCAAATTGTTCGAGCAGGTGAAAGGCTTTTCTTGCCTGCGGTGGAAGCATCGTGGTTGTCAACATCACGTCCTGAAAAGACTAGTGTTTGCTTGCATTTCCCCTAACGTTCTCGCAGTGCATGAACCTGCGAAGCTGGTTGGGTCGAAGCCCGTCAGAGCTGAGCCATGCACCGACGTGTTACCTGCGGTTGGCGAGACTCCCTAGCTTCTGGACGAATCTACCCATGTGCGGATCGCACCGATCTAGGGGCAGTTCGTCCCTGTGAAACCATCTGATCGATTTAAATTCTGTCTGGTCGAAATGAAGTTCCTCCGTCCGCGTGTGAACCACGACGTACCAAAGGGAGATATCAGTGTGTCCCGCTGTCCTTCCAACAGTTTCCGTTGAGGTGATGAATAGCGGCTCTTCTGAAAGAAGCCGGGGTTCGATCCCCAATTCCTCTTTCGCCTCCCTTCTTGCAGTTTCACTGGGACGCTCATCGGGCTCAACGTGTCCACCTGTCGGCAACCAGAGACCGGCGTTTCTGTGTTCTACGAGAAGGAAGTAGTCATCGTCCGTAAGCACAAAATAGGATACGAGATGCTTGGGAGGTGTTGCTGGCTTCACTTGGCGGCATAGCTCTGCTCCACTTTCAATCCATTCGATGGCATCGCGCTGATGTTCCGCTTCCAAGTCGTCAAGTGGTTCGATGCTCCTGACATCCTCCAAAATCTCCCGCCGCAAGACTATTCTCTCCTGTTTACGGTCTCAATATCAAAGCCGTGATCGATTGCACACTGGTAGGCGGCCAGAGTAAAATGAACTCCTTCGCGTGCTAGAAGCCGGAGGCGATTCACCTCCGCTGGGGAAGTGCAAGGGGCATTCTCATTAACGTACAGCCCTTTCACATCGTCAAGTTCTTCTTTTTACCCCTCACAATGGCGTTGTTGCATGAATCATATCTGGGGTATCATGGTCGAATGTTGTTTTTTGGTCAGTTTCTTTTTTCTACCCGATACGATTCGGGTTTGCCCAAATGGATCATTCGATTGAGGAGGGCACAGCCGAGGCGACTTTCGACCTGTTGATTGGGTTCGGTACGCGCCTTCAACGTGTTGCCGATGAGTTGCTTATAGCGATAGATCTGCGTTTCCGCCAACGAGCGTCGATGATAGCCACTGGCCTGTTTCCACCCCTTGCGTCCTTTTTGTCGAATGGCTCGAAGGATCTCATCCCGCGCCAACGCGGGGGCCTTACGGTTGCCATGCTGTTGGATTTTAGCGTCTTTGCGCAGCGCGATAAGGGGCACAATCGAGGGCCCACTCGGCGGTGTGGCCAAGGCATCGAAAACCTTCTGTTTGTCATACGCTCCATACCCCGCCTACCGCTTCCACCGCCTCGTCGACTTGGGTCAACAAAGGCACCACCTGCGAGGCATCATCGATCCGATGGGACGTCAACGTCTGGGCGACCACCTCGCCGGTGGCCTCGTTGACCCCCACATGCAGTTTGCGCCACGTCCGCCGTTTCGTCCAGCCGTGTTGGCGCACTTTCCACTCGCCCTCACCATAGACTTTCAAGCCGGTCGAATCTACCACCAAGTGCATCGGTGTATCGGGGCACCGGGTCGGCAACACCACCGCCAAGGACCCTTGGCGACGCGACAAGGTCGAGTAGTCCGGCGTCGCCAATTCCAACTGCATCAAGTCCAAAAGCGATTGGATAAAGCCCTGCGTCTGGCGCAACGGCAACTTAAGCAACACCCGCATCGTCAACATCCATTCAATCGTTTGATCCGAATAGACAAACTGAGCACCCCGTTGCGACGGCCCCTGAGCATACCACTGTCGCCACAACGAATCGTCTATCCACACCGTCAGGCTACCACGGGCGACCAATGCCCGATTATACGATGACCAATTTTTGACCCGATACACCGGTTGCGACTTGACCGAGGGCAAACCGCCAGATATTTTGCTCATCACAGGCTCTTTGGGAAGAAAGGTACGTGTTTCTTGCTGGAAACCACGAACCAATCTAACTGGAGAGCCTGACTCATTTCAAGACCCTAAAACGACTTTCATGCAACAACGCCCCTCACAATTGTCAATAGTTGATAATTAATGCTTATTAGCCGCGAACAGGGTTTTTGGGCACTCAGGTATATAATTCCCCTTAAGATCGAGGAGGACACGCCATGCGACAGCAGCGCACCATCTACTTTAACGATGCTCGGCACTACTACCTGTTCGCCTTTGAACCGCCGATGGCGCTCGAAGACACTTGGGTGCCAATAGACGAAGTCGCAGGCACGGGGGTGGATACTTTTGCCTACGGGGTTGAGCGCGGCGACGGGCTTTTCTATCCATCGCGGGTGGGGATGATGTTCGGAGCGGATATTCAGCCCTTTGAGCAGGCCGCCTATTGGCGCACTTGGCACAATATGCAGAGCCTGATCGAGCGCGGGCTCGACCCGCTGACGGTGCTCATTGACCGGGCGCACGACCACAACATGGACTTCTGGGCCAGCTTGCGGATGGCCGCCTACGGGAATATGGATCCGGCCTACAGGCTGGCCGATGGCGGTGGCGGGCTGGCGCACGCGGAGGTGCGGGCGCACATCTTGCAAGTGGTTGAGGAGCTGGCGACCGAGTACGAAACCGATGGCCTTGAGCTGGACTTTGCCCTGCCGGGAGGAGGGCCGCGCATTTTGCGGGAGGAGGATGTGGAGGCGACGACGCCCATTTTGACCGATTACGTAGAGCAACTCGCCGAGCGGGTACGCGGGCAGCGGTCGGGGGTGGTTGGAGCGCGGGTTTTGCCCACTGAGGAGATGAATCGGGCGCAGGGCTTGGACGTGCGGACTTGGCTAGAGCGCGGGTTGGTGGATTTCTTGGTGCCGATCCGCTACGGCTATATGATCCTCGACGGAGACATGCCGATAGATTGGCTGGTCGAAGCCGCGCACGCGGCCGATGCAGCGGTCTATGGCACCTTGCAGCCCTACGTAGCTGATGAGTCGGTTGGGGCCGAGCGGGTTTGCCCCACTCCTGCCCAACTGCGGGCGGTGGCGATGAATCTGTTGGATCGGGGCTGTGACGGGCTGTACGCGTGGTTTATGCCCTGGCCCTTAGGAGACCGGGAGCGCAGCGCGCTGAGCGAACTGGGCAGTCGGGATCTGATGCAGGAGAAGGACAAGCACTACGTGCTGGCGCGGCGGGCAGCAGATGAGGAAAATCAGTATCCGGTGGCGCTGCCGGTGGAGATCGCGGCCGACGACCGGGCGCGGCATACCATTCCCTTTTACTTGGCCGACGACGCGCAAGAAGGCCGCGTCAGTCAGGTGCTGTTGCGGATCAGGATAGTCGATCTGGTCTCGGACGACCGCTTGGAAATCGCGCTCAACGGCCAGTCGCTGCAAGAAGAGATATGCCGCCGCGAGTTCGGCTATGAGGTCGTCCCGTATCAGGGCATGTGGCTGATTTTTGACTTGCAGCGGGTGCGGCCGCAGCAGGGAGCGAACCGCTTGGAGATTACGCTGGTAGGGCGGCCGGACGATTTGGTGAGTCCGCTGAGAGTCGCAGATGTGGAAGTCGAGGTGAAGTACCATCCCTTGCCGACGGGCTCGAAAAGAAGGATCTGAGCCCAGAGGAATAGATTCGTTGCTTCAAGACGAGGCTACATGGAACAGGACGAAATGCTGAACATTGCGGTAGTCGGAGCCGGAAACATAGCCCAGAGGCACCTGAAAGTGCTCACCGACCTTCGCGAGGGTTGTGTGACGACGCTTGTGGACAGCAATCCTCGCGTTCTGGAAGAGACAGGAGCGCGGTTCGGCGTGTCGAATCGCCTGAACTCGCACGAGAGCCTGCTGGAAGGAAATCGGCCCGACGCCGTTTTCGTTCTCGTGAGTGTCCTCCAGGTCGCCGCAGTCGCCGCAGACTTCATTCGGTCCGGTATCCCGACCTTTCTGGAAAAGCCTCCTGGCCTCTATACGTCCCAGACCCGTGCGCTGGCCGATCTGGCGCGAGCGGTGGGTACGCCGGCGATGGTGGGCGTGAACCGGCGGTTCTATTCCACGCTTCTCAAGGGCAGGGAGCTGATCCTCGAATCCGGGCCGGTACAAAGCGTCACTGTGGACGCCCACGAAGATATTCAGCGGGTCCGGGAAAACCCGAAATTTCCGCAAGAGGTCCTAAAACGCTGGAGCGTGGCAAACGGCATCCACGCCCTGGACCTACTGCGATTCTTCGGCGGTGACGTGGTGAGCGTCCAGCCGATGCACCATACTGTGGAAGGTCCCATGCCGGACTGCTGTTCGGCGCTGTTGACCTTCGCCGGCGGGGCTGTCGGGCGTGCCTCTATGGACTGGTTCGCTCCGGGCGGGCACCGCGTGGAAGTGCGCGGCAATGGGGTTACCTTCACGTCCGATTTTGGGACAGCCGCAACCTTGAGATGCAGGGACGGACAGCCGGAGAACGTCGAAGGGGATGACATCGATCGACGCTACAACCCGGGATTTTATCAGCAGGATCGCACGTTCTTGCGATGGGTCCTGGATGGAGGCGCACTTCCGTTCCCGGCCTGTAGTCTGGACGACGCGGTGAAGACGATGGAGATGATCGACGCCATCTCGGGGACATGATGCCGGCTTTTTATGATTTCCAGAGACCGCGGGCCTGTTGTTCGCGGTCTTTTTTTGAGAAAACCGATGCTATCACTGCTGCACAAATACGGGAAAACCATCGCCATCGTCGCGACCCAGTCGCTCAACGACGCGCCTTGGGGCCTGATGGGCGATTTTGCGCTGCGGCTATTCCACGTGGCGATTTTGCTCTCGCTTTGGCGCACGGTGATGGCGGGCCAAGGCGTCGTTGCTGGGATGAGCTTGGAGGCAGTGCTGACCTATACCATGGTCGCCGCAATTTTTGCCGACCAGCTATCGGGCCGCACCCGGATCGACGACGATCTGTGGAGCGGCAATATAGCCAACCGCTTCTTGCGGCCGATGGGGATCTACGGGCAGATGCTGGCCGAGATGGTCGGCGGCTGGATCCCCGGCCTGCTGTTATTTTCGCTGCCGCTGTTGCTCATCGCGCCGCTGCTGGGAGTTGACTCCGCCCCGGCGACATGGACGGCCGGGTTGTGGTTTTTACTCAGTTTGGCGCTGGGCGTGGCGGTGGGTACGGCGTTGGATCTGTTCTTTGCCGCGTGCATGGTCTTCTTGGAGCACAGCGTGTACGCGCTGCAACGGATCCGCTCCACATTGACGGTGCTGTTGTCGGGCCGGCTGGTGCCGCTGGCGCTTTTGCCCTGGGGTCTGGGGGACTATCTCGAGTGGCTGCCCTTCGCGTCACTGGCGTCGGCACCGTTGCGAATCTACACCGGGACGGGTGATCCAGCCGACCTCATCCCTGTGCAGGCAACTTGGGCTGTAGTGCTGTGGACGGGTGCGCACGCGCTCTGGCGCCATAATCGCGAAAGGCTGGTGTCCCATGGCGGCTAACCGCAACCCCGTAGTCCAGGTCATCCGGCGCTGGCGAGTGCAGGCCTATCTCGACTTCATGTGGATGACCCGGGACTTCAAGTTTTTCCTCATCAACGTCGTCTCTGATTTAGTCCTCAGCCTCTCGGGGGTGATGGCGGTGTTCTTGCTGGCCGAGCGCTTCGCGGGGATCGGGGCGTGGAGCCGGGACCAGATTCTCTTCATGCTCGGCTACGCCGCCCTGGTCCAGGGACTGCTCGAAATGTTCTTCCGCTACAACGTGCTGGCCATTAGCCGCCGCATTGGCCGCGGCCAGCTCGACCACACCTTAGTGCAGCCGCAGCCTTTGTGGATGGCCCTGCTCACGGAAGGATTTATACCCTTCTCCGGCTGCTGGGGAGCCATCGTCGGATTGGGGATCAGCGTTTGGTCTTGGGGGCGGCTGGATATGGCCGTGGAAACCGGCTGGTGGCTGTGCTATGGAGTCCACCTGCTGTCTTCTTGTGTGGTGGTCTTGGCCTTTTCCTATTTGTGGAGCGCGCTGGCGTTTTGGTCGCCGGTGGGTGCCGAGGAGATCAGCTCCCGCGCGATCGGTTTTGCGTGGCAGTTGAAGTCGTTTCCGCTCGATGGGCTGCATCCGTTCTTGGTCAATGGCCTGTTGAGCGTGCTGCCGGTGGGTTTTGTCGCTTGGTATCCGTGTCGGGTGCTGCTCGGGATTGACCAAGGTACCGGATCGCTGTGGACTACGCCGATATTTGCCTGCGTCCTGAGCTTTGTGGCGCTGATAGCTATCAAGAAAGGAATGAATCACTATGGACACACTGGATCGCAGCGCTACTTGCGCTGGGGACATCGCAGTTGAGTTGCAGGGGGTCAATAAGACCTTCTACCAGCGCCAGCGCTCAGCTCATGTGCGCGATGTGTTCAAGAATCTCTTTCGGCCCCGGGTGCGCGAGATTCGCGCTCTGCAGGATGTGGATCTTGTTGTGCGCCGGGGCGAGATCGTCGCCTACGCTGGCCCCAATGGCGCGGGTAAATCGACGACGGTCAAGCTGCTGTCGAGCGTGCTGGCGCCGACGTCGGGAAGCGTGCGGGCCTTGGGAATGGACCCGATGCGGGACCGAGTGGCCTACGTCAGCCGCATTGGCGTGGTCTTCGGCCAGCGCACCGAACTGTGGTGGGACCAGCCAGTGTCGGCGAGTTTTGAATGGAAACGGGTCGTGTGGGATATTCCGCAGCAGCGCTACGAGCGGATGCTCGACTTTGTGCGCGAGTTGCTGGGTCTCGACGAGTTCATGGACAGTTTGGCGCGGCAGTTGAGCCTAGGGCAGAAGATGCGGGCGGACCTCGGGCTGATGCTCATGCACGAGCCGGAGATTCTCTTCTTGGACGAGCCGACGATCGGCGTCGATGTGCTGGCCAGACGCCATATCCTCGATTTTATCAAAAATCTGAATCGCGAGCAGGGGGTAACGGTGATGATCACCAGTCACGACATGGACGAGTTGGAACAGCTAGCTGGTCGGATCGTGATGATAGACCGGGGGCGCATCGCCTTTGACGGCCCCTTTGACGAGTTGCGCAATCACTTCGGGGACAGACGGCGGTTGCGCTTGCAGACGAGTGGGGAGGAGGCACCTAACCTGAGCCGGACCGAACTCCTGACAACGGAGGCCGGCTGGCACGAATACGTCTTTGACGCGGAACAGATTAAATTGCCGACCTTGCTCGCCGAGGCCTCGGCGCAGGCCTCGGTGCTCGACGCAGAGACGCACCGGGCACCGATTGACGAAGTGATCGCGGATATTTATGCGGAGTGGGAGACATGAACAAGGCAGGGCTCCCGCTCCGTCGCGCAAGACACCTTCAGACCTACCTCATTCAATGCCCAGCAGTTCGACTTCAAAAATCAGGGTGGCGTTGGGCGGAATTCCTTCGCGGCCCCCCGGGCCGTAGGCCAGCTCGGGTGGGATGGTCAGCTTGGCCTTGCCACCCACTTTCATCATTTGCAGTCCCTCAGTCCAGCCTGTGACCACTTGGTCGAGAGCGAAGGTGACGGGCTCGCCGCGCTCCACCGAACTGTCGAAGACCGTGCCGTCAATCAGCGAGCCGTGGTAGTGGACTTTGACCCGGTTAGTGGCTTGGGGCGAGACTCCGGTACCGGCCGTCAGCTCTTTGAAGATGAGGCCGGAAGCCGTCTGCACTGCGCCTTCTTCTTGGGCAGCCTTTTCCCTGAAGGCCTTGCCTTCTTCCTCGGCTTGGGCCTGTACTCTTTGCAAGCGCTCCTGCAACATGGGGTTGATCTTGGGGCCGAATTCCTGCAAGGGGACGATGGTTTCGTTGCCCTTGACGGCGTCGGTAAAGCCCTGCATGACCACTGCTATTTCCGCGTCGCTGAATTGACCCTTGAACGGTTCTAGGGTGTTTTGTGCTATGGCTAGGCCCAAGGCGTAGAGGATTTTTTCTTCTTCGGTCTCCACTTTGGCCGAGGTGCTGGTCTCGACTCCTTGGCCGTTGCAGGCGAGCAGGATGAGTGAGGTCCAACCTACCCCTAGCAGGCGTGCTATCTTCATGAAATTTCTCCGCGTGAAAGATGGGCGTTGCGGCCACGCACCCTGCCTAGGAAGATAAGAAGGCGATATTATTGACTGATTTGTAGTGGAACGGGGTCGGTCCCAACAGAAAAAATATCGGACCGACCGCGTCAAAAAAGTTCAATTCCCGCTCGGCTTCGCAGCGGAGGAGTCTGGCCGGATACCCAAGGAAAGTAGGCCGCTCCCGATCTTAGGGCAAGGAGCGGGACGGCCCGCCGATAGGGGTGACACCATTGCCGTGCTCAGGTGTTATAAGTCACAACTGATGGCTGGCTGGACGACCTAAGTGACCGGATCGTCCTCTGCCGAAGCTTCGCAAACCACCAACCCAAACAGGAGAATTAACCATGAGAAAATACGCGCTAGGGATAGTAGGGCTTGCGCTGGCACTCGTCGTGCCGTCGTCGGCTGTGGCGCAGGGAACAGGCGATGTGCTGAACGAGGCACCGCTAATACCCATACCGCAGGACATGACCTACGAGGAATACCAAGACATGAACCGCCGCATCTCCACCGGATTGATGCGAAGCGCGATTCCGGTGCCCGGCATGATGCACTTTTACGCGGGAGAACCGACGACGGGAAAGTGGCTTTTGGCCACAGGTCTTGCGGGCGTCGCCTCGATTATTGCTGGGGCGGCACTTTGGGAAGATGGTGAGTTCGCGGATACGGATTTTGATGTCTTGGTAATCAACGCTGGGGACAACGGCAAAGAAAGACGCTACGAGAAGATCCCCGTTTCGCTAGAAGGCGAGACGCCCAAGTACCGCCTACGCGAACTCCAGCGCGATGGCGGAGCGGGCGGACCGCTGGTTGCGCTGGGAGTGATTACCATCGCCGGCAGTGTGATCTACGACTTCTTGCACGGCATCCAAGTAATTGAGACCAAGCGCGACCGAGTGCGGTTTAAGTACGGCAAGCGGCTCAAGCTGCAAGCGGCAGCGCGGACGGGGACGCCAAGCGTGGCGCTGAGCTACGCTTTCTGATTCTAAGCGTGCCAACCGGCGATAAAGCGTTCGACGCTGAGATCGGCGGGGACATCGTTGAAGTAGTAATGAGTATCCTCGCCTTGGAAACCGGGGGTCCATTGCAACTCAGGGGCTTGGAGGGCGTCGTCCACGGGCTTGAAGCGCGCCCACAGCGCGGCGGCTTCCGCTGCTGAAAAGCGGTCGGCGATGAGTTGCCCCCACTGCAAGGTCATCGGGTGCATGCTAGTGGCGTAGCGTTGGTCTTGGGCCGGAAGCGCGGCAAAATCGGGGCGTTTGAGATGGTGGATGCGGCGTGCGGCTTTGCTCAAAAGCAGCGTCGATTGCAACTGGCCCTTGGCACCGCGACCTGGATGCAGGACGTCGAGCGCAGCGCAGTAGGCCGCGCCGTCCTTTTGCAAGGCTGCACGGAGCACGGCTTCGGTTTGGTCTAATTTTTGTTGGCTGTGTTGGTCCCAGCGGGTGAAGGTAGTTTGGGCCGCTGGCGAGAGGTGTTCGAGGTAGCTGAGGTTCGGGTAGTGGGTGAAATCGGAAAAGCCGCCGTGGATGGTGCGACGCAGCTTGGTGCTGTAGTTGCTGCCCCAGTGTAGGATCGGCAGGATGTAGGCCACGCCGTCGCCGGCATTGAGGTGGGTTTGCACGCCGCTGGTGAGCGGGGCGCGGTTGTTTTTGGTGAGTTGGCGATTTTCCTCTTCGGCGTTGCGGCGGATGTGGCTTTTGGGCACGACCCACAGCACGTCGTCGTCATAGAGCGGGATATTCCACTGCACATAGCGCGGGCCGTTTTCGAGAATGTCGTCGGCGTAGCCCTGGAGCGGGGCGCAGTAGGGCGGGTAGAAGTCGCGGTGCCACTTGGCCGGGCCGTGGTCGCGGACCGGGCTGCACATCATCATCATCTCGGTGACCGCGGCGTCTTCTAACCCCAGCAACTCGCTGCTAGCGCCCTGCAAGTTTTCGTGCAGCCAGATTTCCACCGATAGGGCGGTCTCTGCATCGATTTGGTCCTGCATGGTTTGCAGGTGCAGCCGAGGTTGGGGAGCCGTTTCCCAGACGTCACCGGCGGGGTCACGGGCCCAGATGGCTCGCTGGCGCTCGACCATTTTTTCGTAGGCGGTACGCACGTCATCCAGCATCTCTGGCGGGATGCAGTGGCGTAGGATTACGTAGCCTTCCTCTAAGAATTGATCCCGGTTGACGCGCATGGCCTAGTCTCCATTAGAGCCGGGAGGCCAAATCCCGCAGTTGTGCGGCCGCCAAACGCATGACTTCCTTGTCATCGCAATCGTTGATGTCTTGGCCTTCAAACACGACGGAGAGCGGCCCGTTGTACCCGGCCTCGGCGAGGATGGGGACGATGCGCTCGTAGTCGATCCACTCCTCTTTGCCGCTATCGATCTTGTAGAACTTGGCGCGGACGTGGGTGGCTAAATGAGCGGTCTGCTGCATGTAGGCGTAGATGTCGTGGTCTGGGTCGGGAATGCCCCGGTTGCGGGCTGGCGAGCCGCACCACTGGCCGGTGTCGAGCAGGAAGCTAAAGTTGGGCCGGTCGGTTTCCTCGATGATGCGTATGACATCGTCGCCGGTGGAAGGGTGATTTTGCAGGCCCATGGCGATGCCTATTTCGAGGCCGTAGTCGGCGACCTCTTGAAAGCAGCGGATTTCGCGGGCGCGCTCCTCCGGGTCGGTGAGGGGCTGGCCGCAGAACAGGCGGATCATGGGCGCGCCCAAAATCAGCGCGATGTCCATGTCGCCCTTGGCGGTGGCGACCTTGTCGCGCAGGTCCTCGTCGCTGCCGACGAAGTGTCCACCGGAGGCTAAATAGCCGATGGCAAGGCCCTTTTCGATGCAGGCGAGTTTGGTCTTGATGAGGTAGTCGGAGTCTTCGGAGCTAAAGCCTCGGTCGCGGCGGAAGTCGATTAAGTCGAGACGGAGGTCGTAGGCGTGGTCGATGTAACTTTCGATGCTTTGCAGAGTGGGTGGATCGTCTTTGCCGAACATGGAGGCGTAAAGGCCGATTTTCACGATGGGGACTCCTTTGGGAAGGTAAGGTGGGTTAGTTGCGGGGAGTGTACGGAATGGGGGAGGGTGCATCAAGGCAGACCCTCCACCGAGTTAGTACTCCTTGCGGGCGTTCCAGCCGGGGTACTGTTCTTCGAGGGCGGCGAGGGTTTGCGGGGTGTAGTAAGCGTGGCCGGCGGGCGGGAAGCGGAAGACTTCCCTTTCGGCGGCGGTAAGAGTGCCGATAAATTCGCGGAAGATCGGGTTTTGGCCTTTGTCGGTGTAATGACGGAAACCCTCCCAGTAGTGATCGGCGCGGCCGAGGCCAAAGCCCCAGGTGTAGCGCTGGCCGTCGGCGCGCAGATAGTCGCTGGCGGAGTGCATGGTATAATTGGTGAAGACGCAGAGGGTGCCGGCTTCGCAGACGAGCGGCACGGCTTTGCTCATATCGCGGCCGTGTTCTTTGGGGATCAATCGCAGCGGTGCTTGATCCTCCCCGACTGCTTCGAGGTGGTGCCAGAAGCCGAGTTGGCCGAAGGCGCGGGCCGAGTCGGAGGGCGGCAGCAGCGAGTTGTTGCCATTGTCAAGATGCAGCGCGGAGGCGTCCGAGCCGGTGCCGCCGCCTGTGAAACCTGGATAGCGGGCGATCATGCAACCGGCGCGGAAGTGGATATGCTCAGTGCCAAACCACTTTCTGGCGAAGTCCCAGGATTGATGGTGGACGATGCCGCGTAGCAGCGCCATTTCGGCGGGCGGGAATTCGGTGAGAGTGGCGCGGCCGGCAGGCGGGTCGTCCTTTACTTCATCCCACGATGGCAGGACGCGGCGCTGGGCTTGCTGCATTGCTTTTAGCTCCTCGCCGTGGCGGAAGCCGGGCAGGATGATAAAACCTCGTTGGTCTAATTCGTCGAGATGGGCGTCGGTGAGTTCCATGGCGGTCCTTTTCTAGCGATTGAAGAAGAAGTCCTCGGCTGTTTTGACTAGGATCTGCTCCTTGTCGCTTGGGCTGAGGAAATCGGCGTGGTCGCGGATTAGGGCGATTGCTGCGGCGAAGTCGGTTGCGGGATTTTTCATGCGGACGGGCCCGCCGCTGTCGCTTTCCCACATGACGCGTTCGGGGCCAAAGGCATCGACGATGCGCTCGATGAGGGGCAGGAGGTCGAGGTAAGGGGCCTCACCGTTGCCGAGGGCTTGGAACGGGCCGAGCTTGACCATGACGCGCGGGTAGCGGGCCATGTTGCAGAGGGTGCGGATATCGCCTTCGGGCCAGACGCCGTCGCGGATGCGCACGCCGCAGATGTGGTCGAGGATCACGGGAGTCTCGGGAAAGCGGCGGCAGAGGTGGATCAAGCCGGGCAGGTCTGCGAGTCCCATGAGGAAGCTGAGGGCCAGATTGTGCTCGGCCCCGGTGCGGAACATCGATTCATAGCCCGGGTAGTCGAGCCAGCGGTCCGAACGGCCAAACGCGGTTGGGCGACCGGTCCTGCCGCCGCGCACGCGGAAAGCGCGAATACCCCCCTCGGCCAGGGCGAGCATGGTTTTGCCCGGATCGGCCAGCGACACGTCGGAGACCCCGGGGACGATGCCGGTGCCTGTGTAGGTCTCAGGATCCGAGGCGATTAGATCGAGGATGTAGCTATGGTCGAGGCCGTACCAAGTCATCTGCACTAGGTTGAGGCGGACTTTGCCGACCTTGCGGCTATAGGCAAAGTGATCGTCGGGGGTAAAAGAGGGCAGCCACAGGTCGGCGGGTGTAAAGCCGGGAGCTAGCGGATAGCGGTCGAAGTCGGAGGACCAGACGTGGATGTGGGCGTCGACGATGTTCACGGGCGTTGCTCCTGTTGGCTGGCGCGGTAGGTCCGGCGCGCTTGGTCTAGGGCGGCGAGGGCGTCTGCGGGAAGTTGGAGGCGGGTGCCTTGGAGATTGGCGTCGACGTGCGCGGCGCTCTCGGCACCAGCGAGGACACAGGTGATGCCCTGATGCAGGACCCAGGCGACGCAGACGGCAGCGCGGGAGGTGCCCAAGTCAGCGGCGACTTGATCGATGGCGGCGACTAAGGCGGAGAGAGCTGGTTCGTTGGGGCGGGCTAGGAGGCCGGTGTCCATTGGGCTGAAGGCTAGGCAGCCTAGTCCGGTGCGCTGCAGCAGGGGCAGCATTTCCTCTTCGTAAATCTCCACGCGCGAGCGTCCCGTTTCGTCGCAGTGGCTGCCGGCGATGTTGTAGTAGTCCTCGACGCCAGCGATGGGGGCTAGGTCGAGGAAGGCTTCGACTTCGGCGGCGCAATGGTTGGAGACACCCCAATAGCGAGTTTTGCCGGCCTGCACCAGATCCTCCATGACCTCGGCGATGGCCTCCGGCGGCGTGCCCTCGTCGCGGTGGTGCAAGAGGTAGAGGTCAACGTAGGAAGTGCGCAGGCGGTGGAGGCTTTCTTCGAGGCGGTCGGTGAGATGGGCGCGGGTGTAGCGGACGCGCTTTCCGGGATCGCCGTCGCTTGTGGGGGCCAGTGAAGCGGGAACCTTAGTGCAGATGATGACTTCGTCGCGCCGACCTGCGATTGCCCGCCCTAGCACCTCCTCGGCCCCACCCCAACCGTAGGCCTGCGCTGTGTCGAAGAAGTTGACGCCTTGGTCCAAGCAGTGGTGGAGCACGGCTAGGGATTGGGGGCTGTCGGCGCGAGGCAGGTGGCGGAAGGCAGTGCCCTGGCACAAGCGCGAGACCTGAAGATCGGTCCGGCCGAAGAAGACGCGGTCGCTAGTGGTCATAATGTTATTGCCTCGTCAGTAGGGCGACCGAGGGGCCGCCTTGGGGAGGGGCTAGTTGCGTTACGGTGTCGCCGTCCAAGTCAGCGGCAGAGGTCCAAGTGCTGGCGGCAATGTCGAGCCATTGGACTTGGAAGGTGCCTTCTGTCCCGGTCAGGTCAAGACCCACGGCGCCGCCGTCGGTAAAGTAGAGCGCGTACTGGCGGTCGGGGACGCGGCTGAGATAGGCCTCGTTGGCGGCGCGGTCACTCAGCAGGGCACTGTCGGAATCTGGCGCGGCGTTGAAAAAGTCGAAGACCTCGGATAGCATGCGCCCGCTGCGAATGTGGGCTTGGGCTTGGGGGCTTAGCCCGATGCCGGAATCCGGCCGGTGAAAGCGGCTGGAGGCGAAGCCGCCGATGAGGTTGCGCCAAAAGCACTGGGTGGCGTGGCGGTCGTCGATGCCTCGGTTTTGGTCCCGGTGGGTCTCGGCACCGTAGATCTTGGTCGAATTGATCGGCCGGGGTTGCGCGGCGATGTATTGCCACACCCACTGGGCGCGATCCCAATTGGTCTGCTCGCGCTGCCAGCTATTTTGCGAGATGTCGATGAAAGAATACTGCTCTGGGTGGTCGAAGGTGGCGCGGTGCGTCTGCCCCCGCACGTCCCACTCGTCCCACATTTCCGTGGTTTCAACGGTCTTGCCCGCCTGCTGCGCCCGCTCCTTGATGTAGTCGTTCCAATAGGCACCCCACGCCGGGTCGCCGCTGGTCTCGTTGTCCATGCAGTAGAGCACGTGGTCGTAGGCGAGCGAATGCTTGAGGACTTGATCGACGAAAGCTTGTTGATAGGGCAGCACGACTTGGTTGTTGCGCAAGGTGGGGACGGTGTAGAAAAAAGGCTGCCAGTTGCCGCCCGGGTGGGCGGGATAGTCCGTTTCTAGGCCGGATTCCTCGACAGTATAGTTGATGTTGTTGGCCGGATTGAGGGGGCTCTTTTCCCAATGTTCTTGGCTGTGGTCAAAGCGATCCCACATTTCTATCTGGACGATGATATCGCGCTCGGCGGTCCAGCGCAAAAGATCGGCAAAGCGCTGCCAATACGTCGGATTCCAGCGGTTGAGGTCGTACTGGCCGTCGGCACCTTGGTGAAAGGCTGGGATCTCATAGCCGTAGACGCGGCGGTCACTCATGGTATTGCGCACGTAGTTGCCGCCCACCGATTGCAGCAGGTCGAGATGGGCTTCGAGGTCGGGTATTTGGAAGAGGCAGTCTTTGATCGTGCCGCCTAGCAGGAGTACGGGCTGGCCCTTGTATTGCCAGTAGCGCGGATTGGCGGCGTAGGGCTGAATGCGGTCGGAGTCGGCTTGGGCGTGGGTCATGGAGGCTATGGTGGTGATGAGGGTGGCTAGGATGCAGCGCGAAAAATATCTAGCGCTGAAGGGGCGGATTTTCATGGCGGTACTTTCTGGCGAGTAGGGGGCGGTTTGCAAACCGCCCCCTACTGCCTAACGTCAGTTATGAAATGTGCAGTCAAAAAAGATGCGGCCAAATATAAGAGACGGCAGCGACCTAGAATAGAGAATTTGCAACGGCTCTATTTGAAAATTCGTCTCAATTTGGCTATTATCCATGTAAAATGATAAAGGGAGTTAGCAAATTGCATGGATATTTGCCGAGAAAGGCAGAATTTGAGTTAAGACGAGCTTTGGGACGTTCCCCCGCCGTGGCAATCCTTGGTCCTCGTCAATGCGGTAAATCAACACTGGCCCGCCAATATCTAAAAAGCCAGTCAGTGGCCTATCTGGATTTACAGAACCGCATTGATCTCAACAGACTCGCCGAACCCGAACTCTTTCTCGAACAACATCGCCAAGAGCTGGTGTGTCTGGATGAGATTCAGCGCCTGCCGGAATTCTTCGCCGTGTTGCGCTCCGAAATTGATCGCGACCGGCGTCCGGGGCGCTTTTTGATTCTCGGGTCGGCATCGCGGGAGTTGATCCAGCAGTCGAGCGAATCGCTGGCCGGTCGCATCGCCTATCTGCAATTGACACCATTTTTGCGGTCGGAGACAAGGCACGTTGCCGACTGGCAAACGCTGTGGGTGCGCGGAGGATTTCCCGATAGCCTGCTCGCCGGGGATGCAGAGGATAGCTTCGCTTGGCGGCAGGATTTTATTCAGACCTTTTTGGAGCGAGATATTCCCGCGCTCGGCCTGAGCCTGCCGGTGCCCGTGGTGCGGCGGCTATGGCAGATGCTGGCGCATTATCACGGCCAGACGATCAACTATAGCAAGCTGGCCGGAGCGGTCGATGTGTCGGTGCCGACTCTAAAGAAGTATCTATCCGTTCTCGAGCAAACGTATATGATTCGTCTATTGCCTCCCTGCGAGGCGAATCTGAAGAAACGCTTGGTTAGTGCTCACAAAGTGTATGTAAGGGACAGCGGCATCTTGCATGCGTTGCTCGAAATCGAACGGTACGACCAATTGCTCGGACACCCGATAGTCGGCGCTTCGTGGGAGGGTTTGGTGCTGGAGCATCTGATTGCTGCGTGGCCTCGCTGGCGACCGTCGTTTATCCGCACGGGCAACGGAGCGGAGATAGATATAGTAATGGAACGAGGGGGCCGGACGGTGGTTTTTGAATGCAAGTTCTCAAAAGCCCCTAAGCCGTCGCGGGGATTCTTTGAGTTGGTCGGCGATTTGCAACCGGAAAATGCTTGGGTCATTGCGCCGGTAGATGAGGCGTATGAATACCAGCGGGGCGTTAGGGTGGCTAACCTAGATTTTGCAGGGGACGAGAGTGAGGGTTAGTCCTATTTCATCGACGAAGAGATTTCTTCCTCCGAGATATGTTTACACCGCGTCGATCCGCTGTGGTGCTCTTGCCAAAGACAAGCCGTGCTCGGCGGCCCATTCGGCGATGGGCCAGTCGATGCCGTTGGGGGCTTGGCGTCCCTGTGCGTCGGCGGTGGCCCCTAGGAGTTGGCGACCGACGTCGTCGAGATTGGCGACCACGGTCGCGCTCGGCTGGACCTCGTCGGCGTAGTAGCGCATATAGTAATCGGGACGGACCCAGCAATAGTGATAGCCGAACATCGCGACCTTGGAGACGTGGTCTTGGCTGTTGATCTCTGCGCCGTGGTAGATGCGGCTTTCAAAGAGAAAGGCGTCGCCGGCTTTGAGGTGGGGTTCGAGGTACTCTGCGGGGTGGATCTGGTTTTTGGGAATGACGAGGGGTTCGGCGAGGCGATTGCTGCCGGGCGCGAAGAGCGTGGCTCCGGTGTGTGGGCCGTCCATGTCGGTGAGGCAGTAGCCGACCTTGAGGCCAACGCGCGGGAGATGGACGTGGCCCAAGTCGAGATGGACGCCGACGTCGCGGTGCCAAGTGCAGTCGCCGAGGTCGGTGGCGGGCTGGGGGTGTTTGTAGATCAGGGCCGTGTTGGTGATGTGGATATGGGTGCCGAGGAGTTGGATGACGAGTGGGATGATGGCCGAGTCGGTGGCTAGCTTGGCGAGAGTGGGGTCTTGGACTAGGCCGTCGCGGCGGTGCTGGTAATAGCCTTCGTAGGCGAAGTCGTCCATTAGGCGGTCGGCGGCTGCGGCGACTTGCGCAATGGTATCTTGATCGAGCGCGTTGGGGATGATGAGATAGCCGTTGGCGTCGAAAAACTCGCGCTGTTCTGGCGTTAGTCGTGAAAATTGCACGGGGCCTCGCAGGGTGAATGTTGGGAGAGCAGACCATAGCGCACCCGTGAGTGGCTGTCAATAAGGGGCTTGTCGGCGCGGCGACTTTGAAGTACCGTCGGTGCCGACTCTACACTCCTATTGCGAAAGGAACGCTATGGCTCTTCTCGATACCCACACCCAAATTTCAGCGATTATCGGCGACTTTGGCAGCGGCCTCGACCACCCCGAGTGCATTGCTTGGGGTTGCGATGGCTATGCCTATGCCGGCGGCGAAGCAGGCCAGATTTACCGCATCGACTTGGCTCGGCGCGAGTTCGAAGAGTTCGCCCAAGTCGATGGCTTTGTCGGCGGCATTTGTCAGGATGCCCAGCATCGTTTGTACGTCTGTAACGGTGACGTCAAGCGCGTCGAGCCGGATGGCGCGGTCAGCACGTATTGCGACCGCGCGGGCGAGGTGCCGCTGACTGTGGCCAACTACCCGGTCTTTGACGCGGCAGGCAACCTGTATGTGTCCAATTCCGGGGGCTGGCACCAAAACGACGGTTGGATTTGCAAGATCGCCCCCGGAGGCCAGGGCGAGGTTTGGAGCCGCGCCCTGCCGGATTTCCCCAACGGCACGGTAATAGATGCGACGGGCGAATATCTCTACGTGGCGATGAGCATCAACCCCCGCGTGGCCCGCATCAAAATCGAGGCCGACGGCCGCGCCGGTGCCGCCGAGACCGTGTTCGACCTTCCGCAGACCGTTCCCGATGGTCTTGCTTTCGACGACGAGGGCACTCTGTACTGCTCTTGCTATCGCCCGGATCGCATCTATCAGTACGCCGACGGCCAACTCGACATTTTGGCCGACGATTACGAGGGTACCGCTATGGCAGCCCCGACCAATATCGCCTTCTGCGGCCCGGATCGGTCCCTTTTTCTTAGCGCCAATTTGGGACGTTGGCACATCGCGCACTACGAACTAGGCAAGACGGGGATGCCGTTGAACTATCCAGACATTCCCTAGGTGGCGATCACGACCTGCGCGGGATTGATGGCTTGGTACTGGGCTTTGTGCGCCGTGATTTCAAATGCCTCCGGCACTTTGTCGATTCCCTCTAACACGTGGCGGATGGTGGGTTTCATGCTGATGCGTCCCGAGGCGACTAGTCGCACTGTGTACTCCAGATGGGCCTGCGAGCTGATGTCTGGGAAGAGATAGCGCAGGCTGCGCTCCCGCATCAGGTCTACATCCAGTTCTAGGGGTCCCCCAAACCAAGAGATACCCACCAGCTTGCCGCCGGAGCGCACCGCGTGCATGGCCTGTTTGAGCGCCCGGTCGCCGGCCAGCCCCAGCTTGACGCTGCCGCCGGCGCACTCGAATACCACGTCTGCGCCCTCGCCGCCGGTCAGGTCGCGGATTGCTTCGACCGGATCGTCCTCGCTGGCGTTGATTGCCTGATCGGCCCCCAGCGCGAGTGAGATTTCGCACGCTTCGGGCCGCACGTCCACGGTGATGAGCTGGCCCGCTCCGCAGGCGCGTGCGGCCTGCATACTCTCGATGCCCATACTCCCTTGGCCAAAGACGGCGACGGAATCGCCTGGCCGGATCTGCGCGGTCTCGACGCCGGCGATGCTGTCGCTCAGCGATTGCAGGGTGGCGGCCTCGCTGTCGGAGATGCGGTCATCGACCTTGACCAGCGCGATGGCTGGGAGCAGGGCGCGCTCGGCAAAGCAGCCGGGCAGTTGGAAGCCGATGATCGGGCCGCGGCGGCAGTCGTCGCTGCGCTGGGAGTGGCACATGGGGCAGTCGCCGCAGGGCAGCTTGGCGCGGGCCGCTACGCGGTCGCCGGGTGCGTAGCCGGTGACGGCTGAGCCGACTTCTACGATCCGAGCGCAAAACTCGTGGCCGAAGAGCTGGAGCGGCGCGTCTGTCTCCAGCTTGCTCTTGACGTGATCGTACGCCAAGGTCGGAATCCCAAAGGCGAGCTGGGCTTCGGTGGCGCTGGGTTGGACTACCAGCGGCTCGACTAGCACGTGGTCGGGTGGGCAGGCCGCTAGCTCAATGTCGTCGAGCCGCATGTCGCCGAAGGCATAGAAACGCCAAGCTTTCACAGGTGTTTTCCTCCTCTTTCGTATCCCTCGGTTAGCACTACGGTCTGAATCGCCGGTCAGGCGCGTTCCACCTCAAACGCCGCTAGGTTGCGCTCATCCTTGCTGAACTCGACGCCAATTAGGTAAATCGGCTGGCCCAAGGCGCGGTACTTGTCCGCGTAGCGCCGCTCCTGCAACTGCGCCATCGCCGCACCCGCAGACGCCATCTCGACCACTTTGAATTCGAACAGATAGACGTGATCGTTGAATAGAACCGCCATGTCCAGCCGCCCGTGGCTGCTGCTATCCTCTACTGCGATGTTCAGCCCCAACCCCGCAAAATAGGAATAGAATACGCTGGCGTAGTAGCCTTCGTAATCAGCGATGTCATTGTTCGTATACCACTCGTAGGGAATGCTGGCGAAGAAAGCGTGGAACAGCGTCTCCAGCCCGGCGAAGTCGTTGGCCTCCAGCAGCCGATACAGCCGCACGCTGTTGGCCATCTGCTGAGTCGAATCCTGCACGAGGTAGCGCAGCAGGCTCTCGTTGAGACTCTGTAGCACCTCTTGGTTGGGATAGCCCAATTGATAGAGCCTCTTGCCCCCCAGATCTTCGGCGTTCTTGATGGTCAGGTAGCCAGTCTGGAATAGCAGGGCCTCGGTCGCTATGTCATCCACGTCAAAGGTCGAGAGCAACTCGTCGCTGCCGATCATAGCGTCGAGTTCGAGGGAACTCACCTGCCGCTTGAACAGCGTTTCGACCAGAAACGTCGGCGTGCCGGTCTCAAACCAGTAGGCCCCGAAGGTGCGCTTGTCGAACAGCAGCAGGATGTCGAAGGGATTGTACACCTTCTCGTCGCTGATCGTTTCGGCTGAGCTCAACGTCGAAGCCCAACTGTAGCCATTGTACCAGTTGCGGATCTGGTCCCGGTCCAAGCCGGGGAGTTCCGGCGCGAACACGGTATCCAAGTCCGCGTCGGTGTAGCCGCAGATGGCTGAGTAGCGCGGATCTAAAGTGATGTCGGTGAGATTGTTGAGGCCCGAAAACAGGCGCACTTTAGAAAACTTGCTTACCCCGGTGATAAATGTGAAGCGGACGTGCGCGTCGCTGTCCTTGATGACCGCATAGAGGCCGCGCAGAAAGTCGCGGTTGGCGCGGGCTATGTCCGGCACCTCCAGCGCATCGAGAATCGGCTTGTCGTATTCGTCGATCAGCACGGCGACCGGCTGCCCGGCGTGGTCGTGCAGTGCCTCCAGCAAGTGAGCAAATCGCTCCGCTCCGGTGGCGTAGTCCGACGCCACACCGGTTCGACGTTCGACGGCGTCCAATTGCGCCATCAGGTTTGTCTCCACGTAACCGGGCACCTTGAAGTTGCCGCTGCCAAAACTGAGCCGCAGGACCGGATAGTGAATCGACCAATCCCAGCGGTCGTGGATGTAAAGCCCCTCGAACAGCGGCTCGTTGCCCTCGAACAGCTCCTTGCAGGTGTCGAGGAACAGGCTCTTGCCGAAGCGCCGGGGGCGCGACAGGAAATAGTGCGTACCCTCGTCGAGCAGCCGGCGGATGTAGGCGGTTTTATCGACGTAGTAGCAGTCCTCTTCCCGAATTTTGCGGAAGGTCTGAATGCCGATAGGCAGTCTGCGTTTGTTCATGGGCGCATCCTCCGTTGGGATTACCCACCCAGCATCTGCACTGCTTCTGCGAGCTGGGCTTGGGTGTAGGGCGACGCAAAGGCGCTGTCAGTCGGCTGGCCGTCTTCTATGAGCACGGCGGACGGGGGTGGCAGCTCCCAGTCGCCCAATTCCTCCCGCTGTACCATGGCACCGTCGCGCTCCAACGCCGAATAAAAGGGCAGGAGAAACATCATCAGCTTCTCCAAAAGCTGCTCGCCCGTCTCCGGTGATTGGCCGGTCTCGAACATTTCTTGAATGCCGAGTTGGAGCGCGTTCCAAGTGTTGTACATGAAATAGCCGGCCCGACTCGGAATCCTCCCCTCGGCATCGCCTCGGTGGTCGCCGAAGATCCGCATGTAGGCGTTGCCGTCGGCACCCGAGCTCATGTGTAGCGCCCCGTAGTACGGGCGCGTTGGACTCTCGTGTTCGTAGGCGATCATCCCGCCGGGCACCCGCCAGTTGGGGGTGTGGTACGCAGCGGCGCGCAGCCGTCCCCGTCCCTTGGCGATCTCGTCGCGCAGAATTGAGTGGATGTACCAGACGCCGTGCAGGCCGTGCGAGTAGTAGTCGCTCATGGAGTTGTGCGCCACATAGCCCTTGATGTCGGGCAGGTCCGCGGCCTTGGCGCGCAAGTCGCCCACACTCTCGGAAAACTCCCAGGTCGAGGCGGTCAACAGCGCCGTACCGTGTTGGTCGGCCGTTGCCACCATCTCCCGTCCCTTGGCCATAGAAGTGGCAAAGGGCCGATTGACAAAAGTCGGAATGCCTGCTTCTAAAAAGGGCCGGGCCAACAGGGGATAGAGCGAAATCGCGTTGATGTCGTCGATGTACACCCCGTCGATTTGGCCGATCAGGTCCCGGGGGTCGGCGACCATGCGGACTTCGGGGTACTTTTCTGCAAAGCGCTGGCTCATCTCCGCGTTGAGGCACCAAGCGCAGGTCATCAGCATGCCCGTTGTGCGGAGGGCACCGGGCGGGGGATTCATCTTTTCGCCCCAGATATTGAAGGTGTGGCCGCCGGGGCCGGTGATCATTCCGACGCGGAGCAGGTCGCTGGGCGCGGTGCGCTGAAAGCGTTGTTGGGCCATGATTCCTCCGAGGAGACGAGGGTTTGCGTGCGGCGGGTCTGAATGGTACTATATCCGCACTCTTTGTCAAAATCCAAAGGATGCGGCCGTGAAAATTACCGCAACCAAAACCTACAAGTTCAGCGTCCCCACGGGCCAAGACACCGACGCGCTAATTGCCAGTTCTTCCAAGACGTGGCTGTTCTTTAAGATAGAGACGGATGTCGGCCTCAGCGGCTGGGGTGAGGGCAGTGGCGAGTGGCTGGTGCCCTCGGTTGAAGCTACGCTTGCCGCGTGGGAAGAGCTGCTCTTGGACCGCGACCCGCTTCACTACCGCGCGCTAACCGAGGATATCCAAAACCGCCTGCCGTGGAAGGGCGGTCCGGTCTTTGGCACAGCCATCGCCGCGATTGACGCTGCGCTGCACGACCTAGCGGGCAAAGCTTGGGGCGTGCCGGTGCACACCCTGCTGGGCGGCCGGCGGCGCGACAAAATTCGCGTCTATAGCAACGGTGGCAGTTTTGCCGCGCCGGAGGAAGCTGCCTCGGGCGCGCGTCGGATCCAAGACCAGGGTTTTGCCGGCGTCAAAGGCAATCCTTTAGAGGGCCGCACGTGGCCGATGGATGGCGCGGCGATCGACCACTCGGTCGCTTGCGTCGAAGCGATGCGTCGGGAAGTGGATGCCGAGTTCGACATCCTGCTCGACGCCCACGGTAGTCCCACTCCCGAAATGAGCGTCGAATTTGCACGGCGCACCGCGGCCTGCCGCCCGCTGCTGCTCGAAGAGCCGGTCAAAACAGGCTCGGTGGAGGCCCTCTTAGAAGTGACGCGCAAAAGCCCCGTTCCCATCGCCACCGGCGAGAAGCTCTTTACGTTAGGACAATTTCGCCCCCTAATTGCCGAGCGCGCCTGCGCCTATTTGCAGCCGGATCTCACGCATTGTTTCGGCATCGCGCATCTGCTCGAAATCGCCCGCGCCGCCGAAGCCGAACAGATGCTAATGGCTCCGCACAACGCTGGCGGCCCGCTCTGCACGGCGGCGACCCTCCAGGCCGACGCGCTGATGGGCAATTTTCTCATCCAGGAGACCAACCACTTCTGGCTTTCGATCTACGACCGCTATGTCGAGCACGATTGGCGCGTTGAGGATGGTTATATTGCTTTGTCCGACGCGCCTGGCCTTGGCGTTGAGGTCAAGGAAGCCGATCTAGCCGCGCTGTCCTACGAGCCGATGGCCTATCGCCAGTACCGGCACGCCGATGGCTCGTGGAAGGGGTGGTAGCTTGCGCGGTGTGGATCTTCCCCAACCGAAGGAGATCGAGTAATGGCCGAAATGCTTTACTTCACCTACGGGTCCAACTTGCTCAGGAGCCAGATGCAGGCCCGCTGCCCGGGTGCCCGCGTCCACTCTGTGGTGCGCCTGGAAGGTTACGAGTTATGCTTCCCGATGATCTCCTTCACGCGCAGCGGCATGGGCGTGGCCAGCATCCGGCCCAACGAAGACGCGTACGTCGAAGGCGTTGTCTATGCAATGACCGAGGACGACTTCAGACGCCTCGACCACTACGAAAGCGAGGGTACCAAGTACCGACGGGAGGAAATAACGATACCTGAACTCGGCGAAGTTTGGACGTATCTCTCTCGCCTCGACGCCGGACACCACTACCCGCCCTCAGAGGAGTATCTCAACGCCGTCATTCAAGGTGCGATTGAGCACGGACTTTCCGACGAGTACATCGCCATCTTACACGCTTTTTGGGACAAAGCAGAGGAGTGATCCAATGGCCCAGCAAACTATGATCAACGTCGAACCTTTTGTCGATTCCACCCCCTTGCTCGATGCACCCGACGCCTTGCGCGAGCGCGCGGCCGAGCAGGGCTATTTGTTCTTCCGCTCGCTGTTGGATACAGAGTCGGTGCTCAACCTGCGACGTCAGATTCTCGAAGTTTGTCAGCAGCACGGCTGGCTCGACGACGACGCGCCCTTGATGGAGGGAGTCGCGCGCGACGGGGAGCTTTTCGTCGAAGGCAATTCGCCCGAATGGATCGCCTTTTACACGGATGTCCAGCGGTTGCGCGCCTTCAACTCCTTGGCGCTGCACCCGGCGATCATGGCGATGTTCGCCACGCTCTTCGGCGAGGAGGCCCTGCCTCACAGCCGCAATATCTGCCGGGTAATTTTTCCCAACGCCCTGACTCACACCACTCCGCCGCACCAAGACAATCTCTACATCGGCGGTACCGACGAGACGTGGACCACTTGGATTCCGGCCGGCGACTGTCCGACCACGCTGGGCAGCTTGGCGGTGGCGCCGGGTAGCCACAAGCTGGGCAAGCTAGACGTGCAAAAGGCGACTGGTGCGGGCGGCCACGCGGTCGAGCTGCCCGATGACACGCTGTGGGCGGGTGGCGACTTTGTCGCTGGCGATGTGCTGATATGCCACAGTCTCACCGCACATCAGGGCCAAGACAACGAAAGCGGCGACCGCCTGCGCATTTCGCTCGACTATCGCTACCAGCCCATGAGCCACCCCGTCCGCGAAGACTCGCTGGAGCCGCACATGCACTTTACGGATTGGGAGGACCTTTACGCCAAGTGGGACGCGGACGACCCGCTCAAGTACTACTGGCGCGCGTGGGATTTGCAGATCAACCCCCGCATTCGGTAGGTATGGCTATACCGCTGCTTTAGCTTGGTTGTCGATGCCGACTGCATCTGCCACCCGGGCGAACCCATCGCGCTCTAACAAGTGTGATAACCCCGCGTTGATTTGCCGCACGACGCCCGGCCCTCTGAAAACCAGCGCTGAGTATAGCTGCACCAGCGAAGCCCCGAGGCGGATTTTGCGGTACGCGTCGCGGGCCGATGAAATCCCCCCCACGCCGATGATCGCGTGCCGCTGGCGGTCGATGCGCCCGTACCAGAAGCGCACGGTTTCGTCGATCAGGGCTTGAACGGGCCGGCCGCACAAGGTTCCGGGCAGGGAGGATAGGAGATGGGCTGGCGACCTAAGAGGGTAGTTCGTTCCCGGCGGTAGGTTGAAGATGAAGCCCTTGACGAAGGCAAAAGGATCGACCGCTTCTAGCATCCAGTCCAGCCGCGCCGGGTCGGTGTGCGCGGTGAGCTTGAGAAAGACCGGGGGTAGGTCGTCGATGGCCGCGCATTCCCGCAGCAAGTCGCGCAAGTGTTCCCCGCCGGTAAATGGGCTTACGCCGCCGGTGGTGTTCGGACAATTGAGGTTGAATGCGATGTAGTCGGCCCGCTCGACAAAGGGCACTAGGGCTGCGGCTAGCTCTGCTACGATTGCATCTGGCTCGATAGCCTGTCCGGTATTGGTTTCGACGAGGTTGATTCCCAAGGGCACGGCGATTGGTCGCTGGGACACGCGATCGGCCACGACTGCGGCTCCGTCATTGGGCACCCCGTAGTTGACTACAATGGCCTCGTCCAACGGCAGGCGGAACAAGCGCGGCCGCGGATTGCCAGCCGAAGGATGCGCCGATATCGACCCCACCTCGACGAACCCAAAGCCCATGGCTGCAAGCGCTTGGATCACCCGGCCGTTTTTGTCGAACCCCGCGGCCATGCCCAGCGGATTGGCAAAGTGCAAGCCGCCCACTTGGGTCGCCAACCGCGCGTCTGCAAAGGCAAAGAGACTGGAAAGCAGATGGCGGCCAAGTGCGGAAGAACCGACTCGCTCGGCAAGCGCGAGGGTTTGCTCGTGGATGCGCTCTGGATCGCAGCGGAACAGGAGGGGGCGGACGAAGCGTTGGTATGCGTTCATTACTATAATCAGGATACGCATTTGTAGGGGCGGGTTGCAAACGCCCGTCCATGTCAACGCGACTTAACCTCTCTCATAGGAGTTTAGCTCATGCCGCTCGAATTGATTGCCGATCGCCCCGGCCACGCGGTCCTCAGTTCGTACCAAGAACCGCCCTTAGCCCCGGACGAAATCCGCGTCCAAAGCCTCTTCAGTTCGGTCAAGCACGGCACGGAGCTGCGCGGCTTCCGCGCCGACACGCCCGATGCCTCTGACCGCTGGGACGGCGAACTGCGCCTGCACCGCCGCGGCGAATCGGTGGACACTGGCTTTCCCCGCCGCCTCGGCAACATGTGCTTGGGTGAGGTCGTCGAAGTGGGCGCTGAGGTCACCACGCTGCGCGAAGGCGACCGGGTCTTCGCGCATTTGCCCATCCGAGAGACGCACACCGTCGCGGCGGCACGCGTGCAAAAGGCCCCCGACGGAATCTCGCCGCAAGCCATCATGTATTGGGACCCGGCCGACTTTGCCGTGGGTGCGGTGCGCGATGGTGCGGTGCGCTTGGGGGACCGCGTCGCCGTCTTTGGACTCGGTGCCATTGGGCTGATGGTCGCTCAGGCCGCGCGTCTGTGCGGGGCGCGCTGGGTGGTGGTGGTCGATCCCATTGAGCGACGGCGCGTTGCAGCCTTGCGACACGCCGCTGACTTGGCGCTGGACCCGGTGGCCATGGACGCCGGTTTGGAGATCAAGCAGCACACCGACAAAATCGGCGCGGACATCACCTTTGAGACGAGCGGTTCCTACCGCGCGTTTGAAGACGCCATGCGCGCCACCTGTTACGCCGGCACCTTGGTCTCGACCGCGTATTACCACGGGGAGCAGGGCTTGCGCTTGGCTGGCGAGTGGCACCGCAACCGCATTCAGGTCATCTCCAGCCGCGCTTGCAGCGAGCCGTTGCCGCAGGCGAGTTGGAATTTTGCCCGCATCCGCGCGGAGTCGCTGGCTCTGTTGGTCGAGGGCCGCTTGCAAGCCGACGACCTCATTGACCCGATCGTGCCCTTTGCCGCAGCCGCTGACGCTTATCAAGAGATTGATCAGTATCCCGAGCGTTCGATCAAGCTCGGCATCGACCACAGTTAGCCGATATTAATCAGTCGGTTACCCGTCATACCGGTGCAGATATCAATGAGAAGCCACAGCCCGGCTGAGCCAAACGCACCCAGCACCAGCCCCAAAAAGAACGGTCGCAAGCGCGTGTAGAGCCGGGGGCCGCCGTATTTGAGAATGAGCGCCTTGAGCAGCCAAGCGAAAAAAACCGACGGCCAGATTAGCTGCACGGGGTGCGGCAGCCCAATGGCCAAGCCGATGGGGTGGATGGGAAAGCCGACGAAGCGGTTTTTGATAAATGTCAACAGGCCCATCAAGAACGCGCCGAGGCCGGCAAAGGATAAATGCCAAACGTGGGTGGGCTGCGTGTTGTTGATGTTGTTGGTGATCCAGTTGCCGGTATAGGTCGTCATATAGCCGAATTGCCAACTGCTCAGGTTGATACCCCCATAGGTGTACGCGAGGTGGATGACCGCGATGATTGAGCCGACGAGGGTGACGACGATGGCCGCGGCAATGGCCCAGAATACGCGCCGGTATTCGAGGCGCGTCACTTCCGCCAGCTTGAGGCCCGTGGCGGCCGAGGCCATGACGAAGGTGCGGATGTCGGCAGACCACGGGAAGTTGAGCGCCAGCGCCGTCAGGCCCGGGGCTCCCACTGACGACGACCCGAGCGTGTTGACGGTGAACACGGCCGGAGCCACTGGAGCGCGGCAATAGGCCAGCCCGGCCTGCGAGATGATGCGGGCCAAGCCAACGAAGATCACGAGAGCCGAGAGCTGAAAGACAAAGGCGGTCGCTAGGTTCATGTTGGTGGCGTAGAGCGCGAACAGGCCAAGGGAAAAGCTCGCGATAAAGCCAAAGACCGCGACGCGGTACGGGAGCAATTCCCCGCTGTCGTCGATGGAGTCGTCGCCGTGCAGAGCTTTGCGCCAGACTTGGCGCAGGTGCTGCCGCCCACTCCACAAGCTGGACAGCACTAAGAAGAACAACGCACCAAGGGCGATATGGGCGATGCTGGGCGGGGAGGGCGAGGAGTAGGGTTGCTCTGGGCCGATGTTCCACCCCGTCATGCGGCACAAGCCGATGGCCAACATGTTGAGCAGGGCAAAGACCCATATGCCCATGGAGATGTCGAGGTTGAGCAAGTAGGAGAGGCCGATGACCTCAAAGTGCGGGCGAAAGTTGACCCAGATGGAGTTGCGCAAAAAGGGCACCCAGAGGTTGAGGTCGATTCCTGGGATGAAGTTGAAATAGCGGTGCAGGGCGTTGACCGAGCTGATGAGCGCGGGAATGGCAAAGCCGACCCAAGTCAGGTAATTGCGGTAAAAAGGCGCGAGGGCTTGGTCTTTGGCACGGGTGCTCATTTCTATGGGCAAGGTGGCCAGCGGAAAGTTGAGCCGCTCGCGCTCGACCCACTGCTTGCGCAGCACGACGAGCACGCACAGCGTGATGAAGTACATGTTGACGACAAACAGGCTCCACGCCATCAGCGGCGTCGCCCAAGCCCCCCAAGGGATGCGTTCGCCTTGGGCGTTGCCTTCGAACAGCTTTTGGATGGCCGCGCTGTCTTCCGGCACGAAGAGATGTGATATGTAGGGCTGGATGATATTGGCCCAGTCGTTTTCTGGGGTGGCGTAGTAAAAGAACCCGCCGAGGAGCGGGATCAGGTTCATGGTCAGGCCCCAAGAGGGAATGGCGGCCCCCACGACCATCATGATGTACACGGTGGCTAGCTCGCCGGTGTGTAGGTTGGTGCCGGTGAGCAATTTGGCGAGCGGGTTTATGAGCAAGGTGAAAAGAAAAAACAGGAACAGGGCCGCGCCGGTCGAGTAGTCGGCGGCCATGGGCGAACTGCGCATCACCAAGACGCTGAAAGGCTCGCCCACGGCGATGGCGAGGCAGCCGATGGCCCCGATGGCAATGGCGCGGAGGGAGACGCGGCGCGGGGGTGAAGCTATCAATCGCGTACCACGGCTAGCGTGCGCTTGGCCGCCGCGCCATCGGCTTCGAGGAGCAGGTGATAGATGCCGCTGGCTACGAGGTTGCCGGCGAGGTTGCGGCCGTCCCATTCCTCCTCGTAGCCTGCGCGTGCCGCGCGTGGGCCTAGATCTTTTTCCCAGACGAGCCTGCCGTCGGCAGTAAAGAGCGCGAGGCGGGTTTCCGCGCTGGGCGTGGCTAGGTCGAACGCCAGCCGAGTGTGCGGGTGTTGGCTGGGACGGAACGGGTTGGGGTAGTTGGGCTTGAGCAGGGTGGCGACGGCGGTCGGGCGGTCGGTCAGATTGGGATCGAATTGCGCGGTAAACAGGTGCTGGGAGGCGAGGCCCGTGTGCTCGGTCGAGGTGGCGACCAGGACGACCTCGTCGAACTGGTCCCAGCCGTTGACGCGGACTGGCGACTCGGAAACGAGCTGCGCGGAGACGCTGTCCGGACCGACTAAGAGCAAGTGGCGACGCCACGCCCCTTGGCTGGCGTCGAAGAACAGATCGACCCCGCCCGCGCGCAGTTGCGGTTCAAGGCGCAGATAGACGCTGCCGGTGGCTTCGACTACTAGGCTGGTGTCGCGGACGACTGCTTCGGCGGTGACGGCGATGTCGCGGGTGGGGACGGTCGGATATTTGTCCCCTTCGGCATAGTATTCGCCGTGGTGGCGATTGCCGGTGAAATAGTTCCACACGGCAAATTCGCTCATAGCGACGCCTAATCCTCCCGGCTCGACTTGGCGGATGACGCGGTCGAAATGAGCGAGATCGACGCTTTTGCGCTGGCCTACTTCTTCCCAGATCAAGCGGTTGAGTTCGCGGCCGTAGCGCTGATCGAGGAAGAGAGAAAAAATCGCGGAGCCGTAGGTGTGGAGGCTGCGATAAACGCCGGAGTTGAGGGAGCGTTGGGGTTCGCCGAGGAAGTAGGTCAAATACTGGAGGTAATCGTCAATGTGCGGATAGGCTACTTCCTCCATCCAGGTCGAGGTTGACTCCTGCCACCAACTGCCGTCGAAGGTCGCGTAGTAGCCGAACTGAAGGGCGTGGTGAAATTCGTGGGCAATGGTCACCCGTAGGGCGTCCAGTTCGCGGGTCTGCTTGTAGCCGGAATCGGTAAAGTTGTTGTCGATTTCGAGATAGCTAGAAGTGGTGACCGCGCCGGCCGATTCGGGATAGGCGAACCCATAATATCCCCCGTCTAGTTCGATGACGTACGCGTCGTATTCATCGCCGCCGCCCAAGCCTTTGTCCGAAGGAGGCGGATTGTAGCCGAGTTGATCGATTTCGAGCACCCAAACGCTGTCGAGGACGGCCATAGTGAGGTCGATGTAGTCCGGGATGCCGTTGGCGTCGTCGTCCGTAGGCGAAACCGCGTGGCGCCCCTCGGTATCGTAGTGGACGCGAAAGCGCCCCGATGGCGAGAGAAGATTGTGTTGGACGTCCGGCCGGCGCTGTGCCAGCTTGCCCAAGCGCGCTTGGAACTCGGCGCTCAGGTTGGGAGCCGCGCTCATGGCTTGGACTAGGTGTGGGGTTCCGCAAACCGCCAGCCCGCCGGACTCCCGGTAGATGGCCGGCAGTTGGTCGGGAGCGCGCACGCTGAGGACTTGGTAGATCAGGGCCGTTTCTAAGTCGAGTTCGCCGGCTTCATAGGCCTTTTCAATCAGGGTCTTGGCTTGAATGGGTAGGGCGAATAGGAGAAGGACGGCGAGGATTTTAGCGGTCATAAAGTCTCGGGGCTGTGGTGAATGATGGCTTGAGAAAATAATGGCGCAACGGGGCGAGGCCAAATTGCTTTGCCGGGTGCAGCCGGGGTACGGCCTAGCCGAAGAAAATAAAAACGTCTCGAAAACGTCTTGTGCAACGCAAGACAACAGCAAGGCCTGGCCATTGCTCGGATGTGGTCGAGTAGATACGTTTCACGGCTGAGGCGGCCGACCTTCATTTTCTAGATATTGGCGAAAACTCTTGAGGAATATTAAAAAATGAATCAGGAAGTACTGATGATCGTCGGGTTCGTGCTCGGCTCGTTCGGGTTCGTGCTCGGCTCGTATTCGATCGTCGGCAACGATGCAATTCAGACTTTGGGGACCTTTCTTAGTTCCAACTCCCACCGTCCGTGGTGGGTGCTCTGGCTCTTTGCCGGCAGCATCATAACGGTGGTGCTGGTGTATGGGTGGGTGGCACATAGCGGGGATGTCTCTTATGGCAGGCTGGAGGCGATTCCGGTGCCGGATCACTTTAGTTGGATTTACTGCGTCCCTCCCTTCGCCCTGCTCTTGCTGACCCGCTGGGGCATCCCGGTCAGCACCACCTTCCTGACCCTGACTATCTTCGCGCCGAAGGCGCTGGAGAGCATGTTGCTCAAGTCGTTGCTGGGGTATGCGACGGCTTTTGTGGTCGCCATTATCGTGTACAAGTTGGTCACCCGGGGCCTAGAGTCTCGCTTCAATCGGACGGAGGGGGCGACGAGCCCTTGGTGGATTGTGGCTCAGTGGTGCTCGACTGGTTTCCTCTGGAGCCAGTGGCTGATCCAGGACTTGGCCAATATCTATGTTTTCCTGCCGCGAGACCCGGTTAGTCGGACGCCAGAGCTGGCCTTGGGATGGTTCATAGTCAGTATCGCCGTTATACTGGGCTTGCTCGCCTTCATCTTTTACAACCATGGCGGTGCCATCCAGAGGGTGGTGCTGACAAAGACAAACACCACCGACATCCGCTCGGCGACGTTTGTGGACCTGATCTACGGGATCGTGCTGTTTGTGTTCAAGGAGCTCAGCCACATCCCGATGAGCACGACTTGGGTCTTCGTCGGTCTGCTGGCCGGACGCGAGATCGCCATCGCTTGGAACGAGAAGCACCGCAGCCGTCAGGAGGTGTCCCGGCTGGTGCTTTCCGACTTCGCAAAAATTCTCGCTGGCCTCGTCGTCAGCGTCGCACTCGCCCTGCTGCTGCCCAAGCTGCTGTAGCCGCTCGGCATTTAGGGCTCGCTAGCGTCTCCTGATCGATTAGGGGCGACCGCTACGGGTGTCTCCTGCCGCGACTTGCCACGTACTAAGCTGCTGTGGCTTTGACCGCTTTTACGACTGTGACCGGTACGACGCGCCACAGGCAGGTCGCATCAAAACCTGCGTCGGTCAGCGCGGCGAGTTCGTCTTCCACTGGAAAATAAGTGTCTTCGTCGGCCCATTCCGCGAAATGGCTATAGGCGCGTTCCTCGGCGATGCCGCAGGAGACGAGGTGGGCCGCCCAGGTCTCGTATTCGGCTTGGCGAGTGGATGGGTCGGCGGGCATGGTTGCATCCGCGTTGATGAATACGCCGCCTGGGCGCAACGCAGTGTGAATTGCGCTGAAGACAGTTCGTTTTTCGGCTAGGGTGGGAACGTGGTGCAGCGCGAGGGAGGCGACCACTGCGTCGCAAGCAGGTAGTGGGCCTTGGAACGCTCGCACGGTGTACTGCACTCGTGCAGCAAAGGGGGCAAGCCGCTCGCGGGCCTGAGCGAGCATCTCGGCGTCGGCGTCGATCAACTCGACCGTGGCTTCTTCGCATCGCTGCAATATGGCTTGCGCCAACGCGCCCGTGCCAGCGCCGAGGTCGATCACTTTTTTCGGCTTGGTTGCGGCAACGGCATCTGCGGCTCGCGTCAGCATTTCTTCGTACGCGGGAATGAAAGCGCGGATGGTCTTATCGTACGCCTCGATTTCAAGGCGCAGATGGCGTCGGACGGAATGGCTCATTGGTTTTATAGTGGACTTTTGTGGGGTGACCTTCGTTGCGGGGTCGTCTGTTTTGGGTATCTTACAAAACGATCATCTCCAGCCGGAAGGCCGTGAGACGATCAGAAGAGACGTGGGGTGAACGAAGAGATTTTAGTGAAAAGGGGATTTAGCCATGCAAGCCGTGCAAGAACTTCAATCAGCCGTTTCCCAACTTTCGGCGGATGAACTTGCCCGTTTCAGGGAATGGTTTGATGAATTCGATGCCGAAGTTTGGGATCGACAGTTTGAGAAAGATGTGAAATCAGGAAGGTTAGATCAATTCGCTGATCAAGCAACTGTAGACTTTCGGGCGGGGAAGTGCAAAGAATTGTGAAGCACTTTGCAAATCCTTCGTTTTGGGAGTGTTATCGAAAACTCCCGCAAAATATTCAGAAACTGGCAGATGAAAATTTCAAATTGATGAAACGAGATACGAGACATCCATCCTTACATTTGAAGAAAGTTGGAAGGTATTGGTCTGCAAGAGTAGGAATCAAATACCGGACTGTCGCCGTGGAAGTTGAGGAAGGCTTGGTTTGGTTCTGGATTGGAACACACGCAGAATACGATAAGTTGATTCGATAATAAAGGCTCTTCTTAGAGTTCCACACCCGGTGATATATGCACACCCTCTCGACCCGGCACACCTATGGTTCAATCCCGCGCTCAGTCCTGCACGCCGAGGCGGGCTCTTGTCCTTGTCGGTCGGCGGAGACAGCCGTAACCGATGACGAGCGCATTGAACGCGCGACCTCGGTGGCCGGCCAATTCCGATCCGGCGGCGGCGATGGGGCTGCGCAACATGACGCTCACCTGCAGGAAGCCTACCGCAGGTGAGCGTCATCGTCGATACCTCCGCGCTTTACGCTTAAGCAGCAAAACATTGCATGGTGCTGCTGTGAATCGCACTGAGTCTGAAACTCCCGCGAAGCCCCCGAAGCGACTTGGACGGCGAATCTGGAGGATCTTTCGGATTGTCTGGATCTCCGCTGGTATTGCATTCACACTTTGGCTATACGATTCACTCCGCGCAAGAGGCATCGACGAGAAAACACTCCAAAGCAACGCCCAAATTACGGTCGCCGACACTGACGAGGCGATTGTGTTTACGCCTGTAGAGCCGAAAGATCCGATGGGCTTACTGTTCTTTCACGGTGGTGGTGTTGAGCCTACCGCCTACGCACCCCTCATCCGTGCTGTTGCGGAAAATGGCTTTATTGCGGTAATCGTGAAGCTGCCCTATCGCGTTGCTCCGTTCAAATCCCACAGACGCGAAGCGATTAGCCGTGCGCAACAGATCGTTGCTCAAACTGAAACCGTGGATAAGTGGGTTGTCGCTGGACATTCCAAAGGCGGCAAAATAGCGGCCGAACTTGTCCACGCTGATCGATCATTGGCAAGCGCACTCATTTTGATCGGCACTTCGCATCCAAAGGACTTCGATCTATCCAACATTGTGATTCCAGTAAAGAAGGTCTTCGCCAGCAATGACGGTATTGCAACGGTGGAAATGATCGAATCGACGAAGCGGAATCTTCCAGAACACACGCAATGGATCGAAATCGTCGGCGGCAATCACTCGCAGTTTGGTTACTACGGACATCAGTTCCTCGATGGTCATGCGACAATCGATCGCACCGAACAACAGCGCCGTACACTCGAAGAAATACTCGCAACGCTTGAATCCCTGCAAGCAAGCGCGACGCAATCAGCGATGGATATTCCATCCGCTGGGATCGCCTTGGGCGCTTGATCCGCTGAATCGACGTACAGGAAACAGGATGACAAACGGGCTCCGGTCGATGACGACCTAGGGCCCGTTCTCTTTAAAGGTTCGGTTTGAAGCCGAGCAATCCGCTTGATCAGGGAGCGTCGTCCGTGGTGGAACCGGCGGTTCTCTTGATGTCGCCCCAGCTTTGATCCTCGGTGACGCCTGGAGACTGGGAGCCGATCTTCGCCGCGCTCAGCGAATCGAAGTTCACCACAATAGAATCTGGCTCTGAATCGGAGCTTACTGCTTCACTGCTTTCAGGGCCGTGGACCGTCACTAATAGGACACCGTCTTCGTCTCCGAGATCTTGGAGGATTTGATCGGGGGTCGCGGCGTTGACGTTGAGGGTGACAACCCGATCGCCATTCTCATCCACGGTTTCCGTGATCTGAACAAGTTCGTCGAACGCCTGCTCTTGGCTATCGGACAGGGGCTCGTCGTTGAGGGTCACCACGATTTGCAGCAGGCTGCTGGCAATGTCGGCGAGGGCTGCCCTCTGAGTGACGGCACCTACTGTGAGGATCGCTAACGCGGCGAGTACGGCGGCGAGCACGGGTGGCCGTAATCGTCTTCGGCGGTTCGACTGCAAGGTCTGGTTGGGGGCGATCTCTGGCGATCCATTGTCGGACGCGACGGGGGTGAAAGCCACATCTTCGGGACGCGAATCGGCTAGGCGAGCGGCGAGCTTGCGATTGGCCTCCAAGAGCAAATCCGCGGGAAAGGCGGACTCGCGGATTGATCTTCCTGCCGCGCACAGCAGGGAGAAATCGCCTTTGAGCTCGATGGCTTCGGGATGGGCCTGCAGGTACTCTTCTACTTCTCGCTTTTCGGCGTCGGACAGTTCGCCGTCGAGGTATTCGATGAGTTTGTGTTCAAACTGCTCAGTCGTAATCATCGGTTAGCTTCCTTGGGGTTTGATGTCGTTGCGGGTGGGTGGTCGCAGGCGAGCCACCCGCGAATCTGTTTTGCGGCTTGGAATGCTGCGGCTCGCGCTGCTCCTGCAGAGCAATTTAGCAACTGGGCGATCTGCGCGAAGGAATAGCCCTGGAAGTAGCGGAGGACGAAGACTTCTCTGCGACGCTCGGGCAAATCCACCGTGAGACGGCGAATTTTTTCGACCATAAGGCCATTTTCGGCCGCATCGTTCGCCTCCCAGTTGTAAGGTTGCTCCGCCGATTCTGTCCAGGAGACAAACTTCGCTCGCTGGCGGTTGAAGTCGAGAGCGGCATTGATCGCCGTGCGGCACAACCACGCCTTGGGCCGTTGCAGTGGACCGCGCTCGCTCGTAGTCTCGTGGAACTTCACGAATACTTCTTGGTAGAGGTCGGCTGTCTCGTCGTGGTTTCCGTTGATCCGCCAGATCAGACTCATGACCAGCGGCCCGTATCTTTCAACCGCCTGTTCTACGTGCATTGTATCTCCATGATGTCAGGTGTTGAACAATTCTCGTGTGCACACGCTTATAGAACGATGTCGAGGGCGGTTTGTTACTTCGACGTGGGAAGATAGTTAAACACTCACAATAATGTCGTCCAGCAAAAGGACGGCGTCTGGTGAGAAGTCTGAGAATTGACACGCCCTCGATATCCGCATAGGTTACGCCGCTTCCTTAACGACACCTTGGAAGGAGGTAAATGAAAGGCAGACATATGGACCGAATCTATCCTGTAGATTTGCAAACCCACAGTACCTATTCCGACGGAACGGACACGCCGGAAAAGCTAATCACCAAAGCGGCTGCGGCTGGCATCCGCGTGCTGGCGGTAACGGATCACGACAGCGTTCTCGGTGTGGCCGAAGCCCAAGCCGCCGGCATGAAAGCAGGAGTGCAGATACTCCCGGCCATTGAATTCAGCACTGCCCGCGAGCCTGAGCGGGACTTTCTGGACATCAACATTCTGGGATACGCCATCAATCCGACCGACTCGACGCTGCTGGAGACGTTGGATCGGGTAATCAAAAGCCGGGTGGAGCAGAAGATCCGTCAAGTGGAGCGCCTACACACCTATGGCTTGCACGTGCCGGTGGAGGAAGTACTGGCTCTGGCTGGCGGTGTTCCAGGGCGTCCGCACATCGCACAGATTGCCCTCAAACATAATCCCCATAAGTTTTCCTCCCTCAATGACGTCTTCCAACAGTACTTAGCTTCCGATGCGGAAAACCCTACATACGTACCCCGTCGTTTCAATCTGCGGGTGGAGGATGCCATTGAACTGACCCATGCAGCAGGCGGGAAGGCCGTGTTGGCTCATCCGGGGATCTATAAGCGGGTGCGCAATCTCGAAGATGCTCTGCACCGGATGGTTGACGCCGGCCTCGCCGGTCTCGAAGTGTATTATCCCTATGGTTCCGAGGCCAGAGGTGGCGGAGCAGACAATTATACCTATACCGCACGCTTTGCTGAACTCGCAGCGCGTTTTGGTTTGTTTGCTACCGGCGGCAGCGACTATCACGGCGAGCGTAAAACCAATCGGCTGGGTGAAGCCGGCCTCGAATGGGAACAGTGGGAACGGCTGCGAGATGAGAACGGGTGGTAGCGGGTCGAGCAGGAGACTGATCGCGTAAATTTCAACTAGGAGCAAAGATCAAGTATGCCAAAACGTCGTCCCAATATTCTCTTCATCATCACGGACCAGCAATACGCCGGGGCCATGTCCTGTGTCGGCAATCCCGATGTGTACACTCCCAATATGGACGGTCTCGCCGAAACGGGGGTGCGATTCACCCGCGCCTATTGCACATTTCCCTTATGCGGTCCTCAACGCGCCAGCTTTATGACCGGTCTGTTCTCCCATCAAAATGGCGCGATCAGTAACAACACACCAATCAATCCCGAATACAAAGGCCGAACGCTTGGCAACCTCCTCGCCAACGCAGGGTATGATTGCGCCCTGTCGGGAAAATGGCACGTCCCCGGTACCACGCCCGAAGAAAGCGGCCTCGAAGTCATTTGCGGCAGCCGCGACGACGAGGTGCCGCTGCGCGCCATCGAATTCATGCAGCGCGACCGCGACAATCCCTTCTTCCTCTTCGCGTCCTTCCTCAATCCCCACGACATCTGCCAAGTCGCCCGCAATCAGCCCCTGCCACAAGGCTCAGTGCCGGAACCGGCTACGGTAGAAGAATGCCCAAGTCTGCCCGCAAACTTCGCCATCCCACCCTATGCACCCGACATCCTGCATATGCTGCGGCAGGCCAACCGCCGCATCTATTCCACCATCGAATACACGGAAGACGACTGGCGGCTGCTGCGATTTTACTACTATCGCCTGTGCGAAAAAGTCGATGCTGAAATCGGCGTGCTGCTCAATGGCCTGCGCGACCTCGGCCTCGAAGAAGAGACCTATATCGTCTTCACCTCAGATCACGGCGACGGGCACGGCGCGCACAACTGGAATCAAAAAACCAGCCTCTACGAGGAAGTCATCAACATTCCTTTTATCATCAGTCACAAAGGGATCACGCGGGCTGGCAGCGTTGACAATACCCACCTCGTCTCCCTTGGCCTCGATTTGCTGCCCACGCTATGCGATGTCGGCGGTGCGAGCGTTCCCGATGGCCTTGAAGGGCTGAGCCTGCGACCGCTTGCCGAGGGCAACGCGCCCGACGATTGGCGCAGGGAACTCGTCGTTGAAACCATCATGGACATTGGCGCGGGGCCAGGTGGTGGCGGAGCTTCGCGCGCCGTGCTCACCGACCGCTACAAATACAGCGCCTACCCCATGGGCCGCTACCGCGAACAGCTCGTTGATCTACAAACAGACCCGGGCGAAATGGTCAACCTCGCCGTCAACGCGCGGTTCAAGGACGAACTCGACGATCATCGCCGTCGCCTGCGAGCATGGTGCGAAAAGACAGAGGACGAGTTTTTGAGGTTTTGCATGTGAGCGCGGTCGATCAGCGCTGGATTTTCCATCCGCTAGGTGATTTTTTAACATTAAGGTCTGTGTGATAACCCCAATTTGCTTTACCTGCTCGAAGAGAAATTTGACTAGGAGACTGCCGTGGAATTGACCAAGAGACCCCGACGACTCAGGCGCTCGGAAGCGGTGCGCAGCTTGGTGCGCGAGACCCACCTGCGCGTCGATGATCTGATCTGCCCGCTGTTTGTCACTGAAGGCGAAAAAACGCGCGCGCCCATCGACGACATGCCCGGCCAATATCGCTTCTCAGTCGACGAGTTGGTTGATGAGTGCCGCGAGCTGTGGGACTTGGGCATCCCAGCGATCAATCTCTTCGGCTACTCGACCGAAAAAGACGATCAGGCCACCCAGTCCTACGACCCACAGGGCTTGATCCAACGAGCGATCCGCAGCCTCAAAGCCGCGGTGCCCGAACTCTGCGTGCAGACCGACGTGGCTCTCGATCCCTATACCCATCACGGCCACGACGGCTTGGTCGTCGATGGCGAGGTCGTAAACGACGAGACCATAGAAGTGCTGTGCAAGATGGCCCTGTCGCACGCCGAAGCGGGCGTCGATTGGGTCGCGCCCTCAGACATGATGGATGGCCGGGTCGGCGGCATCCGCCGGGCGCTCGACGCGGCTGGTTATAAAAACGTCGGCATCTTGGCCTATTCGGCTAAGTACGCCTCGTGCTTTTACGGCCCGTTCCGCGACGCGCTTCAGTCGGCCCCCAAGAAAGGCGACAAGAAGACCTATCAGATGGACCCGGCCAATGGCCGCGAGGCGCTCGTGGAAATCGCGCTCGACATTGAGGAAGGGGCCGATGTGGTGATGGTCAAGCCGGCGCTGGCCTATCTCGACGTAATCGCCGCGGCCCGCCAAGCCTTTGACGTGCCGATTGCCGCGTATAATGTCTCCGGCGAGTACGGGATGATTGTGGCGGCTGTGGAGCGGGGATGGGTGCAGCGCGAGCAGGCCGTTATGGAGGTGTTGACTGGGATCAAGCGGGCTGGCGCGGATATGATCTTGACTTATTTCGCCAAGGAAGTCGCCGGGTACTTGCGCGGATAACTCAACCATGCAACTCAAAGACAAAGTTGCCCTGATTACGGGCGGAGGTCGCGGCATTGGCCGCGCTATCGCTATGGGCTACGCTGCCGAGGGTGCGCAGGTCGCCATTGCTGCGCGCAGCACAGAGCAGCTCGACGAAGTAGTCGCGGCGATTATCGCGCAGGGCGGAGAGGTTCTCGCTGTGCCGACCGATCTGCGGGTGAGCGCAGAGGTGGAACGCCTCGTGCAGAAAACAGTAGAGCGGTTCGGGCGGATCGACATTCTCGTCAACAATGCCGGCGTCAATCCGCGCGGGCTGTTTTTAGACGCGACGGATGGAGAGTGGGAGCAGGCGTGGCAAATTAATGTCATGGGTGTCGTCCGCTGTTGCCGCGCGGTATTGCCCATTATGCAGCGACAGGGCAGTGGGAACATTATCAACGTTGGCTCTGGCATGGGCCAAGTCGGCCACGCGGATCAGAGCGTCTATTGCGCGTCCAAAGCGGCCTTGCACGGGTTGACCCAAGCCATTGCAGAAGAAGTGTGGAGCGAGGGCATCATCGCCAACGTGCTCATACCCGGTCCGGTTAAGACGGAGTTGTCAAAACCTTCTTGGCAAGAGGCCAGCAGCTTTCGCGCGGCAAGCGAACCGTGGAAGGAGCCAGAACAGGTGGTTGCCTCGGCGCTTTTTCTCGCCGCGCAACCCCCAGCCAGCGGCATGACCGGCCAGATTCTCAGCATCATGCGCCGCACTAGCCCGTAAGTTTATTTAGATCCCCAAATACAGATCCCGCCCCTCGGCCAGTGCCGCAATTTTGCGGTCGGCGATGGAGCGTTTGAGCATCCAAAAGCCGCAGTCTGGGTGGATGAAGCGGATGCGGTCGGGTCCGGCAGCGGCAGCGGCAGCTTCTATGCGGCGCGCGATTTCTTCGGCTGTCTCGATGTGGTTGACCTTGATGTCGATTACGCCGATGCCGATGCCGATGCGCGAGTCGATTTGTTGCAGGGCGTTCAGGTCGCTCGCCGGGCGGTGGGCGAGTTCGAGCACCAAGTGATCGGCGCGCAGTTCGTTGAGAAAGTCGAGTAGGGCGCGCCACTCGCCCTGCTGGATGGTCTGGCCGCCGTAGTTGCCAAAGCAGAAGTGGACGGCCTTTTGGGTGCCTGAGTCGATGCTGTCGAGTACGGCGTTGATGGCGCGGGCCGCGAGGGGGCCGTCGGCTGGGTTGCCGGGGATGTTGGCCTCGTCAATTTGGACGCAGGCGCAGGGCAGGCCGCGGACTTGGTCGGCGAGGACGTGGGCAACGGCCATCAAGAGTTCAGCAAAGTCGCCGTAGTGATGATCGAGCAGAGTGCGGGCCAGCATGTAGGGGCTGGTCAGGGTGAACTTGAAGGGGCCGCTGGCTACGGCTGCGGCTCGGGTGCAATCGGCCAATAGGTCGAGGCTGCCCGCGCCGAGTTCGGCGTCCACCACGGCTGCGGGCTTAGCCCGGAAGCCCATGCTTTGTTTGGCGGCGAACTCCTCGGCCTCGCGGCGACCGAATTCCGCGCGGGTGCCGCCCATGGGCCGGACGAAGTACTCGATCATGCCGTTGGTGTCTGGGTGGTTGATATCGAAGCGGTACAGCTCGCCGTCGGTAGGCAGGTCGATGCCGGCTTGGCGCTGGGTGTCGAACACCACGCGAGTGGCATCGACGAGGGCCTGCTCGGAGGGTAGGGCTTGGAGCCAGTCCGGGATGGGATAGGAGCCGACGGTTGTGGTTTGGATAGTAGGTGTGTTGGACATGGTTGGCTACGATAAGGGCTTAGAGGCGGCAGCGCAACGGGTGCTATCGCACCGAGCCGGAGGCCGAGGTATTGTCCGGCGACATTTACACGCGCTCGACCTCAAAAGCCGCCAAGGTGCGGGTCTGCCGACTGAACTCCACTCCAATCAGGTAAATCGGCTCGCCGCGACCGCGATACTTAGCCGCGTAGTCCCTCTCCTTTAGCTGCCTGATCGCTGCCCCCGCCGACACTCGTTCCACTACCTTGAACTCAAACAGGTACACATTCCCATTGAACAGGACCGCCATATCCAAGCGACCCGCTTGGCTGCTGTCCTCCACCGTGATCGTCAGCCCCAGCGAAGCGAAGTACGAGTAGAACACGCTGGCGTAGTAGCCCTCGTAGTTGGCAATCTCGTTGTTAGTGTGCCACTGGTAGGGGATGCTGGCAAAGAACGCCTCGAACAGCGTTTTCAAGCTGTCGAAGTCGTTGACCAGCAGCAGGTCGTACAGCCGGGCGTTGTGCTCGACTTGGCGCGACGGGTTGCCCGTCAGGTGATTCAGCAGGCTCTTGTTCAGGCTTTGCTGCACCTCCCGGTTCGGGTAGCCCAGCCGGTAGTATAGCTCCCCGCCGCGGAACTCGGTGCGGCGAATAGTCAGGTAGCCGGTCTGGAACAGCAGCGCCTCGGTCGCAATGTGATCCACGTCAAACGCCGACAGCAATTCCTCGCTGCCGAGCAGGTCGTCCAAGGCCAAGGAACTGATCTCGCGCTCCACCAACATCTCGAGCAGAAACGTCGGCGTACCCGTCTCGAACCAATAGGCCCCGAACTGACGGCGGTCGAACAGCAGGAGGACATCAAAGGGGTTGTACACCTGTTCCTCGCCCAGCCAGTTGTAGCCGTTGTACCAGCGCCGGATTTCCTCTCGGTCCAAGCCGGGCAGTTCCGGGGCGAACACCGCGTCCAAGTCCGCCTCGGTATAGCCGCAAATGGCAGAATAGCGTGGGTCTAGGGTGATGTCCTTAAGATTGTTGAGGCCGGAGAATAGGCTGACCTTAGAGAACTTGCTGACCCCAGTGAGGAAGGAGAAAGCGATATGCGCGTCGCTGTCCTTGATCGTTGCATACAAGCCGCGCAGGTAGTCGCGATTGGCCCGGGCGACCTCTGGTTCCTCTATGGCGTCGAGAATCGGCTTGTCGTACTCGTCAATTAGCACCGCCACCGGCTGGCCGGTCCGTTGATGCAGCGTCCTAAGCAAATGCCGGAAGTAAGCCGGTGCGGTGTCGTAGCCGTCAACTTTCTCTATGGTGCCCAATTGGGCCATCGTCTCCTTGTGCAGATTGCCCGGCTCCTTGAAGTTGCCGCTGCCAAAGCTCAGCCGCAGCACTGGATGGCGCACCGACCAATCCCACTGGTCGTGAATAGCCAGCCCCTTAAAAAGCAGCTCGTTGCCCTCGAACAGTTCCTTGAGCGTATCGAGAAACAGGCTCTTGCCAAAGCGGCGTGGGCGCGACAGAAAGTAGTGTTTGCCCTCGGCGATTAACCGCCTTATATAGGCGGTCTTATCGACGTAGTAGTAAGGTTCTTCGCGAATCTGGCGAAAGGTCTGAATGCCGATGGGCAGTTTGCGCTTGGCCGTCTGTCCCGCTTCGGGGTCCTTCTTTAGCATGGGTCTTACTCCACATCCCGGCGAACGGGTAGAGTGCCGGGGAAGCTGATGCGAATGAGGGGCTCGGCGGCAGCGCAATAGGCGCTATCGCCTCCGAGCCGGAAGCCGAGATGCATTCATACACACTCGACCTCAAAACCCGCCAAGGTGCGGGTCTCTCGGCTGAACTCCACTCCTATCAGGTAAATCGGCTCGCCTCGCCCGCGATACTTAGTTGCGTAGTCTCTCTCCTTCAACTGCCTGATCGCCGCCCCCGCAGACACCCGTTCCACCACCTTGAACTCGAACAGATACACATTCCCATTGAACAGGACTGCCATGTCGAGGCGACCCTCCCTGCTGCTGTCCTCTACTGTGATCGCCAGCCCCAGCGACGCGAAGTACGAGTAGAACACGCTGGCGTAGTAGCCTTCGTAGTTGGCAATCTCGTTGTTGGTATGCCATTGGTAGGGGATGCTGGCAAAGAACGCCCCGAACAGCATTTTCAAGCTATCGAAGTCGTTGACCAGCAGCAGGTCGTACAGCCGGGCACTGTGCTCAGTCTGACGCGAGGGGTTGCCCGTCAGGTGGTTCAGTAGGCTCTCGTTCAGGCTTTGCTGCACCTCCCGGTTGGGATAGCCCAGCCGATAGTGCATTCGCCCGCCGCGCAGTTCGGTGCGGCGAATGGTTAGGTAGCCGGTCTGGAACAGCAGCGCCTCGGTCGCAATGTGATCCACGTCAAACGCCGACAGCAATTCCTCGCTGCCGAGCAGGTCGTCCAAGGCCAAAGAACTAATCTCGCGCTCCACCAATGTCTCGAGCAGAAACGTCGGCGTACCTGTCTCAAACCAGTAGGCGGCAAAGACGCGGCGACGAAACAGCAACAGGACATCAAACGGATTGTACACCGCTTCTTCGCCCAGCCAGTTGTAGCCGTTGTACCAAGCACGGATGGTGTCGCGGTCCAACCCGGGCAATTCTGGAGCGAACACCACGTCCAAGTCCGCCTCGGTGTAGCCACAAATGGCCGAGTAGTGCGGGTCCAAGGTGATGTCGATGAGGTTGTTGAGGCCGGAGAACAGGCTGACCTTGGAAAACTTGCTTACCCCGGTGAGGAAGGAGAACGCGATGTGTGCGTCGCTGTCCTTGATCGTCGCATACAAGCCGCGCAAGTAGTCGCGGTTGGCCCGGGCGATCTCCGGTTCCTCCAGCGCGTCGAGAATGGGCTTGTCGTACTCGTCGATTAGCACCGCCACCGGCTGGCCGGCCTCGTCGTGCAGTGCTTCCAGCAAGCGAGCGAACCGCCCCGGTGCTGTGACGGACTCGGCAACCACTCCTGCTCGGCGTTCGATGGCGGTTAGCTGCTCCATCAAGTTCTCGTGCAGGAAGCCTGACTCCTTGAAGTTGCCGCTGCCAAAGCTCAGCCGCAGCACGGGATGGCGCACCGACCAATCCCACTGGTCGTGAATAGCCAGCCCCTTAAAAAGCAGCTCGTTGCCCTCGAACAGTTCCTTGAGCGTATCGAGAAACAGGCTCTTGCCAAAGCGGCGTGGGCGCGACAGAAAGTAGTGTTTGCCTTCGGCGACCAACCGCCTTATGTAGGCGGTCTTATCGACGTAGTAGTAGGGTTCTTCGCGAATCTGGCGAAAGGTCTGAATGCCGATGGGCAGTTTGCGCTTGGCCGTCTGTCCCGCTTCGGGGTCCTTCTTTAGCATGGGTCTTACTCCACATCCCGGCGAACGGGTAGAGTGCCGGGAACATCTGGGGCCTATAGCCGACAAGATAGGCTACAGGGCCAACCCGTGCAAAGAAATGCGATGCCTTGCACCGACGCGATAATTAGCATTTATGAGATAGGTACTAGGCCGTGCAACAGCTTGACAGCTATACTTATGTTCAGTATATTTTGTGCCGCTCGCACGTTGATTTTCTACGTCAGGAACTGCCATGTCTCGGTCGCAACAGGCCGTCCAAAAGCGCTATCGCCGGGCGCTAGACGCCTTGACCCAAAAGCTCCGACAAGATCGCACAGTCTTGGCCGCCATCGTCTATGGCTCCTATGCGTACGATCAGGTTTGGGAGAAGTCCGACATTGACTTGTGGATCGTCATGGCCGACGACCCCAAGGTGCGGCGCTACGAAGACCACTGCCTCACTGAAGAAGGCGTCATCATCCACGCCAATCTCATCCCGCGCAAGCGCTTCCAGTTGAACATCGAAGGCTCGCGCCAAGGCGGTTGGCTCGACTTTACCTTCGCCCACAGCACCTTGCTGTTCTCCAAGGACGAGTCCATTGCCGCGTGGTACAAAGACGCCGAGCGCATTGGCGCGCGCGACCGCGACTACCAGTTGCTGCGGCGCGCCCTGCCGCTGTTGGCCACCTTGACTAAAGCCCAGAAGTGGTACCAGGTGAAGAAGGATTACGACTACAGCTTCTTATGGCTGCTCAACGTGGCCGACCAGCTCGCCAGCGTCGAGTGCATCCTCAACGGCCAAGCCCCAGGCCGCGAGGTCATTCACCAAGCCCTCGCCTTCAATCCCGAGTTCTTCAACGCCATCTACACGGATTTGATCGCCGCTCCCAAAAACGCCCGCACCCTCAAGGCGGCCCTCCAGCGCGTAGAGACCTACCTCGACGACCACCTCTGGGACATGTTCCGCCCCCTACTCGACTATTTGGAGGAAGCCGAGTCCATGCGCACGGTGTCGGAGATAGAGGAGCACTTCAAGATGGAAGGCGCGGACTTCGCCTGCGAGTGGCTAGTTGAAAAGGGCTTGCTGGAAAAGATGTCAGCGCCGCTGCGCCTCACTGAAAAGAGCCGCACAGAGCTACAGGAAGCGGCCTATTACTACGACGGCGACGGGTCCGATTGGGGCCTGCACTAGCACAACAGGATACACTATGGCTATACGAGACTCAATCGCCATTAAGGGCGCACGCGAGAACAACCTGCAAAACATCGACGTCAGCATTCCGCGCGATAAACTGGTCGTCATTACCGGCATTAGCGGATCGGGCAAATCCTCGCTGGCCTTTGACACGGTGTACGCCGAGGGCCAGCGGCGCTTTATGGAATCCATGTCCACCTACGCCAAGCGCTTCGTCGAGCAGATGAAGAAGCCCGATGTCGATTTCGTCACCGGGCTTTCGCCGGTCATTTCCATTGAGCAGAAAACCATCTTCAACAATCCGCGCTCGACCGTCGGCACCATGACCGACTTATATGAATACCTGCGCATGCTCTACTCCACGGTAGGTCAAGCCCACTGCCCCTATTGCCGCAGCCCCATCACCTACCGCACGCCCTACCAGATGGCCGAGCACTTGTTGTCTCTGCCGGACGGGGCCGAGGTGGAAATCCGCGCTCCGGTGTTTAAGATCTACGGCGAGGACTACGCATTTCTGTTTGACGATATTCGCACCAAGGGATATCGGCGGGTGCGTATTGATGGCGAGCTATGCGACCTGAGCGAGGAGCTCGAGCTCGACGAGAACGAGGATTTCCACATCGAGGCGGTCATCGACCGCTTCGTCATCGGCGGCGACCTGCAAAAGCAACTTCTCGCTTCCATTGAGCACGGTCTAGTTGTGGGCGAGAACTTTCTCAGCTTCCACTTGCTAAACCCTGAAATCGCTTCCGCCCAAGAGGTCGCGGCCTTCTACGAAGGCTTCGGTTGCCCCGAGCATCGCCTCAGCATGGCCGAGTTGACCCAGGGCTACTTCACTTTCAACGAGCCGCTCTCCGCCTGCGTCACCTGTTCGGGCTTGGGCACCTACTTACAGGTCCATCCCGATCTGCTGGTACCCGACAAGAGCCGGAGTATTCTCGACGGTGCCTTTGTGCGCGAGGCGATTAACTGCGATCGCAATGGATGGGGCGGTCGCATCTTCTACAGTTTGGCCCAACACTACGGCTTCGACTTGGACACGCCCTTTGCCGAGTTGTCCGACCGCATCGTCGACGTGCTGTTCTACGGCACCAAAGGCAAGCGCTTCACCATTGTGCTGCCGCCGGGTGCGACCGAGGGGCGGCGCTACAAAGGGCGCAAGGTTGCTTTCGATGGGGTCATCAACCAAATCGATCGCCGCTATCGCCGCTACCGCCGCCAAGGGGTGGCGCATTCGGGGATGGAGGACTACTTGCGCAAGGTCATGGTCGAGTACGACTGCCCGGACTGCGGCGGCACGCGGCTCAAGGCCACCCGCATGCTCGTCACCGTGGCCGGCCGCACCATCCACGACCTGTGCGAGATGCACCTGCAAGAGCTACGCGATTTTCTCAAGGACGTGCCTATGCCCGTGCAGAGGAAGCAGGCGGGCAAGCAGATAGTGCGCGAGCTTGCGCTGCGGCTCGACCTCATCATGGGCATTGGCTTGGATTATCTCAGCCTCACGCGCAAGGCGGGGACCCTCTCCGGCGGCGAGGCCCAGCGCATTCGCCTATCCACGCAGATCGGCTCCGGCCTGATGGGCATGCTCTACGTACTCGACGAGCCTTCCATTGGCCTCCATCCCAAAGACAACGTCAAGATGATTGAGACGCTACGCCGCCTGCGCGATGTGGGCAATACGGTCATTGTAGTGGAGCACGACGAGGAGACTATTCGGGCGGCTGATCACGTCATTGAGCTCGGCCCCGGCCCGGGTGTACACGGCGGTCGCATCGCCGCTGAGGGCACCATGCGCCAGATATTGAAGAATCCAGACTCCCTGACTGGCCAGTTTCTCACGGGCCGCCAGCGCATTGACGTGCCAGTCGAGCGCCGCCCGCTCAACGGCTGCAACCTGCATGTCCGCGGTGCTCGCGCCAACAACCTCGACGACCTCGACGTCAAAATCCCCTTGGGGGTCTTCGTCTGCGTCAGTGGGGCTTCTGGCTCGGGCAAGAGCACGCTCGTCCACGACATTCTCTACAAGAAGCTCTACTCCATCTTCCACGACAGCCGCGTGCTGTCGGGCGCGCACGACCGCCTCGACGGGATCGAGCACGTAAGCGATGTGATCAACATCGACCAATCACCCATCGGCCGCTCGCCCCGCTCCAACCCAGCCACGTACATCGGTTTCTACGACAACATCCGCCGCCTCTTCGCCCAGACGCCCGAGGCCAAGAAGCGCCGCTATACGGCTTCGCGCTTTAGCTTCAACGTCAAGGGAGGCCGCTGCGAGGAGTGCGGCGGCGAGGGCACGGTCACTACCAAGCTGCACCTGATGGCCGATGTGGAGGTACCCTGCCCCACCTGCAAGGGTGCGCGCTACAATCAGGACACGCTCGACGTAACCTATCGGGACAAGAACATCGCCGAGGTCTTGGCGATGACCATAGAGGATGGGGTGGATTTCTTCGCCGACCATAGGCTCATCGCCCACAAGCTAGGCGTACTCAACGATTTGGGCTTGGGTTATTTGCAAATTGGCCACCCGGCCCCTCTGCTGTCGGGCGGTGAGGCCCAGCGCGTCAAGCTGGCCGACGAGCTGGGCAAGCTCAAGCGCGGCAAGAGCAACCTCTACCTGCTCGACGAGCCTACCACCGGGCTGCACCTAGCAGATATTCAGCGCCTGCTCGACAGCCTCAACCGCCTAGTCGAGGCCGGTCATACGGTCTTGGTCATCGAGCATCACCTCGACGTCATCAAGACCGCAGACTACATCATCGACTTAGGGCCCGAGGGCGGCCACAACGGCGGCCAGATCGTCGGGCAGGGCACTCCGGAAGAACTCGCCGAAGTGAGTGAGTCGTACACCGGGCAATTCCTGAAGAACTTCTTGGGCTAGGTACGTCAGCACCTGTCATACTGAGCGCAGCGAAGTATCTCCTACCCAAGGGGCCGGTGCGCAACACCAGTCGTCAAATTTCGGACAATCTCGGCATCAGATCGACGAGGTTGCAGGGCTGGTTGGTGGAATCTAGTTGCGGCCCGATGAGCTTGTCCCAGCCGGTGGCGCAAGCCCCCGAGGAGCCAGGCAGGCAGAAGATGTAGGTGCTGTTGGCGACGCCGGCCACGCAACGCGACTGCAAGGTCGCAGTGCCGATTTCCTCGTAAGAGAGCACGCGAAAGACCTCGCCAAAGCCCTCGATTTCCTTGTCGAAGAGCACGCTGACGGCTTCGGGCGTGCCGTCGCGGCCCGTGAGGCCGGTGCCGCCGGTGGTGACGATGGCTTGGACGCGGGGCTCGGCGATCCACTGCGAAACTTGGGCGCGAAGCTGATAGATGTCGTCGGGCAGGATTTGCTTTTCGTGCAGGACGTGGCCGGCCGCTTCGAGGCGCTCGACCAGCAGCTTGCCGGATTTGTCGGTTGCTTCGTCGCGGGTGTCGGAGACCGTGAGCACGGCGATGCACACGGGGACGCGGTCTTGGGTCATGGTGTACCTTTCGGTGAAGGGGATACGAGTTCGATTTGGTAGAGCTTGGGCCACCACTTGCCGGTGACGAAGAGCCGCTCGCCCTCGGGGTCGTAGGCAATGCCATTGAGTACCTCGGCGTTAGAGCCACGGCGATCTGCGTCGCTTAGCAGCCCGGTCAGGTCTATCCACCCCGCGACTTGGCCGCTCGCCGGATCGATGCGGGCAATGGTGTCGGTTTGCCAGATATTGGCAAAGACCTCGCCGGCGACCCATTCCAGTTCGTTGAGCTGAGATACGGGGCGGCCTTGGGCTACAACGGCGACTCGGCTCACCTCGGCAAAGGTAAACGGGTCGCGGAAGTACAGGGTCGCGCTGCCATCGCTCATAACGAGTAGTTCGCCGTCGTACGTCAGCCCCCAGCCCTCGGTGGGATAGGCGAACTCTGCTAGCGGCTCAAAAGAATCGAGACGATAGGCAAAGCCCTTGTTGGCCCGCCAAGTTAGCTGGAGCAGGCGATTGCCGAAGAGGGCGAGTCCCTCGGCGAAGAAGCGCTCGTCTAGCTGGTGGAGCTGCACGACGGTCCCGGTTTTGAGTTCGACCTTGCGCAGGGACGACTGGCCGTACTGGCCGGTGCTTTCGTAGAGAAAGCCGTTGTCGTAGAGTAGTCCTTGGGTGAAAGCTGCGGGGTCGTGAGGGAAGGAGTGGACGACTCGGTAGGAGTACGTGGGGATTTCAGCGGGCTGTTGCGGCTGGAGGGCAGCGGATTCAGCGCCGTCGTCAGATGGGGCTAGACAACTGGCATTAGTCGCCAAGAGCAAGGCGATGGCAGTGGACTGTACTTTGCGGATCATGTAGGGTAAAATATGGGGCGCAGTAGGGAGGGCAAGATGGGGGCGGCTTGCCGATTGCGATGCGCGCCACGCCATTCGCTTTGTCATCATCCTTGCACCGACATGCCGTGTCATTAATTTAGCCTGAGAGTCGAATAGTGGACTTCGGAAAGCGGGTTTGAATATGGCTACTCAACAAAAAATTGCTGAATTCAGCGGCGAAACGGTCCGCAACGTCGCCGGAACATTGATTTGGTTGGCACGGCCTCCTGAACAATCAGAAGTGCTGAGCCAGAATTGGCTTGCAGACCTGCTCGAGAACCGGAACAGAGACAAATTACGAGACGCAATAAAGATATTAACTGAAGTCTTTCGTGAGCGGCACGATGCTGTAGCTACTGTCTGTTCCACTTTTCAGGAGCGACTCCAGAAAGCGGCTGAAGATTTTCCTCCGGGCCGCGAAATGGACCCTGACGACATCGCTGTGTCCGCGCTGGAGAAAGGCGAGGAATACTTCCGCAAGGAAAGGGAAGAATTGCACGATGTCCGGGACGCCTTGCAGCGAACAGGGGGCGCAGAAACACACGGATCTGAGGTTTTCGCAGAATTGGAACGCTTGGACACGTTGTTCAAAGATCTCGTTGCGTCGTATCAAGAGCTTCGCTGGGCCATAATGATCCACGACGGGGCACTCGCTCCAAGCACGGGCGGAACATGCGCTAGCGGCTCAGAATTTATGGCGTCAATGGAAAATCCATAGGCCATGCCCCCACGACAGGTGCGAATTACCGGATTTGAAACGCCGAGCCGCAAGTTCGCCAGAATGGATAATAGAGCATGGACCCGGCGCAATTTGTGGAGGCATTGAGTAAGCTGAAATTTGAGAATTCCTTTAACCCGTATTCAAATCGCTGTGTCGTCCACGACCTAGATGATGCACCGCAACGTCGTTTACAAACGTTATTGACTGTACTTGAGACTGCAACAAAACAGGATATTGATTCTATATGGATTGGGCGCGATCTTGGCTATCGCGGCGGTAGGCGAACAGGGCTTGCCTTAACAGACGATGTGCATATTCACGAATACGCCGCAAGGTGGGGGCTATCTATTCAGAGGCCAACGAAAGGTGACGTAGTTGCCGAGAAGACGGCCGCTGTTATCTGGAGCGTTCTTTCACAGATCGAGGTGCCCGTCTTTCTGTGGAATGTTTTCCCATTGCACCCCCACGAGCCCGGTAATCCTTTCAGCAATCGATCTCATAATTCTCTTGAGCGCAGGACCGGGGAGGAATTTCTCTCTCAACTCATCCTTCTTCTAAAGCCGCGCCGACTAGTTGCGATTGGGAGTGATGCGGCGCGAACAGCACAGGGCTTAAGGTATCGGCCTAGAGTCTTTCAATTACGGCACCCTAGCTATGGTGGACAGACACAATTTTTAGCACAAATGTGCGAATTGTATAAACTGTAAAGCTCAGCATCTGTGAGGGCATGAAAGGAGATCGCTTATGACGCTAGGGCGTGCCGTTATGGTGGAATTGATAGCCTGTTATCTTCGTGGCTTGTTGGACCCGTTTATGACACTGCTTGAGGTGCAAAAGCTTATGTATTTCGTTCAGGTCGCAGGCGAGCCTTTGAAGCTGGCCCCTACGGGCCATATGCCGATAATCTCCGGCATGTGCTGAAAGCCATGGAAGGGCATCTGGTATCCGGCTACGCTGATGGTGAGAATGCGCTCGATAAGGAACTGAATCTGGTGCCCGGCGCACGTGAGGATGCACGCGCGTTCATCGCGAATCACCCCGAGACGCAGGCTCGTTTTGAGCGGGTTGCCGACTGTATTGAGGGTTTTGAGTCGTCGTTTGGCTTGGAACTGCTCTCCACCGTGCATTGGGTCATCTGCAAGGAGGGAGCCCGAACCTTTGACGATGTGGTGGCCCGCACATACGCTTGGGATGAGCGGAAGAAGCAGTTTTCCAGACGACAACTCAAGATCGCCGTTGAGGTGCTGTCACAAAAAGGCTGGATCGAGAATCTAAGCCCGTCGGATACCAATGGGGAGAAACAGCCAATTGACACTGAATCAAAAAGTCAAGAAAGTACTATATCTCATTGACTAACACTGAATTCGCCTCTATCATGCAGGACAAATCGAAACGCATTGAAGGCAATATCGATTGGAGCGAGGATGAGGATCATTCCCCTGCCTGGGTATTCAGGGCCGATGTCGAGTCAGCAGCAGGTTGGCCGCTCTTCGTTCAAGGCAGATACAATCCGCTGGCGCGCACTCTGACCTACGCACTCATTCTGAAAACGGCAGGTCGGATATACGGACTCGATCTAGGCAAGGACCACCATAATCCTCAGTGCAATCAAGTCGGCGAAAAGCATAAGCATACATGGTCTGAACAATATCGGGACAAGGAAGCCTAGGCGCCGAATGACATCACCGCACAGGTTTCGGATCCCGTGGAGGTTTGGAAACAGTTCTGTAAGGAAGCAGACATTGAACACGATGGCGAGCTGAGAAAGCCACCACCCATGCAAATGGAGATGTTTGATGAATACTAATATCTGTGAGGAGATACAGAGGCAGATTGGGGAACTGTTCACCTGCACGGAGCTTGGTGATTATCACCGGATTCGCACCCCGTATTTGTATCCCGATGGAGACAATATCGACTTATTCTGTAAATCCAAAGGTGATACGATTACGGTAACCGATCTTGCGGAGACCACGGGATGGCTTCGGATGCAGTCATTGTCGCTACGCCGATCCCCGCAGCAGAACCGGCTGATCGCGGACGTCCTTACAACTCATGGAGTTGAATTCTACCGAGGTATGCTTTTAGCCCGATGTCGTCCTGACGAACAGTTGGCTACGGTGGTCACTCGTGTGGCCCAAGCGGCACTACGGGTATCTGATCTGTGGTTCACATTGCGGACCCGAGCGGTCGAATCAATCACGGATGAAGTCGCCGATTACTTGACTGAACGCGAACTGCCGTTCGTACGTTCCGAGAAACTGGTCGGTCGCTCGGGACGTGGCTGGACCGTGGATTTTCACGTTCGTACCCACGAGCGCAGCTCTTTGGTCTATGTGTTGAGTACGGCGAATCGTTTCGCGGCGAACAGAGTGACGGAACATGTGCTGGCTGCTTGGCTCGATTTGCATCATCTTGCGGCGGGACCCGAGGCGTTGAATTTCGTCTCTCTTTTCGATGATGCCTCCGATGTCTGGACACATGAGAACTTCCGGTTGATGGAACCGCTGTCCATGGTGTCGCACTGGTCGAGGCCGGATGAATTCGAGAGAATTTTGGTCCAATCTGCCTGATGCCCACCGACACCACTGAACGCGGCCTAGAACGCTCATCTACACCACCCTAGTCGGCTCGTCCTACGACTCAATTAGCAAGCGTGGCACCGTCCCTTATCGGAGCCATTGGCATTTTTGCCGGGACGTGTAGATTGTATAGGTATAGGTAGAGGTAGAGGACAAACGGGTGATACAGCGCACATACATACACCTCATCTGGATCGGCTTGCTGTTGGCGAGCGGGGCCGAGGCGGTGCGCATCCAAGACGCCGTGGCCGAGGAGGTGCCCAAGCGGCAGCACGACGGCTACTATGCGGCGGTAGGATTGGGTTTCATCAACTTGGATCATCGCGGCTCGGGCGTGCGCGTCCCCTTGGGGTTTAGGGCGGTCTTCAATCGCTTGCGCCTCATCTGTTCGGCCAATGCGCTCGATGTGAGCTTTCACGAAGGCGACGATTACGACCCGCGGTACTTCCGGCCCTATCCCACCCGCAGCTACTGCTTCGATACGCGGACTGGATATCGCGTGGCGGACTACCGTTGCTCGGGCGGCACGGATTGGCTGCGCTCGCTCAGTGCGGATCTGGCCTATATTGTCCTCGACGAAGTGTGGATTGCTGGCCGACCGGGCAAGCTGTTTGCCGGGGTGGGCTACCGCCACCTAAGCCCGGCGACGGCGTATGGAACCTTGGGGTTGTTTTTCGATGCGCCGGGTCGGACCGTCGGCGGTTTCAAGATTCTATTCGGCAAGGGCTATGTCACCTTGGGTCTGCTGTGGGGCTTTGATTTGCGCCGCGTTTTTTAGAGGACGTATGATCGCCTGGGCCCTTTGCGCCGCCTTGGCTCTCGCGCCTGTGGGCGCTGCCGCGCAGACGCTATCTGCTGAAGTGCATCCGGGCCTGCTTTTTTCCGCTGAAGATATTCCCCTACTCAAAGAGCGCATCCAGCGCGAACCGTATGCCACGTGGTGGCGAATCGTATTGCAGCGGGCGCGAAACGCCCCGGCGACCTTTGTTGACGAGCGCGCCGAGGTCCGCTACGCCAAGTCCCTCGCCTTTGCTTGGCTGATGACCGACAATGCCGCGTTTGCCGAGCGCGCGTTGGCCGTAATGCAGGGGGTGGCGTTCCCGCCGCGGGGCGGCGATTTGGGCGAGCCGCACAACGAGGGAGAGGTTGTGGCCCAGTACGCCGTGGCGTACGACATCCTGCACCCCTATGCTGCGGCCAACGATCCCCAAGCCCTGCAGGAGATGAGGTCGATCCTCGGCGAGGAAGCCGACCGCCTGTGGAAGGGCATTGTGATTGGCAAGGTGGGGTTTGGGCTGTTCCCGGTCAAAATTCACTTGCACGAGACTCCGCATCTCGACAACTGGCACATCCGCGCGTACGGCGGCCTCGGGTTGGCGGCCATGGCCTTGAGCGAGTACACCAGCGGCGAAGGCACGCCGCAGGAATGGGCTGATCGCGCCTTGGAGATGGTCACTAGCAGCCTCGACTTCCAGATTGAAGGGAGGGATGGGGGATATGCGGAGGGGCCGTTCTACAGCCGCTACGCCGCGGATGTCTATTTGCCCTACTTATTCGCGCTCAAAAACCGCACCGGCTTGGACCTATTTGCCGATCCCAAGATCGAGAAGATGCACGAATGGTCCCTGAACCTGCGGCTGCCCAATGGCCGGCGGCCCAACATCGACGACGGCCACTTAGACGATTTCTACGGGCATTACCTAGCGGCCGTGCAAGCCAACGGGGGGGTCCATCGCTGGGATTGGGAAAACAACGAGCGCGGCCTGTACGTGCGCCAGTTTTCCGAGATGGACGCCATCGCCCTGTACGACGACAGCGTGCCCGCGCAAGAGCCGACGCACGGCCCGTCGGTTTTTATGCCGGGAGCTGGAGACGCCATCTTCCGCAGCGATTGGTCGGCCGCGGCTACCTACATGCTCTTGCGCGGCGAAAACGGCACGGCCCGCGAGCACGGGTTCGCGCACGAGCACCCCGACGGGACCAGCTTTGTGATTTACGCTGGCGGCGAGATGCTGGCCGTAGATGCGGGTTACATCAATTTTGACAACCACGACAAGGTCAACAAAGGCCGCAATCACAACGTAGTGCTGATCGATGGCAATGGGCCGCCGCGCCGGACCTTGCCGGTGGTGGGGACCATCGGCGACCGCAACGACGCTTTTATCGAGGCATTCTTCACGAGTACCGCTGGCGACTACGCGGAAGTCTGCACTGCCTACCGGGGTGTCGAACTGAGGCGGCGGGTCTTTTTTGCCGACCACAGGTATTTCTTCGTGGCCGACGAGATCGACGATCCGGGCCATCGCCACGCCTACGAGTGGCGGCTGCACGGCAACGGGGGCGGCACCAGCGGGGGCGCGTATGCTCGCGCGGGGAACTTGGCGCGTTGGACGCGGGAAAAAGCCGAGTTGCTGGCGTTTTTGCCCGACCAGCCCGGCCGGGTCGCGCTGGAGAGCGAGGCGATCCACTCCTTTGACTATCGCCAAGAGCAGACCCACGCGGTGTTGCGGGTGCAGCAAGAGGGCGTCGATGGGCGGTATCTAGCAGTGCTGTATCCGCGGGCGATTGGGGAGGCCGAGCCGACGTTTGAAACCGCATCCGCGCAAGGGGCCGAGGCGGCGTTGGTGGCATTGGCTGGGGTGCGGGATTTGGCTTGGCTGCGCAACGGCAATGCGTCTGAGGGCACTGTATCCGGGCCGGACGCCCGCCTGGTCAGCGACGCCCGTTTCGGTTATGTCCGCTATGTCGATGGGCAGCTCACCCGCTTTGTAGCGCAAGACGCGACCTACCTTTTGGCCGACGGAGAGACGGTGTTCCGCGCCAGTGAAGTGATAGACGTGAGTATGGAGCGAGACGACTATGCGGGTTTTGTGCGCGGCCCCGACGCGGGCTATCAGTTACAAATGCCCCACGCGGGGAACGAGTGGAGCGCAGCTCGTTTTCTCGGCGGCGAATGGTGGAGCACGGTCGTAGAAGGCGACCTGATCGTGCTGGAGCTAGCGGGCGAGGGGACGCTAGAACTGAGCGCTGACCAGCACGTCGAAGCGCAAAAGGGGGCGCAGCCGCGTCCCGAGCACTACGCCTTGCACCCAAACGCGCCCAACCCATTCAATCCGACGACTAAAATCCGCTTCGATTTGCCCACTTCCAGCTTAGTGCAACTAACGGTGTACAACGTCTTGGGGCAGGAGGTCGCGCGGCTGGTGGAGCGGCGGATGCCATCGGGGCGACACGAGGTGGAATGGGACGCGGCTGGCTACCGCAGCGGCCTCTACTTCTACGCGCTCAAAGCCGGTTCCTACCGCGCACAGCACAAGATGATTCTGCTGCGCTGACTACTTTTCGATGACGTAGCGCAGGATGGCTGCGACCTGTTCGGGTTCTTGTGCCACGGCCAGCGCGGCCGCATCCACTTCCTTGAGCGCGTGTTGCAACTCGGGTGGGTGGAGGACGATCAGCGGCTTGTTGCTGGCGGCGGCAAACCCCGCGTCAAAAGCTGCGTTCCACTGGCGGTACTGGTCGCCGAAGCGCACCACCACCACGTCGGCGTCGCGGATTAGGGTGCGGGTGCGGATGGCGTTGAGCTGCGCGCCTTTGTGATCCTTCCAAAAGCTGCTTTCCTCCGGCCCGAGCAGGTCGACGCCGCAGTTGTCGCTAGCCGCGTGATCGGTGACCGGGGCTGTGAACTCGACCGACAGGTCGCTGGCCGCTTGGACGATGCGCTCGCGCCAGTCGCTGTGAATCTCGCCGGATAGATAGACTTTCCACTGTTTGGACATGGGATTCCTTTGGGGGTGATGAGTGGGATAGTAGAGGGCGGACGACGCAATTTGTCGCGATTGCGGCCAGCCGCTATCTTTTTTGCGATGTTAAGCCCGTAGTCAGGCGATGTCAACCTAGGAGATTTTGCAATGAAATCGGCACTGGAACTGGCCATGGAAAAGGCCAATGAGGCGGTTGGAGATGTAGAGGGAATCAAGCTGACGGACGAGCAGAAAGAGACCATAGACCAAGTGCGCAAGGAGTACGAGGCCAAGTGGGCCGAGCAAGAGATCGCGTTTACGGGCCAGTTAGAGCAGGCCACGGGCGCAGATCCGCAGGCCCTCGCCGAAGCGCGCCGCCAAGTACAGGAGCAAATGAGCAAAGTCCGCAACGAGCTTTTTGCCGAGCGCGACGCCAAAATCGAGGCGATTCGCAACCAGTAGGACACACCCACCGGGGCCAACTATGCAGCCAAACTACGCAGTCGATATGAGGTTGAACATCCGCACGCCTATGCGGGACGGCGTCGATCTTTCTTCCGACATCTATCTGCCGAAGGCGTCGGGTAGGTTCCCGACCGTGTTGATGCGCACGCCGTACGACAACAACACGCCGCTCATGATCGAGAAGGCCATGCGGTTGGCCAATACCGGCTATGCCTGCGTCATCCAAGATGTGCGGGGGCGCTGGGACTCCGACGGCGTGCACTACGCGCTGTTCGGCCACGGCCCAGACGGTTTTGATACGCAGGAATGGATTGGCCAGCAGGAGTGGAGCGACGGCAAGATCGGCATGGCCGGAGGCTCCTACCTCGGATGGGTGCAGTGGCAGAGCGCGCCGCACCGCAGCCAGCACCTGACGTGCATAGCACCGAGGGTCATGTGCGGCGATCTGTACTCGGGCCTAATTCACCCCGGCGGGGCGTTCCAACTCAACGTCGCCCTCACGTGGGGGATGCGGACCAATGGCCGCACCGCCCAAAGCATCGAGTACCACAACTGGACGGAGGCCTTTCGCTCGATCCCACTCATCGACATGGATCAACAAGCGGGCCGAACCCTACAGTTCTGGCGGGATTGGGTGACGCACACCGAATACAATGCCTACTGGGACGAGGTCAACGTCGAAAACAAGTGGGGCGAAATCGCGGCCCCCGCCCTGATAATGGGAGGCTGGTACGACCTCTATTCCCACAACACCTTTATCAACTTCAACGGTCTAAGGCTGCACGGGCGGACGCCCGAAGCCAGGCAGAGTCAGCTCATCGTCGGTCCCTGGCCGCACGCGCTCAGTGTTTCTACCAAGACGGGTGACATCGATTTCGGCGCGAACTCGCTGTACGACTTGGAGGACTTGGAGTTGCGTTGGTTTGACTACTGGCTGAGGGGCATTGACAACGGCATCGTCGGCGAGGCTCCGCTGCGGCTCTTCATAATGGGCATTAATGAATGGAGAGACGAGCGCGAATGGCCGCTGGCTAGGACCGACTGGCAAAAGTGGTATCTGCACTCTGCTGGCAATGCCAACTCGCTGTTGGGCGACGGTAGCTTATCGCCGGAGGAGCCGAGCGACGAGCCGGCGGATCACTTTGTGTATGACCCCGATTTTCCCGTGCAGACCGCAGGCGGCAACAACTGTTGCTCGCCCGACATTGTCCCTTGGGGGCCGTACGACCAGCGCGATGTGGAGATGAGGGGCGATGTGCTCTGCTACACCAGCGAGCCTTTGGCAGCCGATCTCGAGGTGACGGGGCCGATCAAGGCCGTTTTATACGCGGCTACAGACGGGCTGGATACCGACTGGACCGCCAAGCTGGTGGACGTGTCAACAAGCGGGTACGCCAAGAATCTCTGCGATGGCATCGTCCGGGCGCGCTACCGCGAGGGCTTCACCGCACCCAAGTTGCTGCAGCCCGATCAAACGTATCAGTACGAGATCGATCTCGCCGTCACCGGCAATGTCTTCCAGAAGGGACACAGGATCAGGATCGAAGTGTCCTCATCCAACTTCCCGCGCTTCGACAGAAACCACAACACCGGCAATGACCTCGGCACGGACACGGAGATGCGCAGCGCGCAACAGACGGTGCAACACTCCAGAGCGCATCCGTCGCACGTACTTTTGCCGGTGATTCCACGCCAGTAGACAGCGATTGGTCGCCACCCCATTTTCCCGGGTATCAGGCACCCGTAGCAAGCATCGGCGACAATTGACAGTGCAAATTTTAGAGCCTACTATCTGATAAAAACGGCACACCCATCGCTTGGGGCGTCTTTTCGTCCTCGGCGATCGAGTTGCATCAAGGAGAACAAGACATGGCGGAAACTGCCCGCTTGCAGGCCGGAGACCAGATCGTCGAATTGCCTGTTGTCGTCGGCAGCGAGGGCGAAAAGGCGCTCGACATTGCCAAATTGCGCGCCGAGACTGGGTATATCGCCCTAGATCCCGGCTACGGCAATACGGGCTCTTGCCAGAGCGATATCACCTTTATCGACGGCGATGCGGGCATTCTGCGCTACCGGGGCTACGCGATCGAGGATTTGGCCGAGTACAGCCGCTTCATCGAGGTCGCCTATTTGCTGATTTGGGGCGAGTTGCCCAATGCCGAGCAACTAGACGAGTTCAGTGCGCTGCTGACCAAGCACCAGATGCTGCGCGAGGAGTTAAAGCAACACTTCAGTCTTTTCCCGCCCAACTCGCCGCCGATGGCCGTGTTGTCCTCGGTGCTCAACGCCTTGAGTTGCTATTATCCCGAGTTGTTGGAGATTCAAGACGAGGAGACCTTCACCGAAGCGGCCGCGCGCATCATGTCCAAGGTCCGCACCATTGCCGCCTATTCCCATCGCCAGCAACTGGGCCACCACATCGAGTACCCGCACCCGAGGAAGCGGTACGCAGAAAATTTCCTGCACATGATGTTCAGCCAGCCGTACAACGAGTTTGATGCGGACCCGGCGCTGGTCGATGCGCTGGATCTGATTTTCCTCCTCCACGCCGACCACGAGCAAAATTGCAGCACCTCCACGGTGCGGATGGTCGGCAGCAGCGAAGCCAATCTCTTCGCCTCGGTGGCGGCGGGCGTCTCCGCTCTATGGGGGCCGCTGCACGGCGGGGCGAATGTGGCGGTGGTGAACATGCTGGAGACAATCCGCGCCGAAAATGTCTCGGTCGGCGATTACGTCGCGCAGGTCAAGGACAAGAAGGCTGGGATCCGCTTGATGGGGTTCGGGCATCGGGTGTACAAAAACTTTGACCCGCGCGCCAAGATCATTAAAAAGAGTTGCGAGAAAGTGTTGGCCAAGCTCCACATCAACGACCCCCTGCTCGACATCGCAAAAGAGCTGGAGGCCGTAGCGCTGGAGGATGAGTACTTCATTCAACGCAAGCTCTATCCCAACGTGGATTTCTACAGTGGCGTCATTCTCCGCGCCCTCGGTATTCCCAAGGAGATGTTCACCGTGATCTTCGCCATTGGCCGCATGCCGGGCTGGATCGCGCATTGGTACGAGGAGAGCAAGGCCACCAAAATCAGCCGTCCACGCCAGATTTACACCGGCTCGGTGCAGCGGACTTATCAGCCGCTCGCAGAGCGGCCCTAAGTGCGGGCCAGCGATTAAATTTTGTCTAAAGAGAAAGGATTAGGAGATGCAGCCCAGAATAAGTATGCGCCACGGCAAAATCTCGGAAGAAACCAAAGCACACATTGCAGATTCTTGTACTAAGCTCGAACACTACTTCGACCGCATCGTGGATTGCGAAGTCATCCTCGACAAGGAAAAACACGACGATAAAGTGGAAATCATCGTCAAGGTGCCGCAGCGCACGTTTGCAGCCACGGGGGCGGCAGACAATCTCTACAAGGCCCTCGCCGAAGCCGAATCCAAGATCGAGAGCCAGCTCAGAAAACACCACGACAAACTGGTGTCCCACCACTGATAAATGATCGTTGGTATCGCACGAGAGACCTTCGCTGGTGAGCATCGGGTCGCCTTGGTCCCGGAGGCTGTGTCCGGGTTATCGGCTTGCAATGCGAACATCCTAATAGAGCCGGGCGCGGGTGACGCAGCCGGCTATGCCGATGCGGTCTATGTTGATCGCGGTGCTGAGGTCGCCGCGGACCGCGACGAGGTGTTCGGCCGCGCCGACGTGGTGTTCCAGGTGCGCACGCTCGGCGCGAATCCAGAGGCCGGTCGCGTCGACTTGGCTCGGATCCGCTCTGGGCAAGTTCTCATCGGAGCTTCGGACCCGCTGACCGCTGGCCCGGAGTTGTCGGCGCTGGCCGATGCCGGAGCGACCCTATTCGCCATGGAACTGATGCCGCGCATTACCCGCGCCCAGAGCATGGATGTGCTCTCTTCTATGGCTACGATCGCCGGCTATAAAGCGGTGCTTTTGGCCGCTGAAGCCCTGCCGCGCATGTTTCCTCTCTTGATGACAGCCGCCGGCACGTTGACCCCGTCTCGGGTGCTGGTCGTCGGCGCAGGGGTCGCCGGTCTCCAGGCCATTGCCACGGCCCGCCGCCTAGGAGCGGTTATCCGGGCGTACGATGTGCGGCCAGCGGTCAAAGAACAGGTCGAGAGCCTCGGGGCCGAGTTCGTGGAGTTGGATATTGACGCCGGCGATTCCGAGGACGCGGGTGGGTACGCGCGGGCGCAAGACGAGGTGTTTTACCGCCGCCAGCGCGAGGAGCTGGCCAAGGTCGCCGGCCAGAGCGACGTGGTCATCACCACGGCCGCCATACCGGGGCAACCAGCCCCTCTGTTGATTACGGCTGAGGCCGTGCAGAGCATGGGGCCGGGGTCGGTCATCGTCGATTTGGCCGCTGAGCGCGGCGGCAACTGCGAACTGACGCGCCCTGGGGAGACGGTCGTAGAGGGCGGAGTACAGATCATGGGGCCACTCAATCTACCGGCGACCGTGCCACACCACGCCAGCCAAATGTACTCGCACAATATCGCAACCTTCTTTCGTCACTTGGCGGGCGAGGGGGAGTTGCAATTCGACATGGAGGACGAAATCACGCGCGAGACCTTGGTGTTGCGCGACGGCGAGATCGTCCATCCGCGCATTCGCAAAGGAAGCTCATAGTGGATGTCCTAGTAGCCGCGCTGACGGTGTTTGCTCTCGCCGTCTTCGTCGGCTTTGAAATCATCACCAAGATCCCACCGACCCTGCACACGCCGCTGATGTCCGGGTCCAACGCCATCTCCGGCATTACCCTGATCGGTGCGCTGCTCTCGGCTGGTTCCGAGCACTCGGCCTTGGCGACTTATTTGGGGTTGGCGGCCGTCATCTTCGCTACGATTAACGTGGTGGGTGGGTTCATGGTGACGCACCGCATGTTGGGGATGTTTAGGAGGCGCGACTAGCGCATGAGCGCGACCCTGATTAACTTCGCCTACCTAGTCGCCTCGGTCCTCTTCATTCTCGGCCTCAAGGGGCTGACGCACCCGCGCACGGCCGTGCGCGGCAACTTGCTGGGTGCCTTGGGGATGTTGTTGGCCATCGTCGCCACCTTGGTGGATCAGCGGATTCTCTCCGGCGAATACATTTTGCTCGGCGTAGTCGTCGGTGCGCTGGTCGGCATGGTCCTGGCGGTAAAAATTCCCCTGACCTCTATGCCCGAGTTGGTGGCGGTTTTTAACGGCTTGGGCGGTGGTGCCTCCGCGCTGGTGGCTGGCGCGGCGTTGATTGAGGCGCAGGCTCCTTCCTACCAATTCACGGCTGCTACGGCTGCCTCTGGAATTATCGGCGCGGTTACTTTCTGGGGTAGCATCGTGGCCTTCCTCAAGCTGATGGAAGTGCTCAAGGGCTTGGTGCGGTTTCCCGGCCAGCAGTTTTGCAACGGGGTGCTGGTTCTCGGCAGTGTGGGCTTGGGTGCTTGGCTGGTGCTGGGCGAGCCGGATGCCTTCTGGGCCATGGTCGGCGTGGCCTCGCTGTTGGGCTTGTTGCTCGTATTGCCCATAGGCGGAGCCGATATGCCGGTGGTGATTGCCTTGCTCAATTCTTGTTCGGGTCTGGCGGCCGCGGCTACCGGCTTTGTGCTCGACAACAACGTGCTGATTGTCGCGGGGTCACTGGTGGGGGCTTCGGGGCTGATTTTGACGCAAATCATGTGCCGAGCCATGAACCGCTCGCTGGGCAATGTATTCTTCGGCGGCGTCGGTGCCGAGGTCGCAAGCGGAACCAGCGACGACGAGGTCTATGCCGGCAAGATCAAGTCAACCTCGGCCGAGGAAGTCGCGCTGCTGTTTGACACGGCCCGGCGCGTGGTGGTAGTCCCCGGCTATGGCATGGCCGTGGCCCAAGCACAACACGCCGTGCGAGACTTGGCCAATTTGCTCGAAGAGCGCGGCGTCGAGGTCGAGTACGCGATTCACCCAGTGGCGGGTCGGATGCCGGGCCACATGAACGTGCTATTGGCCGAGGCCGAAGTGCCCTACGACAAGTTAGTGGAGATGGATCGAATCAACCCGACCTTCCAGCAGACCGATGTGGCGTTGATCATCGGTGCCAACGACGTGGTCAACCCCCTCGCCCGCGACGCGGATTCCGGGCCGATTGCCGGTATGCCCATCCTCGACGTGGATAATGCACGCACGGTGGTGGTGATTAAGCGGAGTCTGAGCCCGGGGTTTGCCGGGCTGCCCAATCCGCTTTTTGCCGCGGAAAATGCGCTGATGTTTTTCGGCAGCGCCAAAGAGGCGGTGTTGGATTTGGTGGCCGCGGTGAAGGAGAGTGGCTAGGGGCCTTTACTCGACGAAAATAGCGTCGTCGGGCCAAGATTCGACGATGAAACCCGCCTGCGTATTTACCATGGGCAAATAGTTGTGCAGCCGCCTGATGGGGTCCAACAGGCGGATGGTTTGCATCTCTTGGATCGAGTCCTCGCCGTGGTTTTTTTGCAGCGAGGGAATGATCTTGCCTTGGACACTTTCGGCCACGTCGCTGTCGGACTCGCCTTCGACGACCATCACCAGCGCGATGTGGCCATCTACTTCGGCGATATAGCTGTCGCGAATTAGCTCGCTAAAGACGTTGGCGACATTGGGTTCGGAGCGGATTTCCTGCACAATCTGGCTGCGGGTGATGCCCAATTTGAACTTGATGGTGAGCATGTGCTGGGTCGCGAAGCGGCCCGTGCCCTGGGCCTGCATATCGACCGCCGCGTAGTAGAAGAGGATGTCTTCCTGTTCGAGGCGGGCGCGCTTGCGGCTGACGGTGCGCACCGGCACGCCGGTCAAGGTGCTGATGCGGTTGTCCGAGCAGCGGGGGTTGCGGATGAGGGTGCGGACGATCTGCCGCTCTTGTTCGTCAAAACATCTCATGGCCTGAATTATCCGGTTTGAAGTGAAAGTTAGCGCAATTTAGGCCATATGCAATAGTGCTGTCAAGGGATGTTTGAAGAAAGTTGTGGAAAGTGGCGTAAGGGTGTTTGACAACGTAGCGGTACTTCATATATTAAGCCCTCTTATACAATTTGGCAGAACAGACCGAGACGGCGGTCCTGTCCATTAGCCTGGGCGCGTATTTTCTACTACCGGCGCGCGCGGCGTTTCTGCAGTAACCGATGGCAACTTCCGAGCGTGAGTGCGAGGTCGTCCCTTTGGTCGGCGCGACCTAGGTATCTCTTATGCTCTGCTGTTACCTCGATAGGACCTTGAGCAAGGAAAATTAAAATGACTCGTATTCCCGGATACCCACAAAAGCAGGGTCTTTACGACCCAGCCCGCGAAAGCGACGCCTGCGGGATTGGCTTTGTAGTCAACATCAAGGGCCACAAGTCGCACAAAGTGGTGCGCCAGGCGATAGAGGTCTTGGAGCATCTCAAGCACCGAGGTGCCTGCGGTTGCGAGGCCAATACGGGCGATGGTGCCGGCATGTTGGTGCAGTTGCCCCACAAGTTCTTTAGCGCCATCTGCGATTTTGCGTTGCCTGCGCCGGGTGAGTACGGAGTGGGCATGTTGTTTTTGCCGCCCGATCCCGCCTCGCGTCAAGCCTGCGAGGACCACTTCGCCCGCATCGTCGAGGAAGAAGGCCAGCACATCCTCGGCTGGCGAGACGTGCCCACCCACAACGCCGCCTTGGGCCACACCGCCAAGCTGCGCGAGCCGTTCCAGCGTCAGGTCTTCATCGGTCGCGGCGAGGTGCAAGGCGACGATGCGCTGGCCTTTGAGCGCAAACTCTACGTTATCTGTAAGCGCGCTGAAAACGCGATTCGCTACAGCGGCGAAGTCGCCGGTGGAGACTTCTTCTATCCGGCTAGCCTCTCTTCGCGAACCATCGTCTACAAGGGCATGCTGATCTCCGACCAAGTCGTGGACTATTTTCCCGACTTGACCGACGAGCGCTTCGAGGCGGCCATTGCGTTGGTGCATTCGCGCTTTAGCACCAACACCTTCCCAAGCTGGGAGCGGGCGCATCCCTACCGCTACATCATCCACAACGGCGAGATAAACACCGTGCGCGGCAACGGCAACTGGATGCACGCGCGCGAGGGAATGCTGGCGTCCGAGTACTTTGGCGATGACATCGACAAGCTCTTCCCCATCATCCACGAAGACGGCTCTGATTCGGCCAAGTTCGACAATGCGCTCGAACTGCTGACCTTGGGGGGGCGCTCGTTGGCGCACGCGGTGATGATGATGATTCCCGAGCCGTGGGAAAACCACGAGACCATGAGCGATGAGAAGCGGGCCTTTTACGAGTACCATAGCTGTCTGATGGAGCCGTGGGACGGGCCGGCTTCGGTGGCCTTTACCGACGGCACCGTCGTCGGTGGCATGCTCGACCGCAACGGCTTCAGGCCCTCGCGCTACTACATTGCCAAAGACGATATTTTGGTGCTGTCCTCGGAAACGGGCGTGCTGAGTATTCCGCCGGAAGACGTCGTCTTCAAAGGCCGGCTGCAACCGGGCCGGATGCTTTTGATCGATACGGAGAAGGGCCGGATCATCAGCGATGAGGAGATCAAGCACCAGATAGCCACCGAGCATCCCTATAAGACTTGGCTCGACGCCAACCTAGTCGCACTCGAAGACCTGCCCGAAGTCCAGGGCGCGCCCCTGTTGGAAAGCCACGAGGAGGTGCTCCACTGGCAGCAGGCTTTTGGCTATACTTTTGAGGACCTGCGCGTCTTCCTCAAGCCGATGGTCCAGGTGCTCAAGGATCCGGTCGGCTCTATGGGCAACGATGCGGCGCTGGCGGCGCTATCGGAGCGGCCGCAGCTTCTCTACAACTACTTCAAGCAGCACTTCGCCCAGGTTACCAATCCCCCGCTTGATCCGCTGCGCGAGGAATTGATTACCTCGGCCGAGACCAAGATCGGCCCCGAGCGCAATTTGCTGGTGCCCGAGCCGGCGAGTTGCCGCCAGATCACCTTGCAGCGGCCCATTCTCAAAAACGACGAGTTGGAAAAGCTGCGGCAGGTCGATCTCTTTGGCCACAAGGCGGAGACGATTCCGATCCTGTTCAAGCGCGAGGATGGCGAGGCCGGTCTCGCCAAGGCTATGGACGCGCTTTGCGCCCAAGTCGATGCGGCCATCGCCGAGGGGTGTAACCTAATCATCCTCTCAGACCGGGAAGCAGATGCCGACAACGTGCCGATCCCGGCGCTGTTAGCCGTGTCCGGGGTACATCATCACTTGGTGCGGCTGGAGACCCGCACTCGCGTCGGCTTGGCGCTCGAGTCGGGCGAGCCGCGCGAGGTACATCACTTCTGTCTGCTGTTGGGCTACGGCGCGCAGGCGATCAACCCCTACATGGCGTTTGAGAGCCTCAACGACATGATCCACGAAAACATGCTTGAGGACTATACCTACGCGGAGGCCGAGGAGCGCTACATCTACGCGGCGATCAAGGGGACGGTCAAGGTGATGGCCAAGATGGGCATTTCGACGATCAAGTCGTATCGGGGGGCGCAGATTTTCGAGACCGTGGGGCTGAACCAAGAAGTGGTTGATCAGTACTTTACTTGGACCACGACCCAGGTGAAGGGCATGGGTATTGAGGACATTGCCCGCGAGGCTCTGGCGCGCCACGAAGCGGCCTTCCCCCAGATCCCGACCAACGGCCGCACCCTCGACGTGGGCGGGCACTACCAATGGCGCAAGGGCGGCGAGCATCACCTCTTCAATCCCAAGACGATCCACCTGCTGCAGCGGGCGTCGCGCGCCAATGACTACGCGGTGTACAAGCAGTACGCCGAGTTGATCAACGACCAGTCCGAGCGCTTGGCGACCTTGCGGAGCCTGTTGGAGTTCAAAGGCGAAGTCGAGTCGGTACCCATCGAGGAAGTCGAGCCGGTCGAGGAGATCACCCGGCGCTTCAAGAGCGGGGCGATGTCCTACGGCTCGATTAGCAAAGAGGCACACGAAGATTTGGCCATCGCCATGAACCGCCTCGGCGGCAAGAGCAATACCGGCGAAGGCGGCGAAGACCCGGCCCGCTACGTGATCGAGCCCAACGGCGACTCCAAAAACAGTGCCATTAAGCAGGTGGCCTCCGGGCGCTTCGGTGTGACGAGTCACTACCTGACTCAGGCCAAAGAACTGCAAATCAAGATGGCTCAGGGCGCCAAGCCGGGCGAGGGCGGCGAGTTGCCCGGCCCCAAGGTCTATCCCTGGATCGCCAAGGTGCGCCACTCGACCCCAGGCGTCGAACTGATCTCGCCGCCGCCGCACCACGACATCTACTCGATTGAAGATTTGGCACAGCTAATCCACGATCTCAAAAATTCAAATGTCGATGCGCGGATCAACGTCAAGCTGGTCTCCGAGTTCGGGGTCGGCACAGTCGCCGCGGGGGTAGCCAAGGGCCACGCGGATGTGGTGCTGATTTCGGGCCACGACGGCGGCACCGGGGCCTCGCCGCAGACCTCGATTAAGCACGCTGGTCTGCCCTGGGAACTGGGGCTGGCCGAGACGCATCAGACGCTGGTGCTCAACGATCTGCGCAGCCGCATCGTCGTCGAGACCGACGGCCAGCTCAAGACCGGCCGCGACGTGGTCGTCGCTGCGTTGTTGGGCGCGGAGGAATTCGGTTTCGCGACCACGGCGCTGGTGGCGATGGGTTGCATTATGATGCGGGTCTGCCATCTCGACACCTGCCCAGTGGGCGTGGCAACCCAAAACCCGGAGCTGCGCGACAAATTCGTGGGGACCCCCGATCACGTGGTCAACTTCCTGCGCTTTGTCGCCGAGGACATGCGCGAAATCATGGCCGCGCTCGGCTTCCGCACGGTCAATGAGATGATTGGCCGCACCGACCAGCTCGAGCCCAAGAAGGCCATTGCGTTGTGGAAGACAGCCGGCATCGACTTGACGCAGATCTTGCATCAGCCCGAGGTCGGCCCTCAAGTCGGGCGCTACTGCCAGATCCCGCAGGATCACGGGCTGGACGAGGCGCTCGATAATACCACCTTGCTGGAGTTGTGCAAACCGGCTCTTGAAAACGGCGAGTCGGTCGTGGCGGAATTGCCGATCGAGAATACCAACCGAGTCGTAGGCACGATCCTTGGCAGCGAAGTGACGCGGCGCTACGGTCCCGAGGGGCTACCCGAGGACACCATTCATCTCAAGTTCACGGGTGCCGCTGGCCAGAGCTTTGCCGCCTTCACTCCGAAGGGTCTGACTATGGAAGTCGAAGGCGATGCCAACGACTACTTCGGCAAGGGGCTTTCGGGAGCCAAGCTGGTGCTCTATCCGCCTAAAGGATCAACCTTCGTGCCGTGGGAGAACATCATTTGCGGCAACGTCGCCTTCTATGGCGCTACCTCCGGCGAGGCATATATCCACGGTATTGCTGGTGAGCGCTTTTGCGTGCGCAACAGCGGCGTCCGCGCCGTAGTAGAGGGCGTCGGCGACCACGGCTGCGAGTACATGACCGGTGGGCGGGTCGTGGTGCTGGGCCTCACCGGGCGCAATTTTGGCGCTGGGATGTCGGGCGGCATTGCCTACGTGCTCGACGAAGGGGGCGACTTTGCGATCCGCTTCAACGACGAGATGGCCGATATGGGGCCGGTAGAGGACGCCGAGGACATCGCCGAGTTGCGGTCCATGATCGAGCGCCACGTGCAGCACACCAATAGCGCACTTGGCCAGCGGGTCTTGGACCAATGGGACGCGGTGCTGCCCCAGTTCGTCAAGGTCATGCCGCGCGATTACCGCAAGATGCTCAACGCCTTCAAGCGCGTCGAGGAACGCGGACTGACCGGCGACGAGGCCGCGCTAGTCGCCTTCCGCGAGGCCATGGCCGAAGCGTCCTAATAGGAAAAAAATCAATGGGTAAACCCACCGGATTCATCGAGTTTGCACGCGAGTTGCCGCAAGACCGCGACCCGTTAGAGCGCGTCGCGGACTGGGACGAGTTCCACGAGCACTTTCCCGACGAGCGCCTGCGCGATCAGGGTGCGCGCTGCATGGACTGCGGCATCCCCTTCTGCCACTTGGGCGACATCGTCAGTCAGGGCGACAAAGGCTCTGGCTGCCCGATCAACAACCTAATCCCCGAATGGAACGACTTAGTTTATCGCGGATTGTGGCAGGAAGCGCTGGAGCGGCTGCACAAGACCAACAATTTCCCGGAGTTTACTGGCCGGGTCTGCCCAGCGCCCTGCGAGGGGGCCTGCGTGGTGGGGATCAACGCCCCGCCGGTGACGATCAAGAGCGTCGAGTGCGCGATTGTCGATAAGGGCTTTGAGATGGGCTGGATTGTGCCCGAGCCGCCCGACAAGCGCACCGGCAAGAAGGTCGCCGTCGTCGGCTCCGGTCCTGCGGGTTTGGCCTGTGCCGCCCAGCTCAATCGCGCTGGCCACTGGGTGTCCGTGTACGAGCGGGCCGATCGCATTGGCGGCCTGCTGATGTACGGAATACCTAACATGAAGCTCGACAAGAAAAAAGTGGTGCAGCGTCGGGTCGATCTGATGGAGGCGGAGGGTGTCAAGTTCGTCACCCGCACCGAGATCGGCGCGGATCTCCCGGCGACGCAGCTAGTGGAAGAAAACGACGCGCTGGTTCTCTGCGGCGGGGCCACCAAGCCCAACGATCTGCCGATTGAAGGGCGGGATCTGCAGGGCATCTACTTTGCGATGGACTTTTTGCACGCCAATACCAAGAGCCTGCTCGACTCCAATCACGCGGACGGCAACTACATCTCGGCCAAGGACAAGCACGTGATCGTCATCGGCGGCGGCGACACCGGCACTGACTGCGTCGGCACGTCGATGCGCCACGGATGCAAGACACTCTCGCAATTTGAGATCATGCCGCGGCCGCCGGACGAGCGCGCGCCCGACAACCCCTGGCCGCAGTGGCCCAACGTCTATAAGCTCGACTACGGTCAAGAGGAAGCCAAAGCCCGCTTTGGCGACGATCCGCGCACGTATCTGATTATGACCCAGCGGTTCGTCGGCAACGACGAGGGCCGCGTCAAGGAGCTGCACACGGTCAATATCGAATGGGATAAGGATGAAAACGGCCGCTTCACGCCCGTGCCGATCGAGGGCACCGAGAAGGTTTGGCCGGCCGACTTGGTGCTGTTGGCGATGGGGTTTCGCGGGCCAGAGGACGCGATGATCGAACAGCTAGGCGTCGAGCGCGATGAGCGCTCCAACGCCCGTGCTGAGCACGAGAAATACGCCACTAGCGTCGAAGGAGTCTTCGCCGCTGGCGACATGCGGCGCGGCCAGAGCTTGGTCGTGTGGGCGATCAACGAGGGCAGGGGTGCCGCCCGCGAGGTGGACCGCTATCTGATGGGCAGCACGCAGTTACCCTGAGCGGCGGCAGGTTGTACGAAAAAAGGGGGACCTCCTTGCGAGGTTCCCCTTCTTTTTTGTATGAGTGACTGGGATTGGGCGCCATTTGCCGCTGGCGACCTTGAGCGGGGATCAGTGCCCAATGCAATGGGCGCTCCCCTACATAATCCCCGAGTGCATTAGCGTTCTGAGCGTTATGACGAAGCCGACGACGATGATGACTGCTGCACTGGCAATGGGCAGCCGCTGAATCCAGCGGCCATCGCCCGAGAAGCGCTCCACGAGCGGTCGCGCCTTGACGATGAGCACGCCGATGGCGATGAGGACTGCCGCCAGTCCGACGCTGAAGGCCACCAAAAGCAGCAAACCAAAGGCGACGCGATGCAAGGCCACCGCCAGCAACAGGATCACCAAGGCTCCCGTACAAGGCACGATACCGCCGGAAATCCCCAGCGTTAGCAAACTGCCGAGGGTCACTTTGTCGGGTATTTCATGGGTATGACCGTGGCCGTGATGATGTTCCCCATGAGGGTGATCGTGGTGGCCGTGGTGCCCTTCTTCATGGCTATGGCCATGTCCGTGGTGATATTCCTCTTCGCGGGTATGGCTGGGTTCGTGATGATGTTCCCCATGGGCGTGGCTGTGGACGTGCTCATGGAGATGCTCTTCTTCATGGCCGTGTTCGTGAAGATGCTCCTCAAGGGAGTAGCTATAGACGTGCTGGTGGAGAAACTCTTCTTCATGGCTGTGTCCGTGGAGATACTCTCCATGGGCGTGGCTGTGGACGTGCTCGTGGAGATGCTCTTCTTCATGGCTGTGTCCGTGGAGCTGTCCCCCATGAGAGTGGCTGTGACCAGGGATGCGACCTCTAAGGTGATTGACCAAAAGCCATGTGCCTAGCCCCATGATCAGGAAACCGGACGCCGTACCGAGCCAAGGGAAGATCTGTTCCGGCAGGATGTACTGGGAGGCAAAGAGTGCTACTAGACCCAACAAAATGACGCTAGAAGTATGCGTGAGGGCGACTACCCCGCCGAGGAAAAGGGCATTGCCCACGGTGCCGCGCGCGCCGACGAGATAGGCGGCGACGATGGTTTTGCCGTGCCCCGGCTCTAGGCCGTGCGCCGCGCCGAGGAAAAGGGCCAGCGCCAACGCCCCTACGATCAGACCTAAGCTCAGCTCTTCAGAGCGCAGCATATCGGTGAGGGCATCCGTTTCTCCGTCTTCAACAGCTACCGTCCCGACGGGTAGCCGTCCCGACCCGCCGATCTCATCCCCCCAAGCCGAGGCTGCAATCGCCATCGCTACTAGTGCTAGCAGTATTCGCGCCATTGCTCGTTCTATGAACATGGTTTTTCTCCACGGTAATGGCCCAGAGGTCACTCCTTCGGCACTCTGTACAGGTCGTACTCGGAGTTATGGAAGTGGACGCCCCTGAGACGCAATAACGTCTGCTATGACTTCACACAATCCCTCCTAACTTGCAGTGGATCGTCACCGTGGATCTCCGCAATCAAGTCCGGACATTGGCCGATATATACTCGATACCCTGACCCATTTATGGTATCGGTCAATGGCTTTCATTTCGGCGCAGAGCATGTCTTGGGGTGATGGGAGCCGGTTGCGCAAGGTTGGAGGCGACAGTAGATAGGACCGAATAAACAGTGTTTCTAATGGTGGGTCAAGCTGTGCTAGATCCTTGAAGTCGGTGCGCTAGAGCTCCTTTCGTTGACATCCTTCTCAAAGAGATATACTCTTCCTTCGACTTTCCTGACGCGATTACTAAGGTACTGCCCATGATCATCGATTCTCATGCCTACTGCTTCCCTCCCGCCGACTCTCCTGCCGGGCACCCTACGGCTGCTGATCACCTCCGCTGGGTCCAGGGCGGTCAGGCCTCCCATCACCAGCCCGCTTGGCGCATCCGCGACCGCGCACCGGCCTCTTCCGATGTGCTGGCCGCTCCCGGTGGGGCCATGGATTTCGACAACCTGCCCGACGTCAACTTTCGTGTTGACCACGACAAGGGACGGGTGGTGTGGACGATTGACGGCGAGGATTTCACCAAGCAGTTCTATCCGCCCAACTTGCCCCACTTGGAGTACACGCCTCACAACTTGCTGGCCGAGATGGACTATGCTGGCGTCGATAAAGTCCTGTTGCACGTCGATGCCATGCTGGGCCGTGATCCAGTCTTCCAGGCGGAGTCGGTCGCCGTCGATCCAGCGCGCATTTATTCGATGGCTCCGGTTGATGAGTGGCGCTTGGCCGGTGAACTTGATGCCGTCATCGCCGAGACGGTCGCCGCCGTCGAGCAGCACGGTCTGCACGCGATCAAGTTCAACCCGCCTCACGCCTACTACTATCGCTCCGATCCGTGGGACGGGGAGCACCTGCGTCCGTTCTGGGAGGCCGTGGCCACGCTCGGCGTGCCCGTGTTCTTTACGCTCGGCACCGGGCCGGGCGAAGCGTCGGTGTTGCAGACGGTGGAGAGCCGTCGTCGCGGTTACTTGGCCGAGCTCGACATCTTGGTGCGCTGGATGGAGCGTTACCCGGACGTGTTGTGCAGCCTCACGCACGGCTTCCCGTGGCGTCTCTTCCTCGACGACGATCCCGCCGGTTTTCCGAGTCGAATTGAACTGCCCGACGAGATATGGGCTCCCTTCGACAATCCGAATCTGAGCTTAGAAGTCTGCTTCCCGGTGCGCCTCGGCGACTTGTTCGACTACCCGTACCGCGAACTGTGGCCGACGCTTGAGCAGATGGTCGAGCGCATTGGTGCCGAGCGGCTGCTGTGGGGCACGGATATGCCCTTCCAGAACCGGTTTTGCACCTATCGCCAGTCGCGCCGCTGGATTGAGGACTACTGCGAGTTCCTCTCGGCCGAGGATCTGGCGGCGATTATGGGTGGGACCTGCGCGCGCGTGCTCGGCCTCAAAGTCTGATAGGAGGAATACCATGGCAGGAGAAACGAAATACCGTGCAGCAATCGTAGGATTGGGCTTCATCGGAGGTGCAGATCAGGTCTCGGGCGACGCCCTCGGCCAGCTCGTCGAGGACCTCGACGGCACGCACGTGGGGGCACTGCGCAACCACGACCGGGTCGATTTAGTCGCCGGCAGCAGCCGCGACGACGGGCGGCGCGAGCGCTTCCACGCGCGCTACGGCGTGCCCACATTTGCCGACTGGCGCGAGATGTTCCGCGCAGCCGCGCCCTTGGACATCGTCTCGATCGCCACGTACACCCCCGTCCACGCCGAGATTACCCAAGCGGCCATAGAAGCCGGTGCCCGCGCCATCTACTGCGAAAAGCCCATTGCGGCGACGGTCGCCGAGGCCGAGGGCATGCTCTCCACCTGCAACAAGGCCGGTGCCCTGCTGGTCATCAACCACAACCTGCGTTTCCACCCCGGCTATCGGGCGCTGCGCGACCGCATCGCCGCTGGTGCCCTCGGCACGCTGACCTCGGCCTCGCTCCAGTGGACCTCTGGCCGCCTCGGCAACGTCGGCACGCACATGATCGACGCCGTGCAGATGGCCACCGGCCTGCCGGTGACCGCGGTATCCGGCACCCTCGACCTGTCGGGGAAACCCGACTGCCGTGGCGGTGCCTTCACCGATCCCGGCGGCTGGGGCCTGCTGCGCCTCGGACGCGACTTACCCGCGGTCGATGGCGCGCCGCAGGGCGATTTGATCTGCACGGTTGACGCGGCCGACTACGGCACCGCACCACCGCGCCATCGCTTCCACGGCACCGAGGGCTACGCCATCTGCCGCAACCGCGACATTGAGATCGTGCGCGGCGACGACCGCGAGTTCCTGCCCGACGACTCCCCGGACAGCGGCATGGATCGCGCCGTAGTCGAGATTGTCAATTGGCTCGAGGGGGAGGGCCCCTTCTCCTACGATGCGAGGGAAGCCGTGCGCACGCTAGAGGCGCTCATTGCCTTTCACGCCTCCCACCGCGCTGGCGGTGGCTGGGTCGAACTGCCGTTGCGCGGCGCCGACCGCGAGATAGTCCTGCACAGCGGCTGAGCCCGCTCACCTCTTCGGCACCACGAAGGCGCGGTCGCCGTAGGGAATCGAATCCATTTTAGTGTCGTAGATCCGCTCCAGAAAGTCGCGGTCCCACGGCCGCTCGGCCGCTGACAGCCGCTCCACGGCACCATCCTTGAGGAAAATGAAGTGATCTCCATAGAGGAAGGCGCTGTTGGGGTCGTGCAAGATGGCGAGGACGGTGAGGTCGGCATCGACCAACTCGCGGATCAGGCGCAGCAGGTGCGCTTGGTTGAGGAAGTCGAGGTGCGAACTCGGTTCGTCGAGGAGGATGAGACGGGGCTGCTGGGCCAGAACCCGAGCGATGTGGACGAGTTGTTGCTCCCCCCCCGACAGATCGGTATAGGGACGCTCCTTCAGATGGACAATGCCGACCCGTTCCAGCGCTGTGATGCAGACCGCTAGGTCCTCCTGCTTGGGGATATAGGAGACATAGCTGGCGCGGCCGGTTAGGACCACGTCCTGCACGGAAAAGGGAAAAACTGGACGGTGGTGCTGGGGCAAGAAGCCGAGGATGCGGGCCCGCTGCCGGGACGAGAAGGAGCGGATCTCTTCCCCCATGATATGCACTTTGCCGCTTTTGAAGTCGAGGAAACCGCCGAGAATGCGCATGAGCGTCGATTTACCGCTGCCGTTCTTGCCGAGCAGGACGGTGAACTGTCCCGCCGGGATCTCCAGCGAGATGTCGTTGAGGATCGGCCGCTCTTCGTAGGCAAAGGAGAGATTCTCTACTTGGATGACCGGTGTTAGGTCTCCCATCCGATCCGCGCCTTTTTGAGGAGGAAGATGAAGAACGGCCCACCGAGCAGGGTGGTGAAGACCCCGACCGGGATTTCAAAGGAGGCCAACGTGCGCGAGCAGGTATCGACCAGCAGCAGAAAGGCTCCGCCAAAGGTAAAGGAGGCCGGCAGGGTGTGGCGGTTGTCCGGGCCTAGCATCATGCGCACCATGTGCGGCACGGCGAGGCCAATCATGCTGATGACGCCGGCTACGGCAATCGCCGCCGAAGCGGCTAAGGTCGCTGGAATGAGGATTAGCACCCGCTCCCGCTCTGGGTTTAGGCCAACCGCGCGCGCTTCGTCGTCGCCTTGGGCCAGCACGTTCATGCGCCAGCGAAAGAGAAAGAGCCAGATCACGCCGATGCCCACCCCCGGGGCTGCGGAGCGCAGCTTGGCCCAGCTCGAATTGTGCAGGTTGCCCATAGTCCAATGGACAATGGTTTGCAACTTGTACGGGTCGGAGAGGAACTGGACGATGGTCAGCAGAGCGGTGAAAATCCCAGTGACGATCACTCCCGAGAGAATGAGGGAGACGACCGACACGGTCTTGCGGGTGCGGGCTAAAAAGTAAGCCAAGCCCACGGCGAACAGGCCAAAGCCAAAGGCCGTCGGCTGGACTGGTAGGAACGGCAGAACTAGGGCTAAAGCTGCGCCAAAGGCGGCACCGGAGGAAAGCCCGAGGATGTAGGGGGCCACGAGGGGATTGCGAAACATCGCCTGCAAGGCATTGCCGGATGCGGCCAAGGCTCCTCCCACCAGAAAGGTGAGGAGGATGCGCGGCATCCGCACCTCCCACACGATTGTCCCCACCAGCGCCTCTTCGCTCCCGGCGGCTGCCTCGCGAAAGAGTAAGCCGTAGAGCCAGGAGAGAATCTTTCCCGCCTCGGCGCTGGCCGAAGGGCCGAGCAGCAGGGAGCCAAAGAGAACCGGCAGTGGCAGGATGTAAATAAGCCGGCGGAGGAAAACGCTATTCACGGGCCGTCCCCCGTCCCGTATGAGATAGACGGTAGCTCTCCGAGCCGTCCCCCGTATAGCTTGTTCAGCAGGTTGGCCCGCAGCTCTTCTAGGTCGCTTGCGGAAAAGCGATCTGGATGGCACCAGCGGGCGACGAGATCGACGGTGAAGATGTATTTGAGGGTCCAGAAGTCGCACGAGAAGGGGTCGGGCAGTTCGCGCACCCGCCCGTTGCGCACGGCTGCAAGCGAGCGCCAGCCGGACAACTCGCCGATGTCCTCGGCATCGAGCCGGTCGTTGCACCACATGACGATTAGCTCTGGGTTCCAGACGAGGACGTTTTCGAGATTGACGACGAGGTGCTCGAGTTCGCTGCCACCCGCCACGTTGGTTCCTCCGGCCAGATCAATCAATTCCTGCGCAGTGCTGTTGCGGCCGGCCGTCTCCAGCGGTCCTTGGTCCCACATGAAGTACACGCGCGGCTTGGCTTCTCCTGCGCCGAGGGCGGTCTTGCGCTGCACCGCGTCCAACTCCTCTTGGGCAATGGCGAGGAGTTCGGCCGCTCGTTCTTGGGTGTCGGTCAGCTCACCGAGGGCGGTGATCTCGCGGTGAATGTCTGCGAAGCGCTCGATATAGACTCCGAAGACCGGGATTCCCTTCTCTTCGAGCGCGGCGATCGACTCCTCCTGAGCCGTCCGAATAATGACTAGGTCCGGCTGCAGGGCCACCACGCTCTCGATGTTGACGAAGTCCCAGTTTCCCGGTGTCGCCAGGGTGCGCTCGCGGATGCGTTCGTCCATCGCCGCGTAGTACGCATAGACGCTTTCTTGGTAGATATTGGTCGAAATGCCGACGAGACGCGACTCAGCCCCGAGCATGTACAGGCCGGTGAGGGCACTTTCGAGCAGGCAGACGATGCGCTCGGCCGGCTTGTCCAGTTCGATGCGACGACCGCGGAAATCGGTGACCGCCACGCCTTCTGCGAGCGCCGGAGTGTCGGTGAGCAGGAGAGCGAGAAGAAGGGAGAGGGATGTAATCATTACGTGAGTTCGGGTTAAGCGACCTTCTAACTGGAGGCGTGATCTGCTTAATTACACACGATTGTGAAGATAAGGCACTCCCTAAAAAATAGCTATCGAGCTTTTGCCCTTCCTTATACCGAACTCACGTTAATCATTAGTTGAGGCCGTATCGTAGGGGCATCCCTCGTGGGCACCCTTGCTTTTTTTAGGACAATCATAAGGATTACCCCTACGGTGGTCGCGGCGCTAGAACGAGACCATCAGGCCGCCGTTGACCGAGAAGCCCGGATCCGCAAACCCCCAAGGCATCTCAAAGGCCTGGTTGGTGATGTTGTACGGTTCGAGATAGAGACTCAGGTCGTACCCGTCTTGGGTGCGGACGCGCTGCTCAAGGCGAGCGTTCACCAGCATGTACCCGTCGAGGGGTTCGGCGTCCTTGTTGATGTCTTGGTAAATGCCGCTGTAGGACTGCACGGTGACCGTCGCCCGCAAGCCCTGCGAGAAGGTGAGGTGAACCCCGGCACCAATGGCGCTTTCCGGTACGAAGTTGATCTTGGCACCGACTTGGTTCTCATCAAGGTGCTCCTTCACCTCGGCGTTGGTGTAGGTGTAGTTGGCGAACCACTCCACGGTCTCGTCGAGGCGGTGGGAGACCTCTAGCTCCACGCCGGTGGTCGCGGTGTTGCCGGCGTTGATATCCTGCGACTGCGCCGGATCGTCTTCTTCCACGGGCACCACCCGCTGCACGATCTGGTCGTCGATAATGATGTTGAAGCCGCGCAGGCCGATTTGCACTCCTTCCGTCGGACGGAAGTTCGCCCCCGCGTCGATGCTGGTCCCCGACTCCGGCTTGATATCTGGATTCGGGAGATGGCCGCCCTTGCCGTCCGGGGGAACGGTGCCGCCCACCGATTTGAGGGAGGGTGCCTTGAAGCTGGTGCCGATGTTGGCGAACACTGAGAGGTCATCGCTCTGGTTGTAGCGCGCCCCGGCGCTGTAGAGGACCTTGTTCCAAGAATTGCTGGTCTCGTTCGGGGGAGCACCCTGCAACAGGTCGATGTCGTGCGATATGATGTTGTAGCGCGCCCCGGCCCGCAGGATGAGTGCATCCAAGCGGAACTCTTCTTGGGCGTAGAATCCCACGGCGGTGGCGGTGGCGTCGTTGCCGGGACTTATCTCGCCGATCTCGCGCGAGGTCGCGTACGAGGCGAGTTGATAATCGGCACCCACGGTGAGTACGTCTGCTTCTCGGGTTATGATGGAGAGGGAGAGATCAGCCGGCATGACGGACTGGTCCACCCCGTCCTCCGAGCGCAGTTGGCGGCTTTGGGGATCCTCCCAGATGCCATCCTCCTCCCAGCGGCGCACGTAGTCGCGGTAGCCGACCTTGGCTTGGAGGGTGGCCTTGTCGGAGATCGGGTTCGTGTACCCGGCGTTTAGGGTGGTGTAGGTGTGGCCGAAGTCTCGATTGATGCGGCCGGCATCGCCGGTGTGCCAAGTGCGGTGGGCGTAGAGGGAGGCCCGCTGGCCGCTGTCGTCGAGGAAGTAGGTTCCCCGCATGTACATCTTGGTTTTCTCGTACTCGGGGTCGTCATCCATATTCAGCCAGGAGTTCCTGTTGCCGTCGTCGTCAAAGGTTCCGTAGTAGGTGTAGTCCGAGTCCTCGTGGTGCCCGCCGAAGAAGAGGTGCAGATTGCCGGCGGCGCGCTGGTGGAAGAAGCGCCCGCCGAGGGTGTTGTAGGAGCCGTAATACGCCGAGGCACTGGTGCGAGTGCTTTCGACGCGCTCCTTGAGGATGAAGTTGGCCGTCCCCGCCAGCGGCGACTGATTGCCGGCGAAGTCCATGGCCAGATAGGTCGGATAGAGCACCGAGGCCGAGCCGCGCTGGTCTTCGACCCGCTGGAAGGCCCACGAATCGAGGCTTTGGAGATCGACGAAGGAGTCGATTGGCAGGCCGTCGAGCATGTACCCTTTGTAGGTGTGCGCCAAGCCGCCGGACGACCCCCAGTTGGCGTCGTTGCGGGAGAGGACGTTGGCGAAGTTGCCCGGGCTGTAGGAGAGAATCTCCGCTAGGTTGCCGTTGCCGAGGACTAAGGAGCCCAGCTCGTCGGCGGTGATAATGGAGATTTTCTGGGTCACATTCCCCGGCGTCTGCGGCAGCTTGGAGCCGGTGATGATCATCTCGCCCATTTCATAGATATCGGCTTCATCCGCTTCGTCATCAGCCAGCACGGGTGCCGCGACGAGGACGAGGGACAAGGCACTAAAGAGTAAATGCTTCATAGAGAGACTCCTTTGGGAAGAGGCGGGGTGCGTGGGAAGATAAAATAGGATGTAAGAGAAAAGGCGATCTGACGCAAGTTTTTCTTAAAGCCCTAAAATGTCGAGGCTGTCGCGGTGGATTAAGGCGTCGATCTCGCGCTCGTCCAAGCGCGGCAGGGCCGTGCCGTCGAGCATTTTGTTCAAGCCGTGCAGACCTTCAATGGAGGCGTCGATCGTCGTAAAGGGATAGTCGCTGCCAAAGAGCAATTTGTGCCAGACGCCGTATTCCTGCACCAGCATCAGGCTGTGGTAGAGCTGGAAAGGCCGGTAGTGCAGGGCGCTGACGTCGGCGTACACGTTGGGGTGTTTGCGGATGACGGCTACGCACTCGCCCTCGTAGGGATGCGCTAGGTGGGCCATGATGATTTTGACCGCTGGGAAGCGGATGGCCACCGGGTCGAGATGGCGCGGCAAGGTGCAGTCGAGCGGGGCTTGGGAAACGAAGGTGGTGCCGGTGTGCAACAGCACGGGCAGGCTGTGCTCGGCGGCGTAGCGCCACAGCGGGTCGAGGCTTTGGTCGTGCGGATAGAAGCCGGCGTACATGGAGAGCAGCTTGATGCCCTTGAGGCCGAGCTCTTGGTGCCCGTAGGCCATTTCCTGCTCCCAGCCGTCTTGGGTGGGGTCGAGCGAGAGGAAGCCGATGAGTGCTTCTGGGTGCGCGGCTACGTAATCGGCGACGTAGCGGTCGTCGACCCAGATGCCGGAACGCCGGGCCTTGCCGCCGAAGACGATGGTCTTGCCGCAGGCTTGTGCGCCCGTGCGATAGGCCGCGTAGGTTACGGTTAAATCGAGGGCCTCGTTGGCTTTGGCCACCTGGGTTGCTTGTTGGCAAAATTGGTCGGTGAAATGCTCGGGATATTGCCAAGTGTGGCTGTGGACGTCGATAATCATACGATTGCCAGATTGCGAAAAAGTACTTGTGATTATTATCTTTGTTAAATAAGTATATAAGGAACTTATCCTAGGGCAGTCGTCAAGAGCCAGCCGCTTGCGGGCGCTCTTCGTCGAGCAAGCGCCTGCTACATTCATTAATTAAGGAGAGAATCATGAAGCAAACATCGTTGTTTGTCGTTTTTCTGGCTCTTTTGGGAGTAAGCGGTTTCTTGCCCGCCCATACCGCCTTGGCCAATGAACTGACGTATGAGGCCGGCGCGGCGATTGAGCCGCTGCCGCTGCCGGACGACGCCACGTTGCAGGAGTTGGGAGGGGGGACCCCGCCATATACACTCAGCGTGTCAGGGCTTCCCGCTGGCGTATTGTATGACGAGGCCACGCGGACAATTTCGGGTACGCCCTCCGAGGTAGGTACGACCACAGTCACGATCGTGGTTACGGACGCTAATGGCGCGAGTGCTCCACTGCCACCGTTCACCATCGAGGTGATGGAGTCGTCCGATGATTCAGATGCTCCGATGGCCGAAGGGACGTATGAGCTAGGCGCGGCGATTGAGCCGCTGTTGCTGCCGGACGACTCTACGTTGCAGCAATTTGGGGGGACTCCGCCGTATACACTCAGCGTGTCAGGGCTTCCCGCTGGCGTATCGTATGACGAGGCCACGCGGACAATTTCGGGTACGCCCTCCGAGGTAGGTACGGCCATAGTCACGATCACAGTTATGGACGTTAATGGCGCGAGTGCTTCAATGCTACCGTTCACCATCGAGGTGGTGCCGCCTCCGTTGGATGCTCCCAACATTCTGTTGGCCCAAGATTACAAGGGTGCCGACGGCAGTGGTGACCAAGGCGGCTTTTTGATGCTGACTTGGCCCTTGTCGGAAGACCACGATACGCTGGACGGCTATCGCATCTTCCGCGAAATACCCTCGCTGAACAATGAAATGATTCCTTGGGCCGAGGTAGATGCCGTGCCGGGCGTGCAGCTTGGCCGCACCATCGTCGCTACGCTCGACAATGTCGCCACCCGCTGGGGCATTGCCGCCGAGCGCGACGGTCGAACCACGCTCATTGTTACCGCTAAGGCCGCGTTCGTCAGTGCTGAAAACCTGAACCAGCCCTATGAGCAGATGGCCGAGACGCTGATGGCCAGCATGGAAGCGGCGCAAGCCGGTGATGCACCGGTGATCGCCACGCTGCTGCCGGAAGCACTCGCTTACGCTCAAGGCGTGGCTCCGAAGCTGAAGGGCGTCGAAGGCGTGCTGCAGCAGTCGGAGATCACCGTCACGGAAAATCTGGTGCGCGCTATTGACGACATCGCGCCGGACGCTGTGCCGTCGTTCAGCGTCTTGGATGCGCCCAACGACGAGGGCAGCCGCATCGCCCTGACGTGGACGCGCTCGCCGTCTGACCAGCTCTTGCAGGGCGCTGTTGCTGGAGCTGTCGGCCCGGCTGCGACTGAGCCGGTTGTCGGCGTCCATGGCTACAACATCTATCGCCGCGCCGCGGGCGAAGACGAGTTCGTCCTAGTCGGGCAGGTCGATGCAGGCGTTACGGCCTTTGTCGATGAGACGGCGCTCCATGGCGTGCGCTACACCTATCAGGTGCGGCCCTTCGACTTGGACAACGAGACTGGTTCCGAGATCGAGCATACGGCGATGGCCGTGCGCAATATAGTGGTCGATAGCGAAGGTCTCGCGATCTTCGGTCTGTTCGGTGCCGATAATCACGTGGGCTTCGACGACTTCTTCATTCTCGCTGATCTCTTCGGTCTGACGGCGGAAGACACTGGGTTTGATCCTGCGTTTGACTTGGCACCCAATGCGATGATCGACTTTGAGGATTTCTTCGTCTTTGCCGACAACTTCGGTCGCAGCACGGCGGCCGCGGGCAAGCGCGTGCCCATGTTCGCCGGCCTCAACGATGGTGCGCGGATGTATCTGGACGCGCGGACGGCCATGCCGATCGTGGGTGAGGACTTTGTCCTCGACGTGAGCTTGGCGGATTTCGCCGCGATCAAGGGCTACGGCTTGCAGGTGCAGTATGAGGCCGACAAGCTGGAGTTCGTCGAGGTGCTGACCGATCAGCCGCTGGGTGGCAGCGAATTGGCCGCGCCGCAGGTGCTGAGCGACGAAGGCGGCGTGTTGGCGCTGGTCGCTCACGGGGATGTGATCTCCGAGGGCGAGGTGGCGCTGAGCTTGGTCTTCCGCGCCAAGACGGAGATCGAGAATACGGTCATTGAGATCACCGACAACCAGACGTATGACAGCGAGTTCGGCTTCAACCGTCTGGCGTTGCCGGCGCCGGTGCAGTTGCAGACGCGTCCGGAAGTGTTCGCGTTGGCCAACAACTATCCGAACCCGTTCAACCCGGCGACGACGATCAAGTATTCACTGCCGCAGGCGGCGGACGTGGAACTGACCGTGTATAATGTGGTTGGTCAGGAAGTTCGGACGCTGGTTGCCGAGCATCAGAGCGCGGGTCGCTACGTCGTGGAATGGGAGGCGACGAACGACAGCGGTCACAGTTTGTCTTCGGGGATGTATTTTTACCGCTTGGAGGCAGGCGGTGAGTTTCTCGAAACCAAGAAGATGCTGCTGCTCAAGTAAGTGGTCACTGACCTGTTGAAAGGTTGGGTTTTTTCTTTTGCCCCGGCTGGCGTGCTGGCCGGGGCTTTCCTTTCCGAAGGAGACCGAGACCATGAGCGAACAGTTTCCTCCGATCGTCATTGAGGAGATAACGGATTCGACCCAACTTGCGGAAGCCAAGGCGCAGCGCGAGCAATTCGACCGCAATGCAGCTTGGCTACAGGTCCATGCTTCAGAGATTTATGCTAAGTATCGAGGCCGGTGTATATGTATTGCCGGCGAGGAACTCTTTGAAGCTGCTACAGCTAAGGAAGCTCTTGCACTGGCGACAGCCGTGCACCCTGAGGATAAAGGCCGTTTCGTCCAGTATATACCAAAAGACAAGGTAGCGCGCATTTATGCGCATCGATGGCGAATGGTACGCATATGACGACGGCATAGTGCGCCCTGTGATCCGCGGTGCGATCCAGGCCGCCAGCGGGGTATGGGAACCTGCTCCGTTTTTGGTGGATACAGGTGCGGACCGCACCGTTTTCAGCGCAGCTATCTTTGAGATCCTCGGCTTTCCGCAAGCTCCAACTCAGATGAATATCGGCGGTGTCGGGGGAATTGCAGAGTCTGTGACGGTCGCGACGCAGATTCGCCTTAAGCGAGATGGGGGCAGGACCGTTGCATTTCGCGGCGAGTATGCTGCCTTCACTCAGTTTGAGGCACTTGATATGAGTGTTTTGGGGCGGGATATTCTGGAGCTATTTGCAGTAATTGTCGATCGCCCAACAAGCGTTGTGTCACTTATTGGCCAGCGGCACGTATATCGAATTGAGGCATTGTGATCCTCGTCGAGTAGCACTCGCTGCACAGCGCGTTTGTAAAGATAGGGCCTCTGATTGAAATTTGAGGCCCTGT